>JAHDGJ010000005.1:0-92640 GCA_020627705.1 Saprospiraceae bacterium
TGGAGCGAAAGACGGGATTCGAACCCGCGACCCCGACCTTGGCAAGGTCGTGCTCTACCAGCTGAGCTACTTTCGCAAAATGTCAAACGCCTTTTTAAAAGGCAGCGCAAATATAGATTAAGTTTTAAAAATATACTGCGTTTATCAATGAAAATGGGGATCATTTTAATCCCCATTTTATATTATCGATTTATTTGCCCTTGGCAAGGGTTTTTAATAAGGTTCCTGCTTTTAATGCTGTGGTGCTTTCCATGCCATTTAAAATTTCTAATTGCTTAGATTGCTCAGCATTCATTCCAAATTTTTGCATCGCTTGTGCGTGTGTCATGTTTGATGGCACCGTCACTATTTTGAGTACATCCGGTTTTTTATTGATTTTACTTTGGTCTGTCAATCGTGCAAAACTTCTTCCGGTATTTTGAAATGTTGAGAAATATCGATTAAAATCTTCAGGCGTGGACATGCCATGAATGATATAAATCAACTCACCGTACTTTATCAAGGTAGAATAGATACGAATGGTATTGCTTTGGCCATTTTGTCCTTGAGTCACTTGATCTGCAATCATAACAACAGCATCCAAACCATTAATTTTTCGATTAGCATTCTCTACAACATTTAGTTTGTTTTCTTGAACCACTCGTTGCGCAGCTGCATTCAAGGTTTTTTCAGGACTTAAGACCATGGTCATTAATGCTTTGCCGTCTTGCGGTGCCATTTGGACAGCATTAGGAGTATTGTTTACTCGCCAATTTGCGGGGACCAAAAACTCAAAGAGTAACTCTGGATGATAAAACTTGCCATCTTCAACGAAACCCTGCTTTGGGTCCTCTCCTACAATAAGGCCATCAATCAATCTCAAGTATTCGTTTCTATTGGTTTGATATTCTCGATCTGGCATCATTTCTTGCGCTTTATCGCTTAATGAATGAACATCATTAAATCTATTCCCCGGATCAGGGTGAGTAGACATAAACGTTGGCAAAGATTGCCCGCTTTCCTCTTGCAATCTTCTTAGTGTCCCAAAGAAATTTGCCATATGATGTGAATCATATCCGATTTGCGTGGAGTATAAAACACCTAATTCGTCACTCTCGCTTTCTGCCGCTCGGCTGTTTCTGAGCATTAAAAGTTGCAAACCAGTATTTGCTTCATTGGCAAATGCTCTAAATTTCTCAGATAAAATAATTCCACCGATTAATCCGATTTGACCCAAAATCGCATTACGTTGCTGTTTTGCTCCATGACGAGCAGTAATGTGCCCAATTTCGTGACCCAGTACGCCAGCAAATTCTGCCTCATTGTTAAAATGCGCCAATATTCCCCTGGTAAAATAAACATAGCCTCCAGGCAATGCAAAAGCGTTGACCACTGGGCTATCGAGTACCTTAAATTCGTAAGGAAGTGTTGGACGATGTGAAATTTTGGCCATTTCTTGGCCCTTTGCATCGATAAACTTTTGAATTGCTTCGTCTTGATATAAACCATAAGAAGCCACGATTTGTGGATCTGCCTCTTTACCCAAAGCAATTTCTCGGCTTTCGGACATAAAATTCACCTCTTTTTTACCTGTAACTGGGTTTCTTGCACATGAACTGACGAATAAAACTGCCATACCGAAAAAGAGTATTAATCTTGAACTCAAACTAAATTTCATTTTATAAGTATTTAGAAAAAGACGAGTAGGTCTTTTAAATCTTTGTTAATTTGTTAGAATCTAAATTAATCAATATTGAAGAGCTACGTACCATCTTTGATCACAACGCTAAATTTATGTTGTGGGTTCCTTGCCGTTTTGTTTTGTGAGATACCTCTTAGCCTTTTTTTGATATCGTTAGGGCTCCTTTTTGATGTGTTCGACGGTGCCATGGCAAGATGGCTAAAAGTAGAAAGTGAACTTGGAAAACAATTAGACTCACTAGCTGACCTTATCAGTTTTGTTGCAGCACCTGCTTTTTTGTGGTATATGTTTGGTGACAAGAATGGTGTGGTTGATTTGATTGCCCCAACGTGTTTTGTAGCTTGTGGTGCTCTGCGACTGGCGATTTTCAATCTCAAAGAATCTTCAAATTATTTTTCAGGTATGCCATCTCCAACGGCTGCTATTACTTTATTGGGTGCACTGTATGCCATGGAATGGGCCGATCTTAGTCTTTTGAATTTTTTCGACCCTAACATCTTGTATCATACTGTTCCCGTTTTATTAGGAATTTTGATGCTCTCAGAAATAAAAATGATTTCATTAAAAGGAATTAAAAAACAGCATGGTGGTATTCCTCATGCCACATTTTCGTCATGTATGATCACTTGTCTTATTTTCCAACCAAGTGATTTCGGATGGATCTTTGGGCTGACCTATTTATTGATTTCCATTATTTTCAAGTTTGTTCCAGAATCGAAACCAAAATGAGGCTTTTAAGGTTATACCATTTGAATTACTTTTGCACTAAAGAAGGAATATAAATGGCAATATTTATCACAGACGAATGCATTAACTGCGGAGCATGCGAACCCGAATGTCCAAACAATGCAATCTATGAAGGAGGAATAGAATGGAACATTGCGCAAGGCACGACCATTAAGACCAATTTTACTCTAGAAGATGGCAAAGAAGTTGGAGCTGAAGAAATGCAACATCCAGTAGAAGAAGATTTTTATTTTATTGTTCCTGACAAGTGCACAGAATGCAAGGGGTTTCACGAAGAACCTCAGTGTGCTGCAGTCTGTCCAGTGGACTGTTGTGTACCCGATGAGAATCGAGTAGAATCAGATGAAGTATTATTGGCAAGGCAAGCTAAGCTTCACGCCTAGATCCCCAACCATCTTTCATAATCCTCGCTTTCAGATGATAGCTGAGAGGGTTTATTTCTGGTAAATACTTTTCGAAAATAATTTCGAAGGCTAATAATTAGTGTCATAGGTGGAACGCTTTATATATTAATACGCACAACTATGCGAATAGTTGCTTATTTCGAAGCACATTTAACGACATTTTATTAAAATATAGGGTAAACCCTGAGTTTAGTTTTTAATCGGGGTCGAAATTCAATACGCTATATTTGCATGCACAAGATTTTGTTATGCTGAGTCATCTAGATAAAAAAGGAAATGCCTCCATGGTAGATGTTTCGAATAAATCCGAAACAGCCAGAACAGCCCTTGCTCAAGCCAAGGTCTTCCTTACCAAAGAAATTTTCGATTTACTTGAAGGAGAAAAACTACATTCAAAAAAAGGACCAGTGCTCGAAACTGCTCGTCTCGCTGGAATCATGGCAACAAAAAAAACTAGTGATCTCATTCCATTGTGTCATCCACTTCCGTTGAATTATGCTTCGATTGATTTTGAAGTCGATGTGGACTTATTCTCAATCAAAGTAATTTGTACGGCCAAAACCGGTGGAAAGACTGGTGTCGAAATGGAAGCACTTACTGGTTGTACCATTGCAGCCTTAACCATTTATGACATGTGCAAAGCCATAACACATGACATTAAAATATCTGAAGTTCAATTAATTAAAAAGACTGGAGGAAAAAGAGATTTTGAGCGTACATCGTAAACATGCAAAATTAGAAAAACCCAAAGGCGGTTTGTACCACTCCAATGAATGGGGTTTTATTGGCGCACCTTGTGGTGTGATCAAAAAACTATCCAACGCACTCCGATCTGTTTTGTCCAAACAACTATCGGTTGGTTGGATGGATGCCGATCACAAGGCGAGCGAAGCAAATCAAACAGCCCAAATTATATATACTGATAAAATTGCCCTTGACTCCTTTGAGTTAACTCGAAAACAAGGACAAAGACAATATCGAAAGTTCTTCAACACGCTGGACTTGTTGTTGATCAATGGAAATCATTTTAGTGCGGACAAACAAATAGTTTTTATTAACGAAAAAAAGAAAGAATCGCTCGAGCGAAAAAAAGATCGATTGACAGATGTGCGAATAATATTATTGGAAAACAGTTATGATGACATCTATCCTTGGTTGTTGGAAAATCTGGATAAGGATAATCCTCCTCAAATTTTCCGCGTAAGCGAAATAGCCAACATTGCCAGGGTAATATTAGAAGATCATTCCTCAGAAATTGCTCCACTATATGGCCTGATTTTATCCGGCGGAAAAAGTCAAAGAATGGGTCAAGACAAAGGCGCCCTGCAATATCACGGAATCGAGCAAAGAGAATATGAGGCTAGGTTGGCATCTCAATTTTGCAACCAAACGTTTATCTCCTGTCGAATGCAGCAGGATGAATTGATTGAATCCTCTTTTGAAAAGCTCTATGATCGATTTGATGGACTTGGACCATACGGGGGTATCTTATCTGCCTTTCAACAACACCCGAATGCCGCATGGTTAACCCTTGCTTGTGATTTACCTTATTTGGCAAAAGATAGCCTTGCATTACTGGTCAAGGGAAGAAATCCGTCTAAACTAGCCACCTGTTTTTACAACCCTGAAACAGAATTCCCCGAACCATTAATTACTATTTGGGAACCCAGAGCTTATCCTGTGTTATTAGAATTTTTATCTCAAGGATTTAGTTGCCCAAGAAAAGTATTGATCAATACGGATGTGGAAATTTTGGAAATGCCTGATATTGCTCAAATGAAAAACGCGAATACCGACGTCGATCGGGAGGAAGCAATGAATTATTTGAAAGCCAAGAATTAGTTTCCTTTTTACTGAGTATTGGGTTATTGGTTATTCGTTTGGCAGGTTAATTTCTTTTTGGCCTAGGAGGAGGAGGAGGGGCAGGATTGGATTTTTTGTCTACTAGAACCTTCAATTTTTCCTCATTGATGTCTTGACGCTCAAGCGTAACATTCTCTCCATCTAATGCGAAATTATAACGAGCAATTAAATTGTTAAGTTCGTTTGGCACCAAAGTTCCCGACTGTGGTAAAAAAGGATAAAATGACAAGATATAGTTCCTTTCAGTGCTATGTTCTAAGTATCCTAAAATGGGCAATTCGGGATTAGTTAACTGCTTTATACTTTTATTAGTTTGAATATAGTCCAAAAGCTTTGTGGAGAACAACTTATGTTGCGCCACCAACTCTTCATTCTCTATATTTCCAGCATCGAATACGAAATAATAATTTTCAGTGAATTCTGGACATGTAAAGTAAGCATCAGAAAATAGCTTTAGTAACATATGATTGTATCTGACCTGTGTATATTTCAGATTATTATTCTGAATACTTCGGGCAATTATTCCATTGCTTGCCAAATTGTAAATTGTTTTTCTGTCCAGATTATCTTTTTTGGCCAAAAGCGCACAATACTTTGAAACATCCGATTCTGAATCAAAGACATTGGCAGGAACAAACAATGGTACTTCTTGGGCGCACAACGATTTGCAGCTGAAAATCAGAATGACAACAATGAATAATTTGATATTCAATTTCCTATTTGCTTGATTAATTATCCAAATTTATTTGCCAAGAAACGCCGTATCTATCTGCGCACCATCCAAATAATTTACTGAATCCATAGTTGCCCACTGGAACCATGACTTGACCATCATTAGAAGAAATGGTTTCAAAGAGTTTTTGGAGTTCTTCTTCAGAATCACAACTCACAAAAATGGAAACGCCCGGCGAAAAAGTCCACTCATGCTTGAAGTTGTTTTCTGAAGCCATATATTCTACCCCATTTAAAGTAAACCTAGCAAGTTTTATTAATTCGGGAGTTCCACCCATATCCCCTTCTGCATATCTAGTGATGCTTTCAATTTTTGAATTTGGGAAAAGTGAAGTATAAAAATTCATAGCCTCTTCAGCTCTACCGCAATGCTCATTTACAAAAGTTAGAAAAGTTGTTGTTTTCATAGTAGTAGCTTTACTCTAAAGAACTCTGTACAAATGTACTCAACCTCCGATCGTTGCCATAGATTCTGATATTGGAAACTGAAATCTATTTTGTTCTGCTTCGAATCCGTCCTTGGCTCGATTTCCCACTGCCTCAATTATTGCTGTGGACAATTGTGCATCAGAGGCTCCATTACGCATCAAATCTCGAACACTGAATACGCCATGATCGTACAAACAAGTTTTGAGCTGTCCATCTGGCGTTAATCGAATGCGGTTACAGCTTCCACAAAAACTTCGACTATACGCTGCTATAATCCCAATGCTTCCAATAAATCCCTCAATGCTGTATCCCTGGGCAGTCGCACCAAAAGGCATTGCTTGTTTAATCAGCCTATATTTTGATTCTATATGCCTTTTGATGTCCAAGTGCGTCCATGGCGTTTCTTTATTTTTACCAATTCCATTGAACGGCATCTCTTCAATAAATCGAATACTCACATTGTCCTTTTCAGCCAACTCAACCATTGGAATAAGGTCTTCTATGTTTTGACCATTCATCACCACACAGTTGATTTTGAGCGTGCCGATTTTATCCAGTACCTGGCGATAAAAGGTCATTACCTTATCAAAATCATCACGCCTGGTGATGGTTAAAAACCTTTCCTTGTTTAGGCTGTCCAAACTTAAATTAATGGATGTAATGTTGAGGTCGATCAATTCATCCAAATATTGACCAGTTAAAACGCCATTGGTGGTCAAGGCAATGTTATCCAAACCTTTGAAGCAGGACATCTTACGCAACAATTGCATGAGATCTTTTCGCAGGAATGGCTCTCCACCGGTTATTCGAATTTTTGAGATTCCCATGGGCACTAAGAGCTTGACAAGCCGAAGCATTTCTTCGTAACTCAATAGTTCTTTCTTGGGTTTAAAAGCAATGCCATACTCGGGCATGCAATACTGACAACGCAAATTACATTTGTCCGTAACTGCTAGTCTCAAATAGTCAATTATTCTATTGTGGTTGTCAATAAGCATCACCCAATATTACGATTTAAACCTAAGCTTATCGCTTCCAAATTAGGATTGAATTCTATCATGAATAGTCCCCTTTCTTTCCCGTAAAGCGCGGCCTTCTCTTTGGCGCATAGTGGCAATAATTTCGGATAAGATAGAAATGGTGATTTCTTCTGGAGTTTCAGCGCCAATGTCTAATCCAACTGGAGTATGAAATTTATCTGGCGTTTTATCTCTTGCTATTCCTAAATCTTCGGATAACTTGATCCATCTCTTTTTGGGACCAAGCATGCCCAAATATACTACTCGTGCACCCATCAACTTAGGTAATATTCTTTTATCCCATTCATAATCGTGCGTCATCAATACCACGGCTGTAAATTCATCCTTTGGCACTTGATCTATTTCTTCATATTCATAAATCTTCTTCACCAATGACACCGAACTTTTGGTCATTTTCTTTTTGCGTCCAACCCAATGTATGTCCCAACCCAATTCGCTTGCTATTTTCAGAAGCACTCTAACATCATAATTATCGCCTATAACCACCAATCTTGTTTCTGGCCTCAAATATTCGATAAGAATGGTTCTCTTAATTCCTTGCACGTTTGATACTTCAACTATCTGAGGCCTTCGCTTGATGCGAACTTTATTAATTTCTTCGGTCAAAGCATTTGTTTCAAGATCGAAATATATCGCTTGAGTTAGCGAATCAAAAAGTTGAGTTTGGCCAATAGGGTCTTGCTTGTTAGAAGAATTTATAAGCTGAAGTAGAATTGCTGAATCGTTCTTTTCAACTATCTGCCTTAGTTGTTCGATTGAGTTATTGTTAGATAAGGTGTCAATTGGGGTAAACAGCACTTCGATAATCCCATTGCAACCCAAGCCAACTCCGATCTGATTTGCATCATCATCCATGGTGTCATAAGTAACTGTACTCGGCTTGTTATCAAAAATGGCTTTTTGTGCTCTACGCAACGCATCTCCCTCCAAGCAACCTCCACTTATTCCCCCAGTCCATTGCCCAGATGATGAAACCAACATTCGTGCTCCTACCCTTCGATAAGAAGATTCCTCAATCCGCACGACCGTGGCCAAAGCTAGTTTGTCTACACCATTTTTCAATTGATCGTAAAGTTGAATAATGCTTCTAATTTCTTTCATGTACTATTAGCCCAAGGTTTATACAAACTGAAGATAGAGAACAGTGAGAACAATCAATGCATCCAAAAATAAGATCGACTGATTTATCCACTTTGCTACGGAAGAAGTACGATTTTGGATAAGCAGGCCCATCGCTCCCAGAGAACAAAAAGCTACTATCGCCCATGGCACCCAATCGGCAATGGGAGGTTTTAGCAATAGGCCACCAAGCATAGCTAGTATGATTCCCCAAACCACCACAGGAATTGTAGTCCGGTTAAAACCATATTTAAATCCTTGGAGTATATGCAACGCAGCATTTAGAAATAACATAAGTGCCAATAATACAACGAGGGCAATAATCATAAAATGTATTGCTAATCTTTATGACGCCTCTAAGGACTTAAGAAACGGCAGCAATCTTCGCAACAAGAAAGAATCAATGATATATACAATTGAAAAAAGCATTCCTAAGCCCAAACCAAGTCCTTGCTGCCAAGGGTCTTTGAGATATAAATGGGCACATACCGCAACAGCAATAAATACCAGCCACATGGGTTTAAACATGGTGTAGTTGCGATGATCCGTCTGACATTTTCTCAAAATTTTTGAATACTCCTCCTTTTCATTGGATGCACTTCTAGATTTAGTTTCTGAATAAAATTTTACTCGCGTCAAAAATAAAAATGAGCCATACCCAAGTAATACTAAGGCTCCTACAATCAAAGGCCATTTCATACCCGTATGTACTTCATCTCCTTGTAAAGAAGAATAATACACATAAGCTGCTAAGGCAAGGCCGCCAATAACCATCGCTAGTCCTTGAACTTTATCGCCTTTCGCCCATTTTTCCATTTCGTCAATCCATTTCATTCTTTCTTATTTTTTTGATCTAACGAATCTATTTTGAACAACTTTATCTAAAAATACTTTGGACTCCACACATTCAAAATTCAAGCTTTGGTCGATTTTACCAAACAATGGAATGCCATCGCCCAATAGCACAGGAATGATGGTTATAATCATTTCATCGATTTTATCTTCTTTCAAAAATGATTGGATAACGCTCCCGCCATCAATGTAAAGCTTATCATGTCCGTCAGCATGTGTTTGTCTCAACACTTCCTGCACATTCCCACTTATGAAAAATACTTTACCTTCCAACGAAGGTGGTGCCTCATTTCGTGATTTGGACCAAACATACACAGGTATTGAATAAGGCCATTCGATGCCAAAACTCAACACCTTTTCATACGTTTTTCTTCCCATCAAGAGGGCGTCTACACCTGCTATAAATGTGTGAAATCCAGTATCAATGGTGTTGATTTCGGGGATGGTATCTAAAAACTCAATTCCTCCATCCGCGTCTGCGATATAGCCATCAAGACTTGTGGCGATAAAAACTTTATTTGAATTCACCTTTGAAATTAGAATTATTTTTGAAGACGTAAAGATTTACTAAAGCCTCAAAGCCTTCTTCCTCGTCATTTTTTAAATTCGAACTCCAGCTGATTCGAAAAAATTCATCAACTTCTATACTTTTAGTCCCCATGGATCCCATAGCAATAGCACTTTTATTCTTCCTAGTTGCTTTGATTTATTCATCAGCAGGATTTGGCGGAGGCTCTAGTTATCTAGCCATAATGGCACTACTTAATTGGGAATCAGCTATCCTAAAACCTACTGCACTTCTCTGTAACATCACGGTGGTTTTAACATCCGTATTTATCTTTTCGTCCCACAAACTAATTCCTTGGAGGAAAATCGGTCCCTTGGTTTTGTTTAGTATCCCCTTTGCCTTTTTGGGTGGTAGCCTTCGACTGGAAGAACGGATCTTTTTCATTCTTCTTGGAACTACCCTTTTGATTAGCAGCATTGCCATGTTATTACAAAATAAAAAAGAGGCCGTTCAATTTTTTAAAGGTAGCAATGCTGTCATTGGAGGTTCTGTAGGATTCCTCTCAGGACTAGTTGGAATTGGGGGTGGTATTTTTCTTTCGCCATTTTTACATCTGACCAGATGGGCAAATGCAAAAAATATTGCTGCCGCTACTGCAGTTTTCATTCTAGTTAACTCAATTGCTGGACTCATTGGGCATTATTCTACTCATGCGGTCAATTTAGATTTCAACAAAATGTGGCCATTGTTACTCGCAGTATTTATCGGCGCACAATTGGGCCCTAGAGCCAATTTAAAATGGTTTACACCGAGGATATTGAAACAGGTCACTGCAGTACTTATTTTTTTTGTGGCAATTCGAATTTTAAATGAATATTTGTAAGTATGAAAGTAAGATGCTTTGGAATTGCAAGGGAGATCATTGGTTCAGATGAATTAATCGTGGACCCAAATGCAGCACAGTCTGTGGAAGAATTACGAAAGTTAATTATTCAAACTTATCCTGAATTTGAAAAATATAGTTCTTTTATGATTTCGGTTGACTTTGAATATGCCAAAGATAGTTTTCAATTAACCGGCAAAGAAGAAATTGCCATAATCCCTCCTGTCAGTGGTGGATAAGCTCAATACCGTTTTAATCACAGAAGAACCTTTGTCTGTAGAATCTTTATACCAGCAAGTGCAAGTACCAGAGGCAGGAGGCAATTGTCTTTTTGTAGGTACGGTACGTAATGAAAATAAGGGCAAAACTGTTACACATCTAGAGTTTGAAAGCTATATTCCTATGGCCTTGAAGGAAATGGATAAAATAGCTCAATCCGCACAAAATAAATTTGAGCTGCAGCTTTGTGCCATTGGTCATCGAGTCGGAACATGTAAGCTCGGTGAAATCGCGGTGATTATAGCCTGTTCCAGCAAGCATCGCAAGCAAGCTTTTGAGGCCTGTCAATTTGCAATTGACGAATTAAAAAAACATGTCCCTATTTGGAAAAAAGAATTTTTGCAAGACGGATCGTATTGGGTAAATAGTAGGCCTTAAAGCGGAGTTCGGGGTTCGGGGTTCGGGGTTCGGAGGCAACTAATATCTACCAATAATTTTTAATTTAGTTCGAACAAACCACTACCTCATGAAAAAGATCTTTTCAAGCTTCATCTTTTGTTTGGTTCTTTTTGCTTGTGGAGATGATCAATGTACCATTTCAGAAAATGCTGACTTATTTGACGAATTTTGGGAAAGCTTCGATCCAGAGTATGCCGCCTTTGAAATACTCAATAAGGATTGGGATGAGGTAAGATCGCAATAGCGACCCTTGGTCAATGACAACACAAGTGAAGAAGAAATATTCAACATCTTCAAAGACATTCCCTTTTACTTGGAAGACGCTCATTCAGATTTATATACCCAGAGTGATTTGGGAGACATTAGATTTTATCAAGAAGAGGTCAATAACAATCCAATCAACTATTTGGATTGGGACATAATCAGAAATAAGTACATGGAAAGTTCTGTACAACTCAACAATACTATCTCTTTTGCCCAAATCAAAGATCAAAACATTGGATACATTCGAGTGGCAAGTTTTCACAAGACGAAATTTTCTATGATGTGGTAGAACGCTATTTAAATTTTAATCCTTCGCCCGAAGGAATAATCATTGACATTCGTAACAATCGTGGAGGAAGTGAAAGCAAAGCTGCTAAGGTGGCCAATATATTTACGGATGAAGCCAGGACCTACCGATACACCAGAATAAAAGATGGTTGCGAAAGAAATCAACTGACAGATTTTTTTGATTTAGTATTGGAACCCAACGAAAACTATTATTATGACGGGCCAGTAGTTGTACTTATGAACAAGCAAACTTTTAGTGCTGCAGAAGATTTTGCAATGATGATGGATGTCATCCCTAACGCTCAAATCATTGGTGGTAAAAACCTAAGTGGATTTGCAACGGGACCAAGCTCAAAAGAACTCAGTAATGGATGGCGTTACCGTATATCAAGAAAGACCAATTATGATCTTTCCAAAAATCCGATTGTTGGTGGATTAGTACCTGATGAAATTATTGAAATCACCGATGATCAAATAAACAGTGAGATCGATTCCATCTTAGAAAGAGCCATTGAAATCTTAATGTAAAGCAAATCAGCTTCAAGCTTCAACAGTTGTTAGAATCATTATAATTATCGTCAAGCTACAATTTGGTAATTCTCATAGTTTTGGTTTTTTGATTCGCATGATCTAAAAATCTAACAAAATATACTCCAGCAATTAATGAAGAAAGATCAAATGAATTTGATTGATACAGGTCCGATTCAAACACCAACTTCCCATTCATTGTAAAAACTTGTGCCACCGCAAACCTCGACGAGAACTCGATATGTACTGGTCCGTGAGTAGGATTGGGATAGAGTTGAATTTCTGTTTCTTCCATTTCAATAAATACAAATTCAATGTCATGCAATGCAAAAGCTCCATCCAAATCGATTTGTTTCAATCGATAATAATTATTTCCTGGTACAGGTAGCTCATGAACATATTGATAAAAGGAGGCTTCGTTATTTCCAACTACAAATCCTATCTCTACCCACTCTACTCCATCAACGCTGTGCATCAACTCAAATCCATCCACATTGGATTCAAAACTGGTTTGCCATTCTAGCAAAACTTGTCCATTCTCTGCTTGGGCATGAAAGTAATCCAAGACGATTGGTAACGCTCCATTTAAGATTTCGATGTTTCCGTTAGCATCAAAAGGGTCAGACCACTTAGGGTCTGAATAAATAGCATTACCTCCTAGCGTTTTCAAGAATGCAAGAAGTTCTAATTTCTCGTTGTCTGTAAGGTCCAAATCACCTCCTGGACCTTGAAGGCGGTTATCAAGATTGGTATTGTTAGGATTATTTGGAATGTCATCGTAGTGATTGATCACATCCATTAAAGTCGCCAAACTTCCATCATGCATGAATGGACCATTTTCTACCCCATTTGCATTTACTATATCTCTTAGGCTCGGTGATCGTTCGTTGGTCAAATCCAAACTTCCCGGTGATCCAAGGACTCCAATCACACCATTGTTTCTCGAATCGGGATCTATATCAAACTCTGGAGCCCTATGACATCTATTACAGCCTGTAGCAGCATTGCTCATATACAAAGCTTTACCATTATTCTCTTGTGTGGTGAAATTTGGGAAAGGGGCATTGTTGTTTCCTACTTGTGCACGACCTATGTCATATTTGGTATCAAACGATTGAATGCTACGAACAAATTGAGCTAAGGCATTTTGGATTCTTTGTTCTGTTATGGTTTGATCACCAAAAGCAAAAAGAAATAATTCATTGTAGTAGCTCAATTTACTGAGCTTCACAATTAAGGAATCGAAACTCGGATCACCATCCGTTCCACTAAAACCCATTTCGATATGATCTTGGATGGGCATAGTCGTTTGTTCTTCTAATGAGCTCGCTCGCTCATCCCAAAAGAATCTTGGATCTTCTCCAAATCTAGCACTGGATAATCTTGTGGAATGCCTTCCAGTTAATCCGCCATTGTGCCCCATACTTTGTATTGCATCGTCTCCAAATGCCAAGGCCTGTTTGTGACAACTTGCACATGAAACTGAATTAGTCAAGGACAGGTTTTTGTCATAAAACAACACCCTTCCCAAGGTTGCCTCTTCATCTGTGATTGGATTTGAGGAAGGAGTATTGTCCTCATTTATATAGCTTGGCACAGATTGATTGGCGTAATTAAAGAGTACATTCAAGTCAATCGTGCCAGCAATACACACCCATAAACTCAATCCGGAAATTAAAAGAAAGTGACGTTTTTTCATATCTAAAATCTTAAAGCTTATAGTCCTAAAAGCCTCGTTGTTAGACTTTGTACTCACTCATTTTGAGTTTTTTATATTTATATTTCAAATCAACAAAACATTCTACAGCTTAATGTTTAAAGGAGCAGTTTGTAGCGGGCATCACTTGACCACTGAAGTGGCAAAGACAATTTTGCAGGAAGGCGGAAATGCGTTTGATGCTGCTGCTGCAGCCTACTTCGCTTCTATTGTATCCGAGCCCATGATGGCTTCCGCTGGAGCTGGTGGTTTTGCCAATATTTTTCTCAGCAATGGCCAACAGTTTGTTTTGGATTTTTTCTGCCAAACTCCAAAAAAGAAAAACCTAAGTTCTCCCTTCAAAGAGATCAAAATTGATTTTGGCGAAAGCCAAGAGTCTTTTTTCATCGGAGCATCGAGCATGGCCGTACCAGGCGCTATGGCTTTTGTGGACCACCTCGTAAAATTTTATGGTCGCATGTCCCTAAAGGACATCATCCAACCTGCCCGTCAAATGGCAAAAGAAGGAATAAAGTATACTCCTTTTCAAGCTGCAGACACTGCTTTATTGGGTGCAATTCTACAACAAAGCCAAAAAGGGCGATCCTTGTTTTTCGAAAACGACATGCCCTTAACTACGGGCAGTCTGTTTTGCATGCACAACTATGCAGATTTTTTAGAAGAATTTGCACGAGAAAAATCTCGTTGGTTTTATGAAGGGGAAATCGCACAAAAAATTAGTTCGTATTCAGAGGACAATGGAGGATCTATTACAATGATTGATTTCCAATCTTATGAAATTTTAAAAAGACCAGTACATAAATTCAAACTCGATTCCTTAGAATGGTCTACTGTTGGATTCCCTAGTCTAGGAGGCAAGCTCTTAGAACTATTCTTGCAGTCTCTTTTCACCAAACGAATTGAGGCAGGCAGTGTATTTCATTACGAACATTTGCGCAAGGCTTTCGAAAAATGCCTGCCCTTCTTAGAACAACCTTTGTCCATTGTCCAACAACTAGACGAATCGGTGGTAGAGAAGTATAGTCACCGTATTCCTGGAGGGACGTCACACTTTAACATTGTGGACAAAGAAGGAAATGCTATAGCCTTATCTACTTCCATCGGAGAAGGTTCTTCTTACTTCATTCCAGGTACGGATATGCAAATGAACAATATGCTCGGTGAAATGGGCTTATTACCCAAAGGGCTAAATAGTTGGAAAGAAAATCAACGACTAAATTCGATGATGTGCCCTACATTGGGAGTAGATCAAAAAGGGAACCCAACTTTCTTGATTGGCTCTGGTGGATCTTCGAGAATTCCATTTTCCATTGGCCAAACGATATACAACAGATTCTATCTTAACCAATCTCTACAAACGGCCGTCCACTCCCCTCGAATGTTCGAAAGCGCATCCAAAATATATTTAGAGCATGGCATAGAGACCGATCAAAAAGAGACCAAAGATCTTCGTATTTGGCAGGAATTCAATATGCTCTTTGGGGGAACACATTGTATTGATCTACATTCTTTGGAGGCCATTGGAGATGACCGACGCGAAGGTTCGGGAATAATTCTCTAAGAATACGGTTATTGTAGCGCCTTCAATTCCATTTCGGCTGCGATATACCCAAATGAAAAAGGGTTTCCATTTTTTAATAATTCTTCAAATATAATTTTTGCTGCTTCTGGATCATCCTTTTCGTAGAGATGCCAATTTCCCCATCCGTAAACGACGGCATCGCTCGATGAACCACTCAAGGAATTTATCATTAGTTGATGTTGTGGAATGGCCTCTTTATAAAAAAGACACAGCTGATGATAGCTGTCGTTTTCTATGATATCCATCTCCTCATCAATGCCAATCAATGCTTTTTCAGCCTCTTGATCCATATTCAATTTGCGCATAATCATATATTTCCAATGAGCAGTCGAAACTACGTTGTCGTCATAGCTATGGTTCCCTGCCCTTTTGGTATAGCACCTAAGCGCATTGTCCAAATCTCCCTTTAGGTAATAGGCTAAACCTAAATGGTACCATATATTTCCTCGCAAGGTGGTCAATGGAATGTTGCGATCATTTGGCAGGCCATCTTGTTCTATTCTATCTTCCTTTCCATGAGTCAATGTGGCTGCTTTTTCCAAATCTGCAATGGCTGCATCGAAATTGCGCACCGATATATATCGATGCCCACGGTGTCTATACAATCTTGGTTCTTCAGGTTTTAGTTTTAACGCTCGAGTATAAATCTCGATGGCTTCCTTCATTTTCCCTACATAGCCCAATCTTCTCCCATACCATATCAATGATTCGACATCGGATTGATTGTTTTGATAGGCGTTTCCTGCTTTTGCCATTTTTTGGTTGAATTCAAATGGCACACTGTCACAACGACTATAAAGTGCCCCGACCAATGGACTTTCGTATTGCAGGCTTGGTGCAAATGAAAAATCAAGATTTCGATCTCTAGGCTCGTTACATGACCAAAACACAACGCCAAGCACTACAGAAAAGATTAGAATTTTAAGGTTCATCTTTATTTATTGAAGATTCAAATTCAAAGACTATAGTCTTTTAAACTAAATATATTATTGACTCCTTCGTCGATCAATTGACGTACCAGTTTGCTTGATCGTCTTCCTGTTTTGCAATGCAAAATGTTTAATCCCTTTCCTAAATGTTCTTTAGTAAAAGTACTTAGAGGTATATGCAAAACACTTGAATCCAGAGCAACATGTTCGTCATTTTCTAAAATTGAAATCAGGGTATACTTGTTGGGATCTTCAGCATATTCTTTCCAAGATATTTCCGGAACGACTTCACAACTTTCTGATTTGTATTTGGAAGAATTGAAAACACTTTGAAGGTTTTCTTCAAATGCTTTTTTGCATTTAATTTTTATTTGCGTATTTGTAAGCGCGTTATACGTAAGCAAATACCCTGATAGCCCTTCACCGATTTCTAAAATATATTTCAGGGCTTCGTTGGCTTGTAGAAGTCCAATCAACCCAGCAATGGTGTTTAATACACCCACTTCCGAGCATTTTGGAATGTCGTTATTGGGCACAGGAAAAATATCTCTCAGATGCACGTCGTCATCCTTTTGATTTTCAAACAAACTTACATAACCTTCGAATTTATAAATCGCACCGTAGACCAGAGGTATTTGATGCAAAGCACAATAATCATTGACTAAATATTTGCAATGCACCTCATCAGTACATTCTAAGATTAAGTCTGACCCTCCTAGAATTTTGGCGACGTTTTCCTTTTCTACATTTTGAGCAATTACTTCAACCTTGACATTCGGATTTATTTTTTTGATATGTTCACTCAAAACAAAGGCTTTGCTTTCCTTTTCAACACCAGAATAAAACACTTGTCGATGGACATTAGACACATCAGGTTGATCCCCATCTATGAGAATCAAGGTTCCAATACCAGCACCTGCCAAATACGGTGCGACGATAGAACCTAAGCCACCACATCCCACCACAGCAACCTTGGTTTGAGACAATTTTTCTTGTCCTTCGTTGCCAATTTCACGTAAGCTAATTTGTCGCTGATATCTATTATTAATCATTACGTGCTCAACAGGTCTTTGATGTCTTTGTTTTCGTATGTCCTTCTTTCACCACGAAGAAGTGCCCCTTTATACAAACCGAGGGCGAGTTCTTCACTTGTAATTGAAGCATTAGGCCCCATTAATTTTAGTACTGGATATAGCCAACGGCTGATTCGGTACATCAAATTGGGTTCTTCTCTCTTTTCAATAGGATATATATATCCAGGTCTGAATATTTGTATGCCCGAAATCAAACTACTCAGCGCATAATTTTCTGCCATGCCTTTGTATCGAGCGAATGAGATCCTACTCTTTTCTATTCGATCCGCACCGGCACCACTCAAATAAGATAAAGTCGCTTCGGGACAATGCTGAATCATTTGATCTACGAATACATTGCTAATATCAACGGTAATCTTTTTAAAGATTTCATCTGAAACAGTACCTGTATACACACCAATACAAAAAAAACACGCATGGCTGTCTTTGAAATAACTTCCAGTGCTTTCCAGATTGGTAAAATCTTCAAGGTTGACCTCTGTCAATTTGGGATGCTTCAGTTTGAGGCTCTTGCGCGTTAAGACAACTACCTCCGTAAAATCATCTCCTTTCAAACAGTTTTTAAGTACAATATTGCCAACCATTCCACTGGCACCAGCGATCAATGCTTTCATAGAATAAAGGTACAAGGTTTCGGGTTTTCAAATTCGGGTTCGGAAATGGGTATTCAGTAATCGGAAATCGGGGTTATTCGTTATTCGGGCTTCGGGGTTCGGGGTTCGGGGTTCGGGGTTACAAATTGTGAATTTTAGAGCTTTCATTTTACTTCAAATTGAAAAAATAGGGTCGAATTTGCCTTAGACTTGTGGTGAACAAATCTAAATAAGATGGAATCAGTACTGGCTCATTTCTTAAAACTTTCAGCTTCTATCGTTTTCGTTTTTCTATCGACTTCTTTGATCGCCCAATACGACTTCCCAAATCATCCTAATGTAAATTGGGATAGTTGGGTGAAAATTAAATCTACGGGTACTCAATTGGAAGGAAGAATACTTGGTTTCAACGAAAATGACATTTACATCAGGTTACACCACAATAATGAGAGAATCAGAATTATGAGAAGTCACATCAGTGAACTAAAAGTGCGAAAACACAAGAATATTTGGCGTACTGCGAAAATAGGTTTCTGGGCAGGTTTTGGAATTGGTGTAATCATGGAATCTCAACGGGAGCCTGATAACTTGGCTGAAGCTATCTTTCCAGTTGGCCGAATGACCGCGAGCGGTTTAGGGTATGGGGTCTTGGGTGGAATAGTTGGTGGAGCTATAGGCTCATTAAAAATTAAAATTCCATTTTAGATTATATGAATAAAAAGATTTATTTGTTTCCATAGCAGATTTAGTCAGAGCGTTATACTTTCGCTTTCTTAAAAATGATCCATGCGCCATCTTTTTATTTTAATGATACTGCTGAGTTTTTTTGTCTTTGCAGAAATAAACGCACAATGCAATACGGTAGGCATTCAAATCTCTTCGTCTGACACCATGCAAATACAGCTTTACAATGCAGGCTTTTTTAATATCCCTTCTGGATTTGCAAACGTTTGCAATTGGGAAGTAACCACCTTTGATGGAGGACCAGTTTTTGAAGAAATAACCATGGGCACAACATCAGCGGAACAATCCTTTGCTTTGTTTGAGCATATGGTTCCAATTACTGATTCGATGTTCGCGAGTTTGGTGATAGAAAACGAAGAGGCCGGATTGATCTGTACCATTACCGATACTTTGTATTGGGAAGAAACAGAAGTATTGCCTGGATCTTTCATTGGAAGTTGGAGTGTGTTGAGCAATAATGTCGGTGTAGAAGAAACCATATCATCCATTGTAGCTTCAGAAATGAAAGGTTCCGATGTTAAGCTATTTCCGTCTCCAGCCAAAGACTTCTTTTCTATCCAATCAGATCGAGTTTTTCAAAGTGTAAGCATTTACAATATGCAAGGGCAATTAGTGACGAAACTGAATGATACCAATACTAGGGAAAAAATATATATCGGAAATTTACCTATCGGCGTTTTCTTTGTAAGTCTTATACCATCTTTTGGAGAACCAATAATCAAACATCTCGTAAAACATTAGCGATAAGGATGGAAAGTATTTAGCCCGCCTCTGGCGTGGCCGAAGCGAACGCGGAGTACTGAACAGCCTGCCTCCGTTATCCGCGATAAGCGGAAACGAGAGATCGCCCAAATCATTTTACTAACTCTTGTTCATGCCCTTATTCATCAAGGTGACTGCCTTTTCTATACCCCTTGGAGTCATAGGAAACATCTCAATCAACTCTTTAATCACCTGAATACTAAAAGTATGGTGCCAATATCTTTCTGGTTCAGGGTTAAGCCAAACTGTGCGCTTAAATTTTTTATTCAACTCCCGATAAGTTTGAACACTATAGCTGTTCAGCTCATAAGGCGCCATAGAAGCATCACCAATAATAAAAACTCTATAGTCTGGATTCTTTTTAAGAAGCTTCTCTAGAAAAACTGGCTTAGATCGATAAGCATCAGAAAACACCCGATCATAAATAGTATTATGGAAGTAGTACGTTTCCAAATCATGGGCAAACCTAGTTTTCATTTTCCGAAACAAGGTCCGAATGACCCTCACATAAGGATCCATAGAGTAGCCTCCATTGTCAATCAGCAATAAGACCTGAAGTTTTTTATTCATCTCGCTTCGCAACTCTGGAATAAACAGTCCACCGCGCTTTAAACCTATATCAATGGTTTGGTTAACATCTAGCATTTCTTGTGCTGACTCCTCCATAATGCCTTTTAATGAGGCCAATGCCGCATCTACATTGTTGTCGTTTAGTGTTTTGTCCATATCTACTGGAAAAAACTTGCGATCATTCATTACTGCACGGGCCATCTTTCCTCCGCCGGACCCTCCTACTCGAATTCCATCTTTGGCAGCACCTCCGTGGCCATAAGGAGAGATCCCGCCAGTACCTATCCAATGACTGCCGCCACTATGCTTTCCTTTTTGATTTTCCATAACCTCCCTCATGCGCTCTAAAAGCTCCTCCAAACTAAGCCCAGAATAATCAGCCATTTGTTCTAACTTTCTACGTTGGGCTTCACTTGGATTGCTTTGTGCATCCTCGTCCAAAACATCGCCACTGTCTTGATTCCATAACTCCAAACCGTTTAATACCTCTTTGATATCATACTGCGTAAGATGTACCTCATCCAAAAATGTATTTACCAAATCTTCTATCGGGACATCATCACCAAAACGATCAAGATTGTCATCTCTCCATTTTTTAAAAGTTTCGGCTCTTAATATCGCATCATGAAAATGCTCTCCTGGCAAAATTTCTATTTGCAAAAAGTAGTCATAAAAAGCTTTGGTGTATACCCCTAACTTTTGAGGTTCTTTGACTAACACTCCTTTGAGCACATTATAGATGTCTCCCAAAGTTTTAATCAACCCGGCGCCAATCGCTTTTTGCAAAATGAGCAAAGCACGAACATCGGCATCAATGCCATGTTTTCGAAATGATTGTGGAAGCGTGCTAAACATTAATTTGGAGTACTTCGTCTTTGATAATCAGAAGGGTTTCTGAGCACCTGTTTTTGTATCCGTTCTAAGTCTTCCTGAGTTTTGATTAAGGTCCCAATCCCCTCAAGGTTTTCAATTTTTACCTTGGCTTCCTCCGATGTAAATTGCTTGATATATTTTAACCAGTTTAATAATTCTCTGGTTGTTGGGGCACGCTCTAATCCTAAGTTTCTAAGGTGATAAAAAACATCCATGGCCACATCAACTATCTTGGATTCTATTTTAGGATGATGCTTCAACACAATCTCTCTCATAATATCTGCCTCAGGAAAATGAATGTAATGATATATACATCTACCCTTGAAAGCTGTAGGCAATTCTTGCTCTCGGTTAGAAGTAATAACAATGGCAGGCATTTCTTCTTCGCTGACTGATATGACTTCTCCAGACTCGGGCATAATAAACTCACGGTGACTCAGTGCGTAGAGCAAATCATTAGGAAATTCTCTAGGAGCTTTGTCAATTTCGTCAATAAGCAATACTGAGTTGGGTGAAGAAAAAGCCTTTGCGGCCGGTCCTTTTTGGACATAATCAGAAAGGGCTTCAGTATTCCTTCCACCTGTAGACAATCTGGAATCTAGACCTTTTTCTTCTCTTTGAGCATTGAGCGTTTCTATTTGAGAATCCCTTAAGTACTTGACATGATCAAACTTGGCCACAAATTGCTCTACATTACTTTTGGATCCTGTCGGATAAATAAATAATTCTAAATTTTGATCTTTGGCATATTGTAAAGGCAACTCTGTTTTGCCTGTCCCGGGCTCTCCTTCTATCAACAAAGGCATGCCTAATGTACGGGCAATATGAAAGGACTGTGCTAGTGAACGATCACAAACATATTTTGCTGATCCGTTCCAAAAATCTTTTTTTGCCATTTATCTAATGTATTTATTATAAAGGTACTTCAACTGATCCTTTGATACTCGATGCTCACCAGGATGCGGCTCAAAGTGCGGGTTCATGTTATTTTTACTCAACACTTTTTTTAACGCTTCAATTTTGTGATCGTTCAAATATTGATCCTGAAGGCCATAAGTTAGCATACATTTTGGATCATCAAATGAAGATTTAGTCGAACTCAAATCGATATCCTCAGGCACCCAACAAGAATAACCTATCAAATGATCAAACACTACATTTTTTGCATGCAACCAACGAAATAAGGTAGTGCCTCCTTGAGAAAAGCCCATTAGAATGGTTTTGGTTGTAGGGTTTAGCTTACCCTGTTCTTGTTGGAGCAAAGCAGTTAAATAATTTGAAAAATCATTTATCTCTTGTAAACGATCACGCTTGGTCATCCAAGTGGCATACACTTCTCCAGTAAGCCCTTTACTATACAATCTAGAGAGACCCTCTGGAGCAACAACGTAATGTAATTGAGGATCAAAATCGGCAAACTTATAGAGCATTTGTTCACAAAGCATGTTGGAACCATGCAATACAAACCAAAAATATTTGGTCTTTTCACTTAGCTCTCCATAAGTGGAGTAACGCGCAGTTTTTTGTACACTGAGGTATTTGGTTTGGATGTTCATCTTGAAATAAAGGTACAGCTAATGGCGGGTTTTGGGGTGCAAGGTGCAAGGTACATGGTACAAGGTGTAAGGGGACTGCAAGTCAGAAAGCCTGCAGTTTTAAGGTTCGAAATCCAGTTGACCTTTTAAAGGCGTGATAAAGAATACCCTAGGATTAGATTTTCGGGATTGCCTTCGGCCATCCCTTAAGTGGGGACTGCAAGTCAGAAAGCCTACATCCGTAGGATGCTAGGCTTTTTTGTACCCTTTAATAAAGCAAAGCTTAAGAAGAGGTACAAAAGAAAAGCCTCAATTCGATGAATTGAGGCTTTCTGACTTGCGGAAGAGGAGGGATTCGAACCCCCGGTACGCGTTAACGCACGCCGGTTTTCAAGACCGGTGCATTCAACCAGCTCTGCCACTCTTCCGGAGTTTTACTGGGTGTTTCAGCGGCGCAAATTTACATTGTTTTTCGATTTTCTGCTCCTAAGAACCAAAAAATAAGCACAAATTTTTAAAGCTGGATCATATCTCTAAAATTCACATTCTTTCTGTCAATTTAAAGACCCAATACTTTTCAATTTTTGAATACCTTTCTGCCATGTTTTTTCGGTCTCTGAATATTTTGTTTTTAGTCATAAGCTCCTTTGTGATTGGGCATTCCCAAAAGATCAAAACACTAGTACTATGTGATGCTCAAACCAAATTACCCATTGAAGGCATGCATGTGTTTGCAGTGAATTCGACCTACGGTTTGTTTTCGGATGAAGCAGGTCAAATCAATGTAGATTTTGATAAATGCAATGACAAAAGCCTTTATTTCTCGCATTTGTCCTTCGAACCAAAAGAACTTTCACCACAATCCTATAAAGGACTTAATCGCTTAGACACTATTTATTTTGAGAAAAGGTTTGTATCCCTATCCACTATTGACGTCACTGCAAAAAGAGCAAAGGGTTGGAAAAAGAAATTTGGGAAATTTAGAAAATACTTTTTGGGCCAAGATAAAAACAGCAAAAAAGTCAGAATACAAAATCCAGAGGTCTTGGTCTTCACAGAGAAAAACCAAACTTTTAAAGCAAGTGCGTCTTCGCCATTGCACATTCGAAACGAATACTTAGGGTATCAAATTACTTTTTATTTGGATTCTTTAATGATAGAGCCTAATGGTTCTTCTCAATACTCAGGTCGTGCTGCCTTCTCGACTATAGAAAAAGACCTGGACCAAAAGAAAGTTTTAAAACAAAGAGAAAAAAGCCATCGATCTAGTCTTCAACATTTTTTGCGATATGTCATGCAAGAAGAAAATTTTAAAGACTATGCTGTAGATTTTGTACGATATAATCAAGAGTCTGGATTCGAAAAGATTCAATCTATCAAAAGAACGCATGAGATAATCCAATATGACGATAGCTTGAAGCTCTACAAGTTGTCATTTCCAGAATTTCTTCAAATAAAAAATAAAAAGGTAAAAGTTCAGGCCCATCTATCGAGTGGTAATATTCGTTCTTCATCATACGAATCACAACGTCGGCCATTTAATGGTTCTTCTAACAATGCAAACTATGGAGCAGCTACTTCCCAATTGTACAAAATTGCTCCCCATCTATACATTGATGCCTATGGAACGGTAAAGAATTCGGAGGTCCTTAAAGAATATGGCTACTTCGCGAACCAAAGAATGACCTATACCCTTCCTTGGGATTACAAAGAGAAAATAAATTTTACCCATTCTCCCAAAGCCATTTCTTCCATTGAGTTAGCCCAATTGCTTTTGTTTGAGAAGAAGTCAGTTTCGCTCAAAGCCATCAATGACTTAAATCCAATGGAACTGGCTCCTTTGGTTCCTATTTTATTGGACTTTTTAAGATTAAGTGGAGATCAAAATATTCTTGCATCCCTCCAGTCAAAGCTGAAGGCATATAGTTTGGGCGAAATAACTAATTATTACAATGGTTTAGAGTATATCTGGAAAAAAGAGCCGATTCACGATCTGACTTACCCCGAAGCCAAAGCATTACTTCACAAAGAAATTGATCCCAAATTTGAAATGTACTTCAAAGACAGAGGAAATTCTAATCTTATTAGATGGGATGAAATAGTTTGGGGCGGCGTCGTTCAGGATGGCATTCCACCTTTACGAAATCCAAAAATGATCTCTGTTGGAGAGGCTGATTATCTAAAAGATGACCACATCATTTTTGGAATTGTAATTGACGGCATTGCTAGGGCTTATCCAAAACGAATTTTAGCATGGCATGAAATGTTTGTTCAAAAATTTGGAGACAAAGAGATCGCAGGCGTGTATTGCACCTTATGCGGCACGGTCATTCCATATGATCAACAAGATGCTTTGGGTGATACACATCAACTTGGAACAAGTGGATTTTTGTATCGGTCAAATAAATTAATGTTTGATAAAAAAACACAATCCCTTTGGAATACGACGACGGGCCAACCAGTCGTTGGACCTTTGGTGACTAAACAAATTTCCTTAAAAGCATATCCTGTGATCACAACAAATTGGGGAGAATGGAAAAAACAATATCCTAACTCAGAGGTACTCTCGTTAGATACCGGCCACCAAAGAGATTACGACGAAGGAGTGGCTTACAAGAAATATTTTGAGTCAGACCAACTCATGTTTCCTGTACCTTCTAACGATTCAAGCTTAGCCTTAAAAGATGAAGTCTTAGTCATTCGACATAAGAATTACAATCATTCTCCAATTGCAGTTTCTACTTCTAAGCTTAGAAAAAATCCCTTGTTGCCGCTTTCGCATGATGGAAAAGAATTTTTCATAATTACCGAGCGAAGCGGAGCTTCAAGAGTGTACACCGGTGCTAAGATTAAATTTGACAAAAAAATATCTTCGCGTCTTTTAGATCAATATGGCAAGGAGTATACATATGATGATGAGGCCATTTGGAGTGACAGAAAGGCTTTATTACAACGCGTGGTTGCTCATCGAAGCTTTTGGTTTTCGTGGTATAATCAGTTTCCAAACACAAGCTTGGTGAAATAAAAAAGCCTGAATACTTAAGTGTACTCAGGCTTATTTTTAAGGATGGTCTACTATCTAACTAAGTGTAGACATATCTCTAATTAAAATGCTCTTTCTCTTAAAGTATATTTGATTCGATTTCTTCAGATCGTTTAAAACAGAGGTAACGGTTTGCCTAGATGTACCTGTGAAATTGGCAATATCCTGCTGTGTTAAACTGTGCTTGATTAACATTTCGAATCCAATCTGTTTTCCAAAATTCTTGGCATTGTCTTTCAAAAAGTCAACGATACGTTCTCGAGCATCTTTAAATACCAATGATTCTATTCTTTTTTCTGCAAAGTGCAATTTCTTTCCAATCATAGAGATCACATTGGCAGATAACTGAATGTGCTTAGAAATCATCATTTTGAAGAATTCGGCATCAAGCTCGTACACCCTAGTGTTTGACTCCAAGCATAGAGCAAAATTTTCTCTTTTGAGTTCTTTAAACAAAACCATTTCACCAAACATCGCTTCCGGATGTATGATAGACTTTATTACTTCTTTGCCAGAACCTGACAGGGTTCCGATCTTTATGTTGCCTTCAATCAAAAAATGAATCGAATGCGCTTTATCGTTTATTTGATAGATGTATTGGTTCTTTTTATACTTTCTAACATCTAATTTTCTAACAATTTCGTTTAGAATTTCTTTATCTAAGTTTTGGAATATCGGAAAGAGTTGGAGTTGCTCACTTAAAGAAAGCGTACTAATGTATTTGGGATTCATTACTATCATCTTTGTTGAAATCTATCAACTACATGACACTTTTTAAAACTGTCTCCCCTATTGCATTTTTATAAGGTCATATCAAAACGCAAGGCAATTGATCTTGGAGGCATGAGTTCTGCTGGCCTAACGGTGTATTCTTCATTTAAGAAATTATTTAGCAACAGCGATAATTTAAATGCTTCGAATTGATAAGAAGCTCGCGCATCCAAGACCATAAAGTTACTGCCAAATTGTTGTCTATAATCCCCAATCTGACCTACAAAATCTCCAAACTGCTCAAAAGCCTTGTCAATATTTATCATCTCTGAAGCAATGTTGGAGGCAAGACCCATTCTAAATTTATCCTTCACATATTCGACATCCAATTTAAACATGTGTCGATTGCGATACTTCAAAACATTTTGGGTTGAGTCCGGAGAAGTGGACAAGGAAGAATTCAATGAAAAATTACTCTCCAAATTTTTATACTCTGGATTGATATAGGTATATCCTCCAAACAAATTCAATTGCGATTTATCAAATTTTACTTGACCAGCAACAGACAATTCTAATCCATTGATCTCGGTATCACTTATATTTTGGGATTGAAACCCAAAGGCACCATCAATGCTAACAAAAGTGAATTCCATCATATTCTGGTACTCTTGTCTAAATAAAGCAAAATCTAAGAAGCCCTTAAAACCCAATAGGTTGAATCCTTGCTTTACTCCTATTTCTGAAGTCCAACCATTTTCGGGCCTAAGTTCTGGGTTTGAAAAAATTTGAAACGCCCCAAAAGTGGTAGAAATAAACCTTTCAACAATGGTTGGAAACCGATACGCTTGACCAAAAGATCCTCTAAAAGAGGTATATGTTGTGGGTCGGTAACTTATCCCGACCTTACCAATCACATCTCCATCATTGAGTTCATCGGTATTGACCGGAACATTATCAATGGCAAAACCATTCGGGACATTTAGCGTATTATATTCATATCTGGCTCCTGCCGAGATATCTAAATTTGTACCTATTTTCTTATCCGCTTGAAAATACCCACCAAAATTATAAGAGGTAAATTTCACATCTTGAAACAATTCTGAATCCGTATTAAGATATTGATTGACCAATCCTAGAGTGAGCTTAGCATCTAAGGATTCTAAATCTCTTTGATACTGATATTCGGAATATATGTTTCTTGATGCGCTAGATTGATTGTTGTTGTTTCTATTGTTTAGGTAATAATAACGGCTTTGAAACTTATGTTTGGCATTGCTTTTATCAAAATAAGTAACTGTAGGATCCAAGATAAATCTAGTATTCTTAGAACTGGATATAGTCCCAGCCAATGGAAACAAAATCCCATCATCTTTATTTGACCAAATAAAAAACGAGGTATTATCTGTCAAGTTTATTTGTGAATTTAGCCCAATGGTTAGTCTATCGCTTATTCGATACCTGCTAGAAAATCCAATTCTACCTCTTTGACTTGAGGTTGTGTCTGGCACCTCATTCTCGTTTATATAAGCACCATGTAGCACCAGATCCCAATCCTTTGTAATCTTGGATCTATGCGAAGCTGATAAGAAAACATCACCAGCCAAACCATCAGGATGTACAATTTCAGACCTATCGTATTTGTCGTAAAGCCTCCCACTAATAGAAAAATCCGTTTGAGGTTTGGCTGTGGCATATTTGGTTCGGACATTGATGATTCCATTCATAGCAGCGGATCCATAAAGCGCCGAAGAAGCTCCCTTCAAAACCTCCACTTGAGAAACATTCTCAACTGGTATATCAGCCCAGTCTGGAAAGCCTCTGTCTGGAGAAAGAATCGGCATATCATTGAGTAATAAGAGCACGCGAGCACCCGCTCCAAAAGCAAATCCAGATCCTCCTCTAATGTTCGCTGTACCATCCAAAATTTGAACGCCCGGTACTTTTACCAAAACATCACTTATCTCAATGGTATTGGTGTTTTCAATCAATTTGGTTGGAATGATATCAATACTTACGGTTGCCTCTGACAGCTTTTGTTCAAAACGACTTCCAGTAACTGTGGCCTGATCTAAAACATTCTGCGCAGGTAATAAATTGACTACCACTTGATCATCCGAACGATCAAATGTCCTTTTTATACCTTCATAGCCGACATAGCTAAATTCTACTGTTTGCGGTCCATTTAATTCAATAGCAAAAACACCATCCAAATCAGAAACTTCCCCCGTACCCTGGGCCAAAATGGTAGCTCCAACTAGCGGAGTCCCCGTTTCATTGTCAAAGATTTTACCCTTTATAGTGAAGTTTTGAGTAAATGCACTGGTGCACAGAAATAAGCAGAGGATGAGATTCAGAAGTTTCATAAGTGTAAAACAAGTACGCTCTGAAATTATAAAAAAAAATAGGTATTTCTAGATTTACTCTTCCTCCTCTGCAGGTTCTTCGATTGGATGAATCATCGATAATCCAATCCACTTTCTTTCTTGACTGCTTATAGAAAAGAATCTAAATAATCCTCCTGAAGCCTTGGCAATATGTTTTGCAAACGAAAGATATCCCTGGTACATATTATAGGAAGTCCTCGAATCAAGCTTTGCTAGTATTTGGTTAATTCCAGATAATTGGTCAGCAAGTTTTTGTTGAATTTCTTCCATTGAACCATTTAATGATTTCATAACGGATTCAATATCATCCCCTATTTCTTCTTTTACTTCTTTATGAAAATCAAACAGGGCATCAATCCCAGAAAAAGACCTTATTGAAACAATTTTTTGAGCCCAATCTTGCTCTTCTTGATCAAATTCACCATCCGCACCACCGACCAAAGCTGCAATGCGCGCATAGGCAAGTTTTAGCTCTTTGTATTCTGCATCGTTTAATTTATTTCGCATAATCGTCTCTTTAAATGGCGGCAAAATTAATTCATTTAAGCATGCCTAGAAATCATATATGAAAAAAAATATAATGCCTTTTTAAAATTGCTTATCGAAGTATAGCTATCCAAGGTATAACCTGTACTTTTGAGCATAACCAAACCTGAAGTCTTGCCGACGCCAAGCACATCGAAGAAAAAAAAGATGACGCCTCTAATGACCCAATATTATGAGGTAAAGGATAAGTATCCTGATTCGATCTTACTTTTTAGAGTCGGTGATTTTTATGAAACATTCGCAGATGACGCCATTAAGGCTGCCGAAATATTAGGCATTGTTTTAACGAAGCGTAATAATGGTGGTTCGGATGTCGCTTTGGCGGGATTTCCTTACCACTCGTTAGATAATTATCTACCTAAATTGGTTCGGGCGGGTTACAGAGTGGCCATATGCGAGCAGCTTGAAAAACCAAGCAAAGAGAAAAAGATTGTTAAAAGAGGAGTTACTGATTTGGTTACTCCTGGTGTGACCACCCACGACACCATACTTGATAACAAAAGAAACAATTATTTATGCTCGATACATATAACTGGTAAGGATGTATATGGATTGAGCTTTTTGGACATTTCTACAGGAGACTTTTTGGTAAGTGAAGGAAATATCCATGCAGTAAAAAAATTAATCCAAGGTTTTCAACCTTCCGAAATCATATACTCAAAAGATGCTAAGGAGAAGCTTACCGCCATTGCCGGAGAAAGTTTTTATTCTTTTGGACTTGATGATTGGGTATATACACTTGATTATACACGCGGCAAATTATTGGACCATTTTAAGGTATCTGGCTTAAAAGGATTTGGCATCGAAAAAATGGAGCTCGGTCAAACTGCGGCAGGTGCAATTTTACATTATCTCGAAACCACAGAGCATCGAGCTAATTTGCACATAACAAAGATTGCTCGTATTAATACAGAAGAATTTGTTTGGCTAGATGAATTTACTGTCCGCAATCTCGAATTAATTTACCCCAATCACCCCGGAGGTATTAGTTTATCTGACATCCTAGATCAAACGGTTTCTCCCCTAGGAGGAAGGCTTCTAAAAAAATGGATTTTGCTTCCTTTATTGGATAAATCAAAAATTCAAAAAAGGCAGCATGTAGTCAGCTATTTTGTCAACAATCCTACGACCATTGATGAATTAAGCGAAGAAATTCAAAAGGTGGGTGATTTGGAACGCTTCATTGCTAAAGCCGCTCTGCGCAGAATTGGCCCCAGAGAAATAAAACAACTGGAGCGGGCTTTAAGCTCTATTTTATCACTAAAAAATTCTTTGAGTGAAATTGATCAAGAAGAATTAAAGGCCATAGGTCAGTCTTTTCATACTTGCATCGAATTAAAAGAAAAGATAAATACAGAAATTGTTGATGATCCGCCTGCCCTACTTTCTAAAGGAGGGATTTTTAAAGAAGGATTCAATCCAGCTTACGACGAACTCAAAGGATTGATTCGAAATTCGAAACAAATTCTTTTAGAGATTCAAGAAAAAGAGGCCGAAAGCACAGGCATCACAAATTTAAAAATAGGCTTCAACAACGTATTTGGATATTATTTGGAGGTAACCAACAAATACAAAAATCAAGGACTAATCCCTGATCACTGGGTAAGAAAACAAACCTTAACGGGTTCGGAGCGATACATTTCTGAAGAACTCAAAGAGATAGAAACCAAAATTTTAAATGCAGAAGAACGCATATCCATTTTGGAGGAGGAAATGTTTTTTGCACTCATCGATGTAATACAACAATACATAGAACCCATTCAAACCAATGCTAACCTCATCGCTCGTATGGATTGTTTGTTGTCCTTTGCAAAAATTGCCATTCGCAACAACTACAGTTGTCCACAACTACATGATGGAGAACATCTTGAGGTGATAGAAGGACGTCACCCCGTCATTGAGAAAAACTTAGCCTTAGGGGAAAAATACATACCTAATGACATTTATTTGGATCAAAGCGAGCAACAAATCATTATGATTACCGGGCCCAATATGTCAGGTAAATCTGCGGTATTGAGACAAACTGCGTTGATTTGTTTAATGGCGCAAATGGGAAGTTATGTGCCTGCAAAATCAGCGGACATCAGTATCGTTGATAAAATTTTTACACGAGTTGGCGCATCCGATAATATTTCTAGTGGCGAATCCACATTTATGGTAGAAATGAATGAAACCGCCAGCATCATGAATAATATTTCTTCTAAAAGTTTAATTCTTTTGGACGAAATCGGAAGAGGTACAAGCACTTATGACGGCATTTCTATTGCTTGGTCTTTGGCAGAGTTTTTACATGAAAGCAATCAAAAACCCAAAACCCTTTTCGCGACGCATTACCATGAATTGAACGAACTTTCAAACAAATTCGATCGAATAAAAAACTTTAACGTTGCAACCAAAGAGGTTGGAGATAAAGTACTTTTTCTTAGAAAGTTAAAACCAGGTGGAAGTCAACATAGCTTTGGAATTCATGTGGCAAAAATTGCAGGAATGCCAAAAAGTATTGTAGGGCGTGCAAATGAAATCTTAAAAGTTCTAGAGTCTAAATCCATAAAAGGTCAAAATACACAACAGCTGGCAAAGGTTAAATCGGAAGCGGCAGAATGGCAATTAAACTTTTTTGAATCCACGGATCCAGAAAAGGAAGAAATCATTCAACGCATTCAAGAGAGCGATATTAATGCCATGACCCCAATCGAATGTTTAAACTTGTTGAACGATCTTAAAAACATTCTTCAAAAAGATTAAACTACTTCCGCATTGTCATAGTCCATGTTTGACGTTATTAAAAAATCCATCAAAGTACATGTTGCCATTCTTGCAAGTTTCTTGCTGTTAGCAGGTATATATTTTCACCCAAACCATCCGAGTAAAACCTCAAATTGGACGTTGACCTACGATGTCGCAGGGTATTATATGTACCTCCCTGCTACCTTTATTTACAAAGATCTTAAAGAGTATAGTTTTCAAGACACACTAAAAACGCCAGAGATTAATGTAGGTATTCATCATGGCAAGGTGGATCCCAATACGGGGAATTTCGTATTCAAGTACAGCAGCGGGATGGCTATTCAATATCTACCCTTTTTCGCGGCCGCCCATGTATGGGCCAAAAATTCCAAAAGATTTAAAGCCAATGGCTTTTCGTACCCTTATCATTTTTGCATCCATTTTGGCAGTTTGTTTATAGCGCTACTTGGCATGCTCTTTCTTTACTTTGCCTTAAAGAACTTTTTCTCCCCTTGGTTGGCTTTCCTTAGTTGCCTAAGTATATTAATCGGGAGTAACTATTTGCTCTATGCTACCTTTCATGGGGCAATGAGCCACAATTATCTGTTTACTATAAATTCTATACTGCTTTTTTTACTTCCCAAATTTTACAAGACCCCATCAAAATCGGGAGCACTCATTATTGGTGCATTGATTGGATTTGCCATACTGATTCGCCCTACAGAGGCTTTGATCGGCTTTCTTGCGTTGAGCTGGGGTACAGCATTATTTGATAAAAAGAACCGAACAAACCGAGTGCAATTTTTCAAGGACAACCGGTCTACATATGGATTGGCACTACTAACTGTTGTTCTCATCGGCAGCATTCAATTGCTTTATTGGTATTATGTGACAGGCAGACCTTTGTTTTATTCGTATGGGAGCGATCAAGGCTTTGATTGGCTTTCGCCACATATTATCGATTGTTTGTTTAGTACCAAAGCTGGCTGGCTCACCTATTCTCCCCTGATGATTTTCTCCTTGTTGGGATTTATTCCCCTTTGGAAAAAACATCCAAAAGTTGCGCAGCCCTTAGTTGTGTTCATATTAATATTTATGTACATATGTTTCAGTTGGCGCATTTGGTGGTATGGAGGAAGTTTGGGACAACGAGCAATGATTCAAGCGTATCCGATGCTAGCATTTCCCTTGGCAGGGTTTTATGCTTGGGTTTCTAGAACAAAACGCATCAAAATCTTGACCCCGGTGCTTTTTATAGGGTTTGTATATCTAAACCTATGGTTTATCTATATGGCTACCAAGGGTCCAGTATTTTTCAGTCCACCACAAGTCAAAACAAAATACTTTTTTAAACAAGTTGGAAGATGGAAACAAGACAAAAACAATTTAAAATTTCTTGACTCCAAAGAAGAATTGTCAAAAAACGTATTGTCATCAAAAATCATTGTAGACACTGCATTCCTCAATCCGCTTCAGTTGCTTCCCGGCCCTAGTAAAAAATTAAAATTGCATCTAAGTGATATTGCATCTAAGGAAGATGAATGGCTAAGGGTAAAGGCTCAAATGAAAAAGAATCACACCGAATGGACTTGGTGGAAATATAGCCAACTTGTTGTCCAAATTTTCAACAAGAATGGCAAACACATAAAAAGTAATTTTATTCGAGTTGATCGCTTACTCGAAAATGGAAAATCAGAATGGTTAGAATTTGATACCGAGTTGCCTCCATCCACCGAATCGGAGGTTAAAGTATTTCTTTTGAATTGTGGGAGTCATGTCCCCTTAGAAATCCAAGCGTTAAAAATTGAAAAACTTTCAACCTAATTATACTAGCCTAAGCAAAGAAATATTTTCTTTGTAAAAGACATGATTGAAGCGAGTTTACTTATTGGGATCTTCTTGGTATTGGCCTATCTAAGGTTGGAGCGAAAGAATCGCGGGAGGTAGATTTCCTACCTCAAAACATTCATTTTCTTTACCGCTATTCCACGTGCTGTTTCGATATTCAATAAATAGACACCAGCAGTCAAGTTTGAAGTATCAAATTGATAGAGGTAATGTTGATCTCCACCAAAATTTTGCACCAATACTTCTTTACCCAATTGATCAATAATGCTCAGGCGACCTTTTTCTTCGATATTGAAATCTAATTTTACATTCAACCAATCTTTGGCAGGATTGGGAAATACTTTAAAACGATCCAGGGTCGATATATCGTTTAGATCAGAAATAAATTCAATTTCAAAAGTCTCAGAAATCAAACTGCATCCGTTTGCATCAATGACCTCCAAAGTATAGGTGCCAGCTGGCAAAGCAGAAACATCTTCCGTATCCATTCCATTGGACCAGTTATATTCATAGGGTTCAACACCTCCTAAAACATTGACACTTATACTTCCTCCCTCTCCATTGAAATCATCTGTAATATCCTCCAATTGGATCTCAAGCTGATTGGGCTGAGTGATGGTATACATTGCTGTTAGAGAACACTCGTTCTCATCTGAGATTTGTACCGTATAAGTACCTGCCAAAAGAGCTTCGTTTATTTCTCCCTCTAAGTCATCATTCCAAAGTAAATCATATTCTCCTGTGCCTCCTGTAACACTAAGTGTGATCGAACCGCTTGACTCTCCAAAACAGGAAACATGCTCTAGAACTGATGATTCTTGAATAGGATCTGGCTCTGTGATAAAGTACGCAGATTCTAACGAACACCCATTTTCGTCAGTGATCAATAACTCATATGTACCCGGGCCTAAATTGGCATTGGTCAAGCCTTCGAGCCCTTGAGACCAATCTAATGCTAAAGTACCCGTTCCTCCAACAACCGATAATGTTATCGATCCATTGGACTCCCCAGAGCAAGTGACCTGTTGAAGTACTCCTGACTCAACAATTTCATTGGGTTGAGTCAGGAGTACTTCTTCAGTATCTGTACATCCCAATTCATCAGTAACAACTACTGAATAGGTACCTGCAGCAAGATTATCTATTGTTGATTCGGCAGATCCATTAGACCACAAGTAAGTATATGTTCCAGTACCACCTTCTACGTTTAATTCTATCGATCCAGTTACAAAATCATAACAAAGTGGATTTTCAGAGAAAAAAGATGTTTGGATTGCAGTAGGTTCTTCAATGCTAATCGAGAGTTGCATTTCTCTAAACTCACTATCTCTAATAATAAAATTATAATCGCCAGGAGCCAAATTTGATAATTCTAATTGGTCTCCATTAAATCCATTAGGACCATTAACTTCCACTTCGTAAGGTGGAACTCCACCTTCGACAAATACCAAAACTGCCCCATTGTTGTTCCCAAAACAATCCACATGTTCGATAACGGAACTTGAAGAAAGCGCGGGGACAATGGAAACTTGACTGCACGTCAAATCAGTGGAACATTCATTTGATATGGTCAAACAAACTTCATACACAAGTTCTCCAGTTAATGGAAAATCAAAACTTGAACTTGTCGATACCACCGCACCATCAATCGTCCATTCCCAAGAGGAAGGGCTTCCCATAGAAAGATCGATGAGTTCTAAGTAATCGTTATTATTTACAGCCGAAAATAATGACATAGGCGTATTGATAAATTCCTCAACCAATACATTGGTAGTTAATTCGCAACCTGAATCATTATCGATTACGTTTAATTCGTAAACACCTGGGGCATCTACTTCAATTTGTAAAGGTGAAATTTGGTTTAGTATGTTTCCATCAGTGCTTGTCCAACTAATGGAAAAATCCGAAACATCTCCAGTGATTTCGGCGGTAATAATTTCTGTAGTGTTTGTACACGTAAGGACCTCCACTGCATTGATCTGTGCTACGGGTATATCCAAATCCGTACTTACTAAAGCACTGCTTGAAGATTGGCAACCATTGGCTCCTTCAGCAAAAGCATAATAAGTACCTGGGGCCTCAACTTCTATACATAGCTCATTTATTTGTTGCCCGTTTACATCCCAAAAAACATTTGACGCATCAGTTGCAGTCATACATAACGTCACTGAGTTTGATGCACACGTTAGCGTTGCGTCTTCTGTTGCTAGAGAAGGAGGAGTGTAATCCTCATCTACGGTTACAAAACTTTCAGCGGTACAACCATTGGAATTGGTTACTATCAATTGATAGTCATCAGCACTATTTACCAAAATTTGATTTCCACTTCCCACACTGACTCCGTTGGAATCAAACCAATTATAAAAACTGTTGGAAGAAGAACCTGTTGCATATAATTCAACCTCAGTGTTTGCACAATCCAACATACCATTCACCGAACTCAGGGCCACAGGAATATCATCGCCTACCAATTCGGTTGTAAAATATGATGTACAATTATTAAAATCATAAATGGTCACATCGTACACATCGGCGGGTAAATTTTGAATTTGATTGTCGGTATAAAAAGTTCCATTTATTTGGTACTCATATGGCGGTGTTCCGCCATTCACGGATATAGTGATCATGCCATCACTGCTGTCACAATTTGGATGCTCAATACTATGAGAAGCATTCAAAGGTGCAGGTTCTGAAATGGTGAACGTTTCCATATCGCTACATCCCTGATCATCAAAAACCAACAAGGAATGAATCCCGGGCGCTAATCCATCGGCAGTATTGGAGCTTGATCCATTACTCCATTGATAATTTATATTTGGTTCGTTTGGAACATCAACCACAACCATTCCATCCGTCGAGCCAAAACAGCTCACGTTTTCTTGATTTACAGTAAGCACATTAAAATTGCCATTAGTAAGATTGAATGGTACAGTATAAGGGCCCCTTTCGATAAAATACCCATTGCCATCTGTAAGCGTAACATAGTAATCACCCGCCTCCAAGTTATCGTTGACTGGACCAAAAACACCATTGCTCCAATTGTATTGAATATTGCCCCAACCTCCAGTCGAACCAAGAGCAATTGATCCATTAAATTGACAATCCTGAGCGGTAATGGTTGGTGCAGTGGCTTCCAATTCGAATGAATCCATCCAATCTTCAAACCATGAAGCATTGATTGCACCGGTTTCGAAAATTCGATTATCATATCCATTAATAATGTAAATCGTAGGCCAATAAGGCACCGCAAAATCGTTTACTACAAAACTTGTCGGGGCATCGATGATCGGGTAAGTTGTGCCTGTCACCCAGTCTCCTTGGGTTCCTCCCGAACAACCGGACGGGCCATAAAGGCAATTGGTATTAGTCCCTGTATCTCCTTCAATAAAGAAGGCCATGGCTATGTCACTTCCGTTGGGGCCATTGGCATCGTAAAAGTCCCTTATAGCATGCGTATTGTGATAGCTCCAACATGGAGGGCACCAAGTTGCTGAAAAGTCAATGATCACATGTTTGTTTTGATCCAAATAATCTGCATAGAGACTATGTGAAACGCCGTTTAAATCTGTTAATGTAAAGTCTGGAGAAATGGAACCATCAGCTAGCTGTGAAAATCCATTAAGATTAATTGTCCCAACAAATAGAAAAACAAGAAGTGTTCGCATGATTGTGTTTTCAAATATGCTGGAAGATTAAAAAGCTTTTGCTAAAAGCTACATTTTGGGGCCACCCATGTTTTGCATTTGTTGCATAAAACGGTCCATGTTGTTGCCTTTACTCATCATATGCATCATTTTACGCATTTGATTGAATTGCTTAATAAACATGTTTATCTCATGAATATTTCGACCGCATCCCTTAGCTATTCTTCGTTTTCTACTCATATTGAGTAATTCGGGTTTGCTGCGTTCGTCAGGAGTCATAGAATGAATAATAGATTCTACTTTAGAAAAAGCCGAATCGTCAATGTCGATGTTCTTTGTCATCTTATTCATCCCCGGAATCATCTTCATCAATGATTTCATGTCTCCCATCTTTTTGATTTGCGCCATCTGACCTAGGAAATCATTAAAATCAAATTTGTTTTTCTTGATTTTCTTTTCAATTCTTTTGGCCTCTTTTTCATCAAATTGCTCCTGTGCTTTTTCAACGAAAGAAACAATATCCCCCATTCCCAAAATACGCTGGGCCATTCGATCTGGATGGAAGACATCCATTTCGCTCATTTTCTCTCCTGTGCTTATAAACTTGATGGGTTTCCCAACAGTATATTTTACAGTGAGCGCGGCTCCACCTCGTGTATCTCCATCTAATTTGGTCAGCACCACCCCATCGTAGTTTATTCTTTCGTTGAAGGCTTTCGCTGTATTTACGGCATCCTGTCCAGTCATAGAATCCACTACAAATAAGGTCTCCGTAGGATTGATCGAATTTCGAATTTCTTCGATTTCATCCATCATTTCTTCATCAACTGCCAATCGACCTGCTGTATCTACAATAACCACATCATAACTGTTGGCTTTGGCGAAAGCAATTCCATTTTGTGCAATCGATACGGGGCTTTTGTTTTCTGGTTCCTTATAAATTCCTGCACCTACTTGATCTGCAACTACAGTCAATTGATCTATGGCAGCAGGTCTGTATACATCACAAGCAATAAGTAAAGGTTTTTTGCTTTTCTTTTCTTTTAAATATTTGGAAAGCTTACCACTGAAGGTCGTTTTACCTGACCCTTGTAGACCAGCGATTAATACAATACCGGGATTTCCTTTCACGCTGATGCCTTCTGTATCCCCACCCATGAGATCGACGAGTTCGTCCATCACAATTTTTACCATTAGCTCCCCTGGCTTCACACTGTTGAGCACGTTCGAACTACCTAACGCTCTGTCTTTGATCTTATCGGTAAACTCTTTGGCAATTTTGTAGTTAACATCCGCTGCGACCAAGGCCCTTCTAATCTCCTTTATAGACTGCGCAACATTTAACTCTGTTAACTTGCCTTCTCCTTTGAGGTTTTTAAAGGCAGATTCCAGTTTTTCATTAAGATTTTCAAACATAAACGTTAAACTTTAACTCTATTATTAACACAAATAGTCGAACCATTGTGGGCGCAAAAATCGTTATTTTTATGATTAGCCGCATGAAGGATCTTACAAATATTTGCATGGCAAACTTAAAATATACTTTTTTCTTATTGGCATGTGCTTTTCTAATTGCCAGTCATCATCCCAAAGAAGGAGTTGCCATCGATCAATTGGATGGGGTTAACATTTATTACAATGGCAATCCAGAAAATGTTTTTGGGAGAAATGTTACCGATGACGGTTATAATTTGGGGCTAAAATATCAATGTGTCGAGTTCGTTAAACGCTACTACCTTCAAACCATGGGACATAAGATGACCGAATCGTATGGCCATGCAAAAGACTATTTTGATCAAAGCATTGAAGACAAAGGATTTAATGAAACCAGAGGCTTGATGCAATACAGAAATACCCGAAATTTTTTGCCAGAGGTAGGCGATATTTTGGTTTTTGATGGAAACGAAAAAAACCCTTTCGGACATATGGGTATTGTAAGCAAGGTGGAGAAAGAAGAAATCGAAATCGTCCAGCAAAACTGGGGGCTAAAATCAAGGCATCGGATCAAACTTGTGGAATACAAAAACATTTGGACTGTGGCTGATTTTAATGTTTTGGGATGGTTGAGAAAGGAAAATTTAGAATAAAGTTCTTTATCATACTTTGTATCTTTTGTAGAGTCAATTACGTTCCAACTATATATTATACACTTAATAGTAAACTTTTTATTTTGAAGAACTTCTTGTCCTTATTGATTTTACTTTTTTCATTTTCTCTTGTTGCTCAAGAGAATGTAGTCATTGATAGATATGCACAATCAAGTGATTTTGGCTCTATCAATCATCTCATAATCGGAAAAAACAACAATAAGTGGTTAGCCACCGATAACGGAGTATTTAAACTGGCTTCCTTTGAAGGCAAGGCCACGGCTATTGGCAAAAAAACAAAAGCAACGCAGCTTTTACAAAACAATCGAGGAGATGTATGGGCAGCCTATGCTGATGGCACAGTAGAAATGCTCAACGGCGAAACATCGATCAAGGTGTCTGAAGAAAAAATAGCCATACGTTCTATGGAATTTATCAAATCCAAATTGTGGATTGGTACGGACCAAGGACTTTTTGTTTATGGCTCAAAATCTAAAAAGCTTTTACATCATTTTACCTCAGACAATTCCAAACTAAAATCCAACTCAATAAATTTTGTCCACTTGGATCTTTATGATGCTGTATGGGTGGGTACAAACAAAGGTGTTGCCAGGTTTATTAATGAAAAATGCAAAAAGGTCTATGACTCTGGCATGGACTTTAAGGTTATCACCGAGAAAAACAGCGAACGTTGGATGGTCACAGATGAAGAAATGTTTATCGTCTACGATGAAAACAGATGGAATACCATTGGACTAAAGGACGATATCCACAATGGAAGAATCAATGATATGGTAATTGATGGGAAAGGAAATGTATACATCGCCTCTAACAAACTCGTCAAACTTGACCCATACAATGCAACTATAGAATCTTATTCGGATGACTTAGGACTCTTAAGTAAAAAATGTTTGACGCTTTCTAGTGATGCCTACAACCATGTGTACATAGGGACGGCAGATGCGGGGTTATTTCGACTTAGGTTTTCGGATACCGCCATCGAAACCCTGAGTGCCACTTGTCTTTTGGAAAAACCAATCAGTTGTTATGGAAAAACAGACGCTGAGTTAAAAGTAATCACCGTAGGTGGGACTCCTCCCTATCGATATAAATGGAGCGATAGTTCATTGAAAGGAAACAATCCAAAAGGTTTGAAGGCTGGCACATATCAAGTAACCGTTACAGACAAAAAGAAAGTTGAGTTTGAAATAGAAATGACTTTCGAAGAACCTGAAGAAATAAACATCAGTTTGCTTGAGAGCAGAGGGGTCTCGGGATTCAACAAAAGAGATGGCTTCTTAAAGGTGCAAGCCTTTGGAAAAAACAATGACTTTTCGTATTCATGGAGTAACGGCAAAAAAGGCGACGCAATCAAAAGGCTAAGCCCAAAAGAATATACTGTTACAGCGACTGATGCGAATGGCTGCACGGCTGTTGCGAGCTATGAAGTGTCCAAAGGAAAGCTTATGCCCGAATTGGACATAACTAAATTGGAAGTTGGCCAAACCCTTCGAATAAATCACTTGTATTTCAAAGCAGACAGTAGTGTGATCACTGACCAATCCTACGAAGTACTAGATGAAGTCTTTGAGTTTCTCAATACCAACAATAAAGTAGTCATCGAAATTGGTGGACATACCAACAACATACCGAGCCACGAGTATTGTGATTATTTATCCAATTCGAGAGCACAAAACGTTGCGACCTACATGTACAACAAGGGAATAGCAGAAACGCGGATTGTTTACAAAGGTTATGGCAAACGTAACCCAATTGCGAAAAACACCTCTTTAGCAGGACGAAAGAAAAATCAGCGTGTGGAGATAAAAATTCTCTCAGTCGAATAAGTTCTGGGGTTTTCATTCTACCTCATTATTAGCAACACCCAACCTCTCTTTCATATTTTAATAATTTATATAAATTATTTAACGATATGATTTTTTCGTATTTTAAGGTGATAACGATTCTTAAATCAACTTAAAAAAGAGATAATAATGAAAAAATTAATGGCAGAATTTATTGGCACGATGTGGCTAGTATTAGGGGGTTGTGGTAGTGCCGTACTCGCAGCAGGAATTCCAAATATTGGAATTGGTCTTGTTGGCGTCTCCCTTGCATTCGGTCTCACAGTATTAACCGGAGCATACGCTTTGGGACATATTTCTGGAGGTCATTTTAATCCCGCGGTATCCATAGGATTATGGATGGGTGGAAGATTTGAAATGAAAAATCTATTGCCATACATCGGAGCTCAGTTACTGGGGGGAGCTTTGGGTGCTGCAATACTTTATCTTATTGTTAGCAGTGCTGCTGATTTCTCAGGAGTAGGTACCGCACCTGGTGCATTTGCCACAAACTTCTATGATGCAAATGTTTACGGAGTTAACTTCGGAATGGTTGGAGCTCTGGTTACTGAAATTGTTATGACCTTTATGTTTCTGATTGTGATCCTTGGAGCAACGCACAAAAACGCGTCTCCAGGATTTGGAGGAATGGCAATTGGTTTAGCTTTGACCTTAATACACTTAATCAGTATACCGGTAACAAACACTTCTGTTAATCCTGCGAGAAGTACTGCAGTTGCCATATTTGCAGAAGCCAATGCACTGGGTCAACTTTGGTTGTTCTGGGTTGCTCCAATTGTAGGTGCAATTTTAGCAGGCTTAGTCTACAAGTTTATGACTTCAGATTAAGAATATATCTCAATCACAAAAAATTAAGGCGCGTGTTTATCATGCGCCTTTTTTATTACAAAGCGTTTAGAATTTCATCAAGTGAAGAGCGTTTGGTATAGTCATGTTCGTAATGACTATATCTCACCTTACCATCTTGCCCAATTACAAATGTAGCAGGAACAGGAAGAAAGATGTCTTCATTTTTAGTACTATCATTGGCTAGCATTTCTGACAACTTATCACTTGCCTTGTACTTTACATTATACTTCTCCATGATTTCGAATGAAGGATCAGAAATAAAATTATAGGAAGCTGAAGACTTTTTTGCTGCATCCATTTGAGCCTGTGCATTTTCAGGAGAAATGGCTATCAATTGAACGTTCTTTTCCTTTAACAATTCAATGTTCTCTTCCAAAAGTGCTAAATGCTTTATACAAATCGGGCACCAGGTACCTCTATAAAAAACCAAAACTACAGGACCTTCCATAAGCAGTGACCTCAACTGAAAATCACTTTTATTAGATGATCTCCCAATAAAATCTGGAGCAATTTCACCTATTTGTAATCCACCCAATTCGTTTCTAGCATCTTCTATCATACCTCTAAACAGTAAGGCTTTTGATTCTTCTTTGAAGTCTTTTTCTTCTTTTTTTGTTTCTATAGATACTGCATCAGATTTGCTCTCTTTACTTTGATTCCCATTGCAAGAAATAAGAAGAGATAAAGCGGCTATTGTCCAGAAAAATTCTTTCATTTGATTAGTTTAAGAACACAAAGATGAAAAATAGATGTGAATGGTGCTTATCAAGTGAATTATATATAGACTACCACGACAAAGAATGGGGAGTACCAGAATTTGAAGATCAAAAGCTGTTCGAAATGATCAATCTGGAGGGAGCACAAGCCGGATTAAGTTGGATTACTATATTAAGGAAAAGAGAGGGCTATCTCAAAGCATTTGACCATTTTGATCCTAATAAGATAATTAAGTACTCTGATAAAAAATTGGAAAGCCTAAGAGACAACCCAGAAATCGTACGCAACAAACTCAAGATACGTGCGGTAAAAACAAATGCCGAAGCATACCTAAAAATTAAAGATTCAGGGAGAAAGTTCAGTAGTTATTTGTGGAATTTTGTTAATGGCCAACCCATACAAAATGATTTTAACTCAAGAGATAAGGTGCCTGCTACAAGCCCCATTTCGGATAAAATGAGCAAACAACTAAAAAAGGACGGTTTCAAGTTTGTTGGAAGCACCATATGCTATGCCTTTATGCAAGCATGCGGCATGGTCAACGATCACACCACATCATGCTTTCGATATCAAGAGATAGAAGCAATGAATGGCAAATAACATACATCAAATAAAAGCTATAGAAATATTAATAATTACCTGTTGCTATGTAAACTTCCACTTTGACTATTTGAGCTTCACTACTTTATTGATGAAATGTGCCTTAGATTCTTTGTCATAACCGTGAATAAAATAACTGCCCACAGTATAATTTGAAAAATCCAACGAAACGCTACCAAGTCCATTGTTTCTAATTTGGTTTACTATCCGGCCCTGATCATCCATAACCCACAAAATGAGTTCTTGGCAATCACAATTAATATTCACTCTATCTACCGTAGGATTAGGATAAATCGAAACATCCATTTTTTCGCCCAATTGAATATTTTCAATATTAGATAGATTGGCCCAAAACGATGCCCAAGGTCTGGCCTGCTTAATAATCAGTTGTGACTCCGCAGTAATTTTATACTCGATTTCCATGGCAAACCCTTCTGCCCCTTGTGCTCCATAAAGGATATCAAACTCATCATGAATGGTGGTGAGGAACCCACGCATTTGCTGAATATATGCTTCTTCCATAATCAATTCTCCAAATGGTACTAGATTTGAAAATCTAATGACGATATAATCATCTTGCGTGGTCGGCTGCCTATCCATTATGATTTCTTCTGGTATGGAAAATTGATCTGGATTGGTTACTAAGTCTTCTCCCAATTGTGTATTCAGGTAATAGGTATCATCGGTTTGATAAATAGGATCAATGCTCACTCCTACTCCATTGGCTATTTCATCCGAATAATTGGGATGACAAAGCACACCCATAGAGGCTATAAAATGATCGATTCTATAAAAATCTCTTTCCTCATAGGCCCTAAAATTCCACATACTTGCATAGACCTGACGGATTGATTTTTGTATGTGCCCTTCGTCAGGATGTTGTGTTTTGGAAGTATATAGTCCGGCTCCACTGAATCCTGGCAAATCTTCGTTGTTGGTACTTGATCGACAGCGAACAGATGTACCTTCTGGGAATTGGTCGTGCATTTCTTGCAAATCATCCAACATCCATTGTGGCATCTCTCCTTTACGTATATCCTTACGCAGAGAATCAAGCCTTTCCTCTCTAAATTCCCTGTTGCTCATAAATTCGGGATCGCTAATCATAGTAGTAATTTCATCAAAGAATCCATTGTAATTCATAAACTCTTGATAGTAGTAAAATGGAATTCCGAAGCCATTTGGGATCGTATTTTCTGGAAATCCAAAAGTCCTCATTGTAGATAGGTTGGAACACTTTGCACCAAAACCATCTGACATATCAAAACCAATTTCATCCATGGGTAATATTTGAGTATAGCTCAAATTAAGTGCAGGTATTTGTTCTTTATCGGGTCGAATTCCTTCAAACCATTCGTTGAGCTCCTCGACTGTTGCTTCTCGTATAAAATAATCGTCTTGATCTGCTCTATAGTACACGGGTTTGTCTAATAATTCTAATATTTCCGGCTGCAACAAGGGTTCTCGAATGAAAGCATTGGGCACATTATCTTGAATAGCCCTCAAATTAACATGCGACAGAGGGGTTTGAATAAATGAAGTGATGATGCCTCCTACTCGCGGTAAGGTATTGGGCAATGATTCATACAATACAATATCTCTTGAACCCGGAGTTTCCTCTAAATCCATGAGGCGCAAGTAACCAAAACCTTCAGCAATGTTTAGTGCCAAATAGTCTATATCCTCATACAACTGATCCTCAAAAAGCACGGACACTCTTGAAGAATCATAGAGTTCTCTTTGATTGTTGTAAATGTTTTCGGAGTTGTCCGTTATGAACCAAGAAAAATTATTCTTTAGAAAAGGCATGTTGGCCGCCAATAATTCAAATGTCTTTTGAACCGTATCAAAAGGTTTACCATCTCCAAAGGTATAGGCGAAGCTAAAAACACCCAAGGTACCATTGTTTGAAGGAGTGGTCGGGCTGTAAATTATTTCTCCCGTTTGCAAATCATCGCCCCAATAATCCCATCCTACAGCATCTGTAAAATCCCAATGATAAAAATGCGTATTGGTGTTTATAAAATAAATCTCCGGGGTATCCGAATCTTGATTTCGAATAGCAAACTTCACAAATTCTTGCCCGTCAAGAAAAGAAGCCCATGGTACGTTAGTGTCCGATAAAGACAACTCCTTCCATTGGGTTAAGCTATTGATAATTGGTGCGCCATCATTCGTACTAATAGGTTCGGCATAATTGAGAGGACCTCTCAATGGAATATCCTGATACTCCACCATATCGTCCACACCATCTAAATCGGTGTCAAAAGGCATGTTTCTAAAATGCTCAATAACTTGATAATGATCTTGTGGGTATGCCCCAAGTGGCTCGGTAATTACTGTTGTGCCTGCCTCACCTAGAGTAATTGAAGCGTTTAGTTTTTCGGTAGAAGAAGGATCATGCTTGACTTCTAGAATATAATACTTGTCTTCTGCAGAATTAACCGTCAATTCGACTTGACCATTTTCATTTACCTCATAGGACTCAATCGGAACACCTTGACCAAACAGATTAAGGGCTAAAAAAAGAGAAAAAATTGAAGCTAGTATTGATCTTCTCATCGGTATAATTTGTATCTGTTAATCCTTTTAAAACTGCACAAGCACTAAGTATACGATTCTCAGCAGTCTAAAGGCAAATATATATTATGAAAAGTAAGAACTTCTAACGAGAAAGGAATTGTCCAAAATGACCAAACCCAATATTACAACCGGATGATTTTCTCTACCAAGATTAAATCTAAAGCTTCGTTAAGGCTCCTTAAATAGTATACCCCTGAAGGCAATCCTAGGAGTGGTATGTCAAAATGGTTGGATTCGCCGACCATAGCATTCCAAATTTTTTGACCTCTTTGATCAAACAATTGAAGCTCTGTGTTTTGTTCAAAACAGCTAACCTTGAGATAATCGAAACATGGATTAGGGTAAACTTCCAAACGCAACAAATCTTTGTCCTCTTGGTTCTCTAACACTTCCTTATGATCACTCCAAAACGAAGCCCAAGGTCTCGCCTGCTTGATGATGAGTTGATTACTAGCAGTGATTTTATATTCTATTTCCATTGCAAAACCTTCAAAGTCCGTGAGGCCATATAATGCGCCAAATTCTTCATTAATGATGGTCAAATAACTCCGCATTTGTTCCAAATGAGCAGCATCCATGATTAAGGTCTCCGACGGCACCAAATTAGAATATCTAATAACCACATAATCATCTTCCGTTACTTGTACTTGATCCAACAAGATTTCTTCGGGTATGGATAGACTCTCTGGGTTCGTAACCAGATCCTCACCCAATTGGGTATTTAAATAATAAGTCTCTTCTGTTTGATAAATCGGATCCAAACTTACTGCCACGCCGTTTGCCTTTTCATCACTATAGTTGGTGTGACACAATACACCCATGGACGCGACAAAGTGATTAATGCGGTAAAAGGCCCTTTCTTCAAAGGCTCTAAAATTCCACATACTTGCATAGACTTGTTTGATTGATTTGGATATGTGTCCTTCTTCCGGATGTTGTGTTTTGGATGTGTATAATCCTGCGCCACTAAAACCGGGCAAATCTTCATTATTGGTACTTGACCGACATCGCACTGAGGTGCCAACCGGAAATTGATCGTGCATGTTTTGTAAAGATTGCATCATCCAACTTGGCATATCGGCTTGTTCGATTTCATTTCTAAAAGCCTTCAAACGCGCTATCCTAATTTCGATATTGTTTACAAAATCTTCATCGGCAAGCATTTCTTCGAGCTCCTCAAAGAACCCATTATGATGCATAAATTCTCGATAAAAGTAAAACGGCACACCAAATCCATCAGGGATGGTGTTTTCAGGAAAACCAAACCCTCTCATGGTAGCAACATTCGCACATTTGGCTCCAAAAGCATCTGACATATCAAATCGAATGTCATCTAAGGGCAAAATCTTTTTAAAACCTAGATTTAATAAGGGATCATAAATCTTAGTTGGCCTTAAATTTTCAAACCAATCATTGAGCTCTTCAATACTTGCTTCTCTAATAAAGTATTGATCTTGTTCTACCTTATAGTAAACAGGTTTGTCAATTAATGCCAGAATTAAGTCATCCTCCAAAGGAGTTTGGATAAAAGCATTGGGGACGTTGTCCTGTATGGCTCTCAGATTTACATGGGACAAAGGAGTTTGAATGAACGAAGTAATTATTCCAGCTACACGAGGCAAATTATTTGGAACGGATTCATACAAAACCACATCTCTTGCGCTCGGTGTCTCTTCCAAGTTCATTTGACGTAAATAACCGAAACCTTCTGAAAGATTAAGCGCGAGGTATTCGATGTCGGCATATAAATCATCTTCAAACAATACTGGAACACGCGAATCTTGATATAATGCCTCCTCTTGAAAATATGTTTCTTCACTGAACTCAGTCAGAAAATAAGAGAGATTATTTTTCAAAAAAGGCATATTGGCCGCCAATAATTCGTGCGTCCGTTGAACGTCGTCAAATTGCTTCGGAAGGCCTAAGGAATAAACAAAACTAAATACACCCAAGGTACCATTGGATGATACAGTGGCAGGATTATAAATGATTTCGCCTTTCACCAAATCACTCGAATTTTCTAAGCCGACTGCATTTAAAAAATCAGAGTGGACAAAATGCGTTACACTATTTACAAAATAAATTTTGGGATTTTCGGTATCAAAATCTTCAATCAAAAACTTAACGTATTCTTGATCATTTAGAAATTGTGCCCAAGGCACTTCTACTCCAGAAATTGATAATTCTTTGAATCCCGTCAACGAATTGATGGCCACAGCACCATCAACTAACTCCACGGGACTTGCAAAATTTAAAGGAGATTGTGTGGGTACATTCCCAAATTCGGTTAAGTCATCAACCCCGTCATTATCATAATCTGAAGGAGAAACTTTTAGAAACTCTAGTACTTGATAGTGCTCTTGTGGATAGGCCGCTAAGGGCTCTGTAATAGTTAAACTTGCGTTTAGACCGAGCGTCATCGAGCTTGCAATTGTAAAAGGAGCTGAGACATCATTTCTTACTTCAAGAATATAATAATGGTCTTCATTGGCATTTATTTCCAGTTGGACCTGACCATTGGCATTGACCGAATAGTTTTCTACTTCTGCCGTTTGTGCAAACGATGCTAACGAGCAGAAAACTAAAAAACATAGCGAAACTATTTTACTGAAAAAATGCATAGAGGCTTATGATAAGTTTAAGGTACAATCATTCACCTATTCAAAACAAGTCTGAATACGACATTGAGCACATTAACAGCACAATTACATGAAGGCCTATACATTCATTTCGGGAACTTCGTCTGGCACAACCAAAGTACCTGCTGTGGCATTTTGAATCTCTTCTATAGTAACCCCTGGAGCACGCTCCAACAAATGAAAGGCACCATCCTTGATTTCTAATACTGCCAAATTGGTTACAATTTTCTTTACACAATGTACTCCAGTCAATGGCAACGAACATTGTTCTAACAACTTGGATTCCCCTCTCTTGTTAGTATGCATCATAGCAACAATAATGTTTTCGGCAGATGCCACCAGATCCATGGCACCGCCCATACCTTTGACCATCCTACCAGGAATTTTCCAGTTGGCGATATCTCCATTTTGCGCAACCTCCATGGCACCTAAAACAGTCAGCTGTATGTGTTGTCCTCTAATCATTGCAAAGCTTGTTGCACTATCGAAGTACACCGCTCCTGGCATGGCAGTAATGGTTTGCTTACCAGCATTTATTAAATCTGCATCCTCTTCTCCCTCAAAAGGGAAAGGCCCCATGCCTAAAATTCCATTCTCGGATTGAAATTCAACGTTGATTCCCTCTGGTATATGATTGGCAATAAGCGTTGGGATACCTATTCCAAGATTAACATACCATCCGTCTTGTAGTTCTTGAGCAATTCTTTGTGCTATTTGGTCTTTGCTTAACATCGCTTTGTTTGAGTTAACTCTAAAAAGTAAAAAATACGAAAGAATCCTTCATTATTGTCTTGATCGCGTAGTTACCCGCTCTATACGCTTTTGGTAATTACTCCCTTCAAAAATGCGTTGAACAAAAACCCCAGGGGTATGGATCTGGTTGGGGTCAAGGGCACCTGCTGGGACCAATTCTTCAACTTCGGCTACCGTAATCCTTCCAGCCATGGCCATCATTGGATTGAAATTTTTGGCTGTTGCTTTATAAATTAAATTACCTGCTGTGTCTCCTTTCCAAGCTTTAACAAAAGCAAAATCTGCCGTCAATGCAGATTCTAAAACATGAGGTTTTCCATCAAATTCTCGGACTTCTTTTCCCTCGGCTACCTCTGTACCAAAACCTGCTGGCGTAAAAAAGGCAGGAATTCCTGCTCCTCCAGCGCGACATCGTTCTGCTAAGGATCCCTGAGGAATTAAATCTACAATCAATTCACCCGAAAGCATTTGTCGTTCGAATTCATCGTTTTCTCCCACATATGAGGAGATCATTTTTTTTATTTGTTTTTTTTGAAGCAAAAGGCCCAAACCAAAATCATCCACACCTGCATTATTGCTAATACAGGTAAGTCCTTTGATTCCCCTTCTAACCAATTCGGCAATCGCATTTTCGGGAATGCCACACAAACCAAAACCACCAACCATAAAGGTCATGTTGTCTTGGACTCCTTCCAAAGCCGACTTGACATCTGCTACTTGTTTATTTAAAGCCATTTCTTTTGCAGTTTGTATTCAAAAATACATACTATGTACCGAACTTAAGTACCGCTTTATCTTAGCTTTTGATGAATTTTACAACTCCCTCTGAAGTCTTTATCCAATAAACCCCAGCATTAAATGCTTCAACATTTAAAATGGTAAAATTTCGAAAGGTCCCTTTAGTTAATAATTGCCCTATGGCATTGTGCAACTCAAAATCTATTTTTTTGTCTGCGTCACTTTTTATATACAACAAAGATGATGTAGGATTTGGGTAAATAGTCATACCCAAGGGCAAAGTTTCTTCAACGTGACTAGTCTCTTCATTGTTAAATCCAAAGGTTGGAACTTTGGCAATAAATTCACCTACGCCATTCGGAATTCTCGCGAAACCATCGTCGGAATTTTGTGCTCCATATAAAACCTGATCAGAAATATTACCAGCGACATCCATTAAGTAGATCTCCTCTCCCTCTGCGGACAATTTGAATCCGGCATGATACTGCCCTTGTTCTTGTTGACCATCTGCCCAAATGATGAAGTACTCATCTGGCCCTATAACTGTCCCCTGAGGCAATGCCCATTTAAAAGCATCTTCTACATTATCCGTCAAATGATATCCCGAGATATCAATCGCAGACGAAGAAGTGTTATAAAGCTCAATCCAATCGTCGTATTCATCAAATTCATCTTGAACCCAAGTTTTATTTGATGCCATAATTTCGTTTATCCTTACTTCTCCTTGGACAAAATTGCCTGCATTTACCCGATAATAAAAAAGATCATGCTCGGCGCCCTTGGGCAGAAACGAAACGGTAGATGTAGCATCATCGGCTATGGCTTCAAAATAATACCGGACCCATGTATTCGCTGGTTGACCTGGAATTTGAGCTTCGAACGTCAGATCTCCATCAAGATCTTCCATTTCGACTTTTTGCATTTTACCCATTATACCAGTACCATAATAAAGGACAACTTTATCAACTCCGAGTTGTGCTTGTTCCAAAATTTCGACTTCAACAAGAACATCCTCTTGTTGATCAGGGGGAAGGTTAAGGCCATTGTTGCTGGTATAAAACTTTTGTCCAAATTCAAGATCAGCTTTGTTTATTTCTCCATGATTAATATAGTCTTGCCTACGTTGTTCGACGAAATCCTTCACATCTTCAATTCCATTTAAAAATTCGGAATACGTAAACAAGGCTTTAGGATCATTTTGAACACGTTCGTCCAACAAGGCTGCAAAAGCATCTATTGAAGCATGCATATCTTCCGTATCGAAAAAATCTTCGAGCACTACCCTTAAGTGAGCCAAGTATCTCTGGCGAATTTCCATGACATTCATCCATTTTTCCATCAAAGGAAAATCACTATCAAATGATCTAAAAAAAGGACCAAAATCATTGATAGGATTTAAGATCGAATTCCCGTCTGATTCCATGGGCAACAAGCGTTGACTATACGCGTCCCAATACACGTAATAATCCATACCTCCCTTGTAAACATAGCTGTCGTCATCACAATACAATATCTCTTGTATCAAAAACCACAGTGCTCGGTCCACATCAACATAATTAGTTAGGGAATCAAAATAATTATCATCCAATGGAAGATTATTTATTGCTTCACACGCCAGGATCAAATCTGCCCACGGATCCTCTTGTTTTGATTTCTTAAGTGTATAATCTTCATTATAATCTAAGGAATCAGGACCGTTATAGTTTAGCGTAGAACGGCCCGCTCCAAAAATATTACCCATTGGAGGAGGCGGAGCGGTAAACAAATTTGGTTGAATGGCCCTCCACCTTGTACCATCGTTGTTGGAAAACCATTCTTTGATATACTCCCCTTCTATTTGTTGAACATTGGAATAAGGTCCCCAATATTCTCCGTTGACATATAGATCAATCAACGCGGCTTTTAGTGCTGGAACAAATGGTCTACATCGATCATAATATAAGAGCTCATGCATACTTGTAGGATCTTCAAACCCTCCATTTAGATTTAGATTGTCATAGCCCAAAAGATCCTGATCAATGTATGTATCTATATCAACGCTAAAAGATTTTTTTTCGGAATCATTGGCAAAGTCAGAAGTAAGACCTTTGATCCCGACGACCACACTATCCAAAATCAATTCGTCGTTATAAATTAATTTACCAATCAATTCTTGGCCTTCAGTAAATGGCCCTCCTGCACCATTAAGTAATTCAAACCAATTTGATTCGGGAAATTCTAACTCTATTTTTTGAACTAACTTCGGATCATAAAGCCCTTCTACATTCTTTTTCCCAAAAGACATCACGCCATTTTCTAAAACCATCTCGCTCGGCAATCCTTGACTGTTTATGTCAATCGCCGCGAAAATCAAAAAACAAAGTAAAATTCTATGCTTCATTATTCAAATTTGGAATTTGCTGATTTGTACCCCACACTGTATATTACGCAGAAATATAACTAAAGGTATGTTAAATCAAGACTTAGGAAAATTGATCCTGCGTATAATTGGCGGCGGATTTATGCTCACTCATGGAATTCCGAAACTTATGAAACTCATAAACGGAGATTTGGGATTTGCTGATCCATTAGGAATTGGCATGACACCAAGTTTGATATTAACTGTATTTGCAGAGTTTTTGTGTGCGTTGTTAATTTTGGTAGGATTCAAATCCAAATGGGCTACTATTCCGTTGATGATTACCATGTTGGTTGCAGCATTTGTAGTTCACGGGAGCGATCCTTGGAATAAAAAAGAGCTTGCTTTACTCTATTTCGCCGTTTATTTGGCCATTTATACCTTTGGCAGCGGAAAATATTCCTTGGACAATATTTTAAACAAAAGAAGCTAAGTGCTACTTTTGTATTGAGAAAAAAATTAATATGAAATATTTAACTTATGCAATGCTTTTGGCATTTCTAGGTGCTATGGTGTCTTGTGGCAGCAAACCAGATAGACCAGAGAGTGTTTTAAATGAAACACAAAAGGCATATGACGGGGCTGATTTAAACAATACAGCTGCGACTACTCCGCCTGCTGCAACGGCAGAACCCGCTCAAAACGCTGCAGGTGTTTGGCACTATACCTGTCCAAATGGTTGTGCGGGAGGTGCTGGCTCTGCGGTACCTTGCGGAACGTGTGGTACAACCCTAGCACACAACGCAGCTTATCACCAAGGAGGAGCTGGACAACCAAACATAAAAACGACGACAACAAGTCCTGGCCCAGGTGGAGTTCAACCAGGCAACACCATAACCTTTGACCCGAGTAACCCAGGGGCTTCGGCAAATGCTGCGATAAATACTGGAACGACCACAATCAATCCAACAGCAAACAAACAACCAGAACCAGCGCAAAATGCTGCAGGTGTTTGGCACTATGTCTGCGGAAATGGATGTGAAGGTGGCGCAGGTGCTGCTGGACCATGTCCTAAATGCGGAGGAACATTGGCCCATAATTCAGATTATCACAAATAGATAACACTCAATGATAAAATAAAAGGGACGACATGATTATGTTGTCCCTTTTTTTTGCTTTTCTAAACGCATGCTAATTAGTATCAGACGAATAATAGTTTTACCAATTTTTGAAACGGGTCATGGCATAGTTTGCGCCCATAACACAAAACCAATACTATGTCTCTTCTTCAAAAGTATATTTCCTTTAGAGAAACATATCTCCCCTTAGCTGTCGAAAAAATCAAGAAGCTCTATATGGATCTATTTCATCCCAATCGCAAACCTTGGAATGAAACCACAGAAAGTTTAAGCAGATATAAAGCGGGTACTTTAGGTAATCGACTCTATCTATTTTTGAAAAATGGCAACATTGATTTAGAACCAAAATACGAATCGCATGATGTCTTCCATGTGCTCTCGGGATACGGTTTAGGATTAAACAATGAAGCGCGACTGTTTTTCTTTTTGTTTGGCAATGGCAAAAAAACAGTTTCTATAATCGGATCAATGCTCGTAGCCATTGTATTCATGCCGGACCAGTGGTCTCAATTTTATAAAGACTACAAACGAGGCCAAACATATCATCCTATCAAAAATCTGGATTTCGAAAATATTTTAGATCATGATTTCACAGCGCTCTATGAAAACCTAAGAAAGCAATCCTAACTATGCCACCATTGCGCTTTATCTCAATACACTAAAAGGGACTGCCCTAATCTTATCACCTTGGATAACTTGCAACAAGTAACTACCTTGCTGCAAATCTCCAACCTTTATTTGTTTCTGATCCTTTGTTAAAAAACTTGGATCAACACTTCGAATTTTCCTACCCTTTAGATCTAAGATTTGAATAGCATGTATATCGTAAAAATGATCAAACTCAATATTCAAAATTGACGAAGCAGGATTGGGAAAAACATTAAAGGATACTTCGATACTGCTGGATGTTGATGATGCCTCGTTTAAGGCACCAAAGACATCATCGAAATAAATTATCTCATCGACATTGCGCTCTCTAAAGTCTGGGAAGATGACCAGTTGATCATAGGTCAGTCCAATATGATCAGAAAAGTCAAACTCCAGTTGCTCCCATTCATTGATTTTAGTGTTGCTTACTTTGATCTCCCCTAAAGACCAATTATCAGCACGAACAAGTTTTATTCCGACATCACTGATGACAGACTTCCAAACCAATATTCTGATTATAGCATTTTGTTGGTTAATGGTAAAGGTCCCTATATCTTCTCCATGCTTTGTTTCAATTCCAGCGAAAGGGGCGCCATTTGCCAATGCCACAAACATCGCAACACTGTCCGATGTATTAAAATATGTTGAATCTGGGTTGGAAGTAATTTCTAGTTTCGGATTAGAACCATTTTCAAAAGTCCTCCAAGACCAATCCGCTCCATATCCATTTTCCTCAAAGTCTACGGGAATGTTTTGAGCTTGCAAATAATGGATCGAAAAAATTAGAAGAATAGAACATATAGCTTTTAATATTGCTTTCTTGCAACTCCTAAAAATAAATTCTTGTGTGACTTTCATCTTTAATAATAAATACATAATTTCGGAATTCTATTATGAAGTATACAAAATTACATCATCATCATTTTCATACTGGCTGTCAGGCGAGCAGGAAATGATATATGTATAAGTAAATATATTTTGAAACCCGTCTGAGTAAATCAGATGGGTTTTTCCTTTTAAGGCCTTCTCCATTTACTCAGATTCAATCTTGACTATGAGTAAACTAAAAATAGCAATTCAAAAAAGTGGGCGGTTAAATCAAGACTCACTATCACTTCTCAAAAATTGTGGCATTAATATCAGCAATGGCAAGGAACAACTAAAAGTAAGTGTCACAAACTTTCCGATAGAAATTCTTTACCTAAGAAATTCTGATATCCCACAATATCTGGAAGATGGCGTTGTTGACATTGGAATAATTGGTGAGAATTTACTCATAGAAAAAGAAAAGAATCTACAAATAATCGAAAGGCTTGGGTTTTCAAAATGTCGAGTTTCTCTTGCCGTACCGAAAAGGATAAATGATACATCTATTGGTTACTTCGAAAAGAAGAAGATCGCGACCTCTTATCCCAACACGTTGAGAAGATTTTTATCAACAAATAAGATCAACGCCGAAATCCATAACATATCGGGCTCTGTAGAAATCGCACCTAATATTGGCTTAGCGGATGGGATCTGTGATATTGTGAGCAGTGGAAGCACCCTGTTTAAAAATGGACTTAAAGAAACACAAGTAATCCTCAAATCCGAGGCAGTTTTAGCCAAATCAAGTGTATTAAGCCCAGAAAAAGAAAGAATCTTGGAAGAACTTCTTTTTAGAATCAGATCTGTACTACGCGCAAAAAATACAAAGTATATTTTAATGAATGTACCTAATGAAAAGATTGAAACAGTAACAAAAATATTACCTGTACTAAAGAGCCCTACGATATTACCTCTAGCTCAAAACGGTTGGAGCTCACTGCACTCCGTCATCCAAGAAAATCAATTTTGGCAGGTGATATACGAACTAAAAAATGCAGGTGCCGAGGATATTCTAATTATTCCTATCGATAAAATGGTCAGATGAAAAGGTATATGAATCCCCCAAAAGACTCTTGGTTTAAACTAGCACAAAGGCCTACTTTAAACCTGGACAATCTCAAGCAAAAAATAGAATCTATCCTTTCCGATATCAAAGTAAAAGGAGATGAAGCGCTGCACAGTTATTCACAACTTTTTGATAAGGCTGAATTAAATGAATTTTTAGTCTCCCAAGAAGAAATTAAAAAAGCTTGTAAAGAGGTAAGCTACAATCTTAAAACAGCGATTCAACAAGCTGCTAAAAATATAAAAGCATTTCACTCCTCTCAACTAAGGCCTGAAAATAAAACAATGGTCACTGAGGGCATACAATGCTGGAGAAAATCTGTAGCTATTCAAAAAGTAGGACTTTACATTCCGGGAGGTTCAGCGCCTTTGTTTTCTACAATTTTAATGCTCGGCATCCCAGCTAAATTGGTCGGTTGTGATGAAATAATTATTTGTACTCCGCCAAATAAGAACGGGCTCGTTGATGCTTCAATACTTTTCACAGCTAAGTTTCTGGGAATTACAAAAATCTACAAAATCGGAGGCGCACAAGCTATTGCAGCAATGAGCTATGGCACAGAAAGTATCCCTGCGGTCAACAAAATATTTGGACCTGGCAATCAATACGTTACACTGGCAAAGCAATTAGTTCAACAACAAGGAACAGCGATCGATATGCCTGCAGGCCCAAGCGAAGTACTTATTGTAGCTGATGAAACTGGAGTACCCGAATTTATTGCAGCTGATTTACTATCGCAAGCAGAACATGGTCCAGACAGCCAGGTCATTCTGGTAAGTAACGATCTAACTATACTAAACCAAAGCCTTAAAGAAATAAATAAACAGCTGGAAGTCCTTCCGCGAAAAGCAATTGCAACAAAAGCTTTGTCAAACAGCAAAGCAATTCTTTTCGACAATATTCATGATTGTATTTCATTTAGTAACACATACGCTCCTGAGCACCTAATTATTGCATCAAAAAATGCGCAAAACCTTGAAGACTCAATTGTTAATGCAGGTTCGGTATTTATAGGAAACTATAGTTGTGAAGCTGCAGGGGATTATGCATCTGGCACAAATCACACGCTACCAACCAATGGCTATGCAAAGCAATACAGCGGTGTTTCGACGGACAGTTTTGTGAAGAAAATCACTTTTCAACACATTGATAAAAAGGGGCTTCACTCCATCGGTGAAACCATCGAAATTATGGCAACCGCCGAAGGATTGATCGGACACAAAAATGCAGTCACCCTTCGATTAAAAAAATAAAAAATGTTTAAACTAGAAAACATACTTCGACAAAACATCAAAGAGTTAAAACCGTATTCTTCAGCAAGAAGTGAATTTAACGGGCAAGCCACGATCTGGTTAGACGCAAATGAAAACCCCAATGAATCAGGTGTAAATCGATACCCTGATCCGAACCAACTAGAATTAAAAAAATTGGTTTCGGATTTAAAAGGATTACCCGTTGAGCAAATATTTATAGGCAATGGCAGCGACGAGGCGATTGATCTTTTGTTTCGTGCGTTTTGCGAACCGGGTATTGACAAAGCGTACTGTTTTCCTCCAACGTATGGCATGTATGAAGTTTCTGCAAAAATTAACAATGTTGCGCTTGAAAGTATTCCATGTTTAGAGAACTTTGAACTCCCATCCATTGAACGCATAAATTCCGTCACAACTTCCAAAGGATTAGTTTTTATTTGTTCTCCCAACAATCCAACTGGTACTCAACACCCACTTGAAAAAATAAAAAAGATTTGTCGATCCTTTTCGGGTATCGTAATTGTTGATGAAGCCTACATCGATTTTGCCAAAGGCCAAAGTGCGACTAGCCTACTCCAAACAGAACCAAACTTAATAGTCCTACAAACCTTAAGCAAAGCATTTGGTCTCGCAGGGCTCAGACTAGGTATGGCGTTTTCAAGTCCAGCCGTCACTAGCGTTCTTAACAACATAAAGCCGCCTTACAACATCAACACATTATCACAAAAAGAAGGAATAAAGGCTTTAAAAAATATCTCGACAACGACTTCACAAATTGAACTCATTATAAAAGAACGCACAACACTCACTACCCTATTGAAAAACTTAGATGTTGTGGACAAAGTATTTCCTTCTCAAGCAAATTTCATTTTGGTCAAATTTCATGATGCTGAAAAGGTCTATAATTTTTTAAAAAGCAATGGAACTATTGTACGAAATAGATCCAATCAAATCCGTGAAACATTGCGAATCACCGTAGGAACACCGATGGAAAACAAAAAATTAATTAAACTACTAAAAGAATTAGAGTGAAGAAAAAAGTACTTTTCATTGATAGAGATGGAACACTTGTGATTGAGCCTCCAAAAGACTATCAGCTTGACAGTTTGGAAAAACTTGAATTTTACCCAGGTGTTTTTCAATGGTTATCTAGAATCACAAAAGAGCTGGACTACGAGCTGGTCATGGTAACCAATCAAGATGGACTCGGCACGGCTTCGTTTCCGGAGGCCACATTTTGGCCCAGTCACAACAAGGTGATTCAAGCTTTTGAAAACGAAGGAATTCGCTTTAGCGAAATACTCATTGATCGAAGTTTTCCAAAAGACAATGCGCCAACAAGAAAACCTGGAACAGCACTATTGCAAAAGTACCTTCATGGAAACTATGATTTAAAAAGCTCTTTTGTGATTGGTGACAGAGATACAGATATAGAATTAGCTGTGAATCTAAATGCCAATGGAATCTTTATTGGTAGTACAAATCCTAAAGCAGTATTAAGTACAAAAAGTTGGGCTGATATCTATGCTTTTTTAAAATCAACTCCTCGAAAAGCAACAGTCAAAAGAAAAACGAAAGAAACGGACATCGAAATAACGATTAATCTGGATGGCAATGGATATTCTGACATCAATACTGGAATCGGATTTTTAGACCATATGTTGGAGCAAATTTCTAAACATGGAGGCCTCGATATCGAAGTAAAGGTCGATGGTGATCTTGAAATCGATGAGCACCATACCATTGAAGATGTGGCTCTTACATTGGGTGAAGCATTTTTAGAAAGTCTAGGTACTAAAAAAGGAATCCACAGATATGGCTTTTTGTTGCCAATGGATGATTGTTTAGCACAGGTTGCGATAGATTTTGGAGGAAGACCATGGCTGGTATGGGATGCCCCTTTTACCCGCGAAAAAATAGGTGAAATGCCAACCGAAATGTTTATGCATTTCTTCAAATCTTTTAGTGACAAAGCACAGTGTAATCTCAACATCAAAGCTGAAGGTCAAAATGAGCATCATAAAATCGAGGCAATTTTCAAAGCATTTGCGAAAGCGATAAACATGGCTGTTCAAAAAACTGAAAATTTTTCCATACCGAGTACCAAAGGAAGTTTATGATTGCAATTATAAAATACAATGCAGGAAATGTAAGCTCTGTACAAAATGCTCTACGCTCTTTGGGCTGTGATAGCATCATTACCAATGACATTTCGACACTAAAAAAAGCGGATAAGATAATCTTTCCAGGAGTTGGCGCAGCCAGTTCTGCAATGAACTACCTAAGGGAAAAAAGTCTTGTCGAAGCAATTAGAGGAATAACTAAACCTTTCTTAGGGATTTGTCTAGGGCAACAATTGATGTGCAAGTATAGTGAGGAAGGAGACACAAAATGCTTGGGAATATTTGATACTGTTGTCAAATTATTTCCGCCAAAAAACAAGGTGCCGCATATCGGTTGGAACAACTTTGAAAACATCAAAGGCAGTCTTTTTAAACAAGTACTTCCAACTGATGACGTGTACTTTGTGCACAGCTATTATACCGAAATATGTCAACACACCATTGCATCATGTAATTACATCAATCCATTTAGTGCTGCATTGAACAAAGACAATTTTTTCGCGACTCAATTTCACCCAGAAAAATCTTCCCTTGTTGGAAAGCAAATTCTTAAAAATTTTATTGAGCTATGAGAATAATCCCAGCAATAGATATCATCGATGGCAAATGTGTTCGGCTTACCAGAGGAGATTATAAGACAAAAAAAGTATACTACACCAAACCATTAGAAGTAGCAAAAATGTTTGAAGATGCGGGAATTAAATATTTGCACTTGGTAGATTTAGATGGCGCGAAAGCAAAACATATTGTAAACCACCAAGTCTTACTAGATATTTGCAGCAAAACAAAATTAAAGGTAGATTTTGGTGGTGGACTAAAAACGAATGAAGACCTTAAAATTGCCTTTCAATCTGGAGCGAATCAAATAACAGGAGGTAGTATTGCAGTAACCAATCCATCATTGTTTCTCGAATGGATATCACAATATGGAAGCAACAAAATTATACTAGGAGCAGATTGCATAAACCGACAAATTGCCACAACTGGTTGGTTACAAAAATCAAATTTGGACATCATCGATTTTATAAAAACCTATCAGACCAAAGGAGTGACCAATGTCATTTGTACAGACATCGATAGAGATGGAATGCTACAAGGTCCATCAATAAAACTATATCAAGAAATAAGGCAAAAAACAAGCATCAATATAATAGCTAGCGGAGGAGTATCTAAGCTTGAAGACTTGTTAGAACTTTCAAAAATAGGTTGTAACGGAGCCATAGTGGGCAAGGCTATTTACGAAGGAAACATTTCATTAAAAGAACTTCAATCCTTATGCTAAAAAAACGAATTATTCCCTGCCTAGATATTAAAGATGGCAGAACTGTGAAAGGCGTCAATTTTGTAAACATTAGAGACGCTGGTGACCCTATTGAACTAGCAAAAAAATATGCTGCCGATGGAGCAGACGAAATTGTTTTTTTAGACATCAGTGCTACTATTGAAAAAAGAAAAACGCTAATACAATTGGTGGAACGCATCGCTAGAGAAATAAATATTCCTTTTACTGTAGGAGGAGGAATTAGTACGATCACGGATGTTAAAAATCTCATCACCGCCGGTGCTGATAAAGTAAGTGTAAATTCTGCAGCTGTTCAAAGACCAGAGTTAATTGCTGAGATTGCTAGTGAATTTGGAAGTCAATGTTTAGTGGTTGCAATCGACACAAAATTTCAAGAAAATGATTGGAAAGTATTTATCCATGGAGGAAGAACACCTTCAAAGATTAGAACCATTGATTGGGCTTTACAAACAGAAGCATTGGGTGCAGGTGAAATTCTCTTAACCTCAATGAACAATGACGGAACTAAAAATGGCTTCGCACTTGATATAACGCAGCAAGTATCGCAGAGTGTAAACATCCCTATTATCGCATCAGGCGGTGCAGGATCTTTGGAACATTTCAAAGAAGTATTCACAAAAACTGCAGCAACAGGAGGATTGGCTGCTAGTATTTTTCATTACGAAGAAAAGTCCATTTCTAATCTTAAAACTTATTTAAAAACACAAAATATTCCAATACGATGAATATAAATTTCACCAAAGAAGGAGGCCTCGTACCGGCAATTGTTCAAGACCACAGCACAATGGAAGTTTTAATGCTGGGATATATGAACCAAGAAGCGTTTTCCAAAACCAAAGAAGAAAATCGCGTGACGTTTTACAGCCGCACAAAGAAAAGGCTCTGGACAAAAGGAGAAACCTCTGGTAATTATTTGGATGTCGTAGATATAAGCCTCGACTGTGATAATGATACTCTTTTGATTAAAGCTACAGCCAAGGGACCAACTTGTCATACAGGTAATAACTCCTGTTTTCCAAACGCATCCTCCAAAGGATTCATCTACCAATTAGAAGAGCTCATAAGCGAAAAAATTGATACTAATGATGAAAATTCTTACACCAATAAATTGTTTTTAAAGGGAATAAACAAAGTGGCACAAAAAGTTGGAGAAGAAGCTGTGGAAGTAGTGATTGAAGCAAAAGATAATAACGAAGAATTATTTAAAAATGAAGTAGCCGACCTATTATATCACTTACTGATTTTACTAAAGACTAAAGCGGTCAATTTTGAAGATATTGAAGGTGTTCTAAAAAACCGAAATAGTATTGCCAAGAATTCCGATTAAACCTGTTCTAAGGGGAAATATTAGTTTGAGTGAAATTAATATTCTTCAAAAACACCTGCACCTTTTCGGCAAATAGCATTAGCACAGCTTAAATTCTTTTCCCAATATTTAGCAGAAATTGAATCTGTTGTTCTCTTTCTAACTCTATGCCACTAAGACCTTGATAAAAATTTAAACCTTCCCCTTCGCGTGTACATACCTCAGGAAGAATTTTTGAAATGACTTTTTTCTCTTCCCTTACAAACTGGTCAAAAAGTGCAGTATCAATATTTAATTTTGGATACAGCTGATACAATTTCGTATAATTGTCTGAAGCCTCTAAATCGATCCCACATCTTATATTAGGCATAGCCATCAAGAAGTCATATTTTACCTTTTTGTACCTGAAAATGTCTCCACCTGAAGTGCCGAAGGTAAACATATCTCTATCGAAAAGTACCTTTCGCTCGTCATACACAAATTCGAAACAACGGAAAAAACAAGATTGGATAAAATCTTTGTTCTCTTCGCTTAACAAGGGAATTACTTCTTTGGCTATGGAATCCACCGCACTTGTAAATTCGGGAACCAATTCTTGCTCGATAGGATAAATACAATGAAAAGCTTTGTTGTACCAGGGATTTTTTTCAACCAGTTGTTTAGAATACTCCCTGCTATATTCTTGAATGCTTTTGGCGGCCACTTTTGCAGTCTGAGGAGACATTCCCTCCATAAGCATTGATTGCTCTAAGTATCTTAAGCCTTCATTATTATCACCGGACAACATACTCCATATTCTCCTTTTGTTTGCTGCATAATATGAACTGAGTTCACTCCTTTGTTTGTTGGAGTCCATCATTTTCATGACAGGTTCGAACTCTTCAAATTTTTCGTACTGCACTAATTCTTGGCAAGAAAACAATACAATGAATAATGCCCAAATGCTTAAGTTGTTTTTCATAACTAATGGAAATAGTTTACTTCGGATGATTCAAAATATGTTCTATTGTAAAACGGCCACTTTCGTTTTCGATCCAATAAATATTATCTCTTTTAACAATCAGTGCATCAATAAACCCATCATCGTTTAAATCAGAAAAAATTGGCTCCTGCTCAAATATATTTAATTCGGCATATTGGCAAAGATCCGTATTGTCTTGTACTTGATGCTTGGCCTGAGGAAGTGTCTTTATTTTAATCGAAGGATCCAAAACAAAATCAACCTGTTTATCTCCATTATAATCGATGGCTTGGATTGAGAAGGTAGAGGCCCACGAAGCTAAAGTGTCTATAGATGACGATCTAGTGAAATCCTGAATACGTAATAAAGATTTTACGGAAGAATCAGAAAGGTACAAATCCCAAATTTGATTTTGTCCTCTTTGAACCACAGCGGTATTGGACAACATCCCTTTTTTATTTTTTAAGTATTCAATCTTTTTATCAAAATGTCCTTTTCCTCCTCTATTGGTATACATACAAGCCTCTGTCATAGAGTGTAGTAATATGTCTGGATATCCATCCTTATTAAAGTCAGCAAATTCCAGAAATTTTCCTGACCAAAAAACAAGTCCCTTTAAATCGATGGCCTTTTCAAATTGCTTGAATCCTTTTCCAACATTCTGATTAATTGAAGAATAAATATATCGGCCTCCCGATGGAAGCACCATAAGGTCACTATCACCATCATTGTCGATATCTTCACAATGAAACCGTTTTATCCACGGCATTGCACCTCGGTAGATTTTTGAATGATAAGTAAAGGACCCGTTTTCTAAATCATTGATGTAAACTTCTATGAATTCTCCTTTGCCTGTGAGAAGAAAGATATCTACATCACCGTCTGCATCAAAATCTCCCAAATCAATATTTCTCAATTGTGAAAATCCATCTACAATTAATTTTGCTTGCCCATAGTTTCCCAAACCATCTAGATTCTCATACCAATGGACAACTTTATTTAGCTCTCCCATCCGGACAATATCTTTGTCGCCATCGTTATCCAAATCACACACTTTAAGGAACAAGTTGTTGTCAAAAATTTCTGTCCGTATGTCTTTCTTTTGAGCATAGGAAGAAAAAACCAATAAGAATAAATTACAACAACTGAGAAGCAGTTTCATACTACTGCGTTAAGGTTTCAACTAATTTATTTAAATCTATTTCGGATAAGGCTTTCTCCTTTACTAGCTTGAGCAAATACTCATCTTGGGCTCTTCCTTTTGCTTTGGCTTCTTCATAAGGCAGATCTTCTTTAAAGGTGACTAAGCTATACTTCGAATAATACGCAGGATACTCTTGCTCGAGTTTCATTTCGAGCTGACGCTTTTTGATGAAGTCCTCATCTGCAACATGATCTCGCATTTCGTAAAAATTGTCCACAGCCAAATCTGCTATGGCCACAGCGGACGGATGTCTTCGCGTTTGAAAAGCTTGAAACAAACTTTCCCAATTTTCATGTCCCTGATCCAAAACTTCATTAAATATGGTCACGTCCTCAAATGATGCATTCATTCCTTGACCATAAAATGGAACAATAGCATGCGCCGCATCACCCATGATCAAGGTTTTGCCTTCGTCCTGCCATGGATAACACTTCACAGTTCCTAATTTTCCTACCGGATTTTCGTGATAAGATTTTTCTAGATCTTCAATGAAAGGCATAAGGTCCGAAAATCCATCTTCGATATATTTCCTAAAACCAGTTTGATCAATTTCTTCAAAACTGTTTGCCCCTTGGTAAGCATTAAACATGGTTACGGTAAAGCTCCCATCCATATTTGGTAAAGCAATAATCATATAATCTCCTCGTGGCCAAATATGAAGTGCATTCTTCTCTATTTGATATCCTCCACTTTCACCGGGTGGAATCTCTAATTCCTTATACCCATGATCAAGAAATTCTATAGATAATTTTTCATCGTTACGTTTGTCGAAAAGTTCTTTTCTGACTATACTTCCAGCCCCATCCGTACCGATTATAATATCAGTATCAATTATCCGCTCCTTGCCATTAAAAGTAAATTGGGCTTTGGATTCATCGATGTTTACATCAATGCAGTCGTGATCAAATAAAATCTCAACATTGGGATGAATATCAGCCTCTTCAATTAATATACGGTTTAAATCATTTCGGCTGACCGAATTTATATACTCGTCTTGCCTTCCGCTGTATGGAGACAACTTTGTCTCCCCATTTTCAAAATGGAGCATCCTGCCATACATGGGAATACATATTTCTCTAATCTTATGCTCCAAACCAACCATTCGTAGCGCCTTCAAACCTCTATCTGAAAGGGCCAAATTTATCGATCGGCCACCATCCACCGTGGTCGTACGGATATCGGATCTCTTTTCAGTCAAACAAACATTGAATCCCAATTGACCCAAACGAATAGCTAAAAGACTCCCGCATAGACCGGCTCCAACAATTAAGATGTTTTTCTCTTTATCTAAACTCATGATTGGTGTGTATGACTAAAATAGAATCCAAGGGTCCGCTCAAAAGATTCTGGCAACTCTGGAAGTTCTGATCTTGGAATAAGTAACGATGAGATGTTATGAAAATCATGAAAGATTTTATGCCTTTCTGCTGTGTCTCTCAAATAACTGTGCCCAGATGAACCTCCTGTCCCTACTTTATTACCGATCATTCTTTTAACCATCTGTGCATGTCTGTATCTCCAAGTAGTTAGTAAGGAATCAATATCTACCAAATTCATAATCAATCGAAAAGGCAATTGAAGGATAGGCATTTCTCGATAGAGATTGATAAATAAAGCCGACAAGGTGGCCTTATACGACAGCCTTACCTCTCCTTTTTCTCGTAATTTATTATGTTCTTCTTCAGATAAAACATGCTTGAAATATGTATTGGTATTTCCCAGCATATCAATCCGCATTTTTTTCATTTTATCTGAGAGGTAATCCGTTTTCTCGATGGCTTCTTTCTCTCGTAGCAACATTTTTTCTACCGCCACTTTATACGCCTCTAAAAAATTAAATGTGGGATCTTCTAAAAATGGAATTCGTTCTAACCAAGACTCAACCAGTTGGAAAAGGGAACCATTTTTTTCGATTCGATCTAAAGCAGCCTTTTGTTCGTCGGTAAAAACTATTTTATACGAATGGCCATTATAAGTAATTCTTTGTTTTTCTTGAAGCCCCAGAAGGGTTTCAATATTTCTAAACTGAAAACTCTGGAATCCTGACGCTGGGAAAAGGTAATTTCGGAAGTCCAGAAAATCCAAGGGAGTCATAGATTCCAGGACTTCGATTTGTTGGATCATTAATTTTAAAATCCGCTCTACTCTATCCAATCTGCTTACCGCCGAACCAATATTCCTCTCATCCAAGATGTCTCCACGAAACATATTACACACAGATTCTATTTCATGTAAGGATTGTTTAAACCACAACTCATACACCTGATGGACGATAATAAATAAGGTCTCTTCGTGGGCAGGCTCTTCAAATTCTCCACTTCGAGGATGTTGAGCATCCAAGAGTTTGGAAAGTTGTAAGTAGCTGTCGTAGTGAATGGTGGTATATTTTTTACTCGGATCCATCTTCTCTTTCTTTATAATGTAAAAATTACTTTTTTGTTTTTAGGCGATACAACACAGGTTTACTCGGTGCTGCATCCAATTGAAAAGATGGTATTTGCAGATTCATAAAATACAAACCATCTTCTATTTCGTCTGGCACATAAATCATTTCGGTAATGGTACAATCTTTACGGTTTTGCGATTTTATATCCCAAAATATTTTATGCCCTTGCAATTTGCCATCGTCTTCTTCTCGATCAACTGAGGGCAGATCAATAAGTAGATGCTTTACTCCTCTATTTACTATTTCTTTTATCGCATCTGATTTAAAATATGGCGGATTAGTCCCCGAATAATCCATCGTTTTTTTCTCCTCAGGGTTTGGATAAGTTCTTATAATCAAGGCCTTCGGGGTCTTCTTCAACCATTCTGTTTTTAAATTACTCTTGGTAATGATCCGATCCCCTTTGCGATTAAGCTTAGGACAAACGCTCATGACCTGCGCGACACAATGAAATTCTTTTAGCACATCATTAATGCTTTCTTGCTCAGTTGTAATGTGTCCCACACTTTCGGTATGAGTACCATTGCCGTGAGGATTCAATCTTACATTGTAAAAGTTAACTGGTGCACCCTCCTTAACAGCCCCAATAAAATTTCCACTCTTGTATGGTTTTGCCGAAAAACGAGGAGCATAAAAACACCTCGGCCCCTTAGCACCGGGGATTAAAGGGATAGAAATATCGATCGATTTTGAAAGATCTACTTCATACGTTCTACGGTTGTATTTCAAGCTGATTTTCATATGGTGAAGATAGGGAAAAAAGAGGGGGTTTAGGGTTTAGGGTTTAGGGTGACCGAGGATTAGACGAGGGACTAAATGTCGCTCGGCCCGAAGGAACCGAAGGCTCCTGCCTGAGGCATAAATTGGTGTAAGGCGCTAGATGCCAAAGGGAATTTTTAATTTTGCCAACTTTTATATAAAATATCAATGAGAAATATTTTTACCTCTTATGTTGCCTTTATTTTTATCATGGTTTTTACCAGTTGTGGTGATACTATTTCCGAAGAAGATTATGGAATATTTTCTTTCCAAGACGATCAAACAGTAATCATGGATGGATTAATTGATTCGGACATAGCTACGTATTGGAACAATTACATTTCAGATCATCCCAATACTGTTCGAATGATCATGAACGATTGTCCGGGATCTACGGATGATGATGCCAATTGGGAAGCCGCAAAGTCAATTTATGCAAATCAAATTGACATTCATCTCACTTCAACGAGTGTGATTGCCTCAGGAGCGGTCGATTTGTTTATGGCAGGCAATGTCAAAACAAGAGAAGCAGGCAGTAAATTGGGAGTGCATGCTTGGTCTGATGGTAATGGAACTGAAGCTACTGAGTACCCTGAAGGACATATCGAGCATCAAGATGCTATTGCTTATTACCAAGATATTGGATATAGCTTAAAGGAAGCGGAGTCCTTCTACTATTTTACAATCAATGCCGCGGCTGCGGCTGATATACATTGGATGACAGATTCAGAAATAGAACTGTATAAAGTACTGGATTAAGTTTATGATTTTTGTTTATACTTGGATTGAACTTTAAATTCTATCAACATGAACGTTTCAGAAAAAGCAGTATTGATAGCAACTTTGTTCCTTAGTATTTTGGCTCTTTTTGTTTCTATACGACAGACCAATATTATGAGTGATATGCGTCAAGCTTCAGTTTGGCCATATGTGCAAATAGGCACAAATTTCACTCCTCAAAAAATTAGTATTGAAGTTGACAATGATGGTGTCGGTCCTGCCAAAATTAGGGAAATGACATATCACTATCAGGATACGACCTATTATCAGATACATAACTTTGTCGAAGATATAGCACTTAAAAAAGACCTGAACATTGGGAAGTTTTCATTTTCAAATCTTGAAGGAGGAAGGCAAGTACTCAAAGCCGAAGAGAATCGTGAAATCTTAAAAATTGAAGGTACGAGCACTTTAATAGATTCCATTTTATATCTCTTACAGGACGTCAGTATCCGAATAAAATATTGTTCGATCTACGATGATTGCTGGATTAATGATGATGGAAATATTTCAAAAACAAAGTAGCCACCAAAACCAAAGAATATAATTTCAATAGATCTAGCAGAAAGAAGTTTTAATCAACTTTTATAAATCTTAGACTTTGTCCTGATATTCGAAAAAAATATTGTCCTGGCAACAAATTAGAAAGTTCTATTTCTGTACGGTTAGCTTGAATAATTCCATGAACCAAATTTTTCCCTGAACCGTCGAGAATTTCAAATTTTTGAGGATTATCAAAATCCGAATGAACAACCAATTGGTTTCTAATTGGATTTGGTGACAAATTCACCAGGTCTAGCAATAGTGCTTCTTGTTCAACTGAAGATACTTGTGTACATTGACCTTCAAAAAAACTCCATAACAACTCGTTAGGAGTTATACCTTCTATTTGATCACTAAACCAAACATGATCTCCAGGTTTATCCCATTCTTCAAAAACTGTATATAAGGTAACACATGATGAGGCATCTTGAGTACTATATTCGTCTCTTCTAACTTTGCCTTCATTGAGATCAACACTTATTAAACTGCTCTCTGAAATGTTATTGTGATCCAACCAAAAAGCAATTACCTCTTGAACTGATTGATACCAAACATTTCCTTGATATGGCAACACTTGATCATCGATTCCATGAAACGTAATTACGGGAATATCCTGCATACCATCACATTCTTCTGATAACATCACACCGGACATAATGCCTACTGCAGCGAAAATCTCTGGTCGATTGCAAGCCAAACTATAGGTCATCATTCCTCCATTGGAATATCCACAAGCATAAACTTTTGATAGATCGATATTGTGAGTTTGCGATATACCTTCAATCAGTTGCTCAACAAAATAAATATCGTTTTCGTATATGTCCTGAATCCCATTATCTCCAGGCTCCCAATAGACATCTTCCTTTTCTGGACGATATGCCGCTTGAGGGTAAGCAACAATAAAATTCTCTGAATCAGCTAAAGCGTTCATTGCGTAAGACTCCCCAATCTCTGATGAGTAATCAGAAATGCATCCGCCAAATCCATGGAAATTTAGGACCAAAGGAGTCGCTTGATTTTCATCGTAGTTTTGCGGGACATATAAAATAAACTCGCGAGTAATGGTTTCAGTACCTACTACCTGAACCAAAATATTAAATCCATCTGAAGCAATATTATCAGGACAGTCTGAATTAATTTGTCCAACCGTTTCAAAACTAATGAGTATTACAAGCAGGGATACAAAACAGCTCCTAAACATATGAAATTGTATTCGTTCCTCTTAAGATAGGGTTTTTTATAAAGTACCTCTTAACTCTTGTTCTCTCTCAATTGCTTCGAAAAGTGCTTTGAAATTTCCTTTACCAAAAGACTGTGCTCCTTTTCGTTGGATAATTTCAAAAAACATCGTTGGTCTGGCTTGTACTGTTTTGGTAAAAATCTGAAGCAAGTATCCTTCTTCGTCTCTATCCACCAAAATACCTAAATCTTTTAGAGGTTGAATGTCTTCGTCAATCGGACCAACACGATCTTCCAATACATCGTAATACGTAGTTGGAATATTTAAAAACTCCACGCCCCTTGACCTCAATTCCGTAACTGTTTCAATAATATTATCTGTAGCCATAGCTACGTGTTGCACACCTTCTCCTTCATAAAATTCTAAGTATTCGTCGACTTGTGATTTTTTTAAACCTTCAGCGGGTTCGTTGATCGGAAATTTAATTCGTCCATTGCCATTGCTCATCACCTTACTCATAAGGGCAGTATATTCTGTCGATATATCCTTATCGTCAAACGAAAGGATTTGAGCAAAACCCAACACCTCCTCGTAAAACTTAACCATCTTGTCCATGTTGCCTAACTCGACATTTCCAACCATATGATCAACGTACTTGAGTCCTGTAGATTTGGGATTATAGTGCGGTGTTTCCCACTTTCTAAAGCCTGGCAGAAAGACCCCGTTGTATTCGTTGCGCTCGACAAAAATGTGCACAACCTCTCCATAACTAAAAATTCCAGAGCGAACCACAAATCCCGTCTCATCCTCCTCTCTTTGAGGCTCCATATATGATTTGGCCCCTCTTTTTATTGCCTCTTCGTACGCTTTAGTAGCATCAGGAACCCACAGCGCTGTCACCTTTACTCCATCTCCATGTTTGTCAATATGTCGACCTACATCCGTTCCACTCTTAAGTGGAGAAGTAAAAACAAATTTTATTTTATCCTGCTCCACTACATAAGATTCATAGTCTCTATTTCCTGTTTCTAATCCAGAATATGCCAAAGATTTAAATCCCAAGGCCGATTTGTAATAATGTGCTGCTTGCTTTGAATTGGAAACATAAAACTCAATATAGTCCGTACCAAGCAAAGGCATAAAATCAGCGGCATTGTCATATACTTTTGGAAGAGGGGTAGCAAGAATGGACATAATGGAAGGTTTAAGTTTTTAAATTAGTTGCATATGCAAGTTATTTTTTCTTTTGTAGATTTCCTAATGTTGTCGGTACGTAATTAGAGAAAATTCGGTCAATCAATCCCTTAAATTGTTCATAGTCCGAATTTGATATTCCTTTCAATCCTTGTTTTCTAATTTCTGCAATTTGGGGAAGCAAACTTTTTACGAGCATTTTCCCTTCTTTCGACAGGGCAATGTTTTGCACTCGTTTGTCTTTGGAATTTGACGAAATAGAAATCCATTCTTTTTTGACCAGTCCTTTGATCACTCTAGAAATAGCCGGGGCATCTTTAAAGGATTGCTCAACCAGTTCTTTTTGAGACATGGATGTATTGGTATGTATAAGATCTAAAACAACCCATTGCTCTGGGGTAAGATCAATCTCTAATTCCTTGAATAAACGGTGAAACCTAAGTTTAACCACTCTGGTGGTTCGCTCCAAAAGATATCCAACAGGAAGATTCAAATTGTTTTTATCCATACCAATACGAAAGTAAAATTACTGCACACATCGAAGGTAAGGAATGTATCTTTGCCGCTTATTTTTATCAATGAATCCAACGCGTCCGAACCTCATAGCAATGATTTTATCGTTCTTTTCGATATATATCATTTGGGGATCTACCTATTTGTTTGTGGCCTTTGCTGTAGAGGAAGTACCTCCGCTTAAAATGGCGGCCATGCGTTTTCTTATTGCCTCGCTTTTGATTTTTATTGTTTCTCCCCTTTTGATCAAATGGAAGGAGGTAAAATGGGTAGAAATAAAGCATGCCATGATCGCAGGTTTTATGTTTCTAACACTTGGAAATGGCGCCATGTGTTATGCCCTACAATTTATTGACAGTGGATTCTCGGCTCTGATTATTTCTGCGCAACCCTTGGTCATTATACTATTCATGCGGATTTTAGAAAAGGTTGAAATCAACCCTAAAGTCATTATTGGATGTGCTCTAGGAATGTTAGGAATGTATTTGTTGGTTTCACAAAAGAACCTGGTAGGAGGGCCAGACCAATGGAAAGGCTTAGTTGCCATGATATCGTGCCTTTTTACCTGGGGGTATGCTTCATTGTATGTTAAGAAAGTGGAAATGCCAAAATCTATATTCGTCAATAGCGCGGTGCAAATGGCCTTTGCAAGCGTATCTCTATTTATCGGAAGTATAATTTTTGGAGAAGCATATACTGACTGGATGAATCTTAGCAAACTCACTTGGTTTTCTATTTTATATCTTGTATTATTTGGCAGCATTGCAGCATTCACCGCTTTCAATTTTTTACTCCAGCATATATCACCAGATAAAGTTGCCACAAGCACGTATATAAATCCTATCGTTGCTATTTTCTTGGGTTGGTATTTTAGGGATGAATTTATTTCCTCACAGACCTTAATCGCTGCGTCGATTTTACTCGCAGGAGTATATTTTATTAATAGCAATAAGCCAAAGATTAGAAAAGATGTATAGGTTACAGTACGTACTTCTCAGTATTCTCACTCTTTTATGTTTACCCATTCTATATTTTCAGGCCAAAAGCATACGTAAAAAAGTACCAATTCTTCCTGAGGCAAAAAATCCATCGGGAATCGCTGGGTCAATGATGGAATCTAAGATAAATATGGTTTTCATCGGAGAAAGCACACTTGCCGGAGTTGGTGTTGATGAACATAAAAACGGTTTTGCTGGAAGCTTTGCAACTGCTTGGTCAGAAAAATTTCAAGAATGTGTCACCTGGCGCGTATATGCTCGAAGCGGATATACTGCGAAGAGAATGAACCTAAAGCTGCTTCCTAAAATAGAAGAAAAAGAGATTGATGTCATCGTTTTAGGCGTTGGAGGTAATGATGCTTTTACCTTAAATCGCCCATGGAAATTTAAAAAAGAAGTGTGCGAAATTATAGATGCTTTACAATCAAGCTATCCTTCATGCAAAATTTTAATTCCCAACGTTCCACCAATTAAATCCTTCCCAGCCTTTACACCATTGATCAAGTTTACTGTGGGCAACTTAGTCGAACTTTTGAGCAAAGAACTTAACCTAATTGCAGATCAATACGAAGAGGTGTTTTTCAATTCGGAAATTTTTAAGCTTAGCGATTGGAAAGATCAATTGCCTGAAGGCCATACGATGGAAGCCTTTTTTAGCGATGGTGTACACCCGTCCCCCCTTACCTATCGATTATGGGCCAACGATTTTGCAGATTTTTTCGTTTCCTTAGAAAAGTAGACGTGATCATAAAAATCAACGTATTGATATTATGCTTCTTTTTTGGGGTCCAGAATATACAAGCTCAAGACCTTCTTGTCCTAAAAGATGGCAAAAAAGTGTATCAAACGATTTATCAAATTTCGGATGCTGAAGTATTTGTAAAAAAAATAGAACCTGACGGTATAACCTTTGCAACTGATACAATACTGTTAACAAACATTGACTACATAAAACTTGACAGTAAGCTAACCCCACCTGGTCGGATTGATCTATTATACGAATACATCTACTTCCCCCAAATAAAAGAAGAAGCATCTGGCTATTTTGTTGATAACAACCCAAATAGTTTCCGCTTTACAGAATTGAAGAATATTTTTTTAAGTGAAACATATGCCGCTCAAAAATTTCGTCAATTCGAAAACGCCAAAAAAAATGCCGTACGTTATGCAGTGACTACAGGTGTTTTGACCATAGCAGCTGGAGCTTACTTTATTGCTGCAAATAACTCTGACACCGCGGTGGAAAACTTTATATTTAAAATTTTTGGAATCAGTGCACTCGTCGCTGTTCCAATTTCAGTAGGCATCACCCTTTTTTATATGTCAAATATGAAGCATCAAAGAAGGAAGACCTTGGAAATTTATCAAACAGGCTTTATACCGCAAACAGAAAAAATACTAGGATCGGTTAAATGGCAAAACGGAAAAATAGGATTCTATTTAAACTTTTAAGAGTCAAATCATAAGTCAAACCTATTGTCAAATACTAGGTTTATTATCAAATAAGGAACGCTTACTTTCCATCCAAGCCTCCATTTCCTCAGGATTATGCATCAATTCCATCATCTTGTTCATAGCTTGTATATGTGGAACGTCACCTTTAGCAAACATTTCTTTGCCATGTGCTTGACTGAGTTTAGCTATCTCTTCAAATGTGGCTGCTATAAATTCTTCTTTACATGCACCTCCCAATTCTTCACAAGTCATTTTTTTCATCCTTTCTTATTTTGATTCGTAATAGTTCTTCAATGTATAAAAAGCTTTTTTTCGTTCGCCTTTTTCAGAGATCAACCCTTTTCGGTTGTAGGTATCCTGAATTTCGGCCAACACTCTTCTTGGCGACTTAAAATCAACAAGGATCCAAGGTGAGATCCCTCTCAATTGATCGATTTTATCCAACATCATTAAGGTTTCATCATAGAGATATTCTTGATATTCTTCCGTCCAACGGTTGTCCTTTGCACCATGAAGACCATGCTTGGCTCCAGCGCCAAACTCAGAAATTATCACCGGTTTGTTTTGAGAAATGTCCCATTTAATTTTCTTACATTTTTCTACTCCCCCATCGTACCATCCAATGTATTGATTAAAACTCAGCACATCGACATACGATGCGAAATCATCCTCAATTGTTCTGGTATTTGTCTGGCCTTCAACATTTTTTTGTTCTAATGCCGCACTGATCAATCGAGTAGGATCTTTAGCTCGGGTAAAGGAAGCAAGCCGTTGAAGAAACGAATTCCGTGCTTCGCTTCGTGGAGTCTCATTGGCCATGGACCATATAACTACACAAGCTCGATTTTTGTCACGGTCGATGATCTCAGAAATCTGGTTTTGGGCATTGAGAAAAGTTCCTTTGTTTTCCCAGTCTATCGTCCAATAAACAGGGATTTCTTCCCAAACCAACATGCCCATTTCGTCCGCCATTCGAATCATATATTCGTTATGTGGATAGTGCGCAAGTCTTACATAGTTACAACCCAAGTCCTTTGCCCAGGTTAATAATTTTAAAGCATCTTCTTTGGTATTGGCTCTTCCCCCACGAATGGGGCTTTCTTCATGAATAGAAATGCCTTTTAAAAAAATACTTTTGCCGTTTAGTAAAATATCCGAGCCCTCAGTTCCTATAGTTCTAAAACCGACACGATCTCTAACATCATCTCGCTTTGTAGAGATTTGTATTTCATATAGTTTGGGATTGACGGTTGACCAATATTGAATTTTGTTGTTCTTCGCTTCAAATGTACATCGACCTTCATTGTCCGAAATCAAGGTAGTATACACACCTAATTCTGGAATCTTTACGACAACCACTTGATTGGACGTATTGTCACCCTTCAATACAATCTCTCCCTGAATAGAATTCCTACTTTTATCTGAAAGTCCAATACGATAATCCGAGATAAACGTTTCACTGGTTTCTACCAACTTGATGTCTCTGGTCAATCCTCCATAATTCCACCAATCGGTATTTAATGTAGGCACACCTTCCTTAACTCTCTTGTTGTCCACTTTTATGACAAAGAAATTTTCTTTGTCCTTGAGAAGATGTGTGATTTCAAATTGAAATGGAGTAAATCCACCAATATGCTGCCCAAGCTTTTTGCCATTGAGATATACATCTGTTTTATAATTTGCTCCTCCAAAATAAACGAAGACTCTGTTGGATGCATCTGCTTTTTTGTAATCAAAGGACTTCTTATACCACACGGTGCCTTCGTAATATAGCAATTCTTGTTTTTGAGAATTCCAATCCCCAGGAACCCATAGACTATCCATTTTATCAAAATCATACTCTACCAAATCCAATTTTCCTTTGCGCTTTGCATTGTTGAAAAATGCACCATTTCCAGGATTGCTCTGATTTTCAAAAGGCTCGTATCTGTAATTATAAAATCCATTTTCGTAAGGATCGACGATGTATTGCCAATATCCGTTGAGTGACGTAGACTCCCGATTGAATGTATTGGTAATAAAATTATCTTGGCCATAGATCCAATGACATAAAACGGTCAATATCGCAACAAAAAAATACTTCAAGTTCATAATACTATTTAATAATCCTTCCTCAAAAACGAAAAATGATGGTCATTATGAATAATGGTCCACATGAAAAACTCCCTAAATGTACATTTGCCGATTGCTGGGTGCGGCAAGATAAATTTGTCCAATTGTTTTTCAGAAAATGTATTCAACATCTCAATATGCTGTTTGCCTATGTTTTCAAATTTTTGGACACGCAAACTTTTGTTCTCGGGTCCATATGATTTTGGTGCAGCGGGCTGTTTGAAATCTTTTGGAATATTGGCTATGGCTGTTTTATATTTTGCATTTAGTGCATCCCAACTCCGACTTTCTCTGTTGGCTACACCAAACTTCCAACGAAGGATTAGCTTAGGAAAAGACATTCCCTTATTAATAGCCTTGGTGCTTTTGTAAATATGATCAAGCTGTTGAGAAGTATTCCATTTGCCCGGCGGGCCCTGATCAAATTTGAGATCATCCTGATTTTTAAGCCAAGAAGTAATTTCTGAAAAACTGTTTTCAAGGCCTTTTTTAATTTCTGATTTATTCATTTAATTTGATGGATGCTTAGTATCCCTTCAAAATTAAACTTATCTGGAGAATCAATATTTTCTACCATTGCAAAGTTGTCCAACCAACATAATGCGATTAATCTAGGCCAAGGTTTTCCGGACTTTGCGATTGATCCTACCCTTAAAAAGCTTGTGCAAGAGGCGGCACATGGCGGAAATCATCAATATGCCCCTATGCAAGGCAAACTGGTTTTAAGACAAGCCATTGCTAAAAAATTTGAAAAAACCTTCGGATTGAATTTGGACCCTGAGGAAGAAATTACCATTACCGCTGGAGCTACTCAAGCCCTCTTTTGCAGCATTCAAGCCTTGGTTCAAAAAGACGATGAAGTGATCGTCATCGAACCAGGGTATGATTCGTATATCCCGTCAATCCTTCTTGCTGGGGGAATTCCCATAAGCTGTCCCATGACTAAAACATTTAAAATAGATTGGGACCTCATTAGCCAATGCATCTCATCAAAGACCTCACTGATCATAATAAATAGCCCACATAATCCGACAGGTCAAATTCTTGAAGCAAAAGACATCCAGCTTTTAAGGGAGTTGACACGTAATACCAACATAAAGATTTTAAGCGATGAAGTGTACCAACATTTAATCTATGATAAAAAACAACATTTAAGTTTATTCGCAGATGAAGAATTACGCACTAGGACAATTTGCACCTATTCATTTGGCAAAACATTTCATACGACAGGATGGAAATTGGGTTATGCCTTGGCTTTGCCTCCTTTAACCAAAGCCCTTCGATCAGTGCATCAATGGAATGTATTTTCCGTAAATAGTTTTATTCAAATCGCGTTGGCGGAATATTTAAATAATCCATCGCACTATTTAAATCTGCCACAGTTTTACCAGAAAAAAAGAGACCTGTTTGCAGAAGGGATGAAACAAAGTAGATTTAAAGCGATAAAATGCCATGGCACATATTTTCAACTCTATGATTATTCTGCGCTGAGTGATGAACCAGATATTCTTTTTGCCGAAAGGCTGATAAAAGAACATAAGGTAGCCTCTATTCCCATCTCTCCTTTTTATTCTAAAGATCCGAATCAAAAAATCTTGAGATTTTGCTTTGCCAAAAAGGAAACAACCCTTCAAAAAGCACTAAAAGTGCTTCAATCAATACACTAAGTCTCGATGAATACAATTGTAATAATTGTGTCAATTTTATTCACTATTTCGATTCTATACCCCTATTTTCAAGACTTACACCAATTACTTAACAAGCCATATTATACTATGAAAAGACTTATACCCATTCTATTTTTAGCCCTATTTGCTGTCTCGATGCAAGCACAAGATTCATTTTCTGATGATTTTGAATCATACGCCGCAGGTGATTACCCAAGTGCAACAAATTCTCAATGGACCACTTGGAGTGGAACAGAAGGCGGAGGAGAAGACATGCAAGTATCCACTGATTTTGCAGCGAGTGGCAACAATTCTGTAGTTTTTGAAGGAGAAGCAGGAGGTGGTCCACAAGATGTAGTTCTTGATTTTGGAGGCGTTCGAACTTCGGGTCTATTTACATTTACCTCTAAGTTTTATTGCCCAAGTGGTAAAGGGGCTTACTTCAATTTTCAAGGTGCTGCAACGATTGGAAGTGCATGGGCAATGAATTGCTTTATGAATCCTGACGGTTCTTTTACTGTGGATGACGGAAATACGTTTTGGGTTTCTAGTACTTATCCTCAAGACGAGTGGTTTGAAGTGAGCATAGAAGCCAATCTAACCCATAATTTTTGGAGGGTATATTTAAACGGTGATTGCATTGGTAGCTTTACCAATGAAGGTACGAATGCCGTGGCTTCCTTAGATCTTTTTCCCATCGATGGCAACTTTGATTTTTATGTAGATGATGTTTCTTACGAATATAATCCAACCGCCCCTACCCCGGATCCGATTAATGATGACGCATTGTTAATTTTAGAAAACAATGGCACGGTGGGTTTTGCTGGCTCTAACAGACAGATTACAGGATTCATTGCAAACGACGGTGTAAATACTATTACTTCTGTAGACATTGATTATTCTATCGGAGGAGCAAACTACAGCCAAAATTTGACATTAAATCTAGAGCCGGATCAGGCAACCCCATTTACCTTAGACAACATGGTAACGCTAGAAAACACTCCAGTAGATGTAGTCGCAACAGTAGCTGGTGTTAATGGTGTTGCTGGTGATGATAATGCTTGCAACGACAAAGGTTCCTTAAGGTTTTCTGGTTTTACACCTCATCCAGACAGAAAAACTTTTGCGGAAGAAGCAACGGGTGCATGGTGTCCGTGGTGCCCAAGAGGAGATGTGTTTATGAATTTAATGGACAATAGATATCCAGATCATTTTGTTGGCGTTGCCGTGCACAATGAAACCCAAGGTCCAGATGGCATGGCCCTAGAGTCTTGGGACACTGGGGTAAGAAACTTCAATGGATTCGACGGTTGGCCAAGTGTTATTTTAGAAAGAGATGTAGTAATTGATCCAAGCGCTATTGAAAATAATATTGCCGTATACCTTCAAGAAGCACCTGACGCTACTATCCTTCACCAAGCAACTTGGGACGAAGCAACAAGAGAATTGGATGTAACAGTATATACCACTTTTGCTGTGCAAGCAGTTGGTGATTACAGACTTGTGGTAGGAATCACAGAAGATGGAGTTACGGGGACTGGTAACGGTTTTGCACAAGCTAATGCTTATGCTGGTGGTGACTTTGGTACAATGGGCGGTTTCGAAAGTTTGCCTGACCCAGTACCCGCTGAAGATATGGTATACAACCATGTAGCTAGAGAACTTCTCTCACCCTTTGGCGGAGTAGCGAATGCATACAGTACCTCAGTGATTGTACAACCAGGAACTTATGAGCATAATTTTACTTACACTGTTCCTGCTGACTATAATGTTGATAATATGCACATTGTTAGTGCAGTGCTTCAATCTGGAGGCGTCGTGGACAATGCACAATCTACAACAGTAAATCAAACGGTTGATACTGAAGACATAGCTTTAGAAAACAAAGTATCTATATCTCCTAATCCAGCTGCTGATGTTGCAAACATTAGGATCGAACTGGACGAATCGGTCCAATTACAAATCGTTGTTACTGATGCTTTAGGAAGAGTTATTCAAAATAGAAATTATGGTCAAATGAATGGAGATCTGGTTTATCCTCTGATCACTTCCGATTTGACTAACGGAATATATTACATTAGAGTTAATGCAAACGATTCTTTTGCAGTAAAGAAATTAATCGTGAGTAAATAAACTTTTTTGAAGGTAATACATCAAGCCCTGATTCATTTTCTTTTGAATCGGGGCTTTTTAGTTTCCGAAATATTTTTCCTAAATTTTTATTGTTAAGGACATCCACGATGTATAACTTAACCAAACAATTACAAAAATATGAGAACACTCCTTATCCTATTTTCACTTTCTTTCGGAAACATGAATATTACAGGGCAAATTCTTGCAGGGTATGATTATGCAGCAGAAGGTCATAAAATTTGTCTCGTAGAAAGTGAATATCTGGAGAACACGAAACAAATAAAGCTCAAATTCCTTGATGCCAGCCTCAATAATGCGCATACATTTAAGGTCTACCGTAGACCATTGTATGGCAAATCAATAGATTGGATTGAAGTGAGTCCTGATCTTACCCCAGGCACACAAGAGTGGATTGATACAGACGTCGAAGAAGGAGACGTTTTGGAGTATCAAGTCAAACGAAGTATTGGAGATCAAATTGCTATTGGCTACACTTTGGGTGCTGCCAATTATGATCAGAGTAATTATAAAGGCGAAATGATATTACTTGTTGCCGCTGATATGGCAACCAATTTACCACAAGAAATTTTTCAACTGAAGCAAAATCTAACCGGAGATGGATGGTTTGTAAACGAACTTATCGTATCTCCTGGAGATGAGTTTTTTAATGATGGGGCAGTAGTCGTTGAAGTGAAATCAAAAATTAATGAGATATATACCAATGCCCCTGAAAACGACAAACCTAAAGTTCTTTTTATTCTAGGTCAAGTTCCACTGCCTAGAAGTGGTCAAGGCTTGCAAGCTCCTGATGGTCATATTGAAGCATCCGGCGCTAGAGGCTCCGATACCTATTACGCTGATCTTGATGGGATTTTTACAGATACCGCTACTTATTCGATTCCGGAACAAAGCAATGAAATTACACGAAACTTCCCAGGCGATTATCGATTTGATCAAGACAAAATACCTTCAGATCTAGAATTAGCTTTCGGAAGAGTAAGTTTTAAACGTGCCTTTTCCAACAACTTTAATGATGAAGTCTCAAAAACACGATTGTATTTAGAAAAGCTTCATAATCATAGGCATGTAGTAGATTCTGAAAAAATTCCTAATCAAGTTGCCTTTTACGAAAGTGGTTACAGCAACTCGACCGATGCGTCGTATAGATGTTTGCCAGCCATGGTAGGCGCTGATAATATAGTTGCAAGTGGCGTGCAAACAGAGGCAGGACATAATCAATGGGTAAACACCAATGGTCCATTTTTATGGTACATGCAAAATAGATTTGTACCTCAGCCCGATGAATGGGATCAATTAGGCATGGATGCACTAGTTTTTAGCAGCGATCAAAGCAACTGGGGCTATGGAGACATCCCTACCCCTGGCAATACCACAGGTTGGGCTACCAACATGATAAGAAAGACTTTGGGTTACTCAGGCAAAACCTTAATTACCCTATGGACGACCTCTGGCATCAATGTGTTTCATCAAGTGGGATGTGGAGAACCCCTTGGCTTGGTTTGCAAAGAAGTCATGGATCATGACTTAGATAATCAAAGGTTAGAAAAAGTAGAAGCTCCGTGGGATGACACCAATTGGTGGAACCGTACGCATTTTAATTTTTTTGGAGACCCCACCCTTCGGCTATTTCAGTGTAGACCCCCAAGTAATCTAACCGCAAATACAGATAGTGGTGCGTTTCAACTTGTTTGGGATCCGTCAACAGATGATCAATTGCTAGGCTATCATGTGTATAAAAGCTCGGATCAGTTTGGAAAATTTACCAAACTAACGGATCAAATACTTATTGACAATAACTTCGTGGACGAAGAGTACAATGTAGGTGATTGGTATATGGTCAGAGCCGTGTCAAGAATAACGTCAGGATCAGGAGCATTTATACATCCAAGTCAAGGCGTCTTTATAGAAGGCACTCTAGAAGTTTCTTCATCTTTGGAAACGGAGTTGGATCTGATTGGTATTTACCCCAATCCAGTGGAAAACTTCTTACACTTAAGCCAATTGCAAAATGTACATGCCATAGAAATTTTTGATATCAATCAAAAACTATTGCAAAAGATACATGTAAACGACAATCAAAATAAACTAAGAATTAATGTGAGTGCATATCCCTCTGGATCTTACGAACTAAAAATATTCAAGTCAAAGGGAAGTCAATTTCAAAGATTCATAAAGCTCTAAAAATTAAAAACCCGGCGGAGAGCCGGGTTCTTCAATAGTTCAATCTTCAATAAGATTTGGTATTGAGTTGAAAAAAAGACGTTCTTCGTTCAACTCATCTCAGTTTTATTTTAAAATCATCATATGGACAATCTATCCGGGTTATCCTCAAGATTTATTTCGTCCAGATTTACTTTCCTTCTTTTATACGCTGGGATGTTTTCCATATCCAAAATGGTATTGGGGTCATCCAAACTCTGCGCAAAAGCTGATCTTCTTGCTTCTCTTTTTGCCCTTTGATCAGAAAATTTCTTTTTGCGCTCTTGCTCTATCAATTGTTGACGTTCATTATTTGGATCGTACGAAAGATCTATGGCTGTCCCTCGACCACCATAATTATCAATGATATTGGCGATGTCGTCCGTTTCTTCTTCCGCTTCCAGTTCTCCTACAATTTCTTCGTCTTGCATTAATTCAAAAACAGAGCCTTCCGCAATCACATTGTTTTCTAATTTGGGTTCTGGAGCATCCAACTCAACGATAATAGGATTGCTTGCAGATTTTTTTGCCTTGTGCGTCAATTGCTTTTCAAAACCTGTGGCAATTAAAGTCACACTCAATTTGTCACCCAAATCCTCATCGTAACCATTTCCAAAAATCACATTGGTGTCCTCACCTGCAGCTTCCCGTACATAATTTGTGATGGTCGCGATTTCTTTTACACTTAACTTTTGCGTACCCGTATAAATGTTTAACAAAATGTGCTTTGCGCCATTTATGTTATTATCCTCTAGAAGTGGAGAATTGATGGCACCTTCGATTGCTTTTTGTGCTCGTCCTTCACCAGCAACAATGGCATTACCCATAATTGCCTTACCACTATTACGCATCACTGTATTTACATCTTTGAAATCAACATTGACCTTACCTCTCATGGTAATGATTTCGGCAATTCCCTTAGCCGCAGTAGTCAATACTGAGTCCGCTTCTTCAAAAGCCTCCTCCAAGGTCAAATCTTCAAACATAGTAAAGAGTCTTTCGTTAGAAATGACCAACAAACTGTCTACATTTTGACGGAGCTGATTTAAGCCTTCATCCGCATGACTAGTACGTACTTTCCCTTCAAAATCAAAAGGCAAGGTAACAATAGCAACAGTTAAAATATCAAGCTCTCTGGCCGCTTTGGCGATGATAGGTGCAGCTCCTGTTCCGGTTCCTCCACCCATTCCAGCTGTGATGAATAGCATTTTGGTATCATCCGCTAAAAATTTTCTTACCTCGTCGATTGACTCAATACATGACTGTTTACCAACCTCTGGTTTGGCACCTGCCCCCATTCCTTCAGTTAATTCTGGTCCCAATTGGATTTTAATTGGAACTGGATTAGATTCCATGGCCTGGGCATCTGTGTTGCATACCGCAAAATCAACACCCTTTATTCCTTGCTCATACATGTGAGCAACAGCATTAGAACCACCACCCCCTACACCAAGGACTTTTATAATTGACTTGTCATACTTTGGAATATCAAATAGCATAATCTTAAGTTTTCGTGTGATTAATTAAAATTCAGTATCAGGAGTGGTTTCAAAATACTCCTTGGTATATGTAAATATTTTCTTGTACCATTGTTTATCGCTTGCTCCCGAATGCTGCTCTTCTTCTTCATGCTCTTCCTCTAGGTCTATGATATCAACATCTTCCTCTTCCAAATATTTCAAATCTTCAAGAGCTGTAATTAGCAATCCTACAGAAGTGCTAAATATCGGACTGGTCAAATTTTGATCTCCATTAGCAGAGATGTGTTCCATTGGGTCTCCTAAACGAGACTTCAAACCGGTGCACTCATCGGCAAGGATATCAATATTTTTCAACAAAGAACCTCCTCCAGTTAACACCAACCCAGCAATAAGTTTATTAGAATAACCTGATCGCTTTATTTCCCACATCACTTGATCAAAAATCTCTTCCACCCGACATTCAATAATCTTAGCAAGGTTTAATTCTGAAACTTCGATCGGCTCTCTGCCTTTTAATCCAGGCACAGAAATTACTCTGTTTTCTTCCAGCTCTTCGGCAATGGCCGAACCAAATTTTACTTTTAATTTTTCCGCTTGATGATGTAATACGGAGCAGGCTTCTTTTATGTCTTTCGTAATAACATTGCCTCCAAAAGGGACAACAGCAGTATGCCTAATAATACCATCCTGATAAATCGTAATATCCGTTGTACCTCCTCCGATATCAACCATAACAACACCAGCTTCCTTCTCTTCTTCAGTTAATACTGCAAAAGCCGAAGCAATGGGCTCCAATGTCATTCCTGCCACATTGAGACCTACTTTTTCTAAACATCGAAGGATGTTTCTTGAAGCGGTCAGTTGACCTGTAATGATGTGAAACTTGGCTTCCAGTCTGATGCCACACATACCAATCGGATCTTTGATTTGATCCTGATCGTCTACTGTAAACTCTTGCGGCAAAACATGCAATATTTGATCGCCAGGAGGCAAAACCATTTTGTGCATGTCCTGAATTAATTTTTCAATTTCTTCTCGAGAAATTTCTTCTTCTGCTCTATCTCGTACCAAGAGCCCATGATGGTGCAAACTCTTTATGTGTTGCCCAGCGATGCCTACATGAACTGTTTCAAATTTCCTTCCTGCAGATTCTTCCGCAAGAGCAATTGCCTCGGTAATGGCTTTCACTGTTTTGTCAATATTAGAAACTACTCCTCGGGATACACCACCTTCAGAGGAAACTCTTCCTATTCCAAGAATTTCTAATTTGCCATTTTCATCTTTTTTACCAGCAATAGCACAGACTTTCGTTGTGCCGATATCAACGGCAATAGCTAGTCCTGAGTTACGAGTTCTTTGGTCCATAGTTATTGATTATATCTTTTTTGTCCAACCACTTGATCTTTAAAGTCTAACCGCAATACTTCGTATTTGCCCCAGCCCTCATTGGGCAATCCACGACGATAAAATTCAGAGAGTCGATAAAATTTATTTTCTACGTTATCAAATTTTCCAAAATGTATTTTCTCTCTTCCTAATTTTGGAATGAGTACGATATTCCCATCTTTTTCAACATGTATCTGCTCTATCAATGGAGATAAGAATTGAGGATCATCAAAAAGCCTTAAAGCCAAATCATACACTTGATAAATTCTTGATCTTTCCTTCTTTTTTAAATAATTCTTTTGATAGGATTCAATATTCCCAGTGGCAACTGGGACTCGTATTGTACCTGACTCACTCCATTTTATTTTTTGCCCATCTTGATCCAAATAATACGAATATTCATCCGTTTTAATCCGGACAATGGGCATGCTTTGTTTTATTTCGACATGCAAGAAATTTCGTTTGTCCAAATAAATTTCTGCCTCCCTAACACGGGAATCATTTTCTAGATTTTTCTCGAAATAATAAAGATTTAGGTTTCCAATATCTGCGTTTAATACATCTCTTCCATAAGCCTTATTCAACTCATACAGCACCTCTTTTTTGGTAATCAACTTTTGTCCTTTATTCTTTTCGATATGTACTTCGATCTTTGCAACAGAAAAGTCCTTTTTGCTCCTAATAGAAAACACCAACGTAACAGCCACCATGACAAGTAAACTCAGCATGAAAATTTTATGCGACATGGATGTATTTGTACTAACTGGCATTTAATTATATATTTCTTTTATCCCTTTTATTTTATTGTCAATATCTCCAGCACCTAAAATCAGAATAACTTCATGATCTAATTTTTTCAATGCTTGGACTATTTCACTTTTATCTATGATATACTTTTCCTCTTTCTCAATCTCATCGTAAATCAACTTACTTGTAATACCTTCTCGTGGCAATTCTCTAGCAGGGTAAATATTCGTAAGAATTATTTGATCTGCTTTTTGTAACTCCTTTGCAAACTCATAATAGAAGTCCTTTGTTCTACTAAATAAATGCGGTTGAAAAACAACCGTGAGTTTGCTGGTTGGATAGAGCAATTTAGCGGCTCCAATAGCTGCATTTATCTCTGTCGGGTGATGAGCATAATCATCAAATATTTTAATATTATCAGAGATTAATACACTTTCGAAGCGTCTCTTAATGCCTTGGAATCCACTGATCGCCTCTCGTATTTGATCCACTTCCAAACCCTCACTCATTGCCATAGCAACAGCAACAGCTATATTTTCAGCATTGTATTTACCAGGCAAACATGAATTAAAATCACTATATGTTTCACCTAGGTATCTGATGTCAAAATATACCCTGCCGTCCCTCACTCTATGATTGTGGGCAAACAAGCGAGCATCCTTCTCCCCAAAATCTATGATTTCCAAATTTTGAACATTCCAATTCAAGCGGGTGGTTTTTGATACTGTTTGATTTAATCCACTTCTCAAATACAACAAACCGTTGTTACTTATCCTCTCGGTAAATCTTTCAAAACCCTCTATCATCTCTGCGTGAGTAGAATAAATATCAAGGTGATCAGCATCCATAGACATAATGGCCGCCTTTTCAACCTTTAGGTGCAAAAACGAACGATCATATTCATCCGCTTCTGTGACCAATACCTCACCATCGCCATAGATAAAATTCCCTCCATAATCTTTCATTATCCCTCCAATTAAAGCACTTGCTCCAGTATTACAATATTTCAATATGTGCGATAAAACCGAACTCGTGGTTGTTTTACCATGAGTCCCTGCAATAGCTAAAGTTCTTTTTTCGGCACTGATCGCACCTAAAACTTCGGCTCGTTTCATCGTAGGAATATCCAATTGAATCGCTTTTAACAATTCTGGGTGATCCACTGGAATTGCGGGGGTATAAATCACCAAATCAAATTCACTTGTAATTCTATCTGGATTAATACTGTATTCAATCTGTATTCCTTCAGCTTCTAACTTTTTAGTAAGCTCATTTTTAGTTCGATCGTAGCCATGAATCTCCGATCCATTTTTTAAGAAGTAGCGCGCTATGGCACTCATACCAATACCGCCAACTCCTATAAAATATATTTTCTTGTTTTCTTCAAATTTCATTCACTACAAATTCGTAATACTTCCTCCACAATAAGTGCACTAGCATTTGGTTTGGCAAAAAACTTAATCCCACGTTCTAATTCTTCTATTGCCGCTTTATTGTCAACCAAAGCCATAGCATTTTTAACCAAGAGCTCATTTGCACGATTATCTTTTACCATTTGCGCCGCACCCTTGTTAACCAAGGCCATTGCATTTTTAGTTTGATGGTCTTCAGCCACATTTGGAGAAGGCACCAAAATTGATGCTTTACCAACAATTGCTAACTCTGAAATGGACAAAGCACCTGCTCTAGTAACTGCAATTTCTGCCGCTTCATATGCCATACCCATTTCGTCGATAAATGCCATACCCTTTACGTTTTCTAATTGCGCACTTTTACATTTTGCAAAATCCTCGTAGTACAAGCTACCCATTTGCCAAATCCACTGAATATCATTTCTTGTTTTCAACAAGTCGTAACTTCTTTTCATCGCCTCATTAAGCGTTCGAGCCCCCAAACTTCCTCCAAATAGAAGGATCGTTTTTTTAGATTTATCCAAGCCAAAATGATCCAAACTTTCCGTTTTGGAATATTTGGTTTCTTTTATTGATCCTCTCACAGGGTTCCCAGTAAAATGCAATTTTTCTTTTGGGAAAAATTTTTCCATCTCTGGATAAGCCACGCAAATGGCATCTGCTCCTTTGCCCAACAATTTGTTTGTGATCCCAGGATATGAATTTTGCTCTTGCAATAGGGTTTTGACTCCTCTTGCTTTTGCCACTTTCAAACAAGGACCACTGGCATATCCACCTACTCCGATCGCTATATCTGGTTTGTGCCTTTTTAGTACTCCTCTGACTTTAACTATACTCCACAACAATCGAAAAGGAAAAACCAAATTCCTTAATGTCAATTTTCTTTGTAAACCTCTAACAGGTAAACCAATTATTTCGTATCCCGCTTTCGGGACTTTTTCCATTTCCATTTTCCCTTCAGCACCTACAAATAAAATATGTGCCTCTGGTTTAACTTCTTTTATTTTATCTGCAATTGCGATTGCAGGATATATATGTCCACCAGTTCCTCCACCACTAATAATAACCCTCATCTTCTTTAATTTCTTCCAACTCCAACTGATGCATTCGAGGCTGTTCCGCAAACCGACTCACGCTGAGAATAATCCCAAAAGCGATACAAGTAAAAAGTATTGAAGTCCCTCCCATACTTACTAAGGGAAGAGTCAATCCTGTTACGGGCACTAAATGAACGGAAACTGCAATATTGGCAAAGGCTTGAATAACTATATTCAAACATAGGCCCATAGCCAAAATAGCTCCAAAAGATTTAGGGCATTTGGTTACAATTTTTACACATCTTATCAGCATCCACAAATACAAAAGGATGACCATTAAGCCACCCAATAAGCCATACTCTTCACATATTATAGCATATATGAAATCGGCATATGGCGTAGGTAAATAGTTTCTTTGAAAACTGTTTCCTGGACCAACTCCAAAAAATTCACCATTTGAAATGGCAATTTTAGATTGCTGAATTTGGAATCCTCCATCAGTATCATAAAGCCACTCATTAATCCTCGTTATCCAAGTCTCAAGCCTTACCACCTCTGGAAAAAATGAACCGATAATTACCAAAAACGAAAAAAGTATCAACCCCACTAAGAGTAAAATGCCTACATATTTCAAAGAAACCCTCCCAATAAACATCATAAACAAACATGTCAAAAACAACAACCCAGCTGTTGACAGATCCGAAGGTGCAATAAGTCCGCACACAATCGCAATTGGAATAATAATTGGCAAAAAGGCGGAGTTGAAGTCCTTAATAAATTCTTGCTTTATAGATAAGGACCTAGCTACAAATACAATGAGAACAAGCTTGGCAAAGTCTGAAGTTTGAAACGTTGCATTTACGAAAGGCAACGAAATCCACCTGCTTGCTTCATTTTCTGAAACCCCGAAAAACAAGGTATAAATCAAAAGAGGAATAACAATAACCAAAAACAATGGAGCCAAGTTGGAGTACCGCATATAATGCAAACGACTGCATAAATAAGTCAGCCCCAATCCTGTCACAACAAAAACACTTTGGCGAATCAAGTAGTATTCTGTGTCCCCACCTCTTGTCCTAAATGCAGCAGAACCTGTTGCACTATACACTGCTAAGATGGAAAACATAGCAAGAAGACAAACGATCAACCAAATGACCTTGTCCCCTTCTATTTTACTCTTGTATTTGTCTATTAATGTATTCAATGTATATGATATACTTGGTTTTTTTATTTGAGTTTGAAGATTGCTTCTTTAAAAAGATCTCCACGATGTTTATAATTATTAAATAGGTCAAAACTTGCACATGCTGGTGAGAGCAAAACACTATATCCCACTTTTGCTTTCTCCTGAGCCCATTGCACTGCCTCCTCAATATTTTGAGTTTCTACAATTTCTTGTACTCGATTCTCAAAAGCATCCAACAATTTTGAATTGTCTACACCAAGACAAACAATTGCTTCCACTTTTGCTTCCACTAATGGAAACAATGTGCTATAATCATTGCCTTTATCCACTCCACCTACAATCCAAATTGTCTTCTTTTGCATTGCCTCAAGCGCATAGTATACTGCTTCAACATTAGTCGCCTTACTGTCGTTAATGAATTCTACACCGCTGTGTATACGTACCAACTCCAGTCTATGTGGATCATTTACAAAAGACAACAGCCCGTTTTGAATCTTGTCGTCATCAAGATTTAATTCCTTGGCTATTGCAATTGCACAAGCTGCATTAAAAACATTATGCCTACCTAACAATTTCAATTTATACACACCATCCTTTGATGGTATTCCGAATTTTATTTCTTGGCTAGAAATCGAAAGATTTCGAACTTTCGAGTTTCTACCATTTATTTTACTTCTTATCCAAGGGTCATCAGCATTATAAATACACAAATCACCCGCTTTTTGATTTTTAGTGATATTCCATTTAGCAGAAGCATACTTTTCTAAATCATATTCGTATCTATCCAAATGGTCAGGCGAAATATTTAGTAAAACTGCTATATCTGGTCTAAAAGCATCAACGTCATCTAGCTGAAAACTACTTAACTCTAATACTGCGTATTTGGAGTTTTGCATTACTATTTGACGACAAAACGAGATGCCATAGTTGCCGCCTATAACAACATCAAGACCGCCCTCTTTCAAAATATGATAGGCAAGCTTTGTTGTTGTTGTTTTTCCATTGCTTCCTGTGACCCCTATAACATATCCGTCATAATAGGTGAAACCAAATTCTATTTCGGAGACTAGCTTTATGCCTTTTTCTCTTACCCACTGAACAGGTTTTGTGTTTTCTGCAATTCCAGGACTCTTTACAACTAAATCAGAATGTTCAAATCTTTCAAAATCATGACCGTTTTCTTCAAAATCGATCTCATTATTTATCAATTCCTCTCTGAATTCTTTTTTTAATTCTTTGAATTCAGAAAGAAAAACATCGTAACCCTTTTTCTTTGCAAGCAAGGCCGCTCCTACTCCACTCTCACCTCCTCCTATAACCGTTATTTTCATACAACTACCTTACTTTAAGGGTAATTATTGTTATGATTGCAAGCAATATTTGAACGATCCAAAATCGTGTAACAATTTTAGACTCGTGCATTCCTAACTTTTGATAATGATGATGGATTGGCGACATCTTAAACACTCTTTTCCCTTCACCATATTTTTTCTTTGTGTATTTAAAGTAACCCACCTGAATCATTACGGATAAATTTTCTACCAAAAACACTCCGCAGAGTACTGGTATCAAAAACTCCTTTCTTATCAATATGGCAAAGGCCGCGATAAACCCCCCGATCATCAAACTGCCCGTATCGCCCATAAATACTTTTGCTGGAAAGGAATTGTACCACAAAAATCCTACTGTTGCTCCGACAAAACTTGCTGCAATAATCACGAGCTCCTCCGTATTGGGTAAGTATAGAATGTTTAGATAGTCCGCTATGATAACATTTGATGAAACGTATGCCAACACCAATAAGGCAGAACCAATAATAGCTGATACCCCAGTAGCCAAACCGTCAATGCCATCCGTCAAATTTGCAGCATTAGAAACCGCAGTCGTAATTAATATGCACATAATCACAAAAGCAATCCAAGCAAAACGGCCTGCATTGTCTCCCAAAAACCAAATCAGTTGTTTGTATTCAAATTGATTCCCTTTAAAAAATGGAACGTTCGTTAGATGCGTTTTTACATAAGCCATTTTTTCAACTTTAGCCGTCTTGTTTATTTGAGGCACTGTTACTTCAAAATGCTCTATAATTTCATACTTCTGCGACGATGCCTCATCATACGACATTCGTACAACTACATCATCATGAAAAGTCATAATGCATCCAATAAGCAAACCCAAACCTACTTGTCCGTAAACTTTAAATCTACCTTTAAGTCCATCCTTATTTTTCTTGAAGACCTTAATATAATCGTCTGCAAAGCCAATAATTGACAACCAAACCACAGATATGATAATCGTGATAACATAAATATTGGTGAGGTCACACAACAAAAAAACGGGGATCAATATAGACAACAAAATGATTAAACCTCCCATTGTAGGAGTACCTTGTTTCGCTTTTTGCCCATCCAATCCTAAGTCACGTACAGACTCACCCACTTGCAATCTTCTCAAAGAACTTATTATCCTATCACCCCAAAAAATGGATACCAATAAGGACAAAATAATTGCAGCCGCAGATCTAAAGGTTATATACTGGCCTAGCCTTGCAAAGGACCAATCCATATTTTCCAACAAATAATGCAACATGCTTTATATCTTTTTGATTTCGTGTTTCTTCTAACAGAAATCTCTTTCATTTTTCTAAAGAACAGTGTAGTGAAGCTTCAAGACATTTCTTGATTTGCCTCCACTACAACTGTTAAAACCAACCTGAGAATGATAATAGAACCTATCTTATTTATCTTCTCTTCCAATTCCTCTGAACTGGAAAATTTATTTCGTCACACTTAAAGCGTGTCTAAATCCAAGAACAGCGTAGTGAAGCTTCAAGACATTTCTTGATTTGCCTCCACTACAACTGTTAAAACCAACCTGAGAATGATAATAGAACCTATCTTTTATTTCTTCTCTTCCAATTCCTCTGAACCGGAAAATTTATTTCGTCACACTTAAAGCGCGTCTAAATCCAAGAACAGTGTAGTGAAGCTTCAAGACATTTCTTGATTTGCCTCCACTACAACTGTTAAAACCA
>JAHDGJ010000005.1:92740-192448 GCA_020627705.1 Saprospiraceae bacterium
GAACCTATCTTTTATTTCTTCTCTTCCAATTCCTCTGAACTGGAAAATTTATTTCGTCACACTTAAAGCGCGTCTAAATCCAAGAACAGCGTAGTGAAGCTTCAAGACATTTCTTGATTTGCCTCCACTACAACTGTTAAAACCAACCTGAGAATGATAATAGAACCTATCTTTTATTTCTTCTCTTCCAATTCCTCTGAACTGGAAAATTTATTTCTTGATCTTTGCCGCCCACCCGAGTCTGAAGACTCGGTTCTCTCATTTCAAAGCAAGGTTTACTTGCTTCGATTCGCTTTCGCGAACCATTCGGTCATCTTATTTTGAGTCTAGTCGTTTACGAGTTTATAGTATTAGTTTTTTTATTTCTTCTATATCATCAAAAGGAAATCGCTCACCTTTTACTTGTTGGTATTTTTCATGTCCTTTGCCCGCAATGATTACTATATCATTTTCTTGAGCAATTTGCACTGCAGTTTTTATTGCTTGTCTTCTGTTTTCAATCTGCAGCACCTTATCCAGATCATCAATTCCTTCAACTATATCCTCCATGATTTTGAAAGGATCTTCAGACCTTGGATTATCACTAGTAACCACAACGGTATCACTTAGCTGTGATGCAATGAATCCCATCTTTGGTCTTTTAGCAGAATCCCTATCACCTCCGCATCCAAAAACAGTTACAACTTTCTGATTGCTGTTCTTTATCTGCTCAATGGTTTCTAAAACATTTTGAAGAGCGTCAGGTGTATGTGCATAATCTACGATCGCAAATATTTTTTTGGCCTCTCCTTTCAATAGTTGAAAGCGACCTAAAGCTCCGGTAACGGAGGATAATACTTGCAGAATCTTCTCTTCGTCCGTTTCATAAATCTTTGCCACTGAATATGCAGACAATAAATTATACGCATTAAACTTTCCTATAAGTCGACAATAGAATTCTCTTTGATTTATATTAAGATGCAGTCCCTCAATGGAATTTGATACAATTCTTCCTTTAAAGTCTGTCATTTCGTACAATCCATAACCCAATTTTACTCCTCGAGTATTTTGAACCATTACCCCACCGTTTTTATCATCAACATTGTAGATGCAATAGTTTTGCTTATCCGCTAAATCGAAAAAAGTCTTTTTAGCATCCCTATACTCTGCAAAACTTCCATGATAGTCCAAATGATCGTGAGACAGATTTGTAAAAACCCTAACTCCAAAATCCAGTCCTTCTATTCTTCGTTGAGAAATTGAATGCGAAGAAACTTCTGCGAAAACAAATTCAACACCTGCTTCCTTCATTTTATTCAACACTTCATTGAAGGTTATTACATCTGGAGTAGTATGTCTAGCTGGTATATTAAAAGCTTTACACACATAATTTACCGTAGAAATCAATCCACAATCATAACCCAAAGCAGTAAAGAGTTGATACAGAATAGTGGTCACAGTAGTTTTACCATTAGTACCAGTTACCCCTATCAAATTCAATCCGCTACTTGGGTCATTGTAAAAGGACTTTACAATCTCAGCCATTACTCCCCGTGCATCTTCTACTTCCAAAACTTTGGAGTCTTCAAACGGCGAATCACTCTTTTCAGCAATAACTAATGAAGCACCACTTTTTAGTGCCTGAGGTATATAAGACCTACCATCTTGCACTGTTCCGGCTAGAGCGAAAAACAAGGATCCAGTTGAAACTTCTCTACTATCACATGTTAATTTATCAATTACCTGATCTTCAACATTTGACAATTGATCTCTCAATTTTACTGGCAATATTTCAAACAACTTTTTCACCTTATCGAATCAGCGTAATTCTAAATGTATCTTTTGTCCATTTACAGCTGATCCCGGCAATAGGGATTGATTCACCACTTTTCCTACGCCACTTGACTCCACTTTCAATCCTAAATTTTCTAAAACGTACAAAGCATCTCTCAAGCCCATTCCTTCCACGCTTGGTATTTCTTTTCTCTTGATTCGCATTCGATCAAGCTTTATCTCTTCTTCAGATGGATTCAACATCGTCCACGTTTTAGCCTCTCTCTTATATTCTATCCCAGTATGCTCCAAAATCTTTTTAAAATCAGGAGCATATCCCGTCTGGCCAGAATTAATACTGTGAGGCTTTTTGCCGCTTTCCACATCAACATAGTTTTCAATCTTCAACGCATTAATCTTTTCTGCTACAGATTTGAATACCGGACCAGCTACTTGAGCACCGTAATATTTTTCTTTAGGTTGATAGAGAATAACAATCATGGAATACTTGGGATCTTCACTTGGAAAATATCCCGCAAAAGATCCATTGTATCTTTTTTCTCCATCCTCATCTTTATAATTGCCTATCGCCGTACCTGATTTTCCCGCTAAGGATATTTCTTTTGAATTCAATTTTTTTGCGGTGCCCGAAACAAATACTTCCCGTAATAATTCTTGCGTGTATCGTATGGCTTTCTTCCCGGCAATTCTTTTTTTAGCAGCTTTTGGCTTAAACTGCATCAAAGGCTCTCCATCCCTATAAATTGCCTTTGACAAAAACGGCTTCATGTATTTACCATCGTTGGCAATTGCATTATAAAAAGCCAAAATCTGAAGAGGCGAAAGTTCCAACTCATAACCGTGCGCCATCCAAGGAACTGTTGTCCCAGACCAGGCTTGATGAGGATTACTTTTATCCAAAGGATCCTTAATCATCGGAGTCTTTTCACCAGCGATTTCAATTCCTGTTTTTCGATCTAACCTAAATTGTTCAAGCTTCGCCTTGAATGCCAATCTTCCACTGTCCCTTCTTTCGTAATTGTCCATTGCAAATTCGGCAATACCTACATTGGAAGAAATTGCAAAAGCATTCTTCAATGATGTTTGACGAATACCATGCGGCTTAGAATCATACATCCACTCTGAATAAAACTTCTTCTTACCTCCTTGCAAATCAACTAATGATTCTGGCGACTCATAACCATCATCAAACAAAGCCAAAACTGTTGCAGTTTTAAAAGTTGAACCAGGTTCAGACAATGTACCAATAGCATGATTATAAGACTCTTTATAACGCTCTCTCAAGTTCGACCATTGATAATTAGCAACGGCTTTCAACGCACCTGTTTTTACATCCATCACCATTGCAGTTCCTCCTAAAGCGCCATGCTCTTGAATAGATTTCAATAATTCTGACTGAACTATATCTTGAATATCTACGTCAAGGGTTGTATAAAGATCATCCCCTTGCCTATGACCTATTTCATGGATATCATATACTGGGATCCAGTTTCCACCAGGCACTCTTTTCATCAACATACTATCCACACTCCCCTTTAGATATTCATCAAAATAAGCCTCCAAACCAACGTCAGGAGCATTTTCTCGAATCTCCCCAAGAGTCCTTGAAGCTAGCGCCTTGAAAGGTTTCTCGCGAATTGTTTTCTTCTCAACAATCAAACCTCCAGCATTCTGACCTCTTCGAAAAATTGGAAATTCTTTTAAATCCAACAATTGATCGTAAGACAGGTCATTGGCAATTTTAAAATACCTATAGTTTTTAAGCTTTGCCTTGACCAAATGACTTCTCCATTCTTCTTTGGTCTTTCCTCCACCTATCTTAGTTGCTAACAAATAGGATAATGAATCTACTTTTTGATCAAAGAGTTCTTGTCGAACAACTTTTAAATCCATCCGAATGTCAAAGAACGGTAGTGATGTGACTAAAGTCGTCCCATCGTCAGAATAGATATTTCCCCTGTGCGCTTGAATTGGAATCATTTTTACATTTTTCCCACCTTGCGCTCTCCACTTATCCCCCTCAAAAACACTAACCTTAATGACCCGGTAAAAAATCACCAAAGTCAGGGCTACAAAGAAAAATGCAACCAGGTAAGCACGTATTAAGAGTTCATTCCTCTTCTCCATTTTGGAACTTGACTATCTACTCATTTAAGTTTTTTAGGCACTCGCTCTTTAATATCTAAGTCCTCATTTTTAAGCTTCTCAACAACTTGCGATTGAGTACTTTCATAAATAAGCTTATGCCTAATGCTTTCATATTGCCATCTGGCTTTCTGCAACTCAGCCTGGACCGCTTGTATCTTCCTTGCTTTTTTCTCTGCAGAATGAGCGTTGGCGATATAAACAACCCCTAGAAATGCCAAAAAGCATATGAAAGGAAAATTTGAATACAGCAACCCGATCCCTTTGAATCTAAGTTTGGTAGTTTTCTTATTTTGTTTTGCCATAATTTAAAACCTTAGCAATCCTTAGTTTGTAGTTTTCTTATTTTGATTGCTTCATTAAATCCTTTCAGCAATCCTTAGCTTTGCACTTTTCGCTCGAGAATTTCGATGAATTTCAGATTCATCTGGAACGATAATTTTCTTATTTACAGCCTTCCATTTTTTCTCTTCCGAATTAAACCAATTATCCTCATCGTTTTTCAATCCTCCATTTTTAATAAAAGATTTAACCACGCGATCTTCACCAGAATGATAACTTATTACAACCAATCGTCCTCCTTCTTCCATCAAGTCTGGGATCTGTCGCAACAATCTTTTCAAAACATGCATCTCTTGATTTACTTCAATCCTTATGGCCTGAAAAACCTGAGATAAATATTTTTGCCTACTGCCAACATACACTTGATCTACAAGAACCTTCAAACCCTCAGTGGTATGAAGATTCTCAGACCTGTGGTCTATAATTTTATTCGCCAGCGTCTTCGAATTCCTAATCTCTCCGTACTCGCTAAACATTGTCACAAGTTGTCGAAAATCATAGGTGCTCAAAATTTTGGCAGCATCTACCCCCATCTGATTGTTCATTCGCATATCAAGCGGGCCATCATATCGATGACTAAACCCACGATCTGCAACATCAAACTGATGAGAAGAAACCCCCAAATCAGCCAACAACCCATCAATCTTGCCTACCTTCTCCAGTTTTAAAAAATTACCAAACCATTTAAAATTGGACCTAATAAGCTTAAACCTGGGGTCATCAATGGCATTTGCCAGTGCATTTTCATCCTGATCAAAAGCTATCAAGCGCCCTTTGGCACCCAATCTTTGAAGTATTGCTTTCGAATGACCTCCAGCTCCGTAGGTCACGTCGACATACACTCCATTTTCTTTTATATTCAATCCTTCAATGCTCTCTTCGAGCAGTACTGGGATATGATATTCTTTATTCATTTTTATCCGAAACTTGGCTACCCAAGACTCCATGAGCTATTGTTGCAAATTCTTCCGGCTCCTCATTTAGCATAATTTGATACCCACCTTTGGACCAAATCTCAATTTGCTGATGATAAGCAAACAGAACTACTTCTTTTTCTATCCCCGCATATTCCATTAGCGATTTTGGGATCAAAATCCTGTCTGCCGAATCCATCCCTACAGAACTAGCTCCTCTGTAGAAATATCGCATAGCTTGTCTTTCCTTAGTGTCGTAGATGTTTAGCTGATTAATTTCCGTCGTCTTTTTCTCCCAAACATCTTGAGGATACATCATCAAGTGACGCTCAAATCCTCTATTGATAGTAAAGTGTAATGAATTTTTTTCTCCTAATTGCCGGATAAGGGAAGAAGGAAGCCTGATTCGGCCCTTACTATCCGCTTTGCATTCGAATTCTCCGGTTAGTTGATACATTATCCTTTATTACCAATCTCAATACGAATCTAAGCTCATATTCCCACATTTTACCACTTTTTCACACAATATTTCAAAAAACATATAGAAATTTCTTTAATATCTATATCGCTATAAGCAAAGAATTTACATATTGCAATTTATTTGCTTATAAAATCGATTAATGCGTTGAAGTACTGTAGGGACAATTATCTCAGGTAGGTATAAACCAAATACGGTTTACGCTTATAAATATAAATAAATTATATTAATAAAATATCTAATATGTAAAGGTCTAATAATAAATAAGCTAATTGTGCGCTCCAATTATATATAATATATTTTTATATATAATTTATCGATTGCGATAATATCCTGAGAATGATTTAATCTTCATTTTGAGCACACCAAGAATGGCTTCGAATATAATGCTCGTGTCCATTTTGGATGTTCCGAGTTCTCGATCTTTAAAAACTATAGGTAATTCGACTATATTAAAATCATTGCAATGTGCTGCATATTTCATTTCGATTTGGAATCCATAACCTTTAAGTCGAATTTTATCCAAATCAATGATTTCCAAGACATGCCTACTGTAGCACTTGAATCCAGCAGTAAGGTCCTTCACTTTGATGTTCGTTACCAATCTCACGTATAAGGAAGCTGAATAAGACAGAAACAATCTATAGTTGGACCAATTCTCAATTCCTCCGCCTTCGACATATCTAGACCCTACCACTAAATCAACATTCGGGTCTTGACATTTTTCCACCATAGGATTTAACATTTTAGGATCATGGCTAAAGTCTGCATCCATTTCGAAGATGTAATCAAATTGGTTTTTTAAAGCAAATCTAAATCCCTCAAGATATGCAGTCCCTAACCCCAGTTTTCCACTGCGCTCGATCAAATGAATCCTCCCCTCTTGTTTCATCAAACTTTTAACGATATCCGCAGTTTGATCAGGAGAGCTATCATCTACAATTAAAATCTCAAAAGCATTATTTTGAGCTAGAACAGCAGAAATAATGTTTTCTACATTTTCTTCCTCTTTGTAGGTGGGTATAATTATGAGTGCTCTAAACTTCATCGCGAGCAAATGTAATGCTTTCCTTACTAAGGTAAATCTGTAAACTTTGCTGGTTCGACTTCTTTGAGAATTGAAACGACCGTTTCGAAAACTTGCTCAGGATTGGGTTTTGAAAAATAATCTCCATCACTTCCAAATGGTGGCCTGTGTGCTTGCGCTGTCAAGGTCGATGGAGCAGAATCCAAATACTGATATGCCAATTGTTCTTCTACAATTTTTTGAAGTATAAAGGCTGATCCTCCTCCCGGTACATCTTCATCAACTATTAGCAATCTATTGGTCTTTTTAATCGAATCAACTATTCGATGTTCGAGATCAAAGGGCAACAAAGTACAAACATCTATCAGCTCTACAGAGACGTTGATTTTTTCCAAGAAAGTTATGGCCTGTTGCACTACGCGAATACATGAGCCATATGTTACAATGGTAATGTCTGTCCCCTCTCTTAAGATTTCTGGTTGTCCTAGCGGCAAACACATGTCCAAATAATTATCTGGTAATCTTTCCTTAAGTCGATAACCATTTAAACATTCTATTACTAACCCAGGATCATCTGATCTGAGCAAAGTATTGTAAAATCCCACAGCACTCACCATATCACGAGGCACACATATATACATTCCTCTCAACGAATTAACAAGCATTCCCATAGGAGATCCGGCATGCCAAATGCCTTCTAATCTATGTCCGCGAGTTCTAATAATTGCAGGGGCTTGTTGTGTTCCATTAGAACGATAGCGGACAGTTGATAAGTCATCACTCAGGGGTTCTAAACCATAGATTAAGTAATCTAGATATTGTATCTCTGCTATTGGCTTAAACCCTCGCATAGATAGCCCTATCGCTTGGCCCATTATGGTCCATTCTCGAATCCCCGTATCGAATACTTTTTCTTCTCCGTATTTTTCTTGTAAACCGGCGAACCCTTGATTTACATCTCCTATATATCCTACATCTTCACCAAATGCAATTACCCTTTTGTCTTTCTTAAAAGTTTCATCAAAAAACTTATTTAAAACCTGGTATCCGCTTAACATTGGAGAATCATCCGAATACTTCGCCCGTTCCACCCCAATTTTTAAGGCAGATTTGTCCGAACTCGAATACAAATTGGTGTGATATTTTTCGCCCTGTTTTTGAACAACATCAATGAGACCATTCAACTCCTCTGGGACTTTTTTCCCTTCGGCAATTATACATATCCTTAACCTTTTGGCATTTTGTAGAACTTCTGACAATACTGGATTGGGTGTATTTAAATCTTGAAGTAATTCTTGAATCTTATCAGATGACTCCACCTGTGCATACACACCTTTCAGCTCTTTTATTCTATCTAAGGTCACGTTTGAAAAAGCTTGCCATGCCCTTACCTTACATTCGGAGACATACTTTTTCGCCTCTGCTTTAATTTCATCTAATTGAGCAGCATTCAACAATCCAGATGCCACTATCCATTCCCCAAATCTTTTTATGCAATCATTCTCCTTTTCCCACTCCAGGCGTTCTTTGCTTTTGTACCGCTCATGTGATCCGCTCGTAGAATGTCCTTGAGGCTGCGTTAATTCGGTTACATGAATCAATGTAGGTCTATGGAGAGTACGACAATTCTCTGCACTTTGTTCGTAGGCCTCTACTAATTCTGGGTAATTCCATCCCTTGACTTTGTATATGCCTAAACCTTCTTTTCCATCCTCTTTATATTCGAATCCAGAAAGAGCCTCCGAAATATTGCCTTTTGCAGTCTGAAGTTCTATTGGAACAGAAATCCCATAACCATCATCCCAAACCGAAATGTGCAAAGGCACCTGCATGACCACCGAAGCATTAATTGTTTCCCAAAAAACACCTTCAGATGTACTGGCGTCCCCGATAGTAGTAAAACTTATTTCATTTCCATTTCTTGAAAATTCACTATTTCGCTTCCCAATATTCTTGATGTTTCTAAACTTTTTAGAAGCGAGTGCAATTCCCAAGCCACGGGCCATTTGTCCCGCGGTACACGAAATATCTGATGAAACATTGTAGCTTTTGGTTTGATCAAACCAATCTCCATTTTCGTCAATCAAAGGGGTTGAAAAATGGGAATTCATTTGTCTCCCTCCTGAAAATTTATCGTTTTCTGTATCTGCGTATAGTTGCGCTAAGAAATCTTCAACACTGCAAAGCCCAAGAGCCATCATAAAGGTTTGATCTCGATAATACCCTGACCGCCAATCTCCTTTTTTAAAGGCTTTGGCCATGGCTACCTGTGGCAGTTCTTTGCCATCACCATTAATTGCAAACTTCGCCTTTCCGGATAGCACCTCTTTTCTAGCAAGAATACTTGTTTCTCTACTTACCAAACAAATCCATAAATCCTTTAGAACTTCTTTGTGAAATGAAGCCTCTTGTGAACGGCCTCTTAAAGCATATTTATTTAAAGCAGAAAAGTCTATCATTCAGATTGAAACATGCGTTGTTTACAGAACGTGTATGTTGGCCACAAAAGTAAAAATTCTTGGATCAACTTCATTACATTTTACATTAACTCTCGTCTAATAGATGCAATGCTGACATAAGTATTAACAACTTATTATTAAATTCTTTTAGGTATATGCTATTGGTTTTACCTAATTTTATAATTCAAATGAATATTCACATGAAGAAATTTTTAATATTAAGCCTTTTTGCTTGCTTCGCATTTGGCTTAACTGCCCAAGATGCAAAAACAGTGGATGGGCCAAAAATGGAAATGGAAACCTTAGATGTAGATTATGGTACCATTGAACAGCATTCAGATCCTGTTAGAAAAGTAAGTTTCACCAACACAGGTACTGAACCTTTAGTAATTAAAAACGCGCGTGGAAGTTGTGGGTGTACTGTGCCTATTTACCCAAAAGAGCCGATTTTACCAGGAGAATCGGAAGTGATCGAAATCAGATACGACACCAAAAGAATTGGGCCTTTTACCAAAAGTGTTAAAATCACTACGAATGCAGGTGATGAAAAGATTGTTTTAAAAGTGCACGGTAAAGTTTTAAAGCAAGAAGATGAAGACAGCGTTCCTGCGGCGTCTCCAAATATGTTGAGTCCTAAATAAGGGCCCGTTAAACAAAATATATCAAGAGGGTGTTTCTTCCAAAGAGACATCCTCTTTTTAATTACATAAAGCTTAAGTCAAAAATGATCGCCGTATTATCCCCTGCAAAAACCTTGGATCTTCAGAATGAAGAACGATTGGCATATACACTTCCTCGTTTCAAAAAAGAGAGCCAAGAACTTGCCGGAATACTCAAAAACTTGTCGCAAAAGGAGCTTCAGAAGTTGATGCAAATTAGCGCTAAATTAACCGATCTAAATTTTGACAGATATCAAAAGTTTAGAAAAAAGGAGACCCTTACAAACGCCAAACAAGCAATTTGGGCATTCAAAGGAGATGTTTACCTGGGGTTAAAGGCGGAAGAATTGAACGACAAACAAATTTTGTTTGCCCAAGACCACATAAGAATTCTTTCAGGTTTATATGGTATTCTGAGACCTCTTGATTTGATGCAGCCTTATCGCTTGGAAATGGGAACAAAACTAGAGAATACTCAAGGCAAAGACCTGTATGCGTTTTGGCAGGATAAAATTTCCAAATCTTTAACCAAAGAATTGAAGCAATTCTCAGAAAACGTGATTGTTAACCTGGCATCTAAGGAATATTTCAAAAGCATTAGTAATACAGGCCTAAAGGCTGAAGTATTGAATATTGATTTTCGCGAATACAAAGGGGATGAATTAAAATTTATTTCTTTTAACGCAAAAAAAGCTAGAGGATTAATGGCGCGTTATATGATTGACGAACAAATAAAAAAACCAGAATTACTCAAAGGTTTTAACTACGAAGGGTATGCTTTCGACCAAAATATTTCAACACAAAACACATGGTTTTTCACTAGATAAACATTAAAACTATTTGATATTTGTTTTTTACCCTATATGTTAAATAATCCCATCAACTAGATAAGCTATATTTGTTGAGCTCATAAATTCTTATGAGTGAAAACTATACATCCCCTAACGTATTAATTTTGAGGTCATCTCACAAACCGAATGTTATGGTAAAATATTCTTTTGAATAGGATGTATAGTTTTCTTTACAAATTTTTCTTTCTTTTTTGTTTGTTTAGTCTTTCCTGTAAAGGGCAGCAAGGTATTAAACATACCGAATTACCCAGGCAATATAAGTTGCTTACCATCGCAGAGGGTCAAAATCAAATTTGTAAAGATTCAAAGGATTCGTTTTTCAATAAAGTCGGGAATCTGGACATGATGCTTCAAATGAATGGAGAGCATCGTTCTGAGTCCAGGGATTCTTTGTTGACGGCCTATCAAAATCATTTAAAAAAAAGCGTCCAATCTTTTACAAACAACGAGGCTAAGGTGGTTGCTCAAACGTTGGATTCTTGCTTTTCTTTAATCCATCAATATTTACCAAATTTGAAAATTCCGAATTTGGAGATTATAAAAATCGATCCCAATCATTACGGACTATCTGTTTACTATACTAGAGAAAATGCCATTTTGGTTCCATCCAACGTCTTAAGCCCTTCATCAATGGATGCTTTATTACCTGTTATGCTACACGAAATTTCCCACATACTACTTAGATATAACGATGCGATTAAAACGAAGACTTATGAATTAATAGGTTTCAAAAAATTGGATAAACCGTTGTCCTATAGCCCTGAAATATTAAAGCGTATTCTTTTTAATCCAGATGGACTAGATGATCGATACGCCATTACTTTGAGTGATGGCAATACGGAGGTGCTTTGCGCCCCTGCTTTAGTTTCTTCCAAGTCTTCATTTTCGCCGAATATTAGTGGTTTCATGAACTATATAAAATTTGATATGTACCGATTGGAAGAAGTGGAGACCTCTTATCGGTTGCTTTCGAACAAAGAGGGCTTTTCTACCCTTGCTCCTGAATACATGAGCTCGTTTTTTAAACAAATAAAAGACAATACCCAATATATAATACATCCAGACGAAATTATAGCGGACAATTTTATGATGTACATAATCTCTTCAAGGGATGAAACGTTAAGCAATTATTCTAATGAAGGAGAGGCTTTGCTCCACAATTTGGCCGCAGTGCTTAACAATCTTAATAATCAGAACTAATACATTACATTAAATACTTATATGTAATTTTGCAGTATGTCTAATGATAATTTCAAAGACTACCGTCACAAGATTAAAAACTTCAGCCCTCTGAGAGAGAGGCTCCATGAGGTCATATTTGAAGCTGACACAAAGGAGGGAAAACTATTTGACATCGTGTTGATGATCGCGATTATTTTGAGTGTCGTGGTGGTGATGTTAGAATCGGTGCCAAGTCTTCACGATAAGTATGGTTTACTTTTTATCACCCTAGAATGGATATTAACGATATTCTTTACCATAGAATACGCACTGCGCTTGTATTGTGTGTATAGGCCTCTAAAATATGCCACGAGTTTTTTCGGTATAGTTGATCTTCTGGCCATCGCACCGACCTATTTGATGTTTTTTATTCCGCAAATACAATCGATCTCAATTGTACGTTCGCTCAGACTATTACGGGTTTTTAGAATCTTTAAGCTGGCTAGTTTTATGTCAGAGGGATCGGTCATACTAAAAGCATTAAGTGCAAGTCGAAGTAAAATTTCAGTTTTTCTATTTGCGGTACTAATTATCGTTAGCATTTTCGGTTCTGTCATGTACGTAGTCGAAGCAGGTCATGGAACCGGATTTGACAGCATCCCTAGAAGTATCTATTGGGCTATTGTTACATTGACCACCGTTGGATACGGAGACATCAGCCCAGGCACACCCTTTGGTCAATTTCTCGCATCGATGATCATGATCTTGGGTTATTCCATCATCGCGGTCCCTACGGGAATAGTATCAGCCGAAGCCATTGAAGCGGCAAGAAAATCATCAGAAACGCATACCAATACCCAAGTCTGCAGGTACTGTGCAGATGATGATCATGACGATAGCGCGAAGTATTGTAAAACTTGTGGTGAAGAACTCAATTTGCCAAAAGATTAAAGAAGAAAATCTCTTAACTCCAATAAGGAATGAACTTCTTTGTTGGGTTTTACTTCAGTATTGTTTGACTTTTTTAAAGGATTATACCAACAAGTGAAAAGTCCATAGTTATTGCCTCCAGCTATATCTGATTTAAGACTATCCCCTATCATTATAATTTTTTCCTTAGGAGTCATACCTGCTTCTCTATGAGCAAACTTAAAAAAGTCTTCGTGCGGTTTTGCCACTCCAATCTCGTCCGAAACAATAATAGCTTCGAACATATCGGTAATGCTCTTTTTGCGGATTCTAGGCCTTTGCACCTCTTTGAGTCCATTGGTTAAAATGTACAGTTTTTTATCTGATCTTTTTAATTCATTTAAAAGGATCATACTATCCTTATACAGCGTGGCGTGATCAACCAAATAATTTAGATACAAGTTATTGGCTTTTAATGGATCATAATTAAAAGAAAAGGAATCAAAATAAAGTTGGAATCTTTTTGTCCTCAACTTCTGGGAGTTGATTTTGCCTTTTTCAAATTCACTCCAAACTTGATGATTATAAATTTGATATATTTTATAGTGCGCTTGCCAATCCGAAAGTTGAAGATGACTTATTAAATCCTTAAAAGCCAGCTTTGAGGAACCATCAAAGTCAAACAAGGTATTATCGGCGTCAAAAAAAATATGGGTAAATTGATTGGTCATTATTTAGGCAACCTCATCGTGTGAATTAATCTTCGAACACTAAATTTCCCGGAGCCATTTGCAATAATGAATAGAAGCCCTGCACACAGCGCTAAATTTCTGGAAAACATAAGTGCATGAAATCTCCTTAGCTCTTCTGGATCATTCCAATACGAATAGACAATAAATGTAAATGGGATCCAATACAAGAGCAAAAAGGTCGCTCCCAATCTTGAAAAATACCCCAATAAGACCATAACGCCTCCAAGTATCAAGAAAACGATAGATACATTTATAAGCAGATTTGGTCGCCAATCAATACCATAAGCCAACAAGGTTTCTATATTTTTCGTTTTGTGAAACATCGCATCCATTGCTTCATTTAGAAACATAAATGCAATAAAAATTCTCCCAATTAAATCTGCCCAATCCTTCATTGAATCTAAGATACTTAATTGTCAAAATTGATACGACAACATTTTTAAAGCTAATTTTTCAAAATATTTTGTATAGTTAATGTAGATGATAAGATTCCTTTGGTAGGGCTGTTGGACCAAGTGAAAATAAGGCTTTTGGGGTCTTCTAAATACAAAAAAAAATAAAGCCTTATTCGTTATTAGTCGATTTATCTCGGAAAAAAAATGAGTATTAAACAGAAGAGACTATAGGGGCATTGTCCTATTTATCTGTCTCTATAACGAATTAGTTAAACCCTTAATGCGTTAACTACAATTTCGACATTATCAAAATAGGGCGACATGCAACTTTCTAAAATACTAATTGTCGATGACAGACAATTTGATCGGTTACTCTACCGAGAATATCTCGGTAATGAAAACTTTGAATATCAAGAGTTAGATGATGGTGAAAAAATCGTCTCCACAGCTATAGAATTTAAACCAGATTTGGTTTTATTGGACTGGCAAATGCCTTGCGTTGGGGGTTTAGAAGCCTTACGCATGCTCAAGAAGAATAAAATTTTAGCACATATTCCAGTGATTATAATTACTGGAATGGAAGATGAAAAAGTTTTAGAAAACGCATTTGATTTTGGATCTGTAGATTTTATTAATAAACCTGTTTCTAAAATAGAATTGAACTCTAGAGTACATTCTGCCATAAACTTGGCTGAGGCGATTACCACAATTACCAAGCAAAAAAATGAATTGAATGATTTGAATAAAATCATTACAATGCAAAAAAACGAGCTAGAGAAGTCCCTATTGTTTAAGACACAACAATTGGATCAAAACAAGAGTGAGTTTGAAGAAAACATTAGTGAAAAAAATAGAAAACTAATGGGCAAGGAAATTGGAGCGACTAAACTCGTAAATGAGGTTAAAAATTTGCGCCAAATTGTCAATGAGTGCAGAATTGAATTGCGCAAAGAAAACGAATCGAGCAAAGTATTAAGAAAACTTCAAATGCTCGAACGAAACATCTCTAAGCTGAGCGCAGAAGACGATTCATTGGATGATTTTAAAGAAATGTTGGAAACAGTAGATCCTGTGTTTTACAAAAGACTTTCTGAGATTAGTCCAAATCTAACGCCTAATGAAATGAAAAACTGCGCATTCATAAAAATGAATTTGGACAACTATGAAGTTTCGCGCATTTTGAATGTCGAGCTAAAAAGTCTTCAGATGACTAGATATCGATTGAAGAAAAAGCTCAATCTGGATAAAAGCGTCTCACTTCGCGAATTTATTCACTCGGTATAATCTGGTTTTTTAAATTTTTAGAAATAGAAAAAATAAAAGTACTTCCCTTACCTAAGGATGATTTCACGGATATTAATCCACCATGCTTTTCTACTATTCCTTTACAGATGGTTAATCCCAAACCGGTTCCTTCAAACAGATCATTACTGTGAAGCTTATTAAATGTCCCAAATATCTTTTCATGATTTTTAGGATCAATACCTATACCCTCATCACTGACATAAAATTTCCATTCTAAAGCAAACTCCTCCATTTTGATCTCCACTTTTGGCTTCTTTCCTTTTTCAACAAATTTCATCCCATTTCGAATCAAGTTGCTAAACAACTGTATCATTAAAGATTCGTCCGCGAGAATGTTAGGCATGTTTTCGGGCAAAACAATTTCTGCCTGATTTTCATCAATCTCTGATCTCAGTTCAATCAAAATCCTACTCAGCAACGATTGTAGATTGAGCTCTTTAATTTTGATTTTTTGTGTTTTTACTCTACTGTATGTCAAAAGATCATTAATCAAAAGCTGCATATTTTCGGAGCTCTTAATGACAATATCTAGATATCCTTTTGATTTCTCGTCTAATTCTGCACCAGCTCGGTTTTTTAACAAATGAGCAAAACTTACTACCGAACGTAAAGGTGCCTTAAGATCATGAGAAGCGATGTAAGCAAAACTTTCTAGTTGAAGATTAGAGTCGATATATTTTTTAAGCTCTATATTCTTTTGATCCAAAATTTCTACTTGCTCTTTAATAGTTTGAGCTTGCATGACAGACTGTGTAATGTCTCGACTAAGTTCTGCGACTGCAATTATCTGATTGTCTTGATCATATACGGGCCGATATTTATTGTTGACATAAATCTTTAAATCCTTTTCCAAATTCATTGGTCCCTCATAAAAGAAACTTTCGCCATTAAATGCACGACTAAAATATTCCTCTTTCCATCTCTCTAATTTTTCGGGTTCTATAATGTCATGAAGGTTGGTTCCCTCCTTAACTTTATAGCCATTTTTCTTAAAATCTTCAATGCCTTGTTTGTTTATTGCAATCAACTTGTAATCTCTGTCTAGGGCATAAATTCCATCAGGGGTAGCATCCAAAATGGCCTTCAAAGTTGCTCCTTGCAAAATCTTTTGGCGATCCTTCAAAACTTGTTTTCGAATATCTCTAGCCGTCATTATTAAACCAACAATCGAATCATCAATTTCAACAGGCCTCGTATCAATAACAAAATTATACCGAGCTCCGGCTATGACCCCTTGGAATTCCAACTCTTTAGACTCTCCTTCTAAGGCCATCTTGGATATTTCTATTATTTCCTTTAGCTCTTCAATTTTGAAAAAAGTACCAATATCAAATTTGACAGGTAAGGGCTTGGAAAATAAAAACTGATGAATTTCTTGAGCTCTTTTATTAGCAGCGATTACTTTAAGATCAGTATCTATTAAAGCAATACTAGCTTTGGCTGCAGTAGTACATTGATAAAAAGACCTCAGCCAATCTTCACTAAACGAATAATTATTATTTAAAGCTTTACTCACAACAGCAACGAATTAATGTTTTTCTGATCAAATTTATCATACATCATCAACTAGAATTTTGGCTACTTTAATTCCATCCATTGCAGCAGATAGAATTCCTCCAGCAAATCCAGGTCCTTCTCCACAAGGGAAAAGATTTAACATTTGAGGGTGATGTAATTTCTCATTATCTCGAGGTATTCGAATAGGGCTGGATGTTCTACTTTCAACAGCAATGACATGGGCCTCATTGGTGATATAAGGTATGATTTTTTTCCCAAAGTTCTTAAACCCTTGCCGAAGTCTCGCACTTACAAATGGAGGTAAAATCTCTTTTACATCTGCCGAAATCAATCCTGGTATATATGAACTCTTTCCGATGGAAGTACTCATTTTGCCATCTATAAAGTCCGTCAATCTTTGCGCTGGTGCTTTTTGCGATCCATCGCTTCGCTCAAAAACCTTTTGTTCAATGTTTGCTTGAAAATCCATAGAAGCAAAAACCCCAGCATACCCCTCCTTCGAAAGTTCATCAAGCTCTATAGAAGTTACCATCCCAGAATTGGCGAATGGAGAATCTCTTCTGGCAAGACTCATGCCATTGACCACAATTTCACCAGGAGCAGTTGAGGAAGGCACAACCAATCCCCCAGGACACATACAAAAAGAAAATACACCTTTGTTATTCACTTGACTGCTCAGCGCATATTTTGCAGCTGGCAAGTATTTCGATCTTTCTTTTTGGCCATATTGTATCTGATCAATAAGTGCTTGAGGATGTTCTACCCTTACGCCTAGGGCGAAAGGCTTGGCCTCTATTTGGATATTTTTACTATGAAGCAATTTAAAAACATCTCTGGCACTATGTCCAGTGGCCAATATTACATTTTTGCAATTGAGTTTTAAGTTTGAATTAAAGATCAAAGTTTTGACTGACTCCGAATCTATTTCGAGATCGGTTAATCTGTGATTAAAAAATATGTGGCCTCCATGATCTTCGATGGTTTTTCGCATATTGGCTATAATGCCAGGAAGTTTGTTTGAACCAATATGCGGATGGGCATCTATAAGAATATCTGATTTAGCCCCATGCTCGACCAACACTCTTAGAATATCTATTATTTTGCCACGCTTTTTTGATCTGGTATAGAGCTTTCCATCAGAATATGTTCCTGCCCCACCTTCACCAAAACAATAATTACTATCTGGGTTGACGATCCCTTCTTGCTGAATGGCTTTTAAATCTCGCCTTCGCGCTCTGACGTCTTTACCTCTATCAAATACTAATGGCTTCAAACCGAGGCGTATTAACTCCAGCGCTGCAAAATATCCCGCAGGGCCGGCCCCAATTATATGCACTTCTTCGGCATTGGAAACATCCTGTAATTGATCACTATATCGCGGCTCGCTGTTAGCATATTGGCTTTTATAAACATCTATTTGAAGAACATATGCAGGACGCCTACCTCTAGCATCTAAAGATCTCTTTCTTATGACCAGGTCGGATATTTCGCCTTCGCTAAAACCACTAGCTTGAGCACTCAACTTTTTGATTAAAGCAGCATTATCCAAATTGGCTGGAAATACTTTTATAGAAACATTTTTTTTCAAGAATCCACCGCTTTTTTTATGGCTAATAGTTTTAGCAAGAGCTCTCTTATATCATCCAAAGGCAGCATGGTACTTCCATCAGATTTAGCGCTAGCAGGGGAAGTATGGGTTTCAATAAATAGCCCATTTACCCCAACAGCAACTCCAGCTTTGGCAATCGTTTCTATCATTTTGGGATTCCCACCAGTTACCCCACTACTAAGATTTGGTTTTTGTTGAGAATGCGTACAATCCAAAACAACCAAACTATTTAAATCTTGCATTTTAGGGATACTCCTAAAGTCCACAACCAAATCTTGATATCCAAAACTTGAACCTCGCTCTGTAAGCCAAATATTTTCGCAACCTCCAGACCGAACCTTCTCTTTTACAAACCGCATTGATTCTGGGCTCAAAAACTGGCCTTTTTTAATATTTACGCAGCCACCGTACTTACCAGCTGCTACCAATAAATCCGTTTGGCGACTCAAAAATGCCGGTATTTGTAGCACATCCACAATAGTACTAACCTTTTGCGCTTCCAAAGGCGAATGCACATCAGTTGTGGTAGGTAATTTTAAATTTGTTCTGATCGATTTTAATATTTCTAAGGCTTCGTCATCACCGATTCCTTGGAAGCTTTTAATGCTGGTACGGTTTGCTTTTCTGTAGGAAGCCTTAAAAAGCAAAGGTATTTGGAGTTCTGAGCAAATTTCTTTCAGTTTTCCAGCTATTTCGGTAGTCAAAGCAGCACTCTCAATGACACAAGGCCCAGCAATCAAAAACAAATTTCCTTTTAAAAATGGCTGAATCATAGAACGAAATTAGCTTTTTTAATTTCTCTTAACGACGATTTCTACATGTCCTTAATAATCGACCAACTGTACAGAGTTCTCTATTAAAAATGAAACCAATGTTCGAACGATCTCATTTATAAGTTAACACGCAATAGCAGGCAAAATTTGTACATTTGCTGTCCCTTTAAAAGAAGGCATGGATAGAAATCAACTCACAGGAATATTACTGATTCTCCTTATACTCATAGGATGGTCATGGTTTACTCAACCTACTCAAGAGCAAATAGAAGCTCAAAAAAGACTTTCGGATTCAATTGAACTTGTCAAACAACAAGAGCTACAGCAATCCATTCAAGTTAAAGAGACAAGAGTTGTCTCTCCTTTAGAGGACAGCTTGGCAAAAGTTCGAAAACTACAAAGTTTTGGATCTTTCGCTCAATCTGTTGAAGGAGAAGAACAACTTTATACTCTAGAAAATGAAGTGATTAAAATTAGCTTCACAAATAAAGGTGGGACTATAAAGGAAGCACTAATCAAAGAACATAAAAAAGTGCTTTCGGACTCGCTTAATAATGAGGTGAAGATTGACCTTAGGTTGTTAGAGGATGAAAAAAACAAATTTGAATATTACATTCCTCAAGGTAGTGGTCAAATTAAAACATCAGATTTATTTTTTAGTGCAAGCCAAACGTCAAATGCTATAGAATTTGTCACTCAATCGGCAGAAGGCGCCACCATCAAACAAAAATATAGCCTTGGAGCTAATTATGATTTGGACTACGAAGTGCAATTTTCTGGAGTTTCACCTAGTGGCGCGGATGGAGAAAGTGTGAAGCTAAAATGGGTCAATCACCTCGACCGTCTGGAGAAGAATGTCATGTTCGAAAAAACCTATTCTACCGTTTACTTTAAAGAAAAAGACGATGATGACACGGATTATTGCTCTTGTAGAGGTGATGACGAAATAGAAAAAGACAAACGCATAGAATGGGTTTCTCATGTAAATCAATTTTTCAACACTTCGTTGATGAGCGAAGGGCAGGCATTTACTTATGCTAACATGGAAACCCAAATGCTGGATGAAGAAAGCGATGATCTTAAGGTATTAAAAACAGAACTCGGTGTTCCTTTAAATGGAGGTGCACCATTCAAAATGAAAATGTACATTGGACCAAATGAGTTCAATAGTTTGAGAGCCTATGACAATGGGTTGGAAGAAATCATCCCGTTCGGGCGAAGTATTTTTGGTTCTATAAACCGATGGGTAATACGCCCGGCTTTTAATTTTATAAGCAATTACATTGGTTCAAAAGGTGTAGTAATCATTGTCTTAATCTTCATCTTGAAGATGCTCCTTTATCCTTTAATGTACAAAATGCTCTTCTCGCAAGCGCGGATGCAGGCCTTAAAACCTCAAATAGAAAAACTTACAGAAAAGTATAAAGATGAGCCCCAACAAAAGCAGGTAGAGACGATGAAGATCTACCGAGAATATGGCGTAAGTCCTTTTGGAGGTTGTATGCCCATGATCATACAAATGCCCATTTGGTATGCCTTGTTTAGGTTTTTCCCAGCATCAATAACATTCAGACAAGAACCATTTTTGTGGGCGACGGATTTGTCTTCGTATGATGTTTTTACGAACATTCCTTTTGACATTCCTATGTTTGGATCGCACATAAGTCTCTTTACGATTTTATGGGCAATAACGACTATTCTATATACTTATTATAATACCAAGCATATGGACATGTCTGCAAACCCTGCGATGAAATATGTCCAATATTTTATGCCTATAACCTTTTTGGTGTTTTTTAATCAGTACGCCTCAGGATTGACTTGTTATATGTTCTTTTCTAATCTTTTCAACATCATGCAAACCTTAATAACCAAGCGTTTTGTATTTGACAACGACAAGATCAAAGCTGAACTAGAAAAGCAAAAAACAGAAAATCTAAAGAAACCGAAAAAGCAAGGATTCCAATCTCGCTTGGAAGAAGCAATGAAAAAGCAACAAGAAATTCAGAAGAAGAGAGAGCAACAAAAAAAGGCAAATCGAAGGAAGAAATAAAAATTACTATTTTTAGTAAAATCAATTTAATTCTTGTTTGGATTCGACACACAACACTATAGGAATCATTGGCTCTGGCAGTTTTGGTATTACAATGGCCAAATTGTTGAGTAAAAACGTAAAAGTTTTACTCTTTTCTAGAAGACATAAAGATCTTGATGCTTTAAACAAACACCATGCACATTTACACAGTGATCTAAGTGGTGATATAGAACTAACCTCTGATGCTGCAGATCTTTGTACTAGATGTAATATTATCTTCCCTGTTGTCCCATCCTCCAGATTCCGATCGATGATGCAAGATTTTTCGAAGCACCTTAATCCTTCGCATATTCTGATTCATTGCACCAAAGGATTTGACTACAGATACAAAGAAGCTGGTCAATTAAACAGAATAAACAAGGTTTCTAGGGATCAGGTTTCTACAATGAGTGAGGTTATCAAAGAAGAGTCTACTGTTTTGCGTGTGGGATGTGTAGCCGGGCCTAATTTGGCAAGAGAAATTTTACAAGGAAAACCCGCGGCCACTGTCATTGCCTCCGAATTTCAAGAAGTTATTGATTTAGGAATCAAGTTACTTTCGAGCAACCAATTTTTTGTTTTCGGTTCCAATGATATCCGAGGAGCTGAAATAGCTGGTTCTTTCAAAAATATTATTGCTTTAGGTTCCGGTCTATTGGAAGGATTAAACATGGGCAAAAATGCACAGGCCATAATAATTACAAGGGGATTACATGAAATGGTCTTGTTTGGTCAAAAATTTGGGACAAAAGGAAGAGCTTTTTTAGGCTCTGCCGGAATTGGAGACTTGGTAGCCACTGCTACAAGTCATAACAGTAGAAACTTCACATTTGGGCACCGCATTGCCAAAGGAGAATCTCTGGAAGATGTGATCTCTACAAGTAAAGAAGTGGTTGAGGGCTTAAGAACATTAAAAATTGTAAAAAACTTGATGGCTACGTATAAATTAAGGTTACCTATTACGAGTACGTTGTATTCTATTTTTTATGAAGGGATGGATCCACAAAAAGCACTTAATCTTTTAATGAAGTCTCCATTCAAAAAAGACGTAATTTTCGACTAATTGCGCCACGCTTCCAGCTTGCTTATAAGCATTATCAAGCGTCAAGTGTATTCAGTAATAACTTATAGTCGAGGTCTGAATTAGTAAATTGAATATCAAATCTTAAGACACAAATCCTAATTTTAAGGACCATTGAAAACACCCGATAATTATCAAAGTAGAAGTAATGAATCAAATTAAATGTCCGAATTGCCAAGAAGTATTTAAAGTCGATGAAACGGGCTTGGCTGAGATCCGTAAGCAAGTACGTGACAGTTCATTTAAAGAAGAAATTTCGTCTCGATTGGCAATTATAGAGCAACAAAAAGAAGATGCGATCAAGTTAACCAAAGCCGAAAAAGACCAAGAATTAACAGAATTAAAAGCAAAACTTCAAAGCGCTCAAGCAGAGAAAGAAAGTGCCATAAAACTAGCAGAGGCAAATACTAGGAGTTCTTTTAGGGAAGCTTGGGCAGAAAGACAAGAAAAGTTTAGCACAGAACTATCTTCCAAAAATGATGAAATCAATGAGTTAAAATCTAAAGTTAGCAATGCAGAAGCTGCGAAACAAATTGCCATATTGGAGTCCCTTAAATCAGTAGAAAAAGAACGTGATGACTACAAAAATTTAGTGAGTGCCATGGAGGCTGAAAAAGAACGCCTTAAAAACTCTTTAGCAGAAAAATATAATGCCGAACTTCAAATCAAGAATGACATCATCAAAATGAAGGATGAGGAGATCGCACTGCGAAAGGACATGAAAATGAAATTGTCCACAAAGATGCTGGGTGAGACCTTAGAACTTCATTGCGAAGCAGAATTTAATAAAATACGTACCACTGCTTTTCCCAATGCATTTTTTGGGAAAGATAATGATGCAAGCAGTGGAACAAAGGGAGATTTTATCTTTAGAGAAACGGATCATCTTGGAAATGAAATCATCTCCATCATGTTTGAAATGAAAAACGAAGGGGACCAAACGGCAACCAAAAAGAAAAACGAAGACTTCTTGGCCAAATTAGATAAGGATCGAACAGTCAAAAAATGTGAATATGCCGTACTCGTTACCCTGCTTGAAGCCGACAGCGAATTGTACAATGCTGGCATTGTCGATGTATCCTATCATTATCCTAAAATGTATGTGGCCCGTCCTCAATTCTTTATACCTATTATTTCATTTCTTAGAAATGCTGCGCTCAATTCGATGAAATACAAAGCAGAACTGGCTTTGGTCAAAAATCAGAATATTGACATCACCAATTTTGAAGAAAAAATGGAGGCCTTCAAAATGGGCTTTGCTAGAAACTATGATTTGGCTAGTCGCAAATTCAAAACTGCCATTGATGAAATCGATAAGACCATCAAACATCTCCAAAAAACCAAAGAGGCTTTACTTTCTTCAGAAAACAATCTTCGATTGGCAAACAATAAAGCAGAGGACTTAAGTATTAAAAGATTAACCAAAGGAAATCCTACCATGAAAGCCAAATTTGATGCTTTGGCTGATGAGGAGGAATAAGATTTTTAAGCTTTGGGATTAATCCAAGCCAAATGGCCATTTATCGAAACTATCTCCTAAATCGCAGAATATCTGAGAAATAAAGAAACTAATCGAAGTAGAATTGTATTGATGTAAAAGGATTCGTATTTTCATTTTATCTAATACATTAGTACATGACAACTAGTACAAAACCTAAATCATTTTGGAGCAAACCTGAAGGCAAAACAGGCGCTTTATTTCTTATTGCAATGCTTGGCTTAGGCGGATGGGCTTTGCTCACCTTTGGAGGTGCAATTGCAACATTTTTTGCTGGATTACTCGGAAAGATTGTGATTTTCGGAGTACTTGGATTAATTGTTTATATGGCTATTGATCCAAAAACTAGAGCCTTGGTATCCTATATGTACCAAAGCGTAATGCGCAAAATTACAGGCATGTTTATCACCATAGACCCAGTCGGTATTCTAAAAAACTATGTTAGTGACTTAGAAAACAACTTGCGTAAAATGGGCAAAAGAATTGGCGACCTTAAAGGACAAGCGAGAAAGCTCAAAACTATGGTAAGTGATAATAACAAAGAAATTGAGAATAACATTATTCTTGCTAAGAAAGCCAAAGAAACAGGCAATCAAAAAGCTATGCTTTTGTCTACAAGAAAAGCTGCAAGGTTAAAAGAAACCAATGGAAAATATATCGCTTTGCACAGCAAAATTTCTGTATTGTATAAAGTGCTTACCAAAATGTATTCGAACTCAGAAATATTATTGGAAGACACCAAAGATCAAGTACGAGTAAAAGAACAAGAACGAAAGGCGATTAGAGCTTCACACTCAGCCATGAAATCAGCCATGAGCGTAATCAAAGGAGACCCAGATAAGCGAGCTATGTTTGATCAAGCCATGGAACATATGGCCGATGATGTGGCAAACAAAATTGGTGAGATGGAACAATTCATGGAAATGTCTTCTGACTTTATGGATTCCATTGATCTACAAAATGGCGTATTTGAAGAGAAAGGATTAAAGATGTTGGAAGAATACGAAAAGAAGAGCACGCTTCTCCTCATGGGTGGACAGGAGCAAATCGATGATGACATTCTCGACCTTAAAGTGCCCGAGATTCAGTCCAATGAAATAGACGGAAAGGGCAGTTCTTATGAAGGCCTTTTTGATTAAAATTTAAAAGCCCCTTTGGGGCTTTTTTTATGTTCTTATGAGTAGCTATACATGGACACTTTTTTCTTTTTTTCTGGCCTTAGCCGCATGCAAAAAGCCTGAATCAAAAAAGCACATTGATACCTCTACAAAGTCTACTGTAGAAATTCTTCAAGAATCCTTCGAATCGATCTTAAGCAATGCCCAAGCTGAAGGCTGCATTTTATTATACAATCCCTCTCAAAACATGTATTACAGCAACGATTATGAATGTTGCCGCAGAGGGACCCTGCCAGCTTCGACATTCAAAATCCCAAATTCGATGATACTTCTAGAGTCAGGGATTGTTGAAAATTTGAATGAAATAATTCCTTGGGATGGCAAACCAAGAGCCTTCAAAAGTTGGGAAAAAGATTTAAGTTTTAAAGAAAGCTACCAAAAGTCTTGTCTACCCTGTTATCAGAAATTAACCAGAAAATTAGGGCATCAAAAAATGAAAGACTATGTTGGAAAGTTAGATTACCCAGGTATGGAAATATCTGAAAGTACTTTTGACGAATTTTGGATTAATGGCAATTCCAAAATCAACTTAATCCAACAAATTGATTTTCTTAGAAAAATTGCAAATCGAGAACTCCCAATATCCGCCCAAACACAGGAGCAATTGCTCGAAATGATGCAAATTGATAGTTTAAATGAGTATCCTATTTTTGGCAAAACTGGGTGGGCGTTCTCTGAAAATAAAAATGATAATATTGGTTGGTTTGTAGGATGGATACAACTGCCTCAAGAAAAGTGGTTTTTCGCTACACGCATTGAACCAAAAGATCAAATGCCTTTAAATAAGTTTCCTCAAGCACGTGTCGCCATTTCTAAAATGGCTTTGACTGAAATGATGGGCAATCATTAATCGAATTCTTGAAAAAATATTTGAAGTTCATCATCGCCGACCCTCTTGTTCGGCAAGCGACATTCTACCATATTCATTTTTGAAATCAAAACAAAGTTTAAGTTAAATCTGTATCTCTATTAGCCCTTCTTATCTTTGAATTCGATTTAGATGAATATGAAAACGCACGCTTTTATTTTAGTTTTTCTTTTGTTGCCTGTTTTAAATTTTAGCCAGAAAGTTTCTGGTAATGTTACAAATAAAGAAGGCAGTCCGTTAGATCAAGTAGAAATTTATAACGCGAACTTTAGCACACATACCTACTCAGACCTATCAGGCCGCTATGAGTTATCCAATATGGCAATCGGCGATACCATCATATTTTCACATTTAGGTTATTCCAATGATTCTTTGATCGTCCGTTCTTTAGAGGACGAGCTAAACATAGTATTAACAGCCGAATCGCTAAACATTGAACAAATAGTAATTGCTTCAAGTGAAAATCCATTGAGTGTCATTTCTGATATTGATGTTCAAATCAAACCGGTCAACTCTGCTCAAGAGGTCCTTCGCAAGGTCCCTGGTCTTTTTATTGGGCAACACGCTGGAGGAGGCAAAGCTGAGCAAATATTTTTGCGTGGTTTTGACATTGATCATGGCACTGACATTTCGATTTCTGTAGATGGCTTACCAGTCAATATGGTCTCCCATGCACATGGTCAAGGCTATGCTGATTTACACTTTCTGATACCAGAAACAATTTACAAAATCGATTTTGGCAAAGGTGCCTATTATAAAAATGTAGGGAATTTCAATACTGCTGGATATGTAAACTTTGAAACTAGAAAAAAGCTTGAGAACAATACCCTCAAACTAGAGGCCGGTCAATTTAATACCCGTAGACTCATGGGTATGTTTAAGCTTTTGGATCATGCTAATCATCATGCCTATTTGGCCTCTGAGTATATCGTATCGGATGGCCCCTTTGAAAGCTCTCAGGATTTTTCAAGAAATAATTTCTTTTTGAAATATGCCTATCAACCAAGTGCCACTGATTACTTAGAACTTAGTACATCCTATTTTACAAGCACATGGGACGCTTCTGGGCAAATCCCTCAACGAGCGGTAGATCAAGGTTTGATCACACGATTCGGAGCAATTGACGATACCGAGGGTGGCAATACATCAAGAACCAATGTATCCTTGAAATACCACAGAACATTTGATGATTTATCTACCCTACGAAATTTGATCTATTTGAGTTTATATGACTTTGAATTGTTTTCAAATTTTACCTTTTACTTAGAAGACCCAATAAATGGAGATCAAATAAGGCAAGTTGAAGACCGAAGATTTTTTGGATTACAAAGCGAATACAATAGGATTTTCAGCTTAGCAGATTTTCAAGGAAATTTTTCTACAGGAATAACTTTAAGATCCGACCAAGTAGAAAACAACGAATTGTCTTCGACCCTAAATAGAACCATTACCTTAAATCAAATCCAATTTGGAGATGTAATTGAAACAAATTTTGGTGCATTTATTGGGTCCTCTCTCGAAATTGGAAGATGGTACTTTACTCCTTCGATACGTTATGATGTCTTTCGATTTGGATACCAAGATTTGTTATCCTCCACTTCAAATTCACAAGAAACCACCAAAGGCATTATCAGCCCGAAACTAAGCGTAAACTACAGGGCAAACAACAGCCTGCAATTTTATGCCAAAGCAGGAAAAGGGTTCCATTCAAATGACAGCCGCGTTGTCTTAGACCAATCTAGTCAAAAAATTCTTCCTGCATCCTTAGGATATGATGTAGGTATCCTTTGGAAACCAGTACCTAACACCGTCATAAACTTGGCTGCTTGGTATCTTTTTCTTGAACAAGAATTTGTTTATGTTGGCGATGCTGGAATTGTAGAGCCCAGCGGAAAAACCAGGCGACGTGGACTTGACCTCAGCGGCAGATATCAACCCTTGGATTGGCTTTATCTTGACTTGGACGCCACCTGGTCAAACGCTATGGGCCTCAATGACCAAGAAGAGTATGTAGACTTTATTCCTTTAGCACCCAATTTTACTTGTACCAGCGGTCTCAACATAAAACTTAACTCAGGTTTATTTGGAAACCTTAGTTTTCGACATTTAGGTGACCGCCCGGCCAACAAGGACAACAGTATTGTCGCTCAAGGATATAGCATTACCGATTTATCCATGGGCTATAATTGGAATAAATTAAGTTTGAGTTTTCAAATTCAAAATCTCTTTGACACCGAATGGAATGAAACTCAATTTGCCACAGAATCAAGATTGGCAAATGAATTGGAGCCGGTAGAAGAAATACACTTTACTCCGGGAACGCCATTTTTCATTAAGGCAATCGCACAGTATAATTTTTAATTCCCAGCATGCAAATAGAAGAGTCTGGCCACTTAAATGAAGTTTACCTGAAGTCTACTTTTTTTTATGACTTAGAGCATGCTTCGATTCAACATTGGCTTGAAGAATTGAAGCACACAACTATGTCTAAACAGTCTCTTGCAATTGCCCTTTATAACATGGTTCGCGATGGATGGAGATACAATCCATACCGCATTAGTTTAAAGTCTGAACATTTTAAAGCCAGTTATATTTTAGAAAAATCAGAGGGCAATTGCGTTGAAAAATCGATTCTATTGATTGCTGCATTTAGAGCAGTTGGAATCCCCGCACGAATCCATCTTGGGAAGGTAAAAAATCATATCGCTGTAGAAAAACTTACCGAAAGATTTGGCACCAACGAACTTACACCCCATGGAATGGTCAATGCATATATCAATGGCTCATGGTTAAAAATGTCTCCCGCATTTAATGCTTCTCTTTGTACGATGTTTGATGTAGAACCTCTGGAGTTTGACGGAATTAATGATTCGTATTTACAACAATACAACAGTAAAGGAACAAAATTTATGGAATACATAGAGGATTATGGACATTTCGAAGATGTCCCTTTGGACTTTATGAAAGAAAATTTAAGGTTGCACTACCCTCAAATTTTTGATATGACCGATTCAAAAGAAGTATTTATCTTTTAAGTATTCGTATGTAGATTTTTCATTCTAAGCTTAGGTGATATTTACTGTTTTCTATAATTTTTTCTTTGCTCAACCAGTACGGAATCCATTCTCCTTTGTGCCAAGACTCTAATTGTGAGGTATAGTATGGATTAAAGATTCTCGAAGCACTCCCTCCTGATAATATGCCTATCATTTTTTCGTCATCAGACATATCCGCGACCATCCTAAAAGAACTAAACCAACTCACATCAAAATTTCGTTCGGTAGTTTTATTGAAACCACCCCTGTTTAATGTTTGCATAGAGCCCGACTTAGGATACGTTACAGCGCCTAACCATTTACTTCCAAAACCACTTGGGCGAATAGGACTAACAAAGCGAACCTTATTTAATTTTCCCCAAGCCCAGGAATCTGAATCCACACCAAGTCTTTCGCTTAAAAAACCCTCTGTAAGGTTCGCAGCTTCAATGATAAGTTGGGGAAGATTTTCTTTTTCTTTGGTGTTAATCTTATCTATAAACGGATGCCCCTCAGTAATCATCTGATCAACTCGCTGATTCCAATAATATACATTGGACCAATACATATCTTCAAGATCATCTGGCAGTTCGTCGTTTAATATTAAGTAAACGAGCTCATTGTACATCACGTTATACACTGAAGCTCCAACCTCCTGTGCTGCATCATCAAAATTCCAATTAGAAAGGATTTTAAAAATTCTCTCAGTATCCTCTTTATCCTTTAAAGCATCAAGAAAGATCGGAACCAATTTTTCTGCCTGTTTGTTTTTTACGTCCAAAATCAAAGACTTAAAATCATCGACTGATTTTTTGCTTTCGTCATTTAATTCCTCTGTAATTCGGGCATAGCGGTAATATGGCGAAAAATGATTTGAATAGAAAAAAGGATAATCATCAGGACGTGTATCATGATTGGCCGTGCCCAACCATTGCTTCTCAGGATTGATCAAATGAGGCAACTGATCTTTTGGAATAAACCCCATCCAGTCTTCTCCGTTTTCTGGATGCTTTGGCAAATCTCCTGAAGCTGAATTTCTTATGGGTACCAAACCCGTAGCTTGATGCGCAATATTACCATCGACATCTGCCATCACATAATTGAAGTACATGTTGTCCATATAGTCGAGATTGTCTTTAAACTCAAACACATTTTTGGACTCTAATAATCGATCAAAGCCTAAACTTTTGCTTTTGCTTTCGGCTATAGCCCAGCGCAAACTTAGAGCATCACCAGACATCACATTAAATTGCGGGAAATCCGAAATTATAGGGCCTCGATGAGTAGAACGAATGGTCAGTTCTACATCTTCGCCATCTTTACAAACAATCGTTTCTTTTCTGATCTCTAGTTCTTTCCAGTTATCAGATTCAAAATCAAAATATTGGTCGCCTTTTATATTTTCAAAAAACAGATCTTGGCTGTCGCCATAGGCATTGGTGACTCCAAAAGAAACGAATTCGTTTCTACCGGACAACAAACCAGGAATGCCCGGTGTGGCGATGCCGACTGCACTAAACTCTGGGCAGTGCAATCCGATAGGATAAAATGTACCCGGGAGCATTCTAGCATCCACATGAGGATCGTTGCAAAGTATAGGTTTATCAGAAGTTGATTTCGATCCAGAAACAGCCCAATTGTTTGATCCAAATTCTGGATACGGAATCAAAGGTTTCGCGGGTTGTATATATCCCAGGGCCTTTTCTTCTGTATTACTTCGCTCGATTAAATTACTTTCAAAATCCAAATCGGTTTGACGATCAAGATTAATAGACAATGGAATCAGTGCAGATGCATGTTTTGATTTTGTAGCTAGATTTAAGCTCAAAATTTCATCCATCATATTTTGGCTATGGAAAAAGCCAATAAATTTTGTCACGGCAACAATTTCTTGTGGGCGTAGTTGCTTTGGTTTTATACCAACCAGACTAAGTTCTAGCGGGAATTCATTTTCTCCTACTTTGAGATATTCATTAAATCCCTCGCAGTACCACTCCAATACACTTTTGGCCTCCGGATCAAGGTATTCAAAACTCTCATCCGCCATTTTTCGAAGATTTAAAACCCTCATCTGGACATCCGATCCAATCATTGATTCTCCCACCAAGCTAGCAGCTTCTCCTTTGATCAATGCTCGATAAAATTCTATCTGAAACAATCGATCCTGTGCTAGAACAAATCCTTGTCCTCTATATAGATCTGCTTTGCTTTGCGCTGAAACATAAGCAATGCCATATTCATCACGGTGGATTTGAATGGGTGCATCGTTGACCGAAATTTGGAATGTTCCCTCTTGTTTGAAATTATTAGCGTTGGTAAGCCATATGTATCCAATCAAAACTAGGATACATAAAAACACTAAAACGTAAAGTATTTTTTTCACGAAAGTGACCTAAGCGTTATTGAAGGAGATTAGCTCATTTCCTCTGATCCAACTGATGATCCATAACGCTACCAAAAAAACAGAAGGTCCTATGATACTCTGATGTGCAACATCGGCGTGCGCCATGTGAAACATAATCGCTCCACCAAAAAAGGCACTTAATAAAACTGTACCTAACTTATACGTCTTAGGAATTAAGAAAAGAATAATGGAAATCAATTCACCAGCGCCAATAATCTTCATCCATGATTCTATATGCGTAGCACCCATCTCGGCAAAACCTTCTGAGCCCCCAAATAATTTGCCAATGGTCCCCATCATCAAAAATGCGGATAAACCTATTGCCAAAGCATAACCAATGTTCGTACGAGTTAAATATTTCATGTTGTTGTTTTATAATTTCTCTACTTTTTCCAGTCCCATTTCTTGCCCTAATTTAAGCATTAATTCGAAGGCCTGTTCGTAACTGTTACCAATCACTCCATCAAGAATACTTTCTCGGATCCCATTTTTTATGTCGCCGACCACTCTAGAAGGCTTCAGATCGAAAGTTTGCATGATCAATTCTCCACTAATTGGAGGCTGCCAATTTCGCAGCTGATCTTTTTCTTCAACTTCTATTAGCTTTTGTTCTACAATCGAATAATTTGAAAGATACCTTGCTACTTTCCTTTCATTCTTAGAGGTTATATCTGCCTTGCACAAGACCATTAAATCATCAATATCGTCTCCAGCATCAAAAAGCAATCTTCGAATAGCAGAATCTGATATATTTTCTTTGGTCAACGAAATAGGCCTTAGATGCAAGCGTACCAATTTTTGAACGTATTTCATCTTATGATCCAGGGGTAATCGTAATCTTTTAAAGATTCTTCCTGTCACGATAGCTCCTACGGCATCATGGCCATGAAAAGTCCATCCAGCCTTTGCATCAAATCGCTTTGTAGCAGGTTTGGCAATATCATGAAAAACTGCAGCCCATCTCAACCACAAATTATTACTGACCTTAGCAACATTATCCAATACTTCCAAGGTGTGATAAAAATTATCCTTATGCCCTATTCCTTTGCGCACCTCTACCCCATGAAGCTTTACCATCTCAGGAAGAATCAAATGCAATAAGCCGGTATCAAACATATGTTTGAACCCAATGGATGGAACAGGACTGGCGACAATCTTATTTAGTTCGGCAGTGATCCTCTCCTTAGAAATTATTGATATTCGGTTTCGATATTTAGCCAAGGCTTCCAACGTATCGGGATGAATTTTAAAATCCAATTGTGTGGCAAAACGGATCGCACGCATCATGCGCAGTGGATCGTCAGAAAACGTCTTCTCTGGGTCAAGTGGAGTTTTGATTAATTTTTTCTCTAGATGCAAGAGTCCATTAAAAGGATCAATGATTTCGCCGTAATTTTCTTCATTAAGGCTAACAGCTAAGGCATTGATCGTAAAATCTCTTCGGTTTTGATCATCTTCCAAACTCCCATTCTCCACAATCGGCTTTCTCGAATCTGTGCGGTAAGATTCCTTTCGAGCACCAACAAACTCTATTTCTATATCCTTGTGGCGGAGCATTGCTGTCCCAAAGCGGCTGTAAAAGGTAACTCTAGGGTTTGGTCGTAACTTGCTTGCAAAATGCTTTGCGAGTTTAATACCACTTCCGATACAAACGATATCTAAATCCTTGGAAGGTCGATTAAGCAAGCGGTCTCTCACATACCCTCCCACAACAAAAGAAGGATATCCTAATTCTTCTGCAGAAGATTTAATGAGTTCAAATATTTTTCGTTCGTAGGGTTCTATTCGGAAAAGCATCTCATTAATTTTCAAGCAAAAACATAGGAACCGTATTTTTCTTCGATCTCATCCAACAAATTGACCAAGTGCTTAGGGTCATGAGAAGTAACCAATTCCATACGAATAGGCTTTAGATTTGGTAGGCCCCTAAAATATTGGCTGTAATGTCTCCGCATTTCGAGTACTCCCAATTTTTCACCTTTCCATTCGATGCCTTTCAGTAAATGTCTTTTACAAATCGCTACTTTCTCTGAAACACCTGGCGGGGGCAAAATTTCGCCAGTAGCAAAATAGTGTTTGATTTGTTTAAAAATCCATGGGTTACCTATACTCGCTCGGCCAATCATTATGCCATCAACACCATACTTGTTTCGGTATTCTAATGCTTTTTGTGGAGAATCAATGTCTCCATTTCCAAAAATTGGAATATGTATGCGTGGATTATTTTTGATACGAGCAATTTCGGTCCAGTCTGCTTCTCCTTTATACATTTGTTTGCGCGTACGCCCATGAATACTTAGTGCTTTAATCCCGACGTCTTGCAATCTTTCGGCAACCTCGTAGATTTTGATGGTTTCTTGATTCCAGCCCAACCTGGTTTTGACCGTGACCGGAAGAGAGGTGCTTTCTACAATGGCCTTGGTTAGTTCGACCATCCGAGGAATGTCCTGTAAAATACCTGCGCCTGCCATTTTGCATGTCACTTTTTTAACTGGACACCCATAGTTAATATCGAGTACTTCGGGTTTTGCTTCTTCCACTATTTCAGCCGCTCGGCGCATTGATTCTATATTAGAACCAAAAATTTGTATTCCTACCGGTCGTTCGCCTGGGTATATGTCCATTTTTTGCACACTCTTAGCAGCATCTCGAATAAGCCCTTCTACAGATATAAATTCTGTATACATCATATCGCACCCTTGCTCCTTACACAGGGCTCGAAAAGGCGGATCACTTACGTCCTCCATTGGAGCAAGCAATAATGGAAATTCGCCTAATTCTACATCACCAATTTTGACCATAATGCAAAAGTAGAGTAAAGGGATGAAAATTGATAAGGAATGAATGATAAACGTATATACCCTTCAGGGTTCGAAGCTTAGGAATTGATTGGGGAAAAATGCACCAGGGATAGCAGTGGTTTCCCGCAGTGAAAACTGCGGGATATGAACGAATAGCCCGGCTCGTCCGCCTATGGCGAGACGAGGGTGCCCAAAAATTGATCTTAAAGCATATATAAAATTCCAAGCAATCCAATACCACCTAAAACAATGGTATAAGGGAAAGCCATCTTAACCATTTTCATGTATGATAAGTTAATCAACGGCGCTAAGGCAGAGGTTAAGAGGAATAAAAATGCTGCTTGTCCATTTGGTGTTGCCACACTTGGAAGGTTGGTACCAGTGTTTACGGCAATCGCTAATTTTTCGTATTGATCCCTTACCGCGGCGATCGCTTCTGGTGTCATGCCGTCGGCTTCGAATACTCCTTTTAATTCATTGATATAAACCGTAGCTACGAATACATTATCACTAATCATAGAAAGAATACCGTTGGCCAAATAAAAGATGGCAGGTTGTTGCGAAGGATCTTTGGCCAAAGCCCAATCGATAATGGGACTAAAAAGATGTTGGTCATGAATCATAGCAACAATGACGAAAAAGACAACAAGCAGCCCTGTAAAAGGTAAAGCTTCCTCAAACGCCTTGCCCAAACTATGTTCGTCAGTGATCCCCATAAAGGCAGTTTGTACGATAATGAGACCTAATCCGATGAGTCCAACGGAAGCGATATGTAAGGCCAGGGCTATAATCAACAAAATGGCAGCCACCGCTTGTACGATCAAATTGTATTTGTCGCGAGCTGTCATTTTCTGATCCATCTCATCGGTGTAATTTTGGATAATGCCTCTAGCAACCTCTGGAAGCTGAGCACCATAACCAAAAAGTTTCGTTTTTTCTAAGAAAACAGTGGTAACCAATCCTGCAGCTAAAACAGGTAAAGTGATTGGTGCCATTTTTAGGAAGAACTCTATAAAATCCCAACCCATACGGTCTGAAATCAATAGGTTCTGGGGTTCACCAACTTGCGTACATACCCCACCTAAGGCCGTACCTACTACCCCATGCATGATCAAACTTCGTAAGAAACTTCTAAATTGCTCTAACGTCTCTCCGCTCAATTCTTTTCGATCCAAGACCCCACTGTCGTCATAATCTGCCGAACTAGAGTGGATCTTATGATATACGCCATAAAAACCTACCGCAACACTAATCAATACTGCCGTTACTGTTAAGGCATCTAAAAAAGCAGATAAGAAGGCAGAAATAAAAACAAAAAGAAGGGACAGAACAACTTTTGACTTGATCCGTGTAAACACCTTACTGAAGATGTACATCAATAAGGGCTTCATAAAATAGATACCTGCGACCATAAATACCAGAAGCAGAACAACTTCTAGGTTTTGTTCGATTTCGTGCATCGCTTGATATGGCGTCGTTAGTTTGAGGGCCAAGGCTTGAATCGCTAAAAGTCCACCCGATTGAAGGGGGTAACACTTCAAAGCCATAGCTAGAGTAAATATGAATTCACCAATAAAAATCCAAGCCGTTATTTCTTCTCCTAGTGTGAAGTAGAATGCAACATTGAGTACTAAAAATGCAAGCATAGTGGTCTTGAACCACTTGGGACTATTTCCTAAAAAGCTATCAAACATAGTGTTCGTTTTATTGGTCTTCAACCTTCGTTTTCAAACGCTGCAAAATTAGTTTTTTATTCTAAATAGATCAGCTGAATTCTTTGGAGATAATGGAAAGTTTTCCTTCGCCAAAAAGGGTTAGTTCGAGGCTTTTTTCGTTTACATTAAGGGCTAACACCTTAAACGCTTCCATATCTACGTTCAAAACGAAATTTTCGGGAAGCGGCACAGCACGCTTGACGTCAATTATTTCTGAAAACAAGTGCTCTAAAGCCTGATCCAAATTTGATTGCAAAGACTCGCTGATTTGTTTGTGCAACACGGAGTCTGCCAACCAGTTTAAGCCTTTGGCCAATAATCCCGTGCTCCGAAGTTTGAGATCCACATCTTTAAATTCTAAAGATTGTTTCTCTTCGTTTAAGACAATTTGGAATTTGGCATCCATGAATCCATCATAGGTCCCATCAAGCAACAATTCGGCATGACATATAGGGCTAAACTGAAGGATTTTGATCTTGGCAATGCGCTGACCCGCCCCTACATCTATGGAAGACAAATGCGTTTGTAAAAGTGTGTTGAGGTGGGTTAAGCTGATTCGGATTGGTAAGACTACTTGGGTTATTGCCTTATTACTTTCTGAAAATGGCATTTTTTTTGATATTATAAAAAATTATAATATAAAGATAAAGACAATTCCTCTGTTCTAGAGGTGAGTTCTACGGTTAGCACTAGGCTTACACAAAACCAGTAAAAACCATAGTATTATGAACAAAACACAAAAAATCTTTCTTTTTTGCCTTTCCAGTTTTTTTCTCATGGCATTTAGTTACACATTAGAAAATCCAAGCGTAAGCTCAACCCTTGCTGAAGATGATTTGGTTATGTTGCTAAGCAACAAACATATCAGCCTTAAAGTAGAAAGCAATTGGGCAAACAATGTAATTTCTTCAACGTTTGATGAAGAAGACTGCTATATCAATATCCAAACCCATAGAGATGTAGAACTTATTCAGGTATTCAATAACAATCATGTTTTGATGTATCAATTACCAGTGCAGTCAAAATCACTACACTTTTGCCTCGATGATTTCGAATTAGGAAAACATAAACTTGGTCTTTTCTTCGAAAACAAGCAAGAAATGAACATGGCTTATTTAACCGTAAGAAATAAATAAAACAGAAAAGCCCTTAGAAATTAATCTAAGGGCTTTTACTTACTAACTATTACAACTAAATTTTTATCATTTGCTTGGCAAGTATTCTCTCGTTACTAATTACAGAGTAGTTGTAAACTCCGCTTGCTTTGACTTCATTCTTTGACAGAACTATTTTGTTGGGACCTGCCTTCAATTTATAGCTCCCCCTAAATACCTCCTTACCAGAAGCATCTTGAACGATTAGAATAACTTCTTCTTCCATCTCCACAGTCACTTCTATTGACGTATGGTCTGTCCATGGATTGGGCTCATTTTGCATCAATACGAAGTCTTTCGAAGAAGCTTCTTTCTCAAATTTCATTTCGATACCCTCCGTATGGTATGCATCGTCTGTCTCCTCAAAAACATAGACCTCTGCCTGAGTAACTTCATCTGTTATCTTTAGAACATCTGATAGATCCAAATCTTTTGTTGCCTTAAAACCTATAGTGAATAAGACTACTTCTTTTGATTCAGTTCTTCCTTTCACATCAGCTTCATTCCAACTCATGGTTAACATACGATCATTAAACTGACCAATGTTGGCAGACCTCATATCAAGAGCCCCTTGTTTTACATCAATGTACTCCAAACCCTCATGTAACATAGTGAGTTGAAATCCAACGATGCTTTCGAAATTATTAGAAGAAAATTGCACGTCAATCGTCTCTCCTGCCCGTACCTTATCATTGATCGTCATTAGTTTGAGAGACAAACTATTATCTCTAGTATCTATGTTACCATCCAATAGGTTTGCCGCTGCACTTTGATTCACATCTCCAATCTTTACCCCAACAAAGTCCACATCCATATTTGTGATCAACGAAGGAATATTGTACTCTTCTGGGATCGGTGTGAGCCATGGATCTGTGGGATCTACAAAACTGTGCATCGCATCTACAAATCGCCAGCTGTCGTTGTCTGGAAATTCTACATAAATTCCTAAGATCAATTTTCGTAACTCGATTAAATCTATCGAACTTACCTTGTCGTCTCTGTTTACATCTGCTGCAATCAGTTTGTATGGACTATTCAATGGGCTTGTCTGTAACAAGTGTTTCTGGATCAACACCAAATCCAAGGTGCTTATCCCATTCATCACGTCATCGTTCTTACCGGGATCAATTACATATTCACCACCCGTTGGCATGTCGGCAAATGCATATTCCCCAGTCTCTTCACTCATCGATTCTTCACTAGAGCCTAACAACTCTACCCTAACGTCCTCAACGCTTTCATCCAACTCTGTAAAGATTCTTCCACCTACACGCGTCGTTGACATCATTGGACAATCCATATCATTGTCCTCTACTATGATAAACGTGCTGCAGAAACTTTGATTCCCGTTTTCGTCTGTTACCCAAAGTTGTACGCCCTGTTGACCTACATCACTGCAATCAAACGTGACTGTATTGTCGGCTGGGTTCGAACTAAAACTCAAGCTCACATCGTACCCACATGGATGATAGCTATCCTTATCGAAGTTGCTCGCATTTAAGATCGCCATATTGGTATCTGGCACATTATCCCCATCTGTATCCATCAAGGTCAAGTCAACACTTAAGCCTTGAATACATACGGCAACTGGTGGCTTCACATTTCTAACCTCAAAATCATGACTGCCACTTACTTCATTGCCACAGCCGTCCAATACTTGCCAAGTGATGCTATGGATCCCTATCGGATAAGTTCCACTTGCATCTGCTTTTGTCCCAGTAGCATCTATCGTCCCGTCCTTATCTAAATCAATCACATAGCTATAGCTTAAGGGAACATTACTTGGGCAATCGTCGCTCGCGGTTATCCCCAAAGAAACCTGTGCACTTGCACAGTTTACATCCACACTCTCTACCAACACAAAGTCTAATCCACTGTCTATCGTTGGTGCAATCTCATTGCTAATCTTTATCTCTTGTACATGCGTCCATTCTTCAAAGGTTCCATCTACTCTTCGTTGACACCAATCGATCACTGTCCACGTTCGCAACACTTTGAAACAGGCACTTGGATCATTCGCAAAACTAAATTCTTGGTCTTCATAATTCACCGCTACCAAATCGCAACCATCTTCATTGATGATTGGGAATCCGTTACCTGGTGACAACAACTCTATATTCTCCGGGGTCACATCTGTAAAATCACACATGCTCGAACTGCTGTAATCTAATGGAAACAACAATTGGCTTGGGTCATCTCCATCAAATGGAGTACTATCTGTTATCGTTATTATTTGCGTACAGCTTAAGGTTCCTCCTAAACCATCCGGTGCACTGAAGTTTCTCGTGATGCTTCCCAGACCACAATTGTTGATGGCATTTGTCATTGTCTCTGTTATGGTAATGTTTGCACCACAACTCCCAATCACTACTGCTTCTCCAAATTGACCACTTAGATTATTTAAATCATAGGGATCTCCACAATCCAAACTTATATTCGAAGGACAACTTAGAATTGCTGCATTCTTATCCTGTACTTCTACATTAACCATGCACTCATTATAGTTGCCGCTCGAGTCGTACACTCTAAACACTACCATGACATCTTGACCGACATCTGAACAACAGAACGTTACCGTCTCCCCAAAGCTTAGGCCACTTACTCCACACGGATCACTCATTCGACGCACTTCAAATCTATCCATCATACAATCATCATAACTGCCATCATCAAAACTCCAAGCTTCTACTTCGATAAAGCCATCTTCTTGTAAACTCACTACGGTGTTTTGTTCGCACAATACTGTCGGTTGTGTTTGATCCAAAATCGTTACTTCCATCGTGCACTCATTGCTGTTGTAGCATCCGTCATAAGCTACATAAGTCACCGTATGCGTGCCGACTCCTAAAGTCGCCAACCCACCATTACTGTTATCTATAAATCCACCTGGATAAAGTATATCTACTTCTACTGGACTGTTGCAATCGTCACTCACTGTAGCCATGGGTAAAGTTACTTCCGCTTGGCAGACCCCAAAACCGCCTGTCGTACTAAACGTCATCGCCGATGGACACGTAATACTCGGAGGCGTTAAATCCCACACTTCTATCATCTGAGGCATTTGCACTACGGGAGTTACGCCGCCGCACCACCATTCGCTGAATCGCCACATACGCATAAACTGCTTATGGCAAGCATCCTCCAATATCATCACATCTTCATAACTCACCATTAGGTTGCATAAAAACGTGGGTACTGGCAACAACTCTACATCACCCGCGCTTAATACTCCATTCATATCGTTGTCTATAAACGGTACACCCAGACTAGCAATGTCAGTATTCACGGTACAATCTGTACTGCTAAAGGCTGATGGAATCGTAATGTTGCTTATTGTCAAACGTTTCACTTCTATGGTCTGACAGCACTCTGCGCGTTCATTGCCTTGATCATCTACTGCTTTGTAACATCTCACTACCGTACCCAATAAATCTGACGGATCACAATCGTCGTTTGGAGTAATCGTCTGGCTTAGCAATACCAAACTAGCACTGCCACAATTGTCATCACTAATAGTCGGTGGTGTGATCGAACCAAAGTCCGCTTCTGTGAAGCTGCAGGCAAATACTTCTTGTATTCCTCCGCAATCGATAGCAGGGGGAAACTTATCTTCTATACAGACCGTACCCCAACAATTTTGATTTGAACACATTGGAATGACTACCGAGTAAGAATAGCAATTACCAATATCCGCAGCAGTAAATATATGATTCTGAGGATCTGTTATTACATTTCCAAATTCATCGGTTAAAGTAATTTCGTACATATCCTCTGGAAATAGTACTGGGCTTAACAACATGCCTGCAGTTATGTTACCTACGCACATTTCATCCAAACTCAAATTTATATCTCCATGACAAGCAATGTCGCCACATGCAATTACAAAGGCTTGATCGTGATCATCTTCATCGCCACCTAGAAAACCGTTTTGAAACATTTCATCGTCTAAAGGACTAAAGGGTTCATTGCCATTATCATTAAAGTTGTTGTCGTCGGCTTCGCTGTCTGCATCATCTTTTGAATTCTCTGCTCCATCCTCATATTCTGAATAACTGATTTCAGCCATGTTTAGCAACTCAATCATTTCATCAGAAAGCACTTCCAAATAGATTGAAATTGTTGCGCATTCATCAGGATGAATTACATCTTCAATATTCTTATACCTTAATGTCGATCCAGAAGCAACGCTCCATTTATTGTTTAGCGGGTTTGATGAATCAAAAGCCAAACCAATGGGCAAATAGTCAGACAACTCAATATTTTTCGCAGCGACATTTCCTTGATTACAAACATCGATATCAAATCTACATGTGTCTCCTATGTTGTAAGGACCAATAGGATTAGCCCGTTTCTGTAATGCGAGATCAAAAACTTCAAGACGTACTGGATCATGATCATCTTCATCCAAGATTCCATCGCCATCACTATCTTGACCATCATCATCCACATGGTTATCTTCATTAGAATCTGGCGTACCTCCAACATCATTTTCTTTATCATCATCTGCCTTGCTATCAATATCTAACGAACTTACATCCTCATCATCCATGGAAAACATTTCGCTTACTTCAGCTATATTGATATAGGCGGTTTCCCAATTGCAATCTTCATCTCGCGGAGTTAGAAGCAAATCGATGTACACTTCTTTGGATTCACCTCTTTTTAACAAATCGATGCTGGTTGTAGCCTTGGCATCGTCTAGCGACCAAGCAGGAATCTTTGTGAAATTATTTAAATCGAAGGTTAAGCCACAAGGAATAAAGTCCGTAATCTCTATATTTTTCAAATCCGACGAACCTTGATTTATCACTTCAATTTTAAACTCGATGGACTGGCCATAGATATAAGGCGAAGGAGTGGTTACCGTTTTACGTAAAGCAATGTCAATAATTTCTGGGAATGCCGGATCGTGGTCATCTTCATCCGTTAAGGCTATGCCATCGCCGGCAACACCTAAACCATTACCGAACATAAAATTATCAGCATCACTGCTCGGCATTCCACCGGCATCATTATTTTTAATATCATCTGGTCGACTGTCGATATCGATGATCGCATTGCCATCTTCATCTTTGAAATTGCTTATTTCAGCATAATTGTCCCACGCTGACATGGAGGTACTCGCATTAAATTCGAGTACGATCTCTAATTTTTGACAATCACCCGGAGTGAGGTTTGCGCTCAAAGTTGTTTCGACCTTTGGATCCGCTCCACTCCAAGTAGTACCACTGGCATTTGGATTGTTTTTATTTACATCAAATGAAAATCCAACGGGTATATAATCTGTAATTTCTATTTGCGAAGCGGTTAAGTTGCCTTGATTACATATCTCAATTTCAAAGGTTATATCCTGACCGTAAGTATAAGGCCTTGCTGTAACAATGCGCTTGGCTAGAGCCAAGTCAAAAAGAGCCAATCGTGCTGGGTCGTGGTCATCTTCATCAGTTTCTGCGACATCATCACCAACTACACCTTGTGCGTTACCAAATAAGTAATTGTCATTTGGTGAATCCGCTCTACCTCCTGCATCGTTGTCGTTTTCACAATCCGGAGTGCTGTCAATATCTTCCGCAGTATTTCCATCTTTATCCTTAAACGAACATATTTCAGCAAAATTCAACCATTGATTTGCCCCTTCATAACATGGTTTTAATTGTAGAGATATATCTCGTTTAACATTTTCTCCCATTTCCAACATTACCGATACGGTAGTTTTGGCAGTATGAGTTGCGGAGTCATAAGTCCAAACACCATCGTTTATCGTAAGGTATTCAAAACCGCAAGGTATGTACTCTATAATTTCAACTTCTGATACTTCTGAAATCCCTTGGTTCACCACTTCGATTTCAAATACCACTGAAGCACCCCATTCATAGGAGTCTACAGACTTTATTACTTTTCGTAAGGCTAGATCGAATTCTTCTAAATCCTCACATGTGGTGTCCGTTGCATCCGGAGTACCGTCATTGTTTACGTCCAACTGGGCTTCATTAAACAAACCTTCCCCAGCAGAACCATTTCCAGTGCATGATGAATAGGAGTCATCTCCAACGAGGTTGTCAAAAAAGTCATACCCAATCGTAAGCTCAAGGGTATAATTGTGTGTTTGCCCACTTCCTATAAAAACGTCATCTCCAATTTTCCAACCACCGGTAGGCATTGGCAAACCAAGGTTTGAATCCGATAAACCATTAGAGCTTTCAAACTCAGCCTCTAGGATAACAATATCGTTATCAAATTGCGGAAACTCTACGAGGTCATATATGCCATTTGCTCCACCACAATTTGAAACGCCAACTAGGTAAGTTATGACCCAACTATCATTTAACTGACGTACTGCATCAATTTGTCTTTTCTCAATTTTCAAATAAGGCAGCTCACCGCAAGCTGAATCCGAATATTCAAAATTTGAAGTATTTTCATCAAGATCCAACTGTGTTAAATTAAACAAACCGCTCCCATTAGAACTACAAGTACTATAGATATCATCCCCAATAGAACCGTCTGCCAAATTTAATAGAACCAAAAATTGGACTGTAAATTTTTGACTTTCGTCAGCGGCAATAACAACATCATTTGCAAGCAACCATCCTGGATTGGAGGGCACTGGCAATGAAAGCGTATTTGCTAATCCTACATCAGAAGTAAATGACGCGGATTGAATAACTACATCATCATCAAAGGAAGGAAATTCATAAAGATCATAATTGGTCCCTTCCGTGCCAATATTTTGAACCTGTATCTCGTAAGTGAGGGTATATTGATTCGCTGTTGATGTTTGAACTGCAGAAACAAAAGATTTTTCAAATGTTAATTCCGGGAAACATGCAGCTGGTGATGAAATAGACATGGAGACTTCGCAAGTATCATCAAATCCTGCAGTTAATGAATGTTCGTTACCATCTGCAAGGATTTGCAAACTAAATGTCTGAGGCGGACTTAAGCCAGCAGTCACATTTATTTCAGTACTGACCCCGTTAAGAGCAACAGTGATATTCTTATCGCTTGGTGCATTAATCCAACTCACACTTCCTGAAACCGTATAGACACCATCCGAGCATTCTGAAACAGAAACTCCAGAAAGATTAATTTCACAACCAAGTTCTACATTATTTTCTGCACATTGGGTGTTTACTTCGTCTGAGACACAAGCTACATTGTTTATAAAATCCAAATCCTCAGGCACCAATGAATTTAGTTTCGTCTTATAGCAAAAAGTGAAATTTTCACCAATCTCTAATACTTCTGAAAAAAGCCAACCTGCTTCATCCAAGGGATACAAACTGTTTGGACTAGCATCATCTGCAACGGGTGTAGTTACGCCATCATATGTAAAATATGAGGATCCAGGAATGTAATCATAGTAGGAGCTAATCTCATCTTTCAACAACAACACATCTTCTACATAATTAAGCTTTCCAATATTATTTACGCAAAGACAATACTCAATGGTATCGGTAATATTTAATAATCCATCCGCATTTACATCAGTTGTAATTTCGCTTACTTTACCCACCTCAAACGAAACTCCAGCCAATAATGCTGTACCTACATCAATGGCAGGGGAACCCGTTGATGCAGTATTAGGGTCTTGACCCCAAGCACCTGCGAGTAAGGCGTCGCTGCCATCACATACCCAAAAAGAAATTGCAGTTTGATCTCCGTCTGGATCATAAATGGCTGCAGATTCTAATTCGTCGAGCATAACCAATTGATCATAAGTATTTCCAATAGGGTCAGTTAGGGTCCCACCATCACCGTTAAAATCAAAGCAAACCGAAATTGCTCCAGAAGAAGAACTCCCCATAGGGTACGAAGCGGTCACCCATACTGGCGATGAATTTTCTGTACTTGTACCAGTATATGTTGGATCTTGTCCTTCTCCCCACGCCACACCTAATACTTGTCCTTTTAGAGCACTTTCTGGAAGCAGCGCGAATCCCCAATCATGGGTGTGATTTCCACGTAGGCCATTTTCCTGACAACCACTAGTTATTTCTCCAGAAGAATCAATCGTTGAAAGGGCATAAAAATTATCGTTACTCCTAAGTCGAGCACCGTTCATGTTTGGAACGGTAATTTGCTGACTGGAGTTGGCCGGCACGTTAATAGTAGATGGCGACCCTGATGAGAATTCATAATTTATTGTAATTGTACTTGAGCTAGGATTGTAAACATGTATTAACGTTGATGCAGTAGCAGGAGTGCCTACCGGAGATATATACGCGTTAGAAAGCATATCATCACCGTTTAATTTAAAAAACCTACTCTCATGCCCGTCGCAGGGATCAGCAGTAGCTAGCACCACTGAAATGGGTGCAGTAGAAGAAACTTTGGCGCCTAGATTAATGCCTCCATTAATTAAATGAGATTCTCCTTCATTTAAAGTTAATGTTGATTCAAAAACACCGTTAGCATCTAAATCTAAAGAGACAGTAGTACCATCTTTTGAGGCTTGAATAAATGCTCCAGTAAAACGAAACATATTATCAACATTAGCATTTTCTCCTACGGGAAAAGTAAAATCAGTGGAATATTCATCTAAAGAAATTATCGGTGCACCACCTGCCAACAGCGTATTTGTTCCTGTCGCCCACGTCGCAGCCGACATTAAAATATTTTTCGTTGCGAGTACCTTATCCATAGCATCGCGCTCAACAGTGGCATTAGTATTTGGTGTATTTACTGCCATTGAGAGAATTAAAACATCCCCTGGAACGAATGAATCAGACGGATACCCAGGAGCTATACCGTTGGTCAGATCACCATCACCCCAGACCTCTGTGGTGCTTTGTGTAATTCCTAGCTGGGCATCAAATTCGTATCCATCTTCCCAATGATCATAGTATATTATGGTACCAGTACCAATGACATTTATGGATACATATTTATTAATTGGATCTTGAACAACTGAGGTGTTCACATTACATGTGCTAACCCAACAATCGCTTACACTTGGGTAAACAGATAAGAAAAAATCTTTACTATCATTCTCATCAAATGGAATGAAATATGTTTGTTTCACAGAGTTGTTCGAGCAACTTTGGCTACACAATTGCGCACAAAAAAGTAGACCAAAAAACATCGATACATGTAGTTTTCTCATGTATAAGTTTCAAAAGGTTAAAGTGTAATGATGTTACAGTGGTATACTATCAGCCCTTAATTGGTCCCAAGCCAAATACCTCATGAGCAATACGAGATTACTTCACGAATGAATTCGTCATGTATAAATTAAGGGTGTACTTAAAGGGTGTAGTTTAAATTAAGGGCGGGTTACTGTTTGGGTAGGATAAACGAATATACAAATATATACACATATAAATAAGTTTAATATATAAATTATAAACAAAAAAAATCCTCACTTCCAATGCAATGAAAGTGAGGATCCAAACTATTACTAACTAAACTTAAATTTTTATCATTTTCTTAGAAGCTATTTGACCGTCAATCATAATCGAGTAATTATAGATTCCCTTATGTGGAATTTCGTCTTCTGATAGCGTTACCGAATTGCTTCCCTTTTGTAAATCGACTACTTTTCTGTACACTTCTTTTCCTAATACATCTTGGATAATTACATCAGCCTGTACAGTCTTGGTTGTTTCTACCTCAAATGTGGTAAAAGCATTCCAAGGGTTTGGTTCGTTTTGACCTAATACAAACCTGGCTTCGTCAGTACTGCTGAGCGACTCAAAATCAATCTGAATGCCAGTTACATCGTATGCATTGTTTTCAAAATCAGTCTTATACGATTCTGCTCTTAAAAGTGCATCATTTAGCAGTAATACTTCTGACAACACTAAGTCCTTATTCGCAACAAATATCAGCGTAAACAAAACCTCAGTCGTCGACTCATCCGCTATGGCGTGATAACTAAATGTTGTACTTCTGCTGTTGCGCTTAGAAATATTCGACTCGTTTAGACTTAATACTCCTTCTTCAATTCTTTCCAATTGAAGGCCTTTGTGCTCCAAGCCAAACTGGAATCCTGCGATAGCATTATAATTAGCTGATGTAATCTTTACCTCTACTTTCTCTCCTTTCTCCAATCGTTGGTCTGGCACGATTAAAACTAGCGGATTGTTAGCATCTCTTGTGTCTACTTTGGTATCCCAAGCATTAGCCTGTACGTTGCCATTCACATCTCCAATCTTCACCCCAACAAAGTCCACATCCATATTTGTGTTCAATGAAGGAATGCTATACTCTTCAGGGATCGGGGTGAGCCATGGATCCGTTGGATCTACAAAACTGTGCATCGCATCTACAAATCGCCAGCTGTCATTGTTAGGAAATTCTACATAAATACCTAAAATCAATTTCCTCAACTCGATTAAATCGAGGGCACTCAACTTGTCGTCTCTGTTGATATCCGCAGCAATCAATTTATATGGACTTGTCAAAGAACTTGTTTGCAATAGGTGCTTTTGTATTATTACTAAATCCAAAGTACTTATTCCATTCATCACATCGTCTTTCTTCACGGGATCAATCACATACTCGCCACCCGTTGGCATATCTGCAAAAGCGTATTCGCCCGTTTCTTCCGTCATCGATTCTTCAGAAGAACCCAACAACTCTACCGTTACTTCCTCTACGTTCTCATCCAACTCTGTGAAGATTCTTCCTCTAAGATTAACTAATCCTGAAGTCACTGTGCAATCTCCATCGTTATCCTCTACTATAATAAAAGTACTACAGAAACTCTGATTCCCGTTTTCGTCCGTAACCCAAAGTTGCACTCCCTGTTGTCCTAGATCACCACAATCAAACGTAATGGTATTATCTGTAGGATCAGAACTAAAGCTCAAGGTCACATCATATCCACATGGATGATAGCTGTCCTTGTCAAAGTTGCCAGCATTTAAGATCGCCATATTGGTATCTGGCACATTATCCCCATCGGTATCCATTAGAGTCAAGTCCACACTTAAGCCTTGTATGCAAACGGCAACCGGAGGCTTCACATTTCTAACCTCAAAATCATGACTGCCACTTACCTCATTGCCACAGCCGTCCAATACTTGCCAAGTAATACTATGTGTACCAATCGGATAGGTACCACTGGCATCATTGGTATTACCTATATGATCTATCGTTCCATCTTGATCAAGATCAATCGAATAACTATAGGTCAATGGCATATTACTGGGGCAATCGTCGCTCGCAGTAATGCCTAATGTGACCGAAGCATCAGCACAGTTCACATCAGTACTTTCTACCAAGACAAAATCTAATCCACTATCTATGGTAGGATTTATGTTGTTATTAATCTTGATTTCTTGAATATGAGACCATTCCATGAATGTTCCGTCAGGGTTTCTTTGGCACCAATCAATAACAGTCCATGTTCTTAATATTTTGAAACATGCCGTTGGATCATTAGAGAAAGTAAATTCTTGATCCTCAAAATTTACAGCTACTAAGTCACAACCATTTTCATTGATTACTGGCAATCCGAATCCAGGAGAAATCGATTCAATATTATCCGGAGTTACATCTCCAAAATCACACATACTAGATGTGGTGTAATCTAATGGAAACAATAAGTGAGCTGGATTACTTCCATCAAATGGCGATATATCATTGATTGTAATTAACTGCTCGCAGTTCAAAGTGCCCCCTACTCCATCTGGAGCAGTGAACGACCTTAGTATGGTGCCCAATCCACAATTATCTACATTAGCTGTCACTACTTCAGAGATCGTTAAGTTATCATTACAAGTACCCATAATGACAGCAGGACCAAATTGTGCGCTAAGATTATTGAGATCGTATGGATCACCACAATCTATACTTAGATTAGCTGGGCAAGATAGGCTTGCTTCGTTTTTATCTTGTACTACCACATTAACCATACATTCGTTAAAGTTTCCGCTGCTATCATAAACTCTAAATGCAACCATAACCTCTTGACCTACATCCGCACAGCAGAAGGTGACTGTTTCGGCAAAATCAAATCCACTCACTCCACAAGGATCAGACATTCTTCTTATCTCAAAATTTCCTAGCAAGCAATCATCATAACTCCCATCATCAAAGCTCGAGGCATCAACAGTAATAAATCCATCATCCTGTAAACTAACTACCGTATTTTGCTCACATAATATCGTCGGTTGTGTCTGGTCTTCAACTGTCACCTCCAACGTGCATTGGCTGCTGTTGTAACATCCATCGTATGCGACATAGGTGATGGTATGGGTTCCAACAGGCAATATTGCCGTACCACCATTAGAATTATCTATAAAACCTCCTGGATAAATAATGTCTACTTCAACTGGTGCATTGCAATCATCATTTACAATTGCCGCAGGTAAGTTGACTGTTGCTTCACAAGTTCCCAGTCCTCCTGTGGTTGTTGCAGACAAGTTTGAAGGACAACTGATAGTCGGTGGATTCAAATCCCATACCTCGATCATTTGAGGCATTTTTACCTCCGGAGTAACTCCTCCGCACCACCATTCGCTAAAGCTCCACATTCTGACAAACTGCTTATGACAATTATCCTCAAGTATCATGATATCCTCAAAACTCACCATAAGGTTACATAGGAAACTTGGCGCTGGGAATAACTCTACATCGCCTGCACTAAACACGCCATTCATATCATTGTCTATAAATGGAACGCCTAAACTGCTAACGCTTGTATCTGCGGTGCAATCATTACTTGAATATGAAGAAGGAATTGCAATATTGCCAATGGTCAATCGCTTGACTTCAATCGTTTGACAGCAAATATCACTTTCGTTACCATAGTGGTCCACTGCTTTGTAACATCTCGTTAAAGTCCCCAATAAGTCAGACGGATCACAATCCTGATTCAACTCTATAGATTGATCCACTAAAACCAATTCAGAATCTCCACAATTATCAACACTGAGAGCTGGAGGAATAATAGAACCAAAATCTGCTTCTGTAAAGCTACATGCAAAGACTTCTTGAGTTAGCGTACAATCTAGTTGAGGTGGAAGTTTATCTTCAACTAGAATCATACCCCAACAAGCATTCATACAATCAATATGATATAATTCGTATGTTAAGGTTTGCCCCAGGTGATCTACCGTTAAACTACCCCCTGGTATTGGATCACCATGTACATCATAAATTACTATTTCATATTCGTCTTCGCATAAGGGATGAATTTCTAGACTAAGCATACTAGGTGTTAGTTCACCCATACAGTTTTCATTCAAACTGAAATTTATTTGACTAATACAATTGATATCACAACCTATATCACAGGTAACACACAATTCGTCAGGATCAGAAATAATTACGCTAAATGAACACATTGCAGTTTTTCCAGCTCCATCTGTAATGGTATAGCTAACTATAGTAGTACCTAATCCAAAGAATTCTTCTACTGTTTCACCTGGTGTTACGATTCCCCCTGTCGGGATTATATCAGCATCATCAGAAAAATAACTCACCTCGAGTGTTCCTTCACAACAGTTGTCTAAAATATAAGGATGTGTGAAACTTATATCTTGACCACAAGCATCAGGTGCTGTAGATGGATCGATGTCGGCCATGATATCGTCTCCAATAAATGGAACAAAGCTATTTACATTTAAAGTCCATTCTAAGAAAGTTCCTACTCCGTCACAATCAAGTGAAATTCCTAAAATCCAATCACCCGAAGCTTCTAATGAAGTAAACGACTTAACATCAGATTCAGCCACAACAAATCCTGTCAATACATCCCCAACTAGATTAACACTTGCTCCATTTGGAGCAGTTAAACATAAACTTACATTATCCAATTCGGTAAAATCAGTAACAATGTCACTAATTGAAATTGTCGAAATTAAACCTGAAGATGCCATCGTAAATACTTCTTCAACACATGCTTCTGCAGATCCTATTGGAGTGACTGTGGTTAGTGTGTACTCTTCTAGCATTGCACAAGCCGGAGGCTCCATGTCCATGACACATATTTCAAAACTACAAGTAGCCTTACTAGGGGCTACCGTCTGTATACCAGTTGTGGTTCCGTTGTCTGTCATTACAGGCAATCCTGGATTCAAAAGACCTATAGAAGCCTTACACTCTACAGCAACGACCCAATCATCTTCTGTGTCGTGGTCACAAACAGTGCTCCTAATAATATCTCCTCCAACCAAAGCACCGTTGGTAACTGCAGAATCTATCACATTATCCTTGAGTCGTATACAATACTCCGCAGGATCCAAATAATCTATATCAGAAGTGAACGTAAACAGATAAATGTCCCCTGGCGCAAGTACCGTTCCGTTTGGTACAAGGTGAATTTCTTCTCCATTGACTTTTCTAACCACTTCTAAACACGAAATATCTAATGAAGCCGGACCCAAATTGGTTATCTCAATTTGATCACTTCCTTTTTGTTTAATCTCAGTGATCAACAATAAGGGTTGATCCTGAAGAATATAATTTACCACATGACATCCTACTGGAATATAAGCTCCACTTACATTTTCGACCCCACACGCAACGACTTCTTTTGCTTCATTTACAACTTCATAAATTACGGATACATTATCTGGACAATTGTCTTCAAAAGTTGGTGCCAATGTTCCCGTTGGACTATCAGCATCCATTACTACGGTTCCACATAATCCTGAAGAATTTAGCAATTCCAAATCATCAGGACATTCGGTGATCGTCGGTGCCGAGTGATAATCGTTGACTACAATTTTTAAAGAACAGGTGCTAGTATTACCACAGGCGTCTTCAGCCATATAGGTTAAAACTGTGATTCCCACTGGGAATAAATCACCAGAACCAAGACCTGTTCCATCAATTTGAGTTATTTCTACAAAACCATTACAATTATCTATAGCATAAGGAGGTGAGAAATTTACAAATTGCTCACACCAAGTATCCGGCACTCCTACTGCAATTATAGGTCTTGGACAATTTATAAACATTGGTGGAGTAACATCACCAATACCGAATCTATATTGTACCGAACTACTATTGCCACATATATCAGTTGCTGTAAATACTACATCGATGTATTCAGCATTACCGCACATTTGAACCCAATTTTCTGGATCATAATCGTTAGACCAACTTACAACACTACAGTCATCTGTTGCTGTTGCACCCGCATTGTTGCTTAACCAATAATCAAATTCAGGATAATTACCTCCAGGAGGATTTTCACATTCTTCCATCAGCATATCCGCACCTCCACTTATCACTGGAGCTGTATCATCTACATCAACTATGATATCAGCAGTTTCTTGACTAGAATTGCCACAAGCATCTGTAGCTGTCCAGGTCACTGTTATCATATAATTTGCATCTGCACAAACATCAAGCATGGTTTCAGAAAAATCATGAGTAACGACTGGATCCGTATCACATTCGTCAACCACTTCATACCCTGCTAAAAAGTCTTCTATTATTACTGATGGATCTGTCGTAGCACTGATTTCCCCACAATCCAACACAATATCAGCGGGAGGAGTCAGAACAGGAGCAGTTTCATCCGGAGTAATAGTCAAAATAGCACTTCTTGTTGCTGAATTGCCACAAGCATCCGTTGCAGTCCAAGTTACCTCTAAAGGAGAACCTGCGGCAGAACAGATATCTAAATTGGTTGTGGTATAATCATGAACTAATTCTACATCCGTATCACATAAATCAGAAACCTCTACACTATTTAACCAACCTTCTATGGTAAATGCATTCGTCTCATTGACATCATCACAGTCTATCGTAATATCTACTGGCTCGACATCAAAAATTGGAGGCGCAGTATCTGGAGTAATCGTCAAGACTGCACTTGTTGTTGCAGAATTACCACAATGATCGGACACTGTCCAAATCACTGTTATAGGTGAACCAGCTGCGGTACAAATATCTAAACCTGTAGATGTAAAGTTATTTTCGATCACCAGATCAGTATCACAATTATCTTCAGCTACAATACTATTTAACCAACCTTCAACTGTAACTTGACTGGTTTCACTTATATCTCCACAGTCTATATTCAAATCAAGAGGCGCTGTAGTAATCACTGGATCTTCATCATCTGGCACAACGGTAATTGTACTTGTGAGCTCAGATGAGTTTCCACAATGATCTGTGGCCGTCCATGTTATAGTGGTCACATTTGCTGTACACAAATCAATCAACTCTGCTCCATCATATTCGATTATTACGTCAGTATCACAATTATCAACTGCACTCGCACCATCCAAAAATTCTGAGATTACCGCAGCAGCAGAGCTAGTTTCAGAAAGATCATCACAATCCAAAGTGATAGGATCAGGAACTGTCAATACTGGAGCATCTGTATCTGGTATAACAATGATCATTGCTGTTGCGGTGTTGGTATTGCCACAAGCATCTGTAGCTGTCCAGGTAATAGTTGTATTAGACGCAGTACATAAGTCCAACAACACCGAACCATCATGTGTTAGTTCGACATCAGAATCACAATTGTCCGTTGCTGTAGCGGATTCTAAAAATTGAGCGATCAAAACTGAAGGATCTGTTGTTTCGGAAATATCGTCACAATCCAATATTAAATTCTCTGGAGCCGTAATTTCAGGCATTTCGTCGTCCACTTCTATATTGATTGTGCTTTGGACTGGTATAGCCGCATTACCACAAGCGTCTAGTGCATTCCAAGTAACCGTGATGCTATAATCTGCATCAGCGCAAAAATCTAAAGTAGTTATTGAAAAATCATGGGTCAATGTTGGATCTGTATCACAGGCATCCGTTACCGTAGCCTCAGCCAACCAATCCAAAATCTGAACCGTTGGATCTGAAGTTTCAGAAATATCACTACAATCCAAGGTAATTGGATCTGGAACAACTATCACAGGGCTTACATTATCAACTACCACATTAATCATGCTTTGTTGTTGTATTGCTGCATTTCCGCATGCATCTGTTGCACTCCAAGTCACCATGATTGAATAATTTGCATCGGCACAAACATCCAAAAGACTGATATCAAAATCATGCTCCAATACAGGGTCTGTATCACATAAATCCGTTACATCAGCCAAACCTAGCCAATCCAAAATCTGAACCGTTGGATCGGAGGTAGAGGAAATATCATCGCAATCCAATTCTAACGGAGCAGGTACTGTAATTACAGGAGGTGCAGTATCTTCCGTAACAGTAATGGTACTAGTTGATGTGGACGTATTTCCACAATCATCAGTAGCTGTCCAAATTACAGTAGTTGTTCCTCCACCATTACAAACATCGATAGAAGTCTCTGTATAGTTATGCGTTATTACAGTATTTCCACATACATCAGAAGCCATGGCACTATCTAGCCATGCCGAAACACTTACTTGACTTGTTTCATTGACATCACTACAACTAATCATCAATGGTGCAGGTGTGAAATTAAACACTGGGTCAGTGGTATCCTCAATTATAAAGTCCGCTTGAGTAAATGAAGTATTTCCACATTCATCTGTTGCTATAAATCGATAGGTTCGCGTCTCTGTATCCAAACACATATCGTCTATGGTAAGCAAATCAAATGAATAGCTAATAGTAGTCGAGCATCCATCTGTTGCTGTATAACCTCCAAAATTCGCTAACCAAGTAGCTAATGCCGTTAGATTTCCTCCCCCGTCACACTCCACTGTTTCGTTTACCGCTGGTGTCGCTTCTAATGGCGAAGTTGTATCAATGATTATTATATTAGCCATGCATATGGAAACATTGTCACACTCATCCGTTGCCATAAAGCTTACTGCTTGTACTCCAGTTGCACCACAAAGATCACTGAATGCCGTTGGATCATAGTTATTGTCAATCATGGTGATTCCACAATTGTCTGTTGCCGAAGCTGTAGCCAACCAAGCTAAAATAGTAGCTTCATGATCTCCTATGTCACCCGTACATTCTAGTACTAAATCTGCAGGACAGAGTATTTCTGGCTCCGTTGTATCTTGAATTGTAATTGTTGCATTTTCAGTAGACAGGTTACCGCAGGCATCTTCTGCACTGAAGGTATAGGTAATCACTTCTGTATTTCCGCACATTGCTGCGCTTACACTAGTAAACGTTACCTCAACTTGACCTTCACAGGAATCGAATGCACTAGCGGATGCTTCCCAATTGGTTATCACCGCTGCATTAATATCTTCTGCGCATTCTAAAGTGATGTTTTCTGGTACGGTCAATTCAGGTGCAGTGGTATCTCCTATTCTAAATCGTTTGGTTACCATATTACTTATGTTGCCACAATCATCCACAACCCAAAAATCCACATCCACTCTAAATATCCTATCCGCTCCATTGCACTCCGCTATTGGATTGGTGTTTTCATCATAATTGTTTTGCCAAACAAAAGTTCCACAAACTTCGGTAACTGTTGAGAGCCCCGCATTATTATTGAGCCAGGCTACGAAATCCGCAAAGTTTTCCTGTGTATCACATTCAACGGTTGTTGCAAATGGTACATCATCAGTCACAACGGGTGTAGTGGTGTCTTCAATCTCGAAATCAGCCAAACAAGTAGTGGCATTACCTGCTTCATCTTCAACCGTAAATAAATAAGTCGTTATGCTACCGCCACCACATGAAGAAGTGGTATTCCATATTTCTGAACTTACTAAAGGTGCATCATCACAAGCATCGGAGACGTTTGAATAAGAAGCTAAGAATGTAGCTAAATCTGTAGCATTTCCAGCACCATCACATTCTACGGTAAGATCTGGGGCACAAACAAAAGTTGGTGCCTCGCAATCTTCTACAATAAGCATAAAACTACAACTAGCTACCATGTTGCCATTAGCATCTTCGATCATATAACTAATCACATTGGTACCTAGTGGGAATAGTGTTCCTGCTGGTACAACATCTGTTCCGCCCGTAACATCTACAGACCCATCTGCTGATACTATATTATGTGTTATGGTAAAGTCTGGACAATTCTCAAAGCTTGTAATATAATCCGTTGCTGCTGTACTAGCCCACGTACATGTCCCCGCATCTGCGCAAACTGTTATACTCGTACTTGGACAGAAAATCTGCGGATCATCTGAATCTACCACCGTCACTACAAAACTACAACTGCTCGTATTTCCGCAAGCATCTTCCGCTTCAAATACGATCTCTGTATCTCCTAATGGAAATTCACTCCCTGAGGTCAACAAATCTCCTGCTGCATTTGCTATTTGTGTTACCGTTACTGGTGCATTGCAATCCTCCGCAATCGGTGTACTAAATACCACATTGCTCGAACATAAATCAACATCTGTATTTACTGTAAGGTCTCCTGGACAATTCACAAATACTGGTGCTGTCGTTTCGTCCGTTGCTGTGATCATCAATACCAAATCTGTACTCAAGCATCCATCACTTGCCGTGAAGGTCACCGACACTCCTGTAGCATCTCCACATAAATCTGGCAAACTACCATCATAATCATTCGTGATTACTACTCCATTGCAGTTATCTGTCGCATCTACCCCATTTAGCCATGCCAAAATGAGTGCGGAAGCATCATCTCCACAACTCAACACTAAATTTGACTCATCGGCTCCAAAATCTGGAGCTTCTGTATCTGTAACCGTGTAGGTCGCAGTGACTGGCGTCGCATCATTACCACATTCATCAATCGCTGTGAATATATAGGTATATACTGTTACCCAACCCGTAGCTCCACAGCTCATTGATTCGTTTTGTAACGCATAGCTTAAATTCACACCACTACAATCATCGACTTCGTCAGATACCGTCGCTGTCGATGCCCAAGTCGCTACATCAGACACCGCGCAATCTACTGTCACACTAGTCGGTGGTACGATTACTGGATCAGTCGTATCCTGTATGTGTATTCTTGCTATCTCATCGATTGAGTTTCCACAATCATCGGTGGCTGTAAAGGTGTATTCTCGTATTTCCGAGCCGCCACACAACTCCGTAATCACTGGTGCACTCGCTACTATATCCACACTGACATCACAATTATCTACGACTACCATGCCGCCAAAGGACGTCAGCCATGTCGTTACATCTGTCACCAATAAAGGATCATTGCATTCCAAGATCAAATCGCTGGGTGCGTTCATCACTACTGGCTTTTGCGTATCTATCAAGGTAATCGTGCGCATGCAATCTACTATCATGCCATCACAATTCCCTACTACGGTAAATGTCACGGTTACCACATTCCCAGGGGCTAAACATCCTATTGGCAATGAGGTGAAATCATTGCTCACTGTCACTGCTCCACAATTATCTGTCGCAGTCGCCGATGACAACCACGTTGATACTATTTCTTCATTGTTCTCATTCCCACATTCTAAAATCAAATTTTCAGGACAACTCAATATTGGGGCAGTATTGTCTTGTATCTCAAAACTCGCATCCATCTGTGATGAATTTCCACACGCATCTGTTGCGGTAAAGGTCACCGTAACCATACCCATGTTGCCACAGCCATCACTCAAACTTACTGTTCCATAATTATTACTCCAGGTCACTTCGTTGCAAGCATTTGGATCACTTACCGTCATCCCTGCATTAGTATTTAACCATGCCAATAAGGCACTCGATTGATCCGTTTCATTACACTCTACTATCGTCGGATCTACTGCCGGACCAAAGATCTCTGGCGCTTCCGTATCTGTCGTAGAAAATGTAGCTATACAGGTCGAACTGTTGCCCGCTGCATCAGTACTTGTAAATATATACGTCCGTTCTACTGTATTGCCACACATCGATACATCGGTATACAATTCAGCACTAACTACAACCGGTAAACTGCAACTTCCAACATCTCCTTGTGCTGTAATGGCCGCTACTTGAGCCGCAACCCAAGCCGCTTCATCATCATCCGCACTGCCACATTCATTAAATAAATCATCTGCACAACTTATCATCGGTGCTTCGCAATCTTCTACAATAAGCATAAAACTGCAACTAGCTACCATGTTGCCATTAGCATCTTCGATCATATAACTAATCACATTGGTACCTAGTGGGAATAGTGTTCCTGCTGGTACAACATCTGTTCCGCCCGTAACATCTACAGACCCATCTGCTGATACTATATTATGTGTTATGGTAAAGTCTGGACAATTCTCAAAGCTTGTAATATAATCCGTTGCTGCTGTACTAGCCCACGTACATGTCCCCGCATCTGCGCAAACTGTTATACTCGTACTTGGACAGAAAATCTGCGGATCATCTGAATCTACCACCGTCACTACAAAACTACAACTGCTCGTATTTCCGCAAGCATCTTCCGCTTCAAATACGATCTCTGTATCTCCTAATGGAAATTCACTCCCTGAGGTCAACAAATCTCCTGCTGCATTTGCTATTTGTGTTACCGTTACTGGTGCATTGCAATCCTCCGCAATCGGTGTACTAAATACCACATTGCTCGAACATAAATCAACATCTGTATTTACTGTAAGGTCTCCTGGACAATTCACAAATACTGGTGCTGTCGTTTCGTCCGTTGCTGTGATCATCAATACCAAATCTGTACTCAAGCATCCATCACTTGCCGTGAAGGTCACCGACACTCCTGTAGCATCTCCACATAAATCTGGCAAACTACCATCATAATCATTCGTGATTACTACTCCATTGCAGTTATCTGTCGCATCTACCCCATTTAGCCATGCCAAAATGAGTGCGGAAGCATCATCTCCACAACTCAACACTAAATTTGACTCATCGGCTCCAAAATCTGGAGCTTCTGTATCTGTAACCGTGTAGGTCGCAGTGACTGGCGTCGCATCATTACCACATTCATCAATCGCTGTGAATATATAGGTATATACTGTTACCCAACCCGTAGCTCCACAGCTCATTGATTCGTTTTGTAACGCATAGCTTAAATTCACACCACTACAATCATCGACTTCGTCAGATACCGTCGCTGTCGATGCCCAAGTCGCTACATCAGACACCGCGCAATCTACTGTCACACTAGTCGGTGGTACGATTACTGGATCAGTCGTATCCTGTATGTGTATTCTTGCTATCTCATCGATTGAGTTTCCACAATCATCGGTGGCTGTAAAGGTGTATTCTCGTATTTCCGAGCCGCCACACAACTCCGTAATCACTGGTGCACTCGCTACTATATCCACACTGACATCACAATTATCTACGACTACCATGCCGCCAAAGGACGTCAGCCATGTCGTTACATCTGTCACCAATAAAGGATCATTGCATTCCAAGATCAAATCGCTGGGTGCGTTCATCACTACTGGCTTTTGCGTATCTATCAAGGTAATCGTGCGCATGCAATCTACTATCATGCCATCACAATTCCCTACTACGGTAAATGTCACGGTTACCACATTCCCAGGGGCTAAACATCCTATTGGCAATGAGGTGAAATCATTGCTCACTGTCACTGCTCCACAATTATCTGTCGCAGTCGCCGATGACAACCACGTTGATACTATTTCTTCATTGTTCTCATTCCCACATTCTAAAATCAAATTTTCAGGACAACTCAATATTGGGGCAGTATTGTCTTGTATCTCAAAACTCGCATCCATCTGTGATGAATTTCCACACGCATCTGTTGCGGTAAAGGTCACCGTAACCATACCCATGTTGCCACAGCCATCACTCAAACTTACTGTTCCATAATTATTACTCCAGGTCACTTCGTTGCAAGCATTTGGATCACTTACCGTCATCCCTGCATTAGTATTTAACCATGCCAATAAGGCACTCGATTGATCCGTTTCATTACACTCTACTATCGTCGGATCTACTGCCGGACCAAAGATCTCTGGCGCTTCCGTATCTGTCGTAGAAAATGTAGCTATACAGGTCGAACTGTTGCCCGCTGCATCAGTACTTGTAAATATATACGTCCGTTCTACTGTATTGCCACACATCGATACATCGGTATACAATTCAGCACTAACTACAACCGGTAAACTGCAACTTCCAACATCTCCTTGTGCTGTAATGGCCGCTACTTGAGCCGCAACCCAAGCCGCTTCATCATCATCCGCACTGCCACATTCATTAAATAAATCATCTGTACAACTTATCATCGGTGCTTCACAATCTTCTACCACTACTTGGAAACTACAAGTCGCTGTATTGCCTTCGTCATCGGTAATGGTATAAGTCACCGTAGAAGTTCCTAAAGCAAAAGCCGTATTTACTGTAATATTTCCAGTACCGCTTCCACCTGTTGGCGCACTAATTACATAACTCACTTCACTATCAGGACAATTATCCGAGAATATCGCATGTACGCTTTCATCTGACATCCAAGTACATCCACCCAAATCCGCACACATTAAAATTGTATTGGATGGACAACTTATTGAGGGAATATCTGAATCTTCTACAGTTATTATAAAACTGCAGCTGCTCGTATTTCCACAAGCATCCTCCGCTTCAAATACGATCTCCGAATCTCCCAATGGAAACTCACTTCCTGAGCTTAATAAATCTCCAGCTGCATTTGCTATTTGTGTCACTGTTACTGGTTCGTTGCAATCCTCTGCGATCGGTGTACTAAATACCACATTGCTGCTGCAAACATCCACGTCGACATTGACGGTAATATTGGTAGGACAATTTGTAAATACTGGGATTACAGCGTCAGAAGCCAAAACGATCATCGCATCATCGGTATTGCTATTACCACATTCATCTACTGCTGTAAAAGTAACGGTTATCGCTCCACCACATGCTGAAGGCAAATCTGTAAAATTGTTTGTAACTGTTACGTTACTGCAATTGTCAGATGCAACATAATCATCTAGCCATGACAATATGGAAGCAGAAAAATCATCTCCGCAAGCTAAATTTAGATCTTCAGGTGCTGATATGCTTGGCGCAGTATTATCTTCTACAGTATATGTTCCCGTCGCGCTCGCAAAGTTTCCACATAAATCTCTTACGCTAAATAGATAAGTGTAAACAATTTCTCCTGGACAAGTATCATCGATTTGTTCTAGACTATAGCTCACTGTGGTCAACCCAGAGCAAACATCCATTGCGTTTGCTGCTGTGGATGCCCACGTATCAGGATCTGCCAAATCACAAGATATTGGTCCTGGATCAGCAGCTATATCTAAAGTTGGCACTGTTGTATCTGCTATATGCACATAGGCAATTACTGAAGCAGATAAGTTTCCGCACGCATCCGTTGCCGTAAAAGTATACGGTTGAACAGTACTGCTTCCGCAAAGTGTAGATATTGCTCCTGGGGTGTTACTAATTACAGGTGCAACATCACATTGATCTACTGCCATTGCACCACCAAAAGTTAGGAGCCAAGCTGCAACTGCAGATCCTGGATCAGCTGTTCCATCGCATTCTAAGAACAAATCTGATGGAGCCACCATAAAAAATGGCTTCTGGGTATCAGCTATAGTAATGCTACGAGTACATGTGACATCGTTTCCGCATTCATCAGTGGCTGTAAAAACCACATCAGCACTTGACCCACAATCAGGTAAGGAGGAATAATCTGTAGTTATGGTTACATTGCTACATGCATCAGTGGCAGTCGCGGATAATAACCAGTTTGCAACAATCGCTGCATTGTTAGGATCTCCGCACTCCAATGTGATGTTTTCAGGACATGCGATTATAGGATCTGTCGTATCCAATATTTCAAATTCGGCTTCTGATGTGTTCGCATTCCCGCATTCATCTGTTACGGTAAAAATTATACTTATTGGTGCGCTTACTGGACATGTAATAAAAGATGACCCATTGTAATTATTTGACCACAATAGAATATCTGAACAATTATCTGATGCACTTGCACCGCCTTGATTGTCCAACCAAGATAAAAAAGCAGCATAAGCTCCTGGGCCGCATTCTGCTGAATCATCACTAGCACCTGTATTGATCGTGGGTAAAGTAGTGTCTACTGTACCATAATTTGCAATACATGTAGAAGAGTTTCCGGCAGCATCTGTAGCCACAAACAAATATCTATATGTCTGAGTTAAGCCACAACCATCTATCGATTCTTGAAGAAAATGCTCTACGGTCACAGCATTACATAATGCATCATCGGTGGCTGTTGCACTGGCGATCCAAGTATCTAAATCTTCCATTCCACATTCAACTGACAATGCATCCGTTGGACAATTAATCGTAGGAGCCTCACAATCTTCCACTGTAATAGTAAACATACAATTGGCTGTTTCCCCTGTAATATTATTTGTGATAGTATAACTCACAATGCTGGTGCCCAAATTAAAATCAACTCCATTTACAGAACCGGTGGTAAGTGGAGCGGTAGTCGCTCCTGTTATTTGATGTTGTAAAACCACCATCCCTGAGCAACCTTCAGAAAAAACAGGATCTAAGCCTGCTGCTGTCCAAGTACACGAACCAGCTGGAGCACATACTATTACATCCAATGGACAATTTATGGTTGGCTCCGAGGCATCCTCCACAGTTATATTAAAAGAACATTCTGCCGTATTCCCACAATTATCTGTTGCCAAATAAGTAATCGTAGTGGTTGTTCCCACTACGAAGGTAGAACCTGAAGCAGGTCCAGCGGTACGAACTAAACTCATAATATCGCAATCATCTATCGCAATCGGTCCGGTATAATTAACCACTGGATCGCAAACATTTTCAATGCCGTTTGCAGTTATATCTAAAGGACACCATAAGAAAGTTGGGTCCTGAGAATCCGAAATAATAATATTTTGACTACAGGTATTTACATTACCACAACCATCCGTTGCGGAAAACTCTACAGAAACTGTTCCGCTACAAATATCTAAATCCGTAAAATCTAAATCATTTGTTACGCTTAGCACCCCATCACAAGCATCACTAGCGGAAGCTTGATTTAGCCAGTTTAACACTAAAGCTCCATTTGCTGCGTTACATGCCTCCAAATTTAAAGCGGATGCTGGGCAACTCACTGTGGGCATTGTTTCATCTACGACCGCGATTAAGGCAGAACAGCTGGTTTGATTTCCACAATCGTCTTCTATTGTAAAAATTACATTTAGACCACTGGGCGCTATTGAAGAACATTCTGTTGCTGGAATAGCACCAGAATAATTATTGCTTACGGACAAGGATGCGTCACAATCATCTGTAGACATACTCATTATAGAAGATTCTGCCGCCGTCAACCATGCACTTATTTCCGCTGCATAATCACCATCGCAGGCCAATACCAAATCGGCCGGACAACCCATAATTACAGGATCTGTGGTATCATCAATAATTATTAAAGCAGAACAACTTACACTGTTCATGCAATCATCAGTTGCAGTAAAATTTACTGTCAATCCTGCACTACCATCACAACTTACAGCTGGAATTGACGTTCCGTCATAATCAGATGTATATGTCAGTGCTGCATCGCAATTATCCATTGCGCTAAAGGATGTACCAGAAGTTGCATCCATTATCCACGCAGCAATTTCCGTCATGTAATCGCCATCACATTCTAAGACTAAATTTCCAGGACAAGACACCAAGATCGGATCTGTATCATCCACAACAGTATATTCAATCATACATACCTCTGTATCGTCGTCTGCATCGGGCCCATCCATATCGGCATCATCGTAAATCGTAAATGTTCGCGTAATTATTAAAGGATCGGCTGCACATCCACTACCCCCATTGTCCGAATCAACAGCCGTAATAATGATCGTTCCACACATATCACTTATGGCCCCTCCCAATGCTGCAAAAGCCGCAGAGTCATCCCCGACCGCATCGGTAAATGCCGAAGGAATAGCTGGAGGTCCTCCAGCACCACCCAAAACTGAACATTGGAAATCTCCGCCATCTAGAGGTGGGCATGTAATATCTAGCAAACAACACATTGCGCTGCAACTGCTTAACGAATAGGTAAAAGTTTCTAAAACAATATCCACCCCGCCGCAATCATCTTCAGCTCTGTATGTTCGTGTGACCAAATAATCACAAGATCCTATAGGCATTTCGACTCCAGGAGCATCATCTGTAATGGTTATAGTGATATCTGCAGGTGCTGTACAAGCATCTGTTACTGCTGTTGCTAAAGATGCAGGGATCGAAAACATATCTATACAACCCGCTGCTGTTGGACCTATGTCATCCGTACTACCATCTACCATTAGGATCGGTGGATCGGGTGATTCTAAGGTAAACGTTTGTACCCTATTATAAGTTATGCCACAAAAATCAAAAGAATACGTTCTTTCTACAGTACCCATACAACCAACCGTATTATCAACATCACTTACTGACCAATTTGTAACATCTGAAGTTGTCAAATCACATGAACATTCTGTTGTTGCACTACTTATACTTAAGGTACCTCCAGCTGCCATAAAATCTGCCGCATTTGTTATTGCACCAGCTGCAGGAATTTCACTTACATCACAAACCGTAGCATCCGCGGGTGCCGTTGCACTCAAATCACACTTAAACGCAACCGTAACTGTTGGGCTGACTGTCAATGCCCCTGGCTTACATATAACTATAGACAACCCGCCTCCACTACATGAGGTAGAATTTACCGAAGCATTATTCCCATATTCTGTAATATCATCGCAATCATTGACACTGTCCACAAAGGCAACATAAATATTACCCTGATCATTTTCAAACGATACATTTGAATAGATACAATCACTGGAAATCCCCGCTGGCAAAGAAAATGATATAGCCGTGCAATCTACATTTCCATTCACAACATCACAACATTCATCTCCCGTATCATTATCAATAGTCCCAGGTTGGCTGTATACCAAATTACCCATCGCATCTATCGTGACATTTATTGTCTCCTCATCAGGGGTACACGTTTGTTGAGAATAGCTTATGGTTGTAATACTAGAAAGCAGTCCAAAAACTACTATCCAAATGCATCTAGAAAAAGTCGTACGTCTCGTCATTTTGTAAAAATTCGTTTTGCAGCCTTCACTGCAGAAGTTGTTATTAAACCATTTAAGGCACCTAACTCAAATAGGGCGCATCAAAAATTTTACTGTTGTGGGGATTTGTGTAAGTCAAAAAATGTAGAGATCAGAAAAGCCTGATCCCTACATAAAAAATTTCTAAATCTTAATCATTTGCTTGGTATATACATGAGCTCCTTTTGTTATTGTATAGAAATATATTCCTCTTTCTATCACTTGCGATTCATCAATATTAATCACATTAAGACCTCTTTGTATTTCTACGTTTTGCTTAACGATCAATTTTCCAATAGCATCATGGATTAATAACTCCGCGTTACCCTCAGCATTTGATTCTAAATAAATACTCGTAGTTTCTTTCCATGGATTTGGACTGTTTTGGAATATGAGGATAGCCTCATCCTCTCCAAAGGGTCTTACATCCAAATTTCGTATTTGCAAATCCTTACCTAAATAAATCTCTGCATTCATGTAGTCATTTTGAACTGCAAGTTGGCTTGCAAGATTTACGTTTGCCTCAGCTTCAAATATGAACGAAATCAAAGTAGAGGCTTTATTTAGATTTGTATGTCCATTGCCAAACCAAGAAAGTCTCGAGCCTGAATCCGTTTGGATCCAATTATTATCCCTAAGTTCAATATGGTCAGATTGTACATCAATTAAGGATAGCCCCATATGACTTAGAGCCAATTGGAATCCTGCCAACTCAATATCCTCGTTAATAACAAGATCTACCTGGACCTTATCTCCTCGTCTAACTTTTGCATCTTCAAATCTTAGATTGAATATTTGACGATTTTGTGCTTTAGCATTACTCATAAAATTCGTAACGTCAACAGACCCATTAACATCTCCTATCTTTACACCCACAAAATCTATTTCCATATCCGAGTTAAGACTTTGGATATTGTAATTTTCTGGAAAATCAACATCCAGCGGATCGATTAACTCTGGGAATTCAAATCCTACATCTACATGTCTCCAAGAGGTATTATGCGGGAATTCTATATAAATTCCTAGAATTAATTTCCTTAATTCGATCAAGTCAATTCCTGATACTTCACCAGATTTATTGATATCAGCAGCAATGTGATAATAAGGCGATTCGAATTCGTTTACACCTAAAATATGTTGTTGTATTAAGAATAAATCTAAAGTTGATACCCCATTCATTGGGTCTTCGTTATGATACGGAACTACTTCATAATCTGCTCCATAACTTAAAGAAGGGAAAGCATATTCTCCTTCAACATTGGTCATTTCCATTGGCATCGTCGAATTACCCAATTCGATTTGAACATTTTGAAGTGGATCATCACTTAATGTTCTCACCTCTCCAAATACATTAAAGTTTGAAGTACAAACACTATTCATATCCTCTACAAGATATGCTCCTGGACATACGTCCCACAAGCCTACTTCGTCAAAAACTACAACGGTTACTGACGTAGGAGCAGTAGAAACATCATCACAGTCAACCCAAATCGTATCAATCAAATCATTAAGATCTGGAAGTGGATCTCCATCAATCCACGAAGAAGGCATAAATGCATAGGTTGCATTTATCGAATCTGTACAATTGTCCGTAAATGATATTAGCATATCATTTGGAATAATCGCCACAGAATCAGTACTGGTAATAATCTGAGGGAATATTTTTATCGCCCCACACATTGGAGGTTCGGTATCAGTTGCAATCTCTATCATGGTGGTAGCTGTCGAAGAATTACCACATGCATCTGTCGCCGTCCATGTTATAGTATGGGTTCCCGATGCATAATTGCCACTTGCACTGTTTGTGCCATTACCGACGCTTGAATCATTGGTTATAGACACTACTCCATTGCAATCATCGGCCGTAGCCTCGATAGCTAAAAATGTATTATCGTCTTGAATACATTCCATACTTATCATATCCTCCACAGTTATAACTGGAGGCGTAATGTCTTGAATCACAATGGCTTGATCAAAAGTAAAAATTCCAGTCACTCCATCACCGTTTAATTGACATGAGTCAATTACAGTCCATACTCTATCAATGGTATCCATACATAATGGCGCCATCGGATCCATGGGATCATCTTCAAAATCTATAGATATATTATAACAAGCATCATCACCACCATTAATCATTGGCATTCCGCCAATCACGTCTGGATCCAAACTTGTACAATCCGCTAATTGAATCGTATCTGGGGTAACCGCAATATCATCCATTGTTAGTACTGCACCCATATTAGTAACTGTAATCAATTGAGAGCACTGTGCGGAGTTACCACTGCCGTCGGTCACAACAAATGTCCTTACAATGAAGCCAGTATTACAGGTACTTACATTATTAGTCTCTATAACCACTGCAGGCAAATTGCCATCGCAATTATCAATACCACTTGCCACTCCCAGAGTACTCAAATCGTCAGGAATATTATCACACGTCAATGTAATATCATCAGGACAATTAATTAGTGTAGGCGGCGTGTCATCCATAAATGTGATATTTACATCGCATGTTTGAATAAGACCATTCCCACATGTTACTTGTACTGTATAGATACCTTCAAAACTCAAATTTGTACCTGTCAACACAGGGTTTTGAAGTGTAGAAGTAAATCCATTAGGACCAGTCCAACTCCATGAGACTCCTCCAACCCCACTTTCGGTCAGCAAGATATCTTCACCAGGACACATAGGATCGTTGGAACCTGCTACGCAAGAACAATTACAATCCATCACTGTAATGCTTATCACACTTGAAACATCTGTACATGGTGACACGGCCGTATTTGTCGTGAACGTAAAACTATAAGTGCCCGCTGCTACTCCTGTAAAGTCAACCGAAGCAAGATTTGATAAATCTACACCTGTCATATCCGTATCTGCCCAAGACCCTCCAATATTGGCCAAGACAGAAAAATCAATCGTAGTAGACATTCCTGTAATGTCAGTATTACAAACGGGTGCAGGTGTTGTTAAAACCAAGCTTGGAGGATCTACAACATTTAGTGTTAGATCTGCAGAACAATTCACATCAATTTCATACGTAACTTGAGTCGATCCACCGGTCACTAACGATGCATCAAATTCTCCCGTTGCACTATTGACAATACCCATTCCGCTCCAAGTTCCACCTGAAGGAATACCTGTTAATGTTACGGTCTCCGTTGCACAGAAAGAAGTAGCATTGGATGTCAAGTCAATTTGTGGGCATATTTGTTCAGGATCGTGATCATCTTCATCCTGTCCTCCATTGTCGATTTCATCATTGGTTACAGGTCCGTCATTATTGTTATTATCATCAGGCGTACTATCTATATCAACAACGTCCATCATATTTTCATCTTGAAAATCAGAAATCTCAGCAAAGTTTATATAGTTAGATCCAGTGCATCCTGGGTCTGGATTTGCGACGGTCATTTCTATGCTTACCGTAGCTGTCCCACCCGGAGCCAAAGGCCCTAGTATACTAGTTGTCGTTGTGTTGCTTCCACTCAATATGCTCCAATCAATGTTATCCCCTTGATCAAAATCTAAGCCACAAGGCACATAATCTGTGAGCTGGATGTTGGTAGCAATTTGGTTTCCTTGATTAAATATTTCTATCTCAAAAACAACACTACTTCCAATCGAATAAGGACCACTAGAAGTTGTTGATTTTCTTAGGGCCAAGTCATGAATTGGAATCTGTGCAGGGTCATGATCATCTTCATCTTCTCCTACACTTGGACCACCGCCATTTGGATTATTGTCATCTGGGTCATTAGGCAACACAGAATTTTCGTCTTGTGTATTTGAACCTGGAGTACTATCGCAATCATCTGAGGCCATCAACCCATTTTCGTCCATTCCGCCAATTATTTCGGCATACAGTACATAATCATCCAAGGGTTGATTAGGAATAACATCTAAAGTGATTGGAATCGTAAAACATCCTCCCGGAGCGATTCCTGCTGCAGGTAACCCTCCAGTACTTGACATTAAATTTATGGTCGCATCTCCATTGGCATCTAAACTCCAATCCGAGTCATTCAAGGTATATCCTGAAGGTATGTAGGCAGCAACATCCAATTTGGTTGTAGCACCATTTCCTTGATTGCAAACGGTTAAATTAAAAGTCGCTACTTGGTTTGCAACATCATAGGTATCTAACTCATTGATAAGTGCTAAATCTAATTTATCACATAAGTCTTCATCATTATTGTCTTGGACATCAATGGTCGTCTTACAAAATGATGTGTTTCCATTTTCGTCTGTAACCCAAAGCTCTATACACTGAGGCCCTACATCTTCACAACTGAATGTGATACAATTGTCGTTTACATCGGCACTAAAGCTTAAATCAACATCATATCCGCAAGTATGGTACGAACCATTATCAACCATTTCTACACATAACTCAGCCATTTCTGCATCAGCTACACCGTCTCCATCTAAATCCATCGGTACAAGACCAATTGATAGTCCATTTATACAGTATGCTGTTGGTGGCTTACAGTTTATAATTTCGAAATCTTTGGTACAACTCATCGTATTCCCGCATCTATCTTCTACTTCAAAAATTATAGAATGCATACCTAATTGGTATTCGCCACTTATATCAATAGTGGCACCCAAGCCAGAATTCATAATATCAATGATGCCATCAGAGTTTAAGTCAATGCTATAAGTCCATTGAAGCAATTCATCTGGCGTACAATCATCACTAGCCGTAAATACAAGGTCAACATAACCATCATTACATTCTGGATCAAACGTACATACCGAAACCATATCACAACCACCATCAATTGTTGGCGCTACAAAATTTGAAATCACCAAGGTTTGATCCCAGTTCCAAATCCCAACAACTCCGTCGTATTGACACCAATCGATAACAGTCCATCTTCGCAAAATTTTAAAGCATGAATTGTTAATTGGATCAACTAAGAAAACTTGATCTTCATAAGTTGCGGCTACTAGATCACATTGATCTTCATTTATTATTGGATATGCAAACTGAGAAGGCAAGTTGTCTGGAGATAAATCATCTGACAAACAACTTAACTGAGTTTCATAATCTTGAGGCCATATTAGTTCTGTAGGGTCATTTCCATCAAAAGGATCTGTATTACTTATTGTAATGACCTGCTGACAACTCGCTGAGCCATTATTGTCAGAGGCCGTAAAAGTACGCGTTACTGTACCTACTCCACATTGATCAATATTAATATTGGTTGTCGAAGTTATCGTGGCTCCGCATGCATCAGTAGCGGTTGCCTCACCAAACATTTGATTTAGAACATCTTGATCTGTAAAATCAATGTCTGCACCACACTCAATTACTTCATTTGGAGGACAACTAATTACAGGAGCAAATTTGTCTTGCACCGTAACATTGACCATGCATTCATTATAGTTACCTTGCATATCATAAACTCTAAAACGTACCTGCAGTGTTTGTCCAACATCATCACAACAGAATACTGCATGATCTGCAAAGCTCGTTGGCGAGTTGCAATTAGGTGTATCCATTCTCAACACCTCCATTCTATCCAAATGGCAATCATCAAAACTACCATCATCAAAGGCAGAAGCATAAACAACTGCTTCTCCAGTGGTGTTTATCGCTACCACAGTATTTTGATCACAAACGGCTACCGGAGCAGTGTCATCTGTAACTGTAACGGTTATGTCGCAACTGCTAGAATTTAAACAGCCATCATATACTGTATAAGTTACCATATGTACACCTACAGGCAAATTAAACGTTTGCCCAGTATAGCCAGAAATAAATCCTCCTGGGTACGTTAAATCAAGTTGCAGATTATCTGGCGAACACATATCACCAGTTGTTGGCAATGCCAGACTTACATCTGCTTGACATTGGAATCCGTTGGTAAGAATTTCTATGTCTGAAGGACATACTAGTGTTGGAGCTTGATTATCAACAATTTCAATAATTTGTTCATGCGTAACCATATTACCCCCTGTACACCACCACTCTGCTACAGTCCAAGTTCTTTTAATTTTCTTTACACAACCTTGATCGCTGAGCATCTCATCCGTAAAACCTGCACTTACATTGCAGTATATATGATGTGAAGGATAAACATCAACACCATCTATAGAAGGAACTCCAGATTCAGAAACTGCTGGAAATCCGTTTTTATTCTCATCGTAATCCCCACAAGTTAATGCCGTGCCTAAATTCATCGTTAGATCATCGGGTAAAGTCAACATGGTGAAATCTAGTCGTCGAACCATTATAGTTTGATCACAAATCGGTGATTCGTTGCCATAACTATCTACTGCTTGGTATTTTCTATCTATTTGCTTTATATAATCTGTCAACAGTGGATCATCACAATCCAATACCGTAACTAACTCTTCCAACAAAACCACTTCCACATCTCCATCACAGTTATCAGTTGCCAACGGACCTGTATAATGAAGCATTTCATTACAAGTGATTTCTATGTCTTCACAAAATATTTCTGGAGCCAATTTATCTTCTACTGTGATATTGCCCCAGCAGCTATTTCCAGTACATCCATCTATTATTTTGACCATTATTGTTTGACCAACATGTTCTGCAGAAAGAACATTGCCATTTATGGGATTTCCATTTTGATCGGTCATCATGATACCATACGCAGCACCTGGAACAATTGGAGTAGACAATAACATTTCTGGTACAATAGTAGTCTCGCAATCTCCATCAATAGAGATATTAATATCTTGAACACAAGCAATGGCTCCATTAGCAACCCCAACATTAACTGGGATTGATGTCGGCTCAATACACGCCCCTCCTACTGGTGTGACCGTAACATCCTGTACACCAGAAAGTCCTGCAAAATCAATTTCAACAGTTTCTCCCGAACCTACAGCTACACCATTTAAGAACCAATCGTAGGTAACTCCAACAAGCGGCGTCACTGAATATTCAACCAGACCATTGGTACAGACTGCGCTTGGGCCATCAACAAGAGTCGATTGATACGAGCAACCTGGATTAGTTAAGTTTTGAAAATTTCCTTCTCCATTAGTCAGTTGAATGGTATATCCCTCTCCACTTGTATGAAGACCCTGCATATAATACAAACTTAAGCCACCACCCAAAACAGTAATCTCTTCCATTACAAATCCTGCAGATCCTGTAGTATTGTTTGGTACCAAATCTGTTAAGGTTGTGTAATCAACAAGACCAAAAACATTTTGGATGTACCAGTTTTGTCCCGATGGCGCAGTAACAGTAAGTATATCTGCAAATTGCCCTTCAACTCCTACTGCTGCATTATCCAAACAATTACACGCTACTTCAATATTGCTATCAATAACCAATATTACCTCTGGATCTTCGTCGTCTTCATCAATACTTGAAGCAGCATTAATTAGGTTATCCGAATTTGGAGAATTTGGTATTCCTCCAATATCATTTCCAGTAATTTTATCCGGAGTACTATCTATATCCATGGAACTAAAGTCCTGCCCTCCACTATTTTCTGTGCTAGAAATCTCTGCTCTATTTACTATAGCAGCTGCTCCGATATTTGGAGAAATACTAAATTCGATGTAAATATCATAAGACGCCCCAGGCAATAAACCTCCAGGAATGTTAATCATCCTTTCGGCTGTATTTTGCCCATTATTAGTTGTTAGCTGCCAGTTGGAGTCATTTAATATCAATCCATTTGGAATATAATCTATGATACTTATATTATTTGCCGTTATAGATCCTTGATTGAAAATCGAAATTTTATAAACCACAGGTTGATTTTTATCATACCCTTTCTTCGCAGTAGTTTTAATCAGGGCCAAGTCGAAAATTTCAAAATTTATAATAGCTGGATCGTGGTCGTCTTCATCCTTTTCTCCATTATCAGAAACATCATTGTCCGTATCATCAAATGGAGACCCTCCGGTATCGTTGGACTCGTCTTCATCAGGTGTTGAATCAAAATCAGGCACTACCCCATCAGCAGTTGTTGCAAAAGCAATCTCTGCCTCATTAATGCTGGTTGACTCTGTCAACCCTGCTGGAATCCTTAATCTAAAACTTACTGCTTCAGAGGCTCCTGCAGGAATAGGATCACTAAATGTGTACACAGGGCTGCCATTAGCATTGAGAGACCATAATGGATTTAAGGCAGCATCAAAAACATATCCATTGGGAAGATATTCAACCACATCAACGGAGCTTGCTTCCACATCTCCTTGATTGAATACTCTAATTTCGAATTCTACTTCATCTCCAATGGTATAAAAGTCCTGCAGATTGACCACAGTTTTTCTTAGTGCTAAGTCAAAAACATATACCATTGCTGGATCATGATCATCTTCATCTACTGATCCGTCGTCATTCGTTTCGTCATCAGTAACCGTATCCACTTCGCCACCAACATCATTCGTAGGATCCATGTCTGGAGTAGAATCAATATCAACCAAAGGTTCACCATCGTTATCCGTTACCTCAGAAATTTCTGCAAAGTTTACAAAATCCTTGCTTTCTCCATTTACTGTAAGTACTATTGAAATTTCATCGGTTTGACCTGGCGCCAAATTTTGCCTATTTATAGAGGCCATTCCATTGGAGTATGTCCAGGCAGAATTTAAACTTTGATCGAAATCAAAACCAGAAGGTATATGATCTGTAACCGTATAATTGTTTGCAAGTATTTGCCCTTGATTTATTACGGAAATCTTAAAGCTTACTTGACTTCCAATTTCAATAAAGGAATTACTCGTAACCTCTTTCATTAAGGCTAAATCAAAATATTGCTCAGCCTTCTTGCAAAGACCTATGTCAAAATTATGATTCCCTCCTGGTACAAGACCTGTACCCGTTGAAACTGCATGATATCCATTTAATTCGGCACAAGTTGAATTTTGCAATACAGCATCCGAATCAATTACATCTCCGTTTAATCCTACGCCTAAATCACTTGAACATATTACATATTCTTCTCCGTTAATAATATATGTTTGATCCAGCGCTTGATAAGTAGCATCTTTTATTGCAACGAAATACTCAGTACCTGTTATAAGTCCGTCTAGAACTCCATCGTTATTGCTGTCAACATTCGAACTGTTAAACACATAATTACCATTGCTGTCTGTCGTCGTTGTACCGATGACATTACAATTTTGATCAATCAATTGCAGTGTTATACCAGCTGCCGGGATTTCAGCCGCATCTTGTATTCCATTAGAATTGTCATCGAACCATACGTAGTTTCCTATTTCAATGCTTTTTGATGAACACAATGCACTCAAATCTCCAAAACCTGAAGCTTTACCAAAATTATTTTCAAAATCATTTCTATATAATTCTATGAAACTAACCTTCGCTCCATTTGATGTGTTATATCTGTGTAACCCGCCAGAATACGAATTAAAATGTGGATCGTAGTTTGTAGAAATCACTTCGCCCGAACCTTCCAACACAAAAACACTTCCTAGTGCTGTCTCTGGATGATAAGTAGGTCCAGAAGGCCAAAAATCAAATCCAAAAAATTCACCGCCTCCAGGGCCTTCTCCATTTCCAACCCCTGATCCAATAAGCGATCCTGCTGTCCCATTAGACTCTAAAGTCCAGGCCCCATTATCTTGCCAAGCAACCAATAGATCGGGGTTTTGTTTATCCAATCTTCCTGATCCGTTATTACAGAACCTATGTCCGATCCGATCCGAAAGAGAAAGGAGCATCATGCCTTCTTTTGTAAAATCAATATCTGTCAACCATTGCATAGTTTGATCACTATCCGTAGGTGTGTCATACCAGAATCCCTTAATCTCACTTGTACTAAAAATTCTATTAAATGATCCAACTGCTGGATCAAATTCATATACATGGATAGAACTGTTTGCTTCGTTTTGGGAAGTTTCTGCAGTACATGTTACTCCAACATAAAATTTACCATTGTTTTGATTTAGGGCAAATGCTCGAGCATCTCCATCAGTACACCCAGGACTAGGGATAAAAAATTCTTGTGTCGTTGCAAGGGAAGGTGCTTCTGCTGATACCTTCACCAAACTATTATTCGTAATATTTATTACATAAATAAATTGCTCATCTTCGGACAAAGCCAGTCCTCCTAATCCCATTCTACCTACTTGGAGACCATAGTTACAATCTTCGACATCTGTAACTGTAAGCGCACCTGTATTTATCCCCAAACTTTGAAGATCTACATGCAACGCAGTGGTTGGCGCATTGCCAGTAGTGGTTTTAAAAATTGCTCCAGTACCATGTGGCGTTAAGGCTGCATATTGCTTAACAAAGGCTGCTGAATAAATTAAATTTTGAGACGCCGAGACATCAAGTCCCCAAACAGCACCTGTTTCTTCAGCCGATGCGTATTTCTTAACAGAACTTGTAGATGTAAAATCATGTTCGACGCTTACAATAGTTTCGAGAAATGGATTTTCACCATAATCACCTTGCGCAAAACAAGTCAGTACGACCTCGGGGTTTTTACCACAATTAGAAGCATTCATCAAGGCAAAATTTGAATCGCACGAAGGGGCGGAAACAAACTGTACGTTTGTTGAATTATTACTTCCGAAAAATCCATTGATACTACTTCCTATGCTATTGAATTCTACCCTATAGGACTCACCATCTACGAGGCTTGAGAAACTATAGTTTCCTTGACTATCCGATGATGTCTGAGCTATTAATGAATTGCTGGAATCGTAAATCTGAACCATTATTCCTCCTTCTCCAGATTCACCTGATTCTAACCCCCCATTTTCGTTAGCATCGTTAAATACTATTCCAGAGATCTCTCCAGTACTAGCATCACATTGTGCTGCTGCAGAGTATTGAAAAATAATTAGTACCAAAAATACAAGTACCAGTACTGAAATCAATTTAGATACAGCATTGCTGGTGTTGCCATTTAGGCAAGGTGTAAGTTTTCTCATTTCGCCTTTATTGTAAAGGATTATGTGTAAAAAATTCGCTACCCTGGCAAATTGCCAAAGCCAATTTTTACTGTATGGGTGGGAAGCATATACAACATGACAGAGCATGCCCAATACACTCAAGGGCAAATATATATATAAATATTCTTAATATGTAATTATATTAAAAAAAATTATATATATCTATTTTTCAAAAATTTGAGAGGTATACCGCTGACTAAGCGTATTGCGATTAGCAAAGGAATCATCTTTTAAAGCATCTTCAATATTTAAATTGAAAGCATTTTGCGCAAGCCGTTTATAAAAACCATTTTGATGAAAAATATCACGTAGAGGACCTGAAACATAAGCAAACTTTATCTTAATTCCTTTTTGAATAGCAAAATTGACCAACATGTCAATAGCTTCAATTCCAGTACTATCCAATGTTTGAATCGATCCCATATGAAGGATGAGTAACTTAAGGTCTGGAGAATCCAGCATCAATTGTTTTAATACTTTTTCGAAGTGTTCGGAGTTTCCAAAAAACAAATCTTGATCATACCTAAAGATTATTACATCCTTAAATGTTTGAGCTTCATTAAATCTACGGACATTCCTAAAGTCACTGGTACCTGGCAATCTTCCCAGAATGGCATAATGAGGATTGGCTACTCTTTTTAAAACACTAACTAAGGAAAGGCCAATACCTATGAGTAATCCTTTGATTATACCAAAGGCTAAGGTGAGTAAAAAAGTAAGCAGAAATATATAAAAATCCCTGAGATCTCTTTTGTATAATTTATACCCGTATTGAAATTTCACCAAGCCAATTACTGTAAAAATTATTACTGCAGCGAGTACGCTATAAGGTAAAAAATAAAATATTCCGTTAAAAAAAATCAATACCACTACCAAAATGATAGCCAATAATATATTGCTAAATCTAGTAGCAACTTTCGAGTCATTACTGGCTGCAGAACGTGCAAAACTTGCCGAAGGTGCCATTCCTGAGAAGAAACAGGAAATCAGCTTTGCGATACCTAGTGTCAAAAGCTCCCTATTGGCTACTATATCAGAGCTTTGATCGTCTTCAAAAGATTTGGCAATAGAATATGAGAGGATAAAACATACAAGAGCGATTACAAATGCAGCGGGCATTAGATTAAAAAAAAGAGAGGTATCCAAAAATGAATAATCAAAAGTTGGCAGACCTCCAGGAAGGACTCCTATTAAGCTCACACCCTTTTGTTCTAGATTAAACAGGACACTGGCAGCAATACCTAATATCACAATGATCAAGGCACCTGGTATACGTTTGTTCCAATATCTAAGTGCTAGACCTAAAATCAAGGTCGTACTTCCAATTGACAATGTCGCTGGATTTAATAAGCGAAGTTTGCCAATCATGGATCGAAACAACTCTATCAAGGATGTAGACCTTGGAAGCTCGATACCGAACAATACAGGTATTTGACTGGATATAATTATAATAGCTGCGGCTGAAATAAAACCTTGAATGACTGGTTTGGACAAAAAGTTTGAAAGCCGCCCCAATCGAACAATGGACAATATGACTTGAATGAAACCGGACAACAAGGAAAGTAAAAGAACGATTTTAAGATATTCGGGAGTCCCCGGATTGGCATATTCAGAGGCACCAGCGAAAAGTAAAATACATACAATGGCAACCGGTCCGATCGATAAAAACCGCGAAGTACCGAGCACCGCGTATATTACTAAGGGAATAATGGAAGCATATAAACCGTATACTGGTTCTAAGCCGGCCAACACAGAATAGGCCAAGGATTGTGGTATAAGTATAACCCCTACAATTAATGCACCTTGAAAATCTTTAAAAAAAGATTTTACGGTATACTTAGATTGATTTTCGGCGCTTACTTTATCCACAATTCAAAGGTACGATTACCTTTGTTTAGTAAAATAGCTTGGATAGGTTTAAATTTATTTCACAAACGATACGATATGTATGTAGCCCTTGGTTTTGTGTTTATTGGTGGAGCTTTTTTGTATGGCCTTTTAAAATCTATTGGTAAAATGCTTATGACCGATTGGGATCAGGAGAGTTTTACAGCCTCGAAAGTGATTTCAATTTTTGCGATTCCCATAGCACTTTTTGTATTTCTTATTCTTTTTATCGTATATGGGATTCCAATGTTAGAAGGCAAATAAAAAAGACCTTGAAAGTCTCCAAGGTCTCTTTTTTTATCTACTAAACTTTTAGGGCATTAGAGAAAATCTACTTTACCCGAATCTAGGTTATAATAGGCCGGATAAATTTTGACATCTCCTGAGCGTACTGCATTGCCAATAATCGACGATCTAGAAACCAACTCCTCCGCAGTCATCTGTGCATTCTTTTTAATCACATCTGTAACAGAAGCTCCTTCTCCTGAAGCTGCAATTGCCGGAGTAATATGAGACAACAAATGATTTAAATTATACCCATAGTCTCCACCCCCAACTGCTGCGGTTACTGCACCACAACTTTGGTGACCTAATACAACAATTACTTTGGTACCACAATGTGCAACGGCATATTCCATACTTGCAATTGAAGAACTGTTGGCGATATTTCCAGCAACTCTAACTACAAATAATTCGCCCAATCCAGTATCGAAAGCAAGTTCTGGAACGACGCGGCTATCAGCACAACTTAGTACAATGGCATATGGTTCTTGGCCACCAGTAAGGCTGTCTCGTCTGCTGCTATCCTGGAGCTGTCCGTCAAGTTTATCTTCGACAAATCTGGCGTTTCCACTTTTTAATCGATCAATAACTTCTTCTTTGTTCATTGCTTTGTATTTTTTTTGAGCAATAAACTTAATCAAAAAATCCTATTACACATAGCTTGATTTAAGCTCTTAAACTTCCTCCATAATACATAAGACAGTCGCCATCCCAATTGCCTTTACAGCAGGAACCTTATCTCCATTTTTAGTTTTGTGAATAATCTTGTTTACAGTCCATGTAAATTTTTCGAAAGGAATCTCTAATTCATAAATTTTGTCCATGATGACTTTTTGAGATTTCACCCATTCTAATTTGTCTTTTTCTGATGAAAAGGACGGCCGGCTTTCTTTATCCGGAAATACAACAACCGTACTAACTGGAATATGAAAACTATTTTCAAACAAGCCTTCTGTACTTTGCCTATTGCTTGTTTCAATAATCTCCGACCAGTCCAAATCAATTTGCGGATATTGATTTCGTAATTCTTGCGCTATCAAAGAAGAGCTTGGCCTGTACCCTCTTTTAAAAACGTATGGCCAATAGCTCGCCTTTATTCTTTTCGGTGCCCCATTTGGAACTTCTTTAAAAATCACAAAGTGAGGAGAGCAATAAATGTTTGGAGCCCCCTCTTCTTGTTGGAACATACTATCCAAAGCCATTTGTATGAATGGGTTTTTACCAATTCCACAGCCCCAAAAATTAATGTTAGTCTCCTCATTAACCGCTGAAGTATTGAGCGGAGGTAAGGGGTTTTTTAACACAGTTCTCATCAGTTGTTTCGCAGTAGCTCTGGGACCATCATTTTGGATGGGTAAGGATAGACCATTCCAAGGATTGCCATGGAGCACCACTTGTATGGTGCTCCACTTTTCATCATTAGGATTGTTGTTCAAATAATATATCATGTCTTCCAATGAACGGCATGACTTGACTAAGAGATCCGTTTTTGCTTCTTGGTCAAACAGGAAATGCCTTTCTGCCAGATCAAAATAATTGTACCCTGGCTTATCTGTGCCAAGCAAAAATGTAATGCTTTTGCTTCCTGATGGTTTGGATGTTTTGGGTACACTGCTTGACTCCAAAGTGAAATTTGGAACCACGACATAAAGCACCAATATAATCGGCAAAACAAGACTCAAACATATTCTTAGCCTTAAATCCATAGCATCTGAATTTTGAAGGCCACAGAGTTTTCTACGCCACAAATACGAGCCAAAAGATTTTGTAATTCCATTTTTAATTTTTCATCAATTCTGCGCTTATCATCTGTGATGGACCACGTTCCATTCTTCGCATCAAATGATACGTTTAGAGTGTTGCCATCAAGCATCCGCTTCTCATATAATTGGTAGCTGATTTTGCTAGACAATGTATTTGTGATTTGACTTGCCAAACCTACATCAGACATCAAGGTTACTTGGACGAATATGTCTTCATCATCCAGTTTTGCATCAACATCAAATTCCATTTCTTCCTTTAACTCAAATCCAACAGCATGATTAGAAACTCCATGAGGTAAGGGCAATGGTTGATTTACCTTTCTCAATTTTTTGCGCTTGGCTTCTCCATTTACCACTTCTTGATCTATTGCAACAAAGGAGGTATACTTCGTCAGTAAATCATACTTTAGTCCCAATGCTGTAATTTCTTCGACATCCTTCTCTGAAGTGCTCATGGCATTTAAATCATCAAGAAATCTAATTTTTTCTCGAGCCCATAAATATCTTATTGGACTATTCTTGGCGCTTCGATCTGTCAATTTCGTTGAAATAATTTCGCAATAATCTTTATCGCCTTGTTTCCCATAAATCAAAATATCACCGACTGCGCTTCCGCGATATTTTCCAAAAATATACAAGGGTCTCTCTGCCATTAAATCTGGAAAAGAAAAGGGAATAACATCATATGCATCAAAATCACTAAATCGCACATCGATGTCAGTTAGAAGTGGATGCTCAATGTATTTCTTAAACTTTTGCACTTTTTCTTCTGATTGATTTTTATCCGTAATTACAAAGGGCTCTCCTGCTCCTGCATGTGCCATACCTTCAATCAAATGTCTGTTGACGCTTGAACCAATACCAAAGGCAAACAAATTGCTTTTGTGTAGATTTTCTGCAATAAGTTTCATGGCTTCTCTTTCTACATGTACATAGCCATCTGTAATCACCACAATGCTTCTAGAATATGCATCCTCTTCGCTTGGCAAATCCAAAGCCCGTCTTAAAGCAGGCAATAACTGAGTCGAACCACCTCCGTTTATGTTATTTAAAAATGAAAAGGCTTCAGTAAGATTCTTTTGATTAGCTTCTTTCGACTGTGGGGACCAGAGCTTGGAGCCACCAGCAAACAATAAAATATTAAACTTGTCCGTCGGCTTCAAACTAGACACCAATTTTTGCATCAAGTCTTTGGATATATCCAAAGGAAATCCTCTCATCGACCCGGACACATCTACAACAAACACATATTCTCTGTTTGGAATTTCTGCGTTGTTGAATTTTGCTGGAGGCTGAATCATTGTTAGAAAAAAATTCTCATCTCCATGAGAGTAAAGAAACGTGCCTTGATTAATCTCGTCTCCTGCTAAAGAATACTCAAAAACAAAATCTCTTTCGCCTTTATTTTTGTGATGTGGCTTTAACTTAAGTTTCAATTCTTCCTTAGAACTAAAGCTCATATCCACATGATGCGATACACATTCAGCTTTTTGGATTTCCATACCAGCATTGAGTAAAACATCAACATCAAAGGTGTAGCTTGGAGAAGCCCCTTGTTTTGTATAAGGCTGAGCTACCCACTGACTATTCTTGTCAAAATGCTTTTTGTCAGCAAACCGAGGACCAACGACCGTCGGATAAACAAATTGATAAATTTTATCCGTAGGAATTAAGAATTCATTGTATTTCATTTCTACTCTTATTTCTTCCCCCGGCATGAGATTGGCGACATTCATCTGAAAAACATTAGGTCTATGCTGTTCTAAAAGGCTTGCACGTTTGCCTTCTTTTTTGGCTTTTTCATAATTTGATCTGGCCTTGTTTTTTTCTTGAATTTCTGCTTCAATAACTCTCTGACCAACGTACATTTTCATTTCATAGACTGCTGCCCTCGTTGAAGCCGGAAAAACATAAACAGCTTCAATGGGAACCTCACCATTGTTTTTGTATTTCTGAATGACTTTTACATCAGCAATAGGCCCCGTAATATTAACTTCAGCAGCAGAGGACAATAAAGGAAATTGAGATGCTTTGATTCCCTCGGTCGTAATATGGAAATATGGCGATTGAACATTATTTTCGCTTTGCGCAAACAGGCTCAAGCTTCCCAAGATGAAGAATAACATTTGTGATAAGACTTTCATGTGTTTATTTTTTTAATTCGAAAGCAAAGTATAGTCTAACAATATTGATCTTGACTGAAGACTACTAACTGTGGTTCCTCAGCTATTATTCGTTGAGTTTTAATCTGCATAATGGATTCATTAATTAATAAAACCATTGCTTACGTAAAGCAAGAATTAGAGCATGCCGAAGGTGGACATGATTGGTTTCACATAGAAAGAGTATGGCGAAACAGCAAACTCATTAATCAGATTGAAAAAGGTGATCAGCTTGTCATTGAGCTTGGCGCTTTGTTGCATGACATTGCAGATTCAAAATTTCACAATGGAGATGAAAAGATTGGCCCTAAAAAAGCAAGAGCATTTTTGAGCGGTCAAGAATGTCCAACTCATATTATTGATCATGTAATTTCAATCATCGAAAACATTTCGTTTAAAGGTGGAAAAGTTCAACGCACCTTTTCTTCAAAAGAGCTGGACATTGTGCAAGATGCGGATAGACTGGACGCGATTGGAGCCATTGGTATTGCCAGAACTTTTAATTTCGGAGGATATAAAAATCATAAAATTTATGATCCCGAAATACCTCCAAATTTAAAAATGACTAAAGAGGAATACAAAAAAAGCCAAGCTCCAACAATCAATCATTTTTATGAAAAGTTATTATTACTAAAGGATAGAATGAACACTGCTAAAGGAAAAGAATTGGCTCAGCAACGTCATCAATTTATGGAAGACTTCCTCTCTCAATTTTATTCCGAATGGAAAGGGATCAAATGACCAAAGAAATAATTAAATCAGATCGAGTATTACTAAGGGTAATCCCATTATTTTTCACTGCTGCACTTCTTTGGGTCTGCCTCTTTTTACGCATCCGTTTGGGCTTTGATTTACATTATGGATCTAAGTTTCAAACCATAGTTACTAGCCTAAGTTATTTTACCAACCTTACGCATCTTTTTTTGGCTTGCTTCAGCAGTGTGTATGTTTTTTATCTTCTCACAACTAAAAGAAGTGCAGATAGTTTTGATCGAATTCTTGCGTCGTTTGTAGTCTTTTGTCTTTTCCTTGCATTAGTTTATCATTTGATGATTGCAAGATATTTAGGATTACATGGCACAAGACTTTATATAAGTACCGTCTTTCACACGCTCGTTCCTATCGGACTAACATTTCTCTGGTTTTTAATAAAACCAGACATTCGATTTAACTATAAGGTGATTTTAAAATGGATGGCTTACCCGATAGGGTACTTAGTTTATATTGTCATTAGAGGACTTATGACAAGAGACTATCCTTACCCTTTTTTAAGAATCCATCGCATTGGATGGATAAAATTCTCTCAGAATGTCGGCCTCATGTTACTTTTATTTTTGTTCATCAGTAGCGTGTTTATAGTAATTCACAACGCTCGGATTAAAAGAGATCGCGCTAATTCTTAAAAGGATTAAATTTTCCTCTTTTACGCTTTGGATTGGACGGAGATTCACGATTAAAAATCTTTTCCTTCCCGATAACGCCAGCACCAATAGAAATTAACAAAACTGATATCCATTTAATTCTAGATTGCGCCTGTTGATCTTGAAGAACGGCATCTGTGGACCAAAAAAAGAAAACAGCATAAACCAATACACCCAGACCTATTAAACTCATTCCAAATAAGTTTCCGAAAAACTCCATTTGATCCGAGTTATTTTCGAGTTCTTTCTGTGCATAAATGTCGATCCACTTAAAGTGAACATATTTGACAACTTCGTTAGGCCAAGATTTTTGCTCTAATTCTTTAGAGAGTTTATCTTGATCCTCGTGATATGCACGAGAAATAAATGCCTGGACTTCTTTGTCCGTTTTATTCATAGTTCTTCTTAATGCATTTGATTCATTTAATATCGAGTGCTGACCCAAATTTATCCAAATTAAAATTGTCCCTAAAAGGATTTTGATTTTAGAATATAATTCCATGTATCTATCCAATGGGCAATGTGTAATTTCCAATTTGGATTTGGACCGCATTGTAATGTTGGATATATCTCAATTCTTAGCACTTTAATACAGTTTTTGTTGGGTTTACAACACTTTTTACCTAAGTATTAGATTAAATTGAAAAAAAAATAAAAATCTAGGCAACCCTTTGTTTTCGCAAAGCATAATAAGGGCAAAATTGGACTAGTAACCGAAAATGCAATTAGAAGAAATAATTCTTTTAGCGAAAAAACAAGATCGCAAGGCTCAGACCGCTCTTTACCATCAATTTAAGAGTGGATGGTTTATGATATGTCTCAGATATTGCAGTAATAGAGCGGATGCATCTGATGCTTTGCAAAATGCGCTAATTCTTATTTTTTCTAAAATCGAACAATTTGATGCGGTTCAAGGCGAATTTAAATCTTGGTCGAGTAAAATCGTAGTCAACAGCTGTTTGATGTTTTTGAGGAAAAATACGAATCGATTTCAGTTTAATGAGTTGAAAGAAGACATCTTAATGTACGAGGAACAACACACCCAAGATGATGTTCTTTCTGTCGAAGAAATGACCAAGATGATTCAAGAATTACCCATTGGATACAGAACGGTATTCAATTTGTATGTACTTGAAGGTTATACACATGTTGAGATTGCTGAGATTTTAGAGATATCAATTGGAACGTCAAAATCCCAGCTTTCGAAATCGCGAAAACTTTTAAAACAAAAATTAGAAGTAGTTTTATAAAATCACCCATGAGTAAGGAAAATAAGTATAACGAGTTAGAGCAGTTTTTTAGGTCGCGCCTGCGTAATCCTAAGGTCGAGCCTGAAGCTTGGAACGTCCCTGATGATGATATCTTATCTGGTGCTTTTGCTGCTATGGACAAAGAAGTGAAAGAGGAAAAGAAAAAAGGGTTTCCATTAATGTACATTTTAGCCCCGCTCCTACTTTTTGTATTTACCTTTTTGGCTTTTATCATTTTCAACCAATCTAAGCAAGTTGAAAATTTGAATAAAGAATTGGCACATATCAAAACCCAACAAAATACGGAGCAAGTTGTAGCTTCTGAAGATGCCCAAATCAACAAAAACATTCAAACTATTGCGGCGCAAGAAGAAGCTTTAGAAGCTAATCAGTACACGCAAAGTATTAATGCAGATGCCGCTCAAAACTTAGAGGACAGAAGTTTTACTAGACGTAAACATGATTCGAACAACAGTTTTGCATTTTCTCAAAAAGTCAATAATCCTAGGCTCGATCGTAATGCTAATCTTGCTTTTAATAACGATGCTAATTACTTCATTGGCAAAACCAAGGAGACATCCATTGTAGCGGAGGAAAAAGCAAGCTCAACATTTAACAATAATATTATTGCAAAAGCTTTTGAGCTAAGTCAAGTAGGACCCAAACCTATGAAACCACTTGTACGTCCACTAAGAATATTGACGCTTAATTCATTTTTGGAGGAAAAGGAATCCACGAGTACTCCTTCTAAGTGGAGAGCTTACATGTCAGTTGGACACTTGTATTCAAGCTTCAAAATGAATGCGATATCAAATGCTAATTACACGCTTGAAGATTATGATAAATACTATAATGGCATCCAATTTTTGGTTGGTAGCACTTACAGTGTCAACGAAAAATTTAGTCTTTCTTTTGATTTAGGATTTAGAGGAATCCACAATAAAAGCACATTCACTAAAATTAATTCGTACGATTCGGCCAATGAATTTTATAGTGCAGAAAATGAATTGATGTATAGAGCCAGCTTTGATATCACTAGTCCTTTGGGATTGTTTTCTGACGAAATGGAATTAAAGATGGATGGTATTGATATGTCGGAAGGTGATCCAATGAAAAACAAAACAAATATTCATCAAATCTTGAGAGTGGCCAATCTCTCTACGGCGTTGAATTACGAATTATTCTCATCAGGTAATACTTCCTTAAATGCATCCGTAGGATTGAGTTTTAATCGCCTTTTTGAAGCGCGTCACAAAATGACCGTAAAAATGTATGATGGTGCTGAAGAAATGGACAACAAACTCTTTCAGTATAATGACCTAAATCTTTTACGTCCATTCTTCTGGGAGTCAAATATTGGGTTGAATTTGAGAAGAGATTTTGCTAATAATATCTTTTTAAATCTTGGTGCTAATTACCACAGGAGCTTGCATTCATTGACCAGAGCCAATGCCAATAATGCAAAAACAACGCTTCATGGATTCAACAGCAGTATCTCTATTGGATATACTTTCTAAGAAATTCGCTTAAAAGATTATTTCTTTTCTTTTAGCTCCCCTTTGGGGCAACCCTCTACTTTTTTCGAGCATATTAAGGGCAGAAACTAACATGGTTTCTCATGACATAAAGAAGACCCAAAGTCTTTTCTGTAGAAATACGGTTATTAGTATTATTCTGCTTGATCCAATCAAGTATAACTGGCCGCATTATTAAAGAATAATGCGGTCTTTTATTTTCTTAGGGTTTCGACATATTTAGAAACCGCGATTATTTCTTCGTCTTTCAATACACCTTTAAAGGGTGTCATTAGTCCTTTGCCAAAATATACCTGAGCTACAGATTCCTTCAACGAAATTTTTGATTTGGTAAGATCCTTGGCTCCATTGATCATCATATTTCCTTTAAAACCGTGGCAAATGGCACAAGATGATTTGAAGATTTTCTTGGCATTGTCTAAAGAGACGTTTTTGTACTTATCAATTAATTTTTGGGCCGTGGCTAATTGTTCTTTGGTCATCGTACTTTCCTCTTGAGCTTCGGCCTTATCATTGGCCTTGGATTCTCCCGCTTCTGATCTGATTGATTTTTTAAGATCTGCTTGTCTTGTATTTTCCAAAGTGGGCACAGGGTTATTTGGAATTTTCTTCTTTTCACCGCCGCAAGAAATAAGCAACAGTACCATGCACCCTAAAGTTGTAATTAAGCTCTTCATCTTTTCTCTTATTATAATGGAAAATTAATGCTTATAAGATAAACCATGTATATCAAAATAAATTAAATTGCTTTTAAAACTAGCAAATGCCAAAAATTTAAAATTGGAATTTATCACTAGCGATTATTTCTTTCATTTAAAGCATCATATGAAGCAAATATTAGAATAAAAAAAATGCCTCCCAATTGCTTGAAGAGGCACCTCGCTAAAAAAACTATACTTACTTCTTGCTAAAATCCAACACCGATTCCTAAAGAGAAAAATCGTTGTTTAGAATTTAGTTTGTTTGCTGTGGCGTTCTCAAAAACAATAAACTCACCAGCTTTCGCAAACATGTCTTCTATTTTAAATTGTATTCGTAACAGCTTAAATGTATATGCGAAAGATGCTTGGAATCCCGCATCAATCTTTCGGTAGGTTTGACGAATAAATTCGTACTTATCAAAATTGGAGGAACGTTCTAAATTATGTCGAAATATTGGACCCACCCCGAGGTCAAAATTTCCTAGATTAATACCTCCAACAACGGACAATTCAAAGTTATTTTCTTGTAAGATCTCTTTAGAAACGCCAAGTCCTTCCTCATTGAAGAGCTCAACAGCAAACTCACTGCTTTGTACACTATAGATCGCATCAAACTCTGCAAAGAGTAAATTAAAGTCCTTGACCATAAAAAGACCGATTGATTTCTTGTTTGAATTGCCAATAAAATCGATTTTGGCGTCATAATACTTTCCGTCCTCAGAAAACATGGTTGAAGACGATGGAGCGTTTATAAATCCGCTACCGACCTTTAATCCGAATTTTGATTGCCCATGAGCAAGTTGCAAAAGAAATAAAAAACTCAAGGCAACAATGAATTTAAATTTTGGTGGTTTCATGTGATTTGATTTTAGTTTAAAAATGGACGTGCTATTTTGATTTAACATGTCCCTGTTATACACTTTACGTTCTAATTTGTATAATCACTAGGAATTGCAAAACGCTTAAGGCCTTGTGACTCGAAGAAGACAAAAACAGTGCTTATCAATAATTTTACTAACCTTTTTCAAATCCTTCGATTGAAGCAATTCGTACATCAAGAGAAATGAAATACTTTTTCTAAATATTTTTGCAAAAAAGAAACTTTTGCGGAGGAGCTGCCCTTTCAGTAATATGTTAAGCAAGGCAAAGCTTGGGTTGAAAATGGACTCAAACAATTTACTGTAATTGATTCTGATCTTAATTTAAAAGAACATGTAATTAAAATGGATTGTTATGTTCCAGATGGAATTCCTTGTGTACAGTATAATGGACCGATACATCCTTGATTATTAAACTGTTTCATTTAGTCAGCTATCTACTAATATAAATTTCCAAACACTTAAATGTTAAGCGATCATTTGAGAAAGCGCTGCATTTATTAGCGCAATGCTTTTATAAATCCCAAAGACAAGCCATATGCCTCTGTTGCTAATTTCAAATCAGTATTGGCCCCAAATTGAAGTTTATTCAAACTTCTCTGCCAATTAAAACCTACTTGCAGCGCATTATCGCCGAACTGTCGAGAGAATCCGATAAAGGCGTTAGAACTCAAAAGTATACGATCTTGAGTTTGATGATTAGAAAACTCAACTATTTCCAGCTGCTCAGACAACAGCTTACCATTACTATTCAAATGATATTGACCTAGCAATGAGGAGGAAAGAATCCCCTCCCATTTGGAAGTCAAACGAATTTTCTTGGCTATTCCTAGCTCCAATCCCAAAAAGTGATGAACATTCTTGCTTACTACATATCGATATCTTGAAGTCTTTGTCCTTTCCAAAAAATTATATTGAGGGTCCAATGGTTGAGCATATTCAAAAACTTCATTATGGCTTTGATAATTGCCACCAATCAGTAGATGAAAATTTCTTTTTAATGCAATCTGGCTTTGAAGCATAAAGGCCGCACCTATACTTGGTCTAACATTCGCATTGAGCTCATTTGTTTGAGGTGCATTGCTGTACTTCAAGTTGCTATAATTAATCCCTGTACCAACAAAATAAGCCATAGGCAGTCGAACTTTTTTCCTTGCATCCGAAGGATTAAAAAGAGTGAGCTTTGGAAGTACACGCTCATAATATAGCATTGCAGGATTCTTAATATCTAAGTCTCCTATTTTGTACAGAGCTTGCTCAACTTGTACTACCTTATCTGTTGTTGACTTCACATTGCTCCTATTCTTCCCTACTTCTACAGGATCCAAAATGAGAGTTCTTGATCCTTTATTAGGATTTACTTCTGCAGCAATTTTAAATGATTTAGATAAATTCTTTTTCAACCCTTTGGCCTCAACCAACTGGGTGCCTAAATTTTCTTTAGTGCTCTTTGACGCAATCGAATTATTATGGGAAGGTGTATTGCTTATTTGTATGGCTTCTGTGAATTGTTGCTGATCTGTTTGTTTAGCTACGACATTTGGTTCCACAGTGTGCTTTGCTGCATTTGACAAGCCAAGAGAAGTAGTTAGTTTATTATCCAAATCATCTCCACCAAAATAAACCAATGACCCTATCAATCCTACTAAAAACAATGACAACCAAATGAAACCAAATCTTCTCTTTTTGGGTTTAGGAAGATCAAAGTTCATCTTATCCCAATCCAGCGCTTTTGGCGCCTCTAACTCTCCTTTGGAATTTTCTTTTATAAACTTATCGAAGTCTGAAGCATTCATAATTTATAATTAAATGGATTTGGCTAAATATTTTTCATCTTGCCTATAAAAAGAACTGATTGCATTTTTTGCCCAACTTCTACCTCGGTGCAATAAAATCCTAGAAGTTCCAACTGTAATGTTTAATTGCTCAGCAATCTCTCCGTGACTGTACCCATCAATAACATGTAAGTTGAAAACCATACTATACTTGGCTGGCATATCGTTGAGAATGTTGAACAATTCTTTTTGATCCATTTTGACAAAAATGTCAGATTCGTATGAGTTTGAGAAATTCAGATTTTCGCTTGGTTCAAGAGCGGTAAATCGAATGTGTTGTTTTCTCCTTTCCATCAAAATTTGATTGATCACGATCTTAGTCATCCACGTCTTGAATTGCGATTTGTTTGCATCAAATTTTTCCAATCCGTGAAAAACTTGCATGAAAATCGTTTGAACCATATCTGCTAAATCTGAAGATTTTATCCCATACCTGACGCAAATGGTATAGACATATGCCTTGTATAATTCATAAAGAGCCTTAAAGGCACTCTCGGCACCTTTAAGGCATTTGTTTACAAGTTCTATGTCTTGATTGTTCTTCAATAGAAGATTATTAGAATCTTATTGACAAAAAAGCGGAGTCAAACTAGAATCCACTTCTCCTACAAAGGTTGCTGAGAACGGAACCATTTCGAAGTCGCCATTGGCAGGATCTAGTAATACCAAGAAGTCTCCAGACATTGATCCTACTACTTCAGTATCATTTGCTGTGGTTACTTCAATAGTGGCCAAAGCAGATGGATTGCTCTGATCATCCACAGCATTGGTGAAATTTTTGACTACCGTTCCGTCACTCAAGGTTGACTCGATGATCGCTCCTGCAATGCTGTATGAGCCTTCTGCAGTTGTAGCATAGTGAATGACAAAGTCACCTTCTGCTATATCACTTGCCCAAGCATCATTGTCTAATAAGTTTAAATTATTCGAAACGCTAAATGACTCAACCCCATTTTCATTACAATAAGCCGCATAAGCGTCATAGCTTACTGAATTTCCTCTAATTGTAACTTCCATACCTGTCTCTAGTACTTCTTCTTCTTCAATGATGGTGTCAACCTCGTCTGTACATGAAACTAAGATTGCGGAAAATGCAAAAAAGCACAAAGTCCATTTTAAAATTTTGTTATCAAACATGTTTATTGTTTTTACACTTACAGAGCATTGACTCCAAAAGTTTGTTAATGAATATAATCACTTACATTATTTGCAAGCATGTCAAAAACGTTACAAAAAGTTGAATTTTTTTAAAAAATATTTTGTCACATAGTGTTCGATACTCGACGCTTATTGTTGAAAACAACGCTTCATTACTCGATTTGTTCCTAAAGAGAATTATATAATTGGGATAAGATAAAAATCTAACGCTCGAGCCACTCCCTAAATTCTGGAGTCCGGGAAGTACTGGTATGGCTGGACTCATCAATACCTTGTATAGAAATGCTCAATCTATTTTTAAAATAGGGTTGGATTTTTTGAATGAAATTCACATTGATAATTTCGCTTCGATTGATTCGAAAAAATTGAGAGGGATCAAGCTTTTCATCTATTTCACCCATAGAATAATTTACTACATGCTTTTCTCCTTTAGCATCAAATGCAAAGCAAAAATCTCCATTGGCCTTAAAAGACGTTATCTCATCAACAGACAACAGTTTGATCCCATCTTTCTTCTTTATCGAAAAACGCTTTTTAAAATCTTTTTGGCCTAGAGCATGTTTGAGTTGTTTAAAGGTCTCAGTATTTGGTTTATTCAAAGATTCTCTTTCGAAGAGCTTTTTATATTTCTCGATAGACTCCTTAAACTTCTCCTCATCATAGGGCTTTAGCAAATATGCAATACCATTACTGTTGAAAGCTTGCAATAGATATTGGTCAAAAGCGGTACAAAAAATAATGGGACACTTTAAATCAACTTCATTAAACGCATCCAAGGAGGTACCATCCAATAATTCGATATCCGAAAATATCAATTGGATATCTGGGTGCTTTTCCATCAAATGCTTTACTTCTACTTTTGATCTTCCCCACCCTTTGACCGCGCATTCTGGAAGATACTTTTCAATGTAAGTAAGCAATTTTTCGTATGCCGGAATCTCGTCTTCAAAGATTAAAACATCCATTACTCTACTTCTTTAATGATGGGCAAATGAACCACAAAACTTGTCGACGTTTCTTCAATTAGTACTTCCTTATTGGATAACAAAGCATACCTAGCCTTTAAATTATTCAAACCCGTTTTGGTTGATTTGGTGGATCCTCCTTTTTTCTGAACATTATTGGCAACTACGATCTCATTTTCGCTGAGTTCAAGTTCAGTGTTGATTTTATTATCACTTGTCGCAGCATTGTGCTTGACTACATTTTCTAGAAGCGTTTGCAAAGCACCAGGCGGGATTAATCCCTTTTTTGCATTGCTTAAATACTTCCATTCAAATTGAAAAGCATTCCCAAAGCGTTGATTCAAGAGATAAATATAATTTTCTGCAAATTCTATCTCATCCTCCAGCATAACCACTTCGTCATCTTTGGTACGAATCAGATATCGATATAATTGAGACAACTTTTGAAGATATTTTTTAGCCACTCCCGGATTGCGATCAATCAGCGAGTCAACCGTATTTAAATTATTAAATAGAAAATGTGGGTCAATCTGTGATTTGAGTAATCTTAATTCGTTTTCTTTCATGGCATTGTCTTTTTCTTGAATAGACAATTGAGCATCATAAAATTTCTTTCCCAATAATATACCTATCGCAATGCCAGCATTTTGAGCAGATGTAGAGACTCCCCATAACCACACTTCGGGATTTTTTAATACATGTTTTTTTATAAATCCAATTCCAGAAGCTCCTGAATCAATAAGGTGATACAACCAAATTTCGATGACTCCAAAACCAGCTAAAACAATAGCAGTTAAAAGAAATAGTTGAAAAATCTTTTGGTCCGGAAAAAACCTTGGGAACAAAATAAATACAATAAGATAGGTGACTATTATTGTAAATACCACATAGACCACAGTATCCCAGAAGGCCTCAGCTAACTCGGTCTCATAATCGTATCCACTAAACGTAACCGGAATGGCAATAAAAAAGAATATTCCAATGATGTACCAGTCCGATTTGTTTAATGAGATGTTCATACTTAATCTATTGTTGTGCTCTTCTTAAAACATCAGAGGCACTTCCTTTGACTTTCTTTTTAGACTTCAAATGCTGATTCCCGAATTTATAAGAAAATCTTGCATTCACCACAGGCGCTTGCCATCTTGATATAATATCCATGTCTTGTTGATAATCTACATTGGCATGCCAAAATCGATTAAACGGATCTTCAATACCCAAACTTACCTTCGCTTTTCCATCCATGAACTTCTTGGACACCCCTGCAGAAGTTCCAAATAAATACTCCGAATTAAATATCCCTTCTTGAGCCGCTGAAGTATACCAACCTCCTACTTCCGCATTGATGTCCCAAGGAAGTCTAAATTCGGCTTGCAAGAAAAAGGTGGTGTTCCATTTGGAACGATCAAAGACCGCATCGCTATAGACAGAGTTATACATGTTTTTATTAACAATGGTTCCGCCATACCCGCTTAAGCCAGGAATGAAGTCCAGCGGAAAAAACAAGCTGATGCTTAAATTGGTTTGCTCGTCAAAATTGATGTCTGTTTTTCGTGCTTCTTCGCTGTTAGGGTCTTGCTCCGTTACTTCAACAATCGCATCGTTGGTTTTTTTGTATTCTACATTAAAGAAAGGTTGATTCTCCATACTTAAGGTAAACTTACCGCTGTGTGTTAGTTGTGGGCGTAGGTTTTGATTTCCCTGTTCGTAAGTAAACGGATCCAAATAATATACAAATGGATTTAAGGTAGAATATCTTGGTCTATCGATTCGGTAACTATACGAAGCCGTTGCCTTAAGGCCTGCAACTAATTCTCTCGACAAACTAAAGCTAGGAAACAATTTTTTGATTGGTCTAGTCAAAGTCGAATCCAAAGTTAATGAGGTTCCGACCGAATTGCTTTCTTCGTAGCGCAATCCAGCTGTTCCAGACCATTCGTCTTTTGTCCAATTAATTTTACCATAACCGGCATAAATGTCTTCATCGAATAAGTAATGATTGCTTTGATCCTCATTATTCACCCATTCGCCATTTTGCTCAAAACTAGATTGCAAATCGTTGTCTAAATCTGCCATACTCAATTTAGCTCCTACTTTGAGTTCTATATTATTGCTAATAGGCTTTGTATAATCAATGGCCGCTGCAAATATTTTTGTATCTCCAGGTTGATTATATCGTTGCCGATCCAAAGAATTATCCAAGTTGTTAGTGGTACTCAAAATATTAAATCGATCCACTTTAAACCTCGCCATATTTGCATCAAGCTCTAGTTTTTGTCCTGAAGTATCAATTTCGAAAACATAATACGGATTAATAGAACGATAATCCCATCCAGTTTCCTTGGCATTTTGAGTATCTAGTATTATGTCCTCTACTTGATCCGAAATAAAATCTATCGTTGTTTTATTGGAAGCGGTTCTGTTGTTGGTATTGTCATAATACTTTGTCTCTAATCCCAGTCTATGTTTTTCTGTCACATCCCAATCCAATCTTAAATTACCTCTGTAGGTAATAGGTCTGGCCGCTTCTTCGTTAATCTGATCATACGTCCCATCCAAAAATGGATCAATTCCATTAAGCCTTCTGGTCAAATCCAAGTCTTCCACCCATGCGTTTCGGGTATATCCAATCCCTCCATTTATATTGAAGCTGCCTTGATAATGACTGAGGTTCAACGCTGTGGTGTAATCCCACAATTCGCCTTTTCCGGCCCCTAAAGAGATGCTTCCATTGGTTCCGAACAATGAATTCTTTTTGAGAATAATGTTGATGATTGGGCCCGAACCAGAAGCTTCATATTCGGCGCCTGGCGTATGAATAATTTCGACTTTTTTAATGTTGTCTCCAGGCATATCCCTAAGTAAAGACTGCACATCCATGTACTGGGTGCTCTTACCATTGAGCAAAATGGTTGACGTTCCAGATCCAACCATAGAGAGACGATCATTGATGACCAACATACCTGGAACTTTTTTCATAACATCTAAGAGGCTTCCATTTGTGTTGGTAACATTGCCCTCGACATTAACAATAAGTTTATCGGCTTTTTGCTCCAGTAAGGGTACGCGTTCTACAATTTCAACAGTTTGTAATAGATTGGTGTCGTCTCCCAGAGTTAAATCAAAAAATTCTAAATCGCTTTGAGCAACTGTAAAAATCTCAGAAGCATAGTCATCATAGCCCAACATTGAAGCTGTGAGATAATACGATCCAGGGTTAATCTTTGAAAGTTTGAACACTCCATCTTCATCGGTAGATTCTCCTTTTATTATGGTAGAATCTTCTGCAGAATGAAGGGCAACAGTGGCGTAAAAAATTCCTTTGCCTTTTTGATCAACAACAGATCCTGTTATGTTTTGACCAAAACTGCTCAAGGAAAATAAAAGAAAAAGTGTGGTTACGAAGAAGTAGTTTTTCATGGTGGTTGTTTATTTTTTTAATATAGATGCAATTTGAGAAGAAACAACAGTAATTACCATGTCAAACAGATGAATCGGGATAATTTTCCGATGAGCGATACGAAATCATAAAATTTTTCCCAATACTTAAATAAAAGGGCGGCATTTTTACAAATGCTACCCTTTCTATGCGATCCATACAACGCTTTATTGCTTAATGATTCGTTTGACTACTATTTGACCCGAAGCCTCTTTTAAGTGTATATAATAGATTCCTGCCTCAGCATCCTGTAGGTTGATCTTCTTGTCTTTGCCCTTTAGAACAGCACGTCCTTTATTATCAAAAATTTCCCAATCAAAGTTTGTCGTTTTGCTTTCTAGATAAAGGAATTCTGTGACAGGATTGGGATACACCAGCACTTCAGATTTAAGCTCCAGTTTTACGCTGATGGTTTGCGAATATTGAGCTTCTCCATCTTTGGATACCTCTATTAGTCTGTAGTAATTGATGCCGGCTAAAGGATGGTAATCAACAAACGAATAGCTCCTTTCACCGCTACTAAAACCTTTAGCTGGCACCTCACCTATGGAGCTAAACTCAAAATCATTGTCGCATCTTTCGATAATGAAAAAATCACTATTTATTTCGTTAAGTGTAGTCCAGTTTAATTGTATTTGGTTTCGATTAATTTCAGCCGAAAAGGCTCCATATTCGACCGGAAGCGCAGCAGTTAATGGTGCAAAGGTTCTATCACACATCGTACCACCAGCATTTGGAGCTGTCCAGGTATCAATATAAAACTGAACATTTTCGTTACAAGGGATGCCCGCCACGCACAATGTATAAGTCTCTGTAGAATTTGTACTAAAGACATCTGTACAAAACGTGCCATTCGAAGACACACTACAAAACTGCCAAGAAGCATTGCCACTTGAAAGAACTACATCAGAATTGATGCATACTGTCATATCCCCATCGCTGCAATCGTTATCGGGATAAAACGTAGGGTTAAAATCAATGGTGAAATTTGAGCATTGCCCTCGGGATAAATGAAATATCAAAATAGTCAATGCAAACGATAAAATGAATTTTCTTATCATACTATTAGGTTTTTTGGGGTTTAGTTGAGATGTCTTTAGTGGACATCAAACACATTTAAGTGTTCACTTAAATGATACATTAAGGGATGCTAAAAACCTGATCTATAAAAGACCTACATTAAGGGGGATAAAACTGATAGAGTACTTATTTTAAGCAATAGCAAAAAAAATACACATTACAATTAATTATAATATGTACAAATATGATTCCAAACTTATAATTCGAGATTTTCGACCCATAAGGATCTTAATAATTCACACTTAGAATCCCCAATTTTTGTCTTCAAATAGAAGAAATATCCTTGATTGGGAAGGTAATCAGTTTAAACAATATCCGAAATAAAAAAGATGCTATGAAATTACTTCCATAGCATCTGAAAAGTCTGCGAATATAGTTTATTTCACTACCGTAACATCTCCATCAACAATTTCTTCTTGTCCAAAAATAGTGGTGTACTCAATCAGGTATACATAAACACCCGGCACAACAAGTTTATCAGTTTTAAATGTACCATCCCAACCATAAGTAGGATCATTTGGTTGGAAATTTTCACGACTATGAATTAGTTCTCCCCAACGATCATAGATCCTCATTGAGTTAATAATTTCGATTCGGTCGTCGGATTGAACAAAGAAAATGTCATTATTACCATCATCATTGGCTGAAATAATATTTGGGATATAAATATTCTCCTTAATATTAACAGCAATTGGAAGCGCAGCTCGATATGTGCATCCATTGATGTCGGTAATATCAACAAACATATTTGTACTAAACTGACCAACAAATTCAACAGTAAAACATTCTGGATCTAGACAAATTACTGAATCCGCAGGCACCCAATTAATACTAGCGATTTGTGATGGGTCTAACGAACTTACAAGATTCAATTCTGTGGTTTCTCCATATTCTATTTGATTGTCTCCAGTAATTTCATTTTGAGCTCCAGTGTTTTCGGGCATAACGAAGTCAGTGAAAAATTCACAACCATCAGCATCTATAACTTGGACATCATAGCTGCCAGGCGCTAAATTTGAAAATACTCCACTTCCACTTGTTTGACCATTTACAATGTAAGTATATGGCCCAGTTCCACCGATTATCGAATTAATAACATATTGACCATTGGTTTCTCCTTCACAAGGTCCGTTAATATCAGCCAAAAGATCTGTAGGAATGTTTAAATTCTCATCCACAAATACGGTGTCTAGACTGGAGCAACCATTGTCTATATTTAAAACTTGAAGCACATACGTACCTGGGGAATCAATGGTAGGACTTAAGCCGTTGCCTCCACTGACAATGCTTCCATCTTCCGTACTCCAATTATATTCAAAATTCCCTCCACTGTCGGAGCCTGCTCCGGAAAGTTGAAGCACTTCATCATCGCAACCGAAAGATTGATCATTATTTGCATTAGCTATAGGAAATTCTGAAATGTCATCAACGTAGACAGTGTCTTGATTTACACAGTTATTTGCACTATCCACGAGTTCTAAAATATAAAACCCACCGGTCGTCACACTCAAAGTATTGCTTGTTTCCCCAGCAATCGGTATGTTGTTTATATCATACCATTGATAACTTATAGTGGATCCCATTTGCGAGCCATCGGCATTTATTTCAACACTTAAGTTGGTACAACTGATCTGTTCGGGTTCCGCAATATTTATTATTGGATATTCCACATTGTCTTCTATTAAAATACTATCCAAATTAGAACATCCAGTAATCGTATCTAAAGCTGTTAAGTAAATCATTCCACCAGTATTCACCACTATGGAAGGACCAACAAATACTAAATCATTACTTATCCATTCGTATTCGACGTCAAATTCATTATCTGTCGTTAAGGTTACCGCACTAACCAAACAATTGATTTGTGCTGCAGGATCTGAATAAATCACCGCAGAGGGTAAATTTGTCCCATCAATAACCTCCACCATAGATAATGGAGAATTACAATTATTATTGGTATCAATAACTTCTAAGAAATAAGTTCCAGTAGTTGAGGTAGTAAAGTCAATTCCCATACCTACAACCATACCACTTGCGTCTGTCCAAATATATTCGATGCCATTTCCTACTGTAGAATTGACTCCTCCAAGAGTAACTTCTTGATCGGTACAGGTTATGGTCATGTTTTGTCCCGCATCAGCGACTGGAACAGAATTATCTGTGTCAACCACAACTTGATCCGTAGCCGTACAAAGATCGGCGTAAGTAACGGTCAAAGTATAAGTACCAGGAATACCGGTAGTAAAATCCAAAGTATTTGCTACTTCTACCCCCATTTCATCGGTCCAAACCGGATCGCCAATTTCTGAAGAAGTTCCATTTAATGTGACCGTACTCATTGTACAACTAATGGTCTGATCCATTCCTGCATTAACGGTTTGATCACAAGAAGAACAGGGATCTTGAGAAACATCTACGGTGGTCATACAATTTCCTGAGTCGTCTGTAATAATTAAAGTAATGGTATTGCCATCAGCAGGTAGGCCTCCTATAGTTTCATTTACTCCATAGGTAAATGGCCCCCAGTTATTACCGTTCCAACTTACATTATAAGTTGTGCTCGAACTATTGGAAATATCAATAACAAGAGTCACATTGTAAATGTCATCTGAGTTTATAGTTCCAGTGCCATTGTCATCACAGTCTCCTATAACCGAACTATTTACTACAACCAAACAATCATCACTACAAGGAGTTAAAGGTCCTATTTGAGCATCGTTGGTGCATGTACTATCATCAACATCCTCAAACACTAACATAACATTAGATGCATCTGCTGGCAAAGTGAAATTTCCACCTACATTATAATCGTACGTTCCAACTACTACCCCATTTACTAAAACATTGAATTGTCCACTTGCGCCACCATTAGTAGCTGTTGCATTTACTATAATTGTATAAATGTCATCCAAAGGATCTTGAGATGTTCCATTATCACTACACTGAATATCCGTTTGTAGAATTGTTATTATGCAATCCGCACTACAAGGCTCCAAAGGTCCTATTGGTAAATTATTTGTACACCCACTATCATCTGCATCTTCAAATACTAAGGTCTGCGTAGTACCATCCGCAGGTAGTGTGAAACTACCGCCCATGTTGTAATCATACGTTCCTACTACCACCCCATTTACCAATACATTAAACTGTCCACTGGCGCCACCATTGGCTGCACTCGCATCGACAACTATACTATAAAAGTCATCTGTCGCATCTGTTCCTGTGCCATTGTCATCGCAATCCCAGCTCACTAACACTGGAGTGATCACACAATTTGAACTACATGATGTCAAATCGCCTATGTTAACCATGTCTGTACAATTCGAATCATCCACATCTTCGTAGACCAGTGTCACATTTGTCCCATCGGCTGGTAACATAAAACTACCGCCTGTATTATAATCATAGGTCCCTACCAATACGCCATTGGCATACACATTAAACTGGCCACTTACGCCGCCATTAACCGCACTCGCATTGACATTGATAGTATATGTATCATCTGATGGATCACTATTCGTACCTGCATCATCACAAATTGCAGAAGATTGAAGTATCGTCAAGGCACAATCGTTACTACATGGATTTAGTGGTCCGACTTGTAGATTATCTGTACAGGCTGAGTCATCTGCATCTTCAAATACTAAGGTCTGCGTAGTACCATCCGCAGGTAGTGTGA
>JAHDGJ010000005.1:192548-199430 GCA_020627705.1 Saprospiraceae bacterium
ATGTCAAATCGCCTATGTTAACCATGTCTGTACAATTCGAATCATCCACATCTTCATAAAGTAAATCGACATTCGCACCGTTTGCCGGCAGCATAAAACTACCGCCAAGTCCATAATCAAAAGTCCCTACCAGTACCCCATTGGCATAAACATTAAATTGCCCACTTGCACCTCCATTGATTGCAGTAGCATTTACAGTAATTGTATAGGTATCATCCGAAGGATCTGTATCAGTACCTGCATCATCACATACAGCGCTACTTTGAGTAATACTCAATACGCAATCGTTACTACAGGGCTGCAGATCAATTGTATTTTGAAGTATAAAGCAAGAAGATTCATCCAAATCTTGAACAATTAATTGCTCTATGTTTGAAGTAGCGGGAATGTTGAACATAACAATTGAGCCGTAAGTAAAGGTTCCTAAATTGCTAGCACCAAGGAATACTTCATAAGAGTTTGAGTTATTTGGATTAATAGCATCTACTTGAATTGTTACGACATAAAAATCATCTAAAGGATCTGTACCAGTTCCATTATTATCACAAGTAAAATCTATACCAACTATATTCAACTCCGTACCTGGGTCTACAACAATGTTAGTTGTATTTGTACATCCCAGTGCATCCATGACATGAACATCATAGGATCCTGCTCCTAAATTATCAAATACATTATTGTTTCCAAAATTGACTCCATCCAAACTATAAGTATACGATCCTGAACCTCCAACACCTGTAACCGTAATTTCTCCATCCATTACTCCCAAGCACGTTTCGTGAATAACACTTGGATTAAGTGTAGGTAAAGGATTTATTATCAACATCAATTCAGCAATGGCCGAACAACCAAAACCATTTTCAACTAATACAAAAATCGTTTGATTATATGGTGTAATGTTGGAATAAGGAGAACTAATAGGATTTATATTTGATTGAGCATCTGCTAAAGTCTCAAAATAAGTATATGTGATACCATTACCACCATTTATTTGAATCTGTGCGGCATCTAAATTAAAAGAACCAATACCATCTTCTGATAAATCACATAATTCCAATGAGGTATTATTCGCAGAAGGAACTTCTTCTATCGTCAATGTAACCTCCGTTCGTACAGAGCTTATACAAGATGGGTCTGATAATAAAAATGTCTCAACATAATAAGTGTAACTGCCTACTCCAGAAACCGCTGGAGTAAAGGTAGAAGTATTGGATCCTCCTGATACAATAGAACCTCCTATGTTCATATCATACCAATTTGCCGATTCCCCTGCACCAACATTCACGGATAAGGTCGGTACCACATCACCGTCACATATTACCTCATTTCCATTGGAAATCGGAGGATTAACCGTTGGACAATCACAATTTGGTGGATTAACTGTTTGATTTAACACACAACCAGTAAAAAATAATTGCAAATCCATACTTAAAGTAGTTCCAATTGGAATTCCAGAAATTTCATGGTTGTTTGCTCCCAAATCGGTATACGTTCCTGCATTTGGAGTAATAATATCTGCATTACTCGTAAACGAAACCGTATATTCTGAGGTGCCTATACAACTTACGGAAACGATAGTAACATCTGGAACTGCTTCTACAGTGACCTCAACTTCTGCAAACTGATCCATACACGGAGTATTGCCACCTATGAGATACGTAAAGGTGTAATCACCAGGTAATACCCCAAAAAAATCAACACTAGTATCATCCGCCAAATTTACTCCAGACAAATCCGTATCAGTCCAAACTCCTCCTATTTCTGGGTTTCCTCCAAGATTTCCAAATAAGTCAAGTATAGTAGTTCCATTGCCACCATTACAAATTGTTACCATTCCATTTTGTCCGGGATTTGGAGATTCTGAAACAGTAACAACAAAAGACGCCACATCATCGGGACAAACACCTCCACCAGATACAAGATATTCGAAAGTATAATCACCGGCTAATAAATCACTTGCATCAAACTGCCCCAACACGGCATCAAACTGCATTGAACTGGAAACCTCACTCCAACTGCCCCCGAGATCAGCACCACTTAACAAGGTATTTAGATCTAGGGTTGAACCCGAAAGATTACACAATTGCGCAATATTGTCTAAGCCAGCATTTGGAGCATTTTGTACATCAAGGGTTACAGATAACTCGTCCGTACAACTATTATTATCTCCTAATATTACATAAGAAGTTGCAGTAGTCGGACTCACAATAGAATTAGGCAATTGATTTACTGGAGTTGCTGGACTACCTGTATGATAAGTATACGTTGCACCAGTGTTGTTTGCATCCATGATATTAATCGTTGATAAATCAAAACTACCTCCTTCACAAATTACTGGAGTATCAGCAGTCGAAAGGTCAGGAGCAGGTGTAACATTAACTACAATTGGCTCTTCATCTGTGCAACCGTTACTATCTCCCAAAACATAATAAGTAGTAGTTGTTGTAGGATTAACTGTTGTCGATCCTACTTGGTTACCTGCATTGGCTGGTGTGGCAGAATGATAGGTAATGGTTGGACTTGTAGAATTATTGTCAGTTATACTTACACTGTTCAAATCAAAACTATCTCCTTCACAAATATCACCTGATCCGTTCACCACAATATCGGGTCCTTGATCAATATTTATGATTTGAGTATAAGAAATTACAGCTCCAGTACAAGGATGTGTAAATGTCCAAGTATACTCAAAGAAAGTTCCCAGATCGGTAGACATTCCTACCACCGATCCTTCTATTTGGCAAACTCCTGTAAGCCCATTATCATAATCCAAAGGATTTAAAGGAGGTAATGGATCACCACAAGCCAAAGAAATATCACCTGGCGGATTAATAAAAATTGGATCCAAAGAAGGATTTACATTAATCGTTTGTGTTTCCGAAGTCATATTTCCGCAGGCATCTTCTACGGTCCAAGTTCGTTCTATGGTATATCCACAGGGTCCTTCAGTACCCACAATCGTTTGACCATCGTATGTGATGCTATAAGGACCACAATCTCCACTTGCCGTTGCATCTGATGCTGTTGGAATTGTCGGTACGTTTTGACAATCAACAGTCACATCCGTAGGAACAATTAATGAAGTCGTTGAAGAGGCTTCGACTGTAAATGTAGCCATACATGTTTGAGTTCCACATTCATCATCAGCTTGAAAGGTAAAACTAAGATTTACTGCTTGACCACACATAAATACCGGCAAAGCCGGAGCACTTGCAATGTTAGTAGTAATATTACTACATGTTCCTGTCGCAATAAAATCTGCGATCCAAGTATTATAAGCCGTTTGAATTGTTGTCTCATCACTACATGCCGGTAAATTAGGATCAATAGGGCAACTCACACTCAATGGAGTACTACCAGCCACGGTAAATGTAGAATTACAACTTATTGGAGTTGAGTTACAATCATCTGTTGCTTGATATGAAAAACTCAGATTAATCGCCTGACCACATGCAAAACTTGGTAGGGCTGGGACTGAGCCTATATTATCCGAAGCATTCGCACAGCCTCCACTAAAACTAAAGCCTGCAACCCAGGCATCATAGGCCGTTTGTATCGTCGTTGCATCACTACACGATGCCAAATTCGGATCCGTTGGACAACTTACTGTGAGCATCGCTCCAGCTAATACTGTAAACGTCGATGTACATGTCTCTGGAGTGGTCGTACAATCGTCAGTAGCTTCATAAGTAAAACTCAAACTTACTGCATCTCCACATAATAATCCCGCTGGTAAGGAAGGTACGGAACCTATATTATCCGTCAGAGTACCACATCCATCATTGGCCATAAAGCCTGACACCCAAGTATTGTATGCCGCATTTATCGTAGCCAAATCACTACATGCTGGTAAATTAGGATCCGCTGGACAACTCACACTCAATGCTGTACCCGCTGCTACAGTAAATGTTGCAGTACAAGTTTCTGGCGTCGTCGTACAATCATCATTCGATTCATAGGTAAAACTCAAGTTTATCGCTTGCCCACACAAATTTGCCGGCAAGGTGGGCACCATTCCGATATTATCCGAAACTGTTCCACAGCCGCCACTTGCGGTAAAGCCTGATACCCAGTTGTTGTAAGCTGTCATAATTGTAGTAGCATCACTGCATGCTGGTAAACTGGGATCACCTGGACAATTCACACTCAATGGTGTACCCGCTGCTACAGTAAATGTTGCAGTACAAGTTTCTGGCGTCGTCGTACAATCATCATTCGCTTCATAGGTAAAACTCAAATTAATCGCTTGTCCACATATATTTGTGGGTAAAGTTGGCACTGACCCTATATTATCCGTGGGAGTACCACAACCGTCACTAAAACTAAAGCCTGCAACCCAGGCATTATAGGCCGTTTGTATCGTCGTTGCATCACTACACGATGCCAAATTTGGATCCGTTGGACAAGTAACACTAAGTGCTGTTCCAGCTGCAACTGTAAATGTAGAATTACAACTTATTGGAGTTGAGTTACAATCATCTGTTGCTTGATATGAAAAACTCAGATTAATCGCCTGACCACATGCAAAACTTGGTAGGGCTGGGACTGAGCCTATATTATCCGAAGCATTCGCACAGCCTCCACTAAAACTAAAGCCTGCAACCCAGGCATCATAGGCCGTTTGTATCGTCGTTGCATCACTACACGATGCCAAATTCGGATCCGTTGGACAACTTACTGTGAGCATCGCTCCAGCTAATACTGTAAACGTCGATGTACATGTCTCTGGAGTGGTCGTACAATCGTCAGTAGCTTCATAAGTAAAACTCAAACTTACTGCATCTCCACATAAGAGACCTGCCGGTAATGGTGGTATCATTCCTATATTATCCGAAACAGTTCCGCAACCATCATTAGCCGTAAAGCCCGCTACCCAACTCGAGTATGCGGCATTAATAGTTGCCAAATCTGAACATGCTGGCAAATTAGGATCCGCTGCACAACTTACACTCAGTGGTGTACCCGCTGCTACTGTAAATGTTGCAGTACAAGTTTCTGGCGTCGTCGTACAATCATCATTCGCTTCATAGGTAAAACTCAAATTAATCGCTTGCCCACATAAATTTGCCGGCAAGGTGGGTACCATTGCGATATTATCCGAAACTGTTCCACAGCCACCACTTGTCATAAAGCCTGCTACCCAATTATTATATGCTGTTGTAATCGTAGTTGCATCACTACACGCTGGCAAACTGGGATCGCCTGGACACATAACAGCTAATGTTCCCGAATTAATCGTATATGTAAAAGTCCAATCTACTGATGTCATGCCATCACAAGCGGTGTATCGATAAGTCCAAATTGAAGTACCTCCACAAGTCAAAGGATCAGGAGTATTTGTTACTCCAATAAACACAGGACTAATAACATTACCGCAACCATCCGTAATATCCATTGGCGCTCCAGGATCTACGGCATCTGCCGGACAATTAACTGTAGAATTACCAAAAGCAGGAGCCGTAATATTTAAATCACCCAAAACCGTAACTGTATGCGTCCAATTTTCTGTAACAGATCCATCACAATTAGTATAACTGTAGGTCCACACAATATCTCCAGTACACGTTATCGGATCCGGATTTGATACTGGGCCACTCACAAATACGGGTATTATGTCATTGCCACAAGCATCTTGGATCGTGGCAGGTGGTGCAGGAGCTACTGCTTGCGAAGCACAGGCAACCGAGGCTGTACCCAAGGCTGGAATTGTAAAACTGGGATCACCAGTAACAGTATAAGTATAATTCCAGTCTGCGGTGGTCACTCCATCACAGGCTGTATATCTATACGTCCATACCACACTACCCGCACAAGTAATCGGATCTGGACTGCTTGTACTACCGATCAACACGGGAACTACATCATTGCCACAAGCATCTTGAATTGTGGCAGGGGCACCTGGATCGGTCGCATCTGCTGGACAACTTACACTGCTACTACCATTCGCGGGAGCCATAATACTTGGATCGCCTGTTACTGTATAGGTATAGGTCCAATCCGCTGTAGTCACTCCATCACAGGCTGTATATCTGTACGTCCAAACCACACTGCCTGCACAAGTAATTGGATCTGGACTGCTTGCACTGCCAATCAACACGGGAACTACATCATTGCCACAGGCATCTTGGATCGTGGCAGGGGCACCTGGATCGGTCGCATCTGCTGGACAACTCACACTACTACTTCCAGCCGCGGGAGCCATAATACTCGGATCGCCTGTTACTGTGTACGTATATGTCCAATCTGCAGTAGTCACTCCATCACAGGCTGTATATCTATACGTCCATACCACACTGCCTGCACAAGTAATCGGATCTGGACTGCTTGTACTGCCGATCAACACGGGAACTACATCATTGCCACAGGCATCTTGAATTGTGGCAGGGGCACCTGGATCGGTCGCATCTGCTGGACAACTTACACTACTACTTCCGGCCGCGGGGGCCATAATGTTTGGATCGCCTGTTACTGTATAGGTATACGTCCAATCCGCTGTAGTTACTCCATCACAGGCTGTATATCTATACGTCCATACCACACTACCCGCACAGGTAATCGGATCTGGACTGCTTGTACTACCGATCAACACGGGAACTACATCATTGCCACAGGCATCTTGGATCGTGGCAGGGGCGCCGGGATCAGTCGCATCTGCTGGACAACTCACACTACTACTTCCAGCCGCGGGAGCCATAATACTCGGATCGCCTGTTACTGTGTACGTATATGTCCAATCTGCAGTAGTCACTCCATCACAGGCTGTATATCTATACGTCCATACCACACTGCCTGCACAAGTAATCGGATCTGGACTGCTTGTACTGCCGATCAACACGGGAACTACATCATTGCCACAGGCATCTTGAATTGTGGCCGGAGCAC
>JAHDGJ010000022.1 GCA_020627705.1 Saprospiraceae bacterium
GTTCAAGGTTCAAGGTTCAAGGTTCAAGGTTCAAGGTTCAAGGTTCAAGGTTCAAAAGTTGATCTCCTTTTAAACCCTGCACCTTTTACCTTTACTTCAAACCCTACGCTTTACTTCGGGAGTACTACACCATCTATCACATGTATAATGCCGTTGTTGGCTTTTAAATCTGTAGTTCTTATTATAGACACTCCATTGTTTTCATCAATCAAAACAGGTTCTCCATTTTGAATTTTTGCGGTTAACTTATCGCCGCTAAGTGTCTTAATCTCATACATTCCTCCGCCAGCTTTAATTGCAGATAATAAGGTAGATGCATCCACTCGTGCAGGTACGACATGATACGTTAATACTTTTTGTAATTGAGATTTATTTGATTCTTTCAGTAAATCCGTTAGGGCTTTTTTAGGAACTTTTGCAAAAGCATTGTCTGTAGGAGCAAACACTGTGAATGGTCCATTTGCTTGTAATGCTTCTACTAAATCTGCAGCTTGAAGAGCGCTCACTAAAGTTTTATGAACTTCAGAATTTAAGGCAATGTCAACCACTGTTTCTGCTTGATGCGAATAGGATGCATGATGACTTTTCTTCTTGTAATTTGAGCTGCATTGTGCGTGTGCAAATAAAACGGTAAATAATAAAGCTGTAGATAAAGCAAATTTTAAAACTTTCATTTTTTTAAATTTTGAGATTTGTATCTCGTTAATAAATATTGTCAAGGAGTTATACAGGAGAAAATCAAGACTGGATTTTATTAATTGAAAAAAATTCAATTGAACCAAATTGTATTTGCTGCGTTTGATTGGCGAAATGTTGCTCAACGAAAAACATATTATAGATCGACTCCGAAAGAAAGATCAAAAGGCTTTCGAGCTTTTATATGATAAGTATTCCCCAGGCTTATATGGTGTAATTGTAAGGATTGTCAATCGCAAAGAATTGGCAGATGAAGTGCTGCAAGAGGTTTTTTTGAAGTTGTGGAAAAATATTGATAAATACGATGATTCGAAATCCAAACTCTTCACTTGGCTGTATCAAATAGCAAGGAATACTTCTTTAAATGCTTTGGATAAAAAATCAGAGAAGGCCAATAGAATGATGAATTACGATGGGGAGTATGCTATTGATCCCAGTACCTCTTGGAATGTTGAGACCTTAGATGTTAGAGGTATGTTGGACAAAGTAGAGGTGAAGCACAAGGAAGTCTTGTTTCTTATTTATATGAAAGGCTTTACACAAAAAGAAGTCTCCGATCAGTTGAATATTCCACTCGGAACAGTCAAAACACGTGTTCGAAATGGTTTAATTGAATTGAAAAAACTGTATCAATTTAATTCTCCCTTACAGTCGCGTTCGATAGCATTGTTCTTATTATTCCTATCAATGTATGGATAAAAGCTTAAGTGAAATATTAGAGAGCGGGTTAATAGAGTCCTACCTAATGGGCTTATGTTCAGAATCAGAGCGTGCTGAATTTGAGTACTATTTGGATGCTTTTCCAGAGGTGAGAAAAGCGTATTCCGAATATGAATTGTCTATAGAAAAAATGGCCATCGAAAATGCTGAATTGCCTCCTGAAAGTATAAAGCAAGCCTTACTAAGCAAAATTCAGTCAACCGAAAACCATACAAATACAAATCTAAGATCTTCAAATAGTGTATTTAAATGGATTGCTGGTGCTCTTGCGTTATTATTGGTTGGCGGAGTATTTTGGATGTATTCTTCCATAACAAAATTTAAGACGCTTCAACAAGAACATCAAGCGCTAATTGAGGACTGTGAGAATCAAAGAAATCGAACCCTAGAACCTATGGCTCAATTGGAATTGATCAAACATCACGAAACCCAAACAGTTGTTTTGAATGGAAGCAGCTTTAATAATGATGCTGAGGTCATAGTGTTTTGGAATCCCAATTATGAATACGGCCTTCTTGATATTGAATCCTTGCCAAAAATAGATGATAAGTCATGTTATCAGATATGGGCGGATAAAGATGGCAAAATGATCAGCAGAGGAGTTTTTGATTATACAAATCAGTTTATAAAAATTGATTATCTAGAAGACGCAGAGTCTCTTAACATTACCATAGAACCTAAAGGCGGAAAAGATCATCCCACTGTTGAACGATTGGTCGCCAACGGACTGATTACTTAGTTGATATAAGTCAAGCATTTTTCTTTACTCTGTAGTACCTTTGCACCCACTTTAAAAAATTACATGCATGCAAGCTACGGAAGCAAAATTAAATTACAAGGTAAAAGATATTAATCTAGCCGATTGGGGTAGAAAAGAAATCGAATTGGCAGAGGCAGAAATGCCTGGTCTGATGTCGTTAAGAGAGGAGTTTGGAGAATCTAAACCTTTAAAGGGCGCCAGAATTGCTGGTTGTCTACACATGACCATACAAACTGCAGTATTAATCGAAACTCTTGTCGAGCTAGGTGCAGATGTTACTTGGTCTTCCTGTAATATTTTCTCCACTCAAGATCATGCTGCCGCTGCTATTGCTGCTGCTGGCGTCCCAGTATTTGCTTGGAAAGGGATGAACGAAGAAGAATTCGATTGGTGTATTGAGCAAACCTTAACTGCTTTTCCAGATGGTAAAGCGTTGAATATGATTTTGGATGATGGAGGAGATTTAACCAATATGGTGTTGGATCGTTTCCCAGAAATGGTAGGGGATATTAGAGGTATTTCGGAGGAAACCACAACAGGTGTACACAGATTATACGAAAGAGAAATCAATGGCAGTTTGACTTTGCCTGCGATCAATATCAATGACTCAGTTACAAAATCTAAGTTTGATAACAAATACGGTTGTAAAGAATCTTGTGTAGATGCGATTAGAAGAGCAACTGACGTTATGATGGCTGGTAAAGTTGCTGTGGTTGCTGGATATGGAGACGTTGGAAAAGGTTCTGCTGCATCACTAGCTGGGGCAGGTTGTAGAGTAATTGTGACAGAAATTGATCCTATTTGTGCTTTGCAAGCGGCTATGGATGGTTTTGCGGTTAAGAAGATGTCTACTGCGCTCAAAGATGCAAACATTGTGGTTACAGCTACTGGAAACAAAGACATAATCAGACCGGAGCATTTCAAAGCAATGAATGATAAGACCATCGTGTGTAACATTGGTCATTTTGATAATGAAATCGATATGAACTGGTTAAATAATGAGTCTGGTGCAGAAAAGGTAGAAATCAAACCTCAGGTTGACAAATACAATTTGGACGGGAAAGATATTTTAGTGTTGGCTGAAGGTAGATTAGTGAATTTAGGATGTGCTACTGGACACCCTTCGTTTGTTATGTCTAACTCTTTTACGAACCAAGTATTGGCACAATTGGAGCTTTGGCAAAGTTCGGACAAGTATGAAAACAAGGTGTATATGCTTCCGAAACATTTGGATGAGAAAGTGGCAAGATTACACTTATCTAAAATTGGCGTGGAGTTGGAAGAGATGTCAAAAGATCAAGCAGATTATATTAATGTTCCTTTGGAAGGGCCATATAAGCCAGAATATTACAGATACTAAACAAACAGTATAGTACAAATTATATATATCCTGATCTCGCATTTGTTGAGATCAGGATTTTTTTTGGTTTATTTTTCTAATTCTTCTAAGAACCAAGTCCTTTCGGTAAGTACGTTTTCTTTCTTTACCTGTTTGATTAGTTTAAGTTTAGCGTCCTTATTATACGGATTGATTTTCGACATTTTTCGAAGCAAAGAAATGAAGTTTTTGTAGTTGCTCCTGTGGTGGCCAATTATCTTTTTACGAATAATGTACATCTCCATCGTGTCGAGATGAGACCAAAGTAAGGAGTCTTCTTGGAGCTGAAAGTATATTTTGGCTTGAAGTGTTTTGGCTGCGAGATGTATTAAGTGATCTGAAAAATCGGCTTCGACAATATTTCCTCTTGCTTCTTCCAATTCATTTTGGTAGTAGTGAATTAAGGCTTTATTAAAATGATAGGCGGGTTTCATTTCTTGTTTTTTGAGGTACCCTTTATATTCTTCAGTAAAGTTTTTAGCCCAAAGAAATTCACCAGATCTTATGGCCATCATGGTAATGTTTCTATAGCTATATCGGCTAAGTTTACCATTGATCAATAAATATCTGTTTTTGAGTGCTTCTTCATAAATCTCCAATCCTATCATGCCATATTTTTTTTCTCCAGCATTTAATCTTCGAATACATACGTTTAATCCAAATAGATATATGGAGCGAATTTCTTCGATTGGAAAACAGGCATTGTGTTTTCTAAGGGCAGCGAGGTAAATATCAAATTTATTGGAATCCTCTGGATGACATAACATTTGGTAGCAGCGATAATAAAGATCTATAGCAGGCGTTTCTTTGTATTGCTCAAAGATTTGCTTCGTAAGGGCAAGGTCTAACAAACCCATATCGTATTCTATGGAGTAAATAGACTGATGGGCCAGTGCCGAACAAGCAAATTTTAATTTTTTTAGGATATAGGCGAGATCGACCTGATTTAAAACAGTTTGAATGTTTAGATCCTGATTTCTTTTTTGAGCTAATAAATAATCAGACCGTTCATCCTCCAAATGAATTTTTTGATCATGAAAATCACTGTTTCTAATTTGGGCCTTGGAGAAATGTTTGAATGTTTTGTTGAGTTGTTTTTCGTAAAGGCCCTTCGAATTTAATTTTTTATACACCTTCAACAAACTAAGATTTATCAAGTTTTCATCCTCTTCTAACGCTTTTAGCGCCAGACTATGCTCTACTTTTTTTAGACATTGACTGCAAAGTAATCTTAGTTTTTGGTCGCTATATTTTTGCTCGGCAAATACTTCAGAATAAATCTTTTTTCTATTTATTTTATCATCTCCTGCAGCACTTTGCTGGTTTAATGCATTAAATAAATGTAAGTGCACCTGTTGATCCATGTGTGGCAAGGATAGGTCATGCCGAATCATACTTTTTTGTTTTTCGGATAGGCACTGTATTAGTTCGAATAATTTAAAATCATTCATTTACAATAAAAAACTTTAATTAATTGAAAAACAGTATGTTATGAAATAAAAATAAATCATAAATACGTACAATTGTAAATATATGTTGTTTTTTTTAGGTTCATAGTTGGCCATATTTGTAATAGAATAAGAATCCTATGAACATAAAATTCAAAATCATGAAGAAATACCACCATTTTCTAGTATTAATAAGTTTGTTTTTTTCCCTTAGTTCCATCAATGCTCAAAGCTTAGTTTGCATTGCTAGTATTACAGGAATCGCCAACGGAAATGATCAAGCAACCATTTTTGTAAGTGATGTTTTAGAATCTCAGGCTGTCCCAGGTTTTGAGATCGCGATTTTATCTGAAAACAACGAAGTTCTTTTTAGTGGCATTGATCAAGTTACGATCACGACCGATGTATCTACCATATATTCTTATCGAATAACTGATCCAACATCAGGAGAAACTTGTTGGGGAACCCTAAATATTATCAATCAAAATTGTGTTGATACTTTATTTGTTGAGTTAGAGGGCGATGAAGGAGTGGATCAATTGGAGCTAAATGTCAACGCACTCAATGCTTCTGACATTAGCAGTTTGCAGTTTACCTTAATTTATGACGGAGGTATATTACAGTTTAAAGAGGTGGCACCTGGTGCCTTAAATGTAAATGCATCAAATTTTAATGCCATGAGTCCTGGCATATTAAATTTTGCTTGGTTCGAGTCAGCAGGAGGATCGATCGACTTTATTGGAGGTACCACACTTTATACCCTTGTCTTTGACGTACTCGAAAATGGCGTTTCGGACATTTACATAAATGATTTGAGTGATGTAGATGGAAATGGAGTAGCTGATGGCTTGTTTCCTGAAGCGGGATCTGCACAAAACCAAACTATGTGTATCAACAGCAATGCGTCAACGCTTTCCGCCAATGGAGCTAAAGTCGAAGGGACAATAAGGAGAAATGATGCTTTGGATTGTTCGGGAAATAATCAAATAGGAATGTCAAATTGGATTGTCGAAGTATCCAATGCAGACATTACCTATCTAACTACCACTGATGATTTAGGAAACTATAAAAGAATTGTACAGCCAGGAGATTATATAGTTAAGGCATATCCATTTACTGATGCCTGGGGACTTTGTGCAAATAATGAAAATATAAGCCTTCCTAATATAGGAGATTTGGCAACTGTAAATTTTACTGCCAAAGCCAATGTATTGTGTCCATACTTGACAGTTAGTTTGTCAACACCTTTTCTTAGACGATGTTTTCCTAATAACTATACTGTGGAATATTGTAATCAAGGTACCCTTGCGGCAGAGGATGCTTATGTTGAGATCGAATTGGACGAGCATTTGATCTTATTAGGTTCTAGTTTACCAATTACACAGAACGGGCAATCCTTAACTTTTGAATTGGGCAATGTTGATCTTGGCTGCAGCACATTTAGTTTTCAGGTTGAGGTCAGTTGTGAAGCAGAATTAGGTGAAACTCATTGCACGCAAGCTGTGGTTTACCCACACAATCCATGCGTGGGTGCCTTGGCGCAATGGAATGGAGCGATCATAGATGTTGAAGCCAAATGTGAAGTTGATAATGTTGTTTTTACTGTAAGCAATGTTGCCAATGTTGATATGTTGGGTGCATCATCTTTTATAGTGGTTGAGGATGATGTTATGACAGAGACTGGAAGTTTTACTTTACAAGCTTTGACAAGTGAAGATTTTACTTTTCCCGCCAATGGACAGACATACAGGCTAAATGCTTTTCAAGAAAATGGCTTTCCACTTGCTGATTTTGCCACGGCATTTTTTGAGGGTTGTGGTACCGATCAAAATGGTTCTTTTAGTACTGGTTTTATTAATGATTTTACTTTGGGGGATTTTCTTAGCTATGAGGATATTGATTGTCAAGAAAATATTGGAGCCTATGATCCAAATGATAAAATGTCATTTCCAGAAGGATTTGGAGAAGAAAATTTAGTAAAAAATAACCAAAGGATTTCGTATAAAATACGTTTTCAAAATACAGGTACGGATACTGCATTCAAGGTGGTAGTCTTAGATACATTGTCACAATTATTAGATGTCACAAGTTTAGAAGTTACCTCAGCAAGCCACGATTATACCTATTCACTAAGGGAAAGAACGTTGAGTTTTGTATTTGATAATATTCTTTTGGTAGACAGCACCAAAAATGAACCCGAATCTCATGGCTTCGTCACGTTTAATATTGACATGATTGATGACCTCGAAGATGATCAAGTGATAGAGAATAGTGCAGCTATATATTTTGATTTTAATGATCCCATTATTACCAATATTACCCAACTAAAAATTGGATCAGATTTTATAGAAGATGTTAGTGTTTCTTCAATCTATAATCCAGAGGAGATAGATATTGTTGTATCTCCCAATCCAGTAGGAATAAATAGCTTGCTAAATATAAAGACGGATTCAAATCAAGACTATAACGTAGAAATATTTGATGTAATTGGTTCAAGAGTATATGCCGGGAGACTTAATGGAACCATTGATTTGGCGAATGAAAATTTTGAAAAGGGAATTTATGTTTTACGACTTTCGAAGAATAAGAAAAATGTTTTTTCAGGCAAGTTGATAGTTCATTAAACAAAGGTTAATGTGAATTGGTTGGCAGTATATGCTGCGACACGGAGGTCGCAGTTCTACACCGATTATTATTCTGAATGGTGTTGCAAGCTGCGGCAGAGGCGCCGCAGTTCCCTCACTTCAAAGCAAGATTTACTTGCTTTGATTCGCCTTTGGCGAAACGTTCAGTCATCATCAACATGTTAGCGATGACCCAATTGAGAGTAGATCTTGATTGGGTTTTTTTATTTAGCAGTAAGTTTCTCAATTAGTAAATATGCTTAGATGAGTTAGATTGAGTTCTTCTTTATTTTAAAAAAAAGTTGAATTTTTTTTTGGAGTGGTAGACATTTTAAAGAAGTGATGCGTTCTTTTAACTAGTACGCGCATCAGTTGCATCTATAATTTCCTCAAATCAAGGTTGTGTTTAAATCTCTAAAAGTATTTTTAGCAGCAACTGTTTTTTTTATCTTTTCTTGTAATATTAGTAATGAAGAGCCTGATGTTACTCAAGGATTGACCATTGATCCTCCATCGATTCCAACCCAAGCTTCATTGTATGGACAAGTGACTGATAACAATGGGTTACCTATAAGCGATGTAATGGTGCAAATAGATGATGATCTAACGGTCATTACTGACGAAAATGGTTATTATTCCTTTAAAAATGTTGAATTGAATCAACTAGGTTCAACTATCAAAGTTGAAGCAGAAGGCTTTTTTCCGGCATTAAAATTTGTTCAAGCAATTTCCAATAGTAAACATTTTGTTCCTGTGACTTTGGTTGAAAAAAAATTAAAAGGATTGTTTGACACCTCATCAGACAAAACAATAGAGTTAGGAGATGGGGCTCAGATTAAATTTGAATCTGGAAGTATTGCTAAAGAAAACGGAGATGGATTTAATGGTATCGTTAAAGTATATGCTCATTGGATGAATCCCAGTTTGGCAAATACTTTCATTGAAATGCCGGGAGATTTAAGAGCATTTGATAATGATCAAAGTTTTAAAATTCTTACGACCTACGGTATGATTGCTGTAGAGTTAGAGGATGAAGCTGGATCAAAATTAAATATTGCTTCTGGAGAAACCGCAGAATTAATTTTCCCACTTTCTCAAGAATTTCTAGATTCTGCACCATCGCAAATAAGTCTTTGGTTTTTTGATCAAGCTTCAGGATATTGGATTGAAGAGGGGGTAGCTAATTTAGAGGGTAATAAATACGTGGGTGAGGTTAGTCATTTTACTTTTTGGAATTGTGATGTGCCTTCTAACTTTATAAAATTATCAGGGACCATAAAAGATCGAAATGGAAATTTTATTTCATCGGTGCTTCTAGAGTTTATTAATAGTGAAATTGGGAAAGGACATGTCATCACCGACATCAATGGTAATTTCAAAATAAATGTACCGAAGAATAAAGAGTTGGTCTTGAATCTTCGCGATCATTGTGGGAATTTTATCGAAATCCAACAATTCGATGGTTTCGATGAGGACACAAATATTGGGAATGTCTTATGGACTAATAGTGATATCGTATATGTATCAGGGTCTGTTTTCAAATGTGATGGTGCTCCAATCACGGATGGATATTTAAAGGTTACAAGTTCCATTGGACCTAATTTTTTAATCGAATCGGATGATCTAGGATTAGTTTCATTTCAAATTCCAAATTGCGAAGGACTAGATGTATTGACCGTTCAAGGAATTGATAAGGAAAACTTTAATTACACAACCCCTAAGATTTTAGAGGTTGAAGGAGGCAATCTTCTAGATTTTGGTATGTTGCATACTTGTGGCGAAATGGATGAGTATCTGGTAATCGAATATGAAAACGGTCTTTTAATCACTGAAGAAATCGGGATGGCTTTAAATGGAACCTTAAAATTTATTGGGGTTGGAGAAAATGATCTAAATGTAAATGTTGAACTAGAAAACAATATAGAGATCAATCAATCAATGACACCTTTAAATGCTAGCTACTTTGTAAATGCAAATGCAAATACGCCTAGTTTATATGTTAGTTGTGAAAATGAAGAGTGTGAAGAGTTTTCTTTTACATTTACTAAAGTTGCCCATTCCATAGGTGAATACTTTGAAGGTAGTTTTGAAGGAAGGTTGAGTAGTCCAAATTTAGGAACTTCAAAAGATTTAGCAGGAAATTTCAAAGTGATAAGGAATTTCTAACTTCTAGTAAAAAGGGCTCTTCCTATTTTTAGAAAGAGCCCTAAAAAACCCATCTCTTCTATACCTTGTAAAGAGCGATGGGCTCCTTTGACTGACAACAATAACACGTTATAGAAATATTAAAGTATACTCAATTTGTAAGCGCATCGTCCAACGACCAATTTCACTCGACTAACGCAATATCAAATAAGACGTGAACAAACTTTTTGAAGTAAATTGCGTCCTCAGAGTATGAACTTCATTTATTTATTAAGTTTTCTTTTTTCTATCCATACTGCGCATGACATTCACATCTGCAAGACTGATTTACATTTTAAATCAGAAAAGCAGTCGATGCAGATCAGTGTGCATATTTTTTTGGATGATTTGGAAGAAGAATTAGTTAAAATAGGAGCCAAAGAACCTAGACTCTGTACAGAAAAGGAGTCTGAAAATGCCGAATCTTTTTTGATTAAATACATTACGGATCGGGTAAAAATTAAAAATGAAATTCAAGAATTCCAACTAGAGTATGTAGGTAAAGAACCTTCTGAAGACTTACTTGCCGTCTGGTGTTATTTTGAAATACCGATGGAAACCATTTCTGATTTAAAGGTGATTAATACAATCATGTTTGAAAAATTTGATGACCAACAGAATATGATCTCGTTTAAAATTGATGGAAAACGCAAAGCGTTTCACATCACCCAAAAAGGAGATGGGTTTCAGAAACTAAAAGTGTAGCATGCTCAAAAAACTTTTTATTTTTCCTATAAAGTTGTACCAAAAATTTATATCCCCTCTATTAGGTCCTTCGTGTAGATTTACTCCCACATGCAGTCATTATATGGTAGAGGCCATCGAAGAGTGGGGTGTTTTTAAAGGCACTTGGTTGGGATTAAAAAGAATCGGTAAATGTCATCCTTGGGGTGGAGTTGGCGAAGACCCTGTGCCTAAGCGAAAGTCAAAAACCTAAGTCCTAAATGGTTTTATTCTCAAATAGAGATATAAAATTTCCCAATTTTGCTTTTTCCTTTTGAGGTCAATACATATAGATACATTCCTGAATCTAAATGTTCGACATTAAGCTTATGTTCCTTTCCAATCAATTCCAACTTTTCTAGCAAGACCCCTTGCAGATTGTAAATTTGGAAAGTAGAAATTGCCACATCTTGACGAATATTTAGTTCTCCAAAGGATGGGTTGGGATATATGGTGACATCAATTTCTGATGCAAGTTCTATATTTGAAGTGGACGCTTCTTTGCACCCTGTGGCGATCAAATTTTCGTCACTCCAAAGTGGTCTACGTGTCGGGTGATAAAGTGTTCCAATCATTCTTGTAATTTGCCCTTGAGTAAACATCTTTTTGCAACGATGATTGTAATCCATAAAATTTTCACCATTGGTATGTACGCCGCAACTCATGTCGTTATTATTGCAGCCATCAAGATAGATTATACCCCCAGTAGTCGGAGGAGTGTCTGCAACTATATCATTGTCGGAACAACCTCCTTCGAATGTATGAAATAAGTTGAGCCAGTGTCCTGCCTCATGACTGCAAACAGAAGCCCAGTCGTCGTCATTATCTAGTTCTGAATGTTCTCCAAAACCCCATCGAATCGAGCTATAAAAAATGCCGTCTTCATTGTTGTTACTGTTAAATGTGCTTGGGAAATAAGCGTATCCAGTAAAATTTGATGGCCCACCGGATGTGTATTTTGGGAAATAAATATTAAGGTATTTGTAGTTGTCCCAAGCATGTTGGAACAAATCTCCTTCATTGTAAACGGCCAAGGAATCTTCATGATAAATTAGTCCCGAAGTTTCATTGCCAAAAGGATCTATGGTCGCCAAACAAAAGGTAACATCCAAAGATCCCTTTATGCTATCAAACTGTGGATCGATGGTTTCCCAACCATCATTTAACCCTTGAAAATCTTGATTCAATCGTTCTAAACCAGAGAGTGCTTGTTCCATGCCCATTCTACCATCATCGCCCCAATGAAAAACATGCATTACTACTGGAATGACAAATTCGTTTTGTACAAAAAAATCTTTGTTTTTTTCAATTTCCTCAATCATCGATCGTAACCAAACTTCCATTTGATCATGATCTTGCTTGGCTTCTGGATTTTGGATTTTCATTCTTTTGAGTATGGACGTTTTCGAACATGGACTTTCTAACTCTTGACCAATTATAGATGTTTGTAGAAGACAAAAAAGAGCTATGGTTGAAAGTAAAAGTTTCATTTTAGTACATTTAGATTTAGCGAATTGACTTTTATTTTAATTTCTTTACCATGGGTGATGTAATCAAATTTATACGAATAATTTTATTTCTATTGGTTTTTATCAATGTAGGATTTGCCCAAGAAGTCCCTTCTGATCTCTTAAATGAATTGACTAAAAGTGAATTTTTACAAAAGGATCTCCAAGAATTATGCGATCAAATTGGAGGCCGGGTAACGGGCTCAAAATCAAATGAAAAAGCAATAGAGTGGGCTTATTCCAAATTGAGGGAGGCAAAAGTCAAGGTTTGGAAACAAGACTTCGAAATGCCGGTAATGTGGGATGAAAAGGCCTCTAAGTTTAGAATCTCAGGTGATTTGAATTTTAGACCCTTAGCGGTTGCAAAATACCAAACCATGCCAGGCAATTATGTAGGCAGACTCATTGATGTCGGCATGGGCACGGAGGAAGAGGTAGCACAGGTTACTGAAGAGCTCAAAGATAATTTTGCTTTGGTTGAAACTGATCTTTGCTTTGATATCGACGGCTTGTTTAATGAATATATCCATGCTTCTAAGGTTGAGGCACTTCTAAGAGAAAAGAAAGTAAAGGGTATAGTCTTTATGGCATCACGGCCTCAGAAACTACTCTACAGGTTTATACCTTCCAAAGTGACCGAAAATGATTTGCCTCAATTTGTTATGGCCCGTGAGGATGCCAAAAGATGTCAACGTTCTATACGCATAGGCAAACAACTAAATTTTTTGACTACGGTCAAAGCGGAGATAGGTGGGAAGTTTACTTCCTCTAATATACTCGCCGAAATTCCTGGTACCGAGTTAAAAGAAGAAGTGATATTAATTGGTGCGCATTTGGACTCATGGGCATTGGGTACTGGCGCAAATGACAACGGATGTAATGTAAGTATGCTCATTGATATTGCTCGTCAATTAAAAAAATTAAATCTCAAGCCCAAGCGTACCATTCGTTTTGCCCTATGGAATGGAGAAGAACAAGGTTATTTTGGGTCTTGGGCTTACACCAAACAAAACCAATCTAGTTTGGATAATCATAAAATGGCAATGTCAGTAGATATAGGTTCTGGAGAAATTATAGGGTTCTTTACGAATGGACGGGAGGATCTTACTTCCTTAATGAATACATTGGTAAAGCCTATTGATCCTGATTCGAGCCTTACGATGATAAATGTGCCCATCGTCGGAACGGATAATTTTGATTTCATGCTAGAAGGAATCCCCAATTTGGTGGCCTCTCATAAACCTGCAAGCTATGGCATAAATTATCACGCCAGTTCGGATACCTATGATAAGGTGGATTTAAAATCTTTAAAACAAAACACAAAACTTATTGCCTCTGTATTGTGGCTTTATGCGAATGCTGACCCAAAATTTATCAACCTGCCAAGAAATTCGCGCAAAGAGATCGAAAGCATTTTTCAAAAATTTGACTTAGAGTTTTCTATGCGTATGTTTAATGTTTGGGATAGTTGGAAGAATGGACAAAGGGGTAGAGTAGAATGAAAAACCCCGAGTCCTCAGACTCAGGGCGACATTAAGAGTAATCAAGGGTTTACTGACGCACGCTGTAATCATTGACAGCATCCGCAATTTCGTAACCAAGGCGTAAACCCTCAGAGCAGTCCATCTCTATATGTACTCCTAAGGGTATTCTAGAGAAAGCATTTTCTGCAGCCATTTCTTCAATAGAAGAAAATGTTCGTGGCATTCCTCTAAATTCAGTTCGACCTTCATGTGATCTGTCCGTAAAAGTCATCTCGTTACCATAGAAATCTATAAACACTCCACCAGCTGCAGAAGCAAAGCAAGAGTGGCCAGACGGATACCCAGGAAAGGTTGGGTTAGGCCATGGAATCAAACTAAACAAATTGGTTTGATAGGTTGGGTCAATATAATTTTGGATGTATACACTTGGCCTCATGACCATATATTGGTATTTGTACTTCCAAGTGGCCACCGCAGCATCGTTTAACGAAAATCCAAGTTTTAGCATCAGATGTAATGAGGTTTCAAGATCTTCATCGTTTTGTGCAATCAATTGATTTGCAATGGAGACCTGTCTCATGGGTGGAGAAAACATTAAGCCTTCTACATCGTCGCTCCAAAACTCTGCAATCCATAGATCCTCATTGTCTTGTTCTCTTGCCGTATTGTTGGATACTACCACATCCATCATTTGCTGATAATAATTGCTATTTGGATCTTCACTATAAGCCACTGGTTCAACTGTCGTCGTCTCATTTGGATCGATAGCAAAGGTTCTAACATTTCCCCAGTATGGGAATAAAGCCCTTTCTGGTTCAGCAGAAAAAGTCCAATACCCATCACCGGTTGGTGGTACATAGCTTATGGGTTGCGGGTCTAAAATTTGCTCTTCAGCAGAATCATCCGTTTGAGCATATTTTATAATTTGATTTGCAACATATTCGCCCCATTCATTTGAATCTTCCACTACTCGATTGCTCACATTCTGTGCTTGAGAAATTCTTGAGTATTCGCTTTGTTCTAGTTCCGAAATTTTTGCTCTATATGCACTGGGTAGATTGATTATAAAATGATCTATAGATACGCTCAATGCTTTGTTTAAGGCAAGCTCGTAATTGATGTTACGTGCTTTTTCACGTTGATCAATTTTAAGCCCCTGCAATATTTTTTCGTTAGAATGAAAATTTCGCATTGCAGGTACGGCAGTTTCAAAACTAGCTAAGTAAATGTATGCTATGGATCGTGCTGTCGAATTGGGTCTCATTCCTGTGGCATACTGATCGATTTCGCAAAGCAAGTGATTCCAATTTTCAAGAACTTCGCTGTCCAAATTACTGAGGTTTTCGTTGTTTCCATTGCCTCCCCCTCCGTTTCCTCCTCCGCCTCTTCCTCCTCTTAATTCGGCGTTTTCCACACCAAGGAGTTCAGAATCATCCGAACAGGATTGAATTATAAAAATGGACAGGGCAACAATAATGAGCAATTTTAATTGGTAAACTTTCATACTAAAAAATTTTAAGGATTAAAAAATATGAGCAGTAATGCTCACTCATTGGAATGTGTTTCAATATTGATTTGATTACATTATTATTAGCACAATTATCTAGTGCTTAGTAGGGAATAAAACAAGTAGAGCTTTGAGACTCTACTTGTCTCGTGAGGTTCTATTCATTCTCCTCGCGACATGCTTCTTTGAGTGCTTGTAATTCTTCTTGGCTTGACACCTCTACTTGTGTTTCGTCGTCATATTCTATCGTGATTGGAAAAACAAGCTCTGGTCTTTGTGCTTCATTACCGGCTTCTTGCTTATATGCTTTTATCGCCTCTTTTAATTCGCTTCTTGAATCAAAACCTAAGGTCTCTCCATCGATTATTACGCTGATAGGAAAAACCAAGTCGAAGCATTTGAACCCTCTTCCTCTTTTACCTCTTTTACCTTTTTTGCCACCTCTTTGTCCTTTGCATTCTGATCTAAGCGCCTTTAATTCTTCTATTGTTTCTAATTGAAGCACTTCTCCATCCTCCGTAACGACTTCCAATGGAAAGACCAAAGTGGGTTTATTTTCTTTAGTTTTTTCTACTTCGTTTTCCGTAAACCAAGTGGCAATAGTTTCGTGAAGATTTTCGTAGTCAGATGCTTGTGCCGTAGATCCGTCAATAAATTCTATACTAATAGGGAAAACGAATTCGAGGCAGTGATTAATTCCTACCGTTCTATTTTGAATGTTTTCGATTGCGCTATCTGTAAAATTTTCTGTGTCAATAACTGAAGCTTCTTCAGAGTCGCAAGAAACTAGAAAGAATAATAGTAGCATCATTAAAAATGAAATTGGATTTTGAATTTTCTTAATCATGATATTTTTTTTAAAGTGATAAATGTTTGCAAAACCATGTTCTATTTTGCGGTTATATTGACTAAAGACAGGAGTGATTTATTTGTACTCACTTTAAAATTTCTTTTTTTAATAATTTTTAAAAAGCATTGTAAATCATACTTTCGAAGAGCGAAATAGATTATGTCAGACAAGCTTTTGTGGAAAGAATTTAAATCAGGAAATCGAAAGGCCTTTGAGACGATTTATAACACCTACTTTGAATTACTCCTTGCTTATGGTCAGAGATTCAGTGTTGATAATTCAACAGTTGAAGATGCTATTCAAGAGCTATTTGTAGAACTATGGCAAAAAAAAGAAAGGCTTGCGGATGTTGACTACATCAAGCCTTATTTGTTATTGTCTATCAAACGCAAAATAATTCGACAGGTTAAAAAACAGCGTTTTACAGAGGCAGAAGAATATCACTTTGAGGCTCAATTGGATGTTGAGAAAATAATGGTACAACAGGAATGGAGTGCCGAAAGGTCAAATAAATTCAAAGCGGCTTTTTCAGATTTAAGTGATAGACAAAAAGAAATTCTTTACTTGAAATATTTTGCAGAGCTGGGATATGATGAGATTGCCCAACAAATGAATATGAATTATCAGTCCGCTCGAAATTTGGTGCATCGTGCCATTACTAAATTGACGGATTTAATTTCTGTTTTGGTATTTATGTTCTTAAGTGAGTACAAAATGTTGACTCACTACTTTACAGAGTAAAAAGCAGATGAAAAAAATTTGGATTTTTATTGGTATGGTTACATTATGTTATGCATGCCTACAAGAAGAAACAAGAGACATTACTTTATTGTCCTATGTTGAGTCTTTTGAGACAGAGGCAGAACTAAGAGGCATTTATGTAGACGTGTCAAGTATGGACATCCAAATCGGATTTTCGGTAATTGATGAAAACAATATTGTGGGGCAATGTTTGCATTACACGGATGGACATAAAGAAATTTGGATAGATGAAAATTATTGGACGAGATTGACAGAACTTGAAAAAGAGTATTTGATGTTTCATGAGCTTGGGCACTGTGTATTAAATAGAGGACATGATAACACGACAAATTCTATAGGCATTTGTCAAAGTATAATGCAGGATGGTACTGGGCACTGTATCCGAAGATATAACACCAATACCCGTGATGCTTTGATCGACGAACTTTTTAATATTTAATTTGATCAATGAAAGAATATCTACATTTCACCAAAGAAGAATTGGCTTCAGAAGAGTCATTTGTTTGTTGGGTAAAAAAATCAGATAAAAAAGACGTTGACTTTTGGGAAACATGGCTTGAGGAGCATCCGGAAAAAAGAACGCTGGCAGAACAGGCCAAAGCTTTGGTCCTGGCGTTTCAATTTGAAGAATTGCCGCGCCCTAAAAATTCTAAAGACCAAGTTTGGAAGCGCATAGCAGATCAAACTCAAGAACAACCGGTCGGGGCTAAACGTCGAGTAAGTCGAGTAGTTTGGCTTGGTCTTGCAGCAAGTTTTTTGGCTTTAGTGTATTTTGTTTTGCCTCAGAACAGCTTAGAAACCATCAATACGAGCTATGCTCAAATTGAGCAAATTACCCTTCCTGATGGGTCATTAGTTTATCTAAATGCTTCATCAAAAGTAGAATTTGATCGGTCTAATTTTTTAAATGATCGAAAAATCACATTGGAGGGTGAGGCTTTTTTTGAGGTGGAAAAGGGGAGTTCCTTTGAGGTAAATACATCCAAAGGTACCATAGAAGTATTGGGCACAAGTTTTAATGTGTTGTCTCGACAAAGCATTTTTATGGTGGAGTGCGAAACAGGAAGGGTTAGGGTAACCAGTGGAGGTTTTACGGAAACTTTAAACCCAAAAGAAAAAGTAATCCAAGAAAATAACCATAACATCCAGAAAACAGTAAGCTTAGGAGAAAGAAGAAGCAATTGGAAAGAAGGGGTATACCATTATAATGGGCAGTCCTTATCCTTCGCATTGGAAGATTTAAAAACGCAATTCAAGGTGCACATTTCCATAGATGATCAGTTGGCAAAAGAAAGGTTTACTGGAAGTTTTAAATCCAATGATTTAGAAAAAGCCCTTTCCGAAATATGTTGGCCTTTTGGTTTAAATTTTAAGATTGATGGAGACACAATAACCATTTTTAAAGAATAGCTCTTGCCTAGAGGATCACAAAAATATTTCTATCCATTATTGATTTTAATGGTTTGCTGCCACTGCTTGGGGGCTCAAGAAAATCAAGATGCTATTTTGGTAAGTATAGATTCTAATAGCCAATTAGAAAGAATTTTTGAGGAATTAGAAAAAGAATATGGCATACGATTTTCGTATGCTTCCGAGTCAATATTGACGGAAGAGAAACAGTGCAAATTTGAGAATGAGCCCTTAGACAATGTTTTGGATTTTCTTTTGGATAATGAATCTATGGAGTATAAACGTATTGGGGATAATGTTTTGGTTAGGAAAAAATCCAATCAGCTTGTGTTGGAGGATGAGCAATATAATCAAAGCATACACATTAAGGGTAAGGTGTTGTTTTCCGAAAACCAGGAATCCATTCCTTTTGCAAGCGTTTATATTGAAGATAGCTCAATAGGCACTTATACTGATTCTGATGGATCTTTTGATCTTGAGGTTCCGAATTCTTACCTTGAAGATTATGTCGTTTTTCATTTTTTGGGCTATACGGATCAGCGGTTCTTGCTCAAAGAATTGACCGATGAATTCGTGATGGTGCCACTCGAAGTAGGAGAAGTAGATGTGGCAGAAATCATCATTGTTAATCGAAAAAAGAATGTCCGTTTGATGGACAAAGAAAGTGCTTTGTCGTTAAGCAATTTTAGTTCGGCAGAACTTGGACTGTTGGGCAATGATATATCAAGAAACCTGCAAAAAGTAGCAGGTATAAGTGCTGTCGATGATACCAGTGCCGAGATTAAAATTAGAGGATCTGATGGTGATGCTACTTTGATGGTTTTAGATGGTATGCCTTTGTATCATTGCAGTCATTATTTTGGAATATTTAATGCAATTCAGGGAAATTATGTAGATGACATCAAACTGTATCGTAGTTATTTTCCTTTGGAGTATGGAGGCAAGACCGGGGGCATTGTAAAAATGAGCAGTCGAAATGATCTTCAAACCAATAATTCTGCTTACCTCAATTTGGATTTAATGACGGCCACAGGAGCTTTGGATTTAAGTCTTGCCCCAAAGGTAAATCTGATGCTAGCCGGAAGAACTACCCTAGGCGATGTTGGGAATTCCCAGTTTAATGGTCTTTCGAACTCACAACCAGATTCCGAAATAACACTTGAATCATTTTCCGAACCCCTTGAAGATTTTCGCACGAATCCAAGTTTTAATTTTTATGATCTTCATGCAAAATTACTATTTAGGCCTTCCAATCAATCAAGAATTGCCCTTAATTCATTCTTTAGTAATGATGAATATAAAAATGGCTTTGAAAATAAAGTAAAGAGCAGCAATGACAATAAAGAGTTTTTTATTCAAGGAGAAGAAAAGGAAGATTGGAGAAATACCAGTTTTTCTTTAGAATATGATTTAGAAACAAATAAGAAAATAGCTTGGAGTAATGTGGTCTACTTTTCAAAGTTTAATGGATTTGGAAACGCCATGTTTGAATTATCGAAACCTCCTAATGCGCCAGGTCCTGGCGACAATACGTTGATAGATTTAGAATTTGATCAACGACAAGAAATCGAGGATATAGGGATCAGAACAAATGTTGATATTCCCTGGCACAATCATATTTTGGAAATAGGTACCGAAGTTGTTCGTCACCAATTAGATTTTAAATTTGACGACAATACAAATGAAAAATTTAAGGGAAAAATAGAAGCCTTTGATGTAAGTGCTTTTGCAGGAACCAAATTTAACTTTGACCGCCTTGCTCTACATGTGGGTCTCCGATCTACGCGTTTTGAGTTGGTCGATAAGATTTTTCTTTCTCCAAGGGTTTTGGTCCAGTATCAACAATCCAATGCGCTAAATTTCAAATCTTCTTTTAGCCACAATCAGCAATTTATTCGTGCATTTAATTATGAGTATCGAGGCGTTCCGCAATCCATTTGGGTAAGTGCAGGAAGTAATGATGTTCCCGTACTCCAATCGAGAAACTACATGATTGGCCTCACAAGTATTTTTGACCATATACAATTCGATTTTGAACTATACCAAAAGACGTTTAAGGGTTTAACCGAATATAGTGTCCTGCAACCAGGAAATGGAAATTCAAATGACGGGCCGGGCAATAGAGATTATGAATTATTCAAGGGTGATGGATTTACGAGAGGCATTGATGTTATGATTTCTACACAGTATAAATCTTATCAGACCAATGTGTCTTATACTTTGAGCGAAAGCAAAGAAAGGTATAAAGCTATTTTTCAGAATCAATATTTTGCCTCTGAAGATGATCGAAGACATCAGCTCAAATGGACAAATGCGTATCGCTATAATAACTTTTTATTCTCAGTGGATTGGATTTATTTGAGTGGGAGACCTTATACCGATTTTCAGTCTTTAGGTTCTACAGGAGATATCAGAGATATTAATCAAAACGATCGATTCAAAAGAGTTGAGGATTATAGCAGACATGATGTGGGAGTTACCTATTTTTTTGGTTTTGGGAGAAACGATGCTTCCGTGGCTTTTTCAATTATTAACCTCTTCGATATTCAAAACACGAAGTATGTGCAAACCATAACAGAAGACATTAGTCCAAATGGAAATCAACCCATACACCTGGTCGTTGGCAGTGAAACAGCTATGCTCAATAGGTTGTATAATGTTTCTTTTTCGACCCGTCTAGGAAAATGACATTGTCATATTTTTTTCATTGGCAAAAAAGTAGCAAAAACCCTAGTTTGATTAAACTCCTCTGTAAACAATGATCAGACGCGCCACCTTTTGATGTATGTAGGTGAAGTGATCCTTAAATGGTCATTATTCCAGCATTAATAATTTTTGAGTGGAAAGGCGTTCCTAACGAAGTGTTGGAACAAAGCCTGAAACGAAAAAAATTATGCTTTATGCTGAAAGCATAAAAATGCCTCAATAATGACTAGCGCTTTGGGTACTTTGCCGCAATGGGAAAGTATCTTTCCTATCAGACTTTTTTCCTTCCAAACCCCATGGCTTTCACCATCCATTTTGGCAGAGGCTTCTCTGGGTTATTACGTCCTTTTAAATTAAAGTACCAACCCAATTTTTTCATCACAGGGACTCTGTGGGTTTCAACAAATTCGAGCAAGGTCCCATCTGGGTCTTCGATGTAAGCAAATTGACCTCCTGCTTCTCCCATGTCAAAATCACCGCTATCTACGGTAAAAGGATGGCCCATTTGTTTACACTTTTCTCGCAATTGGTCCATGCCTGAAATATCATAGCATAAATGAATGTATCCCAAATCTCCCCACATGCGACCTTCGAAAATTTTCTTGGGAGTACGGTCAAGTGCTTGGATCAATTCCATTTCGGATTTACCAAACAGTTGAGAAAAAGGACCTTTTCTTTCATTGGAGTGTGTCAAAATCACACTTCTATATTTTTCAGAACCTCCAGGTAGAAATGGGGCATCTTCAAAATTTCGAGTCTCATCACTGAGTACGACATCGTAACCTAAAAGCTCTTTATAAAACTTTATGGATGTATCGATGTCTGTGACTCCTAAGATTGCACCATACACACCACCACTATGCAAACCCACATTTTGGAACCAGTTATCAGCTTCAATTACTTCTATATAATTTCCAAAAGGATCTTTAGTGAAGAAATGTTTTCGTCCTCCAATGTAATCTCGGATCTCAGAACAAGGGTTTTCTTTTGAAAGAATCGAGTGAGATTTCTTGATGTCTCGACATTTAAACTTGGATAGATTGATGCCTAAATCACCAATTTTAATTTCGAAGGGTGCAGCTTGTCCAACTCTTGAAGTGTATTGCCAAATTTCAGCTCCTCCTCCGCCGTTCATATTTAAAGCAAGGATGGCATGTCTTGATCTAGGCTCTCCCTCTGTATAAGGAAGCATCAATGCAGCTTCGGCAGCCTCATCAAAGACGGGCAAATCCATTCCTAGATTTTTGCGATACCATTCCCAAGTGGCATAAACATCTGTATTGCCAATGCCTATTTGTTGGATACCGCTAACGATTGGAAGTGTTGCTGACATTTTAGCTTATCGCTTCAGTTTCTAAATATTTTCCTGCTGCAAGGTTGTCTTGAATTACTTTAAAGGCAGCGATTGTTTCTTCTACATCTGCTTTGTTGTGCAAGGCAGTCGGAATTAATCTAAGAAGAATCATTCCTTTTGGGATAACTGGATAGACAACGATGGAACAGAAAATACCGTGATTTTCTCTTAGATCATACACCAGTTTTTTTGCCTCTTCAACTGATCCTTTCATCATAACCGGCGTAACACAAGAATTAGTCACCCCAATATCAAAACCAGCCGCCTTCAATCCCGATTGCAACATATCGACGTTTTCCCAAAGCTTCGCTTTCAGTTCGGGCATGCTTCTAAGCATTCGTAGTCTTTTCAAATTTCCAGCCACCAAAGGACTCATCAAAGACTTAGCAAAAATTTGAGAACGCATGTTATATTTCAAGTACTGAATTACTTCCTTGTTGCCAGCCAAAAATGCACCTACAGCACCCATTGATTTGGCGAATGTTGCAAAGTAAACATCGATGTCTTGTTGAACACCTTGCTCCTCTCCTGCACCCATTCCTGTAGCACCCAAGGTTCCAAAACCGTGAGCGTCATCTACCATCAAACGGAAGTTATATTTTTCTTTAAGGCCAACGATCTCTTTTAATTTTCCTTGATCTCCTCTCATTCCAAAAACGCCTTCAGAGATAACTAGAATTCCACCTCCTGTTTCTTGTGCTACCTTGGTGGCTGATTGCAATTGTTTGTCAAGGCTTTCCATGTCGTTATGCTGAAAAACAAAACGCTTTCCTGAGTGCATTCGTACACCATCAACAATACAAGCATGACATCCTCGATCATACACCACGACATCCCTTCTAGAAAGTAAGCAATCAACCGCAGACATAATTCCCATGTAGCCGAAGTTTACCAAAACGGCAGCTTCCATTTGTTCAAACTCTGCTAATTCCTTTTCTAGTTCATAATGTAAATCCGTATCTCCAGACATCATTCTGGATCCCATTGGGTAGGCAAGACCATATTTCTCGGTAGCTTCTGTATCTGCCTTTCGTACTTCAGGGTGGTTACCTAATCCTAGATAATTGTTTACTGACCAAACAATCACTTCTCTGCCTTGAAAGTGCATTCGATTGTTTAACTCTCCTTCTAGTCTTGGAAAAATATAATAACCTTCAGAATTTGCATGAATTCCTAATGGTCCAGGTTCTTGTATAATTCGATCAAAAATATCCATAGTTCGAAAATTTCAGTACGCAAATAACGCTAATAATTGTCTGAAAATCTAGTAATTATGAAGGTTTAAGTCACCTTTGATTTGGCGATTATTTTTCTAAAAAGGGATGGAAAATGCCTTGAAACCCATACTGCCATTTTCGTTTCTTTAAAACCACCTACTAAAAACTCTGCTTTTCCTTTTGCCACGGCATTTAAGGTCTTTTTTGCCATGACATGAGGACTCATACCATTTGCTTGAGCCTCGTCCATTGTTCCTTGTGCAGAGCCATCTTCGGTGAGAGCGTTTTTGGAAATATCGGTATGTATAAAACCGGGGCAAACCAAAGTGATTTTGATATTCGTTTGACTTAATTCGGCCCTAAGTGCTTCATAGAAACCATGTAGTGCAAATTTACTTCCCGAATATCCTGATCGTACGGGCACACCAAATTTACCTGCTGAACTGCTGACGGCAACAAATGTTCCTTGGTTGCGCTTCATAAAATAGGGTAACAACAACAAGGTCAATTTTACTGTGCCCAAATAATTTACCTCCATGAGTTTTTTATACACTTCAAAGTCTGTCTTGTGCGCAAAAGATCTTTGCGAGATTCCACCATTATTTATTAGGATATCAACTTGACTTAATAGGCTTTTGTTTTGGTTAAAAACCTTTTCTAATCCATCGTGATCGGCAAGATCTAGCGCAATGACATCGACTTTGGAAGCTTGAGTACAGAGTATTTTTACTTCTTCAAGTTTGGATTGGTTTCTTGCTGACAAAATAAGATGTGCACCATATTCCGCGCATTGAAGGGCCAAGGCTTTGCCAATTCCCGAACTGGCTCCAGTAATCCAAACCTTTTTTTCTTTATAAAATTTCATGTCTCGCGAAGGTAAAAAATCATTAACTTAGAAAGGAATCAACTTCATTTAACACTTAAAACTATTACTACTATGTCAGGAATTGGATTTGTTGTTGCGGGGATAGTCTTTTGGCTTCTCGGTGCAATTTGGTACAATCTTCTAGGAAAGCAGTGGCAGGGCGCCCTGGGTTTTACGGAAGAATATTTAGAAAAAGGGAACATGGCTCTCAAAATGGGCTTGAGTCTACTATGTATGATTGCCATGTGTTTTGCCATTCATGCCTCTTTAGGAAATCATTTTGCTACCGATGATCCGGGTCAAACCTTTGGTCATGGGGTTGCTCATGGTGCAGCGATTGGTGTTTTTTATTGCGCGATGGCGATGGGTATAAATTATGTTTATCAGCAACGACCGATTAAACTTTGGTTGATTGATGCAACCTATCAAATTATTGGTTTGGCAGTGGCAGGCGGAATAATCTCCGTATGGCCAACTTGGTTTAGCTAATAAGTAGCATTCATACGAACTTTCAGTGCCTTTGATGTTTTCATCAAGGGCATTTTTTTTTGGCGCTACCCCGATATCCATCGAGGTCAGGCTGTTCGGCACTCCGCTTCGCTTCGGTCCCGATAACTATGGGGACTAAATGCCTACCATCTTTAGCGTAGAACGTGTTTTTGAATCATAATCTCCATAAAAGGGATTGAAGTTTAGTATCGATTATTTTACCTTTTTTCATTAAAAATGAAAATAATTTATAGAACAACTGGTATCCCTAATTTTGATCGAGCCTTGGCGAATTTAGATAATCACTTACAACTAAGTGGTAAATCTTTATCCACAAGAAAAATTTATTCTAGCGCTCTCCACAAATTCATTTGTTTAAAAAATAAGCTTCCAGATGACTGCACACAGTATGAGATTGTACAATATTTTATTGATTACAAAAAAAAGAATGCACTCAAAAGCACTTCGCTAAAGCATTACATCTTTGCAATTAAGTATTATCTATTAAACGTATCCAATAAACCAGAGCTTTTCGGCAGAATACCTATTCCTAAAGTCAAGAACTACAACATTGAAGTGCTCTCCGTCAAAGAAATGAATCACCTTCTTGATACCTGCTTAAACCTTAAAGAGAGAATAATATTAGAACTTCTTTACGAGACAGGAATTCGAGTTAGCGAACTGGCAAAACTTAATGTAGAGGATTTTGACTTTTTCCATAGTGTAATTACAATTCGAAACAGCAAAAACATGGCAACTCGCACAGTGAATTTTGGAAATAAACTTAAACAATCCCTTAAAGAATACATGGCTGTCAATAAATCGCTTTTTTCAGATTCTTTATTTACGAGTCACTTCCATCCCTTTATAAATTTATCAAAGTCACGAATTACACAAATATTAAAAGCTGTAGTGAGAAGAAGCAATCTGACTAAAAGGGTAAATATTCATTCGTTGAGACATACCTTCTCAGTTCATTATCTGAATTTTGGAGGCACTATTTTTCAATTGCAAAAATTATTGGGCCATAAAAACATCGAAACAACTTGCAATTACTTACAGTATACCATACTCAAGGACTCTACAATAATTTCAAATCTCGATCATTGCTTGTTCAAAGACTCAAATCAAATAGAATAAATTTCTCCATCCCGAAGAGAAAAGGAACCCATCTGCAGTGGAGGAAATGAGCAGAAAGAAACCAGACAAGAATCAATTTACTTTTGCCCTAAGCATTTCGAATTGTTAGTGTAGAAATTTGGCCGGACAGCTATGCGGAGCGTTTTAGCTGTCCTAGCTTTTTTGCTTCCTTTTTCAGTAATGCCTGCCTGCCGGTAGGCAGGATTTACTTGCTTTAATAACGATCAAAGATCGTTACCTTTCGGTCATGTTTTGGAAAAAGAAAGAGAAGTATGTTGCTACGCAAGTGACAGATCAAAATTTCAATGAATTGGTGCAAAATTCAACCATACCAGTTTTGCTTGACTTTTATGCCGATTGGTGTGGGCCGTGCAAAGTATTGGGGCCTATCATTGATGAGTTGGCTCAAGAATATGAGGGTAGGGCATTGGTGGCCAAAGTAAATACCGAATCCAACCCTGCCCTTAGTCAACATTTTAAAATCAAATCCATTCCTACTTTAATCTTCTTTGGGAAAAAAGGAATGGAAGTTTTTAACGGACTAATACCGAAGCCAAATTTAGAAGAGATTCTAGAAGAGTACATTTCAGAATGGTCCGATGAGGAGGAGTAATAGTTTCAATAAATTTTATTTGATATCCTTGTCTTTGGACTTGTTTATTCTATGTAAATAAATTAGAAAGAGACCAGTAATACAACTAGAAATTCCAGATAAGTTATCACCTTCATAAATTAGATACATGCCGCAAAGGATAGTTACGACAAAAAATCCAAAGAAAAACTTATCCCAATTTGTATTCATTGTTGCTCTAGTTGAATTCTTTTTTTCTTTTTAACAACTACAATATTTAGGACTTTACAATCTTTCCTTTGCTGTTGATTTTTTTGTCCTTGTAATAGTCAAACACTTTATTGACCACTTTACTTCCCATTTTTTTGTAACTGGCTCTGGTGTCTTTTTCTTTGGCACCAACAGTAAGAAACAAACCATCTACTGCTCGCTTGGCTAAGAAGTCTGACGCTTTTTTATCTACTTTTTCTTTAGCAAAAATATTTACTGCTCCAGCTGCTATAGGCCAGTATTTGTTTACCTCCGACTTTTCTAACTCGAGATCAATTTTTTCTGAGTACCTGTTCAATACAGATTTATACATCGCTTGCTTTAATACAGTGGTTGCAGCGTCACCTCCTGTGACAACAACTTTGGCCGCATCTTTAAATGTCAACTGTTTTATTGCATCTTTCATTATCAACTCGCTTTCTGCAGCTGCTACCGCCGATGCTTTCTGGATAGATTTTGTAATGCCTTCTACTTTGTCTCCATACCCTACAGTTTTAAGAGCTGCCAATACAGGTTGGATTTCTTTAGGTAATGCATCACTGCCATTCTTCATGTCATTTAAAGTTTTAATTGCTTTAAAGGTGGAACTGTTTAAAACTTCTTTTAGTGCAAGAGCTGATTCTAAATCCGTAGGGATAGGAAGTACATTTTTTAAGCCCGCACAAGAACTTAATACAAGGCAAAATGCAAGAAGTATAGAGAATGTATGTTTCATTAATTTTTATTTTTTGACGAACACCTATGAATGAAGTTACGGTTTGTAAATGTTAGGGTTTTTTTAAAAATTGATCTGTAAAGTGTTCTTTTCTTTCGCCTTTGGAGAAAGATGCTTCATTATATTTTTTTGAATCTCCTTTCGGAATAGAGAGACTTTTCCAATCATCCCCAGTAAATAAAACACCAATAAAAACGATTTGACCAATATGATATGAGTAATGGCTAAGTTGTCTTAAAATAGCTTCTAATACGGTATGCCCTTTTTTTCTAATGTAAATAGTCTTTTCAAGATCATCAGCACTCAATTTATTTAAAGTGTCAAATAGACAATTCCACCCTTTGTGCCACTTATCATCAAGCTCCATTTTCGTTTTTATAATTGCTTCAAATTCTTGATCTCTATTTCTAAAATCTTTCTCACCATCAGAATTCAAAAAATTTGTCCATCGACTCATCATGTTGCCATATAGGTGATTAACAATAATAGAAATAGAATTGGTGTCCTTAGAAGGCAATTGGAAGAGTTGCTCTTCGCGAAGCTGCTCCATTGTTTTTTCGCCTAAATGCTTGTAATAACTAAATTGCTTAATTGAACTGGAGAGAAAAAATGAATATTTATTTTTAAGAACAGACATTTGTAATTACTGTTCTTTAATCAGAGCTAAACATGATTCATGAGAGTTTGCAAGATCCTCTTCTAGAACTAATATGTCATTAATAAGAATCAAAAGTTTGTGCTTGGACGAAGCCTCTCCAGTTTCAAGTTCTTCGTAAACGAGATCTAGGAGTTTTTCACTCAGCACATTCATGTAATTTTTATCCTCATCTATATCTATCAATTGGGTGATTAGGTTGTATTCAACCAATTGAATGTTTGAGTTTAGAAGTGCTTTCCAGGAAGTGTTTTTAACGCTAACCAATTGAATTCCATTTACCTTGTTTAAAATTTTACCCAGATTGACTTGATTATCTTGTTGATAATGATTGATCGTATCTAGGAGCTGTTGGTGTGCCGGAATGAGTTTTTTTAGTTCATCATGGTTTTCTTGCAATTCACTGTTTATTGAGGAGAGAATTGTTTGTTGAAATTTGCCATCAATTCTTGATTGATTCCAGTTATTGATAAATAAGGCTATCAAAACACCCAATATAATTGGAATCATCTCTCTTATTAGTTTTGAAAGCGAGGACTTTCCCTTGGACATAAAATCAAAATATCTTTTATTCTTTGAGCTCATTATAGTTTATCTAATAATGTTTTTGTTTCTGATTTGCTCTTCTCCACAAGGCTTAAATAAGAGCTGGCTTCATCTATAATGTACAACAGATTCTTTTTGAATTCTTTGGAAGTCAATCTTTGCAGATCATCAATTTTTTGAGTTTCGAGATCCATCATTCCACGGATTTCGGGATCATAAATTTCGACATAAAAGTTGTCATAGAGGTTTCCGTTGTATACTGTGCGCTCGTAGTTTGTGTCGTAGAGATTAAAAAGTTCTCTCTTTAGTTGAGTACTAAACAACTCTACATCAACATGAGAAACCAGTGATTTGAAAGTGCCGTTGATTGGGAAAAATGTAGGACTCTTACGTTCTTTAAAAAGTATCGTGGCCGTTTTTTCTAAATTTATTGGTTCCTGCTTTAAGTCGGCCACTACGTTTTTGAGATTCTGAACTTTTTCTCTTTGAGCTTGCGTAACCGCCTCTAAGTTTTTAAGGTTAAGATTTAAATCCTCTTGAAAACTGGAGATATATTCTGCTCTAACGTTGCGTTTACTTCTTTGAGAAGAAATTGTGTTGATTGAAAAAGCCAAAAGAATTCCGACAGAAACTATGACAATTTCTCTAAGAATATATTTAAGACTAAAGGATCTTTTCTTCATTTGTGGGTTATGTCAAATTAAAAAAATGAAATGAGACAAGACAAAATATAACACACAAATAAAGGAAACTACGTAAGCCTTTGAATGATTTTATCTAAAGTTAAATGGTCTGTCTCTCCAGTGTCCATATTCTTTAAGCCGTATTTTTTGTCGCTTATTTCGTTTGAGCCTATAACAATCACAAAGGGGATTTTCCGATCGTTGGCATATTTCATTTGCTTTTTCATCTTCGCAGCACTAGGGTAAACCTCTGTGGCAATGTTAGATGCTCGTAAATTGATTGCCAATTGATTAGCATGCATCAAGCTTTCCTTGTCAAACGAAAGCAATATTATTTTTGTCGCTGCATTGTTATCTGTAGGAAATAGATCAAGCTCTTCCATAACATCATAGATGCGTTCAGCGCCAAAAGAAATACCAACACCAGACATGTCTTTCATCCCAAAACTAGCAGTAAGGTCATCGTATCTTCCACCACCACCTATACTTCCAATTTTGACGTCATCGGCCAAAACCTCGACAATAAAACCTGTGTAATAGCCTAATCCTCTAGCTAGAGTAGGGTCAAATTTTACTTTGTTGTAGAAGGTATGGTCGCCTAAAAAGGCATGTATTTCGTTTAATTCTGCAATTCCTAATCTACCTATTTCGCTGTCTAGATTAAGTTCCTCTAGGCTTTCGCAATTGATGCTTTTAAAAATCTTCTCAGTACTTTGGGCAGTAAATCCTTTTTTGGAAAGCTCATCAGTCACTCCATCTTTTCCAATTTTGTCTAACTTATCAATGGCAATCGTCATATCCATCCATCGATCTGCAATCCCAGCGTCTTGTGCAATGCCTTGTAAAACTTTTCTATTGTTTACTCGTATAGTAACCTTTATGCCCAAAGATTTAAATACTTCGTCATAAATCTGAAGCAACTCTGCTTCGTACAAAAGTGATGTAGAACCCACAACATCTACGTCACACTGATAAAATTCTTGGTATCTGCCTTTCTGTGGCCGATCAGCTCTCCAAACAGGTTGTATTTGAAAACGCTTAAAAGGAAACGAGATATCGTTTTGATGCATCACAACAAATCGGGCAAAAGGTACGGTAAGGTCATATCGCAATCCTCTTTTACTTATGCTCGGAATGAGGGCGCTAGAATTTTTTTCTTCTAAAGCCTTTGCATCTGCCTTTGCTAAAAAATCACCGTTGTTTAAAAGCTTAAACAAAAGTTTGTCTCCTTCCTCTCCATACTTACCAGTAAGCGTATTGAGATGCTCCATAACAGGAGTTTCTATAGGTAAGAATCCATATGTTTTAAAAACAGATCTTATCGTGTTAAAAATATACTCACGCTTAAAGATTTGTTCTGGGAGAAAATCACGAGTCCCTTTTAATATCTGAGGCTTCATCTATTTAAAAAGCCGAATTAAATTGTTTCAAAAACCGTACATCATTCTCGAAAAGCATCCGAATATCATTGATTCGATATTGCAGCATGGCTTGTCGTTCAATGCCCATACCAAAGGCAAAACCCGAATATTCTTCCGGGTCAATTCCGCAATTTGACAGTACGTTTGGATCCACCATTCCGCATCCCAAAATTTCTAACCAACCTGTCCCTTTAGTTATTCTGTACGCATGTTCGTCTTCCAATCCCCAATACACATCCATTTCGGCACTTGGCTCAGTAAACGGGAAATAACTTGGTCGCAAGCGTATTTTTGCGTCTGCCCCATACATTTCTCTGGTAAAGTATAAGAGTGTTTGTTTCATATCTGCAAATGAAACTTTTTTATCCACAAAGAGCCCTTCTACCTGGTGAAACTGGCAGTGTGATCTTGCCGATATGGTTTCATTTCTATACACACGTCCTGGAGCAATTATTCGAATCGGGGGTTTTTGCGTCGTCATAACCCTTGCTTGTACTGAGGAAGTATGTGTTCTTAGCAGTTGTTCTGTAGAATTCATCAGGTAAAACGTATCCTGCATATCTCTTGCTGGATGGTTTTCTGGAGTATTCATAGCCGTAAAGTTGTGCCAATCGTCTTCAATTTCTCTCTCTTCAGCTACAGTAAATCCAATGCGTTCAAAGATCCGAATGATCCTATTCATCACTATAGTTATTGGATGTTTTGTGCCTATTGGAGCCGGTCTTGAGGGCTGGCTCATATCAAGTCGTGCACTTTTGGTAGCAGTGCTACCACTTGAGAATGAAGCCTTTGTGGTGTTGAATTTTTCTTCAGCCTTGCCTTTCAGCGCATTTACCGCTTGACCAAATTCTTTTTTACGGTCATTGGCAACATTTTTAATTTCACCAAATAAACCTTTGAGTTCATTTTTTGAACCCAGAAATTGAATCCTAAATTTCTCCAATTGCTCAGCATTCACAATTTCGTAGGCTGCAATATTTTGAGATATTTGCTCTATTCTATCGAAGATGTCTTTTGACATTGACATTACAATTTTTAAAAAGGCAAAGGTAAGTTATTCGGGTATTAATTCGTTAGTTAGCGGAAAGTATGAAACTACTCCATGCAAAAATGGATTTCAAGGCCGAACATTTTTATTTTCTGCAGTACGCTGTTCTTTATAGGTCTATTTTATTCTAAGTTTTTGTTATCACTATGTCTGTTTGGATTTGCGGCAGTATCCCTCATTAATAATACGTTGGATTTCTCTTTTGATCATATAAATCAAAATTTTAGAAGGTATACACAGCATGGAAAGTATTGGTTGTTTGCCCTGGTTTTTTTGGGCATCTTGTTTTCGGGCATTAATTCAGAAAACATGAATCAATGGTTAAAAAATGTTCAACTTAAGTTGCCATTTGTAGTCTTGCCTTTTGTTTTCGTTTCGTATGATTTTATAGAAGGTAGATTGATCAACAAACTGAAATTGGTGTTTGTAAGCGTGGCTGTATGTTCTTCCTTGATTGTTGGGCTTTACTATTTAGGCAATCCTGCCTATTATATAGAGCGGATTGGCAAAGGTCAAAGTTTAGAGGTTCCAGTACATCATGTTACGTACAGTTTATTGATCTCCTTTGCAGTTTTGGTTTCTATTGCTATGCTTCTGAAGCAAAAAACACCAAAGAAGAGAAAGATTTTGATCGGAATAGCCGGAGTGTTTTTATTTGGCTTTCAACATATTTTGGCCGTACGAAGTGGCCTTACCTGTTCCTATGTCGGATTGGCTTTGTTGCTCAGCTTCTATTTCTTTAAGCGAAAAAATTATTTTGGACTCTTGCTTTTTTTATTGGGACTCATTGCCATCCCAATAGTAGCATATTTATGTATACCGAGTTTCTATGCAAAAATTGGGTATGTCGTATGGGATCTAACAAATGTGAATACCGACAAGGTTATTGGTTATTCTGATGGGGGCCGATGGGTTTCTTGGCAAATGGGCTGGGACATCTTTAAAGGTAACTTGTTTTTCGGCACAGGAATTGGCGATTTGCCTGAGGTTTGCGAGCGTTGGTATCTCGAAAATATTAGTGGCTATTCTGGAAAGTTAAATCTTCCCCATAATCAAATTTTGTATTGCTTGTCTTCAATGGGTATAGTAGGGACTACGTTTTTTCTATTGGGAATATTTATTCCTTTTTTCAAAGCCAAATTATTTAAAAACAATTCAGCCTGGCTGCTTTATTTAATCGTCGTACTTAGTTTTTTGGTTGAAACTCAAATAGAAAGATCAGTTTTCATTAACTTTTTCTTGTTCTTCGCTTTGATTTTTATTGCTGAGGAAAATGAATCCCATTAATAGATTTTTTCCATATTCAACAGGATTTGACCAAAAGGATTTAGTGCATTGAACAGGGCAATTTTAGAAAAGTGGGCAAGGTCTTTTTCTAAAATTTGCTTTTCTGCAATCGTTCCTTGGTCCAACAAGTATTGTCTCATTGTTCCGTTTAAAAGAAAAGACTTTGGTGTCCACCAGGATCCATCAAACAAAGCCACATTGTAATAAAAGCAATCGGTAAGCTCTCCTTCTTTGATTATTAAAACTTCCGAATGCCCTTGACGTAAATCATATAATGCTTTTAAAGCTTGTCGATTTTCGAATTTGTGGCTATAGGCAATTTGATCATGATGCGTTTTTTTTAAGGATACTATTTTCCTTGGTTGATAAAAGTTATAAGTGACATCTTCAATAGTATTTGAAAAAGAAATTCGAGCTTTTACCAAGCCTTTTTTAAAGTAATCTGATGGATGTAGAACCTGACTAAAAGACAATAAGTTTGTACTGCCCAACAGCTTGGCTCTAGATTGATTGGCCCTCTTTTCGTGGTATCCTAGATTTTGTATTATTCCGTCTTGAATCCGTATTGTTTCGAACAGAAGGGACATAAATTTTTTGATTTAATTCTTCAAATTCTTCAGCTAATTCGCTCATAAAAGTAATCCCTCCTCCACTGTGATAGTAATAATCTTTTTCATCTTTTTGAATACATCTAATCATAACCCCTGAATCTACGTTCTTGCCGTCATAAAATCCAAAGACTCCTGTATAATAACCTCGCTGCGATGGTTCGATTTGTTTTATGAGTTCAACCGTTCTTTTTTTAGGCGCCCCTGTAACACTTCCTGCAGGCAAAAGAGCATAGAAAAGATCGCCGAGTTTTTGTTGGTACGTCTTTTTTATCTTGCCTTTTATAGAAGAACTCACTTGTAATAACTCTCCTTTGGAAGATTGAATTCGGTCTATATACCTAAATTTTTCGACGCTCACTTGATTGGCCACAATGCTGAGATCATTGCGCAAAAGATCCACAATTGTGTAATGTTCGGCCAATTCCTTAGAATTATTTAAAACCACTTTTTCGGCATTGGGAACATCTGCAGAAATAGTTCCTTTCATCGGATAAGTAAATATTTCTTCGCCTAGGATTCGTACAAATCTTTCGGGAGAAAAAACCAACAATTCATCTTCGATCAAGAGTTTAAAAGAGGCCGAACTTTGAGTATACAGTTTAAAGAGATCTATGTGGTTGTTGATTAATGACCTAAAGCTCAGGTTAAGTAAAAAAGTATTTCCTAAGTTGAGCTGCTTTTTCACTTCGTCAAATGCCTTAGCATAATGGTCCAAGTCAGCTTGATCAATGCTCAACCTAGGTGGTAGAAAATCAGCCTTTGAATTTAGAGTAGTTTGATGCAGGGCGCATTTAAAGTGAATGCCCTTTGGCAGACTTTCTAGTGGATAAACCTGACATTTTTTAAAATCAAAATCAAGAATGAATAAGAAGGGAATCTGCGCTTCTCCAAGGAGGTTCATTTTTACCCTCGCTTCTTCTTTATCTAAAATTCTAATCACTTAAATAAAAACAACAAGAAGGCTTACAAAAGTTCTAGTACTTCAATATTTTTATTCGGCAATGTAATAGATGATTTTCGTCAACCATTTGCTTGGATCTGGCTCCGTAGTAGGATCAGTAATATATTCTTCCAAAATAGGAACATTATTTACAATGCCATGGTCTTTCATATAAGCGTCAATTGCATAGTGCGCAGAGGCTGAATTTGCAGAATCTCCATAATAATCTACTTGAATTGCCTTACTCGCTGGCAGTGAAACACTTGACATATTTTTAAATGCTGTTGCTTCCGCAATTGGAATGGCTGCAGCCATATCTGTTTTGGATTCTCCTTCATTCCATTTGTAGTATAATCCAGATGGACTACCCGCCATTTCAATTCCAGCCTTGCTTACTTCATCCATAAGTTTAACATAATTGCTTGCAAGGAATTTTTCCATAGAAGCCATGGGTATTTCTTGTCTGTTAACAACAAAATGCTTTTCATCAACATTAACCAATGCAACGGCATGACCATTATAATTGCCCGCAGCTCTTTGTTCTGCAATGGTTTTAATGTTAAGAAGACCATCTTCAAAATTATTCTGTAAGCTACTTTTTTCACCTTTTAATAAAACTGCACCTCTTGCGAGGAAGGGTAAATCAACTTCATCTACCATGCTCCAAGTAAGTTCTTGTTCTTCACCTAGATTTTCGATCTTAAAGTCAACCATCGTGCTGGATTCGTAATCATGAAAATTCATTTTTATCTTACTTTGAGCATTGGTCGTTGACTCTATGATTTCTAAATCTCCAGATCCTGTTGCTTCTCCTTTCCAACTATAACTTGCTCCTTTGCCCACAGTTTTCTCTCCGAAAGTTAGTTTTTGGGTGGTATCCATTTTAGCCCACGGTGACCATGATTCCCACATCTTTAAATCATCAAATAGATTAAAAATCTGAGCAGAGCTTGCCGTTATTTTAGTAGATCTTGAGGTGTTCATATTTTTAGGACCTATGAAGCACAAAAGCAAATAGATTGCAAGCAAACTTCCTAGAATTATCAATGGCCATTTTAAATATTTCATTTCATTGGATTTAGAATGGTGGTAAAAGTATTCAAACTGCATTTTAATTCCAATCATCCGCTAGTGGATTCTTATATTTAATCGGTTTTATACTACATCGAAATGAAAAGATATTGCTGCTTACTATTACTATCTCTATGGATTTTTAGCTCTTGTACTGATGACAACGCTAAGCTTGAGGTTTTCGAAAACAACAGACCTTATAGCCCTTGGGTGTTTCGTTCTGTCTTGGATGAGAAACCAAGGATGATTACCCTTGCCCTACACGATGATTTATGGGCCGCTTATTCTACAGCTCATGGTGCTTTGTACAAGGCTTGGAAAGGAAGGGTAAACTTTGATGGCGCGGTATATACAACATACCATGGCCCACAACCCACTTCAATAGGTGATGCTTACATAGAAAATGAGATAAATAATCCTTGGGAGCTTTATGGTCCGAAAGGCGAATCCTTAGATTTTACCTTTAACTATAAGGGACATAAATATATAGATGATCATGTAGAGTTGATGTATGAGTTCATTTCGGGCGACTACAAAGTTTCTCTTACCGAACGCGTCGAAGCAGTGGCCAACGAAATGGGCGGTATTCAATTTCAAAGAGATTTTCAATTGACCATGCCTTCGGTTTTAAAACTCTATCTCAACGCGAAGATTAGCAGCGTAGTAGTCAAAGAAAATATATCGACGGATGGCGAATGGAAAGTTGAAAAGGAAGAAAACAGGCTCTTTGGTAAAAAGGAAGTCATAGACATCGTAGGAAAGCTCAAATTGAATCGAGGAGAAACCAAATTTTATGTGGACCTCATCTCATCTCCTACAATTGAGAACCCCTTGAATGATAAATATGTAGATGAAGACAAAAGTGTCCTGCATCCGGGAGCAAAGCTTATTGCAAAAAGCGATTGTAAGTCCTGCCATAACAAAAATGTAAAAACAATCGGTCCATCTTACGTAGCGGTTTCAAAAAAATACGCGGACAATGAGGATAACAAGCAAATATTAATCAATAAGATCCAAAAAGGAGGTGGAGGTGTTTGGGGAAAACAAGTAATGACGGCACATCCCGAGTATAGTAAAGAGGACTTAGGGGTGATGGTTGACTATATTTTAAGTCTCGGAGATCCCGATGGCGTAGGTGAAAATAAAAACGTTGGGACCCTAGAAATGATAGCTGCCACAGATGTCAACGTGGGAGATCTTATTCCAGGTGCAGTGGTGCAAGTTTTTAATGTGCCAGATGGTACCGAAAAGATTCCAAATTTTGATGGCTTAAAAGCAGTCCAAGCTGGTATAATGCCCAAGTTTGATAACATTTCGGATAATGACTTTGGTGATCTCGTAAATAATTTTGCCTTAGATGGGAGAGGGTTTATAGAAGTACCTGAGGATGGCAAGTATAAATTTAGAGTGTGGAGTGATGATGGGTCGAGGGTAACCCTTTCGGGGAAAGTGATCTTAGATCACGATGGGCCACATGGCACTTCTATGAAAGAAACTGAGCTAAGATTACAAAAGGGTTTTCATCCTTTTTATATCGAATTTTATCAGGGATTAGGCGGAAAGTTCTTATCCTTCAACTGGAAGCCTGATGCAGAATCAGAATGGAAGGTCGTCCCTTCCAAAGCATATTCACATCACAAGGACGACCACAAATTTATCGGAGATTTGACCTTACCCATGTCTGTGTCCAGTAAGATACCGGGTGATCAAGCCAAACTTGAAGAGGTTCACCCAGCATTTACGTTGTCTCAAGCAAGGCCGGAAGAATTTACTCCTAAGGTTGGTGGGTTAGATTTCTTATCCGATGGTCGAATGGTCATCAGCACTTGGGATGCTCAGGGGAATGTATACATTGTAGACCATAAAAAATCCAAGGCAAAGGAGATAAGCTATAAAAAAATAGCCTCGGGTTTGGCCGAACCTTTAGGAGTCAAAGTAGTCAATGATCAAATCTATGTGATGCAAAAACAAGAAATGACACATCTCGTTGACAACAATGGTGATGAGATCATTGATGAATACCGAACCTTGTGTGATGATTGGGGAGTATCCGCAAATTTTCATGAATTTGGATTTGGATTAGAAGAAAAAGACGGGTGGCTATACGCAAATTTGGCTACTGGTATTTTGCCAGGCGGTGCGAGTATGCCAGGTCAAGATAAAGACAGGGGCAATGCTATTCGAGTAAATATTGAGTCAGGCAAATTAGAAAGGGTAGCCTCTGGTTTGCGTACCCCTAACGGTGTAGGTAAGGGGTATAATGGAGAGTTATTTGTTTCGGATAATGAAGGAGATTGGCTTCCTTCTTCTAAAATATTGCATTTACAACAGGATGCTTGGTTTGGTTCAAGATCTGTTGATTTTGAAGGTACTGCTGGATTAAAAGAAACAAAGCCCGTCGTGTGGCTTCCACAAGATGAAATTGGAAATTCACCTACCCAAATGGTTGGCATTGACTTTGGAAAGTATAAAAATCAAATGCTTCATGGCGATGTCTATCATGGAGGACTTAAAAGAGTTTTTGTTGAAGAAGTTAATGGAGCTTTTCAAGGAGCGGTGTTTAGATTTTCTCAAGGTTTAGAAGCTGGCATAAACAGACTTCGATGGGGTCCAGATAAGGCTTTGTATGTTGGAGGTATCGGAAATCCAGGAAATTGGGGCCAAAATCAAAAGCTGTGGTATGGCCTTCAAAGACTGGATTTGTCTGGCGAGCAAGCTTTTGAAATGTTGGCGATTAGAGCAAAAAGCAACGGAATCGAAATAGAGTTTACCGAAAGTTTAAAGGGTGATGATGGTTGGAATCCAGCAAGTTTTGGCGTTAAGCAATGGTATTATTTGCCAACGGTAAATTACGGTGGTCCAAAAATGGAGGAGAAAGAAATGTTTGTCAAATCAGCTACGCGAAGTGATGATGGCACCAAAGTGTTTTTGGAGATTGATGGATTAAAAGAAAACCATGTGGTATATGTACACATCAGGGAAAACTTTGTAAGTGATCAAGACAAAGCACTTTGGACTACAGAAGGGTGGTATACCATGAATTCTCTTCCGAAGGGCAATCTGGGTTTAGTCAAAAAGAGCCCTATAGTGTTTGGCAACAATGTATTGACGGAGAGAGAAAAAGAAGAAGGGTGGGTGAGTTTGTTTAATGGCCAAACAATGGAGGACTGGCACAATTTCAATAAAGGAAAGATGTCATCACCTTCCAAATGGAGTGTGACACCTGAGGGCGAAATCCATTTTGATGGTTCGGCAAATGGCGAAGGTGGAGATATACTGACCAACAAAGAATACGAAAATTTTGAGTTCTCCTTAGAATGGAAAATATCTAATTGTGGCAACAGCGGGATTATGTTTAATGTGGTAGAGAGCGAAAAATTTGATGCTCCATATTGGACAGGGCCAGAAATGCAAATATTGGATAACGTTTGTCATCCAGACACCAAGTTTCCTACGCACCAAGCTGGGGATTTGTATGATATGATTGCGGCAAATCCAGTAACGGTAAGACCTGCTGGTGAATGGAACTTAGCGCGCATTGTGTCAAATAATGGTGAGGTCCAATTTTGGTTGAATGGACGAAAAGTAGTAGAGTTTACCATGCATGATGATTCTTGGGATGAAATGGTCGCCAAGAGTAAGTTTGCCGATTGGGCAGATTTTGGAAAAGCAAAAAAAGGTAGAATCTGCCTTCAGGATCACAGTGACCGAGTTTGGTTCAGAAATATTAAGATCAAAGAATTATAACTAAAACCGAAACAATACATTATGAATACTTCAATGAAAGGCAAACTAAGCCTAATGATGTTCTTAGAATTTTTTATCTGGGGAGGTTGGTTTGTAACTATGGGGACATTTTTGGGCCAAAACTTAGGAGCAGATGGAGGACAAGTTGGTCAAGCCTATTCTACGCAATCTTGGGGGGCTATAATCGCTCCTTTTATTATAGGACTCATTGCTGATCGTTATTTTAATGCGGAGAAAATACTTGGAGTACTCCATATTCTTGGCGCTTTGCTTATGTATCTCATGTATACTTCAACGGGTTTTGATCAGTTTTATCCCTTCGTTTTAGGTTACATGATTTTGTATATGCCTACCCTAGCTTTGGTAAATTCGGTTTCTTTCAATCAGATGTCAGACCCCACCAAAGAGTTTGCGCATATCAGACTTTGGGGAACGGTAGGTTGGATTGTGGCTGGTTTGGTCATAAGCTTTTTGTTTAGTTGGGATAGTGAAACAGCTATAGCTTCAGGCATGCTAAAAAACACCTTTTTGATGTGCGCAATAGCTTCAGCAATACTTGGTCTTTTTAGTTTTTTCTTACCCAAAACGCCACCACAAAGCAAGGACGAGGAAATAAGTTTTGCAAAATTAATTGGTGCCGATGCATTGAAGTTGTTGGGAGACCGTAATTTTTTAGTGTTCTTTATTTCGTCAATCTTAATCTGTATTCCACTTGCTTTTTATTACTCGCAGGCAAATCCATTTTTAGTAGAGGTTGGCGTAGAAAACGCTACGGGTAAAATGACCATTGGTCAAGCTTCTGAGGTTTTATTTATGCTTCTATTACCTCTGTTTTTCAAACGATTTGGGATCAAGTGGACATTAATTGTAGGGATGCTTGCATGGACGGTAAGATATTTATTGTTTGCATATGGAAATGCCGGCGAACTTGGCTTTATGCTAATTATTGGCATTGCCCTTCATGGAATTTGCTATGATTTCTTTTTTGTTTCAGGTCAAATTTACACCGACTCAAAAGCGGGAGAAAAAGTTAAAAGCGCTGCGCAGGGTTTAATAACCCTTGCGACGTATGGTGTCGGGATGTTAATTGGATTTAAAGTTGCCGGATATGTAACAGATGCAAACTTAGTTAAGGACCTGCATGACTGGGAAAAAATCTGGACTTGGCCAGCGATTTTTGCAGCTGGTGTAATGCTCTTGTTTTTGTTGTTTTTCAAAAACGAAAAAGTAGAATACAAATAAGTAAAAAATGGATAGACGTTCAATTCTCAAATCACTGGGCGTATTGCCGCTTCTAAATTCCTCTGCATTAGATCGGATTGTCTCCCAAGAATATAAGTACAATCCACTGGCAGGATCAGCGCCCAAGAAAAAACAAACTGCTGTTGTTTTAGGAGCAGGGAATAGAGGAAACGTTTATGGAAATTATGCGGTACAGTATGCGGATGAATTGGATATAGTTGGTGTGGCAGAACCCATTCCAATTCGCAAAGAACGCTTTAGCAAATTGCACAAAATCAAAAAGAAAAGGCAGTTTGTTACTTGGGAACATGTCTTTGAGAAAAAAAAGTTTGCGGACATCATTATCATCACCACGCCTGATGATTTACATTATGGTCCTGCCATGAAAGCGCTCGAAATGGGCTACGATGTTTTGCTCGAAAAACCTATTGCTCAAACTTGGAAGGAGTGTAAAGAGATTTTGGATATGCAACGCAAGCACAAACGTGTAGTTGCGGTTTGTCATGTTTTAAGATACTCTCCTTATTACCGAAAAGTGAAGGAAGTTATTGATTCGGGCGTGTTGGGCAAAATGATTAGTGTTCAGCATTTCGAACCCATCGAGCATGTGCATATGGCACATTCTTTTGTACGAGGAAACTGGAGAGTCGAAGCGGACACCAATCCTATCATATTGGCCAAGTCATGTCATGATTTAGACATCTTGAGGTGGTGGATTGATCGCGAATGCGAATACATAAATAGTTTTGGTAACCTTTCTTGGTTTAAAGAAGAAAATGCACCAGCAGGTGCTCCTGATCGATGTACTGACGGATGTCCCATCGAATCTTCATGTCCTTATTCTGCGTTAAAAATTTATTACCGAAACAGACAGCGAACGTATGTGTTTGATTTGCCGGAAGAAAAGGAAAAGCATGGTGATGCCATTATGGACTATTTAAAACATGGGCCTTATGGTCGATGTGTCTACAAATGCGACAATGATGTTAACGATCACCAGGTTGTATCGATGCAGTTTAAAGATGATGTTACGGTGAGCTTTAGTATGGAAGCATTTACTAATTACCATGGAAGACGCACACGGATTATGGGATCAATGGGGTGTTTACATGGAGACGAACAAGATCTGTATATAGCAAATTTTAAAACGGATAAAGTCGAGCATTGGAATGTCAAAGAAAACACCAAAATAACTTCGGGTCATGGTGGAGGAGATTGGGGGCTTATGCGGGATTTTTTACTGGCGGCAGAAGCTCAAGACATTTCCATGCTTACCTCTAATTTAGATGCAAGCATGGAAAGTCATTTGTTGGGTTTCCTTGCGGAAGAAAGCAGAAAAACCAAAACCCTTAAAAGGGTTGATTTAGAATCTACTTTTTAAATTTGATTAGTCGTTCGCCTGGTTTTTTGCCAGACTTCATAATTTCTATTACGTTGTCTTCGAAGATTACGGTATTGCCATCTATTTTGGCGTTCATATCATTGGTAAATTGGACTTTGCCAGGCAAGTGAATTTTAGTTTTTGTTGAATTTCCAAACATCATTTCAAACATCATCATAGCCTCAGGATCCGCTTGAGCCAACGAATCAATATTGCCAAAGATCTCTACCATTTCTGGGTCGTTCTCTATTTCGCTCATTAAATCCATTGGCGGCATTCGGTATACGCCATTTTTGTAATCTACTTTATAGTCAGCAAAGATTTTGTTCATGTCATCATCTCCCATCATTGCCGCCATTCCTCCTTGGCCGCCTTTACTTTCACTCATTACTTTTAGAATATCTTCCAATTCCTCCATGTTTTTATAACTAATGTTCATGCGCATCTTGGCCTCCTTCTTTTTGGAATCAACGTTCATATGAAGGTTCATTTGTTTGAGCAAATGGGCATTAGCAATGGTGTTTTTGAGCGAATCGGGCATTTGATCATAGAAGTTAATGGTTGTATCCATTTTCTCTTCTTTGTCCCACATACTTTTTCGCGGACCATCACCTGTCTCTTTATCTAACATTCCCATCGCCATATCTGCCATTTCTCCCATGTCAAAAGTCATTTCCATTTTACCAGACTCATCTTTATTGACCCATATTTCGGTCATTTCTGGCATACAAGATTGCAAAAACATAATTGCAACGAAACAATAGAATATTTTTGTAAGTGATTTCATAGATAGATTTTAGTAGTGCGAATTTACAACTAAAAATATGACAGAACTTACCACAGAAAGGTTAAGGTTACGCAGAATAAAGGCATCCGACTTTGACACTATGAGGCATTTGGATACGGATCCCAAGGTCTTAGAATTTTTAGGTCCCCCTTTTCCGATCAGTAAAACGGAGAAACGCATGGTGCTGATTGAAGAGCGCAACCGCAAACCCAAAAGTCTGGGATATTGGATGGGAGAAACCTTGGAGGACAATGAACCCGTAGGTTGGTTTGTGCTAAACAATATTCAAGAAACCAAGACCATCGAAATAGGTTATCGGTTGCTAGAAAAAGCTTGGGGTAAGGGGTTTGCAACAGAGGGAGCTAAAGAAATATTACGACATGGTTTTGTTGATTTAGCACTGGAGCAAATTGTTGGCATTACTAGCCTAAATAATGAGGGTTCCAAAAATGTGCTTCGCAAAATCGGATTGATAGAAAATGGAATCAGATATTTTTATGATCAAGATGTCTGCTATTTCGAGTTATTTCGTACGGATTACCAGCTGGACTAAATTTTGAAATCATACTTTTGAGATCAATCTTATTTGGCTCAAAAAAGACACTAATATTCCATGAACTTTAGTCAACAAGTAGAAGCTTTCTTTCGAAGTACGCTCGATGCATTATTTCCAATACGCTTAGGAAATCATATTGCCAACGCGGAATCTGTAGATTCTATTCTTGGGATGCTAAGAAAAATACTTGTTTTAAACATTGAAGAAAGTGTCTTAGATCTTGATCGTATCGTAGCAGAGTTTAAGGAGCAATTGCTTGAGATCAAAAATGCTTTAATGAAAGATGTGGATGCCTTGTACCATGGAGATCCAGCAGCTAAGAGTAGGAATGAAGTAATCTTGGCATACCCTGGGTTTTATGCCACAGCGGCCTATAGGATTGCTCATTTTTTATTGCAAAAAGAAATACCGCTCATCCCTCGAATCATTACGGAGCACGCACATTGCATTACAGGAATTGATATTCATCCTGGAGCTAAAATAGGTCAACACCTTTGTATAGATCATGGTACTGGAGTGGTAATTGGTGAAACCTGTGTTATCGGCGATCGAGTAAAAATCTATCAGGGTGTGACTTTAGGGGCACTGAGTGTGGTCAATAAAAACGACAAAAGTAAAAGGCATCCAACAATTGAAAATGATGTTGTGATTTATGCCCAGGCAACCATACTAGGCGGGAATACCACCATCGGTCAAAATTGTGTTATTGGAGGAAATGTTTGGATCACAGAGAGTATCCCGTCAAACACCAAAGTGCTTTTCGAACAAGGGCAATACCTTAAAATTTCAAGAAGTAAATGAAAGAATTCAGCTTAATAAATTTGGTGGGCAATACGCCCTTACTCGAAGTAAAAAGTAAGGAATGGAGCGACCAGGTCAAGGTGTTTGCAAAATTGGAAGGCAATAATCCTGGAGGAAGTGTAAAAGATAGAGCTGCCAAGTCCATGATTTTAAATGCACTGCAAAGAAAGGATATACAACCCGGAGATACTTTGGTAGAAGCAACTTCGGGAAATACTGGGATAGCTCTTGCGATGATTGCCAGTGTATTAAAATTAAAAATGGTGCTGATTATGCCTTCAAATGCGACACCTGAGAGGATAAAAACAATGAAGGCTTATGGTGCAGAGGTCATCTTGACACCTATGGAGAAGACCATTGAGTTTTCAAGAAAGCATGCGCAAGAATTGGCTCAAAAAAACAATTGGTTTGTTTTAGATCAGTTTAACAATGCCGACAATAAATTGGCTCATTACGAAACTACTGGTCCAGAAATTTGGAGTGCCACTGGAGGTAGAGTGACACATTTTGTTTCTTCAATGGGCACCACAGGAACCATTACAGGAACTTCTACTTATCTTAAAGAGCAAGATCCTAGTATTCAAATTATTGGAGTACAACCAGAAGAAGGATCTAGAATTCCTGGAATTCGTAAATGGAGTACAGAAATGTTACCAGGGATTTTTGAGAAGGATCGGGTTGACGAGATTCGATTGGTAAATCGAGATAGTGCAATTGCTAATGCCAAGAGTCTTGCCTTGAGCTACGGGATTTTTGCAGGTATGAGTTCTGGTGGAGCATTTACGATAGCCAAACAAGTTGCTGCAGAAATGCAATCGGGATGTTTGGTGTTTATTGCCTGTGATCGAGGCGATCGATATTTAAGCAGTGATTTATATGAATAAAGAAAAACAAAAACAATTAGAGGAGCTCAATGTACAATATGCCAAACTCAGTGTTTACCAACGTGTAGAGCAACTATATAAGGACTTTGACGAAACAGAGATTATGTTAACCTCGTCATTTGCTGCGACATCTGCATTTCTTCTTAAAGTATTTTCCGATGTCAACAAGGATCAAAAAATATATTTTATAGACACAGGGTATCATTTCAAAGAGACCCTTATTTATAAAGAATACTTAACTCAGTTGTATCAGCTAAATGTCCAAAGCATACAAGCGGAAACAGAATCACATCTTTTGACAAATGAACAAGAGATGTGGAAAGATAATCCAAATAGATGTTGTGAAATAAATAAAGTTGACCCATTAGAATCAATTAAAAAAGAATATAATGTTTGGGTTTCTGGACTGATGAGATGGCAAAGTGATTACAGAAGCAGTTTGAATTATTTTGAACAGAGAAATTCAATAATTAAATTTTATCCTTTGTTAGATATAGGGTTTGTAGAACGTGATGACTTCATCAAAACACATCATTTACCTTTTCATCCTTTAAAATCTAAAGGGTATAATTCTATCGGTTGTAAGCATTGCACCGTTCCTGGGAACGACCGTTCAGGAAGATGGAATAATTCCCCGAAAACAGAATGTGGATTGCATTTATAATTTCTAGAGAATACTTCTACATTAAGTTGAATAAATACAGTTTTTGCGCAAAGGAATCCTATACATAGTACTCGCCACCTTCTTTTTTGCCAACATGAATTTGTTGGCCAAGTACCTGTCTGAGATGCATTTTATGCAAGTCGTATTTTTTAGAGCTCTAGGAACTTCGTTTTTTATAATGCCACTTATGGCGATACAAAAGATCAATCCTGTTGGCCACCATCCATGGCTTTTAATGGCTCGGGCAATATGTGGTTTGCTTTCCTTGGCCTTATTCTTTTGGGCCATACAATTAATACCGCTCGGATCTGCCATTTCGATACGATATGTTGGTCCAGCTATTGCCGCGTTGATTTCAATTTTTGCGCTCAAAGAAAAAATGATTTCGTGGCAATGGTTGTGCTTTGCAATTTCTTTTGCTGGCGTCATATTGCTAAAGGGAGTGGATGTGAGAATAAGTCTGTTTGGCTTTTTAATTACATTGAGTTCGGCAATTCTTCTTGGTTTTGTGTTTGTTTTATTACGATATTTAAGTCAAAGAGAGCATTATCTGGTAATCATCAATTATTTTATGAGCATTTCGCTCATTGGCAGTCTTTTCTTTATACCGTATTGGAGATGGCCCATCGGAAACGAAATCTATGCCGTCATAGGTATCGGAGTTCTAGGATGTTTGGGTCAGGTACTTATGACCAAAGCTTTTCAAAGAGCAGAAACAAATGTATTGGCGCCGTTTAAATATATGGAGCTCCTTTTTGCCGTGGTTATAGGTTGGTTTTTCTTTCAAGAACAATACGACCTACATGCTATTTTTGCTATGTCCCTTATCATAGTAGGAATGCTTTTGAATATTTGGGTGAAACATAGGAAAAAGGCGGGCTAATTAAATCGGTTGCTCAAGTAGATTGCACTTCCAAATCAGTGAGGTTAATGATTTTCTTAATTACTTTACACTATGAATTCTTTTGATGAGTTTAAAATTAAGAAGCAGCTAAAGAATGCTATAGATGATTTGGGCTTTGATAAACCAACTCCAATTCAACAAGCTTCATATTCTACTATTTTGAGTGGTGCGGACTTTGTCGGAATCGCTCAGACTGGAACAGGTAAAACCATTGCTTTTCTATTACCAATTTTGCAGGATTTAAAATATTCTGAGCAGCAACATCCAAGAGTTTTAATATTGGCTCCTACTCGAGAATTGGTAATTCAAATAGTAGAAGAAATTGAAAAGCTGACCCCATATATAACGGTAAGGGTTGTGGGTGTTTTTGGAGGGAGTAGTAACATTAAAGGACAAAAAAGGGCCGTTGCGGAAGGGGTAGACATCGTCGTAGGAACTCCTAGGCGTTTGTATGATTTGGCCCTTTCTAATTTTTTAAGACTACATTCTATCAAGAAGTTGGTTATAGATGAGGTCGATATTATGCTTGACTTTGGATACAAAACTCAGCTTAAAAACATATTCGAATACCTTCCGAAGAAAAGACAAAACATACTCTTTTCTGCCACGATGACAACCTATGTCAGCGATTTAATAAATGACTTTTTGGTACAACCCATTCGGAAAACAATTTCTATCAGTGGGACTCCTTTGAAAACGATTAGTCAAGAAGTTTATGTTGTTCCAAATTTTAATACAAAAGTTAATCTCCTAAATCATCTTTTAGCAGAAAAAGAGACTCATCACAAAGTGCTGATTTTCGTCGCACGTAAATCATTTGCTGATCGTTTGGCTGTTGAATTAGATTTTGGGGATGAAACTTCGGTAATACATGCGGGAAAAGAACAAAACCACAGACTCAAGTCTATTGAACATTTTGAGACAGGCGAAAGCCGGATATTAATTGCTACAGATGTTATAGCTCGTGGGATTGATATCGAAAAAATTAGCACAGTCATCAGCTTTGATACTCCGTTTTATCCCGAAAATTACATTCATAGGATTGGTCGTACTGGTCGGGCTGAGCAAAAGGGAAGATCCATTTTGTTTTATAGTGAAAAGGAAAACGAGTTAAAATTGGACATTGAGCGGTTGATGAATTATTCTATACCTGTGTGTGAAATACCAGAAGGTGTCGAAATATCTACAGCTTTAATTCCAGAGGAAATGGATAAACCCATCGATCCGTTTGAAGAAACCGATGATGTTGAATTTAAGCCAAGGGGTGCATTTCATGAAAAATCAGCTAAGAACAGTAAAGTAAATTCTAAGGAAAAGAGTTATCGAAGAAAGCTGAAAAAGAAATACAAAAAGCCTCAAAAACGAGGGGATAAAATTCAGAATCTTAAAAAGAAAGGGAGAAAGTAGCAAGATGAGCTCTAATTGCTATGATTGTTGTTCAAATGAGGATGATCAAAAGTTGTGGATTAAACAAAAATCTAAAAGTTAAAATGGGTTACTTTGCAGATAAATTCTGCGTCTTTTAAATATGAAATCACTCTTTTTTGCTCTTCTTTTTTTGTCAATTGGGGCTTCTGACTTTACCCAAGATGAAAAGCAAAATCCATGGTTGAGTCTAGCCATGGTAGAAAAAGAGAATACATACGATGAGTTTTTGGGAATGGAAATCATCAAAGCAGTTCCAATGCTTCCCGCTCAAAAGTTAGATGGCGAAGAATTAATATTGAGCGGTTATATGATCGCCTTGTCCGCGAAAACGGAGGCAGAGTCTCATTTTATGTTTTCAAGATATCCTCAAAACATGTGTTTCTTTTGTGGAGCAGCTGGACCAGAATCTGCCATGCAAGTATTTATGAAGGATGGCAAAAAAATTAAACACTCCAAGGATAAAGTCAAGGTTAAAGGTCGATTGCAAATTCAAAAAAATGACGCCAGCGGATTGATTTATTTCTTATTGGACGCTGAGTTAGTGGAGTAATTGAACAATTACCTAATTTCAATGTTTAAACATCGAATATTGAATACAGCATTATGATGAGAAGAAAGTTTATCAAAGGTTCCGCCATCTTGGGGACCAGTCTGGCTACAGGTTCTTTGGTTTTGACCAATTCTGGAATTATGTCCTCCAATAGTGCGCGAAAGGTATTGCAGATTTTAAATGCAGATCGAGTGAATGTAGGCACCTTGCCTGTGTTGCGTGCATTCGCGGGAGACCACAGAGATTATGTTAGTCCTTTTGTACTTTTTGATGAGTTTGGGCCTGTAGAAGTAAATGCAGGATCCGATCCATTGCGAGTAGATGCACATCCGCACGCTGGAGTGAGTCCAACCACCTATTTTTTGGCTGGTACGGGGCATCATAAAGACAGCTTAGATTATGATATTCAGATTGGGAAAGGGGATTTTATGATGTTTAAATCGGGTAGAGGCGCAATACATATGGAAGAAAGTGGACAAAAGCTGTATGAGGAAGGAGGTGCTTATCACGGTTTTCAAATCTGGTTAAATACTCCTGCAAAATATAAATTTGATGCTCCTGCCACGAGTGTAGACAATGAAGAGAATATGGCTTTATTGGAAGGTGATAAGTTTACAGTCAAAATTGTACTCGGTGAATTGGAAGGACTAAAATCGGATATACAAACACATTCACCAGCCTTTTATTATCATATTAAGATGGAAGAAGAGGGTAGATTAACCATTCCAGTGCCTTCAGATTACAACGCTTTTGTTTACAGCATCAATGGAAACGTAGAGTTGACAGATCAGAAGAAACTCAGTGCGAAGCAAATTGCTCTTTTCGAAAGAGGAAAACATCATATTGAGTTATATGCACACGAAAGATCGGAAATGCTTCTTTTAGGAGGACAGCCGCTCAATGAGCCTGTGTTTTCTTATGGTCCTTTTGTCATGAATAATGAGGAACAAATCCATCAGTGCATTGCCAATTATAATAAGGGATTGATGGGAGATCCGAGTAAAGTCAATTGATATAAACCGACACGTTGGGGTGGGTTCATTTAGCACTTATCCACTGTGAGTGCACAAAAAACGCTGATGAAAACTTCCTGCCTTGGCATTAACAAAGTCCTAACAACATTGGAGACAACTAATAGGGCTTTTGTGCGTTTTATCCTTCTAGGGTTTAAAAGAGTGAGACGAAATTAAATTTTATCAACTCTTTAATTCAAGCCTTTATACATTATAAATCTCTATAATATATAAATGGCACGTTTTTAGTTAATTTATATATATTTGCACTCCATATTAGGCGAAAACCTAATGTGTATGCAGTATTATTGTTTGTATTTTATTGTTATTTCCAATTATAATTTTAAAATTAAACAATAATCCATAACCGATTTTAAATCTGATACCATGAACAGAATTTTGCGTAACAGCAGATATTGGCTGTTTTTGCTCTTAATGTTAGGTTTGGGAACGACTTTCGCTTCGGAAGACGCTACGTCTTCGTTTGTATACAGTGAAGAAGATATTATTGTAGAAGGAAGAATCAATAATCTCAACAGTATTATTGATGTCAAGTATACCAAAGAAGTCAGGGATCGAATTCATAATTATGTCAAGCAGTACCCAAAAGGTTCAGAACGAATCCTCGCTCGGGTGTCGATGTATTTTCCGATTATAGAAAACGAGATAAGAAAAAGAAATTTGCCAGATGACATAAAGTATTTGGCCATTGTAGAGAGTGCTTTGGATGCCAATGCTTACTCTAAATCAGGAGCAGCTGGTTTATGGCAGTTTATGAAAGGCACGGGTAGGATGTATGGTCTGAAGATAAATTCGGTCACTGACCAAAGAAGGGATGCAGTGAGGTCAACCAAAGCGGCTTTAGATTATTTGGAAGATTTGCACAAGCAATTTGGTGATTGGTCTTTGGCCTTGGCGGCGTACAACTGCGGACCAGGTAATGTGCGAAAAGCAATCAGACGCTCAGGTGGTAAAAGAAACTATTGGGAAATTAGAAGCTTTTTGCCTTCGGAAACCAGAGAATATATCCCGAGGCATATTGCGGCCAATTACCTAATGAAGTACTATTATGAGTATAACCTTCAGCCAGATCAAGATGAGCTCAAATTTGGGAATATCAGTACAGTAGAAGTATTTAATAAAACCAACTTATCTGTGCTGAGTCAATGGAGTGGCTTGTCGGTTTCTGATATAAAGAACCTCAATCCCCAGTATCTCAGAAATTACATTCCCCAGGACAGCAAGGGTAATTATCTAAATTTACCTGCATCAGAAATGAACAACTATGTTAATCATACCGGGAAGCATAGTGATTTGGTGTATTTCAGAGAAATGAGTTCTAGAGCAAAAGCGCGTCGTACCCTCGAACCAATACATTTGCTTCCTACGATAGAGTCATCTGATTATCAAAGAGATATGCGAATGATTTTTCCTGTAAAGGTGAATCTAAATACGCTCTCGTCTTCTTCAGCTATTCGCAAAGAGTTTTATGAGTACCACAAACTTCGAAAAAGAGAGTCGATCTATGATTTGGTGAAGATTTACGAAGATGTAACTTTCGAAAGCATCATGCAGCTTAACAGCTTGTCGCCGATGGAGCCACCTCGGGTAGGAACGATGATAAAAATTAGAAGAAAGTAGAAGAAAAACCTTCGATCAAATAAAAGTAAAGAGGTCAACACAGTAGTGTGACCTCTTTTTTTATGCATGAAAATTAAAAACGTCCTTAGTATAGCAGTTGGGTGTCTTCTACTTTTTTGTCATTTAGAATGTAACGCAGATTTAGGTTGCTCGAAATGAGATTTGTTCCAATGACTTGTGTGCCAGGTTCAGCTCTGTATCCGTAACCATATTTTAGATCTAGACCCAATTCAATTTTGTTGAAGAACTTTACTCCCATTCCTCCTTGGAGAAAAACCCTTTGATTTAATTGAGCACCAGTAGAATAACATTCACTGTAATATTGATAGTCATTGCTCATTACGGATTGGTTAATTTCTTGAACATTCGAATAAGTTAATTCGTCTGTATTGAAGTCTAAGGAAGCAAAAACACAGGTTTCGTTGCTTGGAACCAAACCGATATTCATTCCCGCACCTCCGTAAAGGTTTAAAAATTTAGTTACTGGAAGCTTATAGATTAGCGCCGACTCTAGGGTGTATTCATCATGGCGGCTGTCAAAGGTTACATATTCGCCATCATAAAATTCTGGACTGTAATAAGAGACCGCGTCGACTCTTTCGTCCTTAAATGCAAACGCATTTCTCCATTCGAAATTAGGTAACGCAGGATGGGTTAAGGTCAGTCCCAAACTTACACTTGGGTTTTCACAGATTCCACCGTACAAAGTAGTGGGATTAAAATCCGAGCTTTTAAACAAGCCTTGTTGGGCCAGTGGCATTTGATTTACAAAATATTTGTAGTCCAAATTATTTACCATATCAGTTTCGTATCCTAGGCTAAAATCAATCTTTTTGACTGTAAAGGCTCCAATTTTAAAAGTGGATTGGGCATTTAACGAAAAAGCAACAGCGAACAAAAGTAGAACGAGAGTAGTTTTTCTCATGTTTCTAGATTTAGTGGTTAGGTAATTTTACTAGTCTATCGCCAACAACGATAAAAAGGTTGGGTCAAGCAGTAGATTTTTTATAAACTTATTTCGTAAATGGGGTAGGAGAGGAATTATTAGAATCCTTTAGCGCTTATTTAACGCAACAAACCGTTTTTTATGTTTAGCTGTTAATAGAATTAACAAAAAAAGGCCCCGATATGGTCGGGGCCCTAGTAAACGAAGACTATAAAAACAAGGTTTTATTTTATTTCAATAGTATGACTCTTGGCAGCTTCAGGTTCGATTTTTAGAACCTTGATAGCGAGCATGCCATTTTTGTATTCCGCTTTGATTGTTTCAGGATCTACATTTTCTGGAAGAGTAAAGGCTCGTTCAAACGAATGGTAGTTAAACTCTTTTCGAAAGAAATGTTCTTTATTTTCTTCTTCCTTGGATTCCAAATGCGCCTTTATAGTTAGCCGATTTTCTTTGATCTCAACTGCAAAGTCCTTTTTGGTTAACCCTGGTGCAGCGACTTCTATATCAAAATCTTTATCTGATTCTTTGATGTTGACCGACGGTGTTTGATTTACAAACTCTGCGCCTAGCCAATCTGACAAACTTGTATTTAAGAAGTTGCCCAACATATGGTTGATTGGGTGCAATGATTTAGATGTTTTCATTATGATTTTATTTAAATGGTGGTGTAATAATTACTTAATGCTGATGGTTTTAGCTTTTGCCTCCGGCTTAATCGCCAAGGAAAGACTTAAAATTCCGTTTTTGAATTTTGCCTCAACACTGTTTTGGTCTATGTTTTTAGGAAGCGCAAATTTGCGTTCGAACGTGCCATAGTTAAACTCTCGAAGTCTAAAATTTGTGTCCTCCTCTTTTTCTTTATTGCTGGAGATAATAAGGGTGTCTTTTTCTATTTTGATGTCGACATCCTTTTTTTCAAAGCCTGGAAGAGCGACAGCAATATGATAATTGTCATCATTTTTTGAAATATTTACTGCTGGTGAATTGAAATTTTTTGGCGCTTTGCCCACAACATCTTCAAAAGAGCTGTTCATAACTTCATTTAAAATGTTGCCAAAGTGTGGCATAAAAAATCGTTGTACAGGTTTTCTTCTAGTGTTATAATTCATGTTTATTTTTTTTAGATTTTAAATCAATAACTACGCTTATACCTCATCAAGCGGTGTACCAATGCCAGTTTTATGCAATTGCGGCAGATTTTGAATTAAATAAATGACAAAATGACACCACTTCAAAACAAAATATGCCATAATGACATAAAAAAATCCGATCCCAAAACAATTGAGACCGGATTTACTTAAATCCTAAATAAATTATCTTCTAGCTTATAGCTTAAACTTGACTGGTAAGAGGTATTGTACTTTGACCAATTTGCCTCTTTGCTTGCCCGGAATCCATCTTTCTTCCATCTGATTCATTCTTTCGATCGCTCTTTTGGCAGCTTCCCCACATCCAGCACCAGGATCTCTCATCACTTCAATATTGGATAAGAGACCATCTGTTTCTACTATGAATCTAACCACGGCCGTTCCTTCCACACCATTTTTCCTGGCTTCTGTTGGGTAATTCAGTCCCTTATATAGAAACTCTAACATTTTCTTTTTGGAACATTTATCTCTTTGATTGCGATCCGTTTCGTCTTCACACCCAGGGAATCTCGGCATTTCCTCCACTACTTTAAATACTTCCTCCGTTCCAACATATGGCGCTGGAGGTGGTGGTGGAGGTGGTGGTGGAGGCGGTGCGTCAAATTTTTTGGAAGGCGGCGGTGGAGGCGGAGGTGGAGGTGGAACTTCCGAGTTGGGGTCTTCCATTTGCTTTGGGTTAACCTGGGTTTTTTTGCCGAATGGCGAAACCTTTGCATGCCCACTGTTTTTGTTGACTTTGCTTTTTTGAGGCTCGTGCACTACACCCATACCTTTTTTCTTGTCTTCATCATTTAGTTTGAATCTAACAGGTAAGGTGTACAACACACTGACTGGATTCCCTCTTTGGCTCCCTGGTTTCCAATCAGGCATACTGCTGACTACTCGGGTTACCTCTGCTGCAAACATGCCGTCTATGTCGCGAATAACTTTGACATCTCGTATTGCGCCAGATTTGTCCACTACAAATTGAGCTACAGCCATTCCTTCGATCTGCTTGATTTTAGCAGCTTTTGGATATGTAATGTTTTTGTAAATAAACTCAAGCAATTTTTCTTGAGCACATTTTTGTTTTACCTGATCCGTTGCCTTCATGTCTTCACACCCAGGGAATCTTGGCATTTGATCAACAACCTTAAATATTTCTTCCACTTCTTCGTTTGGTGCTGGATCTTGAGCCCAAACACATACGCTAAAAAGCGAAAGCAAAAAGAACATAGAATACTTTCTCATTTGGTATTTCATTAGTTTATAAAATGAAGACGTAAAAATCACCGGTAATGGTGCATCAGCCCTTCGGGATTTTTATGTGATAGATGTTTTTCTTCACAGTTAACTTATTTTCTCTTAGCCAAGGATTATAAATTTTTAATTCTCGGTAGCTAATGCCATGCTTCGCTGCGAATGCAGACCAACTCGGTACAGATTCCGTAACCTCTACTTTATAAAAATTATCTAAAGGGTAGTATCGATCCTTGGGTTCGATATAAAAACCAAAATCTTGAGGATTGGATAAGATCTCTTTTATAGCAACTACCCTAAATACATACCGGGCTGTTTCGCTGTTTACATTAAGATCAAAATAGTTTCCTCCTTGCTTATCCATAATATTTCGATATGCGGTAGGCCCAACGTTATATGCTGCTGCAGCGTCAATCCATGTCCCAAATCTTCGCTTCAAATACTTAAGGTATTTTGCTGCGGCAAGCGTTGATCGCTCCAAATGATATCTCTCATCTACTTCATCGTTGATCTCCAATCCATATTCTTTGCCCGCAGGTTTCATAAACTGCCAGATGCCTTTTGCCCGAGCTGGAGAAGTGACATTATCCAAATTGCTTTCGGCAACGGCCAAGTACTTCAAATCCGTCGGTACACCTTGCTCCGTAAAAATGCGCTCTATGGTTGGGAAGTATCGGGTCATTCTTTTTAGACTCAGCATGGTGTTGGACTGCCAATAGCTGTTGACCAAAAGTTCTCTGTCGAGTCTTTCTCTTACATCGAAGCTGTTGGGCAAAACCTCATCGCAAAAAACAAAGGTTTTGTCCAAGTTTACCGCACGTATATTTTGTGGAAGATTATTGTAGGCCACTCGCATTTCTGATTCTGCATCCGTACTTCGAGAAGTCGAAGAAATAAAAATTAAAAAACAAAAAACAACACCAGCAAGTAATCCAAAAAGGGAGAAATCGACTTTCATTTTGAGATTTTTATAAATGCGAAAATAACACATCTGCCCAAGCATGCGCAAACCTTAACTTATGACGAAATCATCAAGTAGAAAGTGTACAGGACGCTCCAATTTTAGGCTGGAGCTACATCTATTTTGGGCGATCTCCGACCATCCCTTTCAGGTCTGTCGGAGCCAGGCTATCCAGTACTCCGCATTCGCTTCGGCCTCGCCAAAGGCGGGCTAAATACTTACTATCCTTATCGCAATGGTTTTAATTATAGTTTCACCACCTGCTCCACCCAAACGCCAAGGCCGCTTTCTATCCGTAAGATATAAATGCCCGCAGCCAA
>JAHDGJ010000006.1:0-75521 GCA_020627705.1 Saprospiraceae bacterium
AACTTGTGGAGAAGACAATGGAAGTGTGAGTGTGAGTGCGACAGGCGGAAGCGGATCATATACCTATGCATGGAGCAATGGCTCATCAGATGCAACACAAGATAATTTGTCAGCAGACGATTATACAGTTACCGTAACGGATGCTGCGGGCTGTACAGATGTCTCAACGGTAACCGTAGGTTCTAGCGAAAGCCCAGTGGCTAGTGCTAGTTCAACAGATACCAGTTGTGGAGAAGACAATGGAAGTGTGAGTGCAAGTGCGACAGGTGGAAGCGGAAGTTATACCTATGCATGGAGCAATGGTTCATCAGATGCAACACAAGATAATTTGTCAGCAGGCGATTATACAGTTACCATAACGGATGCTACGGGCTGTACAGATGTATCTACAGTTACTGTTGGTTCTAGTGAAAGTCCAACAGCAAGTACGAGTTCAACAGATACAAGTTGCGGGGAAGAATCAGGAAGTGTCAGTGCGAGTGCCACAGGTGGAAGCGGAAGTTATACCTATGCCTGGAGCAATGGTTCATCAGATGCAACACAAGATAATTTGTCAGCTGGTGATTACACTGTTACGATTACAGATTCAGCAGGCTGTACCGATGTTTCTACAGTATCTGTAGGATCGAGTGATAGCCCAGTGGCCAGTGGTAGTGCCACGGATACCAGTTGTGGAGAAGACAATGGAAGTGTCAGCGTTAGTGCAACAGGCGGAAGCGGAGGATATACCTATGCATGGAGCAATGGCTCATCAGATGCAACACAAGATAATTTGTCAGCAGACGATTATACAGTTACCGTAACGGATGCTGCGGGCTGTACAGATGTCTCAACGGTAACCGTAGGTTCTAGCGAAAGCCCAGTGGCTAGTGCTAGTTCAACAGATACCAGTTGTGGAGAAGACAATGGAAGTGTGAGTGTGAATGCGACAGGCGGAAGCGGATCATATACCTATGCATGGAGCAATGGCTCATCAGATGCAACACAAGATAATTTGTCAGCAGGCGATTATACAGTTACCGTTACGGATGCTGCGGGCTGTACAGATGTATCCACAGTTACTGTTGGTTCTAGTGAGAGCCCATCAGCAAGCGGTAGTGCCACCGATACAAGTTGCGGGGAAGAATCAGGAAGTGTCAGTGCGAGTGCCACAGGTGGAAGCGGAAGTTATACCTATGCCTGGAGCAATGGTTCATCAGATGCAACACAAGATAATTTGTCAGCTGGTGATTACACTGTTACGATTACAGATTCAGCAGGCTGTACCGATGTTTCTACAGTATCTGTAGGATCGAGTGATAGCCCAGTGGCCAGTGGTAGTGCCACGGATACCAGTTGTGGAGAAGACAATGGAAGTGTCAGCGTTAGTGCAACAGGCGGAAGCGGAGGATATACCTACGCATGGAGCAATGGTTCATCAGATGCAACACAAGATAATTTGGCTTGTGGAAATTATACGGTAACTGTTACCGATGAAACAGGTTGTACAGATGTTGTAACGGTAATAGTCGAATGTAGTGAAAGCCCAACGGCAAGTACGACATCAACCGATACGACTTGTGGAGAAGATAATGGAAGTGTAAGTGTTAGTGCAACAGGTGGAACAGGAGGGTATACCTATGTTTGGAGTAATGGTTCTACTAGTGCAGATCAGAGCAATCTGCCTGCTGGTGATTATACAGTGACTGTAACAGATGCAGCAGGCTGTACTGATGTTTCTACAGTATCTGTTGGTGATTCGGCAGATGGACCAGAAATTTTGGTTTTGGTTGTACATACAACATGTAATTATGAAAATGGTTTCGCAGACGTTGTAGTGACCGGTGGTACTCCTGGATATACATTTGAGTGGTCAAATGGAGATACTGATACTTGGGTTGGAAGTTTGGCTCCTGGTGATTATTCAGTGACAGTAACTGATGCAGCAGGTTGTTCAACCGTAGCGAATTTCGAAATTGAAGGTTCAGAGGTAGGACCAGAACTTACAGTAGTAGGTTTGGATGGTACTTGTGGAAAAGACAATGGATCGATCAGTGTATCAGCTACTGGCGGAGAAGGTCCATATGAGTTTACTTGGACCGGAGGATTGACAGGAACTTCCCTTGAAAATCTTGGAACTGGATTATATGGAGTGACAGTAACAGATGTAAATGGTTGTATTGATTACGGTGGATATTATGTTAATGTTGGTGAAAGCCCTGAATTTGCCAATACAGATATTACAGATGCAAGTTGTAGCGAAAATAATGGTGCAATTGATATTGAAGTAGTACAGGGTATAGCACCATATAGCTATGCATGGAGTAATGGAGCAACTACGCAGGACTTAGAAAATATTTCTGCTGGCGAGTATACAGTTACCGTCACGGATTCTGAAGGGTGTATAATTGAACAAACGGTGACCGTAGAAAATATAACAGATATGTCTATCAGTATTGATGGGACAAACACGTGTTGTGGTTTGGATAATGGTGAAGCTACACTAAGCGTACAGTGCGCTATGGATCCTACTTCAATTCAATGGAGTAATGGAGAAACCAGTGCAACTATTTCAGATTTAGCGCCAGACTTATATACTGTGACAGTAACGGATGCCAGCGGACAAAGTGAGGTTGCTTCTGTCTTAATTGAAGGATCAAATGGGCCTGACGCCACTGCAGTTTCTACGGATACCGAATGCGGAAGTGCTAATGGTTCGGCTACTGTAACAGCAACGTCAGGTACAGGTGATTATACATATGAATGGAGTAATGGATCATCAGAGCCAACAATAGATAATTTGCCAGGCGGTACTTATACTGTAACTGTAACAGATGAGAAAGGATGTACAGATGTAGTATCTGTTGAGGTAGGTGGAAGTATCACACCAGATGCAGGTAATTTGACTGGTGGACCTTTCCATTTCTGTGTAGACGGTGAGGCAGACTTTGTAGGTGGTATTTCTGTTTCTGGAGATGCTGGAGACTTTTCAACCTTTGTGATCACTGATTCGGATGGAGAAATATTGGGGCTTCCAGGATCTTTAGATGATCTGGAATCTGTAGATTTCGATGGTGCTGGATCTGGCGTATGTATTATTTGGTATTTAACGCATAGTGGTGATATTCAAAATCTTGCCGTTGGGCAAAATGCTTCTGATCTTTCTGGATGTTTTGACATCTCGGGACCTATCGAAGTAGTCCGTGAAGGTTTAGAACCAGTTGCCTCGTGTGTAACGTTTGATTTAAACGCATGTCAAGCAGATACTAATTATTCTGAATTTACTCCATCTATAGACAATGCAGCCGGATGTACTACTTTTAGTGTACCTGCAGGAAACATTTCAACAGATGTTACTCATTCTTGTACACCTGGTGTAAATGGAACGGGTATGTGCTTCGCAGCGAATACTTCTTGTGACTATGATCCAAATACACCTGCGAAATTGACCATTCCTGTGCGCGTTAGTCCTGGAGACTTAGGAGATGGATTTATTTCGGGAATTTCGTTTTATGAGCAAGCACCTGATATGTTTGTTTGGACGGATGGGACTTCTGGAGTAAACAATTATCCAACGCTTTATGCTATTAGAGTGCTAAAAGCTGGAACCTTAATCTATGAAGAGACTGGTATTTCGACAGAATTGGATTGGAACTTGGAAGAATTTGATTTTAGTAGCGATTCCAATTTCTCTGTTTCGTCTCCAACAGACTTTACAATAGAGCTTATACCTTATTGCACAGCTGATAATGGAGCAACGAGTATAGGAGTTTGGGATATTGACGAAATCAAGATTTTCTCAAATTGCACCAATAATGTAGAAGGCGGAACATTGAATGGATCAGGACCTTATGACATTTGCTTGGATCAGTTATCTGATTTTATTACTGACATTAGCCTTACTGATAATGAAGGATACAATGATATTTTAATAACAGATGCTGATGGTGGTATTATCGCAGTACTTGATGACCTAAACGCGTTGTCTACTTTTGATTTCAATAATGGCGAGGTAGGCTCATGTTTTATTTGGAACTTAAGCTATTCATTAGGATTTGGCGGTATTTCGGCTGGTCAAAATGTTTCAGAATTAGCGGGATGTTATCATTTATCGAATTCGATAGAGGTAATAAAAACCGAATGTGGAACACGGATTTCGATCGCACCAAACCCGGTAATAACTGAGTTGACCTTATCTGTCAATACCCCTGAATATGATCAAGTAAATTATCTGATCCTAGATAATTTAGGGCGAGTAGTTTTAAGAAAGAACATTCAAGATAATGCAAGTAGAAAAGTATTGATCAAAGTTGATGATTTAGATGCTGGGCAATATCACATACGAGTTGTTACCGGAAAACATTATTCTTATACGACAAGTTTTATAGTAGTCAAATAAGTCTACTTTGATATTATAAAAAAGAGGGAAAGTGAAGTTAACTTTCCCTCTTTTTTTTTGCCTTTAGATCAAAGCCTCCGCTTTTGTTTTTCGATGAAGTCCAAACAAATTGTTGTCAAGCTTATGAATCGCTTGATCATAACAGAAGTATAATTTTATCCCTTCTGGTGAGCGTTTAAATTGTGTAAAAAACCCAAACCTAAAGCCGTATTCCACTAAATCGTCTTTGGAAATTGTACGGATTCCTTTTTGGTATAAGTGTGAAAGTATTGTTCGATTTTTTTTAAGGATAGAGTTGGTTCTTCTAAACAAAGTACTGTCCGCTCTATTTTTCTTGTTGTTGAAATTACTCCTACAATGATCCGAACAAAATTTTTTATCCTTTCTCCCTACTAGGACAGTATTACAGTCCAAACACGATTTGTGTTGTTGCATATCGATATAGTCTAGTTAGACGTATATACTATATGGACTAATATTGTAATCTATAATTTAGAATTCACCGCCTTCAAATCCATCAGAAGATCTCTGTCCTCCACCTCTTCTTCCTCTTCTAGACTGCTTTTGATTGATTCGATAACTTGCTGTTAATCTCGCTGTTCTGGCTCTCCATTGGAATTCGCTATACTGATAAAAATTATCAAACTCTGTAGTACCGCGTCTTTTTCTGGAGTTAAATAAATCACGAACGCTCAATGTCAAGCTAAGCTTACGTTTTAAGAAATCTTTACTCCAACCTATATCCAAACTACCAACCGGATCCCATTGTCCTTGAGCAGATGCACGAGGGCCCCTATAATTTCCTCTCAATTGTAGGTCACTGCCCCAAAATGTAAAGCGAGCTGTAAGGCGACCATTGTAACTTAAAATTGTTGAGTTTTCAAAAGAATAACTAAACTGTTGGTTAAACTGTGTTAGGTCTCCCTCGTAGTTTCTAACGATTCTATAAAAATCGTATAGTTTATCTTCCAGTTGAGCGGGATTGACGGTTATTGAGTTTCTGAAAATGCTAAAGTTTCCATCTAATCGTAACCACTTTAGTCCTCTATATGATGCATTGAGATCCAAGCCTAAATCGTTGATTTCACCAATGTTAATAGGAAGTCTCAGCGTTGTCCCTTGGTCCGCGTCCACGATTTGGACTCTTTGTATGGATTCTTCTGTATGGCGATAGAAAATACTTCCTGTGAAGTTAAAAGCTTCCCATAATCTTATATTGGAGAGCTCATAGCTATCTGTAAACTGAGGATTAACGAGAGGATTACCGCTGAAAAAGTTTCTCGGATCAGAGAATGTAAAAAACGGGTTTAAGTCCCAAAATCTCGGTCTACGTACTCTACGTGTATAGCTAATTTGCCAAGAATTGGTATCACTTAATTTATAGTTGAAATGACCACTAGGAAATAGACTTAAAAATTCATTTAGATTGACTCCTTCTTCTCCAGCTGAGGGAAGTTCTGTTTGAATTTGAGAGTATTCAGCTCTCAAACCTACTTGATAACTCATTTTTTCAAATCCATTTCCATAGATGCCATAAACTGCATGGATGTCTTCATTATACAGAAAATCATTGACAAACCCCGGTATCCCCAAGGTATCTCCATTAATTACTTCACCTACAAAAAAGTCATTTTTTACATCTCTTAAGGTACTTCTCGCCCCAATTTCCCATTTGTGAAGTTTGCTGAAAGGATGCACATAATCAACCTGAAACAAAAGGGTAGAATACCCTTCATCGTTATCGGAAATCTGAAAACTTTCGAACTCCGGTTCGGCTCCAGGTAATTGAAGGGTTTGAATAAGATCTGACCCTTCAGTTTCGGCGCGTTCGTTAAATTGTACCGTTGCGCTTAGTTTATGGTCCTTAGAACTAAATTCTTTGTTGTAAGACAAACTATATTCTTGATTTAGTTCGTCCTCAAATTCATCGTCTGATCGAACCGTTGTTGATATGAGGTCAGAGGGATTTGTAGAATTAAGATAATCCAAATAGGTAAGTGTAGATAAATTGTCTTCGTCCCCAGTTCTTCGAATTATAGCCGCGGTGATTTGTTCTTTGTCAGATAAGAAATAATCCAGACCAAAGCGTACACTGTTATTAAAACTAGTACGATTCATATCTCGGTCTTGATCTAAGATTTCAAGTTGGTTGCCATTCTGAATTTCTTGATACGTGTACCCAGATCCCGGGCTTTCACGGTAATTGATGCCATAGTTGACAAACCAGTTTAAATTATTTTTGCGGTAATTTAAATTAGCGCTTATTCCATAGTTTGTTGGGAACCCTCCTGATACATCAACAGTCCCATTAAATCCTTGAGCGCGATCCTTTTTAAGGACGATATTAATAATCCCTGCCATACCCTCAGCTTCGTATCGAGCAGAAGGGTTGGTAATTACTTCAACGCGATCAATCATATTGGCAGGTATACTGCGAAGACCATTCGAATTGCCGATTCCAGCCAATGACGAGGGTTTGCCATCCACCAATATCCTGACCCCTTCGCTTCCTCTTAAACTCACGGTGCCCTCGATGTCAACAGTTACGGAGGGTACGTTATCAAGGATGTCTTCCGCTGAGCCCCCTCTGTTTGCCAAATCTTTTCCAACATTAAACACTCTTTTGTCTAAAGCAAATTGAGTTTCACTTTTTTCTGCACGAATTTCGACCCCATCGATTTTGACTCCTTGTGGAAACATTTCGATTTTTCCAAGATACATTGATTCCTTTGACCGATCTATGTCTAAAAAGTCTGTTTCGTAAGATTCGTACGAGATGTATTCAAAAACAAATTTTACTTTCTTACCGCGTATTGCGATGTCGAAGTTTCCATTTTCGTCTGTAATGCCTCCTCCAACTAGTTGTTCATTACGCATCGAAATCGCTGATACGGTTGCAAATTCTAAAGGAGTTTTGGATTCTCCATCTAATAATTTTCCAACTACTTTGATTGGAGGAAACTTGTCTCCTTTTCCTCCTGGACCTCCTCCAGGTCTTTGCCCTCGTTGGCTAAAACCAGAAAAGAGGACACAAATGCAGAGGAGAGTACTAAAATATGCTTTCATTGGAATCAAATTTAGTGTTTTAGACGTTAGCTATAAAGAATGGTTTAATGTCGTTTATGAAAGTTTTGATGGTTTGTCTTGGTAATATTTGTAGGTCTCCGTTGGCACATGGCATTTTGGAAAGTATGATCGAAAAACGTGGACTGCATTGGAGCGTGGATTCTTGTGGTACTAGTGGGTTTCATGATGGCGAGCTTCCTGACGTTCGGTCCATAGAAGTAGCCAAATTAAATGGATTGGACATTACCAATCAACGGTCTAGGAAACTAACAAGAGAAGACACTCAAAAGTTTGATTTGCTCATCGCCATGGATCAATCCAATTATAACGACATTAAAAGAGTTGCATCAAAAGACAATCATTCGAAAATAAAGATGCTTTTAAATTATTCTTATCCTGGGGAAAATAGAAAAGTCCCTGATCCTTATTATGAAGGCGGCTTTGATCGAGTTTATGAATTGATTGATCGAGCTTGTAAAGCACTTGTTATGCAGCATGCATAATTTTGTTTCAGAAAAAATCGTTTGTAGAATATGTCAATGAGTTCTTTGGTGTTCGTCTTTCTGTCCTTTATTCAACCTGATCTGGATCAACAGGAATATATGCTTCAGGCTGTAAACAATGTGAGGGCACGTGGATGCAAATGTGGAGACACCATCATGCGTCCTGCAGAACCGGTTGTCTGGAATGAAACTTTGTACTCTTCTGCTAAAAGCCATGCTAAATATTTACGCTCCAAAAGACGACTAACTCATTATGGACGTAATGGTGAAGATATAGGCACCAGAATTACCAAAACAGGATACAAATGGAAAGTGGTTGGTGAAAATCTAGGAGAGGGCCAAAAGACGTTTAAAGAAGTACTTTGGGATTGGTTAGAAAGTCCATCACATTGTAAAATGCTCATGAATCCCAAGGTAGAAGAAATGGCAGTTGCTCGGATCGGGAATTATTGGGTGCAACATTTTGGTAAAAAAGCAAAACGATAAAATCTACGTGATTTAGTCGTGTGTTAAAAATTTGAAAGTTTTGCAACCTTTGGTATAATTTTCGTCGTATTAGTTGAGAGAACTAATGAATCCCGAAATAAATATTGAAGGGCTTCTTCTAAATGATAGAAGCACTCAAAAAGTGTTTTTCAAACACTTTTATGGCTATGTAATGTCCATTGCATTACGTTATTCCAAATCTAAAGAGGATGCGGATGAAATTTGCAGTGATGCTTTTTTGAAAATTTTCAATCGTATTCATCAGTATAATCAGCAGTTTCCCTTGAAACCATGGATTAGTAGAATTGTGGTTAACACTGCTATTGACAAATACCGTAAGGATTTAAGTAAGATTAAACTTGAACCCTTAGAATTGGCTGCCGATATTTCAGCCGAGCCCCAAAATTGGACGAGTAAATTAGACGAAGGGAGACAAATCATAACTGCTATTCACACATTACCTGAGCGCTATCGCTTGGTTTTTAATCTCTATGTTTTCGAGGGCTATGGGCATAATGAAATTGCACAAAAACTTGAAATTGCAGTTGGGACTTCAAAATCTTGCTTAGCAAGAGCTCGAAGTATAATCAGAAAAGAACTTAATAACTCCAAACTTAAAATTCATGTCAATGCAACAGGAATTTAGAGAATTTAAAAAAAGATATTTTCAAGAATTGGAAATAGACAATGCTGAATTGGCATGGCAAAAATTTCAAGGCAAATTTGATTTAATGGAAGGGGATTCCACCCAAGATAAAAGAGCTTGGCCTATTTATATTTTATGCTGTAGTATTTTTATTGGTGCCTTGGGATTGTTGTTTGTTTTTCTTTTTGCTCCTCTAGAAGAGTCTTTCAATCAATCTAGATATAATCATGTTGCCAATATGTTAAAATTGGATTCAGATGCTCCAGTTCAAGAGATTGCAAGTATAAAATATTCTGATTCAAATCAGCTACACCATATAGAATCCAACAATTATTCGGCTGAATTATCTCAGTCTGGGTTTGAATCCGAAGCATTGGAAAGAAAAATAGAAGAAAAGGAACATTTCCCTTTATTAGAAAGTATTCCAATTGGAGCTAATAATATTTTTAATACCTCTCAATGGCAAGATTCTAATTCTAGCAATAGAATGGACAAGAAAGTGCCAAACTATAAGGTTGAGGCTAAGAACAAATCAATTTCAATCAATGCATTGCCCATTAAATATTTGTTTTTCGAAAGACCAGAAATTAAATCGAAAAAAATTCAGTTAATCAACAAATCTTATGTTGTTGATCCAGCGAATGAAACATTTGTAGTTGCACAGGCCGGTGTAGCAAACTTGGTTCATAGATCAACACATCAAAGTTTCGAACAAAGTTTTAAACTCTCTTTAATGCACAAGACTAAATCTGGCATTTTCATCAATACAGGATTTGGAATTAGTAAATGGAACATCAAATCAAGAGTTAATAGTTTGGATTTGAGAATTGATGGTTTGCAACTGTCTCAGGTTAAAGGAGCTATTTCGGACATTCATAATTCGATTTCTTTAGGAGAGGTAAATATTAGTTTGGGATATTTAATACCACTGCACAAGCGTCTGTCAGGTTTTGTAGCACTAGGAGCATCCCAAAGGTGGAGTTTTAAGAAAAGAACAAAGTATTTGATGGTTGATGAATTCAATAATGATGCATCCATAGATCTTAGTCAGGGCGATAACTATAAATATCCTCTATATTCTGGATTTTCGTTTGGAATAAATTATTTCATGAATTCTAAGATGGAATTGTCTTTGGCTCCTTTTTATTCTAGGGTTATCCAAAAATCAGATTTAATACATCCCAAGTTGCTAGGTATGAATTTGGGAATAAAAATTAGAACCTAATTGCAACCTATTCCTTATAATCTTACGTAATAGTTATTATAAATGAGAACTAAAATGAACATGAAAAGATTTTTTTACTTGATTTTATCGTTTTGCATTTTTCTGATTGCGTCATGTAGTGACGATGAAGGTAATAGCCCAGAAGAAGTCAAAGCGGTCAATATTTATTTAACTGATTGCCCTTTTGAGGCAGATGAAGTAAATGTTGAGATTTTAGGAGTTACCATAGAGGATATGGATGGCTTTGAAATCGAATTAAACACAAATGTTGGAATATATAATTTGCTAAATTTTCAAGATGGGGTGGATACCTTATTGGCCTCAGGTAATGTAGACGTTGAGGATATCGATAACATATATTTTGAAATTGGAGATCAAAATAGCATCGTGGTAGATGGCGTTACATTTCCACTCGAATTGCAAGGGGACAATATTGTTAAAGTGAAAATTGACTTAAGCAATGTGTCCAGTATAGAAGACTTGTTAGTAGACTTTTTCGCTTGTACTTCAATAATTCAAAAACAAGGAGGGTATTTTTTAAAACCAGTAATAAAGTATAAGGGTAAGAAGGGTGAAGATTATGATGATCTAATTGAGGATTTATTGGAAGATTTTGAAGAATGCTATGATTTGGTTTATCCCTTGGGTTTAATAGATACTACGGGTGCAATAGTTCAAGTTGAGACTGATGATGCATTGGTAGAGGCTCTTGTATCTGGAGCGATAGTTAATATTGCTTATCCCTTTGATTTGATAGATGAGAATGGTGTTGTATCTACTATAGGATCAGAAGATGATTTGGAGGATTTAGAAGATTGTGACGAGGACAATGAAAATGACAATGACGAGGAGGAAGAAGATATACTAGAATTTCTTGAAGAATTAGAGGATTGCTATTCTTTGGTTTACCCTGTTGGTTTGGTTTCAATTTCAGGGGATATTTTCACTGCGAATGATGAAAATGAGTTATCGAGTATAATTGATGTTGAGGAGATTAGTTCTTTGGTATTCCCTATTTCAGTTGCGAATACTAACGGAGAATTATTTGTTTTAAATGAATTAAAGGACGAAGATGATTTGGATGATTGTGATGACGATGATGACGATGAAATAGAAGATTTTGAGGAATTCGCTATAGAGGTGATTGAATGTTATGAATTCATTTTCCCAATCTCTTTTGTAGATATTGATGGCAATCAAATAGAAGTTCTTGATTCTAATGAGTATTTACTTGCATTGGAAAACAACGAAATAGCAGATTATATTTATCCATTTGATGTAATAAAGCAAAATGGAACTCAATTTACTTTGAATCAGACGAATCAACTCAATGCGCTTAACGATTGTGAAGAAGACGATGATGATGACGACGACGACGATAATGATGATTTAGAGGATTTATTAGAAGAATTAGAGGATTGCTATGACTTGATTTATCCTATTGTGTTTTCTGGGGAAAATGGAATAAGCTATACCGCGAATAATGAAGATGAGCTTGAAGACTTATTAGATGATGAAGATTTAACCGATATAATTTATCCAATTTCTGTTTTAGATTCTGATGGTAATACTCTTAATGCAGAGAATGAGGAAGAAGCATTAGCACTACTGGATAACTGTTAATCATATTAAATAAAGTAGTTTTTTCATATAATAAGGAAAGTGCGTTTATTGCCGACGCGCTTTCCTTTATTTTTTTTTAGAAGACACGCTTCTAGCTTCTATTCCTTCGAATCAAGAATGTTACTTGATTACAAGGCAATTAAACTTATTCCCGTAGCATATTTTGAATATTTTGTTTGCCTAAAGGGCAAAAACTTATTGAGTTCATCAAAATATATAAAGTCTTCCTTTGCAAATTTTATTTCTAAAATGAGACGATCTTCTTGCTGCATGATGTTTTGATTTTGAGGATGCCGAAAGGAAAGTTGTGAATCCAAGGTGATTCTAAATTTTTTATCTGTACTAATCCAATATCTCCTTCTGTATTGATTGATTAAAGTTGGTGTAAGATCAAAATTAAAAATTCTTTGAGTTGAAATATAGTCTTCAAGTTTTTGATAGGAGTCAAATGACTGGGCGATATATTTTTTACTTCCCAATTGATTGGATTTTGATTTAATCTCGAATTGGCCCTTAGACATATCTTCTATATCATTATACCAGCGATACCTAAGCTTCGTCCTATGTGGATCTCCATTTATATTTTGATAAAACCAGAGTAAATCACTAGTATCGAAATAAACATTATTAACAACTCTATCTGGAAAAGCAGGATAGAATGAAAATGGATGATTGATGATTGCTTGTTTTACAATTTCTAGATCAACAATGGAAAGCGCATATTTGATTTCGTATCTCATTTTGCGCCTATGGAAAGATGATTTCAGAATTGTCTTCTTTGAGCTCCAGGTATTTGTTTCCAGTTTCCTCAAATTTCAGAATATTGATTTTCCCTGGTCCATACTCTGGTTTTTTTTGATAAGCAGCAAATGCTTTGTTGCAGTTTGAAACGCTAGCATATTTAACCGTTACCTTACTCAGGTCTTTGGAAGCAATACCAATATCCGCAACATCAATGTAGGCTTTATCAACGGTAATCGTTGCCTGTTCTCCTGCGCTTATTGCTTTATCCGAAATATTTTCGAAGGTACAATTTTCAACGGTAATGGTGCTTCCAGAAAAATCAAAGGCATCATTACCAGTACGCTGAGATAAGGAATTTTTTATAGTCCCAGTACAGAAGTCAGCATCAAAACCGTCGGAATACGTATCTGCAAGAAAAATATAATCAATATCAAAATTTGAGCGTATAATATTGAGCGCATCTTCGCAATAGTTTGAAGAAAATTGAGATTGCTTTATAGAGACATCTGATTCATAAAAACTTACGGCTCCTGTCATAAAGTAATTTCCTAAATCTAAATTATCTAACTCCGAAAATTTACAATGGTTTAGACTTGATTTGCCCTGAGCGTTTAGGACAAGAAGGCCTTGTCCACTTTTGTCACTGGAGTAAATGTGTATTGGATTTTCTTTTGTTCCTTTAAAGTGTATTCTCGATTCGCTAAGAATGTAGGCCTTGTTAGTTAAGTCTAAAGAAGTCCCAGGCTCGATTATAAAATTCATCTCTCTAGGGATTTTGATGGGTTGAGTTACCACATACTTACCACTCAGTAATATTATTTGATCTTTGGTGATCTTTACATCTTGACTTTCAAACGGTACTTGAAGTGAACTAACGGCTTTTTTTGTAAAATCGACCTTATGGGCAGATGGCCAATTTTTTATTTGTGTAAAGTGAATTTGATCCAAACCTAAAACTTTAAAGTAGAGTACATTGTCACCTGTAGGAACGGAAATGCTTTTGTATTCTGGCGCTTTATTGGGATGGTTGCTCCAAAGGTTTTGTTCCAAAGGATTTAAAGATGTTGGGTTAGCCGAAACTTCATTGCCAGAGCCAATAATTTCGATTGGTAAATGATGATAGTTCGAAACGTTTAGAATTTTTTCATTGGCAGTGGTTTGCATGACAAACGCCTTCAAACTAATGTTATTCATCGCAGGGAGAGAGGCCTGGATCGTTTTGCATTTTGTATAAATTTCCTTTTTGTTTAAGTTATACTCTGGGTAGTATTGATTTATAAGATGAACTCTGGAGTCCAAATCCTCTTTTATCTCGTTTAAGTAGTTTTCTATAAATTCGGGAGAAGAATATTTGTTAAGGTAAGCGGCAAATTTGCTTGCAAAAGTTTTATTGCGATAAAGAATGCTGTAGTATTTTGCCCAATCATCAACGTATTTGTTGGATTTATAAAAACCGAAACAATTATCTTTTGCTACAATATCATACGTTCCGTTTTCGATGAATCCATCATAACCTACGGGCTCTAATTTTCTGGACACCGGGTTGTAATAAAATCGATGGTTATGCCAAACCATACTGTGATAAGCTCGCAGTATTTCTACAATGGCATAGTATCGAGCCATTTTGTCTAGATCAAAAATGTTTTCAGCTGGTTGCAAGTTATGTTTATATGCATACATCAGTTCTTGCGCTTCATTGAATTGTTTGAGCAAACTGCTGTCCTTCACAATTCTACTTGCCCGAAACGGTTCTATATCCGAAATATATTTTGGATTAATAAGCGGGGCATCATGATGTCCAACGGCCTTTTTTGATCTTATTCTTTGTTCCCAAGCAGCGTCTTCCGTAAACTTTAGTAGAACGCCTTCTCTTCTTGAATTGGATTCCGGTAGGTGTTTATCGAAGTGTTCTTCGTAGGCATACAATTCTGATACTCTATCATTTAGTTTGAGCTTTACGAAATCATATTTAGTAGTAAGAATGTCTTCAGATTGTAGAAAATTATGAAACAACCACTCGTGTGCAAAAAATCTTCTTTCTGGACTTTGTAAAGAAAAAGTTTGCATTCTGTTCCATGCATTGTCGCTGGCAGTTTTGATTCGATAGGACCAATTGGTCCCTAAGAGGTGATCCGTCCAGTCGCCTTTCAGTCGTATTTTGACTTTTTGCGTTTGATTTTCGTCTTTGAGCTTAGCATTTGCATAAGTTCCGTCGTTTACTAGGATACCATATTTAAATGCTTCCGTCCTTGCGTCCTCTAATTTTTTATAATTTTTAGGATCTATATAGAGACTAAGATTTGGCGTTTGATAGGCAAGAGTGTTAGACTTTAAGCTGTCTTTCGAAATATATTTAATCTCGAAGTCATCAAAATAACTGTGCGCTGTTTTGTTTAAGCTGTAAGGAAAGACTTTGATAGAACTTAAACTGTTGTTATTGGGAATGGTAACGCAGAGATTTAATTTGTCCCAACCATTTTGATCCGTTTCGTCTGCAACATTTGTTTGCATCATAAAATCGGAGCCCTGATTTCCTTGAAATGCCAAGTAGCCGTTTCCAGCAACTGGTGAACTACGCCATATACTTGCACAAAGTTGGTCTCCTTCGTTTACAGTAGTTAAATCATATCTTGGCCCATATTGACGTTGAGCATCCAATTTGCTGCTGTATTTTCCGGTACGTGGATATTCATTGCTACGGGTATGGCCATTCTGAAAGATGTATTGTCCATTTACAAATGTGTTGTCCTTCACTTTTTCCATACTGGTGGAAACAGTAGCAGAATGGCCTTTGGACTTACTTTTTTTTGCAAGCCAATAAAACGTCAATGCCAAAACCAAAAGCAAAGGAATGCTCCTTTTTAACAGTACATTGGTTTTTGATGGTCGCTGATCATTCTTTATGATCATAAAATAATCTCAGGTTGATCAACAATAGAAATTTGGGCAGAAGGGTCTAAATTAAGAATCGCATTTTTGGTTGATTCAACACTATTTATGTCTTCTATTTTAGAAACCAAGCTGTAAAAATATTCTCCATTTTTAACATCCATTCGTTTAAGTTCTAAGTACTTTAAATCTCTTGAAATGGCTTCAATAAGCTCGGTTGAATTGGCAATTTTGGTATTGATGTTAATATGGGTTTTGCCCCTAAGTGTTTTGGACTTATTGGAATATCTCGCATTAAGATAGAGTATAGGCAAAATAACGGCAAAACTCAAAACAGCTAGAATCGGTTTGTTTGCTCCACCGACAATTCCAAGTCCTATAATTAGAAATAAATAGGTAAGTTCCTCAGGATCTTTGATTGCTGCCCTAAAACGTACAATCGATAATGCTCCAACCAATCCTAGAGAAAGCGCAATGGAAGATTTGATTACCGTAATAATCAATAAGGTAGCTAGCGCTAACGGAAGAAATATTTTGGCAAATTTTCTACGATCAGACAGTGCATGTGCAAAGCGGATATAAAATTGTTGCACACCCAAGGCTAACAAAGTGACTACTAGAAAATTGACAAAAAAATCTTGAAGATTTATTGTTGCGTTAAAGTCTGATAGATATTTTTCAAATTCCAGCATACCGTTCTGTTATCTCACGCAATATTATGCATAAAATAGGCCAAATAGTGTCATATTTTTTCAATATTGACGGAGGAATAAAGCTTGGATATATGTTTTTTGGACATAAACTAGAACTATCTTACATAGACTTAATAATATGTTAAAGACTATGTTTGAGGACATTCCATGGTCAAAAATTAACATATCAATGTTTAACAATCACTTACTTTTAAATATAAATTAAAACCTTAATTACACTGAAAATGATATCAACTAGTATTAATAATGTAATTCATGAAGGGGAAGTGCATTCAATTCATGAAACGAGAACTTCCAATCTAAATATTATTGATAGAGTCTATTTAAGATTTACTACAATATTGGGTCTAAAAAGATCATCCTTCTATTTGACTCTTGTGTTGCTGTTTTTTTTCTCTTTAGTTAGCAGTATAAGTGTACAATCTCAATCCTATGGGGGCACCACCATTTTTGGAGATATGGACCAGTATGCTTTTAACTGGACTATTGTTTGTGCGCCGGATGGCACTTCAGCTGTTGTTACTGCTGATTTTACTGCCCCTCCACCTGCTTTATCCCCTCAAATTCATCTTGGTGGGGGCGTGTTTGTAAACATGGTGGGACCAAATCCTTTTACCTATACCATCACCGGTCTTACAGACTGTGAGTTTAATTTCCAATTTTGGATGGCTTATGAAGCTGCTCTTTATTCTTCGCCTTTTTATACTCCTGCTACATTGCCTGTGGTGCTATCAAACTTTACCGCAAAAAAGGGAGAAGATCAAACCGTTGTGCTAACATGGGATACATCGACCGAGATCAACAGTGATTATTTTATTGTAGAGCGGAGTAATGATGGAAATAATTGGCAAAGACTTGATAAAGTTGATGCAGCTGGCGATAGCAACGAACTTCTGTCATATGCATATAGAGATTCGAAACTTCCTTTAGTTAATTTCGATAACAACACAGTATACTATAGACTAAAAGTTGTTGATTTGGATGGCTCTTTTGAATATTCGGATTTTGTAAGTGTTAGATTTACTGAAAATCAAAATGACCTAATTGAAGTTTACCCTAATCCTACCTTGGATAATATATTTGTAAATCTTGATAAAGTAGATGTAAAAGTGGGAAGTGTTGAGATAAGCCTATTTAATAACTTAGGCCAAAGGGTTTTGTACAACCTAACAAAAACAAATCAAATATTGGGATTGGATGTTTCTGATCTTCCTTCTTCAACGTATGTACTGATGCTGAAGCAAAATGGTCAATTGATTCAACAGCAAAGAGTGGTTAAAAAATAAGATTAAAATTTTAGGAGCAATCAAAAAAAAGCAAATCAGATTTTCTGATTTGCTTTTTTTATTCAACCTCTACAATTAAATGTTTATCGAATTATCGGAGCTCCTATCATAAGAAGTTTCTTTTTTAGCTCAGGTATAATTTTAACCACTTCTTTTAATTGATCACCGATGTCTTTAAGTTGTGTTTCTGCTCTTGTGAGCGCCCCTTTGTGATTGCCGGTCGGACCATAGGTACTATTCATAACCGTCCAGCCGATCAAACTTCCAGCAGAAGGGGTGGGATTATTTTTTTCTCCAATTTCCCTCTTACTTCTGTTGCCATACATTAAGGTCTCTATATTAATGAGGCTTTTTCTTAAATTTTTAAGTTCGGTATATAAGTTCTCATCCGTTTTGTCTGCATTGTTATAGGCTTTAACCATGGCGTCTGCGTTTTTGAACCCTTCATTTAAGTCGGCTCGCGCAAGCGTCAAGGCACTTTGGAAAGTCTCATAGCGTTTGCGGAATGCAACCATTTCGCTAGGTTTGGCACCCGTCAATGTTGGCTCAAGAAGTGGGGTAAGGTCAAAATAAACTGGTCCATCTAAGACACGCTCTTTTCCATTTTTATATTCGATAAGTTTTGCAGAATATTTCCCAGGAGCTGCTAAATACCCTCGACCTGTGTCCCACCAGGAGGCTTGTTTTTGGCCAGCATTGATATTAATCATATTTTTTGAAGCCACGTCCAATTGCCAATTTGTGCGGTTTAGGCCCTTCTTGGCAGGTGCCTTAAGTTTATTGACTACTTCGCCTTGTTCATCGAAAATCACGAGCTTTAATTCTGTTTTGTCTGTTAGCCTTTCTTCATCGAGTTTGTCCCATCCAGGAAAGGGAACATCTCTATTGGATTTGTTCAAATCCTTTTCTGATTTGAGCCTGTCCTTCTTGGCGTCACTATAACCATCTTTTAAAAAATAGGTAATGCTAGCACCAAAGGGTGGATTTTTTGCTAAGTATTCGGCATCTCCTTGTCCATAAATTTCGTCCGTTTGATTGTACCAAGGAGTATTTTTTATTGGATATAATTTGGCTTCCGACTTGGCCACATCGGCTGTAGATTGCCGAAGTACAGATATATCATCAAGGATATAAAATCCTCTTCCAAAACTAGCTGCTACTAAATCTTCTTCCTGGCGCTGAATCGTAATGTCCCTAAAAGAGATGGTTGGCAATCCGCCCTTGAGTTGGGTCCAGTGACTACCTCCATTCGAACTAAAGTATATGCCAAACTCAGTAGCAATAAATAGAAGATTTGGATCTATATGATCTTGTACTATTCTCCATACAGGCAATCGATCAGGAAGATTAGAACTGATGTTCTTCCAAGATTGTCCTTTATTGGTACTTACATAAATGTAGGGTTTGAAATCTCCATATTTGTGGTTGTCAAAGACAGCATATACTGTATTGCCGTCATGAAGATCTCCTCTCAAGTCATTTACAAAAGCAGTGGAAGGCAATCCGGATAATCTTCTTGCTTCAACTTTGGTCCAAGTTTTTCCGCCATTATCACTAATCTGAATTATGCCATCATCGGTCCCAGCATAGATCAAGTTTTCGTCTTTTGAAGACTCCGCCAAGGAAGTTATCGTATTATAATTGGACATGGCATCCACATCCCATGCATTGTCCCAACTTTGCTTTCGACCCATAATAGGCAGTTCGATACGGTTTTGGTTTCGAGTCAGGTCTTCACTTATGGCCGTCCAATCATCTCCTCTGTTATCAGATCGCCAAACTCGCTGCGAAGCGAAATATAATCTTTTAGGATCATGTTGACTGACAAGTATTGGCGCATCCCAATTGAATCTTTCATAAGGTTCGTCTAGTCCTGGTTCTGGACGTATATATACTGCTTCTTTGGTTTTATGATCGATTCTCCATAAAAAACCTTCTTGGAATTCTCCATAAGAAATATTCGGATTCCCCGGCTCTGTCGCGCTTTGATGGCCATCCGCTCCGAGTACAACCTCCCAATCTCTATTCATGATGCCCGAAGACCGTAAGGTCTGAGAAGGTCCTTTGTGAGAGCCATTGTCTTGGGTACCACCATATACATTGTAAAAAGGTTTTGCATTATCCACCGCCAATTTGTAATACTGCGTTAAGGGTAAATTGCGTACATGTTTCCAAGTCTTTGTGCGGTCAAAGGTTTCGTACAGCCCACCGTCAGTACCCATAATGATGTAATTGGGATCTCCTTTTCTCCAAGCAATGGCATGTGTATCTACATGTTTGTTTTTTTCGTTCATGGTGTCATAGGTCTTCCCATGATCATCAGAGATCAGCACATAGTTATTCATTAAGTACAATCTTCCTTCTTTGTGAGGATCTGCATATAATTCTTGGTAATAATGTGGGCCAGTCCCTCCAGATACCATATCGCTTTGTTTGGTCCAAGAGCTTCCTCTATCAGTAGACATAAATAAGCCTCCTTTTTTTCTATCCAATTCGATTGCCGCATAAATTTGATCGGGATTAAAGGGATTTAGGCATAGGCCAATTTTACCCAAATTGCTTTTTGGGATGCCACTCGTAAGTTTTTCCCATGTTTCTCCTCCATCATTGGATCTATATATGGCGGTCCCGGGTCCTCCTCCCATATAAGCCGCTACGGTTCTGTGTCTATCCCAAGTTGCGCAGTACAACACCTCAGGGTTTCTTGGATCGATAATTATATCAGTAGCTCCTGTCCATTCGTTGTTGCCTAATTTTCTATTCCATGTATTTCCGCCGTCCGTCGATTTATACAATCCTCTTTCTCCTCCTTTGCTCCACAAAGGCCCTTGGGCAGCCACCCATATTGTGTTGGGGTCTGTAGGGTGAACTATAATCTTACCGATGTGCTCTGACTTTTTGAGGCCCATGTGTTTCCATGATTTGCCTCCATCCGGACTCATGTATATCCCATCGCCAAAACCAACATGTCGACCACCAACATTTTCTCCAGTCCCCAACCACAGGGTATGTGGATTGTTTGGATCAAGTGTAATGCAGCCTATAGAATAACTTGGTTTGTTTTCAAAAATTGGTGTCCAGGTGGTTCCTGCATTTGTGGTTTTCCATACATTCCCAGAACCCACAGCCACATACATGGTGTTTTGGTTGTCAGGGTGGATAACAATATCTGCAATTCTTCCGGAGGTAAGTGCTGGCCCAATATTTCTAAATTCTAAGGCATTAAAAGCAGAAGACTTTAGAAAAGTAGAATCAACTTGGGCATTACAAAAAAATACCAAGCCAGAAAGGATGAAAAGAAGGGAAATATTTTTCATGAAAATAGGTTCTATTTTATCAATAAGAATTGGGAAGATAAGAAGAATAAGAATTCTTGATTATAAGAAAACGAAAGAGATGGCTAAAACTAAAAGCATGCAAAGACTGATTACGAAAACGTAACTGATTGAAACTATACCAAATTTGATTAAAGTTTTAAAGAAGGATTGCTTGTAATATTTTTTCATCCCTAAAAACAAATAAATCCAAGCTGCGAAAAAAAGAAATAGTTGAATAATTCCACCAAGTGAAATAAGTCGTGATAGTAGTATAACGATTAAAGTAATTAACAATATTCGTGTATGTCCATAGGTATGAAAAATAAAATGCTCAACGTAAAAATAGTTGTGACGAACATAGAGTAATTTGAAAAGCAAGGCCATCAATAGGATCGTAACAATGATCATCCAAGTTCCATTGCCGATGAAAAAACTTACGGATGAACTTATGTCATTCATAAATTTTTGGGACTGAACGAGCAGTTTTTCTTTCCACCATTTGCCATCCCCATGTTTTTTTAGAAGTTCCTCCTTTGACAATCGATAAAAATCTTTTCCTTCAATATTCCCAAACCGCATCGAATTATTATCTGTGCTGATAACACTTCCATTGCCGTCCGAATTCCAATCCTTCTCTTGTAGATCGAGAATGGAAGTATCTAACTGAGTTAAATTTGAGTCTTGAAGAATTTCATTTAGGATGGAATCTTGTAGATTGAAATCTACGAGGGAGTCTTTTGTGTTTAGATTCAAGAGCTTTGCGCGAAAGGGCAGGAGAGAATCGAATTCCACTTTCTGCGCTTTCACCAGACTGTCAAAAGCCAAGGTCATATCATCATTCCAGATGTTTTTTTGTTCTCTTTCTTTTAGTTCATCAATTTGGGAGATCCCTTCTCTTGTTTCCATTACTACTACTGTAAAGAAGGCAAAGAGAACAACTAGGAAAAAGCGCAAAGGATGGTAGTATTTTTTCCTTCTTCCTTCAACAAATGCCGTAGCTAACTTTCCAGGAATCCAAATTGCTTTAAAAGTATTCCAGATCTTGCTTTCAATATTGAACAAGTTTTTGAAGAAGTCTTTGAGAATGGTAAAAAAGCGAAGTTCGGATAGCTTAGTCTTTTGCCCACACTGTTGACAGAACTTATGTTCTTTCTTGAATTCGTTTTGACAGTTTAAACAAATAGGCATGAAAAAAGCTTATCTCCAATCAATAATAAGAAATTTTTGTCCAGTTATTATTAGATGTGCATACCTACCTCAATACCTTTTATTCTTTTGTACAATTCGGTAGCATAGTTGTCCGTCATCCCAGAAATATAATCCAGTATGCCCAGTGTTTTTTCGTAGGGACTTTGTCCTTTATAACGAAATTGCTGAGGGATTAATCGAATTGCTTTTTTGTCGGATTTGCGCAGGGTACTTTCATCTTTTAGAATAGGAGGGATAAAATGTTGTAGCAATTCGTAGATGACATGGTATCCTGCATTTTCTATTTCTACGACGTTTCTGTTGTTGTAAATGTTTTCGACACTAAACGAAATAATGGTTTGTAATGCTTCGGATTCTTTTACAATTTCATCAAACAGGCATTTGGTGTGAGAACCATTTAGAATGTTTGAAAAATTAGTTTCGTAAAGCTCCTTCGCACGCATCGTAAATGCACCTATAATCTTTGATCTCAAATAGGAGATTCTGTTGTTTTTGTCTTCTATTTTTTGCAGCTGATCATCCATTCTTTGACGATCTCCAATTTGCAAATCAAGCGCAAGGGTGTACATGAGATCTTGACAGTCTTTATGTGAAATGATGCCAAGTCTGTGCGCATCTTCCATATCCATAATATTATAGCAAATATCATCAGCTGCTTCGACCAACCAAACAAAGGGATGTCTTTTAAACACCGTTGGATCAGTAGATTCTTGAAGCATGTTTGTGGCATTTGCTATATCCAAAAACACTTCTTTTTGAGACTGAAAGAAACCAAATTTTTTACGGTGAACGAATTTTTTATCTCGAGCGATAGCTTCGCATGGGTATTTTGCAATACTACTTAATGTAGAATAAGTCAACAAAAGGCCTCCGGCTGATTTGCCATTTTGCTGATGTGTCAGCAGGCGTATGGCGTTGGCATTTCCTTCAAAGCAAACCAGGTCTGACCATTCTTTTTCTGAAAAAAGAGGCTTGAGCTGATTTTCATTTTTTTCGAAAAAAGCGACGACAGCATCTTCCCCGGAGTGCCCAAAGGCAGGATTGCCTATATCGTGTGCAAGACAGGCAGAGGCGATGACATTATTTAGATCATAGGCGTAAAACTGTTTGGCAGCTGCCGATAAATCACCTTCATAATTTTCGACTATAAAATTGCCGAGCAGGGTTCCAAGAGATCTGCCAACTGACGAAACTTCCAAAGAATGTGTAAGTCTGTTGTGCACAAACACGCTTCCTGGTAAAGGGAATACTTGTGTTTTATTTTGAAGTCTTCTAAAGGCCGTAGAAAATATGATGCGGTCAAAATCTCTTTGAAATTCTGACCTAGGGTCACTAGATGTTTTCTTGCTTTGAATCCCCGTACGTTGGGAGGAGTATAATTCGTTTAAATTGCTCATGTCCGTTTCGCTGCATAAAGCTACTTAATAGAATTAGATCGCTGTTAATCCTCTTCCAATAGTTTGGCTACAGAGGATTTAAATTCTTTCCAATTGAATTTTTTGTTTTTGTCTTCATCCAGTGCTTCAATCATTTTGGCTGCCACGGTGCCAGAAATAAATCGATTGACGTCGGCTTCTTTAACCAAAGCTTTGAGTTCTTTTTTGGTCAGGAAACCGTCTTTGTCTTTATCGAAAAATTTAAAAGCTTCTTCGGGTGAATCGAATTTTTGAGTAATCAGAATTCTGATTTTCTTGAGTATTTCTTTTTTGGATGCCATGGAGCAAAGTTAGAATTTAAAATCCAATTCCAATTTTGATAATAGTTTTGCAACTATTCTCCTTTTACATCCTAAAAAGTCCCATTCGTCGGAAATCTCTTGAATTGGGCGACAAGTCTTTCTTTCTTGCAATCCAATTAAATTGGATAAAAATGGAACGCTGGAAAATTTACGCTGCATTGCTTTTAGTTTTTTGTTTGTCTTTCATTATCTATTCGAGTTTTACTGATCGGAATCAAGAATTCGAATTGAAACGTGGAATGAAGATTGTCCATGGGACAAAGCAGGACCTTATTTCTAACATGAAAGATGGAAGTACTTTCATGGCTAGACGCTCTGCTTCTACTCCGTGCTATGTGTATAAAATTGACAGCTACGCAGGAGATTCTAAGTACAGGATTTTACAACACCAAATTGCTGATGATTCGGGCTGTATGGATCCTATGTATTTGTTTTTAGCGCTAGGAGATAAAATCAAATTTAAAGATACCTTGGTCTTGGATCGGGTGGAGTTGTTTCCAATCATTGGTGGTGCAGAAACTTTTGACTATGCTTCCAAGCTAGAATACCAAAAATCAGATGGATTTTTTGATTTCATAGATAATTCCATTTACGTTGTTTTGTTTCTTTCGTATTTGTTTATGGTTGTTTTGCTCTTGGTAGAGTTGATGCATCGATTGCTGAGGTATTTTGGAGTACCTAATTCTGAAATTGTAAGCAAATGCCTATGGGTTTTGGGAGGAATTGCTTTTCATATGGCATTGATTGTTCCGCCTTCATTACCTCGTATAATGGCAGAACAATTTTATCGACCCTTACTTTTAATCGTTCCTGTTTTTTTGCTGTATCAGTTCTTATTGAGCAAAAAGTTTGCTTCGATGAATCGTGCCGATGCTGAAGCCGGCAAATTTGTTCTAATTTTTGGGGGCGTAGGATTGATGATATTGGTTTCTAATTTTTTAACAAAAATCTTATCCTCTTCTCCAGAAATCTATAAAATAGTACCAGATAAATTGTCTTTGGGTTTTGCTTTTGCATTTGCTTTAGGAAATCTATTTTTTAATTTGCTTCGTGGATATATGGCCAACAGAAGGGCAAAGAAATCTCTTAACAAAGCAAGAAAGGACGTCGAGCATTCTCAATCCCAGTTGGCCAGTTTACAGTCAAGCGTTAATCCGCATTTTTTATATAATGCGTTAAATTCTATTGCCATATTGGCAAAATCTGACCCTGACAAAACTGTGAAAATGACCAGGGCTCTGTCTAATTTTTACCGTTATCAAACAAACCGCTCCGAAGATCCAATGAGTACGATTGGACAAGAAATTGAAATGATTACATCGTATCTGGAAATCGAAAAAATAAGATTTGAGGAGCGCCTGAGTTTTGAATTAGAGGTTCCAAAAGCGTTAGAATCAAGAAAAATCCCTCACTTTATTATTCAACCTTTAATTGAAAATGCTATCAAATATGGTTTTAATGAAGAGCGTAATCTCATGCAGATAAGACTTGAATTGAATGCCTTGCAAAACGGTATCGAGATTAAAGTTTTTGATAGCGGTAGGAAATTTGGAAATGATATGAGCATGGGGTACGGTTTGAAAAGTGTAAGCAAGAAATTAAAGTTGATGTTTACAGATATGCATGAGCTCTCCTTTGTAAATTCACCAGAGAAACATGTCTACATAAAGATATTTTCATGATTAATGCAGTAATTATAGATGATGAAAGATTGGCAAGAGAGGGGATTCAAAATTTGCTTTTGCCACATGCAGAGAAAGTAACTGTTCTTGGTGAGGCAGATAACGGAAAGAATGCGATTCAACTCATTGAGGAGAAAAAGCCCGATTTGCTTTTTTTGGATATTCAAATGCCAGATATGACTGGCTTGGAAATGCTAGATCGTTTGTCTTATAATCCCAAAATAATATTTACGACTGCCTATGATAAATATGCCATTGAAGCCTTTGCCTCTTTGTCTATAGATTATTTATTGAAGCCGATTGCACAACAAAGATTTGACCTGGCGATCGAGAAATACATACAATTGACTGGTTTGTCCACCGAGTATCCATTGAGGCAATTAACTCAATTGCTCAAGAATACACCTCAAAAGAAAACCATATCCTCTTTGCCTATTAAAAGGGAGGATAAGATTTTATTGATTGATTTGGAAGATGTTTCTTTTTTTAAAGCTGAGGATAAGTATGTTAGTGTTGGCATGGACGATGGCAAATTTTATTTGTGCGATAAGTCATTAAACGAATTAATGGAAAAATTGCCGGATGAATTTGTGAGAGTACATCGTTCGTACATTGTTAATTTGAGCAAAGTGATAGAAGTAGAAAAGTACTTTAAAGGCACTGTTATTTTAAATCTCTGCGATGCGAAAAAATCTTCCATAAAGACAAGTGAAAAATATTCGAAAGAGGTAAAGGAAAAATTGGGTTTGTAAGGTGACTGAGGAAAAGACGAGGGACTAAATGTCGCTCGGCCCGAAGGAACCGAAGGCTCCCGCCTGAGGCATGTCATAGGTTACAATGCAAAAGGTACAAGGTACAAGGTGCAAGGTGCAAGGTGCAAGGTAACTGAGGAAAAGTCCAGAGACTAAATGTCGCCTGGCCCGAAAGAACCCAAGAATACGGTCTCAGGATAGTTGCAAGATGCTATGAAATTATTCTTAACGCTTCTCTCTTACTCAAATTGTTTAAAGGATAACGTTCTACAAAATCCACTACCCATGCTGGATTTGCCCTGCTGTAGTTTCGGAGCATCCAACCAATGGCTTTGTTGATAAAGAACTCTTTGCTGCCAAGATTAGGAGTAATTATTTCTTCTAGTAATTCGGGATTAATTTTGTCTTTATAATGCAATTGAAAAATAATGGCACAACGCCGAAGCCAAATGTTTTTACCTCTATTCCACTTTTGTGTATAGGGCTTAATCTGTCCTGGAAATTTTTTGAAGTAGCTCGCCATTAACTTAGGTGAAATGTAATCGATAGTGTCCCACCACGAATGGTGTGTCGCCATGTGTTCAAACAACTGTATTTCATTTTTGTCAAAGTTGCGGGCATACTTAAATGCTAATTCTTGTGCGAGATAATGAAATTCTCGTTGTGGTTGATTCCACATATCTCGGACTAGAAGGTGAAGTTCACTTTTTGGGGGTAAAAATTCTTTTCTAAGAATTTCTTTTTGGGCCTCTCTTCGAACCGGAGAAGTCATACCAAAAAAATCAAACTGATTTCTTAAATAGGCTGATTGGGCTTTCGCTCTCTTTGGATCACCAATGGCACTAAACACCTCATAAATCTCTTTAGTATAGGGAAGCATGATGGCTGAATTTTGATTTAATGAACATTGGCAAAACCTTGTCCTTTTCCATGATCGCCTAACCAGCTCAAGTAGTAATCGGAATCTTCAATGTCCACGGCATGCTCAGTTAAAAGCAATGGTCGAAAGGTATCCACCATTACTGCTAATTCACCAGTTTCTTTTTTCCCAATGCTTTTCTCAACGGTCCCAGGATGTGGGCCATGTGGTATGCCTCCAGGGTGTAAAGTAATCATTCCTTTTTCTACAGAGGCTCGGCTCATAAAATCACCATCAACATAATACAAGACTTCGTCACTGTCTATGTTGCTGTGGTTATATGGTGCTGGAATGGATTGCGGATGATAGTCATACATACGAGGACAAAATGAACAAATGACAAAACCCTTGGTCGCAAAAGTTTGATGAACAGGTGGTGGTTGATGTACTCTTCCAGTAATGGGTTCAAAGTTGTGTATGGAGAAGGCATAAGGGTACACGTATCCGTCCCAACCCACCACATCAAAAGGATGGGATAAATAGAAATAGGGATATACCTGATCCTGTTTTTTAATCTTTAAAAGGAATTCGCCTTTTTCATCATGTGTTTCTAAAGTAGAGGGTTTGCGAATGTCCCTTTCACAAAAAGGGGAGTGTTCCATCAACTGACCAAAGCCATTTCGATATCTTTTGGGCGTGGTTATTGGACTAGTCGATTCGACAATCAAGAGCCTATTGTCTTCCGAGTCGAAATGCATTTGAAAAATGGTTCCTCTTGGGATAACTAGATAATCGCCATATTCAAAAGGTATATTTCCATACATAGTTTTAAGCGTTCCAGATCCAACATGTACAAAAATACATTCGTCGGCATCTGCATTTTTGTAGAAGTAATCTGTCATGCTATTTTTTGGCGCAGCCAATGTTATTTTGCAATCCGCATTCATCAGCACAGTCTTTCTGCTGTCGAGAAAATCATCTTGCGGAGCGATTTTAAAACCCTTAAGACTGCGGTGCTTGAGTTGTTTGTCATGTATCGTTTTTGGCGCTACATCGATGGGATCTCCGACTTGTACAATTTGGGTGGGCGGATTAGCGTGATAAAGAAGAGAATAGAGATCACTAAACCCTTCGGTAGAAAAAAGTTGCTCATTGTAAAGCTCCCCGTTTTCTTTTCTAAATTGGGTATGTCTTTTTGCCGGAATTTTTCCTAAGGAATGATAATGCATTATTAAAACTTTTCGAGATTAGTGTTGATGGTTTGAAGTGTTTCTTTAAATGATTTAAGCGTTTTGGCATTTAGCCCCTCATAGCATGAGCTTCTGAACGCGGTATTAAGTGGTCTTATTTTGTTAGTCACTTTCTCTCCCTTTGGTGAAAGTGAAATCAAAAATTTTCTTCGGTCCGATGGATCTGGATTTCGTTCGGCCAATTCTTTTTTCACCAACAAATCAATGATCCTAGTTATTGTCGGGGCATCTTTTGAGGTTTTTGTGCTAATCTCTAATTGTGAAAGTATGCCATTAAGAGATAATTGATCAAGTACTATCCATTGATCTACGGTCACATCGACCTTAAGACTTGTTAGTTTTTTAGCAAAAGCTTTTTTCATGCTTTTTGCAGTTTCTTCTAACAAATACCCTTCAAGGATTGGTTTGGTTACTGGCAAAATTATTTAGTTGTTGTACGAAACATTAGTAAGATAAGTAAATTTTTCATTTTTTATCCTTTATCTCGTCCTAACTCCTCTATTTACCGTAAAGCATGGTCTTTAATTTTGACCCTTTTAGTTCACTTAGCTTGTAGGCATTTTTAAACTTACTTGCCACGGACTCTATATCTGACTTCAAGGCTTGATACTCTTTTGGTAAATTTTCAGTGCACAAAGATTGGGCTTCGTACCGCAAAATGATGTCTCGGAATTTTTGATATTGACTTTCGGACTCAATGATAAACTCTTCATAGCGCTCTAAGAAATAGGTAATGCGATTGATCGAAAAATCAATGTCTACATCGTCTTTCAAAGATTCTTTGCCGTAAGACGCATGAGGATTTATTGTATTGATTCTGGCTTCAAAATATTCGTCCAGTTTGTATTGCAATTCTTCCCACCCATCATTTTTTCGGCACTCCTTTATATCTTGGTCAAAGTCCACAGTGGATACTATTTGCGAAAAGAGTTTCTCGCATTCCAACAGTAATGCACTACACGAATTCTTCATGACTTCAGTTTCGTGGTATATCAATTTGAGGTCTGAATGCAATTGAATGGTCATATCCAATATGCAGCTAACCCTTGATATGGTTTCTGTTCTTTCCTTGGTTGAAGAATTTCCAAAAAGCGACGAAATCAAAGTGTAGCCTAAGGAGATGAATGGGTTGTGTTCTAGTGATTGAGGGAGATCAACAGATTTTTTGGATTTTATACTGTTTTTTATGTTTTCTAAGTTTGCGTTAAATTCTGCATAAGAGAGTGGATTTGATATGGTTTCAATTTCTTGAGTCATTGATTGGGAAGCATAGTGGTGGTCCAGATCCAAAAGTTTTTCGTAAAGGGTCTTTACTATATCGATGCCGTCCTGATATCTTCCTCTTCTAATTTCGATAAGATCCTGTTGGTCTTTAAGATAGTTTTGAAAGAAATTTTCAATTCTTTCGGATGTGATTTTATCTATCTGACCTTCCTCAGAAGTGCTGCCAAAGGCTAGGATAACTAGAATTGAAATTCCGAAGAAAAATGAGTTTTTGTTCATAGCTATGATCTATGTATTTGAATATCGATGCAGTACAATCATATATACAAGAAGGAGCAAAAATGTAATACTAGAGTCTTTTGGATTGCCTTGTTAATTCAACTGCCTATTAGTGTCTAGATGCCCTTTGATTAGACATGTATAATGCCTTCATGTGGATCGCCAATTTGACGTGCTTTATTTTGATCTACGCGCTGGGCAGTGATACACGCCAATAAGGCATCAACTTGATGCCAATTCGATATTTTTTCGCTTTGAATTGATACCGCTAGTTGCGAAAGGAATCCGGGAATGGCCGATGAATCCTTTTTGAGATAGTATTCTTGGATCCCTAGATGATGTACCAGTGCTTTAGGGTAGCCTTCAAGTACAAGTATTTCTCTTTGATGGAGCTGATCTTTTAATTTCATTGCTCGTGCGGTTAAGCCTCCTAAAAACATTGGGGACATGGCAGAAAGCATTCGATCACAGGCACGATAAAAGTAGTCCGTAGATTTGTCAAAATACGCTCTGGGAAGAGAGAGGGGGGCGTCGATAACAATGATTTTGGGCTTTAGAGTTTCTAAGGTTTTTAAGATAAAAAGATCTGCATCCTCTTTTTTTACAGATTGATACACTTTGTATTGCCCTTTAGACAATGTGCATATGGCTGTAGTTCCTGCCATCTTGGAGCCATAATCAATCCCTACTAACACTAAATTTTTGGAAGACTTTGCTTAGTTAGATCATTTATAATATTCCCAGTGTTTAATGTTGAGGAAGGTTCGAAAAGTAAAATTTCGGTTTCTTCTATTGCACGGGGACGATGAGATACGCCTTTGGGAACAATTAAAAATTCGCCCGGTAGGATTTCTTTGGTCTCACTATTTTCAAAATCCATGAACAACTTTCCGGAAATCACCAAAAACAATTCATCCTCATTTTCGTGATGATGAAAAATAAAATCACCTTTGACTTTCGCAAGCTTGACCAATTGTCCATTTAGCGCTCCTGCAATTTGAGGGCTCCAATGCTCCCCTATGGATTTAAATTTTTCTTTAATATTAATTACTTCCATCTTCTTCTATCAGTTCTAGACCTTGGTTAATTCCTTTGTCCATGGCACTTACACCTTCGTCCATCCACTTAGGCATAGGCTTATCCATTAGATAATGGTCGAAAAATTGGGCCATTCTCGTTTGGAAGTCCACTCTGTTTTGCCGTTTAACGGGCCAATGTGGTTCGTCATTGTAATTGAGTAACCAAGCCGGTTTGCCCAATCGACGAAGCGCAACAAAATATTCGATGCCCTGATACCAAGGAACTGCCCCATCTTTATCGTTGTGAAGGATCAGTACTGGTGTGTTTACCTTGTCTGTGTTAAAAATTGGACTATTTTCTACATATACTTCGGGATTTTCCCAAAGGGTGGCTCCTAATCGGCTTTGTGTTTTTTCGTATTGAAACATTCTACTCATTCCCGATCTCCATCTAATGCCACCATATGCCGAAATCATATTGACCACTGGTGCCCCTGATTCGGCACATTTAAAAATATCTGTTTTTGTGAGTAAATGGGCTACCTGATAACCTCCCCAACTATGGCCTTGTACCCCAATTTTGTCCTTATCAATAAATCCTTCTTTTAATAAAGCTTCAATTCCCGAGATGACTGCATCATAACAGCTATTTCCTGGGTAACCATTGGTGTATAATACATCTGGATTGAATATGACATATCCTTTGTTTGCATAAAATGAATAACTGATTGTTGATCTTCCTGCAAACGGAGGCCGATGTGCGTGTAATCGATCCGAGCTTTTTTCATAGAAGTTTACAATTAATGGGTATTTTTTGGAAGGATCAAAGTTGTCCGGTTTGACCACCATACCTTGGAGTTGATTGCCTTCAAACGAAGTCCAATCAAATAATTCTATGTTGCCCCAATTGTATTCTTTTTGCTGGGGATTGGCCTCAGTAATTTTTTCATTTGATCTAAAAGAATCAGTAGTTATGTGAAGGTCAGGATAATCAATAAAACTTTCTTTAGTAAATAATACATTGTTTGATCTTCTTCCTTTTTGTGGTCTGAATCCATAACGTAATGGGCCATGCGTCCAGGATTCTAATCTTTCTTCAGTTAGGTTTAAAAAAGAATAGCCACTGGATTTATCCTTCTCATTGAAAGCATACAAAAACAAGGGCTTTTTGGAGTAAACAAATTTTTCGTCTCCATCCAATTTTAAGTATCTATAACGGCTGTTATTTTCTCTTCCTTTCGTAAGTCTTTTTCCCTTTTTTTCTTTTTTGGGGTTAAAACTCCAAATGTCATAACCATCATATAGCAAGACCCTGTCGTCGTTTTCGGTCCAACCTAGAAGTCCATCTGCTCTCGGCAACATCGGTCTGTCGTTTGTCTCATCAAAAAAGTTACCTAGTTTGCGATCTGTCAGAATTCGAAGTTTTTCTTTTTTTACATCGTAGGCTACCCAACAAGTATCTCTTCTGGTATACCAATAGACATATTTTCCTTTCGGAGAAAGTCTTGGATTGCCATCAATGTTGGAAGCAATCAATTTGCTTTCTCCTTTTTTAGTATCTATTAGATATACGTCGTTGTTGGCATAGCCCAACCAAGATATGTTTTGAAGATATTTTGAATTGTCAAGGCCCACAACCTGTTCTGCTGCTTCATAGGCATCCCATCTTATGTTTGGAATTTCTGGAGAAGCTAGAGGTACAAATTTATTTTGATCGATATGCCAGATAACATCGAAGCCTTCTTTCTTCATGTCATTGAGCATAACCTCTTGTTGGGTATGCAGTCTGCCGTCTTTATAGTTCCAAACTTCTACTTGTACAATTTCTTCTTCTATCAAGGAAGTATCTTGTACTACGGCTGGAGCTTTGATGTCAAAGATGAGTTTGTCTCCTTTTTCTGTAAAGCGCGGTGTTTTATCATTAGAAAGACTCCAGGATTGTGGTAAAAATGAGGCATTGGCATCCGCAATTTTTTTGCACTTTCTTCCATTTTTCCAATAAAACATTTCATATGGCCTCACCTGAGCTTCGGTAGTGTCTTTGTCAGCAATAAACACCAATTGATCACCTCTGTCTGCGAATGCGAGTTGGCTGTATTTGCCTCGATGTGCATAAATGTCTTTCCATTTTTTTTGATTAAAGTCATAAACCGAAACGGCGTCCTCATTTTTTTTCGCTCCGGTTGAAATGGCAGCGATGCCAGGGCCTCTTTTGGCCAATGTATAGGTCGTGACGAAAGCTAGGGTATCTTCACTATTGGTATTTAAATCACGGATTACTAATCTTGAACCATTTTTTTTGGATTCTTTTTTCTCTAGTTTTTTCTTCTTTTTTTCGGTTTGTGTTGAATCTTGTTTTGTTTCGGAAGGTTTTACTTTTTTCTTATCAGCTAAATGATACGCCAAGTGAGAGTCCCAATATTCGCCAATTTTAAATGACTTAATGTTTGGTATTTTTTGAATAGTTTTCGTTTTGAAATCATAAATGGCCAAAGTGTCTTTTGGAAAATCTTTCTTTTTTACTTTTTTTCTCTTCAGGGCCCGTATTGAATCTTTCTGAGGTTTGATTTGAAAGACTAACATTGAGTTGGAAGCCGCAAATCGAGCAGAAGTACCTCTTGGAAAAGTATATGTTTTTTTGTCTTTGACACTGTAAAGGTTTAAGTCTTGATCTTCATTTTCAGGACCCAGTTGGTAGCTAACCCATTGGCCATCTTGGGAAATTTGCGAGCGAGATATTCTATTCCAAGTATCGTACACCGATTCGTCCATTGTTTTGCCTTGCGCAAAACTATTAGACACTAAAAAGAACAGAAACAAAGTGCTTATAATTCTTGTTTTCATATTGGGAAGGGTTGGCATTTACTGTTATTCGTAACAATTATATAACTCTTAGCGGAATAAGTTGTTTTTTGGGAAGCATTGATTTTGTGCAACAACATTACTTTTGAAGAATAAAGACCTAAATATTTATGATAAATATTGCATTGATAGCGCATGATGGAAAGAAGTCAGATATGGTTTCGTTTATATTGAACCATAAGGATTTGCTTAGTGGAATGAAAATTTATGCTACAGGCACCACTGGATCAAAAATAGAGACGGAAGGGTTTGAGGTGGAGAAATTACTTAGTGGTCCATTAGGAGGTGATGCGCAAATTGCCGCAATGCTTGCTGTTCAAAAATTGGATTTGGTGATTTTCTTTCGGGATCCGATGGACAAACATCCACATGAGCCTGATGTCCAAATGTTGATGAGGCTATGCGATGTACATAATGTGCCCTTAGCAACGAATCCAAAGGCCGCCTATTATCTTTTGAAAGGCGTCAAGGCGCATATTCAAAATCATGAAAAATAGTTCTTAATTGACGACGGAAGATTACAAAAAATTATTGCCTTCACTTCCTAGTGACCCTGGGGTTTATCAATATGTCGATGACAAAGGAACTGTGATCTATGTCGGAAAGGCAAAGAATCTAAAGAAAAGAATTGCTTCTTACTTTGGCGAAAAGAAGCACATGGCGCACAAGACCAAGGTAATGATTAAGAATGCACAAAGCCTCACCTATACTTTGGTCGAAACAGAACAGGATGCATTGCTACTAGAAAACACCTTGATTAAAAAACTTCAACCGCGGTACAATGTCTTACTCAAAGACGGGAAGTCATATACTTATCTAGTAATTACCAATGAACGTTTTCCTAGAGTGTTTTTTACCCGTAAGGTTTTTAAAAACGGATCCACGTATTTTGGGCCGTACACTTCTAAATTTAGGATTAACATTCTTTACGATCTTATAAAAAAGTTGTTTAAAATAAGAACGTGTAAATATGTTTTGAGCGAACGAAATATAGAAAAAGGTAAGTTTAAATTATGTCTAGAGTACCATATAGGAAATTGTAAAGGGCCTTGTGTTGGGTTGGAGAACGAAGAAGAATACAATCAAAAAATATCTCAGATCAAGAATATTCTTCGAGGGAACTTTAAAATGGTCAAGGATTTTTTATTTGCTCAAATTCAACATCATGCCGAGCTGTTGGAATACGAACAAGCCGAAATATTGAAACAAAAGCTTGTAGCTTTTGAGGATTATCAAGCCAAGTCAACAGTGGTCAGCGCAAGTGTAAAAGATGTCGATGTGTTTTGTATCAAGGTGGAAGAAAACAAAGCCTATGTAAATTATCTAAAGGTTATTAACGGTGCGCTAATGAATACAGCAGAGGTGGAATTGGAAAAAAACTTAAATACTGATGAGGCTTCTCTTCTGGGTTTTGCAGTGCAGAATTTTAGGGAGAGATATAATTCTATTGCTCCAGAAATAGTGGTGCCTTTCAATATTGAGTTTGCAGATGAGAATGTAACCCAAACAATTCCTCAACGTGGAGACAAAAAGAAACTCTTGGACTTGGCAGAAAAGAATCTGACCTATGCCGTGCTGCAAATTAAGAAACAAGCGATCAACAGGAAGAACAAGCAAAGCCCTGCGGAGAGAATCTTAAAAACGATGCAGAGCGATTTGAATATGGATGAAATTCCATTCCATATCGAGTGCTTTGACAACTCTAACATCCAGGGCACAAATCCAACAGCGAGTTGTGTTGTTTTTAGAAATGCCAAACCTTACAAAAAAGATTATCGACATTTTAAGATAAAAACGGTCATTGGCCCTAATGATTTTGCTTCAATGGAAGAGGTGGTGTTTAGAAGATATAGAAGATTGTTGGATGAAAACATACCCTTACCACAGTTGGTCGTCATAGATGGTGGCAAAGGGCAATTGTCCTCGGCAATGAAAAGCATCACTAAGCTTGGTTTAGAAAATAAAATTACAGTGATCGGTATTGCTAAAAAATTGGAAGAGATCTACTTTGCCAATGATCCTGTACCACTATACATCAACAAGAAATCAGAGTCATTAAAAGTAATTCAGCAAATTCGTAATGAGGCGCACAGGTTTGCATTGACATTGCACCGAAATTTAAGGTCTAAGAATTTTATTAAAACAGAATTAACTGAGATCCCAGGTATCGGGGAAGCTACCGCTCAAAAGTTATTGACGCACTTTGGTTCTGTCAAAATGTTAAAAGAAGCAAATCGAGTACTGGTAGTGCAATTAATTGGCAAGGCCAATGCGGCCAAAGTTTTTGACTACTTTCAACTAAATCAAGAAGAGGAATAAAAAAAGGAGCTGAATGAATCAGCCCCTTTTAACTTCTAGATTATGCTTTAGGTGTTGGATGAATGTCTTCGACATTATCTTTTATCCAATTAAGACAACTGCTGTAATCGTCAAAGATCATTTCTCGAGGTATGACATCTGGAATAATGTCAATACGCTCCATCATATACTTTGGTTGTTCTTGAAGCCCAACCAAACATACTTTAATATCGTTCTTTTCTAAATCAGCCAATATGTCTTCCATGGTATACAATCCGGATTGATCCATATAATCCATCTTGTCGCATCGAATCATAACGGTACTGGCGGTACTGGGTATTTGCTGAGCCAAAGCTTGGAAATCGCTGGTCGATCCAAAAAAGAGAGGCCCATTGATGTGCTTAATAAATACCTCCTCTTTTAGATTTCCTGGGAAATTAAATTCGTCAGCCCAGGGTTGCTCTTTCAAGGTGGCCACACTAGATTTTTCTACCGTTTTATCACCGATCTTTTTCATAAACATGAGGGAGGCGATAACCAAACCGATTCCCACTGCATAGACCAAATTCCAAACGGAGGAAAGTACAAGAACAATAAGCATGATGGCCACCTCAGGTTTTGGCATATGAGGTATCGCCTTTAAGCCTTTGTAGTCCATGACTCCAATACCAACAGTGATTAAGATTCCCGCAAGCACGGCCTGTGGGATTTTAGAAGCTGCAGGCCCTAGTACCAAGAGGATAAGTAAGAGTAATAAACCGGCAAACATACCTGATAGCTTGGTTTTACCACCAGCGTTAATATTTACTACTGTTCTGATGGTTGCTCCAGCACCAGGGATACCACCAAAAACAGCTGCAATACTGTTTCCTATACCTTGTCCAACCAATTCTTGATTTGGCTTATGTCTTGTCTTGGTCATGTTGTCAGCCACGATGGATGTCAACAAAGAATCTATTGCACCCAATAGAGATAAGGTCAAAGCCATAAAAAAGAATGGCGAAATTTTGGAAAAACTAAATCCGGTAAACATTTCTAGATTTGGAATAGGCAGACCCTCTGGAATTGTTGGAATCGGAATGTAATTGAATCCTCCAAAATAGGCGACTCCAGAAACCACCAACAAAGCCACCAATGTACTTGGTACTGCTTTGGTAATTCTTTTGAAACCGTAAATTATAAATATAGTTGCAAGGGCAAGCAAAAGCTCCAACCATTTGATGTTGGCAAGGGCTCTTGGCAATATTTTAAAAGTACCAATAACTCCCGAAGAATTATTTCCGGCTAGGGTCTGGGATTCTTCAAGAATGGTGGCTTCATTTATTTCGCTTGATCGCTTGATGGTTTCTTGAAAATCTTCTAATACTAAGATGCCTTCCCCAGCTTCTTCCTTCAAAATATTTTCTAGAATCACTTCTTCTGCCATCGGTTTAAATTGATTGACATACTCCATGTCTTGTTTTGGATAATAACCTATGGCTGGTAAAATTTGAGTAACCAAAATAATCACCCCAATGGCTGTCATAAATCCAGAGACCACAGGGTAGGGTATATATTTGATGTATTTGCCAATCCCCACAATGCCCAATACAACTTGAAGGACACCAGCAAGTAAGAATACCATCAATATGTAAGGCGTTGCCGCTTCCAATGATCCATTTTGAGCTATGATATCCGAAACGATAATCATACTCAGAGCTGTCATCGGTGCCGTAGGTCCAGAAATCTGTGTATTGGTTCCACCAAAAAGTGCAGCAAAAAAACTAATAAATATAGCGCCGTAAAGACCGGCATCAGGTCCCATACCAGAACTAACACCAAAGGCTAGTGCAAGTGGCAAAGCCACAATTCCGGCAGTTATACCTCCAAAGAAATCACCACGAAAGTGTTTAAAATCAAATCCGAATTTGTTCATTTGTTAAAAGTTAAAATGAATAAAATAAAATGAGAATAAAGAGAAATTTTTACTTCTCTGGAGGAGGACTGTTGATGTCAACATACAGTCCATTAAATTGGAATCTATCCTTAAAATAATTAAGGAGTAAGTCATCATGGCCAAACTTTTTCACCTTGATGTTGTTAAGGATTTCGTTTTCTTTCTCCTTCTCATCTTCCAGCTCTTTATTTTCTTTGCTGTCCTCTCCAACTATTTCAATTTTTTCATGCACATCAAATATGCTATCCAGCAGAGGTGCGAAGGCCGCAACACATTGAAAGAAAAGGATGATGTACAAAAGATTTCGCATAATCGTTACTCGAAGAAACAGAAAGTTAGTGAATAAGCTTTAATTATTCGTCCATTTTGAATTGAGAATAGTAAATCAAATGCCAGGAACCATTAAGTGGGCTAAATCTTCTTTCCATGTTAAACTTGCCACTTCGGTCTGAGATTTTTTCAATTATGATATCATCAAAATTGACGAATTCTCTTTGAAAGGTTCCCCCATGATCATCAAATGTATGATGCAAAGTCCAAGAATCTTTTTCCCATTTGATCGCCATTCTTTGCTGCGTTTCTTCATCGACGACATGGCCATCTAAGGGAAAAATGATCTGTTGCATCTGGAATTCAGGATTGGAATGAAATTTTTGATAAAAATCTAAAAAACTTGAGGGAACCTCAGAAGTCAGAACCTCTTTAGTAGTTGGAGTTGTTGATTCTTTTTGATTACAAGCTTGAAAAGCCAAAACCAAAAGTAGGAGTGTCCACTTGAGCTTATTCTTTTTCCCCATATACCAAATAGAATTGATTAAGTCTTTTGTGTTCAAAGTTAAACGTAAGAGCAGAGGATTTCTTTCGGAAAAGGCCGACAAACTTCATGTCTTTACGATATAAAAACGGTTCAACGGTCAAATGCTTTTTGAAGTCTACTTCTTTTCTACCATATGCCTTAAACAAGCATTCTTTCGCTCCCCAGATCAAATGAAGGTTGGAGAGGTGAAATCTATTGCTAACGAATACTTCTTCTGTACTGTTGATAAATTTTGAAGCGATGCGACCAATTTTTGAAACTCTTCTTTGGATATCTATTCCAACAGCTTGCTTAGAAACAATAGCTGCGACAAGTGCATTAGAATGGCTAATGGAAATTTCGAAAAGCTTGGGACGAAGCTGCGGTTTACCAAATGAATCTTTTTGAAGTTTTAATTTTTTAGAAGGATCCAACAAAAGAGATAGAACATATCGGGAAGCCAACCATTCTAATCTTCTTGCGCCTTTTAAAGCATCTAATTCTTTTTGGTCTAGTTTGAGATGAGTGTTTTGAATAAAAAAGTCTTCTTGTTCTGTTATTTTCCATACAGCAACTTCGGCGTGACGTAAAACCTTTTCTCTAAAAATTAGCGGCATCTAATCTCAAATATCACGAATTTATATTTCTTTGTGTCACCATACTATGATCCTATCTGATAAAAGAATACTAGAATCGATTGAGAGTGGTCAAATTGTAATTGAACCTTTCGATCCATCATGCCTCGGAACCAATTCCTATGACGTGCATTTGAGCAAGAATTTAGCAGTGTACGAATCGGAAGAGCTGGATGCCAAAAAGCACAATACGGTAAGGCATTTTGAAATTCCTGAAGAGGGATATGTTATCAAGCCTGGCACCTTGTATTTAGGAGTTACGGAAGAATATACAGAGACCCATAATTCTGTTCCATTCTTGGAAGGGAAATCAAGTGTAGGGAGATTGGGCATCGATATTCATGCAACCGCCGGGAAGGGTGATGTAGGATTTTGTAATACTTGGACCCTGGAAATTTCTTGCGTTCATCCTGTAAGAGTATACGCAGGAATGCCTATCGGACAATTGATCTATTTTATGGTTGATGGCGAGATCATTAATTACTATAACAAAAAGAAAAACGCTAAGTATACTGAACGCACAACCCATCCGGTAGAATCGATGATGTGGAAAAATAAATTCTAGAAGCTATAAAAGAGCGGTAAAAAAAAAGCCTCGCTGACAAGATCAACGAGGCTTTTTTTATGCTAAGAGGATATTTTACATATCCTTAAAAGTTCTGTTTATAACTTTTGAAGCCCATTCTCTTCCTCCTAATCCGAAAGCCAAGGCTAGTGCCAATCCAGCACCACTCATTATAACTGTAACTACAGTATTTATAATATTTCCACCAATACCTAATTGCTCTAAAACAATAGCTATTGCGAAAAACATAACAGCACCGTAAGAAAGTCTTCCGATGAATTCAGGATTTTCGTATCCTCCTCCTTTAAGTGCTCCTACAACAAGGCCACTTACGAATTCTGCCAAGTACATTCCAACAACAAGTAACAAACATCCTACGATGATGTTAGGGATATATTTGATTACATCTTTTAATAAGTCAGAAACTACATCTAGACCCAATGTGTTAAAGAATGTTACCAAAGTGGTGAACATTACAATCCAATATCCTAAGGTTGCCACTAGACTAGAAGCTCTGTGCTTCATTCCTCCTTTAGCAAGAAAACCATTTACGCCAACTCTGTCAGCTAGGTCATTGAATTTAACTGCGTTTAGAATTCTCGTAAGAATCCCTTTTACGATTTTAGCGATGATCCATCCTATAAGTAATAAGAGGATTGCGCTGATAAGTGTAGGTAAAAATTCACCTACTGAATTGAACGTACCTACTAATGAGTCCTGGATAACGCCAAGGAAACTCCATGTACTATCTTTTACTTGTGATAACTGTTCTTCCATTTTTATTTAGTTAGTTTTTAAAATTTGAAATTGAACTACCTTATGTTAGACCGAGAAAATGGACTAAGTCACATTATCTTTTTAGATTTTCTTAACAGAAGAGGAAATTTTGATATCACTTACGTGAAAAAAGCGATCACTTATTCGACAAAACGTGTTTTACTGCGGACTTTCCATTTCTATCCAAGCCAAGACTCCGCCAAGAAGGTTTTTTACATTTTTGAACCCCGCTTGTTGTAAAATATGCTTTGCGGTAGCAGATCTAGCTCCTGATCTGCAATGCACAATCACTTCTTGATCCTGAAAATCTTCAATTTCATCCATACGACTCATCAAACTTCCTAGAGGAATAAGCATCCCATTGAGATTAAACGTATCAAATTCCATTTGTTCTCTTACATCAAGAAGAAGAAATTTCTCTTGATTGTCCATTTTGGTTTTAAGTTCTGCGACAGTTATATCTGGACTCATTAATTACAATTTATTCCATTTTGTGTCACCGTGATGTGTACGGCATCACCAGAAGTAATTTTTACGCCTTTTTGAGCTGAAGGGTATTGATAAACCACTCGAGCCGATTGAAGGTTTTCTATGTCACCGTCCGTTTTGACATCTCCTAACTCTAGTTCGTTCACATCCAAAATGGTTTTGGCTTCTGCCACAGTTCTGCACATGAGGTTAGGTACCTCGATTTCGGCATCATTTCTACTACTGAGCGTAAACTCCAAAGTATCTCCAATTTCTATGCTCACATTGGAGCGCTTTCCTTTTATATCTGCTACTAATTTTCCTTTGTACCAGACTTTTAGGATATGATCCGGTTCGCCTAAATCATGTTCGTAGTTCCTAATTTTAGTATAAATTTTCATGGACGAAAGTTCTTTTTTCTTTCGAGCATAATTTCGACCGTACAATTGTGGAAGGCTTTTAAGAGACTTCTCGTCTGGAATTTCTTTAGTAACCGTTACATAAATTTTTCGATTCTCCTTAACCTTTGCTCCTCCTTTAGGATTTTGTTCGATGATTTCACCACCTTTTTTTCCTACAATGTGGACTGAATCATTAACAACCAACCGAAAGGATTTTTCTTTGGCATCTTTTTGAGAACCCTCAAATTGTTGACCGATATAATCAGGTAAAGTCAATTGCTGGTTGTGATTCGTGTAAGATCTCAACCACCACATGATGCCCATAAAGACCAAAAGAATAAAGGCAAGCAAGATGCACAGATGAATTAAAAAGCGTTTAAAGGTCAAAAGCCAAATATTTATTTTAACAAAAATATAGATTCAATTAGGCAATTTGCCTCAATTTCAATTCTTTTTGGTTCCTCTCTATTGCTAACCTAATGAGAGTTGTAATTAGTTCCACTTGGGCAATGCCGCTATGTTTCCAAAGTTGTGGATACATGCTAATATTTGTAAAGCCGGGCATGGTATTCAATTCATTGACGATTAAGTCTCCATTTTCTAAGCAAAACATATCCACTCGAGTCAATCCTTTGCATTCCATGGCTTGATATGTCCTAATAGCTAAGTGTCTTGCTCTTTCGATGGTTTCGTTTGGTAAGTCAACCGGAATGGTAAGATGTGCACCATCGGCATTTACATATTTGTTTTCGAAAGTATAGAAGTTAGTATTTGCTTTGATTTCTCCGATGGTACTTGCTTGGACCTCATCGTTTCCTAAGACAGCGCACTCTATTTCTTGGCCAATAACCTCCGACTCAATAAGCACCTTTTCATCAAATTGCAAGGCATTTTGTAAACCTGCATTAAACTCATCTTTATTGGTAGCTCTACTTACTCCAATCGAAGAACCCAAACAAGCTGGTTTAATGTAAACTCTTGATCCAAGACTTTCTTTTACTTGCTCATAATTGAGTTCTTTTTTAGAACGAACCGTTATTGATTTTGCCACAGCTATTGATTCGTGAGTCAAGATTTTTTTCATCAAGTCTTTATCGATCGAAAGCACAGATCCTTTTAAGCCGCATCCTACAATTGGAATTCCAGCTAGTTTGCTAAATCCTTGGACACTGCCATCTTCTCCAAAATTTCCATGAAGCACCGGAAAAATAACATCAAACGATTCGCTGGTTAAGCCTTCGTCACTTGGCATATAAAATTTGTGATCTCCATAATTTTGAGAGAGTATAATTTCTTTCCCTGATTCTTTGAGACGTACTTTTTGCGGGTCTTGGTGGTTTTCTAAATCTAATCCATTAGGATAATACTGCCAGACGCCTTTTTTTGAAATACCGACGGGTAGGATTTTAAACTCCTTTTGATCAATTGATGCAATGACATTTTGGGCCGACAAAAGCGAAATAGCATGCTCTGGTGATCGTCCTCCACAAAGGACCATAACTTTGATCTTCTTGCTCATGTTGAAATTATTAATACAAAATTAAAAAAACGTATTAGTTGAATTTCTAATACGAAGACTGCAGATGAAATGGGATCGGCTTTAAAACGATAAAAATGTGTGTTCATTATATAATCGATCCCTATTGTTGTAGCTAACATTATGTAAAATCCTACCTTTGCGGCACTAAACCAAAACGAAGAATGGCTCTTGTAAAACTGTTTTCGGGTACTGAATCTATAGCCCTTGCAGAGAAAATTTCAGATTTTTATGGTCAAAAGCTGGGAGATCTAACCATCAACAAATTTAAGGATGGGGAGATGCAAACGGTTATCAACGAATCGGTAAGAGGTGCGCATGTTTTTTTCATTCAATCCACCTTTGCTCCAGCGGATAATCTATTAGAATTATTGCTTCTCATTGATAGTGCCAAACGAGCGAGCGCAGGCTATATTACTGCAGTAATTCCTTACTATGGATATGCGAGGCAAGATAGAAAAGATAAACCGAGAGTACCGATTTCGGCCAAGCTAGTGGCTGGATTACTCGAAAGTGCTGGGGCCAATCGGATCATGACGATGGATTTTCATGCGGATCAAATTCAGGGATTCTTTGATATACCAGTGGATCATTTGAAGAGTGAGGCTATTTATGTACCATATTTGAAGAAACAGGACTTGTCTAATACGATTTTTGCTTCACCTGATGTTGGAGGAGTAAAGAGGGCAAGAACATATGCCAAATATTTTGAAAAAGATCTGGTGATCTGTGATAAAGAAAGACGAAAGGCAAATGAGGTAAAGAAAATTACGGTGATTGGAGAGGTTGAAGGACGAGATGTTATTTTGATAGATGACATTGTTGACACGGCAGGTACTTTGTGTGCTGCTGCAAACGCCTTGATAGAAAAGGGTGCAAAGTCAGTGAAAGCCTTGTGTACGCATCCGGTTTTATCCGGAAATGCTTATGAAAACATTAAAAATTCAAAACTCACGGAGTTAATCGTAACAGATACCATTCCTTTGGCCAATAAAAGCCCTAAAATAACTGTTCTTTCTTGTGATCGATTGTTTGCTAAAGCTATCAGAAATACACACGAATACAGATCAATTGCGGCATTATTTGTGGACTAAATAAGCTATTCTTTATGAATGCTTCACTTTTTAAGGAAAAGGACTATCTTTGCAGTCCTTTTTGACAAAGTAAAATGTAATACCATGCAGATTGTTAATATTCCTACAATAGAAAGGACCGAATTTGGAAAAGCACAAACAAAAGCATTCAGATCTTCTGGAAGCATTCCTGTCGTTATCTATGGAGGGGAAAACAATGTTCATTGCGGAGTTAAGAAAAATGATGTAAAAGCATTGATCTATACGCCTGAATTTAAGTTGGCCGAACTAGAAGTAGGTGGATCTAAAATCAAGTGTATGTTAAAAGATATTCAGTTTCATCCTGTTTCAGATGAGATCTTACATATAGATTTTCAGCAATTGACAGATGGCGTGAAGTTAAAAGCCAATCTTCCTGTAGTATGTGAAGGGACTTCTGCTGGACAAAGAGAGGGTGGTAAATTAATGCAGACCATGCGAACAGTTGCGGTAAAAACAACTCCTGAAAACTTAGTAGATAAGTTAATCGTTGATATTAGTGCATTGAATTTGGGAGAATCTGCAAGAGTAAGAGATTTACAGGTTAGTGAAGGCATTGAAGTGATGAGTCCAGGTGCTGCACCGGTAGCAATCATTGAAATTCCAAGAGCACTTAAAAGTGCTGGAGCTGCTGCTGAGAAAGCCGAAGCCGCTGAAGCATCAGCTGAGGCACCTGCTGAGTAGCAGAAATCTAAAATATATGAAAAAGGGGTTGAACGTGTGTTCAACCCCTTTTTTTATGCCATGGCACAAAATTTGATATTATAATTTATAATAATATGTATATGGCTGATTTAAAATAAAAAAGGCCTCAATATATGAAATATATCGAGGCACTTTTGCAATTAATTTTAGCTTATAAACTAACTAATGTGAAGAGATATTAGACTGCTAAAGATTACTAATACAAGCTCTCTCATAGACATAGATGACCTAAATGAAGAAAACGCTGCTCTTTTTATCAATTTTTTTTATCGGCTGTCAAAACGTTGAGTTTAGGAGACTAAGTTTTAAGCCAGATGCTTCAAAAAATATAAAAAAGGAGCGTCATGTGGCAGAAAATAAACCAAAAAGAAAGCCTGGTAGTAACACATACAAAGCTGCCAGCAAGAAAAGAGTTTTAGGTGCAAAGTCCTCCCAAGAATATGATCTACGAAATACTATAGTTCAACAGACAAAGTCCTTCGTAGGAGTACCATATCAATATGGAGGAAAAACCCCAAATGATGGATTTGATTGTTCGGGATTAGTGAGTTATGTGTTTGGTCTGAGCGGAATGGACCTTACTGGTTCTTCTGCTTCTCAAGCACTTAAGGGAAAACAAATTGCTTTGAAAGACGTAAAGATTGGTGATCTCGTTTTTTTTGGGAACAATGTAAGGGTGACGCACGTTGCTATTGTAGAAAGTGTCAAGGCCGACAAGCTCTATGTTTTGCATAGTACGAGCTCAAGGGGTGTTATCCGCAGCGAGATCAGAAATTCTAAATATTGGATGGATAGGTATTTGCATTGTCAAGATTTTGTAAGCACGCACATATATGAGGATATTGCACTGGATTAGAGGAATATTTAATAAGAAGAGAATGAAAAAAACCAACTTAATTTTATTTGGTCCTCCGGGATCTGGAAAAGGAACACAGGCGAAGTATTTGGTGGACAAATATGAACTTCTTCATATTTCAACAGGAGACCTTTTTAGATACGAAATAGGTAATGCTACACCTTTGGGGTTAAAAGCCAAAGAGTACATGGATAAGGGACAATTAGTTCCCGATGAGGTAACTATAGGTATGCTCAAAAACAAAGTTGACGCCAACCCAGATGTTAAGGGTTATATCTTCGATGGGTTTCCTCGAACCATTCCACAGGCAGAAGCGCTCGATAAATTTTTAGATTCTCAAGAGCAATCCGTGACTGGTTTAGTGGCTCTAGATGTTGATGATGACGAAATCGTTAAAAGACTTTTGAAGCGAGGAGAAACTTCAAACAGACCTGACGACAGTAATGAAGAAGTGATCAGAAAAAGAATTGAAGTTTACGGAAACGAGACCGCTGTTGTTTATGATTACTATGACAGACAAAATGCTTCACATAAAATAGAAGGTGTTGGAAGCATCGAGGATATTTTTGCTCGCTTGTGCCAGCTAATTGATGGCTTGATCTAATGGCTAGTCAAAATTTTGTTGATTATGTAAAAATTTGTTGTCGGTCGGGTGCTGGAGGTGCTGGCTCCGTTCATTTTATGCGGGACCGCATAAATCCAAAAGGTGGACCTGATGGGGGCAATGGTGGTCGAGGAGGTCACATTATCCTACGAGGGAATAAGCAACTTTGGACCTTACTACCACTCAAGTATAGAAAGCATATTATAGCTGGTAACGGGGAAGTAGGTCGAAGCAACATCAGTTCAGGAAAATTTGGTGAAGACATTATACTCGAAGTACCCTTGGGGACGGTTGCCAAAAATGCCGAAACATTCGAAAAAGAATTTGAAATTACCGAGCACGGCGAAGAAGTCATTTTTGTTGCTGGTGGTAAAGGTGGATTGGGTAATGTAAATTTTAAATCTGCCACCAATCAATCTCCAAAGTATGCCCAACCAGGAGAACCTGGAAAAGAGGAATGGAAAATATTAGAGCTGAAAGTTTTAGCTGATGTTGGTTTGGTGGGATTCCCCAATGCTGGCAAATCGACCTTACTTGCTGCAGTATCTGCTGCTAAGCCCAAAATTGCCAATTACGAGTTTACAACGCTCATTCCAAATCTAGGAATTGTTAAGTATCGAGATGGTCAGTCCTTCATTATGGCGGACATTCCAGGTATTATAGAAAAAGCCCACGAAGGCAAAGGTTTGGGACTTCGTTTCCTTCGGCATATCGAACGCAATTCGGTCCTTCTCTTTTTGGTTGCCGCAGATAGTGATAACATTAATAAGCGGTATCGAATATTGCTCAATGAATTAGAGAAGTTTAATCCAGAATTATTGGATAAGCCAAGATTCCTAGCCATAAGTAAAGCCGATCTCATTGACGAAGAATTAAAATCATTAATTGAAAGTGATCTAGACATTGACATTCCTTATGTGTTCATAAGTTCGGTATCCCAAGAGGGAATTCAAGAATTAAAGGACAAGCTTTGGGCTAAGATGCAGGAGGATTATTGATTCGAATTATTGATTCTTTTGCTCCTCGTGATATTTGTCAAAAACCTCATCAATAGGTTCCCATAACTCGATTTTATTGCCCTCACAATCTAAGATGTGTACGAATTTACCGTAGTCGAATTCTTGAATTTCATCCACGATAGTTACTCCCTGCGCCTTTAAATTTTTGACCAAGGCATCCATATTCTGGACACGATAGTTGACCATAAATTCCTTTTGCGAAGGATTAAAGTAATCAGTATCTGCCTTAAAAGGGCTCCATTGTAAATAACCATTTTTGGTTGGGTCTTCTTTTTTCTTAAAAGTAAATGAGGCGCCGTATTGATCAACTGGAAAGGCCAAATGTTTGGCGTACCATTGTTTCACTTTGTCAGGATCATTGCATTTGAAGAAGATGCCTCCAACACCAGTAACTTTTGGATCGTTATTATTCATCAACTAAAATTTGTATAAATCTACTAAAGGCCAAAGAACCTGTAAAATGCTGATCTTTATAATAACTGCAACTCACTCTAAAAAAGCGAAGGACATCGTCATAGGATATGATTTCGATACTTATGTTTCCAAATCCTTGTACGGCCTTGCCGTCGACAACATTTTTTCTAGACATTTTTAAAAAGGCCGTAATTTTTTGTTCGATGATATTCTTGACGCTTTTTGATTTTATTTCAGAAAGATTTAGGATATAGCCTCTTTTCTTTAGTGTTTGAATGATTGAGGTAGCGAAGAAAATTTGATCTTTTCTGGTCAATGCCAATTGTGAAGGGAGAAGATTCAAACCACTAAGCTGACTGTTTTCAACAAATTGAATAGATGAAGACGGTTTTTCATTCATACTAAACTTGAGATACTCCGAGTATATGGTCTTTTTTATGCTTAAGTGTTTCTCAGAATTTTTCCAGAGAATGTATGCTTCGTCATTTTCGTCAAAAGTAAACGCCTCATGTATAAATGGGATGCTCAAAGTATTTTCAATTTAATTCTTAATCAGTGATAACATTTTGACTTCTCGAGGTACATATAAGTACACGCATTTTTAAACGTTGACAAGCAATTAATGATAAAGACCTCTCGTATCAAAGGATTATTTAGAGGTCTTTTTTAACTTTTTTTTCTTAGCAAGTTCAAACGACTTCGTAGCCCATTGTACTAGAATTTTAGAATCTTCCATAACTTCTATAGGTACTTCGTAGTAAGACATTTTCATTTTTTTCCCCGGGACTTGCCATGGCCCCATGCCTCTTGATTCATAATCTTCTTTATTCGAATCATCAACTTTTAAACGAAATGTATTTTCCATGATTCCTCCAAAGCAAATGCCTTCTTTAAAGATTCCTATGCTCCCAAACATCTTTTTAAGTTCGAATTCACCAAAGGGTTTTAAGAGTTGTTCGATGTATGCAATGTATTCTTCGGTATTTTTTGACATGTTTTATTTCAACATTTTTTGATCAATCAAAGCGGTCCAAACACTTAAAATCATTTTATCCTGCTGCGTCCAAATCGGACGAATAACTCCATCAACAGCAGAGATGTCATTATAATCTCCAAAGAAAACTACTGGAAGAGGAGTAAAGGATTCCTCATTTATTTTTAGGTTGGTAAAAGTCTCTCCGCCATCTTTGGAATAGGCTAGATAAACATCTGTTAGATTTTTATTTTCAGTATCGTTTCTACGATCATAAAAAACAACGTAGATATATCCGGTCGAGGGGTCAACATCCATCCATGTGAAAAACTGATGTTTGCCTGGAGGATCATCATTTACTCTTTTTGGTGAAGACCAAGTCAATCCTTTGTCCACAGATTTACTAATCCATATGTCAGTATCGTTTGTACCATTTCTTTGGTCAGACCAATTTACATATATCGCTCCCGCATGAGGTCCATCGCTTTGATCCACTTCTGTTATGGTCATCCCATTGCAACGCATGATGCCAGGGATGGAATAATCCCATCCTCCTGGTTGATCCGAAACAATATAGTCTTCCTCCATCCATGTTTTGCCTTGGTCGAAGGAACGATCGAAGTATATTTTTTCATCGAAGCACCAAGCCACAAAAAGTTCCCCTTCTTTTGAAACGGCAGGTACGGCGCCCTCCGTCGTTTGGTCTCCGTCCAAACAATTGCCCTCTTTCTGACTAATCGCGATTGGTTCGGTCCAAGTTGTGCCTTGATCTGACGAAGAGGAAAATTTGATTCTGGTTTTGTCCTCTGGTCGAGGGGAGTCATAAAGATCAAATTCTGTCCAAGTCATATAGAGCTTGTTGTTGTTGGGATCAATAGCTAGCCATTGTTTGTCTTGGTCTTTGGGGTTGTCAGGCCTTGTGAAACTGCCATCATTCCAGGTTTTGCCACCATCAGTAGATTTTTGTATCACGATTCGATCCAAAAATTCAACATCTTGCCAAGCTTTGCCGGTTGGATTTGATAAATGTGAGTAGTAAAAGTTGCCCTCAAAATCTGCTCGTATTACAGGATCACCATATACACCAGAGCTAGATTTTAAAACTTCCTTTGTCCAAGTTTTTCCAGCATCGTTGGAGGAATACACCCAATCCAATACACTCCCTGCAACCATGTTATTGGGGTTGATAGGATTTATACAAATTGATGGCTCACAAGGGCCAACAAAAGTGGTGCTGCTGTCAATCTTTATGTTGACAAATGAGGGGTTTTGTTCTGGATTTTCGGGAAGCTCTTGTGCGATTTGAGGCGAACAAGCTGAAATAAAAAAGCAGAAATAAAAGGAAGCCTTAAAAATTGACGTTAAATTCATAGCACATCAAAAGTATAATTTATTTGAGCTCTTTATGAGATTTCTTTTTCACATCCTAAGTCTTCTATTTTTCACCCAGGCATTGAGTCAACAAGACCAATTACAAGCTGTTTGGACCCAAACAGGAGTGACCAAGTTAAGTGCGCAAAATTCGGGTATCCTGCATTTTTTTTCTGAGGATTTTGATGCCTTTGAATACAATGGCTATCAAAGCAAAAAATGTGCACACGAATTTGAAGACCAAAAGGCTGGCTTTCATATAGATGCCAATACCGTGAGCTACCAAGGAAAAAGATGTATCCTTCCTCAAGCTGTTTCTAGCGCACAAGTGTATAAAAACGAAATGATCATCGTTTCAAATCGTACTTTATACAAAAGCCCAATTCCCTTAAACATTGTGGCGGATACGCTAAAATTGGAGGGATTAGAGGAGGTTGAAGGCTTTGATAAGATCTTAGTCTTTTCCAATTATTTATTACTGCAGGATTCAACTGATTTACATGTTTGGAATTATCGAAACAAGCGCATCACGTCATTTGAAAACAGAGCAGGAGAAATCAATGCGGCAGTACTAGACGATTTCGGCATGCTCTTTATCGCCAGTGCCAAAGGCTTGTTTAAACTAAATTTTTTGCCTGAGCAAAATGTAAAAGAGCCCTTATTAAAGGTGTCAGAGGATAACACCCATGACTTTCGTCGTGAATTAAAATTGGACAGTGGAGAAATAATCATTTACAACGTAGAGGCTTTTCATCCCGTATTGCAAGAAGAGGTATTGGTCTACAGCCAATTAAAATTTGAGGACGAGATCAAAGAAGAGTTAATAGAAGACGGGACTTTTGTATTAAAAGATTTGGCGCCAGGTAAATATAGCCTCCGATTTTACACCAAATTAGAAGGCGAAGTACATTCCAGATTTAGTAAAAAAATTGCTATTGAAGTTAAAGGCGTTGAGAGTTTTGCCGTTTGGATGTATTTGTTTGGATTGCTAGGCTTGTTGTTGCTTTTGAGTATTTATAGTAATGTAAGAAGCAATACCTACAAGGCAAGTCTTGAGACGCAAAGGGATAAATTGATTTTGGAAAACAAAGCCTTAAAATTTGAACAACAGGCCCTTCAGCTTCAAATGAATCCACATTTCATTTTTAATGTGTTAAACTCGATAAGTGGAATGGTGGCTGTAAAAGACAACGAAGGTGCTCGAAAATACATCAACGAATTTTCTCAATTAATGAGATCTGTACTACATCAATCTAGATCAGAATTTATAAGCTTAGAACACGAAATTGATTATTTGAAAAAATATTTAAGTCTTGAGCGAATTACAAGAAACAGCAGTTTTGAATTTGAAGTTAATGTTCCTCAGGAATGCAATATGCAATTGACAACATTGCCAATGATTGTTCAGCCCTTTGTAGAAAATGCCATTGTTCATGGCTTTAAGGGCAAAAAAACATCCAATAAAATTTGGGTAACTTTCATCCCTTTAGAAAATAAACTAGAAGTCCATGTTCGGGACAATGGAGTCGGTAGGAACTCAAAACAGGATAAAAACTCAGGACATAAATCAGTTGGATTGCAAGTGGTAAAGGAACGATTAGGAAAAAAGTATAACTTTAAAATGATTGATCTTAAAGACGAACAAGGTCAACCACAAGGGACAGAAGTCATCATCAAAATGCCATTAAAATGAGAGCAATAATAGTGGACGATATGGAACTTGCTCGAGAGAGTCTACGAGCAGATGTACAGCAATATTGCCCTGAAATACAATTGGTAGGCGAGGCTAAAGGGGTCGTTAGTGCCGCCAAATTATTGCGAGAGGTTGCGGTCGATCTGATCTTTTTGGATATAAATATGGACGATGGCGAAGGCTTTGATCTGCTAGATATATTACCGGATTATAAAACCAAAGTGATCTTTGTAACTGCCTCTGATGAACATGCTTTAAAGGCATTTCAATATGCGGCAATAGATTATTTACTCAAACCCGTAGATCCAGAGCGATTAAAACAAGCGATTGCAAAAATTAAAAACAGTCATTTCTTTTCGAAAGACAATCAAAGTGTTTTAAAAGAAGGAGAAAGGAATAATTTGGTTTTAAGTACATCTGAAGAATTGAGAGTTGTAGAAATTGAAAACATTGTTAGATGTCAATCCATGGGTAATTATACCCAGTTCTTTTTTACTGACGGAAGTAAAATTTTAATTACCAAAACACTTAAAGATTATGATTCTCTTTTGGGAGAAAAGGGTTTTGTAAGAGTGCATCAATCACATTTGGTAAACCAGAATCAAATAAAGGCTTATGTCAAAACTGAAGGTGGTTATTTGGTTTTAAAAGATGGTTCTAATGTTCCGGTAAGTGTTCGGAAAAAACCAGAGGTCATGAAAATTGTAAGTCAGTTAAAATAAAATCCTCCCGACCTTAGATCGGGAGGCACCAAAGATCATCTTGCAATTAAATACATCCTCTTTCGGATGTAAGGATTCTTACTCTTAGTTTTCCATCAGTCAGCTTTCTAATCGTAATAAGCTCATCAGATGCAATTTTTATATTATCGATTTCACCATCATTATTTTTGATAAAAATGGTTTTGTTTTCAAAAATTGCTTTTTTGGCGGGGTCTTCATACATGGCAAGAAGAATGTGATACACGTCCATGATTCTTCCGTGGTTAAGTATTAATTCTGCCTTAAACACATTCTTTTTGTTCTGCTTACTCCAGCTGCCTTGGTCAAAGTCTATGCTAACCTTTGCATATCCATTATTGCTTGTAAGCGTATCCATTTCGCTAGGATTTAAAACAAAGTGATACAAAATCCATGATTCCAGAGGGTATAACAGACCCATGTCAATTTGATTTAGTTCGAAATCATGCATTGGGATCGGTAGGCTAGTAAGAAAACCATCAAAGACAAATCCCTCAAGCCCATCGTATTCTACTTCTATCCAATTCCCTTTGACCCAGTCTATTTCATGTCCTTTGGGTTCCCCTTCCTTATGAGAAATGAATGTTACCTCAGATCCAAATGGGATAACTTCTATGGTTTTGCCTACGATTGGAGCACTTCTCAATTTTAATCCAGAATGGGCGGTTACGAATAATGCTTGGCCTTCAATAAAGTCTGCTTTAGAAGTATTGAAAAAAAGAAGTATGATAAAAATTACTAATATATTTCTCATAATAGTCTTAGTTTTGTGAACAATATCAATTACAAGCTCAAGTTGAGATTGTAATCCGGCCTGCGAAGTGGTTAAATAGAATTCGTATTCATTTATTGAATATTCGTTAAATCCCAAATCCGAATAGTGGGGAGACCACATATAATGGTCCTATTTAATATCATTCTAGTTTCTTCCCAACCATAATTTTATATACGAAAGACATTAACTCATTAATTAATGAAAAAGATCATATTACTCAATTTAATGCTTTTGGCATGTGGCTTTGCCTTTGCCCAAGAAGAAGAAAATTTAGAAGTCGTGGTGCATTATACCGACGCTGGGGAATCGAACCCCATTGAGGTTAAAAAACCAGACCAATCAATTAAACAAAATAAACTTAGCATAGGCGCCCATCTTGGCCTTTCGCAAAGTGGCACAGATACACACAGCTGGGGAAGACATGGGGAAGGCTTACTTTCTCATGCGCATGTGGCATATGGGATAAATGCTAAATATGCTTTTTCTCCAAATTTTGCCATTAGGGGAGATTATTTTGGTTCCAAGCTATCAGGCAATGATCAAGATAATACTGGTCCTTGTACCAATCCAGATGACTTTGGGGTAGACATCTCTTGTCACCGAGATAGGGGCTGGTCATTTAGTTCTCCTTTGCATGAATTTTCTGCTAGCATGGAATTGGATTTACTCGGACACAAGAGATACCCAAAAAGAAAATATTTTGATGCAGATGGAAATAGAGTGAACTCAAACTTCATCAATACTAAAAGGAAAACCTATTATAATGAAGATGGAGAGATAATTCAGCCACAAGAAATCCATACTTTTCAAAGAAGACTAAGCCCTTATTTTGCAATTGGGGTGGCTATGACTTACGTAGATCCTGACAAATCATTTGATCCAAACGGGAATGGATTCCCTGATGCATCATTGGTAGCGCTTGATGATGCCGAGCAAGAGAATTGGTATATGCACATTCCGATAACAGTTGGTTTGAGATATGACCTTTCTGAAAAATTATTTATCGATGGAGAATTGAGAGGAGTGGTGCCTACTACAGATCTGTTGGATGGTATGAAGTATATTGCAAACACGCAAGAATTATTTGATGACAACTATCAATTTGCTACACTTCGTATTGGGTACCGTATTGGTAAAAAATCCGATAGAGACGGAGATGGAGTTTTAGACAGCAGGGATAATTGTCCAGATGTTTATGGTTCACCAATGCTAAAGGGATGTCCAGACTCGGACAACGATGGCATCGCTGATGAGATGGATGCATGTCCAAATACGAAAGGAATTAAGAAATTTGCAGGCTGTCCAGATACAGATAATGATGGCGTGCAGGATTTGTTAGACGCTTGCCCAAATGAAGCGGGTTCTATCGAAACGAAAGGCTGCCCAGATACAGATAAGGATGGTGTTGTAGATGCAGATGATCAATGCCCAAATAAATTTGGAAAGGCAGACTTAGATGGCTGTCCGGATAGAGATAATGATGGGATCGCAGATCATCGTGATGCTTGTCCTGATACTCCAGGTGACGAAGCATTTCATGGTTGTAAAGAAGGGTATCCTTCATTAAAAGAAAAAGTGGACGAAGAAAAGCAAAGTCAATCCAACTCCGTTCAACATTCGAATAGTGACGAAACCAAGAGGGTTCAGAAAAAAAGGGTACAGAATACAACGGAGAAAATCGTTGAGGAAAAAGAAAGGGTAAGAGTGGTTGAGGAGAAGAAAGAAACCATTATTAAAACGGAGCCGAAAGAAGAATTAGAAGTTATTGTAGAAGATAAGGTAGTCAATAGAGATCCCCCGCAAACTGCCACCGAAACGGAGCAAAGAACCAAAACATTAAACGAACAAACCAATACCAAAAGAGATGCTGTGGTCGAATTGGCAACAAAAGAAGCTGGAAGAACGGTATATAATCTTTTGACTTATGATGAAGAAAAAGAAGTAGAAAGAGTATTTGATCAAGCGCTAGAAGGCATTCGGTTTAATTCTTCAAGATGGACCTTTAAGCCTGAATCATATACCCCCATGGATAAAGTTGTTCGCGTAATGAAAGAGTATCCAAAATTAAGAGTGGCCATAAACGGACACACCGATTCTACAGGAGATGCTGAAGATAATTTGGTACTGTCTCAAAATCGAGCAAATGCGGTACGTGAGTATTTAATATCCAACGACATTGCGCCGTATCGTTTGACTGCTATGGGATTTGGTGAAGAACAACCCATTGCAGACAACAATACATCTCAGGGAAGATATCAAAACAGAAGAGTCGAATTTAAGATTATTAAATAATCTTTATACTCTTCCGATGAATTAAAGCGGCTTTCAAACTAGGGAAGCCGCTTTTTTATTTGTTCGGCTTATGATAATGCTAGTAATAATCGAGAGTATACAATAGCTCGTAAAAAACAAGGCGCCTGGAGAAAGCTTCGAATAATTTATGGTTTCTACTTCATACCTCGTGCTTGAAGAAATTTCGCCCAGTTGTGAGGCAATGATGCCATAAAACCCAATGTACGCCATAAAAATGGCTACCACAAACACATCCGCCATACTCCATTTTCCCAAATAGAAAATCACAGTTTGTGCCAATTTACTTTGCTTGACTTTTTCAACAAACAAATAAAGTGTTGACAGCAGTAACTTAAAAAATGGGAAAACAATACTAAAAAGAAATACAAGTATGCCCACTACTTTGGTGTCGATCCCAGCACTATTAATCAAGGTCTGCGTTACATCCAATATTGACTTACTTTGAAAATACATCACCTGTTCTCCAAAATTGATTTCGTTCCCTACTAGATTTAGAGCAAAAGAATTAAGTCTCGCATCAATATCAATCATAGGTAATGAGATACCTAAGATGAGCATGATGACAGAAATTATAGTGTAACTAAGGATTAAGATTTTTGATTTGATCCAACTGTATCCAAAAGCCGCAATCAAAATACACAAGATCAATAGACCATAAATCCACTGTAGTTTTTCATTTATTTGCTCTTGAAGAGCATGGCTTTTTTCGGTGAGATTTTGGGACAATACATCAAAGTCCTCTTCTTCGTATTTTTTTAGCAAAGGGATTCTGGGATCTTGGTATGTCGATTTGGCGCCACTAAACAGCATGCTGTTTAATTCGTCTGTCATGTATTTTTTAATCACATGCTCGTTTGATTTTATTTCCTTGGTTAATTCGTTGGCGACACCTGGGATTTTCGCTTTTAGATCAAAGCCGTCCAGCATGTCTTTGGCACTGCCTTTAATTAATTTTAAAAAGAGCTTGTTTACCGAGCCATTTTTTTGAGCTTCTTCCATGGCTTGATCGATGAGTTTTCCAGAACCGATGTACTCATCATAGACCTGATTAAGATATGTAACCAGTTGTCTATTCACTTCCTTATACATTTTTGGATCGATTTCAAAATCTTTGATTTTCGCATCAAAAATGTTTAATGCCTTATCCTTCCAAAGTTCTACATTGAATAAGCCGTGGTTTATTTTGTTGATTTCCGAAAAATCCTCTTTGATTAAGGTTTGCTTCTTTTGTAAAGCATAAAGCTCTTTGGCTTGAAAACAACTAAATATGGTCAGTCCAGCAAGGATCAGTATTACGATATATCTCATAGTATTTGATAGATATGTTTATAACACGTTGAAATTTACACTTTGTATTGTCAATGAGAAAATAAGATTTGAAGATTGATAGTTTTTAATTAAAACTTTAACTTAGGAATTCTTTCCCAATTTAATTTTAGTCTATGAAATCATTAGTAGTAAGCCTCTTACTTAGCTTCGTCTGTTATACGGCAAATAGCCAGTGCTTTACTGATCGACACAATACTTCATGGAACAGTGCATGGATAAGCTGTGACAGGACAGGCAGTCCGAATCCGATCCGAGGAAATTCTCATTGGCTTAGACTCAATTTAAATCAAATCTATTCGTTGGGTCAAATTACTTTTTGGAACTATAATGATCCAGAAAATCTTGATCGAGGGCTTCAAGAAATTGTCATTGACTATTCTTTGGATGGCGAGAATTGGGAAGAGTGGGGGACTGTTACTATTGATCAAGCAGAAGGATCTGGTTTTTATGAAGGAGTAGATGGACCCGATTTGGAAGGGCTTACTGCAAAAGATATTCTGATCACTGGGTTGAGTAATTATGGAGACAATTGTTTCGCCTTGAGCGAATTGAAGATCGAGGTCTTAGAGTTGGTTTCTGACCTCGCAGAACTTGAAGACTTTGAGTTAAGTATATCTCCAAATCCAACATCATCAATTTTGAACCTTGAATTAAGCGCAGAAAATGTAGAGGGAGATCTCAAGTATACAATTGTAGATCTGTTGGGTAGAAACCTTCAAAATGGAATCATAAATACTGGAAGTAATAAAATTGTCCAACAAATCGATGTCAGTTTTTTAAATCCAGGTCAGTATTTTTTAGAGCTTCATTCTGCGCGATCAAGCAGTTCTAAGGCATTCACAAAAATTAACCCTTAAATCGAAAGAAATGAAAAAAGTAATCAATATATATGGGATGCTCCTTTTGTTTTTTTCTGTTAAAGGGCAAACTCATTTGGACTATGTTGGTGCAGGCCATAGTGAAGGAATTACCATTACCAGCAGTTCCTACATACAAGGTGGCGAACCCTCTAATGTCATTGATGGCTCTGGGATGGATGCCAAAGCCATGGAAGCAAGTCGATTTTTGGCTCAGGCAACATTGGGCTATGATATGGATATGATCAATGCACTCAAAGAGGATTTAAATTTTGAGGCCTGGCTTGACAATCAAATGCAGATAGCTCCTTCCAGTATGCTAGATAAAACGCTTTCGGTTTGGGAAGATGTTTTGGCATTGCATGTTGAGGCAGGTGAAGATCCAGAAGAAGTTTTTGGTCCATATACCTTACATTTTAATTATGCTTGGTGGGAATTAAACATGACCAATGAAGATATTTTGCGCCAAAGGATTGCCTTTGCCTTGAGTCAAATATTTGTGATTTCGATGAATTCTGACCTGAGTGGTCATATCGATGGTGTGGCAAGTTTTTATGACATTTTGGTCAACAATGCATTTGGCAATTTTGAGGATATGTTGTTGCAAATCACCTTGCATCCAGCTATGGGATATTATTTAAGTCATTTGAATAACCCAAAAGAAGACGCCGAAAACAACATTCATCCAGATGAAAATTATGCGAGAGAAATCATGCAACTCTTTTCGATTGGATTATATGAATTAAATCAAGACGGGAGCCGTAAGAAGGATCAAAACGGAAACGATATTCCGACCTACGACAACAGCAACATCAAAGAATTTGCTCAAGTGTTTACGGGCTTAGGACCAGGGGATATAAACGACATGGTGGATTGGACCAATGAGCCTTATTTTGGTTTGAGTATTTATGGTGCAGAAATGACTACACCAATGAAGATGTATGATTTTTTCCATGAGACAGATGAAAAGGAACTGCTAAATAGTTTTGTAATACCAGCCAATAATCCTGGGATGTTGGATATCGAATTGGCGGTAAACCATTTATTTAATCACGAAAATGTAGGACCTTTTTTAGCCCTTAGATTGATTCAGCGATTGATTAAATCCAATCCAACGCCGCAATATATCTCTCGAGTGGCCAGCGTATTTAATGATAATGGTGAAGGTGTGCGTGGAGATATGATGGCCGTTGTAAAAGCCATCTTTTTAGATCCTGAAGCAAGAGATTGTGCCCCTCAAATTGAAGTCACTCATGGCAGGTTAAGAGAACCTGTGGTTAGATTAATGCAGTACTCTAAATCTTTGCCACTGGATTCTCCTTCTGGAAGATTTTGGCACAATGGGTATGAGACTTTGGAGAGGTTCAAGCAATTCCCAATGAATTCACCTACGGTATTCAATTTTTACAATTACGATCATGCGCCAGTTGGGGAATTATCAAATTCGGGTCTTTTGGCTCCAGAATTTAAAATTCATGATACTGGGACAAGCATTAATTATATCAACAAATCTTACCAGTGGAACTATTGGGATGCCCTATGGTGGTCTTGGCATTATGACTACGGCGTAGAAAATGTAGGGATTCTCACGGACGATTTAGAAGACATGGCTGAGCATAAAGAAACCATTATAAATCATATGGATATCATGTATACCCATGGACAACTTACTGATCGTACGAGACAGTATTTGAGAGATGGAGTTGATCTCAATACTTGGGATGAATGGGGCGTAACCCGGACACTGTTGTACCTCTTACAAATTTCTCCTGATTATAATATTGTTAAGTAGAAAGCAGTAAGAACATGAAAAAAATACACACAAACATCAATGGCAGAAGAAGGTTCTTAAAGCAAATGAGCTGTGCCGCTTTGGGCAGTGCAACCATGCTTTCTACTCTAAACAGTTTAAAAGCTGCGAATGCTGCGGCTATTTCAAATTCTATGACATACATGGGCAACGACTACAAAGCGTTGGTTTGCGTCTTGCTGTCTGGAGGTAATGATTCTTTTAATATGCTTGTGCCAAGGGGAGATGCAGAGTATGCTCAATATGCTACGGTTCGTACCAATCAGGCCTTACCACAAAATGAATTACTGGCTATTAATCCCAACACAAGCGATGGCAAGCAATATGGACTTCATCCTTCGATGAGCAAGATGCAAACTATGTTTAATGACGGGGATGCTGCTTTTATCAGCAACATTGGGACCTTAGTTGAGCCGATTAGCAAACTTCAATACGAACAAGGAACAGCACCTATGCCACTCGGACTTTATTCGCATTCTGATCAGCAACAACAGTGGCAAACAGCGGTCCCACAAGATCGATCGTCAATAGGCTGGGGAGGAAAAATTGCTGATTTAATGACAGAAGCCAATACCAATCAATCGATATCTATGAATATATCATTGGCGGGTAATAATTTTTTCCAAATAGGAAATTCTGTAACCGAGTACTCTATTGATGCCTATGAGGGCAGTACTGGAATGTTTGGCTATGAGGAACAATGGCAAGCTGCCCAATTACGATCTCAAGCAATCGACAATATGTTGGATGCGCACTATGATGATATTTTTAAAAAGGCATATGTTGATGTAATCAAATCATCCAAGGACGGGCACGAACAGTTTTCTTCTGCGCTTGAGCAAATTTCACCTTTCAATACGCAGTTTACAGATAATCGTTTGTCTCAAAGTTTTCATATGGTAGCCAAAACCATGGCAGCCAGAGATATCTTAGGGATGAAAAGACAAATCTTTTTTATCGAATATGGAGGTTGGGATCATCATGATGAAGTACTTGAGGCGCAAAACCTTATGCTTGGTGAGCTTGATACAGCATTAGGTGAATTTAAATCAGCCTTGGAAGAACTTAATCTATTTGATTGTGTCACCACTTTTGGCATATCAGAATTTGGCAGAACCTTAACTTCAAATGGCAATGGAACTGACCATGGTTGGGGAGGAAATGTTTTTGTACTCGGAGGTGCAGTCAACGGCAAAGAGATTTACGGATCTTTTCCAACCTTAGCGCTAGAATCCGAATTGGAAGTTGGAGGAGGCGTTTTTATACCTACTACCTCGACGGATGCGTATTTTGCCGAGTTGGCACAATGGTATGGGGTATCCGCCTCTGATTTACCAATCATATTGCCAAATGTGGGTAATTTTTATAGCCCTGGAAGCGGAAATTTACCAATAGGATTCATGAATATTTAAAGAGAGATTGCAATATTTTTGTGTGCTCAAATGTTTAAATGATCATGCAAAAATCTTCTTTCATACTCCTTAGTGGTCTTTTTTTCTTGGGGGCCTATTCTTGTAATCTTCTAGTTACAGAACCCGAAAAGACCAACGACATGGAGCAAATTCAGAACGTTGAGGCCACATCAGCAATACTGGAAGAGAGTCCTACCATAGACCGTGGCAGGGAAATAAGTCCAGCCTTAATTGTTACCACACAAGAAAAAGCGACTATTGAGCTTTTTGAAAACTCGGCACCATCGGTAGTGTTCATAACCACCAAAGGGATTCAAGAAGACCGATGGTCACGCCAACGATACGAAGTCTCTACTGGATCAGGTTCTGGCTTTATATGGGACGATCAGGGTCATATCGTGACAAACTTTCATGTTATTAAGGATGGTCAAAAGTGGGAAATCACCCTTTCTGATCAAACCATTTGGGATGCCGAACTTATAGGCGTAGAGCCTAGGAAGGATTTGGCGGTGTTAAAAATCAATGCCCCAAAGGATAAATTAAAGCCCATACCTGTTGGGACATCTCATGACTTAAGAGTCGGGCAATCGGTCTATGCCATCGGAAACCCTTTCGGACTAGATCAAAGTTTGACTACGGGCATTGTTAGTGCCTTGGGAAGAGAGATAGAATCCGTAGCTCGGATTCCTATCAGAGATGTCATTCAAACAGATGCAGCAATAAATCCTGGGAATTCAGGCGGGCCCTTGTTGGATTCTTCAGGACGACTCATTGGGGTCAATACGGCTATTTATAGTCCCTCAGGTGCAAGTGCAGGGATTGGCTTTTCTGTTCCAGTGGACATTGTAAATTGGGCCATACCCGATTTAATTACCTATGGCGAAGTTCAAAGACCCGTGTTGGGTATCGAACTTGTTTCTGAGCAATACACGCAAAGATGGGGGTTGGAAGGTGCAGTTGTTTTGGATGTTGTACCGGGTAGTGGTGCAGAAAAAGCAGGGCTAAGGCCTACAAAGCAAAATCGAAGAGGCAACGTACGCTTAGGCGACGTAATAAAAAGAATCGGTGATTTTCCCATTAAGAATAATTACGACCTTATGCTTGCCTTAGAAAAGCACCAACCCGGCCAAACCATAAAGATCGACCTCGTTAGAGACGAAGAAGAAATGGAGGTGGATGTAGTATTGGGTTCGTCCTTGTAGGGTTATACACAGGCATATTTAATTTTTTTTCAAAAAAAATTACTCAGAATAGGGGGTGTTGGTTTTGGATACGTAATGGTACTGAAATCAACGATTAAGCCATGAAAAACAATCTAAATCTCGAAACGATCCAGAATTTGGAAATTTTCAATCCTTTGTCTTCTCTACAGAAAGAGGAAATCCTTAGAAAATCGAGTTTGATAAAAGTGGCAAGAAACCGCAAGGTTTATCTTGAAGACGTTGAATTTCGAAGTGTTTATATCGTAGTTGAGGGCGCGGTAAAACTTGGCCTAAACGCCAGCAACGGCAAGACCTTAATCAAACACATTGCATATGCGCAAGACTTGTTTGGCGAAAATATCTTTGCTCACCACCAGGTTAGAAACGAATTTGCGGAGGTTATGAAGGATGCTGTGCTCATAAGTGTTCCGATACATACTTTTAAACAAATTGTGGGATCAAATTTTCAATTTGCTCAGAGCATCACAAAGATTATAATTGAAAGACTGCACAACATTGAGCAACGCATGCAGAGCTTCGTGTTCTTAAAAGCAAAAAGAAGAATTGTCGAATTCATCAAGAAGACGGCGTCGTTTAAAGGAATTAACATAGGGATTGACGAAATTTTAATAAATCATGGGATGTCTCATAAAGAGATCGCCTTTCTTACAGATACCTCACGGCAAACGGTAGCCAGAGTATTGGGTGAATTGAAAAAAGAAAACATCATTCACTTTAGTGCACGCAAGCCGAGCAAAATATTGATAAGAGATATGATTGCTCTAGGATAAATAGTTTTTTAAATTTTTAAAGGTTTTTTAATTGTTGGCTTTAGCCCTAGGTTATCTATAGTGATGCTTAGGGCTTTACCCGATTATTTGGTTAAGTTTTATTTTTGCATAAAATTTGTGCCATGGGAAGAGCATTTGAATTTAGAAAAGCCCGAAAATTTAAGCGTTGGGATAAAATGGCTAAAACCTTTAGCCGGTTAGGAAAGGACATTGTGATTGCGGTAAAAGCTGGTGGCGCTGATCCTGAGGCGAATTCGGCCTTAAGAGCAGTGATACAAAACTGTCGGGCGGCCAATATGCCAAAAGCAAACTGGGAAAAGGCCATCAAAAACGCCTCGAGTAAGGATACCACGGATTACAAGCCTGTAGTTTTTGAAGGTTATGGTCCTCATGGTATAGCAGTAATTGTTGAAGCTGCAACAGATAACAACCAACGAACCGTAGCCAATGTAAGATCATATTTCAATAAATGCAATGGAAGTCTAGGTACTAGTGGTTCAGTTGTTTTTATGTTTGACCATACCTGTCACTTCAAAATTAAAGGAGGAGGTCAGGATTTAGAAGAATTAGAATTAGAACTCATAGATTTTGGAGCTGAGGAAGTTTTTGCAGATGAAGAGGATATAATGATCTATGGAAGTTTTGAAAACTTTGGCTCTTTACAATCTGCCTTGGAGGAACGAAGTTTTGAAATTATATCCAGTGGGTTCGAACGCATTCCGCAACAGACCAAAACATTGGGCGATGATCAAGTCGCAGATGTAGAAAAACTTCTCGAAAAAATAGAAGACGATGATGATGTGCAAAACGTATATCACAACATGGGATAAGAAGAGAAAAATTCCTATGTGTAAATCGCACAATATCAATCAAATAATGCTCATCTTTAAGGTATGACACTACTCATAATATTCTTTTTGCTGTCCATGGTCTTTTCATTTTTATGTTCCATTTGGGAGGCAGTACTTTTAAGTATAACACCCTCGTATGTAACAAGAAAAGTGCAAGAGGGCAGTGCTGTTGGGAAATTGATTCAATCGTTTAAAAAAGATATAGACAAACCTTTGTCGGCCATTTTGACTCTAAATACGATCGCACATACTGTAGGTGCGATAGGAGTCGGAGCACAGGCAGGAAATGTATTTGGTGATGGCGATCTGTATGGTTTGAGCTACGAATCTATTATAGCTGGAGTCATGACTTTGGCAATACTCATTTTATCAGAAATCATTCCCAAAACCATCGGTGCTAACATGTGGCAGAGCTTGGCTCCATTCACGGCAAGATCCATTCGGATATTGATGTTTATTCTCGCTCCTTTTGTGTGGGTATCGCAATTGATTACTAAGAGCCTTAAAAAGGATAAAAACAAATCTGTATTTAGCCGTGCAGATTTGACAGCAATGGCAGCTGCAGGGGAGGAAAGTGGCGCGATTCAAAAATCAGAATCCACGATTATTTCAAACTTGCTAACACTTAATAAGTTAAGGGTTAACGATATCATGACTCCACGTACCGTTATTGTCTCATCAGACGAGAACCAAACAGTACGAGAATTTTATGATGCACATGAAAAAATAAGATTCTCTAGAATTCCTATCCACCAAGGCAAAGCAGATAATTTGAGTGGTATGGTCCTTAAAGACGAAATATTGCAAAATCTCGCTGAGGACAAGGATGAAACCACTTTATCTCAACTGCTTCGACCACTCAATACCGTGCGAAACGATCTTCCTTTGCAAGAGCTTTTTGATAAAATGATAGGTGGTAAAATTCACATCGCTGCGGTTTTGGATGAATATGGTAGCCTGGTTGGAATCGTAACTATGGAGGATTTGTTAGAAACCATTTTAGGGCTTGAAATCACAGATGAGTCAGACTCGATCGAAGATCTACAAAAATTGGCTCGAAAGAAATGGAAGCAACGTGCCAAGTCTAATGGCTTGATTGATGCCTAAGATGGAGAAGGTTGCATATATTACTGGAGGATCCAAAGGCATTGGAAGATCTATAGCGGAGGCCTTGCTTCAAGAAGGTTATTTCGTAGCCATCAGTGGACGATCGGAGTCCATTCATGAAGTTGGGGATGCCTTGAATTCAAGGCATCCAGACAAGGTGTTGTCGATTATTTCTGACGTTCGAAATTTTAATGAAGAACAAAATGCAATTGGGCAAGTAGTATCAAAATGGGGCAAAGTAGATGTCTTAATTGCCAATGCTGGGGTGGGGCATTTTGCGTCAATTGACGAATTAACTACCGATCAGTGGAATGATGTCATCGATATAAATTTGACGGGTGTTTTCCATTCGTTAAAGGCCTCGGTGGAGGAATTAAAGAAAAATAAGGGCTACTTTATTTCTATTGCCAGTCTAGCGGGAACAAATTTTTTCGCCAAAGGATCGGCATATAACGCCAGTAAGTTTGGTCTTGTGGGGTTTACACAAGCGGTCATGTTGGATTTAAGGCCCTATGAAGTTAAAACAACGACCATCATGCCAGGCTCAGTGTCCACATATTTTAATGGCAATACCCCAAGCGAAAAAGATCACTGGAAAATACAAGGAGAAGATTTGGGACAGATTGTCGTGGATGTTCTTAAAATGCCCAGCCGTACTTTGCCAAGCAAAATTGAAGTAAGGCCGAGTTTTCCTCATAAAAAATAACTCAGCATTTTTAGGGGTGCAATTAGTCACAAAATCTACCAGTTTCCCGCATATCCACAATTATTTTGAGTTAACAATTGCAAGTACTGATATTTACGCTGCGTAATCTGACGTATGTGTAAATAATCATGGGCTAACCAATTTCTTAAAAAATGATCTCCATCCAACTTACCCATTACAGGATGTTCGTAATAATTTCCCCAATTGGGCGATTTTAAATTACGTAAATAATTAATTGAAGCTTTCCGCTCTTCAATAAAGGCCTTTCTTTTGTCCTCAAAATCTTGATCTTTATACTTTCTACTAACCACCCATTCTTCAGGATTAATCGCTGGCGGATGCTTAAATGGAGCTTCAAGCACTGTTTGTAATCGCATTCTAAAATCTTCTCTTTCTTCGTCAAAAAGATGGCAGATGATCTCCAGAATAGACCAATCACCTGGTGTTTTTTTAAATCCGTATTCTTCTTTGCTTAGCGAATTGGTTAAAATTTGAAAACTTTGAAGATTTCGTTCCAATTGATCAATAATGTATGCTCGATTCACGGTTGTGGTTTTGCGCCAAGTTAGGGAGATAGTTTATTTTTGCCTTTTCTCTACTGAATAATTATGAGCGAAACTTATAAAACTGATGTGGAAGCTGTCGATGCACTAGCTCAATCATATAAAATACTAAAGTCTGAAATCGGAAAAGTAATCGTTGGTCAAGACGAAGTTGTCCGTGCAGTTATTATTTCTTTGTTTAGTAATGGGCATAGTTTGCTGGTAGGTGTACCAGGCCTAGCAAAAACCTTGTTGGTAAGTACTATTTCTGATGTATTGGATCTTGATTTTAAAAGAATACAATTTACTCCGGATTTGATGCCCTCTGACATTACGGGATCAGAGATTTTAGATGATAACCGGAATTTTAAGTTTAACGAGGGTCCTTTGTTTGCAAATATCGTTTTGGCAGATGAGATAAACCGTACTCCGCCAAAAACACAGGCGGCTTTACTGGAAGCGATGCAAGAAAGGTCTGTCACCGTTGCTGGAGATAAACATTATCTACCTAATCCGTTTTTTGTTTTGGCGACACAAAATCCAATCGAACAAGAAGGGACTTATCCTTTGCCAGAAGCACAGTTGGATAGATTCATGTTTAATATTCCTCTGGACTACCCAACGTATGAAGAAGAATTGCAAGTGGTCAAAGGAACTACTACCAATCAAAAAGTAGATGTTGAAAATGTTTTAACTGCAGATCAGATTCTTCGTTTTCAGCAATTAATCAGAAAAATTCCAATCGCGGACAATGTGCTAGAATATGCCGTCAATTTAGCGACGAAGACGAGGCCGAACACGCCAAGAGCAACAGATGCAGTTAATAATTATATTTCTTGGGGTGCAGGACCGAGGGCTTCTCAATATTTAGTACTTGGAGCCAAATGCCATGCCGCAGTCAATGGAAAATATTCACCTGACATAGAGGACGTACAGGCGATTGCCAATTATGTATTAAGGCACAGAATTGTAAGAAACTACAAGGCAGAAGCCGAAGGCATTTCTGAAGAGGATATTATCAAGGGTTTGTTTTAGGTATGCACCAAAAAATGCCTGATATACATCTTTATATCAAGGAGTTTATATGAAAAAATACACCATACTTTTCTCAATGATTCTTTTGGTGCTGATGTCCTGCAATGAGGAGATCGTAAAGCCCAATGCTATGAAGCCTGCTGCGATGAGCATTATGAATGACATTGTGGTTGTGTCAGATGAGGAAGATTGGAATACAATGATTGGGGATACGTTTCAATATTATTTTGCTTCTGCATTTCCAATAATGCCTCAACCGGAGCCGTTTTTTGACCTTCGACATTTTACTGTTGAGCAATTAAATGCAGAGGCTTTGAGAAAGCAGCTTCGCACCTATGTTATTTTGGTCAATCTTGAAGACGACGAATCTGCAACAACCCAAATGGTTCGGAAGGATTTGGGAGAGGATAGATTTTTAAAAAACCGAACAGATGGTTTGCTTAAATCCTCTGTAGGAAAGGATAAATGGGCACGAAATCAAATCGTGATTTACATCATGGGAAGAGGAGAGGACGAACTCGTCAAGAACATTAAAGAGAGCTTTTCTGCTGTAGCTAAGCGTATTAATATTCATGATGAAGATCAATTAAAGGCAAAAGTGTACGCCAAAAATGTAAATCTTGGATTGTCAGAGGAGATTCAAACAAACTATGGTATACAACTCCAACTTCCTGCCGATTATCAAACCGTAATGTCAAAGGACAATTTTTCTTGGTTTCGCAAAGACACCAAAGACGCCACGCTCAACTTAGTTATTAAGAAGATTCCATATCAAGATCCTAAGGATTTGAGCACAGAAAATATATTGTCACTTGCTGGTCAGTTTGGAGCAAATGTTGACCCCAACAACGAAGCCAATGTCCTTCAAATAAATGATCAGGATTTGCCAATTATGGAATATACGCGTAAGATCGATGATAATTATACCTTGGAGGTCAGAGGCATATGGGAAATGTCAGATGATTTTATTGGTGGTCCATTTGTGAGTTATTTGATACATAATGAAAAAGAGGGAACGCTTCTAAATGCCTTTACTTTTGTTTTTGCCCCAGGTCAGCAAAAAAGAGACTTTGTACAGCAATTGGATTACTTGGTGAAGCAAATAAAATTTGTAGAATAGGTATAAGGTTCAAACCCAACTATATTTGCTGATGATGCGTTTTACTTTTCAAAATACCGCATATAGTATGAACAGAGTAGTTATAGGAGTCATTAGCATTTTGATACTCTCTTCCTGTGCTTCGGATGAACCAAACGAATTGCGTTATGACAAGTTAAATTCTCCGCATTTTATAACAGAATCTATTGATTTGGAGGAAGGCAAAGATTTTATTGTAGAGGCGGGAGCGCATTTGATCATTTCGGATGGAGTAGAAATAAATTTAAGAGGTCGCGTGATTATGGAAGGCACCCAATTGGACAGCATAATCATAGACCCTGTGACCCCTGGGGTCGGATGGCAAAGAATTTCTTTAAAAGGTGAAGCGTCCATATTGAGTATGAGCCATGTTAGACTAACGGATGGTATAATTACATCCTACAGCACGGACAACGATATACATGATTGTGTGTTTTTTAACAGGCAAGATTTGGATTGGGAATCCGCCATGTTGCGGTTTTGGTTTGGGAAACTTGATGTAAGCCAATGTAAGTTTTATGGAATTAATAAGGCGGAAGGCATCTTGGTGCACGATACAGATAATGTTCAGATTTCAAACAATCAGTTTGATAAAGTCCCGGATGCTATAGAGTTGATAGGATCAGAAGGAAGCTTGATTTACGGCAACGAAATTAATTTGCCTGGGGACGATGGCATTGATTTGAATGGATGCTTGGATGTGACCATAGATGGAAACATTATCATTAATGCTGGAGATGCTGGGATGGAAATCGGCAGCGAAAACTTTGGTAGAACCATAAATGCTCAGCTTCAAAATAATGTACTGGATGGATGTAAAAAGGGCATTTGGCTCAAGGAGTCTTCTACTGCACATTCTTTTTTGGATCATTTTGCAAGCAATGAGATTGGCATAGATATTATTACCCCTAACGACAGCACTTTTGTTTCTCGAATTGTATTGGAGCAAGCCACCTTTGACACAAACGGAGAAGACATTCGGAGTGATATGCGCTCAGAAGTAGAAATTATCAACTGATGCCCTTGGAGATTTTAACTTGCCCAAATTGCTCAGAAAAATTAATACCATCTGATAATCTTTTTCATTGCCACAACAATCATTCGTTTGATGTAGCAAAAGAGGGTTATCTAAACCTTTTGTTGCCCAATCAGAAAAAATCTAAACTTCCAGGGGACAGTAAAGAAATGATTGAAAATCGAGAAGGATTTTTATCATATGGTTTTTATACTCCTTTGGCGAAGAAAATTCAACAAAAAGTCGAAGGGCATTTTGATGGAGGGACACCATTTGGCATTTTGGATATAGGTTGCGGAAGTGGCTATTATTTGCGACAACTTGTGGGTCCTGACGTTCATAAAATCGGTATTGATATTTCAAAATTTGCCATTTCTAAAGCAGCTAAACTAGATAAGGATGCGCAGTACATTGTGAGCTCATACTTGCGTTGTCCCGTGGCCACCGAATCTATAGATGTAATTCTTAATAATTTCGCTCCGGTTGATTTATCAGAATCTATTAGAATCCTAAAATCTAAAGGAGTCTTGTTAAAAATTGTTCCGTATAAAAACCATATGAGGCAAGTGGCAGAACTTATCTACACTGATTTTCAGCCTCATTCTACTGATTTTGTTCAAAGGGTTGAGAATCACCCAGGATTGGAGATTATTTGCAGCGAAGAGCTAAAGTACACGCGAAAGATTACAAAAGAAAAGGCGGCACAATTGATTGGGATGACACCTTATTATCACACATACAAACGACTCAATAGAGCATTGCCAGATTTTATGGATGTCACTTTTTCTTTTTTGCTTATAGAAGTACAAAAGGAGTAAAAAAAGTGTGAGAGGCGTGCATGCCTCCCACGTACTTCAGCTTAATTAAATTTCCCCTGGATATCTCTAGCGTAATCTAAAAAGTAGATAATACTAACCGAAAGACTGTTGCTTTGGGGAAATTGATTCAGTCCGCTTAATCCATCACGGTATGTTCTTTTTGAAAAGTCAATAGTAGGATCATTTTCTCTTCCAGTAATGTTGTTTTTCCATAAGACGCGTATTACACTCCCAGGTGCAAATTGATATCTATAATTTAACTCAGTGGTAAACGCTGAAAAGGTTAAGTCATTAGAACTAAAATTTTCTTTTGGTGCTAGTTCTCCAGAGTTTAATAGATCAAAATAGGAGTGATAAAACACCTTCGTCCAGTAATGTCGCAATCGAAAATTAAAATTCATGTTAGCGTTAATCGTGTAATTCATCCCGATTAAATTTGAAACAATTTGTTGGTCTCTGTCTCCAAATACAGGAGCATTGTCAGAAAATGTAACAAAGCCTTTTGCATTTTTGATCCAACCCATGTAAGAGTCTAAGAATAGGCTAAACTTATCGCTAAATCGGAAGTTTAATTCTGGACCAAATTCGAATTGCTTCCAGTTGTCGTTTTTATAATTTATGATTTCGCCAAACAGCTCGTAAGAAACTTTCTTTCTAGAATCAGAACCAAACCAGAAACCAGTTTCGTGCAAGCCTGGTTTATTGAAATGCCTTCCAAAAACCCTAGGTTCATAAAAGTCTTTGCTTGGACTTTGCACATAGTTCCAAACTTCCATATTCCAAAGCTTTTTATGCTGGAACCAAAAACCCATATTTCCCCAAGTCTGCGTATGGACATTTGGTTCTATATTGTAATTGGATCCTACGTTTAGCCAAGAAGAAAAGCGGGCTACGTTTTTACCAAATCCGTTAAAGTCGTTATAGCGCATGAAACCACCAAGCTGCCGATAATGGGTATATCTAATAAAGCCAAGGTCATTGTTGTCATAATCCTTGCTGAATTCTTCATACCAACTCCCAAATCGGAAGCTTCCAGATAGCCTCTCTGCTCGCAAATTATAAGTGTAACCATTTACATTTTCTGATTCTTTATTGACCAGATTGGAATATGCTGCATTTCCGGAGACTCCAAATTTTTGACCTTTATTTTTAAGATCGAAGCGAAGGGCACTCACATTTGCATTATGAAATAGTTTTGAATTTCGAAGCACACTAGTATTAGTAAAAGTTAGGGACGAATTATTTTTCAAATCCTGATCCAAAACAAATACATTGTAATTGGTGAAAGGATTGGTCAAAATTTCTTCTTCCTTTCCGGTTTCAATATTCGTTTGCATATAACTGTCTTTGGCCTCCAAGGCATTAAATACACCAATACCTAATCCTTTAGAAGTACGACCTGATATCTTTGTGGCATTCAACAATTGTTGACCTTCTCCAACTCTTCTAGAATAAAACATTCCTCCTTTATTAAATAGCTCAACCCCTTCTGTAAAAAACGGGCGCTGCTCTTGAAAGAAAACTTCAACAGGGGAGAGGTTAAGGACTTGGTCATCTTGACGTACCTGACCAAAATCAGGAACCAATGTCATGTCCAAGGTAAAAGCATCGTTAATGCCATACTTTAAATCCAAACCAATATTATAAGATTGAGTTCTTTGACTTCCAGTTTGATCGGGTAGATTTTTGAGATTTTCTGTATACGCTGCGGCATATGGCAAGAGAGAAAGTCTCACAGGTGGGGAGATGTTTTCTATCCCGGTTATAGTTCCCAATTGAGTCAACCAGGCATTTTCTTGTTCCTGATTCATTGGGTGCCAATTGCTCTGTTCTCCTGAACTTGCCCTTCTTCTCGAAAACGTAGCTTTCCAATTTTGTTTTTCTTGATTTGGAAAACGAAAGGCGGAATAGGGGATCTCTACTTCTGCAAACCAGCCCTTGTCATTGATCTCCACTGCTGCATCCCAGACGGCGTCCCAATTGGAGTCTTCGTTGTTAGGAGTAAGTCGTGCATCAAATTGGACTCCTGTTGATTGAATGATAAACTCAAAAGCGTTAGTCCCATTGCCATAAGTGTCAATGATAATGGCAAGAAAATCAGTAACACCAACATTATCCCTTTGTACCAACTGTGTACTGATGCTATCGCGATGGTTGTCAAACATACTGGCAGCAATATATAAGGCGTCATCTGTATATGCGAGCCTTATTTCGGTTTTTTGTGCCGCTGGTTTTCCTTGCTGCGGACGGATAGTTGTAAAGTGTTCTTGAGTTGGTTTGGCTGTTTGCCAAATTTCTTCGTCGAAGATGCCGTCGAGTTTAATTTTTTGTTCACTGCGTGCAGCTTCGAGAGTATATTGAGCATTCAATGGCGTTTGAAGACTCAACATGGTTAGCACTAATAATAGTGCATACAAAAAGGTGGATTTCATGTTGTAAAAATTTAGGCATGGCAATGCCATGGTGGTTACGAAAACGAATAAAAAGTATGTAATGGCAGAAGATGGCGTTCTTCTGCCTTAATTAGATTTATATTTTGCGTATACTGCCTAATCCAGATTTGACTTTGGAAACTTCCGGATTACCATTATATCTTATCGAAGCAGTACCTGAGACCACTCCGTTCAAATAATTGTTGACGTGGGTTCTTGCACTTCCCGATCCAGATACTACGATTTTACATTCATCTGTTTCGAAATCTTCTGCATCTAATCGAGAGGACCCACTGATGGCAGCTTTCATAAAGGCACATTTTCCTTCTAAGGATAATCTGGCAGAGCCGCTAACCGCAACATTGCTTTTAGGGCTCGAAATTTTCAACTCAATTTTACTCGCGCCACTTGCTGCTATACTTATTGGGTCCGTGGTTTTAAATTTTCCTTTACCAATTATTTTTGATGCTCCACTAGAAGCAACGGCTGTAACTTCAGGAAGGGTAATGTATACAACTACGGCTTTGCCTCGGTCCCTAAGTCTTAGTTTGTTTTTGTACTTAATGTTCCATTTTCCTCCTCTAACTTTTTGAGAAAGTTCTTCTAACTGATGGGAAGGTCCTTCTACTTTAATACTTTGTTTTGATCCTTTGGTCAGGTATACTTTAAAGTCATCCTCTACACCAATTTGATTTATTGGAGGTAAATCGAGGGTTCTACCGATCACATAAAACGACGATGTCCCACTGTCATAATTTTTTTCGGAAGAATCGTACTCTTTTGATTTGGAGTCACAACTTTGTTTTTGGGTAGTACAACTTTTTTTCGAAGTCTGTTTATCCTCAATATGAATATCAACATGGACGTTCGTATGTTGATTGCGATCAATATGTGTTGAGGCAGCGCTTTCTTGATTTTTAGACAAGTTTTTATTTTCGGTTTCCAGCGCATTTTGAATGCCTTGCTCGAAAGCAGAATTAATCTTGTTGTCAAGTTCTACATTTTGAAGCGCTTTTGACAATTCTGTAGCCATTAGGACTGCCAATTCTTCTTCACTCAATTCTTGTGGGCTGTTGGATTCTTTGGTGGTTAACGAAGCAGAAGTTGAAGAATTTGAAGTCAGAGTATTTTGAGTTTCAGGAATGGCCTGTGGTTTGGTGACTACTCTTGATTTTTGATCGGAGGTAATATTTTTAATTTCCGACTTTTTGGTTTCCTTGCGTTTTTTGTTTTCTTCTTCAATAGAGTTTTGGTTTGACTCCACAGGATCAGGAGTTGATTCTATTTTTTCCCCTCTAACGGCGTTTAAGCTCATCGCTGATAATAGGAAAAGAGGAAGTAAGAATAGATATTTCCAAGAAGACGAGATGTTAGATTTTTTGGCGTTCATCATTTGTATTCTGTTTTTTAGAAATGAATTGTTATAACTGGTGGTTAGGTTAAATGGCTGATTAGAAGTCGAAACTTTTAACAAGCTGAGTTGGTAGTTTTCTTTTTCTACTCCTTTTTTTAGGAGACTGGAGTCTGTCAAGAACTCTAAATTTTTGCTCAATAAACTGCGTAGCATCCAAACGAAGGGATTAAACCAAAATAGAATTACTAGGAGCTCTGCAATAAGTTTGTCAATAAAATGTGCTTGATCCACATGAATCTTTTCATGTTCGAATATGTGCTCATAAGTATCTCGATCGTAATTATTAGGATTGATAAATATGGTATTCAAAAACGAATATGGCTCATGATCTTTGACCAATTCCACCACAGTATATTTTCCGGTTTTGACTGCATTCAAGGTAAGTCTTCTGGCCAACAGCACGACAAGTTGAGCTAAGAAAACAATAGTGAATATCAATACTCCTGTGAGATACAAAAACTTTATTACCGTGGCTAAACTGAGCGCCGATGTTTCAGGGGAAACAGCTTCTTCAACTGCCTGGACTTCGACTATTGCTTCTGCCAAAGACGGATTGGATGCTATTGTGTTGGTTTCCTCAGTATTAGCAGGTAAAACGGGCACTTCCTCTTCGATAAAAAGGACCTCGTTCATTGGCTCTAAGACACTGAGCGTACTTACTTCTGGATTTCTCAATGACAGGGATGGGGGCATGGAGATTAACGGTAAAAGCAAGGACAATGCAATCGAACTTAAAAGCAACCATCGATTTAATCTGTAAAAGGTTTCTCGTCGTAGTAAAAGCCAATAAAAGCTCACAAAACCTGCAAGCAATAGGGAGGCGTGTAGTAGGTAAGCCATGTTAGTTTTTCTTATTTATTAGGGATAGTATTTCTTCTATTTCGTTGGCTGATAATTTTTCTTTTTTGGCAAAATGGGTAACCATATTGGCATAAGAATTATCAAAATATTTAGCGAGCAGATCATCAACGGCGTCGCTTTTATAGTCCTCTCTAGGTACCAACGGTTGATATCTCAACATATTTCCAAATTTCTCTTTTGAGACAAAATCTTTTTCTTCCAAAATTTTCATCATTGTAGAAATAGTATTGTAATGTGGTTTGGGTATGGGCATCGCATCAACGATCTCTTTAATAAAGGCTTTATCCAATTGCCACAGTATCTGCATAATCTCCTCTTCCTTGCGCGTTAATTTTTTCATCGCTACTAATTTATATTTCAAATGTAATACTAAAAATTTAGTATTACAACTAAAAAGGTAGTATTAATACTAAAAAGGTAGTATTAATACTAAAAAATTAGTTTAACTACTAAATAGTTAGTA
>JAHDGJ010000006.1:75621-196731 GCA_020627705.1 Saprospiraceae bacterium
ACTAAAAAGGTAGTATTAATACTAAAAAATTAGTTTAACTACTAAATAGTTAGTACTTGAAGCATAGAAATAAAAAAAGCCCGTTCGGTTAGAACGAGCTTTATATAAATAATAAAGGGGATTTAATTAGGCTTTGTAATTTCCATCTTCATCCATAATGCCAAGCTTAATAAATAAGGTGCGGACTTTAGCGGCAGAACCATCATCACTTTGATACTTGATCAAACCATCCCAATCTCCTTCTGCTGCAAATTTTGCTTGTCTCGGCCAATCACCTGGCTCAATAATTTTATACTTATCTCCGTACTTGTCAAGCATTGATTTGAGTTCGTCTCTAGAGGCAGCAGCCACCTTTGCCCAAGAATTGTACCCGTTGTCTTGAAGTACCTGATTCATTTTTGGTCCAATACCTTCAACAAATTGCAAATTGTCTTCTTTCAATTTGGCCCATGCACCAGTCTTTTCAGAAGTTTTGGGTTCTTCTCTTTTGACTGCTGTTAAGGGAGCAGCGGTTACTGCAGAAGATGCAGCGCTTGCTGAAGCTCGACTTTTGCTTACTCTACATTCGTCTAAATCACGTTTTAGCGCTTTTGATTTTTTTCTGCATTCGTCTAAATCTCTTTGCGCATTCTCATACTTGGATTTCCAAGAGGAAGACCCGAATGAGCTTCCTAAAAGCCATCCTAAAATTGCTGGTAAAAGCCATAGAAGCCACCACCAGTCACAAAAACAAAATAATATGAAACTTAAAACCTTCATGGTTGTATTTTTTTATTTATTTAATAATTCTTAATTCAGTTCTTCGATTTTGCGCCCTCCCTGCTGGCGTCGCATTATCTGCGATTGGCGAATCAGGCCCTAAGGAACTTGTAGAAATCTGGCTCGAAGGCACTCCTTTACCCATAAGGTAATTTTTAATCGAATCCGCTCTTCCTTGACCCAATCGTATATTGGCCTCTCTATTTCCGGTAGCGTCCGTATGACCTGTAAGTTGGATCTTTTCACCAGAGCCTTTTACCCTCACAGCAACGTCATCAAGATATGCTTCGATTTCGGCGTCAGCCAATTTATCTGTTGAATTGCTTGGAAAGTAAATCAGCGTGCGATCACCGACTTCCTTAATTTTTGTAGAGTTTCTCAAAGTTCTAAATCGAATCATGTTATACATTTCTTCTTGTCTACAAGATTCTTCTTTTGATTGAGAAATCACTCTGACTTTGTCATCACCGAGTTGAAATTGTGAACGAACAGACATCGCTCTTGCTCCTCCTAGATCAACCCCATCAACAGGATTTTCATCCAAAAAGGAGTAGCCCATGATTTCTAGAATTTGATTGTCTTTTAAAGAACTCTGTAAGGAGTCTCTAAACGCTGCCCATTTAGCTTCGTATTTTGGAGTGGTATCAGAACACTTGAATCCAATCGGACTCAATTTTTTCATTGGTAGAGCTGCCACTGGCGCAACTTTTTCTTCAATCGTCGCAGAATCATCTACAGTGCAAGCGCAATGATTGTTTGCTAAATACCAAAACAAAAGACCTGTAAGAAGCAATAGTATTGCATACAATAGTCTCATTGAAATTTGTTGGTTTAGTTATAAAATATGGTTTCATAAAACAGTTGGAAGTGCATTCTGTACTTTAGACTGAAATTGAGCGTTTGGGATACATTAAATTTTTATTAGTATAGTTTAACTTATCCTTAGCAAACCTTTCGAGGGCCAATACGTAATTTGCAAATTCAAGGTTGAATTGGTTATTTAATATTCTAAAATCTTAGTAATGCGATCATTAAAATGTCTTAAGCTATTTGCTTTAATATTATTGTCAACTGCGACTTACAGTCAAGGACAAGAATATAATATTGCAGATTATTTATATCCTGATGTAAGCCGCAGAACATTGACGGTAAATCCAAGTCTGTCTTTTTTTGATCAATCAGGTGATAACGGAAACTTAAGTGCTTTTGATGGATCAACTATAGTACAAGGAAGTTATAGAAGCAACACTCGTGCACTTCAACAAGAGCATTTTTATAGTTCAAATCTTGGTTTTGATTTTGATAAAAATGATAATGACTTGAATAATGTTTTTCTAAACTTTGGAGTTAATGCTGCTGGTTTTAATAGATACTACAAAGAGGAAAAGAAGTTTTTTGAAATGGAAGCTTCGGGAAATTATAATTTTAATAGCTCAAAATTAGAGACGTTTAGTGCCAACAAAACGTCACGATTTTTTGTTGGTATTAATCCACAAATCGGATGGGGAAGAGTAGAAAACGTGACAGATGCATGGCATGCTCTGCGTATTCTAGAAGAGCTAAAGCGGGCAGGATATATACGACGCGATTTAAATAATGATGAGATAACTTCATTGGCTAACGAGATTAGCAGATTAAAAAATTACCGTCATAGAGATTGGCGTATAGAAAACATTTATGAGTTTGAATCCCTTTCTACATATTTGATAGAAAACAATATATGTTCCAAGGATGATTATGGTATGTTTTCAATTTTGAGAGATGCCTATGTTTTTGAAGGATTTCGATACCGAGGGTCAGGTTCAATTTTTTCTATTGGTGCAAAAGGTGAATTTGGTTCAAATAGTTTTAACGGTTTGGACAATAGTGATCTGAGATATAACTATGGTGCAACATTGAGCTATGAAAAATTCACCCCACTATCCAAAGACTTCCAATTCACACAGGAGTACGAATTAGAATTCGGAAGGAACCATTTCAAGCCAAGACAAGTTAATGAATGGTCTCAGAGTTGGTTTGCATCCTTGTCCACTAGTTTAAACTTGGGCTATTATTTAAGTGCAAGAACGTTTTTTGAGGCTGGACCAAGATTGCGCTATTTTAGTCAATTTGATCCTGATTCTGGTTTTCTTGCCGTTAATTTATTTGCTAGAGGCTTGTATTATGTATCTCCTCGGTTGCGTTATGAGATGACTGCTAATTTTAATTTGTCCCGAAGTGACAGCGAATTTTTTGACCCCATTGTTAATAGTAATACATCAATACAATTTGGCTTAAGTTATTTTGTCTTTTGACATAGTCAAGGGTGATTTTTGCTCTTGTCTTGATTCTTTTGTACACATACCACTTTTTATTTATGCATCTTTGCGGCTTTTTAAAATTAAGAGATGCAGTCCATCAGAAATATTGCGATAATCGCACACGTAGACCATGGTAAGACAACTTTGGTAGACAAGATTATTCACGAATGTAATGTCTTAGATCCTCGAGAGGACAAGGGCGAATTAATACTCGACAACAATGAGTTGGAGAGAGAACGTGGTATTACCATTACATCAAAGAATGTTGCTGCATTGTATGATGGAGTAAAGATTAATATTATAGACACCCCGGGTCACGCAGACTTTGGAGGTGAAGTAGAGCGGGTGTTAAAAATGGCAGATGGGGTTTTGTTGTTGGTGGATGCCTTTGAAGGGCCTATGCCTCAAACTCGATTTGTATTGAGTAAGTCCATTGAGCTTGGCTTAAAGCCAATCGTTGTCGTAAATAAAGTAGATAAAGAAAACTGTACTCCAGAGGATGTACAAGGCGATGTCTTCGATTTGATGTTTAATTTGGGAGCGACAGAAGATCAAATGGATTTCGTAACTATTTTCGGTTCGAGCAAGTTTGGATGGATGAGTTTTGACTACAAAGAACGTACTGAGAATATTCAACCTTTGTTGAGAGCAGTTATTGATAATATACCTGAGGCTCCATATAATCCAGGGCTTCCGCAAATGCAAATTACATCATTAGACTATTCTAAATTCACAGGACGTATTGCTATTGGCCGGATATTTAAAGGTGATCTGGAATCAGGAAAAGATTACAGTTTAACTAAGCGGGATGGTCAAATCAAAAAAGTTCGAATTAAGGAGTTGTTTGTTTTTGAAGGTTTAGGTAAGAAAAAAGTTGACAAAGCGCGCAGTGGAGATATTTGTGCCTTGGTAGGAGTAGAAGGTTTTGATATCGGAGATACAATCTCAGACTTAGAAAATCCGGAGGCACTTCCTCACATTAAGGTTGATCAGCCGACTATGAGTATGCTCTTTACAATTAACAATTCTCCTTTTTTTGGGAAAGAAGGAAAGTTTGTAACCTCGAGACACCTGCGCGAAAGACTATATAAAGAGACTGAGAAAAATTTGGCACTCAAAATTGTAGATGGCGAAACCGAAGATAAATTCAATGTATACGGAAGAGGCGTACTTCACTTGTCGGTATTGATTGAGACGATGAGAAGAGAAGGATACGAATTACAAGTTGGAAAACCAGAAGTGATTTTTAAGGAGATTGATGGGGTAAAGAGTGAACCAATGGAATCCTTAGTTGTAGATGTCCCGGAAGAATTTTCGGGTAAGGTTATAGAAATGGTTACCCAGCGTAAGGGTATGTTAAAGGTCATGGAACCAAAAGGAGATGTCCAGCATTTAGAGTTTGAAATCCCATCAAGAGGATTAATTGGTTTAAGAAACAATATGCTTACTGCGACATCTGGTCAAGCAATAATGACACATCGTTTCGAAAAGTATGTTCCACATGTTGGAGAGATACCGGGGAGAAATAAAGGAAGTATGGTATCCGGTATGCAGGGTCAAGCCTTAGCTTTTGCCTTAGCAAGACTTCAAGAACGTGGTAAATTTTTCGTTGAGCCTGGTGATCAGGTATACAAAGGCCAAGTGATAGGAGAAAATACCAGAGATAATGATTTGGAAGTCAATGTTATCAAAGGAAAAAAATTGACCAACATGCGTGCGTCAGGAAGTGATGATGGCATAAAGCTCGCTCCAAAAACGGTGTTTTCTTTAGAAGAAGCCATGGAGTATATCAGAGAAGATGAGTATTTGGAGGTTACTCCAGAGAGTCTTCGTATGCGGAAGATTGGTTAATCGAATTTTTCTCATTCTGGCACTTTCCCATTGCGGCAAAGTGCCCAAAGCGCTAGACTTTTTGAAGGATATTTCTCTGTCGAGAAACATTCGCTTGCCGAAAATTTGCTGTTCTCCGCTACACGCGGAGGCACAATTTTCTACCGCTCATTATATCTTACCAACAAGTCATAAAATTAGATCATATTTGGCTAGAAGCAAAAGATAATGAGCGCACTTCGGAATAGCTTTCGCCAAAGGCGAAAAAAGCTTGAAGAAGTTTAGCGAATGTTTCCTGCAAGGAAATCTTATTTTTCTAGCCTAGACTTTTTGCTTCGTTTTGGGGCAATGCCAAAATGAAGGGTTTCATCAATGGAAAAGAAGAATGTCACCGCATAAACTCTATACTCTTCTTCACAAACTCGGAGAGTTCTTCCCCTTTCAACATATCTTGATTGAGCAAAGCCAATTTGTGAAGATAGTTGGCAAATGAAGCTTTCTTCTCACCTCTCATTTTCAGCAATTTCTCTGCGATCAAGGGATGATTTGAGTTAACCACCACATTGTGATATTCTGGCATATCTCCTCCCATATTCATGCCTTGCATTTGCTGCATCTCTTTCATTCGGCGCATAAATTCTGGCTTGGTAATCATAACAGGATGATCATCTGGAGAGAGCGCTTTAAGTTCTATCGTTCCTCCTTTTAGTTCGCCTAAAGACTCTGTGAAAAGTGACTTTACTTTTTCTTGGTCCTTGTCTGACAAAACCGAATCCATTTTCTCGTCCTTCTGGACCAGATTGTCTGCGGTATCACTGTCCACACGTACAAAAGTGAGGTCACCCATTTTTTGCTCCAGCTGTTGCATGAAGTGATTGTCAATTACCTTGTCTACCTCAAGGACATCATACCCTCTTGATTTGGCTGACTCGATGTAACTGAAATGCCTTTCTTTGTCATTGGTATAAAGGACAACCAGTTTGTCGTTTTTATCCGTTTGGTTGGCTTTGATTTTTTCTTTGTATTCCTCGATGGTATAAAACTCTTCGTCAAGGTTTTTGAGCAAAGCAAACTTCAAACCTTTGTCGTAAAACTTTTCTTCCGAAAGCATCCCGTATTTGGCAAACACTCCAATTTCTCCCCACTTTTCTTCAAAGTTCTTTCTGTCTTTCTTAAAAAGTTTGGCCAGTTTTTCTGCTACCTTTTTGGTAATATACGCAGTGATCTTTTTGACATTAGCATCTGACTGCAAATACGACCTCGAAACGTTTAAGGGAATATCTGGCGAATCAATAACACCGTGCAATAGAGTCAAAAATTCGGGAACAATATTGCTCACATCATCTGTAACGTACACTTGATTAGAATACAATTGGATTTTGTTTTTCTGAACCTCCATAGAATTGTTGAGTTTCGGGAAATACAAAATACCTGTTAAATCAAAGGGAAAATCTATATCCAAGTGAATCCAAAACAAAGGGGGAGTACTATATGGATAAAGCTCATTATAAAACGCTTTATAGTCTTCGTCCTTTAATTTGTTTGCCTTCTTTTTCCAAGCAGGAGTCGGGTTATTGATGATGTTATCCACTTGGGTTTCGACCGCTTTGCGATCCTCTCCTTCACCTTCGTAATTGGTTTCGGTCTTAGTACCGAATCTAATTTCGACAGGTAAAAATTTGCAATATTTATCTAGTAGAGTTTGAATTCTCGCTTGCTCCAAAAACTCCACAGAATCTTCAGCAATATGCAATACGATATCCGTTCCTCTTTCAGACTTTTTGGTAGCTTCTAAAGTAAATGATGGGTTGCCATCGCAACTCCATTTTTGCGCTTTCCCAGATTTCTTGTACGAACGAGTCAAGACGTCGACATGCTCCGCAACCATAAAAGCCGAATAGAAGCCCAATCCAAAATGCCCAATGATGTTAGCATCATCTTTATATTTTTTGACAAAATCTTCCGCTGAAGAGAAGGCTACTTGATTTAAATATTTTTTGACCTCTGCTTCGGTCATGCCTATACCTCGATCTCGAATCGTCAAGGTTTTATTTTCTTTGTCTAGTATTATATCTATAGTTAAATCTCCAAGTTCTCCTTTGAATTCACCTTTAGATGCAAGCGTTTTGAGTTTTGAAGTGGCATCTACTGCATTTGAGATCAACTCTCTTAAAAAGATTTCGTGATCTGAGTACAAGAATTTTTTGATGATCGGAAAGATGTTTTCCGTTTGTACTGATATGTTTCCTTTTTGCATGTACGTTTTATTATACCTTGATTATATCAAAGTATGTACCATGCCAAAATGGGTGACATTTTGTCAATTTAGAACGCGAAATTTTAATGACTTTTTGATGCTTTGTTCTCTTCGTAGTATAAAAAAGCAACTTGGCACCATCCAACTATTTGGGATTCAGCCAAGTTGCATCGGATATTTTAGTTCTTTATGCTGATCAAAACAACTTTAGAGTTGTGCAAGTAATCAAATTTGTACCTATTGTCTAAACTGACAACTTGAAGAAAATTCCTACATTCTGACATATCCGCATTGTCCACATATATGATTGTCTCCGCATGAAAATTGGGCTCCATCATTTTGAACAGTGGTAGGTAAAGGTCCTTCCATCCGTCCAAAAGCAACAAATCGATCGGATCTTTGTGTCCTTTAAGTGTTTCTAAAGCGTCTCCAACTCGAAGTTCGATACGGTCATCTACACCGGCATTCTTAAAATTTTCTAAAGCTTTTTTTGCTTTGGATTCCACTAGTTCTGTAGTTATAATACTGCCATTGGTTTCTAATGCCCCTTGAGCCAAATAAAGGGTAGAAATGCCAAAGGAGGTGCCAAATTCTACGATATTTTTAATCTGATGTTTTCGAATTAATTCGATAAGTTCTATTCCTTGTTCTCTCGAAATAGAGAGATATACATTTTCGAAATCATGAGGTTGTAATGGTTGGAAAATGCTTTTGGCTGCGCCTTTTATAATTCGGAAATAATCCTTTTTGCTGTCTAGGAATAATTCGTTAATAGTTTGTTCTACTCGAATTTTTTGCAAATGCATATGGTTGTCTTTGATAAAGAAGGCGAATTAGCTTCGCCTTCTTTGTTGTTATGTAATGATCAAAGCCACGCAATGAATTTTAGTGGGCTTTGATTTTAATAAACGCAAATACCTCTATCAAAAACATTACTCCAGCCATAATGGCAACAGCACTATTTCCAGCAATCAAATTATTTACTAGATCAAGTCCATCACTTACTATGCGAAGCAATAAAATTATTTTAATCATGGATGCATTTTTTTGCAGTAAGCCAAAAAAGGTTACTACTGCTGTAGCCATATTTCGTGAAACAAATAATCCCAAAGGTCCGGCCAGAGAAAGTGCACCAGCTGCTGGCAGCGCTTCCCATGTTCCTAACAAAGCATCTGGTTTAAAATATCCAGACAAACTTGCTCCAAGGGTTATAATAAATGTTATCCACAAATAAATGGTAATCCACTTTGGTATTGCGTTGTTGGTTTCATTGGTCATTGTTGTTGAATTGATTGGTTAATATTTAAAACAGGCATTAAAATTTACCGTTGTTGTTTTTCCATTCTGACTTTGGAGGAATTGGAGCAATCACATCCCAATGCTCAACAATTTGTCCATTTTCTAGTCGGAATAAATCATAAAATGCGGTATGCTCTCCTTTGCCAAATTTGCCCTCGCTCATAACCAAAACAAAGTTTCCTTCACCAAGTATTTTATGTGTTTTGGTATATTCCATCACCATCCCATTTTCAGCGAAATACTGCATTGCTTTTCCAAATCCTTCTAGTCCATCAGCTACCATAGGGTTGTGCTGAATATATTTTTCAGGATTTATGTACGTAGTCATTTTGTCATTTTTGTGCTGGTACATAACATCGTCAAGAAAAGCCTCGACCGTAGCTTTGTTTGCTTTGGTTTTGTCTTTGTCTGTAATGTCAGTTGCTCCATCTGTTTGGCTTCTTCCACTAGGATTTGCTGGCTGAACTTCAATCAAATTGTCCCAGTGCTCTACAATAAGACCTTCTTCAAATCGAAAGACGTCAAATCCAATTTTGGGTCCGAAAAAATCATAAATCGTATGTGTAAAAACGTACTCTCCATCTTCAAAAGCCCGAACAACTTCTGCTTTGAATCCTTGAGGAGGTGTATGTTTCATCACTTCTCCAAATCCAGCAAGACCATCTCCAACAGATAAATTGTGTTGAATGTATTTGGTAGGGTTGATGTAAGAAATAGGAGTTTTATCTCCAGTATTAAAACTATTAAGTAGAGCTACTACTTTTTCTTTGTTTGTTAATTCCATATTTAAAAATTTGTAGCGTCCCATATTCATTGACGCTTGATCCATTTTAGTCATAAATTGTTTAGAAACTTCTGCTTCCATAAATGGTTGTAATGAAGCATCTGAGTTTTCTTTGTTGTCCCAATAGACTGCAACTACTTGGCGGCCGTTTTCATCACTTCCAGTCAATCGTTGTAAAAACCCTTTTCTTTTGCCGGTAAAATCTGTCTCAACTCTTTTATTGATTTTTGCAAACTTTTCCAGGTTTGTATTAGCCACTAAATCGAATGACATTATTTCAACAAATTGACTTTCGGCTGCATTAAACCCTTGATCCATAGAATATCTTGACATTTTCATAGTTGAGCCATCTATCATTTGAGCGTAATCAGCAACGGATTCGTCATTCATAAATTTGCTCATACTTGCATCAGCATCTGCTTTGCTTTCCCAATAAACCACCACCACATAATTTCCTTTTTCATCTATTGCACTTTGTCTTTTGACAAATCCTTTTTGCTTACTAGTAAAATCTTCTTCTACTTGAGCATCACGTGTGGCGAACTCAATGGGGTTAACATTGCTGTTGGTCTTGAAGGTGGTAACCTCCATTATGGTCTTCTTTTCCATGGGATTTTGGCTTTCTTTTCCTGTACAACTGGTCATGAAAAATGGAATTGCAAACAAGAAAATCGTTTTTAACTTCAATATCATAATGCTTTAATCTAAGGTTATGGTAAAATTTTGTCCTGGTTTAAAATCGTATCCTTCTCCAATTTCAACAACCAAAACATTGTCACTGTCAACTCTTAAGTTGACAGAGGAGTTGCTGGAAGAAAATCCATTGACATTTTGGGCTTCTGCAAAAGTGAAGTAGTATCGGTCAAAAGTGTTGGGCTCTAATATTCTGAATAGAGTTCCATAAGTTGGATCATCAGATTGTGCGACACATGTAAAGGCAATACTGTTTTCGTCAATATCTATATCGTATAAGTTGAGTAGATAATTGGAAAATTCAACACCTTCACCCACTGTAGCACTTGCTGCTAAGGAACCAGCCGGCGCCATAAATAATCCTTCTATGTCTAATTCTGCATCCATCGTGAATGCCGTTGATTGAAAAGTGTTGGTTACTGTTACACTTGACCCAGTAGTAATTGCAGGATCATCACTGCAAGAACTAAAAGTAAGCAGTGCAGCAAATAAGCTTAAAATCGAAAAATTTAGTTTTGAAAATTTCATTGAAAGTGTTTTTGTTAATCAATGAAACAAATGTATTGGCAGACCACGCCCTGATAAAGGTTAGAATGTTTCTAAGGACTGTCAAAATGGGAAAGACGTTGTTTAGGAGTACTAATGAGCAGTTCTAAAGACCTCTGGGGAACTGGCGGTGAATTTTTTGAAATATTTATAAAAATTGGTTGGATCACTAAAGCCCGAAGAAAAGGCAATTTCTTTAATTGATAAGTCAGTGCTGATCAGAAGCCTTTTAATCTGCATAATAGCTCTTTCATCAATATATGCTTTGGCAGTATCGTTGACTACACTTTTTACGATGTTGTTGATGGTCTTGGTTGACATCCCCATTTCTTGAGCATAGAATTGTACTTTTTTACTCTGCAGACATTTTTCTTCGACAAGCTTTTGAAACTCCAAAAATTGGGTCATGTATTTTTTACGTTCAGTGAACCGATTGGTCTGTGCTTTGATCCGAAAGAGCTTCGTAATTACAATGTGTAAGACGCTTCGGGTGATGCCAATAGAAAAATTGTCTTTGACATTGTATTCTTGCTCCAAATGTTTGACCAAAACAGTAAAATCCGAAAAAGCTTCTTTGTTGGTAAATTCGATTTTAGGAAAACTCAAAGAATCGTTAAAGAGCTGCATTGATTTCAATGCCTCCATTTTATTGAGATGACTAATGATAAAATCTTCGGTAAACACCAACAGATAACCTTTGACATTGGGGCTTCTAAAAAACTTATGGATCTGATCTTTTCTGATGAGTAGGACAGTACCTTCTTTGTATTTGTAGTCCGTAAAATCTATAGTGTGATATCCCAGGCCTTCGTAAACAAAGAATATGATATAGAAATTCACCAAGTGGTTTTTCCCGATATCATGATCCAAATCTCTAGTAAGAAGATCTTCAATTTTAACTATGTCAAAATAGGATTTAGGATTAACCTTATTCTGAAAATTTATTTTGGTTACTTGCCCTTTCATGGTACTACATAATGTTAATACCCAAGCGTCTTAGCATCTGGTCTTCTGGGATCAGAGGATCCATAAAGTAAGCCATTTTTCAAAAGTATGGATTGCGTACTCCCCATAGCGGGGCGTTCTTTTAATTCATGCCCTTTTGCTTCCAAGAGTTTTCTTGTATCAATGTTTAACATTTGTTCGTAATACAATACGTCGGGATACCATTGGTGATGAATACGTGGGGCATGAGTAGCATCAGCAACGTTTAGGTCATGATCGATTATATTCAGAATTATCTGCAATACGGTAGTTATGATTCTACTGCCACCAGGACTTCCCGTTGCTAAAAATGGTTTACCTTCTTTAAAAACAAGGGTAGGGGTCATCGAACTTAAAGGTCTTTTACCTGCTTCGACAGCATTGGCTTCACCACCAATTAAACCATAAGCATTGGCCTCACCTGGTTTCGCTGAAAAATCGCCCATTTCATTATTCATAATAATGCCAGTGCCCTTTGCTACTATTCCTGTACCAAAACTAAAATTCAACGTGTAAGTATTGCTAACAACGTTCCCGTGTTTATCTATAACGGTAAACTGTGTGGTTTCCTCACTTTCGAAATCTTTAGGTTGACCTGGCTTAATATCGTCAGATTTATTAGCGAACCAAGGTTTTATTTTTTGGACTAATTTTTCTGCATATTTTTTGGAAATGATTCCTTCAATCGGAACGTCCCAATAAGAAGGGTCTCCCAAATGTTCGCTTCGGTCAGCATAAGCCAAACGCATGGCTTCAGTCATGAGGTGTAGAGTTTGGGCAGAATTATGACCTAGCTCTTTTAGTGGAAAATGCTCCAATATGTTTAACATCTGAATGATGTGTACACCACCTGAACTAGGTGGAGGCATCGATGCAATTTGATATCCACGATAATCGCCCCAAACAGGATCCATTTCTTCAACCTTGTAATTTTTCAAATCTTCCATGCTCATTTTTGCTCCGTGATTCGCGAGGTCTTCGGATAGACGTTTGGCTAATTCTCCTTCGTAAAAACCTGAAAGACCATGCTTAGATATTTGTGTTAAGCTCCATGCCAAATCTTTTTGAACCAAAATATCTCCTGCTTGATAAAAGTCTTCACCTTTGTAAAAAATGGCAGCACTTTCGGGACATTTTTTTAAGCGCTTTTCATATTTCTTTAAAACATTAGAAAGGTCATGCGTTACAGCAAATCCATTTTGAGCAAGACTAATTGCAGGAGCCAAAATTTCTTCGCGCTTCATTGTACCATGTTTCTCTAAAGCCAATAACAATCCTGCTACTGTACCTGGAACTCCTATCGAATGATAGCTGGCATTAAATTTAGTTTTGTCCACATTGCCTTCATGGTCCAAATACATATCTCGATGTGCTGCTTTGGGTGCAATTTCGCGATAATTGTATGAAGTAGTTTTTGCCTGTTTGGCATCGTATAAAAGCATGAATCCTCCACCGCCAATGTTGCCAGCTCTAGGTAAAACTACAGCAAGTGCAAATCCAACACCTACGGCTGCATCTACTGCGTTACCACCTTTTTCTAAGATATCTAATCCTACTTGGGTGGCAATGTGGTGTTGGCTGGCTACCATACCGGATTGAGCAACAATTGGATGGTGTATAGATTTCGAACTGTATATCGCGGATTGCGAAATAAGGGAGAAAGAGGTTCCCAGCATGAGGAAATATAATGTAAATACTTGCTTGAGGGATGCCATTATACCGGAATTTAGAATTTGAATTTAACTAATTATGCCTAATAAAAAATTGTGCACACTCTTGATTAAAAATTATTATTTTACATTGCACAACAAAATCCAACTATTTGAATGCCGCTTGTACATATTGTAATTCTCTAAAAAAGGCGATACAAAACCAAAATTATTGCAGCAAACTAGGTGACTCTAGTGGGTCTGTTAGTTCGAATGCATATTTATTTAAATCTAATAAATTATTTTCAGGAGATCATATTTCAAGATTTTCGGTTCGTACAGTTTCCAATGGTTATCAGAAATATAGTATTGGTATGAAGCAATACGAATTAAATCCAAATAACTATTTAATCATTCCAGAAGGAGTGGCTTTTCAAAGTGAGATAAAAACGAATAAACCAGTAGAAGGATTAGTGGTTGCATTTAATTCGAATGATCAAAAACTATATGAGCACTTTAGACTTTCAAATGAAAAGGAGTTAATAGATAGCCCTTTTCGAAATGAAATGAGTGAAGGAGAAGAACCGATGGTATTTAATCTTACCAATAGGGTTAAGAATTTGTTTGACCAGCTTAAAACTAGGATACTTCTAGAATCTGGCACCAAGCTTTTTTATCAAAGTACGTTTTTGGAAATACTATCGGAAATTAATCGGGATAAAGTAAAGTTGGGAGAAAAAATCTCGGGGATACCAGCCATAAAGCTTGGGACGAAACGAGAAATATATAGAAGATTAAAACTTGCCAGAGAATATTTAGACGCCTATTATTGCTATGATATTTCTTTAGAAGAATTGAGCAAAGTTTCGACTATGTCTCCTTTTCATTTATTGCGACGATTTAAAGATTTTTATGGATGCACTCCGCAAGTTTACCAACGACGTAAACGAATGATCAAAGCAGTATTTTTGCTAAAGGATTCTAACAAGCCGATTAATCGAATTTCACGTGAAATAGGGTTTACTAATCCGAGTGCCTTTAGTCGATCTTTTAAGAAAATGGTTCTTAATAGTCCACAGGCATTTCGAAACAGTTGAAAACTTCGAGATGAAAATATTTAGTTATATCTGGGCTTTTGTTTTCTTCGCCAACAATCTTATTGCACAAGATTATCAAGTCGGTAATTCCTATTTTTCGGAGAATGAATATGCTGAGTACGTTCATGGTAATTTACCCATTATAATATCTGCTCCTCATGGTGGAGAAAAAAAACCTAATTCAATCCCAGATCGGAACTGTTCAGGCTGCGTCACTCAAAACGACACCAACACCCAAGAGTTGGCAAATGAGGTGGTCGATGCGATTCAAAATAAATTGGGTTGCACTCCTTATGTAATCATTAATAGATTACATCGCTCTAAATTAGATGCCAACAGAGAAATAATTGAAGCCGCAGACGGGAATGCAGATGCTGAAAATGCTTGGGAATATTATCACGGTCAAGTAATGTTTGCTCGAGATGAGATTTTAGAAAAATTTGGTAAGGGTTTATTCATTGATCTTCACGGACATGGACACGATATTCAACGTTTGGAATTGGGTTATCTAATGAGTGGAAATACGCTTAGAGACGAAGACGAATTAGAAGCAAGTGGTGAAGAAAGCAGTATTAATCATTTGATCGAAACCAACATTTCCAGTAGTGATTTTTTAGAGTTGATTCGTGGGCCATTGTCACTTGGTCAGATCATGGAAAATTTAGGAGTTCCTGCTGTTCCTTCACAAGCTGATCCTTTTCCTTTTGCTGGTGAGGCTTATTTTTCTGGGGGTTACAATACAAGAACTTATGGGTCTAAAAATGGATCTACCATAGATGCGGTCCAGGTAGAATGTCATCAAGAAGTCCGCTTTAATGATGATGATAGATTGGAGTTTGCCGATCAGCTTGCAACGGGATTAATTGATTTTATAGAGACCCATTATTTTGAAGGCTTTAGTGAGTTTGATTGTATCGTTAGTACCAAGGAAAACAGTGCAATAAATTTTGATATATATCCAAACCCATCAAAAAATGAACTTTTTATAGAGTTGGAAGGTCAAAATTCATTTATTAAAATTTATGATCAATGGGGAAGGTGTGTGCTTTCCAATTTGAGTCTAAATCCAGATCGAAAACTCGACATAAGTAATCTAATTCCGGGAATTTATCATGTATTGTTGATAGACCAAAATGAAAATTTAACCCAAAAGGCATTCGTAAAAAATTAGCAAGATGAGCACAGTTTGATCAAAATCTTCTTAAGAAATTAGAAGCAAATTGGTTTAAACCGTAAAGCTGAGAGGAATATGATAAAGCTATTGCAAGTTGGCCTAGGGCCTTTAGGCATTAAAACATTCGAATACATTACTGGTAGAAAATCGCTTCAAACCATTGCGGCAGTTGATATTAATCCTTCTCTCGCAGGAAGAAAATTGTCCGAATTGGTTGAAGGTCAAGAAAATGAGGTAATCATAAAATCTTCTTTGGAAGAAGTAGATAACATTAATGAAGTTGATGCCGTAGTATTGACAACCTCATCAAGCATAAAGTCGATTGCTCCTCAAATACAACAAATAGTAGAATATGGACTCCCCATTGTCTCTACTTGTGAAGAGTTGTGTTACCCTTGGAAAAATGATCCCGAATTGGCCGATGCTTTAGATGCAAAGGCAAAAAAACATAATGTTGCAGTTGTTTCAACGGGCGTCAACCCAGGCTTTTTAATGGACTCTTTACCCAGCTTTTTAAGTTCGGTTTGTCAAGAAATAAATCATGTTGAGGTTCGCCGTATTCAAGATGCGACACATCGTAGAATACCTTTTCAGAAAAAAATTGGTGCTGGCCTAACCTTGGATCAATTTGATCAAAAAAAGAAAGAGGGGACTTTGCGACATGTTGGACTCACAGAATCGATGCAATTTATTGCTGATTCGGTTGGTTGGAAAATTGACTTTACAGAAGATGTAATTTCTCCCATTGTCGCAGAAAGCATCGTTGAGACAAAAGATATAAGAATTGACTCTGGCATGGCGATGGGTGTTAAGCAAATTGGACGAGCAGAATACAATGGAATAGAAAGGGTAAAACTTGTTTTTGAAGCAGCAGTGGGTACTGGGGTTTCTTATGATGAGGTAAGAATTACAGGTAAGCCAAATTTGGTGTCTAGGATAGAAGGAGGAGTGAATGGGGATATAGCAACTTGTTCTATTATTTTAAATGCTATCCCCAATGTATTGAGTGCGAGCCCAGGGCTCAAAACGATGAAAGATTTATCGTTAGTTTCTTTTGTCCAATAAAATGTAAAACTATACAGCTATAAAAATATTTTAAAACCTAAAAAAGAAAGCATGAAAAAACTATTTTTTCTCGGTTTCGTTTTCAGTTTCTTGAGCGTTGGTTTGCTGGCGCAAAAATCAATTTCAGGTACTGTTGTTGATGGCAATGGAGATCCGGTCATTGGAGCAACCATTGTTGAGCAAGGAACACAAAACGGGACGATCACAGACATCGATGGATCATTTGCCATGACCGTAGCAAACGAAGCTTCAGTAATTGAAGTATCATATCTTGGTATGAGTACGAAAACAGAAACAGTTGGCACTAGATCTGTAGTTGATGTCTCCCTATCTGAGGATTCTGAAATTCTCGAAGAAGTTGTAGTCACAGCTCTTGGATTCAAAGAAAAACGGGATGAAATGGGGGCAACAAACTCCGTAGTCGATGTTGATGCAGTATCCAGATCTGGAGAAGTCTCTGTAATCAATGCCATTGGGGCCAAAGCTTCGAACGTTAGAATTAATCGATCGAATGGAGATCCTGGTGCAGGTAGTACCATTCGAATCAGAGGGGCAAATACTATTACTGGAGATGCAGATCCTTTAATCATCGTTGATGGAGTACCAATGAATAATTCAACTACCTATGGTGGAGGAAACAACATTACCGGAGGTAGAGCCGGTGGTATTTCGCAGCAATCGAGACTGTCAGATATCAACCCAAATGATATAGAGTCAGTTCAAGTGCTAAAAGGTGCTTCTGCAGGTGCACTTTGGGGTAGTAGAGCAGCAAATGGAGTGATTGTAATTACTACAAAAGAAGGGGCCAAAGGAAAGCCAAAGATTTCCTATAAAGCTACCTTATCTATCGATCAAGTATCAGAAAGAATTCCAATGCAAACCACTTGGGGTCAAGGAAGAAGTGGTGTCTACGGAGCTACACGTGCAGAATCTTGGGGTGATTATATTCCAGATCGATCAGGAGGAGACGATGTTTTTGATACTTCTGCTGAACACTTTATTGCAGATGACGGTACGGTATACTATCCAATTGAAGAAAAGAATTCTCAAGGAACTTATGTAGACAGTAACTGGGATGATGTAATAGGACAAGGTGGATTTTTGCAACATGATTTTAGTATTAGTGGAGGAAATGATCGAAGCTCATATTTCATGAGTTTAGGAAGGATAGATCAGGACGGGATAATTAAAAACTCTTCTTACGATCGGACTAATGTGAGATTTAACCATAAAACATATTTAAATGATTGGTTAACCTTAACAACAAAGTCTTCTTATACCAATTCATTTTCTAATCGTATTCAACAAAACTCTAACACAGCAGGTTTGTTATTGGGATTATTGAGAACTCCTCCAGATTTTGATGGAAATGATTATAAAGGAACTCATGTAGATGAGGATGGTCAAATCTTTACAAATCGACATCGTTCGTATAGAAGATATTTGGCGGATAGAGATAATCCAACGTATAATAATGCGAGATGGACTGTTGAAGAACAGGACGCAACTTCCGCTGTAAATCGATTTTTTGTAACTCCTCAATTAGATATCACTCCGTTAAATTGGTTGAGGTTGACATTAAGAGGAAACGCGGACATTTCTGATGATCAAAGACAATATTTCTTTCCAATAGGATCAGGGGGTGATCGTTCTGTAGGGATCTATCAAGAAGATATTATAGGAAGAAAGTCTTTTACTTTTGATGCGATTGCGCGATCAAGTTTTGACTTGACTTCAAGTATTGATCTCAACGTCACCTTAGGGTGGAGTATCAACGACAGAAAGTATAGGAGAACCTCTGGAAACATTACCGGTTTTTCTGTCAATGCAGACAAGCAAACGCCATCTCTAAATTCAGCATCAGAAAACTCAACATTTAGTGCTTTCAAATCTCACCAAAGGTCGAATCGTGGATATGGAATCCTGGGATTTGATATTGATGATCAGCTGTTCGTCAATCTCTCGAATGCTATTGAAGCATCATCGACTTTCTCTAATACTGCTGTTTACCCTGCAGCTGACGTTGCGTGGGTTTTTACTAAAAAAGTATTCGATACGGATGCATTGTCTTTTGGTAAGTTGAGATTGGCTTGGGGAAAAGTGGGTGTGACGCCTGATCCTCACTTAACTCAAACACTTGCAGAAGGCGGTTTCTCGTACAGCACCTACAGTGATCCGTTAAATAGCGCATTGTGGGGAGGAGGATTTAGAATTGATAACAATCAAGGTAATCCAGATTTAGAAGCGGAAATTAAAACCGAATTTGAAATTGGAACTGATTTGAGGTTTTTGGATGATAGATTAGGCTTAGGTTTTACTTACTATACAAATACTATAGATGGGATACTTATTAATAAAGACCTAGCACCTTCTTCCGGCTTCTCTACGATTTATGGAAATTTTGGATCAATGGAGAATAATGGTATCGAATTAGACCTTAGTTACAAGGCAATCGAAACTGCGGATAAAATGTTAGGCTTTAACCTAAACTGGTCAAAGAATAATAACATGGTGACTGACTTAAGTGGAACAGAAAGTATTGACTTATCTGGTGCCTCTGTAAGTAGTAGAGCAATAGTTGGGTATCCACTAGGTGTACTGTATGGAACTGGTTCGCAAATGGATGATGATGGTAATTTTATTTTGGATGAAAATGGATTTCCACAAACAACCACTAGTCCTGTGATCCTTGGAGACCCTAATCCAGATTGGAGAGGCGGTCTTGGAATCGATTTTAAATGGAAGAAGTTTGGTGTGAATTTACTCCTGGAGCATTCGCAAGGAGGAGAATTTTCACCTAGAACGCTATGGGTCCTTAGAAGATTTGGAACAACGCAAGAGACTGCTAATCGTATTACTTTAGATCAAGACTTGGTGAATTATGCAGGGGATATTGTAGAAGCTGGATCTGTGGTCAGAGGTACAATTGAAGATTTTGGTGGAGGACCTGTCTTGTTGGATGAAAGTTGGTACCGAACTGGTATAGGTGGCGGCTTTGGAGATAATCAAGCGTATAATTTTGCCATTAAAGACGCAACATTTACCAAGCTCAGAGAAGTTAGTTTAAGCTATGTTTTGGATTCTGACGGATTCAAAAATTCAACTAGACTTGGAAGTGCCGTAGTTTCTGTTACTGCTCGTAACTTTTTTAACTGGAATAAGATTGATGGGATCGATCCAGAGACCAATCAGGTTGGGGTGAGTAGTGGATTTGGAATTGAATATTTTACAAACCCTCAAACAAGATCAATTCTTGTCTCTTTGGGAGTTAATTTCTAAACTGGTAAAAATTAAAGAAATGAAAATTTATATAAAATCTTTAGTCCTTTTACTCTTCATAGGATTGACCTCTTGTGAAGGTTTGGTTGAAGGAATAAACGACAACCCGAATGATGTACTCATTGATGACATCGAGGCGGATTTATTTTTGACGGGTGCGATGCTAGCCAACACAGGTGTGCAGGCTGGGCATTTGAATCGAGTGGGAGGAATGTATAGTGGTCAGCTGATTGGAATAACCTCTTTATATTCTAATATTTATGGATTCAGTTTGTCTACTGCAGAAGCAGTGGGTACTTGGAGAAACATTTATGTAGGTGTGATTCCAAACCTTAGGCATATTAGAGATATTGCAGTAGACGATAATTTGTTGGCTGGTATTGCGATGGTGGTGGAGGCCCACGCGGTTGGAACGGGTGCTTCACTTTTTGGTGATATACCTTATGCTGAAGTCAACAATTCTGAAATTGATAATCCTTCTTTTGATTCTCAAGTAGCTGTTTTTAATGATTGTATCGCTCTGTTGGATGGTGCAATTGATAAATTGTCAGCTGCATCATCTAGAACCTTATCCGCCGATATATATTACGAAGGAGATAGGGATAAATGGATCGCCGCTGCAAATACATTAAAAGCACGCTATTATTTGCAAATGAAGGATTACGGTGCGGCCTACAGTGCTGCACAAAATGGAATTAGTTCGCATGATGGCACTATGCAGCATATCCCAAGAGGGGATCCAAATGTGGCTGAGGGAGATAAGAACCTATTTTGGGAAATTCTTGAAGGTTCGAGAGCTGGAGATATAGGGACATTGAATAGTTACTTAATTCAACTTGTAGATCCTGCAAGTACTTTAAGTCGAAATAACAGCAAAACTGATGAAACTGCACGTCACGGATACTACCAAATTGATGAAAGTGGTGGATCTCCAAATACTGGAATTATCGAACAATTTGAACCTCAAAATTTAGTTTCTTTTGCCGAAAATGCTCTCATATTAGCAGAAGCTGGCGCCAGAACTCAAGGAGTATCTACTGGTCTCAATCATTTAAATGATTTAAGATCTTGGTTAAATACTGGAGGAGGTGTAAATGCGAATTTCCAGGGAGAAGCCTTTCTTTATGATGCTTATGAGGTCGCCGATTTTGACAGTGGAGGTATCGAAAATCAAGACGGCATAGCTGCTGATCGTGCATTTTTGAGGGAAGTAATTGAAGAGCGATATGTTTCTGGTTTTGGAACGTTTATGCCATTTAACGATTCCAGAAGATTGCGTGCGACTGATTCTGATATTGCAGTTGCATATTTCTTGGTTGATGGTCCAGATGGCCCATATCCAGAAAGGATGCCGTATTCGGATGATGAGTTAAATGCTAACTCGAATGCACCTGATGAAGATCCAGGAATATTTGCAAAGACTGAAGTAAACGAGTAATAATAGCTTAAAGTTTTTTCATTGTGTTGGTATGGTACTATCCGTACCAACACTTTTTTAATTTTAGATCGTCATGAAAAAATCATTAATTCTTTGTTTTACAATCTTTTATTCTTTGATGTTTCAAAATCTACTTTCTCAAGTTTCTCAGGAAGTTTTAAACGGTTTTGAATATAGAAATATAGGCCCAGCAAATCAGGGAGGGCGTATTGTTGATATAGAAGCAAATGAAAATGATTTTACGCACGTGGTTATGGCCACGGGTTCAGGAGGTGTATGGCAATCAAAAAATGCGGGAATTAGTTGGACTCCAATCTTTGATAACTACGAAACCGCTTCAATAGGTGATATCGCCTTGGATCAAAACAACACCAGTACAATTTGGGTTGGCACAGGTGAGGCAAACAATAGAAATTCGGTTTCTTGGGGTAATGGGATTTATAAGTCTATTGATGGAGGTACTAGTTTTCAACATTTGGGGCTTAGCAATACACATCAGATAGCACGAGTTTTAATAAATCCAGAAAATTCTGACGATGTATGTGTATGTGCCATAGGCCATCTCTGGGGATATTCTGGGGATAGAGGATTGTACCGAACGCTTGATGGTGGGAGGTCTTGGAATAAAGTAAAAAATGGACTTCCTGATGATGGGAAAACGGGTTGCACAGATTTGCTGCAGGACCCTTCTAATCCGAATGTAATGTATGCTGCTATGTATCACCGTTTGAGACAACCTCATCATTTTCACAGCGGAGGAGAAGAAGGTGGTATTTACAAAAGTATTGATGGAGGAAAGTCTTGGAAAAAATTAACCAATGGTTTGCCTTTGGGTGATACGGGAAGGATTGGACTATCGATGTTCAAAAAGAACCCTGAAATTTTAATGGCAATCGTGGAAGCCAAAAAAACAGACAGTTTAGATAAACCAGGATCGGGTGTTTATCGATCCGAAAACAGAGGAGAAACTTGGACATACGTCAATCAGTATAACAACAGACCATTTTACTATAGTCAAATTAGAATTAACCCTTCAAACGATCAAAAAGTATACGTGCTTACTACGAAATTTATGGTATCTAATGATGGAGGTAGAAATTTTGAAAATGGAAGTAAGGATCAAGAGGTGCATGGTGATTTTCACGCAATGTGGCATGATCCTAATAATGAAAACAGATACTATTTAGGAGCAGATAAAGGGATGTCTATAACTCATGATCATGGAGAGAATTTTCAACTGTTTGACAATCTTCCAATAGCACAATATTATCGAGTGAATTATGACATGCGCGATCCTTATTATGTTTATGGAGGGTTGCAAGATAATGGGTCATATGCTGTTTCTAGCTTTTCAAGAGATGCACGTGGGATTCTAAATGATTCTAATTGGAAAATGCATTGGGGCGATGGTCAAGACGCCGCAGCCAATCCAACTGATCATACCGATATGTATACTTCCATGGAAAACGGTACGTACTTTAAATACAATCCAGATACAAGAGAAATTCGATCGATTAGTCCTGGCAGTTTAAATACTCTAAATTTTGGTGAAGTAATAGATCTTGAAGAAAAGGATCGCAAATCAGCGGTTAGATTTAATTGGTCCGCACCTTTAGTTATGTCCCATCACAATAGTGCTCATATTTATATAGGGGGAAATTATTTGTATAAATCGACGAATAAAGGGTCTTCTTGGAAAATCATTAGTCCAGATTTGAGTACAAATCACAAAGAGAAACGAATCCAAGGAAGTAGTGGAGGCGTAACGCCTGACAATACTGGAGCAGAAACATATTGTTCGATAACATCAATTGCTGAATCTCCGATAAATCCAGAATTGATTTGGGTAGGTACAGATGATGGTAATGTGCAACTTACCAGGGACGGAGGAGGAAATTGGCAAAATTTACGAAGCAAAATCAAGGGCGTTCCAAAAGAATTATGGGTAAGTAGGGTCGAGGCTTCTAAGTTTGATCCTGGGGTGGTATATGTAAGTTTTGATGGACACCGTAGTGATCATTTCGAGCCTTACATATATACCAGTAATGATTACGGTAAGTCTTGGAAAAAAATTATCAATGGTATTCCTTCCGGAGAGTGTACTAGAGTAATTCGTGAAGATGTAAGAAATCCAAATCTTCTATTCGTGGGAACTGAAACAGGTGTTTGGTTTACGCTGGATCGTGGAAAGCATTGGTCTCGATTAAAATTGAATATGCCAACGGTCTCTGTGTATGATTTGAAAATACATCCAAGAGACAATGATTTAATCGTATCTACACATGGTAGAAGCTTATGGATTTTAGATGACATTAGTCCTTTGCAGCAATGGGACGATGTGAAAAATGGAAGTGTACACCTCTTTGAACAAAAGGAAGCTACGTTATGGAATAATTTGAGTAGAGGAGGGCAACGTGGGCATTTCCTTTTTATGGGTGAAAATCCCAAAAACATTAAAAACAGTTCTTCCAAGCCACGTGGAGCTTTTGAAAACTTAGTTGCTATAAATTACTTTGTAGGTGAAAGAGGAAAGGATAGTTTGACATTGAAAATTACCTCTGTGAAAAAGGACTTCGAAAAACGTATTAGGGTTCCTGGAAGTTATGGAGTACATCGAGTGTATTGGGATAGGTCTTTTGAGGCTAAAGGTTTGACAGAAGATGATTTGATCGAACTTGATCAAATTCTGCAACAAGTGGTTCTAGATTTTGGTAATTCGAGAGTGCGCCGTACGTATAAGAAATTTAAAAAACTGGAGTCCTCAGATGAAATACGAGCATTGATAGCACCCATAACAGGGGGGTATTTAAGTTATGATTTTGATTCAAAATATTTAATCCCGAAAGGAAAAGAAGGGACTTATATATTAACTATAGAAGAAGACGATAATAAAACAGAATCATCTGTGCGTATACGTAAAGATCCGATGAATGAATAACTCGTAAAACAAAACAGCAGTCCGAAGACTGCTGCAAGTAACCACTACTTATTTAAATTCTACTACTATGAAAAAAAAACTCTAATTGATTTATTTTAAATCTAGGAATACACCAACACTATAGGAAGGTGCCGCTGCGATAATCTCACCGCGGAGGGCGGTGGCAAAACCAGCCGAAATTCCAATGTTTTTGGATAGATATAAATTAGCCTCAAATCCAAGACTTAGGTATTCTGTATTATTGGCAAAAATGCTGGTGCTGTTTACCGTTTCTGCTGTTGCACCATTTTTTAGAGATTCCACAGCATTGATTCGAGTGTTTACCCAAAGTTTTGAATCCATTAATCCCAAACCAATTTCTCCACCAATTCTAAATTCTTCAGAAAATTCATTGGTTCTGTTGTTTATTCCAGTAAACGCACTGATGTAAGCTGGGATGTTGTTTATTTGAAAAGATTTGCCAAAATCAAATTGAACCATTTGATTGAATTCTCCATCACCAGTTTGAAGATTTTCTAAGCTTCCACCAGCTGTCTGTCCCAAAGGGATGCCTAAAATCAAAGTGGCTGAAACCGCAATCTTTGCTCCTGGTTTGCTCAATCCATATTTAAATCCTAGGTCTAAATCTCCTACAGAATTGATAGATTCGCCAGGAATTATAATTTCACTTGTGGTTGCAGACCTCAAATTATTCATGTAATTCCTACTGAATAGGGGCATATTAACGATCGTCGTAATCCTATTTGTCAACCCGTACTCTGCATATAAGTTTGTATTAAATATGCCTGTAGTCAGGTTGGGATCAATTTTTCCAAGATCTGTATAATGTTGATCGAAGACTGTCCACCATTCTGATAATTTGAAATATCCTTTTCCTTTGTTTTGAGGCCAAGGCCCACCTGCAAACACATTGGTCTGGATGGTTAAGACCATAAGCAACAAAATATATTTAGTGTACTTTTTCATAACCAAGAATTTTAAAGGTCAGCTTGACCTACTTTTACGTTGAAGGGCTTACAGAAATAAACTATAAATTGATATTCTTCAAAATCTACATTTGGAATATCGTAACGGTGTGCTCCGTTAAACACATCTACCGCCGAAACTTCTAAAGCATTGGCAATGGAATTAGGGTTGTTGCTCAAGTAGATATATAGGCCTGGTAATCCGGAACTTGCCTCGTAGTTTTCTGCGATATCTAATAGAACACCTTCTTCGGTCTCTATAAATTCGAAATCCCCTTTAAGTGTATAAAAGCTTGTGGTCTCAATAGTGCCTGATTTACTTTGCAATACATCTACCGTATTTTGACCCACATGTATTTCGATGATGTCTTCTATGACTTTTTCATCAAATTGATAGCTCGCCCGAATGGTACTAGAACCAATTTGCAGTGCTTGTGCTAAGCCGTCAGGAGATGATATGGAAATTACCTCTTGATCAGCACTTTCCCATTGCACATCCACAGATTCTTGCGCTCCTATATTGTTGAGGTACATCGCTTCAAATTGGAATGTACTTCCTAATGCCAAAGTATCTGGCGTTGTAGTTATTTGGAGAATGGGCTCAACATTATCGTCAACAAAATCATCTCCAATACACCCTTGAATAAGTAAAGAGAAGAGTATGAGTAAACTGAATATATGTTTCATAGTATTAGCTTGTGGTCAAAAGCAGCCCACGTATTTGTGGGCTACTGTTTTTAGTTATCGGGATACTGTACCTGTTGGATTCGTTTGAATAGCATTGTTAGACATACTAAGTGACGAATGATCTGTTGCGTTCTCCAAAACACTGCTTACCAATGGCTTCAATGTAAAAGGAGCAGCACTGTTATCTGGCGATGGTTCTACAGAGATAACCACTGTTTGTCCTCTTAAATCCACTGGAAAATTTAAACCACTTGGAGCATTTTGCAAAAAGTCCTCTCCTGGAAAAGGAGGTCCTCCTTGTGTTCCGCTAAACCCATTAAAGTCATCTGCTCCTTGAATGCTAGAAAATCTTCCTGTTGATAATGGCGTGCCATCAATCACTGCCCATCCTTCATAAACCCAACCGTTTGGGAGTGAAGGAAGATCTAAACCAGGTCCAGGCCCTGCTGTAGGATCCAACCACCATACGCCAGAGAATTCATTCGTGTCAGAACCTCCATCTGTTGGAGTAGCTAGGATATAGTTTCCACTGCTTGCTGTAAAATCAGTACCTAATGCAGCAGGATGAGATATAGTCAAGCTTGCAGTGTTGCCAGAAAAATCACCTGCCAAGTACTTTACTGCACTTGGTGCAGGATCGGGATCTGGACTTGGCTCTATAGTTAAAACGAAGGCAGTTGCGCTTTCTAAGTCTTCATTGCTCACTTCAAAACTAGAATTGGAAGGATTGCCATCACTATCTACTGAAAAAACTCCAGTCGATACAGGTGAACCATCTACCATGATCCATCCTTCGTATGCATAATCAGTTCCCAGTTGTTCGAGTCCGGTTAAGTTTAGATTGAGATCGGCAGAGTCATTGGAGTCGCAACTTGTCAAAAACAAACTAACGATTAAGGATAGGGTAAAGAATTTTATTAAATGTTTCATTGTATTTTTTTTATGTGTTATAAATGTTTGGTAGCAATATGCCGTCTATGAGGCAAGGGTTGCCTCAAGTTTTGGAGCGGTTGGAAAATCAACTTCGAATTGAGCCAAATTGTGAATAAAATTGCTCATCACTTTGTCTCCAATTGCTATGACCACATCGATCAAATTGGATTCGTTGAATCCAGCTTCCAAGAAGTCTAATTTATCTTGTTGAGATAATTTGCCCTTATTTGATATAGTAGATAAAGTAAATTTTGCGAGTGCATTTAGTTTAGCATCAAAACTTGCAGAACCTCCTCTAACTTCTAAAATTTGGTCAGGGGTAAAGCCATTTAATCCAGCAATAACCGTGTGAGCAGATTGGCAATAATAACAATCATTGTATTGACTAACCACGAGATTGACGATTTCTTTTTCTCTTTTAGAAAGTGTTGTTTTTCTGTTTTGAAGTTGTAAATAGTCATTCAATGCAGTGTCGTTTTTACCATAGTAGGCATATAAGTTTGGTACAAAACCCAAGGAATCTTTTAGCTTGTCAAATATTATTTGGTTGTCAGCACTAACTTCCGCTTTCGTAGGAACTTGAAATGTTTTCATATTATAATTTTTTAGTTTTCGAATGAATTACAATACAAATATCATGGAGGACACCAGGCTGTTAGTAGTCGCTTCTTCCCGTCTGATTAGCTATTTTTCCTTCATTCCAAGTAGGATTACCTTTTGGCTTGTCAATTTTTCCTTTTCGGGAAATGTGGAGTATGATAAACTTGGTTTTTATGCAAACCAAGTCAATACTAGAATTAAAAAGATTTACGAACGGAAGGGCTAAGAAGATCTGAATTGAGAAGGAGAGATTCCTTCATGCTTTTTAAAAAATCGGCTAAACCCTTGTACGTCATTAAATCCAACCTCGTACCCAATTTCAGAAACAGGCATATCAGTATAGCGCAGCAGTCTACGGACTTCCAGCATAATCCTGTCTTGTATATGTTGAAGGGGAGATTTACTTCCTATTTTTTTAAATAGGTTTGAAAGGGTTTTAGGTGCTTTGTTTAAGAGTTTGGCATATTCCGCTACGGTATGGTGATTTCTAAAATGTTGATCTACCAGGTAATTAAATTCTCGTACCACGTCATGCTGGACCTTATCTAACTCATCTAAATCTTCTTGGCTTTTAAACATGCGCGTACAAAGAATCAATATCCGCTTCAACATCATTTGGAGCATTTCGAGTTGAAGATTATCCTTGGATTGCATTTCTAAAACCAACATTTTCCACACAGTTTCCAAAATTTCTAAATCTTCTCCTTTCAACAAAAGGGTAGGAAAGGATTTTGGACCATAAAACAATACTCCTTTACATCCTACCTCCTCATCATGATTTAGGATACAATAGAATGGCGCATTAAACCTTAGGTAGCGATGCTTTTTTATCTCCTTAACCTCCACCTTATTAAAAGGATTTAAAAAAATAATTTCGTTTTTGTCAAAAACTCTCTTTTCCGAATCAATGGTCAAAATGTTTTGATCTTCACAAAACCATATCATGGACAGCGCACCTTCTACAGATTGTGTAGTGGAGTAGTCCTCTTTTTCGAGAACTTCAAAATATTCATTTGTTCGGCCTTGAAATTTCAAATGCGTAATTATTTGAGGATGTAAAATAAGCACTGGCATGGAGTGCATGGCTAAAAAACAACATTTGCTATAGGTCAAAGTTTATTCAAAAGCACCACTTTTTGTAATGCCTTGGTTTTGAGACAATTAAACATATGGATTTTTTGATTTGAAATGTAAAATTTTTACTTCGAATCAAACTTTACCAATTATGAGGTGGATTTTGTGTTTCATGGAATATTAGATCAGAAATTTCATATATGTAAACTCCACTAAATGAATCTTCTTTATATGGTGTTTTTTCGTCACATGTAAATTACCCATTGTAATCGGTCTTTTTTGGCACGCTTGGCAAGAATTCTGCATAAAGGTTATTGTTCAGATTATTAAGGAGAATACTTAATGGTGGTCGATCCAGGGGGAAAACCGGGTCGGCCATTTTTTATTGCCATAGCTGCAGAGCGCAGAAATTATTCTATCTCAGGAATAAGTGCAGGCCTTTGCGAAATTTCGTGATAGCAAATTACCTCTTCACAAAAATAATGTGCTACCATACTTTTTCGGGTTAGCCCAGGTTGTATTATGGGATCACCACCATGTAACAAATTGGCATGCCAAATAAAGACATCACCTGGTTCAGCATAGAAATACTCTTTTTTGAGCTTGTGTTCCTTTACAACTTTAGCAACATGGTCTTCGTAATTTTTATACGATTGATTTCCGATTAACCATCTGCTATTGCCACTATCATAGTCTTGGCATGTGATATAGGGCAATTTATGACTGCTTGGATAATAGAATAGTGGCCCGTTCTTTTGATGCGTAGATTCTAATGCGGTCCAAGCTGCGATGAGGTAGCCTTCCGGTTCGGTGGTCATATGGATAAAGTCGGAATGCGCTTTCTGTTCTGATCCTTCAATGAAATTAATGGTATGAAAAGGAACCGTTTTTTTGCCCATAATAAAATCCAGAAGGTGTAGAAGTTTTGGATTTCTAAAAAAGTTTTGATCTATTAAATTGGAGTATTTGTAGGACTCCATTATTTTTTTTCCAGTGTAGTTAAAGTCTAGCTTTCCACTTTTGGTGAGATCTTCAATCTCTTTGTTTAGAGCCGAAACTTCGTCTTCAGAATAGAAGGATTTGAGGATCATATATCCTTTGTCAATAAATCGTTGGAGTTCAATTTGTAGTGCTGGACTGCTTTGATTATAAAAAGTTGATTTTTTAAGAAGGGCTAAACCATCTTGTACATCAAGCCAAGGAATCGCAGTGGAGGCAATTTTAAAATCTTGTTTTCCAATGGGTGAGAATATGCTTTTTTTGAGCCCATATTTCTCATAAATATTCTTGTTGTGTTGTAGTTGTTTGCGGTTGACTACGTTGTTAATCCAATAGACCGCTTTCAAAGAGCGCAATCTTCCAGAATATTTAGAAATCCATTTCTTAAGCAGATTCATTTGGATGATGCATTTAGTTGTATAAGGAAGTAACTTTGAGAGCCCAAAGTAAACAGCTAGATTGGATTGGCTAAATTTTTGGTACAAATAAACATATGAAGGTTACGGATTATATAAAAGCAGCAGAAGGAAGGACCTTAATTTCTTTTGAAGTATTGCCTCCACTCAAAGGCGGTAGAATGGAAGATATTTTTATGACCTTGGACCCTCTAATGGAGTTCAAACCTCCATTTATAGACGTAACCTATCATCGGCAGGACTTTGTTTATGAAAAACGAGATACTGGATTTTTCGAAAAGGTATCCGTGCGAAAAAGACCTGGGACCATTGGCATATGTGCTTCTATAATGCATAGATATGGCGTCGATGCTGTACCGCATTTAATATGTGGTGGATTTTCTAAAGACGATACCGAAAATGCTTTGATTGACCTCAGTTTTTTGGGCATCAACAATGTCCTTGCCTTAAGAGGAGATCCAAGAAAGTTTGATGGGAAGTTTGTTCCAGAACCGGATGGTAATAAATACGCGGTGGACTTAGTAGCCCAAATTCAGAATATGAATGTTGGCAAATACTTGGACTCAACGATTGATTCGGGTGCCAATTCGGAGTTTTGTATAGGCATCGCGGGTTACCCAGAAAAACATTACGAGTCTCCCAATTTTGCCTTGGATTTGGAGTATACCAAGAAGAAGGTGGAAGCAGGAGCAGATTACATTGTTACGCAAATGTTTTTCGATAATCAAAAGTATTTTGATTACGTTAAGGCCTGTAGGGAAGCGGGTATAACCGTTCCGATTATTCCAGGTCTAAAGCCATTGACTAAGCTTTACCAACTCAATTCAATTCCTAGGATGTTTTATATAAACATGCCCAACGACTTGGTCAGTGAAGTTGTAAAGTGTGGGGATGACCGGAAAAAAATCAAACAAGTTGGCATCGAGTGGTGTTCTGCTCAGTCTCGTGAATTAAAGGCTGCCGGTGTTCCATGTTTGCATTACTATACCATGGGAGATGCTGCAACCATTACCAAGGTGATTGAGGGAATATAGGTGTTAATTTTTTGAAATCGATAAGGTACCTGCATTTGCATCACAACAATATTCAACAATTATTTCAATATCATCTGTGGCTGTGCAATTATTGCTATCGGTAGAGGTAACCACATAGTTGCCAGAATCAGAAGCTTGAACATCGAATAGGTCAAATTTATTTGATCCAGAACTAGATCCTCCAGGTCCATTCCAAGCCCAAGCATTTCCTCCATTCAATTTTGATGTAGATACGTTGATTTCACACATACTGATATCTTCTCCTGCACAAACATTTATTGGTCCCTGATTTCCTGCTATTTCAATCAAAGGATCGTTTTCCCAACAAGTAATCACAATGTTATCGATTTCCACCCATTCATCATTTGCCCAAGTCTGCGTTGTGAATTTAAGATCTAACAGACTTGCTTCTTCTGTGCAAAACTGAAACATTCTCATTCCAGATTGATCCATATCAGTGGTGCCTAGTCCTCCAATTAAATCTTCTGCTTCTTGATTTCCGTCCAAAAAAATTTGAGTCCATAGAAAATCCCAACATCCATCACAAGCGCCAATCAGAGGAGTGCTCGGGTCACAGGTCGATCCACATGAAGGAGAGCCAGTACAAGCAGGTGATGTCCCATTCACTTCGTCACAATATTCCATGTTTCCACTTCCCTCCCACGGTTCTGAAAATGCAAATTCAAAGCTAATTTTTATACTAGAGCAATGACTTACATCAATTCCCCCATCAAGAGAAAATGTGGCTGGCCCATTGCTGTCAAGATTTCTTAGTTTTCCGTTGAGAGTAGCAAAATAATCAACACCTGGAACACAAGTTGGACAATCTGTGCTCCACGATTCACCTTCCACACTATTACCGGTTGTAGATCCATTGGATTCATTAAAAGGTTCTGTGAAAATAGCGGTCTGACTATTTAGCAGAATAACCCTTAAAACAAAGATTACAACTAACCAATTTCGTTTTCTACCCAAGTTGAAAAATTAAGTAATACTAACTTAAGCAATCCATTAGGTACCCTGTAATGAAACTTGTTAAAATTAAGTGTATTGAAAAAGTTTACTTTTTTACAATTTTCCCAGTTTGTATAAGAACACCTTTCTCTTTGTAGCTAAAGAAATACATTCCGGTATTTATAGTACTTAGGTCAAGCTCGATGAGCTCATTGGAGTGATAACATGAAATTTGAGTGCCAAAAACATCATGGATACATAACTCTGCATCTTTTTTCTTTAGCCCAGGCCCCGTAAAAGAAATAAATTGATCAAATGGATTTGGATAGGCTTTTATATAAGATTCTTTCATGGTTTCCTCAGTAGATACTAAAGCATCACAATCAAAATTGGGATCTCCGTAGATATTATTATCCATCCAATTGAGCCTCAAGAGAATCCATTGTTTTAGGAAATCTATTTCTTCCTCATGATCACTTCCAATAAAAAAGTTGGGCCAAATGTATTGGCCTAAAACATTAAAACGATCAAAATTTCTGTTTACTGCTGGGCCCAATTCTTGAATCAAAGAATCAATCGTACCCATGAGCATATCTACGTCTAAGATGTCTTGTCTAAGATGCTGCCAACGGCAGTTCATTTTGTTTCGGACCGAAGGAACCGAGAGGATTTTTTCAAGCCAAAACACTCTGGAGGTACAGGGATATATCCAACCTTCAGGATTAGGATTACATGCAAAATCAAAATTGCTGTACCCTAGATTAAAATCCCAGATTGGCCCCATGTGTAGTTTTCCACCATTGCTGTCTTTCTTTTTGTGCATATAGAAACTTAGTTTATATGCATCTATTTGCTTTGTGAATTCATTGATTAAAAAGTAATCGATGAAGGACTCCACATCAATATAATTTTCGAAAGTAAAAGCAAAATTTTGTTGCTGCATGGCCGTTTCGAAATCCGTCATCCAACTCGAAATATAATTTTTTTGCACAGGCAGGAGATTTTGTGCAGAAGGGGAGTAGTAAGAATAATAGGGTGCTGGATTTCCTAATGGCGAGGACCATCCGTCGAATGAAGAATTTTCATTTGCCCAATCCAAACGAAATATATAACCTCCAGTTAATTCATCGCCTTCAATATCTTCAGGTCTGAGTTTGGCGATATCCACTCGAGCAGAATCTCGCTTTATCTTTTCCATCAACAAATAAATCCCTTCATAATTATCATTGATAAGAAGCTCGCAGAACTTTGTTCGCGATGCATAGGGCATCATGGATCGTCCAATATTGAAAGTCAAAGCATTGCGAATTAAGCTTTTGTCGGAAAAAGGACCATGCAATATCCAATCGTTTTCTTCAGGCATTCCGAGCAAGGATACATTGTTGTTTTCACCAATTTCGTCCTGTGTTTCAAAGCCGTAATTCTTTTTTTCATATAGTTGAGAGGAGTTTCCTCTGACCTCAATAGAAATTCTCCCATCGTAATCGGTTGGAAAATCATTAGAAGAATTCAATGCTCCAGGACCATTATCGATCACTTGCAAGTTGGCAACAATTCTAGGATCATCCTCTATATTTTGTCCAAAAGTATTGAGCTTTAATAAAGGCAAGTTGCTTTGAAAAGCAGGGCTAAAAAACCAATTTGGCGGAGCACCGTAATTCATAGAATTATCTGTTATACCAAGCGAAAGAAAAAAGTTACTCGAAAAATCAGAGGAGGATGTAGAGATATTATGGATCTGAATGGCAAGGGTATTTTCACCTTCGACAAATATTTCATCAAAGGTTTCGGCGTTTATAGGATAGGATTCTGGGATACCTCCTTGGTACAAAACTGCTTCGTGATCGGTTTGCGGAGTCGCATCAAAATTTGGGGCATTTCCAGGTAGGCCAAAGTTCCCTCGTGCTATTTCAACGCCATTTATATACGCCACAAAGGCATCGTCATAGTCTGCATGCAAAAGAGCGGTTCGTATAACAGAGGTGTCAACTAATTCAAATTTCTTTCTGATATAAATAGAAATAACCGTGGGTATCAAAGTATTGTCATCATTGTCGCCATAGCCGAATCCTCCCATAGAAGTTGACCAGTTGGAATCGTCATACTCAACTTGCATCCAATTGCTCGCTGGTTCCGAAAAGCCCAAACGATAGTTCCAAAAATCGTCATTATAGATCACCGTCTCCCAATGATCGATTTGTGCTTGGCAATTATTGGATAAGACAAAAAGTAAGAATGCGCAAATCACACTGTGCTTGAGAAAATCTAACATGTTATAATTATCTCGCCAACAAATGAAAAGTAAATTCTCCACGTGTATTAATCTCTATTGCTGGCATTGGTGCTTTAAAAATATTTAAGGTACTAAATAAAGACTTCAGAAAAGGGTTTTTAATTTTTATTCTAGTCAAGTCAACATCTAAGCCGATGTAGAATTCTTGATATCGATTCAAGTCTTCAGGGAGTATAAAATTTTCATCATTTATCTCCCATCGGTTTTCAAATCCTCCAAACATATTTTCTGCGCCATAACCCACGGCGATATTGAGCCATTTAGGAATTTTGTTATTGCCATTGGTAAAAGAGGATAGATTAAAAGAAGCCCAAATGATCTGCGCATTGTAATCCTTTAAGTACCTTTCTGCCCAAGTAGCTCCATACAAACCTGAAGCGCGTGCATCTAAAGTAGAGGTAAAAAGTCCAGTTTCTGATGGAAAGGGTTCTGTGGAATATTTTTTTGGCCAGGATGAAACCTTGAAGCTTATGCGTTGTTCGCCCCAATGTTTTTGTTGAAAGTAAAAAGCGCCAAGTCCCAAATTGTTGAAAGCAAAATCTCCCCAGGACCAGCCCCATTGGGAAGAAAACCCATCCATTACTTCAATGGTGGTTTGAAACAAAGTGCCACAAATCAATCCTGTGGTTAAGGCTTTGTTTTCAGAGAGCCCCGTCCATTTGGCCCCCTTATAGCACAATACACCTTGGAAGTAGCTGGTATACAAGTGCCCCATCTTATCCATGTTTTCCCATTCATTCCAATCATTAAAGGTGTGAAACCCTTCTTGCGGATACTTTTTATACCAAGCATTATATAAGCCTATCGAAAAACCAGTGTAGGTTGTAGCAGAAACGCCAAGTGCCCAGTTAAACCTTTTTTTATTTAAGGTGTCTGCCGGAGTAAAAATCAAATCCATTTTGCTTTGCCCCAAAAGAGAGGTCACAAAGCAGAGACCCAGAAGTAAAGTCCAATATTTTAAGAATGATCTGATCAAATGCTTTTTAATGGATTGAGTAATCTTGGATCAAAGGTATCTTCCTTTCTAGCAATGTAATCCGACTCTTGGTCTTTATCAATTCTGCGAATCCCAAAATATTTGCTTTTCGGATGACTAAAGTACCATCCCGAAACGGAGGCCGCAGGATACATCGCAAAGCTCTCAGTCAATGTTATCCCCGTAGATGCTTCGACATTGAGCAATTGGAATAGTTTGGATTTTTCTGAATGCTCTGGACATGCTGGGTATCCTGGAGCTGGACGTATTCCTTTGTAGGACTCTTTGATTAGTTCGTCGTTGCTTAGGTTTTCATTTTCAGCATAACCCCATTCTTTTGTTCTTATTCTCTGGTGTAAATATTCGGCAAAAGCCTCTGCCAAACGATCTGCCAAAGCTTTGAGTAAAATTGCACTGTAATCATCGTTGGTATCTTCAAACTGCTTTACCCATTTTTCTATACCGATGCCTGCCGTAACCGCAAACGCACCTAAATAATCTTCCTTCTTCGTTGCAGCAGGTGCGACAAAATCACTCAAGCACATGTAGGGCAAACCATCGGCTTTTTTATTTTGTTGCCTCAAATTTATTAGTGTAGTGTGCGCTTCAGAACGTTGGTCATTAGACCAAACCACAATGTCATCATCATTTACACTGTTGGCAGGAAATATTCCAAAAGTGGCCTTGGCAGTCAACCATTTTTCATCAATGATTCTTCGCAACATTTTTTGCGCATCGAGGAAAAGTTTTTTTGCCTCTATTCCAACAACTTCGTCTTCTAAAATTTGTGGATATTTCCCTGCAAGTTGCCATGATTTGAAAAATGGCGTCCAGTCAATAAAGTCTGTTAATTCTTCAATCGGAAAATCATTCAAAACTTTAACTCCCGTGAAATTTGGAGTTGGAGGAGTATATGCATCCCAATCAATTTTAAACTTTGATGCCCTTGCTGTTGTCAGGGGAACGAAGTTTTTGGGCGCATTGGCTGCTGCTCTTTTTTCTCGAAGCTCGGCATAGTCTTGCTTGTATTGAATGACAGTGTTGGCTGCCTCATTGCTCAATAGGGCACTAACTACTGGGACTGATTTAGATGCGTCCAAAACATGCACGACAGGGCCCTTGTATGCAGGATCAATTTTTAAAGCAGTATGCGTTTTACTTGTGGTGGCTCCACCAATCAATAATGGTATTTTAAATCCTTGACGTTGCATTTCTTCAGCGACATAAACCATCTCGTCAAGTGAGGGAGTAATCAATCCACTCAATCCTATAACATCTACATTTTCTTCTTTCGCGACTTTAAGTATTTTGTCCGCTGGCACCATCACGCCAAGATCAATGATTTTATAATTGTTGCATGCCAACACTACACCTACGATATTTTTCCCAATATCATGTACGTCTCCTTTTACTGTTGCAAGAAGAATTTTCCCTTTATCCTTTACATCACCTGCGGCCTTTTTTTCTTCTTCAATAAATGGAGTGAGGTACGAAACAGCCTGCTTCATTACCCGAGCAGATTTAACGACTTGAGGCAAAAACATTTTTCCTTCGCCAAAAAGATCACCTACAATGCTCATCCCATCCATCAATGGCCCTTCTATGACTTGAAGTGCAGCTGGGAGCTGTATTCTTATTTCTTCGACATCTTGTTCGATATATTCGGTAATCCCTTTGACCAATGAGTGATTTAATCTGCCTCTTACATCTTGCTCTCTCCAACTCAGATCTTTTATTAATTTTTTTCCACCTCCTTTTATGCGTTCGGCATAAGATGTAAGTTCCTCAGTAGCGGTTTCCGTCCGATTAAAAAGAACATCTTCCACCAATTTTAACAGGTCTTTAGGTATGTCTTCATACACCTCCATCATTCCTGCGTTTACAATACCCATATCCATCCCTGCCTTCACTGCATGGTATAAAAAGGCTGAGTGCATAGCCTCTCTGACCGCATTATTTCCCCTAAAAGAAAAAGAAATATTACTTACACCACCGCTTATTTTGGCGCCAGGACAGCTGGCTTTTATTTGCTTGCATGCTTCGATAAAGTGGATAGCATACTCATTATGCTCTGGAATACCAGTAGCAACGGCAAAAATATTGGGATCAAAAATGATATCATGTGGATCATATCCAACTTTTTCAACAAGTATTTTATAGGCACGTTGGCAGATAGCCACTTTACGCTCCGTAGTGTCTGCTTGGCCTTTTTCATCAAATGCCATAACGATTGCCGAAGCGCCATATCTTTTGACCAATTTGGCTTGTTCTATAAATTTTTCTTCTCCTTCTTTCAGAGAAATTGAGTTGACAATGCATTTGCCTTGGACACATTTCAAACCTGCTTCAATCACTTCCCATTTGGAAGAGTCAATCATAATCGGGAGTTTGGCAATGTCTGGTTCTGACATCATTAGATTGAGGAAGGTGACCATTTCTTCCTTACTGTCCAATAGCCCTTCATCCATATTTACATCGATCACTTGGGCTCCTCCTTCTACTTGTTGTTCGGCAACAGATAGGGCTTCCTCGTATTTTTTTTCTTTTATAAGTCTTGCAAACTTTCTTGAGCCTGTCACATTGGTACGCTCCCCAACATTTATAAAGTTCATATCCTCTCGAACAAACAAAGCCTCCAACCCAGAATAAGAGGATTGGCCATCCACCGGTTTTATTTCACGAGGAGAAATGTTTTGAATGGCTTCAGCCATAGCTTTAATATGGTCCGGGGTTGTTCCACAACAGCCGCCTAATATATTTACAAATCCGCTCGACGCGAAGTCTTTTACAAACGCTTGCATTTGATTTGGAGATTGATCATATTCTCCTAATTCGTTTGGCAATCCTGCATTTGGATATGCACTGACTCTACAATCTGCAATTTTTGATAAGGTTTGGATGTGTGGTCTCATTTCTTTTGCGCCCAAGGCACAATTGAGGCCAACACTCCATAAATTCATATGCTTTACAGAAACCCAAAAGGCTTCTACGGTTTGTCCACTGAGCGTTCTGCCGCTGGCGTCAGTGATGGTGCCTGATACCATAATGGGCAGGGTCTTGTTTTTTTCTTCAAAAACCAAATCTACAGCAAAGAGTGCCGCCTTTGCATTAAGCGTATCGAAAATGGTTTCAATCAGTAAAATATCCACACCGCCATCAATCAAACCTTCGGTCTGTTCTTTATAAGCAGCCACCAATTCGTCAAAGCTTACCGCTCTAAACCCTGGATTGTTTACATCTGGGGATAAAGAAGCTGTTTTGTTCGTTGGACCTAGCGCACCTGCCACAAACCTTGTTTGACCAGGATTGGCAGCCATAAATTCTTGAGTAGCCTCTTTGGCAATCTTTGCAGATGCTACGTTTAGTTCGTAAGCCAAAGATTGCATATCGTAATCTGCCATCGAAATACTCGTGGCATTAAAAGTATTCGTCTCAATAATGTCCGAACCGGCATTCAAATATTCGAGGTGTATAGATTTGATTACTTCAGGCTTCGTAATAGACAACAAATCATTATTTCCCTTGATATCCATATGATAGTCCGCAAACCTTTCACCCCTGTAATCTGATTCTTTGAGCTTGTATCTCTGAATCATCGTTCCCATAGCTCCATCTAAGAGTAAAATCTTCTTTTCTGAAATTTGATTAAGCGCTGTATTCACTTTTTTGAAAATTTATGGGGCAAAGGTAAACCCTTATAGACTCTTAAAACGTACAATATTTAATTGCATTGATAAAACCCAATTTGGAGCCATATAGAGGTGTAAATCATATATATGGACTTGTCGTATTGGAAAAATATAAATTCAAAAATTGCTTTATCTTGCACTGTTGATAGATCATGTAATAAATGAGAAAAATAACCTTACTAGTATTGTTTGCAGCTTTTGCTTTCGGAGTCAAAGCCCAAGGCTTACAATTTAACCAATGGCAATATGCTCCGGCTTTACTCAATCCTGCCTTAACAGGTGCGTATGAGGGCACCTTTAGAGTAGGTGGTATACTCAAAGAAAAATGGCAATCTGTTGGAAGTGGTTGGAAGACCGCCGAAGGATTTGTCGATGCCCCAATAATCAGAGGATTGCGTAAACAAGATTGGATTGGTGTCGGTATGTCTTATGCGTATGACTTGCAGGGCGAAAGAAACATGGCGTCAATAAATACACAAATACAAAGGGTAAGCTTAGCCTATCATTTGGGCATGGGTACAAGAAAATTGAAAAAAACGCTTTCTATAGGTTTTCAATTTGGTAATACCAGCCGAAAGTTTGATACGCAAGGGGTTTTATCAGAGGAGAATATTGCAAATGGACTAGATGAAGGGGTTAATCCGTTATTAATGGCTTATTTAATGGCTAACGAACCTGAGCTTTCCACAGATTTTAGATATTTCGGAGGGGGTTTTGCTTACAATGCACAAACCAACAAAACCACTCAAATGAGCTTTGGGCTTAATGTTTCGCAATTTTTAAATAACAACAAACAAAATTTTGTTGCCTTAGCAAGTGGTGATCTAGAAACGAGGTTTACAGGATTTTTTGCTATGAGAAATCAAACAAGCAAAAAAACCACTTTTGAGCCAAGAGTAGTATTTACGCAGCAGGGCAAAAACAATAAGTTGTATACCCAGGCGATTTTCGGATATATGTTGAAAAACAAGATGATGCTTAAATATGGAGCTGGGTTCAATACGCTAAATGATGACTTTAATATTCCTATCTACCTAGGTATAGAAAAAGGCAATTTAAGGGTAGGCTTGGCGTATGATGTAGATCTAGGAGCGACTGCAGCAACTAGTACTTATGGTGGTCTAGAATTGGCAGCATCCTACATACACATCCTTGCTAAGAAGCCTGAACCTAAGAGGATTCTTATCTGTCCTAGACTTTAATTTTAAAACTTTCGTTTAATCAAGAACATGAGATCAGTACTTTCACTGTCGTTTATATTATTGTTTATTTCTACTTCTATTGCACAGCCTTCGCGTTCGGTGAGCTACGAAACAATGTTAGAGGTAGCAGAAGAATCTCTGGCTGCCAATGACTATGTTAATGCCATCGAATGGTATGACAAGGCATATAAAGAAAGTAAAGACAAGGATTTGGCACTAAATGTGGCGCAATTGAGTTTTATTACTCGTGATTACAAAAAAGCGCAAAAGGCATACGAAAGAGTGCTGTCTAGAGATAAAAACAACATCTACAAAGAGGATCGAATAATGTTGGCAAAATCCTACAAGGCACAAGGATTGTATAGAGAAGCCATTGATGCATATGAGCAGTTTATTGTGGAGTCCGAAGATGAAGAGATGAAAGCTGTGGCGAGAAGAGATTTGACAGGAATTGCAGGTTTGTCCGAATTTGAAGAAAACATAAGCACGGTATTAACTTTTATGGACAAAAAAGTAAACAGCCGTTCTGCCGAGTCTGGACCTGAAAAAGGAGGAGATGGTGCGCTCTACTTTTCATCGTTTATGCGCAAGGATGTGATCACCTTGGACAGCGAGGAAGAAAATTATCATTCTAAAATTTTCATGGTCAAAAAAGACGAAGAGGGCAAACTAGAGAAACCAGCTCCATTATATGAAGGTGTAAACATCCCTGGGTACCATGTGTCTCACCCTGCTTTTTCTAGTGATGGACGAGAGTTATATTTTACAAAAGCTGTATTAGAAGGAAATGAAATCATTGAGTCTAAACTATGTGTGAGTTTTGCTTCTGGTGGAGGATGGGGCCCTGCCCAAGAATTAAATATAAATGGAGATTACATTATTAAAAACCCTTCAACGGGGGAGCTTTTTGGAAATGAAGTGATTTTCTTTTCTTCAAATATTGAAGGAGGACAGGGCAATTTCGACTTGTACTATGCCACAAAAAACAACGAGGGTTTTGATACGCCCGTTAATTTAGGTGCCGTATTGAATACTTCAGAGGATGAAGTATCTCCTTATTATGCCGACGGGACGTTATATTTTTCTTCTGATGGACATCCATCGATGGGAGGTTATGATATCTATTACAGTACATGGAATGGTCAATCTTGGACAAAGCCAGTAAATATGGGCTATGTCTACAATTCTTCTTTTGATGATTTAGATTTCACAATAAATAGAGATGGTTCAGGTGGATATTTGGTATCCAATAGACCAGATAAAAACAAAAAGAGGTTAAGAAGTAAAACGTGTTGTGATGACATCTACGAATTTAGCATTCGAGAAATTGTTATCGATTTGCTGGCCCTTGTTACTGATGATAAAGGCGCGCCATTGATGGAAGCAACCGTTGATTTGGTGGATGAAACCATGGGACAGGATACCTTAAGTAAGACCAATTTGGCTGAGAATTCTTTTAATTTCCTATTGGAAGGAGATCATTCATATGAGGCCGTGGTATCGCGAGCTGGATATTATCCTAAAACCATAAAATTTAATACAGTCGGAATAATTGATGACTATACAGTCAATAAGACAATAAAGCTTGAGCCTATCCCAGTTAAAGAGCCTGAACCAGAAAAAATAGTTGAAGTAGTTAAGAAAAACGAAGCCATTCGTCTAAAGAACATTTACTATGATTTTGATGATGACAAGATTTTGACTGATGCAGAATTGGACTTGAATGTTATTCTTACTGTAATGAATCAATATCCTGATATGGTCATCGAGCTTTCTTCGCACACCGATTCTCAGGGAGTTTCGAAATACAACGAAAACCTTTCCCAGCGTAGAGCTGAATCAGCTAAAAATTGGTTGGTAGAACGAGGCATTCAGTCTGACCGTATTGTTCCTGTAGGTTACGGAGAGGCGGTTATACTTAACCATTGTGTAAATGGTGTCAGATGTTCGGACGAGGAGCACAGAGTCAACAGACGAACAGAGTTTAAAATGATTTCGGGTCCTGATACCATTGAGATTATTAGAGGAAACTAATTAGTATGAAGAAACTATTTGGCTTTTGGATGTTGTCAATACTGTTGACATCAGCTCTTTGGTCACAAGAATCAAGCAGTGAAGCTGTGGCAGATTTCCCTGTAATTAGTTTCCTTCAGGACACCATTGATCTTGGGGTTATGAAGGCTGGTGAACAGCGTTCGATGCAATTTGAGTTTACCAATACTGGGAATCAAGCATTAGTAATAGAACTGGTTACGGCCTGTAAATGTACTTCCTTGTCTTGGCCACAAGATCCAGTCCCAATGGATGGCAAAGGGAGTATTTTTGTCACCTTTGATAGTACAGGGTATGATGGCGAAGTGATCAAAGTGGTAGATATCATAGCGAATACAGATCCTATAGTGGTAGAAGCTTGGTTTAAAGTAGAAGTGCTGAAGCCTCAATAATGCAAACTTTATTAGAACAGTTTCATCAGGTAGGTTTTGCCGCCTGGATGTCAACACTGTTTTCCTTACTATATATCTTTTTTGCCGTTCAAAACAAGTCGATTTGTTTTGTTTTTGGTTTGATATCATCATCGTTTTGGGGGTATGAGTCTTTTTTTAATCTCAACCTGAAGTTTGATGCTTTTTTGCAGGTTTTTTATGTATTGATGAGTATCTGGGGCATTTATCAATGGCAACGAGGTGGTACTGAGCAGAAAGAACGACACATTGGATCATTAGGAGTTAGCGGCAATTCGTTATGGATCGGCTTTGGAGTTGTGTTGAGCATTGTGATTTATTTTTTGGTCAATAACATGATTTCAACAGAAAAAGCCTTTTTAGACTTAGCAACTACTATTTTTTCTATCATTGCTACTTTTCTTCTGGTTTTTCGCTACATCGACCAATGGATCTATTGGATTGTGATCGATCTTTGTTATATCTACATCTATATAGCCACGGGTGCCGAGTTGTTTGCACTCATCATGTTGATTAATACTGTGCTAGCAATTAAAGGGTTTTTCAACTGGCACCAAATCTATTTAGATAAAGTCTAAATAAGAGACTTTTAGTTAATGCCATCAGACGTCATGACAATACTGCAAAAGCTTCTTATCTTTGCACCGATTTTAGGACACATTTAAAATTATCATCAATTGAAAATACGAAGGATCAGGGTCCACTTACTTTTGTCTTTCCTTCTTATCTCCCAGTTTTCATTCGCACAAGGTACTGGCGACAGTAATTTAATGCTGTATGCTCTCATAGGCATAGGTGCAGCTCTCTTCTTTTGGGTTGTTACTTCGTTATCAGATAGCTTGTTGAAGATTGAAGCAGAAAAAGCTGGAATAGATACAGAGAAAAAAGATATCGGAATTTGGCCAAGTTTAACAGGCATGTTTAGCCCAAAGGCTCCAGAATTTGCTGAAGGTAAATTTTTCAAATCATCAAAAGGATTTGATATTAAGCTTAAGGGTAAGGCAGAAAATTTTAGTTCTCCATCTATCACGCGCTACGCAATCAAGCCAGGTAATTTTCGAGGTAACTCGCCAATTCCTAAAATGTTGGTTGCTGTTGGCGATGAGGTGCAAGCCGGAGATGCTATTTATTTTGATAAAAAAAGACCGGATGTCAAATACACTTCACCTGTTAGTGGTGAGGTTGTAGAGATTAAAAGAGGTGCCAAAAGAGCCATTACTGATATCATCATCTTGGCGGATAAAGAAGTCCGATTTAAGAAATATAGTGTTCCAAATATTGAAGAGTGCAACAGACAAGACATCGTTGATGCGATGATTGGATCAGGCACTTGGGTAATGCTCAATCAGCGTCCGTTTGATATTGTTCCAGAGATCTCTGATGTCCCTGCCAATATTTTTATTTCGACTTTCGATACAGCGCCTTTGGCACCGGATCAAAATCTTTTTGTGGAGGGAAGAGGAGACGATTTTCAAAAAGGTCTTGATGTGCTCAACAAGCTAACTGCTGGAAAGGTATTTTTAGGATTGTCTGGAAATGCTCAACCATCTGCTGTTTTTACTGGTGCAAAAGGTGTCGAGAAAAATTACTTTGGCGGCAAACATCCAATTGGTAATGTTGGCGTACAAATTCATCATACTGCTCCTATTCGGAAAGAGAAAGTGTGGACTGTCGGTGTTCAGGAAGTATTGACCATTGGTCGATTTTTTAATGAAGGCGTTGTAGATATGTCAAGAATGGTCGCGGTAGCTGGATCTCGAGTTGCCACTCCGAGCTATGTCAAAACATATGTTGGGGCGAGCATTGGTGATCTGCTAAAAGAAAATGTATCGGGTGATAACAATAGAATCATCTCAGGAGATGTATTGTCTGGTTCGACATCTGATCATGATCAGTTTTTGAACTTCAGAGATGATCAAATTACAGTTATTGAAGAAGGTAATTACAATGAGCTATTTGGCTGGTTGTTGCCTTTAAAACCAAGACCAAGTTTGTCAAAAACTTTTCCAAGCTTCCTAATGCCAGAGTTTGAATTCGAAGGTGACACCAATACTCATGGTGAAAAAAGAGCTTTTGTGGTCTCTGGCCAGTATGAAGCTGTGTTGCCTATGGATATTTATCCTCAGCATTTGATGAAAGCTATTCTTTCTAATGATTTTGAAAGAATGGAAGGTCTTGGAATCAACGAATTAAGCGAAGAAGACATCGCAATTTGTGAATTTGTTTGTACATCAAAACAACCTCTTCAATCTATCCTCAGAAAAGGATTAGACACGATGAGGGAACAATCATAAGAGAAGAAATGGGATTACTAGAATTCTGGAAAAAAATAGAACCGGACAAAAAGAAGAGTCCTTATCTACATACGACGTATGATGCCTTCTTTACTTTTATGTATTCGCCTGATAGTGTAACTAAAGGTGGCGTGCATATGAGAGATGGTATGGACTTGAAGCGTACCATGGTTCATGTAGTGATAGCATTGCAATTATGCTATCTGTTTGGAACGTACAATATTGGGCATCAGCATTTTGTTGCTGCCGGTCAATATTTGGGATTTTTAGAGGGATTTCACCTCAAGCTTGCCCATGGTCTAATCAAATTATTACCGATTTTTATTGTAGCCAATGTAGTTGGACTTGGGATCGAATTCATTTTCGCTGCAAAAAAAGGGCATGCGGTAGAAGAAGGATATCTCGTTTCGGGTGCATTGATTCCTTTGATTATGCCTCCTGATATTCCATTGTGGATTTTGGCAGTATCTGTAGCTTTTGCGGTGATTTTGGGAAAAGAAGCATTTGGTGGTACAGGTATGAACATCTGGAACATTGCATTGCTTTCGAGAGTATTTATATTCTTTGCATATCCCTCTACCATTTCAGGAGATCAAGTATGGGTTTCTGGTTTTGAAAACTTAGCAGCTGGAACAACGGCTGATTATAGTTGGTGGCATACAGGCTTGTGTAATACCTTATTTGGTTGGCTCGACATTAGTCAGTTTCAGGCCGCCTCGACCGCCGTCGTTGACGGCTATAGTGGAGCAACACCTTTGGCAGTGGCCACGGTAGGTGGTGCAGAAGCATTATCAAATACCTTTACTTGGAATCAATTATTCTGGGGGACTATTCCAGGATCAATTGGCGAAACTTCTAAACCTTTTATCGTTATAGGCGCTTTGATGCTTATTGGATTAGGTATCGCAAGTTGGAGAGTTATGGTAGGTATGATTTTAGGTTGCGCTGTAATGGGTATGATATTCAACGCCTGGGATGCCAACGCCTTTATGTCTGTGCCATGGCACCAACATTATTTTATAGGAAGTTTCCTTTTTGCTATGGCGTTTATGGCTACCGATCCGGTGACTGCCTCCAGTACCAATAGAGGTAAATGGATATACGGATTTTTAATTGGTGTTATAGGTTTATTGATTCGAGTATTTAATCCTGGATTTCCAGAAGGTTGGATGCTGGCAATTTTGTTTATGAACACGTTTGCTCCTCTTATTGACTATTACGTTTTAGAGGGTAACATGAAAAAAAGAATGGCTCATGCATAGTACTAGATCCATAATCATATTTGTAGTCATTATGACTACTTTGGTCGCATTGTTGTTGGCAGGTATGTCTACTGCTCTAGCTCCGATTCACAAGAAAAACGAAATGCTTTACGCGAAAAAAGCAACGTTGAGTGCAATTTCGGATCATTTGGATGGAGTGGATTTTGCGACAATATCAGATGATCAAGTCATCGACATTTTCAAAAACAACATCAAGCAATCTGTCATTGATATGAACGGCAAAGCGCTTTCTAAAGAAGAGGTAGAAGCATTGGGATATAAAGGAGGCGAAGCAGAAAACGTAGATATCTTGAAAGAGATGAAGAAGCCAGAGGCAGATAGAATATTGCCGATGTATGTGTACGAAAAAAGTGATGGTAAAAAATACTACATAGTTTCGACTACGGGCAAAGGACTCTGGGATGTAATCTGGGGTTGTATTGCGCTCGAAGATGATATGAATACCATTGCTGGTGTAGCTTTCGATCACAAAGCTGAAACACCAGGTTTGGGAGCAGAAATCAAAGACAACAAAGCTTGGGTAAAGCAATTTACAGGCAAAAAGATTTACGATAATGGGGCATATAGATCGGTGTTTGTTCGAAAGGGTGGAGCTAAAGATGATACCTATGAAGTAGATGGGATTTCTGGCGCGACGATCACTGCTGATGGAGTGAGCGAAATGCTAGGAAGAGGATTAAAATATTACGAACCTTTTTTCAAATCAATAAAAGGATAAATTATGGCTGAAACTAAAGTCGTAGAAAAGAAAAAAGCAACGCCCATTTCCTTCGGGAAAAAAGAGCGTGCTTTAATCACAGACCCAATTAACGATAATAACCCGATTACGGTACAAGTACTTGGTATTTGTTCTGCTTTGGCGGTTACTACAGGAATGAAGAATGCAGCGGTAATGGCTGTGGCCGTAGTTTTTGTTTGCTTGTTTGCAAACGTGATTACATCGGCTATACGTAACAGAATACCATCTCAAATCAGGATGATTGTACAATTGGTAATCATTGCCACGCTTGTTACAGTGGTAGAACTAACCCTAAAAGCCGTAGCCTTCGAAAGCTATAAGCAGTTATCAGTTTTTATTGGGTTGATCATCACCAATTGCATCATCATGGGAAGGCTTGAGGCCTTTGCAATGGGCAATAGGCCGTACGAATCAGCTCTGGATGGTTTAGGTAATGGTATAGGATACGGATTGATCCTTTTAATTGTAGCCTTTATTCGAGAGCTTTTCGGTAAGGGTGAATTGTTTGGATATAAAATAATAGGAGCAACCGATGAGTATGCACTAAATACATTAAATCATTGGTGGCTTGAGTGGTATAGTAACAATGGATTAATGGTTTTGTTCCCTTCAGCAATGTTTGTTATTGCTGTATTGATTTGGGTACACAGAGCGTGGAATCCAAAATTGGTTGACATCTCTTAATAAGAAGAAATAAAAAAATACAATGGGAGAATTAGCTAACATATTTATGAAGTCTGCATTCGTAGAAAATTTGGCCTTGGCCTATTTTCTTGGAATGTGTTCATATCTAGCAGTATCTAAAACTGTCAAAACCGCTTTTGGATTAGGTTTAGCAGTAATTTTTGTTTTGGGTATTACGATGCCCATTAACTGGATGATCGAAAATTATTTATTGGGAGAGAATGGTCTATTCCAAACAGACCTTACTTTTTTAAGACTTATCCTTTTTATTGCAGTAATCGCTTCGATGGTGCAATTGGTTGAGATGGTTGTAGAAAAGATGTCACCTGCACTTTATAACTCTTTGGGGATATTTCTTCCTTTGATTACGGTAAACTGTGCCATACTAGGAGGTTCTTTATTTATGGTTTCTAAAGAATACAATTTTCAAGAATCTTTGGCATTTGGACTAGGAGGTGGTTTCGGATGGTTTTTAGCGATTATCGCTATCGCTGCTATACGCGAAAAGATTAGATACTCAGATGTCCCTCCAGCTATGAGAGGATTGGGTATGGCTTTTCTTCTTACTGGTATGATGGGTATGGCTTTTATGGGGCTTATGGGAATTGACTTCATTACATTTAAATAATAAAGAAAGAATACATGATATACTTAGCAATACATCCTGTAATATCTGCATTGATCGTTTTCATTTCGGTGATCATGTTGTTGTCTTTAATGTTGATATATGCGCGTAAGAAGCTTCTGCCTCAAGGCGAAGTGAGCATAATTGTGAATGGAGATACCGAAAATCCATTGAAAGTTCAGCCTGGGACAACTTTATTAAATGTGCTTTCAGATAAAAGCGTGTTTTTGCCTTCAGCATGTGGAGGTGGAGGTACTTGTGCCATGTGCGAATGCCATGTTGATTCAGGAGGAGGTGATGTGCTCCCTACTGAAATGAATCACTTAACTAGGAAGGAGGCAAAAGAAAACAAAAGACTTGCTTGTCAAGTAAAGGTTAGAGAGGATATGGAGATTAGAATTCCAGAAGAAATATTTGGAATCAAAAAATGGGAGTGTGAGGTTATTTCAAATTACAATGTGGCGACTTTTATCAAGGAGTTTATTGTAAAATTACCAGAAGGCGAAAACTTAGATTTTGAAGCTGGTGGTTATATTCAAATTGATGTTCCCAAAACGACCGTAAATTATAAAACAGATATTGATATTACTGCGCATCCGAAGTACCATGACAGTCCTGACAAATTTCAAAAGGATTGGGATAAGTTTAAATTGTGGGACTTGAAGATGGTCAACGACGAAGATATTTTTAGAGCTTACTCTATGAGTAATCACCCGGCAGAGGGTAACATTGTTGCTCTTACCATCCGGATTGCTACACCGCCTTTTGATCGTGCCAAAAATGGTTGGATGGATGTAAACCCAGGGGTTTGCTCGTCTTATGTTTTTGCTCAAAAGCCTGGAGATAAAGTAACCATTTCTGGACCTTATGGGGAGTTCTTTATTAAGCCTACTGAAAACGAAATGCTATACGTAGGTGGTGGTGCGGGAATGGCGCCGATGAGATCTCATTTATACCATCTCTTCCACACTTTAAAAACAGGAAGAAAGGTTACCTTCTTTTATGGAGGTCGAACCAAGCAAGAACTGTTTTATGTGGAAGAATTTAGAGAAATAGAAAAAGCGTTCCCTAATTTCCGATTTGCCGTGGCTTTGGATAATCCTCTTCCTGAAGATAATTGGGTGCTTAAGAAAGACCTAAACGATCCAGAAGGCGACGGATTTAAAGGATATGTACACCAAGTGGTAATTGATGAATTTCTTGCTAAGCATGAAGCGCCAGAAGATTTAGAGCTGTATTTCTGCGGACCTCCAATTATGAATCAGTGTGTACTCAAAATGGCAGACGATTGGGGTATTCCTGAAGAAAACGTAGCCTTCGATGATTTTGGTGGTTAATTTTCGGTTAGCCGCAGGCTAATCTGAAAGACTAAATGTCTTTCAGAAGAAAATTAACTGCAACATCAGTTGCAGCATGTCCATGCATTAGATGAGTTTGAGGCTAGAATATGGAGTGTGCTAAAGAGTTGCTCGGTTAGCCGCAGGCTAATCTGAAAGACTACATGTCATTCAGAAGAAAATTAACTGCAACATCAGTTGCAGCATGTCCAAGGATTAGATGAACAAGAGGCTAGAATATTGAGTGTGCTAAAGAGCTGCTCGGTTAGTCGCAGGCTAATCTGAAAGACTACATGTCTTTCGGAAGAAAATTAACTACAACATCAGTTGCAGCATGTCTTATTTCGGGATTTTCTCGATAAATCATACATAAGAACATTCCAGTATAAATGAAGACGATTCATTACTCTTCTTCGTTTACAACCATGTAAGAATATTAACCACTACAAATAATTTTATTATGAAAAAATTCTGGTATTTAGTTTTAACCATTCCTTTCTTTTTAACTTCTTGCGGGAGCGATTCTGTGGAAGATCAATTGCAAGGAATTTGGAATTTAGATTCTCAAACATTGACTGCTTGTCCTGATGCAGATGACAATGGTTCTATTAATTTTGGCGATGATGGTTGCATCGACATTTTTGGAGAAACTATTTGTTTCTACGCTACGATGGACTTTCAATCGGGAGGAGCTTTGGTTCTAACATCAACAACTGTTAGCGGTGGAGTTGAAGAGGTCGATACAGACACAGGGACCTATACTGTAAACGAGGACAATGATTCTGTAGAGATTTGTATAGATGGCGAATGTAATTCGGGTACGGTGACATTTGATGGAAACTCTATGACTTGGGTTGGAACGGTTGATGGATGCACTGCTACACTTGTAGCTAGCAAATAATTCCAATTTATATAGAAAAAAAGGGGGGACTCATTGAGTTGCCCCTTTCTTTTTATTAGTACTTTTAATTCTAATTTTTGATATATGTCATTTGAAGTAGAAGGTGCATTGCACAAGAAATTTGATACAGAAAATAAAACAGAAACTTTTCAAGCAAGAGAATTTGTAATTAAGACCGAAGGTCAATACCCTCAATTTGTAAAATTTCAACTTACTCAGGATCGTTGTCAATTGGTTGATCCATTTAATGATGGCGATATGATAAAGGTTTATTTTGATCTTAGAGGGAGAGAGTGGAACGAAAAATATTTCACTAATCTAAATGCTTGGAAAATAGAAAAGCAAACCCCACAGGAAGTTGCAACCGAAAATCCAGCAGCAAATTTTCCTGATATAAATAACATGCCTGATTCTTCATCGTCTAATGAAGAAGATTCATTTGATGATTTACCGTTTTAGCCTATTCTTTTTTCTACTCATTGGTCAAACACTTGAGGCTCAAGTGTTGAGTCAAATGAGTGCAGCTTGGGACGAAAGTCTAGATGAATGGATTCTTTATACCACTGATGAAGAGGTAGAAGGAGTGTTAGAGCGTAAATGGAAAAATGGAGACAATTTTTCTGTTTGGCAATATGATATAGATCAGCTAGGCGCTGGAACAATAAGCCAAAGTTGGGAGGGCAATTCAAATCGATGGGAACTGCTTTCGGATTCTGGAGAACGCATTGAATTCAAAACAGTCTGGAAAGATGATTACAGCATTTGGGAGGTAAGGTTTGAGGATAAGCGCTTGCGACTTAAATCCAGTTCTAGACAATTTCGTAGCGAGTGGAGTATTCAGAAGAGCGAAGAGGAGGAATTTCACATTTACCTGGCCAACGAACCCGATCCCAGAGATTGGTTAATTGAAGATTACATAGAGGGTGGAAGTATGGACTTAGCCATAGGAATAGCTTTCATTTCCATGTTTCATTCGGTAATTCTACGTAACTAAAGACCTAGCTCCGTTCTGATTTGATCTGAGTGTTCTTTGGTTTTTACTTTACGAATAATATGTGTTATGACTCCTTTATCGTTGATTAGAAAGGTTGTGCGGTGTACACCAATAATTTCTTTGCCCATGAACTGCTTCGGTCCCCAAACTCCGTAGGCATTAATCGTTTCCTTTTCTGGATCCGCCAACAATGGGTATTGAAATTCGTATCGATCGCTAAATTTCTTATGCTTTTTTACTTTGTCGGGACTAACTCCAAGTATCTCAAAACCATTTTTTTGAAAATAGGCGTAATTATCTCTTAAGTTGCATGCCTCTTTGGTACACCCAGGGGTATCGTCTTTTGGATAAAAAAACAAAATCAGATTTTTACCCTTATAATCTTCTGAAGAGATTTCATTACCATCCTGATTAAAACCTTGGAATTTCGGAGCCAAATCCCCTTCTTTCAAATGCGTTCCAGACATTGCCTTTCGTTTATTTTCCTTTAAACAAAAAAGGAAACTAAAGGTTGTTAGTTTAGCATAAAATTTAATTCAGCTTTATTTCCGCTGGCATCTTGAGCGAAAACTCGAATATATTCTCCTCTACTTAAATCATTAAGACTGATTTTTAGGTGTTTATTCAAACCCTTATAATAAAAAGGAATCCATTTTTTCCCTTGATGCACACTGATGTACATATCCGAGCCCTTACCGGAGACATTGAAGTTGTCTTCTACATGAAATTTTATATACGATTCGGTTTGGTTGAGAAACTTAATTCTAGGCGCCATATAATCTTGCATTATGGTAAAGTTGCCAAAGCGATTAAGTTTTGCAGTAAATATTCCATCTTTAAATGCTCCCCCTAGGTTAATTTTTTTATCTCCTTCCACCGCAAACACCTTATAATTTTGAGTCGAGTCCAAATTGGAAATTTCCAGATTATAATAACCATGACAAGAAATGGTAGCTTTCCCAATCCTTAGATTCATTTTTATTGAATCGTAATTAAAAAAAACGTTTTCTGGTCGATATAGGGAAGAAGCCGGAATTTGGATTCTAGCAGCTCCTGATTTTTTTTGAATATTGGAAGTGTTCTTCTTCTCTTTTTGTGCGGATTTTAGGGCTTTTTTGACTGGGTCCACGATATACTCCGCCACTGATCTGTTGCCAGCTAAATCTTTAATAAGTAAGGTGATTTTTGTTGGTTTTGTTATTTGGATCACACCATTGTTACGGTGTTTTTTGATGTTGGAAAGCCGGTTGTTTGGTTGCCTGTAGCACAAAAAGTACGTGCTGTTGTTCAAGGTCTTTTCTTTAAAATCTATGCTCGCATTGATATATCTAAATTCATCAAAGCTTATACTATCAAAATTGCAGTGGTAATAAAGTCTTTTATCAACATACATCTTAATGTCTGAGATGCCATTATAATTACTAGAGCCATCCATTTGATCATAGCCTTTGAATCCTAAACCAATGAGGCCTTTATGGCATTCGACTCTCTTAGTGGAGGGTGTAAATTTCTCCTTCTTTAGTATTTGAAAATTACTGTCGATTTGATGAAGTACCAGCTCACTAAAAAAGGGCGCTTTTTTGTCGGTTACACCAAATTTATAGTAAAGGGGATCCAAAGTGATCTGTGAAGATGTTTCTCTCAGTTCAAAATGAAGGTGTGGTCCATAGGAGCGGCCTGTATTACCAAGATTGCCGATAAAATCACCTTGCTTCAACGTATGCATTGCATTCTTTGGGTAATGATCAATTTCAAAAGATGCTGCCTCTGATTGAAGTTTACGTATCAATGATTCCAATTGAGGGCTGAAGTTTTCCAAATGGGCATATACACTGGTCATTCCATTGGGATGATCTATATATAAACATTTGCCATACCCCCCAGAGGATATTTTAATTCGGGACACATGTCCAGACATAACTGAGAAAATGCTATCACCCGCCACACTATTTTTCCCTTTAATATCGATGCCCGTATGAAAATGATTTTTTCGAAGTTCTCCAAAGGAACCTGATAACCTTATTTTGTGCTTAACAGGAGCAATGAATTGTTCATTAAATGTGGGATTCACTTGGCTTTGAATACCAAAGGAAATACTAAACGAAAGAAATAAAAGGAGTAGTCTCATATTTGCTCTCCTAATTTTTTGATTTGCTGGAATAGATCTATGGCTTGCTTATAGATCGGAGATGTCTGAGTAGTCGTGTTTAGTTTGGGTACAAATTCGGACAAAATTAAATCCTCTTTTAATTGATTGAGCCATCTTAAATCTTGTTCTTTTCTTCTCTTTTCGAACCGTTCTTGCACTTTTTGTTGCTCCACAAATGATTGCATATCCTTCCAAATTCTGGGCATATCATCTGTAGTAAGCGAACTACAAGTGGTTACTATAGAATCCGCTTTAGAATGTTGTAAATGCAAGGCCTCCTTGTAAAATCTTTTGCTTTTATTGGCTAAGGTAGCGCGCTCATCATCTGATTTATTGATGATAAACACATCACTCAGCTCCACGATCCCTTTTTTGATGCCTTGAAGATCGTCACCAGCCCCTGGTAGGAGTAAAAGACAAAACAAATCGACCATATGACTGAGCATAGTTTCGCTTTGACCTACTCCAACAGATTCAATTAAAATAACCTCAAATCCCGCAGCTTCGCACAAAGTAATGGCCTCTTTGGTATATGGCGCAATGCCTCCAAGTTTGGCATTTGAAGGGCTGGGCCTTACATATGCCTTTGGGCTTGCGACCAAATCATGCATTCTGGTTTTATCACCTAATATGGATCCTTTGGAAATTTCGCTGGAAGGGTCAACGGCCAAGACCGCAACTGTTTTCCCTACGCTGTTTAAATAGCTCCCAAGCGCATTAATGAAAGTACTTTTGCCTACTCCAGGGCTTCCCGATACCCCGATCCGAAGGCTCGCTCTTCCCAGATTTTTGGCTTGCTCAAGTAATTCCAAAGAAAACTCAAAAGGAGTATTTTGATTTTCGATTAAGGTCAATGCCTCAGAAAGAATCTTTAAATCACTATTTTTTAGGCCTTCAATATAATAGTCCAAATTTTTGTTAGCCTTTTCCTCTTTAGAAGGATGCCAATTTTTATTAATACCAGAGGATCTTACTTTTTTTTGTGACAAAATTAACGAGTCTTAATAAGCTTAAATAAAGTTAAATAATGATTTAGTATAATATGTAACTATCAGATAATAAAGGATATAAAACCTTAAGGAATGTTAATGCATTAAAATGGGTGTCTGTAAATTAAAACAAAGTCTTAAAATGGGTTTAGCCCCTTAGACACTTTAAATTTCCTATCTAAAAGCAAATATATTTAGCCCTAAGAAGTTACAGATCCGGTCACGAATCCGTTTAATAAATGTATTCACTGACTCTCAAATATGACCGGTTCTGTGCTTCGATTGATTAATTTAGCTCAAAATTTTAGAGTGAAAACAATTTTGGGTCTATTCTTATTTCTTTTGGTTTCAATAAATTCCTTTGGTCAAACGGATCTGGGATGGAAAGTGTTGTCAAAAATGGAATTTGAAGAAGAGTATAACGAAGAATATGGGTTTGATGTTCCTTATCCCATATTTAATGAAAAAGTAAAAGCTCTTGAGGGCAAACTTGTTGTAGTTGAGGGCTATATCATCCCATTAGAAGTTGGAGACGACCACGAATTATTGGTGCTTTCTAAATATCCTGAGAGTACCTGTTTCTTTTGTGGTATGGCTGGTCCAGAAACTGTGATTGATATTTTACCCACACGAAAGATCAAAAATCGAGAGCTCAACATTCAGGGGAAAATGAAATTTAAGGGTATTCTAAAGTTAAACAAGGACAACCTTGATCATATGAATTATATGCTTCTCAAAGCAGAAATTGTGAGATAGCTTCACGCACCTATTCATTCATATTTTTCTAGAACTTTTTAGCTGCAATAGCGTTATCTTTGCAAACTAATTGCGAAGCCGCCTAAGCCCTATGAGTGATCAAAAATTGATTTATTTAGACAACAACGCTACAACCCCTACTGACCCAAGAGTAGTGGAAACTATGCTACCATTTTTTCACGAAATCCCTGGTAATGCAGCGAGCAGAAATCATCCTTTTGGTTGGAAGGCTGAAGAGGCAGTGGATTATGCTCGTGAGCAAATTTCTGGGTTGATTAACGTTGATCCCAAAGAGATCATATTTACTTCTGGCGCAACGGAAGCAGATAACTTAGGAATCAAAGGAGTATACGAAATGTACGCTCGAAAAGGTAATCATATCATTACCTGTACAACGGAACACAAAGCCGTGCTAGATACTTGCAAAAAGTTGGAAAAGCAAGGTGCCCAAGTGACCTACTTAGAAGTTGATTCTGAAGGCTTGGTTAATTTGGAAGAATTGGAAGCGGCAATTACAGATAAAACCATTTTGGTTTCAATCATGTGGGCAAACAACGAAACTGGACTCATACAGCCGATGAAGGCTATTGGTGAAATTTGTGAACGTCATGGTGTGCTTTTGATGAGTGATGCTACACAAGCAGTAGGTAAGATCCCTGTGGATCCTAAAGCAACGGGTGTTCATTTAATGGCTTTTACTTCACATAAGATGTACGGCCCTAAAGGTGTTGGTGCTTTGTTCGTCAACCGAAAGAACCCAAGGGTAAAAGTTACTGCTCAATTGGATGGAGGTGGACATGAGCGTGGTATGCGTTCGGGTACGCTAAACGTACCAGGAATCGTTGGCTTTGGTAAAGCAGCAGAATTGGCTCGAAAAGAAATGCAATCTGAAACAGAAAGATTATCTAAGCTTAGAGATAAGTTGGAATCGGGCCTAAAGAATAAATTAGAAGAGGTTTATATCAATGGGAGTACCAATTCGAGAATGCCTCATGTTACGAACATTTCTTTCAAGCACGTAGAAGGAGAGGGATTGATGATGACGTTTAATCAAAACATTGCGGTATCTTCTGGATCTGCTTGTACAAGTGCTTCGCTTGAACCTTCGTACGTGTTAAAAGCATTAGGGCTAGGAGATGATTTAGCGCATTCTTCTATTCGTTTCTCATTGGGAAGATTTACAAAAGAAGAAGATATTGATTATGCAATTGACGCCGTAAGTAAAGGTGTAAATCATATGAGAGATTTGAGTCCTATTTGGGAAATGTACAAAGAGGGGATTGATTTGGATTCAGTTGAGTGGGCGGAACATTAACGCATCGATTTTTGTTATTAAATAAGAGAATAGAAAACAATTATGGCATATTCAGAAAAATTATTGGATCATTTTAAGAATCCTAAAAATGTAGGGACCTTGGATAAATCCCAAAACAACGTAGGTACAGGTCTAGTTGGTGCTCCAGAATGTGGTGATGTGATGCGTCTTCAAATCGAAGTAGATGAGGACTCCGGTGTTATCAAGGATGCTAAATTTAAGACCTTTGGTTGTGGTTCTGCTATTGCTTCTTCTTCTTTGGCTACGGAGTGGTTGAAGGGAAAAACGATTGACGAAGCGGTAGCTATTGATAATATGGCTATTGTGGAAGAGTTAGCATTGCCACCAGTGAAGATCCACTGTTCTGTTTTGGCAGAAGATGCAATCAAATCAGCGGTAGCAGATTATAAAGAGAAAAATTCGGCAGCGAAGTAAAGCGATTCGTTATGTTGTTTGTAGCAGAAAGTGCAAAGTCTAAAGTCTTAGAATTAATGAAAGGTGAGGACCTCTCAGAGGAGTACTTCGTGAGAGTATCTGTGACCAGTGGAGGATGTTCTGGCTTGAGTTATTCTATGGATTTTGATAACCAGGAGAAGGAAAACGATCAAGTTTTCGAAGACAATGGCATTAAGGTAGTCACAGATTTAAAGAGCTTTCTTTATTTGTGCAATACCACTTTAGAATTTTCTGACGGACTAAATGGCAAAGGATTTTACTTCAACAATCCTAATGCGGCAAGAACATGCGGATGTGGAGAAAGTTTTGCTGTCTAAGCGAAGAATCGAATTCAAATAAAAAAGGGGATCAAATTTTTGATCCCCTTTTTTATTTTTTGTTTTGATTGAAAAGAATATCTAAAACAATATCCCTGCGCTTATAACCAAAGGAGTCCCTTCGGTTATGATTAATTTGGGTTCTGCATATATCCGATATGAATCAATAACAAAATCAAACATAGCTCCGACATTAAGTCCCAAATCCGTGTCGCCATTTCCCATGAAGCTTGCTCTTAAAATATTGATACCGGCCATTGGTCTAAAATTGAAGTTGTCACTGATTGTTAAGAGCTTATAGTGCGCATCCAAATCAATTCCAAAATCAACTACATCATCTAGATAAAAGGTAAACGTACCTCCAAAATCCAATGATTCGTTGTAGTTATACATGGCTTTACCTTGAAAACCGAAATAATCAAAATCCAGTATTTGGATTCCAGCGCCAAAATTTAGTTTTTTCTGAGCGCTCAAACCTAGCCCTAAAGCACAAAAGCACAGAAGAAATAAAAATCGTTTCATAGTAGTAAGTATTAGTTAGAATAAATTTATCAAAATCTATTTAGAAACAATCTTTCCGCCAGAATATTTAGAAGCCTCTAGATCTTTCTTTTTTGGATTTCCATAATATTCTACCTTGGCGCCAGAGGAAGCTTCAGCATTTATGGATGATGTACAGTAGACAACAGCCTTGGCTCCTGAGGAAGCATCAACTCTCGAATCTTCGGATCTAAGATTTTTACCATTATACTTTGCTCCGGAGGATACATCTATACGCTGTTGTTTGGCTTCTCCTTCAACGGTTATTCGAGCTCCAGAAGAAACATCTATTCTTAATTTTTCTGCCTCAACTTCGACATCGCAACTTGCTCCAGAGGAAGCTTCAATTTTTAAATCTTTGCTTGATAAAGTTTGCATAGAAGAAAGCGAAGAGCCTGATGAAACATCAATGTCTTCAATATTACCCGAATAGTAAACAAGTACTTTGGCTTTGGCCTTAGAATATTTCCATCCTGATTTTTGAGTTTTTACTTTTAAGGTGTTTCCTGATACTTTTACTTCAACATCATCAATATCTCCTTTAAGCATTTCGACTTCAGCATAATCACTATCAGAAGAAATAAGCTTCACTTGATGACCTCCTGACACACTGATGGCGTAAAATTTATCAAGCTCTATGTTTTGAGCGTATGTAAAACAAAGAGTAAAAAGCAATAGGAAAGTGGTGGTAATTGGTTTCATTTTTAATATTTTTTGTTACGAAAGATAAAATAAATAAAATACCGAGATCTAATTAATTCGTTGGAAGACTACAACTATTATATCAACGATTCTATATATTAGATGATATCTATGTATACCAATTAGAATAAATAAAATATGAAGCTGTTAAAGGTATTATTGTTGATATTTCTAAGCTATACTCTGTTCAGTCAAGAAGCCCCTAGAATTCAACTTGAAAATGAACTAAAATCCATAAAAAAGGATTTAGAGGCTCAAACAAATGCCAAATTTGAAATGGGACCGTTGTTTATATTCAATGAACCATATAAAGCCACCTTTACCCAAGCAAAAGACTACAGTTATGGTATTCCACCCAATAGAAGAACGGCCAATTTCTTGGAAGGAGAATCCATATTGGTGATCGGAGCACAGGCTATTGGGAAGGTGAGAAAATTCAAAAAAATCGATTCAGAGGAAATATTTGAAACCAAGGCATTTGGGAAGCCTGGCTTCGAAATAAAAGATACTGAGCGCTACAAACTTCAGATGCAGGCAATTAAAAAATCTGATTGGCAGAAAGCTCAGGAAATTGCATCTGTTTTGAATTGTGGTGCATTAGGTTCCATGGGTAGATCTGATATTGAAAAACATCATATTCAAATTGGAGACACGCAAGTGTTCTTTCAAATAAGACAGGAAGACGACAAGATATTGCTCTACTTAGACCTTAGAGTTTATGGTGGTACTGATTTTAAAAACATGGGTGCAGCACAAGCAAATACATCACTACTAACATTAACCCTTAGTGATGATACTAAGCTGGTATTACCTTGTGAATCTGATGACGAGCGATTTGCAATATTTGACCTAACAGATCATGTTCAAAAAATATCCATGGGGATCAATCTTTTTGAAATCGAATTATCCAATAAGAATTTAAAGAAACAATTGACTGGAACGAATAAATATGCCATTGGATTAAAGGTATCTTGCTTTTTGAAATAATAGAAGCTTTCGAATGAGGAATCAAGGTATTACTTATTTGTTGGCCATAATGGCAACGGTTTTTATTCTGAGTTGTACTTGTCAAAATGTGGATTGTGCTCCAGATCAAGCGGTTGTTGTTTTCCAATTTGTTTTTGAAGGAGAAGATATAATATTCGGAACCAATGCGGTTTTGAAACCTTCTGATATTACAATTACTAATGAATCGGGCACTCATTTTTCGTTTTTGGATTCAGATAATTCGCTGCGTGTTGCACTTAATTCTGAAGAAGAATATGAGGTAAAAATTCCTTCCTTTGACCCATTGGTCTTATCTGGAATTACTCGTCAGTTGGACATTGAGGAGTGTTGCCATGTTTATCAATTCTTTGAATTCTTTCAAAATGATCAACTTATTTGCTCAGGGGACTGTACACAAATACGGATCGAATTGTAAAACCAAAAACGCAGTGTAGGATTTAATGGAAGGACTTGTAGGATTTTGAGCTTTCTTCAATAATGAAGCTAATGCTTGATAAAGGCATGAGACTCATAACCTGCTTTGGTTCGAATAAGTAATACATAAAAGCCCGCAAACAAATTTTCTATATCCAGACGTACATGTTGGCTTGGGATAGACGGATTGATCTGCTTTACCTTTTGCCCATTTACATCATAAATAATAAGGGCATCAATATTTTCTGATCTTTCAATAAATACTTCCTGATGGGTTATTAGTGGATCAATTTTAAAGTCCCTTGGTTTTTCATTGAGAGAAGTAGAACTTAATTCTAATGGCACGTCGGTTAAGTCAGAATAAGTAAAATAGGTAAAGCCTTGCAAATTGATATTATTGAGCCATCCAGATGACCCATTGAGCCAGTTTTCTCGAAAGATATTTTCTGCTGCGATCATCGAATTGTTTTCTAGCCATTGTTGCATGAATTCGGGCTCTGAAGAGAAAATCATGGAAATATTTAAGTCTGCAGAGCTGTTGGCAAAAGCTATAAGCCTATCTTCAGAATAATTGAATGCGCTATTTGGATTGCTAACATAAGCACTTATTCTTACACGGTCCACGTACAAGCTTATGGAATCTGATTGACTTTCGCCAGGCCACCCAACATATGCTTCCGTGGTTATTGGATGTGAAGTATCACTTGCTAAGGTCTCCATGGTTCGCAGAGTAGAAAGATAAAATTGAAAGGCACCTTCTTCTGAACAAGGAAGGCCATTTGGACTCAAATAGGTATTGCAATAATAACCCCCTGATCCAGTTGAGAGGTTATCCCAAAATTCGAACTCTAAGTTATAGATGTCAAATTTTTCTAAGGATTCATTCCTGCTATTATTATAGACATCAACTACATTGGTAAAAAACTCTCCATTTTCTGCAGTTGCCCCAACAGCCAAAATACCATAGGATGTTTTTGCTTTATAGATAAAATCCGATAATATAGTATTGGTGGTCGGATTGGTTAAGTCATGGTTTGCATGCACGATATGCAACCCATAAAGTAATAAAGCTTCTATGTTATGTGATTGTGCATAGCCTAGTAATCTAGATTCTTCTAAATCATCGCCTAATATGTTTTCAAAATTATCAACATACATGGTTCTGTTGGCCTTTAAGCACGAAGCGCTTGAAACACATATCAAAAAAGTAAAGAGCAGTATCCTCTGCGTTTGCTTAAAATAGAAAAGTCCTTTCTGTTGCTTCAAAATAGTAAGCGTATATGGTTTGAAGAAAAAAGACTATTAAGAAACAAAACTGTATGGGTTACACAGGAAGTCATTTACCTTCCAATACCCATGTCACGGTATTTTTTAATCGCTTCTTTTATTCGTTCTTTTCGATTGCCTGGATCTGGGTGTGTACTTTGGAATTCTGGAACTCTAGATCCTCCAGAAGCTTCTGCTAAAATATCCATTACGGTTATGAGCTCTTCTGGATCATAACCGGCTTCCATCATTAACCTTACTCCCCATTCGTCCGATTCTAATTCTTGCTCTCGACCATACTTCATGCTTTGATAATTGCCAATGACACTTGCAATTTGTCCTGCACTATAATCACCGCCCGCACCGATCATAACGCTTTGCACTAAACCTTGTATGAATCCACTTCGAGCCATTCTTTCGGCACCATGTCGTTCGATGACGTGTCCTAACTCGTGGCCCATGACACCTGCCAGTTGATCTTCTGTATTTAATCTGCTAAAAAGAGCTGCAGTGATAAAGGTTTGCCCCCCAGGCAAGGCAAAAGCGTTTACCGCTTTGTCATCTCGCAAGAGATAGAAATTATAAGGATATTGTGATTTTCTAGCAGTGGGAGTATTGGCAAGTTTTTCCCCTACGCTTTTCAACAATTGCTGTGCTCTTTCGTCTGGATGGTAACCACCATGTTGCTGCGCCATTTTGGGGGCACTTTGCAAGCCAAGGGCGATTTCTTCATCCATGGTCCATTGTACTCTTTGTGTCTCACCAGTGACAGGATTCACCTGTGTGTTGGTAAAATACTTAAAGGCTTGGAATCCAGCCATACCCAAACCGATGATTAAAAACAATTTGAATCTTCCCGTACCGGCACCTCTTCCTCTTCTGCTATATGGGTCTCCTGTTCCTCCGTAATATCTTCCTTGTGGGGCTTGTCTTCGTCCAAACATCTTTTGTTATTTATATGTTGATTAACTCGCTAATTGATGATAAAGTTTCCTAAAGTATATGCCGAATAAACAAAAATAGCATGTAGGCAAAGGCCAGCCTTATACTGTAGTCGATATCAGGAATTACCTTTATCAGATAGCAGACCAGTAAGACCGGAATACTTGCAATGGCAATAAGGGTAAGGGGTAATCCAATAACTTGAGTAAGCGTGGTTAGCACACCGTCCACGGTACAAGCAGGATTAATATAATACGCCATACCCATCATAAGTACGACGAGAACCCAACTGCTCCATTCTGTTCGAAAATCCATCTGTTTTGTTTTGATGTCTACTAAATTAACTAATAGACATCAATGATGGCAAATTTTAATCCGAGGTTCTAATGGTTGTTTTTTCTTGAATCCAACAAGGTACTGTGAAAGCCTGTCCGGTTTTTAGGCTTCTTAAGAAAATGTCCTCTTTCTTTGGCATATACTTTTTGTACTGACCAATAAGTTGGTTGGCTTCTGCCGCTACATTAGGATCAATTTTTTTAGCGTATTTCCATTTGTCAATGGCAGGCCAAGTAACCACTTGGCTGTCCCATCCAGTTCCAGGACCACATAATGGACCACTAGAAGCATATAATTTACCAATAAGCATATATGGGTCGCCCCAATTAGGCTTTAATTGAGCTGCTTCTAAGGCGTATTTTCTCGATTTAGGGAAGTTCTTTAAATCGCGATAGTAAATCTTGGCAATGAGCAATTTGTATTTTGCTTGTTTCTCATTATCTAGGCCTTTTAGGCATTCTTCAAACATAGAAATCGCCTCTTTGTAGTTTCCTTCGTTATAGAGCGTATTTCCTTGAGAGCAAGGCCCAGGAGGTGGTGGGGGAGTGTAACAATTTTCATTGTACATCCTTTTGAGTTCCATCAATTTTTCACCTTCTTTGTCACATCCGCCTCTTATCATTCTTCTGGAAACAAAAAGAATGTTTTCGCAATCTGTTGGGTTTTGCTGGAATAGAGGGTAGTATTTGTCGGAGTAATACTGACAATCATAAAATCCATCTACCGCCTCAAATGATTCTAATCGGTCTGGCGCATAGCTGTTTATGATTTCCCAAGTATCACAATTTTTATTTTGTTCGCAGGAGGAGGTTCCATATTCAATAACCCCTGCTAATTTGGCCGCTACATCTTGTGCTTGTTGTAAAGAAATATTTTGTTTGTGGTAATTGTCTACCAAAAGTTTGGTCATGGGATTTACAATGAAATAATCCGCTTTTTTCCCTTTTCCATTTAGTGCTTGACTGAATAAATCGAAAACTTCCATTTCGCTTGCGGCACCTGGATAGTAGTAGTAATAATCAAATGCTTTTCGACCAGCTATGTAAGGAGCATCACCAAAGCATTCAACACGCTTATCATAAATCATCATTACAGTATCGACATATGTTTTTTTGAGTTCAGGATCTTCTGTGGTATTATACAAGTTGTTGTATAATTTAACTCCATGATCAAACTGGTATTTAACTCGACCGTTGGCAGCAGGAGCCAAACCATAAGCTTTTCTCCATAAAGGCATCGCTTTATCATAGTTTTTAAAATCGTATTGATCTTTATACAGTACGTACGCTGTTTCTGCTTGATCCTTTTCTGATGGCGTAAGCCGCGCAAATGTAACGCAAGGATTTTCTGGTTCTTGTGGCGTTTCGATTTCAACTACAGGTTCTTCCACAACCTCTTCCGTGGTTTTTGGAGTGCACGAAACGAAATATAGTGCTGCGATGAGTAAGAATAGACTGCAATTTTTCATAGATGCGGATTTCAAAAGACTCAAATTTAGGGTATTGTATTTTATTAGACGTAAAGGATTGGATAAGTACCTGTTGGATGAAAAAAAAAGCCATTTTGACGGATCAAAATGGCTTTTATACTTTGGACAGCAGTTTTATTTAAATCGGACTTTTACTTTTTCTCCGATCCAGCATCCGACGGTTTGCATTGATCCCGCTTTGACACTTCTCATATGTCCTTCTGCCTTGTCTGGTAAAGACCTGCTGTATTTGGATATTTTTTTAGAGGCCTCTGCAGAAAATTCTGCATCACTAGAGGCTTGTCTGTACTTGTCAATAGCTGCAAGTACCGCCAATCTTTGATTCCAAGAATCACCACAAGAACTCGCTGAAGTAGCGTACATATCTCCAATCATCATCACTGGTTTTCCCCAACCAGGTCTTAAACTGATTGCTTTTCTTGCTTCTTTTCTTGCCTCGCCATATTTTTTCATTTTTCTAAAAAGTATGGAAGCTATAGAGTTATGGTATCCCGCTTTTTTAGTTGCATCGCTTTCGCCACCTAATGCTTCTTTATACTTATCAATTGCTTCCTGATAATTTCCAGCTTTGTATGCTTTGTTGGCCAACAGTGCAGGGTTATTTGCTTCAAACTCAGCTTTTCTTTGTGCATTTACTCCTGATGCCCATGCTTCGTAAGATTTTTTAAGTTCTGCCATCAACGCATCGCTGTCATCACATCCTTGCAACTTTAGTTGGTTGTATAAATCTTTAGCTAATTGAGGACTAGGATCTTCTCTGTAGCCTGGTTCCCATTTTGCTTTAAAATATGCACAATCAAAGATGTCTCTCTCGATTGCTTTGAATGAAGCGTTTGCATTTTTCAAAGCATCCAAATAATATGAGCCATAGGTTGGATCACTTTGTCCAGCTTCTCCAATTTCTTGAATCAGTGCATGTATCTGTCTTGCTTTTTCGGCATCGATCAATTCTTTTTGATATTGATACACAGCGATGGCAGCATAAGGCATTAAAACAGAATATTCTGATTTTGTACCCCCGTATTTAACAGCTTCGTCCAGTACGGCTAAATTCTCGCTGTACACGCTGTTTAAGGTGTAATACATGTCAAAGCCTTTTCTTCCTAGGATTTGACCCACTTTATTGTTGATGCACTCTTCTCCAGTTCCACACTTTAAGGATACTCCACCTTCTTTAACACAGGCTGCTGCTTCATCATAAAGTTTTACAATTTCTGCTTTGTATTCTTTCTTTTTGGCTTCATCAGTTTCAGATTTTAGAAAATGCTTATAGATTTCGATGCCGTCCATAAAATGGCTTGTTCTTTTGCCATCCGCAGCGGGAGCAATGGTATAAGCCGTTTTCCATGACTCATAAGCCTGATCAAATTTCTTAGCCTTAAAGGATGTTCTATACACTACATGTGCGTTTTCAGCTTCTTCTTTTTGCTCAGAGTTTTCCCAAGATGCGCACTGCGCCATCCCAACTTGGGATAAAAAGAGGGTCATTGGAAGAAGTGCTAAAAGTTTAAATGTCTTTCTCATAGTCCGGTATTTTCTTTTGGTCTTAATCATATTTTCTCTTGATAAACCATTCATCATCGTTAAATGTAAAAGAAATCAAGATTCGTGCAAAGTTTTCAGTCAAAACCGATCCTTGGCCTCTTCTACCCAGATTAACTCCGATGTTGGCGTGAGATATCTTTCGTTGATATATGAACGGAAGTCCCATGCCCAGAGTAACTCCCGCATTAGTTAAAGCTTTGTTATCAAGTTCTCTTGGGTCCGTTTGATAATAAAAGCCGTATCTGTAAATTGCGCGTTTAAAATAACTTCCAAACGACTTCGAATTTGGCCTTACATGCCCACCTACAGATATTCTATAGGTATCATTGAGGGTCTCAGGATTTGCTTCGTTTTCGTATTTGCTCCAAGAGGTTTGCTGAAAGTCAAAGCCTAGGCTAAATTTATTTCCTTTGTGATAGCTTGCTCCAAATCCAATAGTTCCTGGAAGGGTCCCTGTACCTGGCAAGGCAACATCTAACGCAATAGTATCTATAAATACATCTGCGGTCGTAGTTCCTAGGACCTGAACAGTACGATCGAAACGGTTTGAAGTGGTATTCATCGAGGTTTTACTGTTTCCATGAATGCCGAAAACTATTTTTTTCAATGGGGTGTTTCTGTTCTCCTTCCATTGACGTTCGTTTAATTTTAAACTGTATTGAGCCCCAAGCTTCCAAATGAAGCCATTGATGCTGTAATCTCTCGTAAAAACACTATTGTAAGGGAAAAGCAAATCGCTAAATACTACATTTCTTTCGTATTCAATATTGCCAAAAGCGTAACCTAAGTTTGCTCCAATGGAGAAATCTTTATATGACAAGGCATTTCCCCAATAGAATTTATATGTTCCGCCGCTTCCTTCAAAATTTCTCGTAATTGTTTGGAGTCCTTCTATTTCTTCTGTTGAACTTAAATCATAAGATACCGTCGAATTGGGCATTAGCGTAAAGGCCATACCTAGTTGGAAATCTTTTTGTTCTCTTTCTAAAATGGCATTTAGCGGATTAGATAGTGGAAATGCTAAAGAGATGTATTCGAGGTTCCCAGACCATTGCGAACTGCTTTGGTCAGCATTGTCCCTTAATCGAGCATACTTCGCGTATAATCCGATATCAAAAGAGGTTGATTTCAATTTAGCGTATGAGGCAGGGTTGACGATATTGATGTTAAAATCATCAGCAAAAGAAGAACCCAAACTTCCCATGCTTCGTAAATGATAAAAACTTTCGTCTACAATATCACCGATGCCAAATCTAGAGAAAGGTGAATTTTCACCACCCTGGGCCACTGCATTAAAGCAAGACATCAAGCAAAATAAAAGGAAGAAATATTGTTTCATGTAATTGTTGATAAGCCCAGTGATTCTAAGAATTATTTTTTAAAATTTGGTTTAACCCTATGAGGACTAAATTTGGTTCTGCAAATATCTTTTTTTTGAAATGTTTTGCAAAGAAAGCGGAGTCGCCTCCAGTTAAAATAACGTTAATCGGGCCAAATTCGCTTTTCAGATGCTTGATATATCCTTCAATTTCAAGAATTATGCCTTTTACAGCACCATTTTGTAAAGCCTCAGTGGTTGAAAGGCCCATCAGATGATCGTTTGATATTGGTTCTACGTACGGCAGTTTGTCGGTAAACTTATCCATGGCGACCAGACGCATATTTAAGCCGGGTGCGATATTGCCTCCGATGTACTTTCCAGTTTTTGTAATAAAGTCATATGTATTACAAGTGCCCAAATCTCCGACAAGTGTATTTTCTTTTTTAAATAATTTCCACGCTCCCGCAATTCCCGCAATTCGATCTCGACCTAAGGTTTCCGGAGTGTGATAATTTATTTTGAAAGGAAAATTTAGAGTATGATCTAGTAACACAACCCTGGATTTACTTTTTATTTTTTTAATAAGTTCTTTCCTAAGATGTCTCGTACTGCTTATTATGGTGTGCGAAACAGCGTATTGTTTCATAATGCTTTCCACACTTTTCCAAGAAAGCCTTTGATATCGCTTATAAAATGTCATTTGATTGCCATCAAAGACAGCGAGTTTAGAAGAACTGTTTCCTATGTCAATGCAGAGATTCAAATTAGTGCTTAAAGTGTCTTACTCCAGTAAAGTACATAGGGATATTATGCTGATTGCAATATTCTATGGATAACTTGTCTTTGATCGAACCACCTGGTTGAACCACCGCTTCAACACCAGCACCATGTGCAATTTCCACACAATCAGGAAAAGGGAAAAAGGCATCAGATGCCATCACAGATCCTCGCACATCAAATCCAAATTTTTTGGCTTTTTCTATTGCTTGATTGCACGCGTCTACTCTAGAAGTCTGTCCACAACCCATTCCCAGGAGTTGGTTGTTTTTGACTAAAACGATAGTGTTGCTCTTAAGATGTTTAACAATACGATTGGCGTATAGTAGATCCGAAATTTGAGCGGCGTCTGCTTCTTTTTCTGTAACTTTTTTTAGGTCATTTTCTCGTTGAATGGATAAATCTGTATCCTGTATCACCAAGCCATTAAGTATGCTTTTGTAGGATTTTTTGTGCGTAAAAAACTTCTTTATTTGAAGAAGGACACGCTTGCTTTTTTGAGTCAACAAGGCCTGGGCCTCATCAGAAAAAGAAGGAGCAATCAAAACTTCGTAAAATAATTTATCTATTTCTTGAGCGGTGGAAAGGTCGATTTCTGCATTAGAAATAAGGATACCTCCAAAAGCAGAAACAGGATCTCCAGCCAAGGCATCTTTCCAAGCATCCAAAACCGTGTTGCGTGTGGCGAGGCCGCACACGTTGGTGTGTTTTAAAACAGCAAAACTTGGTCCTTCATTTTGAAATTCAGACATAATATTTACTGCGGCATCTATATCAACCAAGTTGTTGAATGAGAGCTCTTTACCAGAAATTTTATCAAAGAGATCTTCTAGATCACCATGAAAATTGGCCTGCTGATGTGGATTTTCCCCATAGCGAAGAGCCTTTGACTGGGGCATGCTCACTTTAAAGGCACTGTCTTTTCCTTCTATATTGAAATAAGAATATATCGCAGTGTCATAATGTGAAGAGGTTGAAAACGCTTTCAAAGCCAAATGTTTTCTTTGATCCAAGGTAGTGCTTACATTTTGCTCTCTCAATATGCCCTCTACATAAGCGTATTCATTTTGAGAAGGCACAATAACTACGTCGTTATAGTTTTTTGCAGCAGCACGAATAAGTGCAATTCCTCCGATGTCTATTTTTTCGATGATTTTATTTTCATCCGAAGTGTTGCGCACAGTTTCTTCAAAAGGATAGAGATCCACCATGACTAGATCAATTTCTGGTATGTCATAATTGTTTAGTTGGTTTAAATGATCTTCTTCTCTTCTTGCAAGTATTCCTCCAAAGATTTTAGGATGTAGGGTTTTAACTCGTCCGTCCAAAATAGAAGGATAACTTGTCAGATCCTCTACTCGATGTACAGGTATTCCTAAAGCTTCTATGTGTGCTTGAGTGCCACCGGTTGAATATATTTTGACTTCGTTTTCGTGTAACAGTTTGACGATGTTGTCAATCCCTTGTTTATTGAAAACAGAGATAAGTGCTGCCTTTATTTTCTTTGCTGCCATTAGGTTCTAAATAGGCTGCAAATGTAGAGTTTAAAAAGGGTTTAATGGTAAAATTGGGCAGTTCTAAAACTCTTATTTGACTGATTTTTGCGATAATATTATTAAATCCTGTAGTTTAAGGTAAACTTCATTTTATGAAAACCCAACTCCTCCTTTTGTTCGCATTTTTTTTGTGTTGTTCGTCTTGCAATATGGTGGACAGCAGTGAAATTTCTGTTGAGGGCAAGAAGGTGGAAGATGCGAAACATTTGGGTCAAGGCGTATGGATGAAAATACCCTCAAAGTATAGAAAAGCAGAATCCTATGACGGGTATCAAGCCCCGCAATATCATTCTTCGCTTTCAGTAAAAACGAGTCAAGAGTCTTTGGATCGGCTACTCAAGGTTTATGAGGAAAAGAATTTAAAGGCGCAAAAATGTCGTTTGCTTGAGTTGAGGCCAGTTGTGTTTGAAGAAGAACATGAGGGATATTATGTCGTTGTTCAAGACTTTAGAAAAAAGACAATCCGTCATTTGTTGGCAGTGAAAATTGGCGAGACACTTTATAAAATCAAGGGCTTTTACTTTAAAGAATTAGAGGATCAATATGAGACCTATGTTAGAAATGCCTTGTTGTCTAGTCACATTGGGGAAGTTCAACAAGAAGAGGAACGATTCAAATTTGCAAGCTTTATAGATTTGGAAACGGTGGTGCTCACTACAGATGGAAAATTTCCCACGGAATCTCCTGACAGTTTATACTTAAGCTTACGAAGTTTTGATAATGTTGGTGCCGTTGATCCTTTTGAGATTATTCGTAACGAATTGCAAAAACATGTTGAAATCGATATGCGAAAAGTAAATACCGTCATTGATCCACTTCAAAATGGCAAAATTTATATCAACCAAGGAAAGGATGATAGCAAAGCCTGTTTGGTGATGTTTGTGAGTGCTGATAATAATAAGGGATCACTTTATACGCTTTATGGAGAAAGAAGCATTGATCTTAAGGAGCTCAAACGATATTTAAAACGAAGTTTCACGGAAATTAAAATTCCCAAATATTAATATTGGACGGGATTATTTGAGATCCAAAATATTGCCCATTTCGTAACACACTCGGCAACGGGGTTCGTATTTGTCTTTTTCACCCAAAACGACTTGTTCGCTTTCTTCAGATAGTCGATAAGAATGGGTGGCTAGACTTCCACAATGAGGACAAATAGCGTGTACTTTGGTAATATATTCTGCTACCGCGAGCAAATCTGGCATTGGGCCAAAAGGCACCCCTTTAAAATCCATATCCAAACCTGCTACAATTACACGCATGCCTCGAACTGCAAGTTTTTGAACAACACGCACAAGGTCTTCATCAAAAAATTGCGCCTCATCGATGCCTATTACATTATTACCTGTACTTAAAGCAATGATCTCTGTACTCTTTTCAACAGGTATGGACAAAATGGTGTTTTCATCATGAGAGACCACATTAGTCTCGTCGTATCTAGAATCCTTTTTGGGTTTAAAAATTTCGACTTTCTGATTGGCAATTCTCGCTCTTTTGAGTCTTCGAATTAATTCTTCCGTTTTACCCGAAAACATAGAACCACATATTACTTCTATCCATCCGCTTCGTTGTCCTCGAAAATTTGGTTCTAAAAACATTATTTTTTGTCTTGGTTTCGTTAGATGAGCGCAATGTCTTTAACGCATGCCCGAATATACGATTTGAACAGGTATGTTTATTTTTGAACCTTACAAGAATTTCTACGTATTTATACTATGGATCACAAACGAATATCTAAGCTTTTAAAGAAAATTGGCTCGTTAAACAAAAGCATCGAAGAAGATGGTGAATTTTCGAGCATCGAAAAAGAACATATGTTGAGTTATCTCCGAAAACTTTTTGAAGAAGTGAATGGAGAAATACCTGATGATCTGGATGTACAAACGGAAGAAAAGGCACAAGAGCCTATCGCTGCACCTGTTATTGAAGAAGTAGTACCAGAACAAGTGGTGGTTATCGAAGAAGAGGAAGAACCCATAGCAGTAGAGGAGGAAGAGCCTGTAGTTGCACAAGAAGAAAACGAATTTGATGGAGTATTGCTTTCTTTATTTGATGATAAAACAGGCAATGACTTATCAGATAAACTGGCCTCAACTCCAATCAAGGACTTGACAAAAGCCATGGGCATTAATGAGCGAATCTTTACAATCAACGAATTGTTTGGCGGAAATAAGGAAGAATTTGAAAATACCATGAGTGCTCTGGATGGATTGGATTCTTTTGAAGAAGCAAAGAAAGTGCTGATGGGGTCAGTGGCCACCAAATATGCTTGGTCCGACGAACAGAAATTAAAAAAAGCCTCGGGCTTTATAAAAGTTGTAAGACGAAGATTTAACTAGAGGCTTATGGCAACGCTCGAAAAAGAGTTTATACAGTTGCTCAAAATGATAAAGTATCCTGTGCTGCTTATCGTTTTGCTTTGGTTGGCGCATTGGTTTAATTATACTAACAATTTTATTTATAACGCTTGGGGAATTTATCCAAGAGAGATAGATGGCCTCGTCGGTGTGCTTACCGCTCCACTGTTGCATAGTGGGATTCAACATTTGTTTTCCAATTCGATTCCGCTTCTTTTTCTTACAAGCATAATGGTCATTTTTTACCCCAGAGTAGCAGGTCCAAGCTTTGTCTTTATTTATTTTTTAGCAGGCTTCATGGTTTGGCTTTTTGGTAGAAACGTATACCATATTGGAGCAAGTGGTGTAGTCTACGGCTTGGTGGCTTTTGTATTTTGGATAGGTCTTTTTCGTAAAAACCAGCGATCTATTGTTTTGTCTTTGATCATTGTGGTCATGTATAGTGGTTATATTGCTGGTGTGTTGCCAGATCAACCAGGCATCTCCTGGGAAAGCCATCTGTTGGGAGGACTTGTTGGGATGTTGGTTGCTTTTATATTTAAAGATGTTTTAGAACCTGAAGAAATAGCCCTTGTAAAAGAGCAGGACATCATGGAAGAACGGAAGTATTATTTTCTGCCTAGAGATGCATTTGAAAAAACCAAAAAACAACGTGCGGAAGAATTGCTACGGAGACAACAGCTGGAACAAGGCGGTTGGACGCAAGATATGAGTTAAGAAGTTTGAGGTGTGAAATCGGGGTTCGGGATTCGAGGTTCGGGATTCGGTGTTAGGAGTTCGGGGTTCGGGATTCGGGATTCGGGATTCGGGATTCGGGATACAAGGTTTTAGTTGTTCAGGGATTATTGGATCTTTTGATGACTTTCGACAGCAGAACGCACTGATCCATATTGTAGAAGGAGTTTTTGTGATTCCTCATAAGTGAGCTTGGTTTTGGCCATAACCATTTTCGTACCTCTATCGACCAATTTGTTGTTGCTCAGTTGCATGTCTACCATTCGGTTTCCTTTCACTCTACCAAGTTTTATCATCACAGAAGTAGAGATCATATTTAACACAAGTTTTTGCGCCGTGCCGCTTTTCATTCGGGTACTGCCGGTAACAAATTCTGGCCCAACCAATGCGACGATAGGGTAATCAGAGAATATGGTAATCGGACTGTCTTCGTTGCAAGTAATGCATCCGGTGACAATATTATTTCGTTGGCATTCCTTTAAGCCCCCAATGACATAAGGTGTTGTCCCCGAGGCAGCAATGCCGATCACCACGTCTCTGGTGTCAATGCTGTACTCTTTTAAATCTTGCCATGCTTGAGCGGTATCGTCTTCGGCAAATTCGACGGCTTTTCTAATGGCTTGATCTCCGCCAGCGATGAGGCCAATCACCAAATCATGAGATACACCAAAAGTGGGTGGGCATTCTGAAGCATCCACGATACCTAGTCTTCCGCTGGTGCCTGCACCCAGATAGAATAAGCGGCCTCCTTCTTTCAATTTATGTGCAATGATATCGACGAGAGGTGATATTTGATTAATTGACTTTTGTACCGCCACTGCGACTTTTTGGTCCTCTTCATTTATACTTTGAAGAAGCTCTAAAGTTGACATCTGTTCTAGCGCTTCATGGTTAGAACTTTGTTCGGTAGTTTTTACAAAATCATTCATGTTTAGTAATTGCCCATAGGCCTAGAAAGGTTAAAAATCCGTTTACCAATAACAACTCAAATCCAAACTCATAACCAAAGAGGAGAGATTTAGAATATTTGTTGATAAAAAAACAAAGTATTGGAGCTGCGAGACAGACATAAGGAGTCAAGTGGTCCTTGATTTTATTTTTGGTATAGAATCCAAAGGCATACAATCCTAAAAGGGGCCCATAGGTATAGCTTGCTACTTTAAAAATGGCGCTAATCACCTCTTCATCGTTAATTTTCCAGAATAGAAGAATTACTAAAAAAAGTAGAAATGAAAAACCAATGTGTACCAATCGGCGCGTTTGAGGCCGGTCATTTTGTTGATCAGTTTTAAAATCTAAAAAGTCAACGCAAAAGGAAGTCGTTAGCGAAGTCAATGCAGAATCGGCACTAGAATAGGCAGCGCCAATAAGTCCAAGTAAGAATACAATACCCACTATTGGCGACAAATGTTCTAGGGCGATGGTAGGGTAGAGAAGGTCTGTCTTTTCTGGAACAGCAATATTGTTTTTTGCACAGTATATAAACAGCAATGCACCTAAGACGAGAAACAAAAGTTTGGCGAAAAACAAAATGATGCTAAACCAAAACATGTTTTTTTGTGCTTCATCAATGTTTTTACAGCTTAGGTTTTTTTGCATCATGTCTTGATCAAGTCCGGTCATTACAATGGCCATAAAAGCCCCAGATATAAATTGTTTAAAGAAGTTTTGCTTGTCCGCCCATCCTCCTTCGAAGAAAAATGCTTGCGAAAATTCGCTGCCACGAACTTCTGTAACCAATCCAGCTAAAGAAAGATCCAGGTTTTTTGAAATGGCAAAAATTGTCAATACCACGGAGGTCAAGATGCAAAGGGTTTGTATCGTATCCGTATAGACAATGGTTTTGATTCCGCCTCGGAAGGTATAGATCCAAATAAGAAAAATCGTGATGAGTACTGTTACCCAAAACGGGATGCCCAAAGGATCCATTACAAAATTTTGCAATACAATACCTACCAAAAAAAGTCTAAAACTTGCCCCAATGGTTCTTGATAGTAAAAAGAAGGCTGCCCCTGTTTTATATGAAAAGAGTCCAAATCTTTGGTCCAAATAAGTGTAAATACTGGTGAGATTTAGGCGATAATACATGGGCATTAAAACCGTAGCGATCACAAAGTAACCGACTAAAAATCCCAAAACCATTTGCAAATAAGAAAATTGGCTTCCACCTACCCATCCTGGTACGGATATAAAGGTAACACCAGACAATGTAGCGCCGATCATACCAAAGGCAACCAAGTACCAAGGAGATTGTCTTTTGGCAGTAAAGAAATCTTGGTTGTCAGCCCCTTTTGAAGTCAATACTGAGATCAAAATCAAAAGGGCAAAGTAACCAAAGATTACAAGTAGAATAGTGGTTATGGACAAGGACATAATTCAAATGTAAAGGTTCAATTGAACATTTTAGTCATGCGCGCTATTCTAGTTTTTGGTAGATTTGATGGTACAATGAATTTGTTTTGGAAAAATGCTGTTGCCGTCCTGTTGGGACTTATCTTTTTGTCTGCTTCTGGCACGACAATAGGCCAAAAAGTTTTTCAACCAAAACAATTAGCTACCAACTCCAAAGGGATCTTATACAAGTACGAAAAGGCTATAGATGTTAGGGTTCATACCAACGGATATGCCGTAGCTTTTAATTGGGGTAAAATTCAAAATTATTATACCACTCGATATTATCAGTTGGAGCTGGGGTTTTTGAAAGATGCCAGAGAAAGGAGACAAAATAAAAATTTCAATTTTATTGGTTTAGGGTCTTCTTCCGATTTTATTTTTGGCAAGCAAAATCACGTGGTGGCGTTGAGGGGAGGTCTTGGGTATAAAAAGTATTTATCGGAGAAGACAAAGCGCAGAGGTGTTGCGGTTGGATACACTTGGGAAGTAGGTCCTTCTTTAGCTCTTTTAAAGCCTTATTACCTGGATTTGGTATACCTCATAGAAAGCACGGAAGGAAATACTTTTGAGTTAAGATCCGAAAAATACACAGAAGAAAACGCGGATAAATTTTTGGATCGAACCGGAGATATTTACGGCTCGAGTGGATTTTTCACAGCATTTGGAGATTGGGATTTTATTCCAGGAGTACAGGGCAAAATCGCTTTACATTTGTCCAGTGGTGCTTTTGATAAAAAAGTGCGTGCTGTAGAAATGGGAATTTTGGGTGATTTGTTTGTTAAGAGGGTGCCTGTAATGGTTGAAACAGATGCTGTGAGCAACAAACCATTTTTTATTAATGTTTACATGAATATTCATTTTGGATTTCGTTCCAATCCTTGATATATGTTAGAATTACCAGTAGTACAAAAAGAAAATAGCAATGTTGAAACGCGTACACGCAAGCCTTCTTGGTTGCGTGTAAAATTGCCCATAGGTGAAAACTATAAACGCGTCCGCTCTTTGGTAGATCAGTACAATCTCAATACAATTTGTCAAAGCGGTAATTGTCCGAACATGGGCGAATGCTGGGGGGCAGGGACGGCTACATTTATGATTTTAGGAAATGTATGCACAAGAGGTTGTTCTTTTTGTGCAGTAAAGACGGGACGGCCACCGGAGTATGATGAAGATGAACCAAGAAGGGTAGCAGAGGCTATTCGATTGATGGAAGTCAAGCATGCCGTCATAACTTCTGTAAACAGAGATGAATTAAAAGACAGAGGTGCGGAGATTTGGTATCAAACAGTAGTCGAAGTAAAAAAAGAATCACCAGATACAACCATTGAGACATTAATCCCAGATACCAGAGCAAATTGGGAGGCGCTAGAGCGAATGATCAGCGGTGGTCAAGAAGTTGTTTCTCATAATATGGAAACCGTAGAAGAACTTTACAGAAAAGTTCGTCCCCAAGCAAAATATGCACGAAGCCTTGAGCAAATTAGGCGAATTAAAGCCTTCGGCAAAAGGACGAAGACGGGCTTTATGGTTGGTCTTGGTGAAACGGAGGATCAGGTTGAAAAAATCTTAGATGATTTGGCGGAAGCTGGCTGTGATGTGGTAACTATCGGGCAATATTTGCAACCAACAAAAATGCATTTGGCGGTAGAGGAATTTGTTCATCCAGATGTTTTTGCCAAGTATAAAGAAATGGGAATGTCCAAAGGATTTAGTTTTGTCGAAAGTGGTCCATTGGTACGATCAAGTTATCATGCAGAAAGGCACCTGTAAATAAAAAAGGGGAACCAATCGGCTCCCCTTTTTTATTTTATAATGTGGTAAATCATTACCCCATTGCCTTTCGGATAAAACCGATTACTGCCATTACGACTCCTCCACCAACTAATCCTGAACCTCCCATTCCTAAAAGCGTCATGGGATCCATAGATCCTCCTGCTGTTGGGTCTGCTGCACCAATACCAACCATGCTCAAAATTGTTGATCCAATTCCACCACCAGCGATGCCAGCAACAGAATTCCAAAGTGTGCCCAGTGAGCTTTTAGGCATAAGCTTCCCAGCTACATTACCACCTACAGCACCACTAATTAATCCAATTGCAGTTCCTAAAATATCCATTGATTAAAAGTTTTTTGGTTTGACGATATTGTCAATAAGCAATATAGAAATTAATTATATATAAAAATATTATCTGCATAGATTTAACAGATTATTTGGTCGAAATTCATCTTGACTGATAGTAAATTAGGCAGATTTAGCAGAAGACAGAATAATTTTCTCTTTTATTTGAAGTCAAATGCTTGGAGCATCTTGTAGAAGATTTCTGTGTTTTCATAAATACCTGCAAAAATTTCTGCATCCGGGCCATAGGCAAAAACCGGAATCATCGTGCCTGTATGATAGGTAGAGGTGAAAGCATATTGTAGACTATCCATGGTGGATTCGGGTTGGATAGCCAACCCTCCGGTTTCATGATCTGCAGTTACAATGACCAAAGTTTGGCCGTCTTTTTCGGCAAAATCCAACACATTTCCGATGATTTGATCAAATTCTACAAATTCGCTCACCACATATTCCCCATTATTGGCGTGTCCACCCCAGTCGATTTGTGAACCTTCAATCATGAGAAAAAAGCCTTTGTCTTCCACTGCATCTAAATATTCTATAGCCATTTCAGAAGCCAGAGGAAGGTAATCTCTTCCTTGGGCGACAGGCAATGGATCCTTGTTTGCCGTTAAGAAACCAAATTTTTTAGAAAGGTCTGGAGTAATGTCCTTTAATTCGCTTTCGAAAAAATCAGAAATCATGTAGCCATTGGATCGCATAGATTGGTAAAGATCTTTTCGTGTTTCTGCTCTTTCGGTAAAAAACATTTTGCCTCCTCCCACAAAAAAATCAACCGAGCTTTGAGCTAGATCATCGGCGATTTCATCATAATTTTTACGTGATTTATTGTGAGAATAAAACGAAGCTGGCGTAGCATGAACAATAGTCGAGCTGGCCACCAAGCCGGTTTTCATACCTTGCTTTCTTGCCTTTTCTAAGATGGTTTCTACCGCCATTGTGTCCTTGTCAACCCCAATTGCCCCATTATAAGTTTTTACTCCACACGAAAAGGCTGTGGCTCCAGCAGCAGAGTCAGTAACAAGTTTGTTGGAGGCATGAGATTTATGAAGACCTATCACTGGGAATTCTTCCAATGAAGTTTTATTTCCTTGACTGTACATGCCAGCGGAAATTTGTGTCAAACCCATTCCATCTCCAATGAGTAGAATAATGTTTTTGACTTTCTTAGGAGTGTTATTTGTTGTACTTAATGTTGTGTTTGTTACTTTTTTAGTTTGTCCTTGATCACAGGAAAAAAATAAGAACACAATCAGAAATAAGGGTACTCTAGACATATTAGTAAATAACTAACTCAATGTAAACTTTTTACCTGGTAGTTGGCGTATGATTCCCTTTAATTCTAGGGACAAAAGATCTGAAAAAACATTCGTATGACCTTCGTTAAGTTTTGTCTGTAAATCGTCGATGGCTAAGAAATTATTTTTTTCTAAAAGTGAAATTATTTTTTGTTGAGAATTGGAGAAATCAAACGATATTTTCTGCTGAATGCTCTTATCTTTTTCAATACCCAAGTGATAGCATATATCATTTATATTGGTATAGATATGCGCAAGATTGGATCTGATTAAGTTATTACAGCCTTTGGATTGCGACGCATTGATTGGTCCTGGCACAGCAAAAACATCACGATGATATTGGTTTGCGAACTTGGCAGTTATAAGAGATCCGCCTTTGATTCCTGATTCCACAACGACAACCGCATCACTCAATCCTGCGATTATTCTGTTGCGCATAGGGAAATGCTCCTTTGCTGGTTTTTGGCCAATCGGAAATTCGCTTATTAGTGCTCCGCAAGAAGCTATTTTCTTAGATAATTGAAGATGTTCTTTTGGATAGATTTGATCTATTCCGTGCCCCAGGACGGCATAATTGGGAAGATTGATTTCGCAGGCTGCTCTGTGAGCCAGGCTATCTATGCCAAAAGCCAAACCACTTACTATGGCAAAGTTATCTTGCGCAGATTGTGCGATAAGTTCTTTTGTTTGTGATATGCCGTAATGGCTTGGCCTACGCGTCCCAACAATTCCAATAGTTTTTTTTTGTACCAGCGGATTAAGATTTCCTTTGGCAAAAAGGATTATTGGTGCATCGTGAATGTTTTTAAGCTTCGTAGGATAATCATTACCCAGAAAGCTAAGCACTTTTATATTTCTCTTTGCGGCAGACTTGAGTTGGTTTTCGGCCCATTTCAGACTTTTAGAATCGGAGATGTTCTTGCTCAAGATTCTACCTATTCTTGGAATTTTTTGAAGCTGTTTTGCTTTGAGATCAAAGACTTTTTTGGCGCCACCTGCATAGGCAATTATATTGCGCGCGGTTACTGGTCCAATTTTAGGAATCTGAGTAAGGGCAAGGCAATACAAGTTTTCCTCGTCTTCTTTGAGCATTAAATACTTAGGATTTTGCAGGTATATACATTGTGGAGCGGGAAGTGTAATCTGTTGTTTTATTAAATGAAGACGTCAAAGCATTATATATTTATAGGAATGAAAAGAAAATTTTACATCCTTATTTCTTTTATGTTGCTGGTTTCATTGGTGCAAGGACAATCCAGTCTTTATGTAGGATTTAATGCGGCATATGTGCCTTCAGGCAATAACAATAAGATTTTGGATGCGTATAATCTCAGATCTGAAGTAACGGAGGAAATAAGCCCCTTGAGACTTAATTCTGGTTTTGAGCTGGGATATATGTATGGCAATGATGTTGGTGCTTTGACGCTCTCTTTTGCTTATAATCGGAAAGAATCATCCGCAACCGAGACCGATGCTGCTCAGGATTTATTAGAGAGAAGACTCCAATATAATTTTGTGACTTTTTCGGCAGGAGCAGAGTTGGGCGCAGAAGACTTTCGCCTTGGTGGGACTATGGGGTTAAGAAGATCCAGAGTAAAGTCCAGTTTGGGTGCAGGACAAGATTTTCTTTCGATTGTTTCAGAAGGTAATCTTGTGTCTAAATTTTATTTGCTATTCAGAATTAAAGGAAGTGGATTAACCTCATTGGCCATCAGACCTTTTGTCGACATCGCGTGGTCTTCTACAAACATCACTGCGTTGCAAAACGAATTAAACACTTCCAATACCAGAATTTATCAGGATAAATTCAACATGTTTGGTCTGAGCATATTGTTTATCAACGGAGCACAGTACGACTAACTAAACGCCTGGTCGATGAGTTCAGTTTGTTGCTTGTCATGGACTTTTTTAAATCCAGTGGAAGGCGAAGCACTTCTTTTTCTTGAAACTACTTCTATATTCTCTTTTCTCCAGTAACGCAACAAATAGTTCCAAGCACCCATGTTTAAAGGTTCTTCTTGAACCCATAGTTTTTCCGCTGACTTATATTTTTTGAATATGGTATCAATTTGCTTTTGCGGGAAAGGGTATAGTTGTTCGATACGCACAATGGCAACATCTTTCCTTTTGGTCTCCTCCTTTCGCTTCAAGAGATCGTAATATACCTTTCCGGTACAGAGGATAAGTTTTTTTGTCCCTTTAGCCGTTGCTTTCTCGTCATCGATGACCTCTCTAAAATGATTGCCAGTGCTGAATTCATCCATAGGTGAAACACACATTGGATGGCGCAGTAAAGACTTAGGAGACATAGTAACTAATGGTTTTCTAAACTCATTTTTTAATTGTCTTCTAAACGCATGAAATAGATTGGCCGGTGTAGTTATGTTGGTAACAATCATATTTAATTCTGCACATGACTGTAAAAATCGTTCTAATCTTGCACTAGAATGCTCGGGGCCCTGGCCTGCATAACCATGAGGCAAAGAAAGTATAAGACCGCTCATTCTTCTCCATTTGCTTTCTGCAGCAGATATATATTGGTCAACAATGGTTTGAGCGCCGTTATAAAAATCTCCAAACTGGGCTTCCCAAATCACCAAATGATTAGGAGATGCTAGGGAATAACCGTATTCAAAACCCATTACTCCGAATTCTGAGAGCAAAGAGTTATAGATCATAAATTTCCCTTGGTCCTTGGAGAGATTTTCAAATCGATTTAATTCTTCAAATGTTTTGGCGTCATTAAAGACGGCATGGCGATGTGAGAAGGTTCCTCTTTTAACATCTTGACCACTTATTCGGACACAATTTCCTTCTTTAAGGATGGAACCATATGCCAAAAGCTCTGCCAGTGCCCAATCTAAAACGCCATTGTCTAAAAGCTTTTGCTTTCCTTTCTGTAATCTATTGATCTTAGAAAGAGGGTTAAAATCTTTGGGTAGGGTCATCAAATGCTTTAAAATCTGATCAATAGATTTTTTAGCGATCCCTGTTTTCGGAGATTTTTCAAAATCTGCTTCTGTGGCTCTTCTTAATTTTCTCCATTCTTCCTCTGGCTTTTGGTACGTGTATGGCAGGGGCTTTTGCTTAATTTGATCAAGTCTTGCCTGTAGGTCACTCCAAAAAGACTTTTCCATTTCTACAGCCATATCTTTTTCAAGATCTCCTCTAGTAGTTAATTGATTTACATAAATCTCTCTTGGGTCTTTGTGCTCATCAATGAATTTGTACATCTCTGGCTGAGTAAATTTTGGATCATCTCCTTCATTATGACCATGCCTTCTATAACAAACCATGTCCAAAAAGACATCGTTGTTGAATTTTTGTCTGTACTCTGCTGCCAATTGGGCTGCCCAAACTAAAGCTTCAGGATCGTCCCCATTGACATGAAATACCGGAGCTTGAATAATGCTCGCAATTGAAGTACAGTAGGTCGAAGATCTAGCATCTTCAAAATCCGTGGTAAATCCGATCTGATTGTTGATCGCTATGTGCATGGTACCTCCGGTAGAATAGCCTTCTAATTGGCTCATTTGCACCGTTTCGTACACGACCCCTTGACCAGCCAAAGCTGCATCACCATGAATTAATATTGGGAATATTCTATCAAAATCACTGTCGTATAATAGGTCGGCTTTTGCTCTAGAAAAACCCTCTACCACAGTATTTACTGATTCTAGGTGCGACGGATTTGGCGCCAATTTTAGATGTACTTCTTTCCCTTCTGGTGTGGTGACCTGACTTGAGTAGCCTAAGTGATATTTGACATCTCCATCTCCAAAACTTAAATCTGGAACCGCTGTACCTTCAAATTCATTGAAAATATGCTCATAGGTTTTACCCATGATGTTAGCCAATATATTTAGTCTACCTCGGTGGGCCATACCCAAGATAAATTCTTCAACCTTATCGTTGGCACCTGCTGTTATTACAGCATCCAAAGCAGCAATAATTGATTCTCCTCCTTCCAAAGAGAATCTTTTTTGCCCGATATATTTGGTATGAAGAAACTTTTCGAACATTACAGCTCCATTTAGCTTCTCCAAAATCCTTTTCTTTTGATCTAGATTTAAGCCATAACCTCCTGCCAAAGGTCTGTTCTCGATTTTATCTCTAAGCCACATTCTCTTTTCGCGGTTTTCTATGTGGGTGTATTCAAACCCTATGTTGCCGCAATAGATTTGATGTAGTCGAGCAATGATTTCTCTTAGTGTGGCATTATGCATGCCTATTTCTTCCCCTGCGGAGAAGGTCGAATCCAAGTCTGCTTCGCTGAGATTGTAGTCTGCTAGATTTAAGTGTGGTTTTCTATCTCTTCGGTCTCGGATAGGATTGGTCGTAGAAAGCAAGTGCCCCCTTTGGCGAAAGCCATGGATTATAGCATTTACTGCAAATTCTTTGTCCGAAAGAAGTCCTTTCGAATCACTCCCGTTTTTATTGTTGAATTCGTATCCCTCAAAAAAGCTTCTCCACCCATCTTCTACCGAACTCGGGTTTTCAACAAATTTGGAGTACATGTTGTCAATAAAACTAGGATGGGCATTAAAAACGTAACTATAATCTTTCATTGAAGTTCTGCTTGAAATATGAGATACTTTAAACCGTGCAACAAAAATCTACTTTTTAAGCAATAAATAGGCAAGTTTGAAGCCAAAACAGCTGAATTTTTAGTTAAAATTGTAAAATATTAATCTTCAACTTTTTTGGAGACTTATATATTTTCGTAGTACTTTTGCACTCCAATTGAAACTTAGGCTATGGCACATCATAAATCCGCTCAGAAAAGAATTAGACAAGATGCTGTTAAGCGTACGCATAACAGGTACTATAAGAAGTCAGCTAGAACTGCAATTGCAAAACTTAGAGAAATGGAAGATCCTAAGGAAGCAAAGGCGTTTTTGCCTAAAGTCGTAAGTATGATCGACAAGTTGGCAAAAAGAAATACGTGGCACAAAAACAAGGCAGCAAACTTAAAAAGTAGCCTGATGTCACAAGTGGCTAAAATGTAGCCCAAAAGTTTTAATGCAATATATCCCTAGTCCGTGCTCGAATATTTCGTGCACGGACTTTTTAATTTAGAGCATCTATGAAACCAGTTTACTTCCTTGCGCTAAGTCTTGTATTACTTATTTCTTGTGACTCTAACTCAAAAGGGGTAAAAAAGACAGCTTCCATAAAAACTCAAGTTGCGGATGTAAATGAGGAAATGATCCTTGAGTTGAGCCAGTATTATTTTTCGAATCCAAAGTCCTTGGCGCATCGCCAACAAAATGAAATCGTAGATTATGTCATGGCCAAAGGACTGGCGGTGAAAAAGACGGATTCTGGGCTTTTCTATGTGATAAACAACAAGGGTGCTGGAGCGCCGCTTCAATGGGGAGAAAAAATAAAAGTGCACTACAGAGGCGAATTTCTAAATGGCGAAGCATTTGATTCTTCGTATGAAAGAGCTGAACCATTGGAGTTTAGAGTCGGCGAAATGATACCAGCTTGGAACGAAGGAATGAAGCTTTTATCCCATGGCGATAAAGCAATTTTGATCGCTCCCGCGCATTTAGCTTACGGGGAAGAAGGCTTAGCTCCTTTTGTAGGGCCCGATAAAATCTTAGTATTTTCCCTAGAGGTACTCTAAATTACTTTTTAAAGTACCCAATAATCTTTTGGAGAGCAATTATATATTTGAAATAGGTTGTTTAAAAAAGGCAGCAAACCTTTGCGATTCACTGCCTTCGACTGCCTGTTTAAAAATGTATCTAAGAAAAACTTGTTATTAAAATACTGGATGTATCAATTGATCTTAAATGCTACTGCATGCTTGTATGTAGTTGTAAAAAACATATCGAGCTTGTCATCGTATACGATGTCATTATTATAAATGGAACCGTCAAAAGCCTTTTCACGATGAACCAGCTCCCCAGTCGATGCATCTAAAACGATCACCGATCCTTTGCCCCAAGAGGTGAAGACTAAATAATCTTTCTTTTCATAATAAAGCATATTTTCAGTACAATTGGATGAATAAAAATCCTCATGCCATATGATTTCTCCCGTTTTTGGATTTAAGCATAATGAATTTGTACCGGTGTCATTGACGAAAAGTCTATCATTTACGAGCAAATGATTGGTATTGTTCCAAATACCAAACTTGTCATAGCCGGGTATTTGGGTTTTCCAGACTTGTTTACCACTTTTCAGATCAAAGGCATACATGCTATAATCGCCTCCAGTAATCACAAGGTCATTGTAAATTATGGGAGGGTGAAGATTATTTGAAGCGAAATGATCTGTCACCAAAGTTCTCCATAATTCAACATTTTGGATATGATCAAATGCCACGATATACTGTTGGATCAACTCTGGTGGTTGTTCCGAGTTGGGTCTGACGTTGTATATCATGATATTGTCTTCCCAAAATGTTGGTGGAGAAATCGTTTGAGTACCCAACGATCCCGGCGAATATTTTACCATTTCTGTTTGTTCTCCGGTGAATGGGTCGAACTCTAAAATGCTCTCTTCAAAACCATCCGATTCCTTTGATTTTGCACCGACTACAAGATAAAATTTACCTTTGGTCAAAGTACCCGAATCTCTTCTTTGAGAGCTCTGAAAGAGGTCATACTCCCACACCACTTTTTGAGAATCAAGATCAAATCCAAATACTCTAAATTCCGTCACGCAAATCAACATATTTTGGTGCAGATAGTTATAATCAATATTGGATTTATCCCATCCATCATACACATAGGTCCAATCTCTTTCTCCTGTCGATACATTTTGTCCAAAAATTGTTGCGGGTTGTTTCAAGTCTCCAAAGTGTAAAAAGGTGTTTTGATAAAGTTGGTTAAGCTCATTGCCAACAACTTCTTGCTTAGCATCAATTCTGGCCGACCATTCATGCTGAAACACACTTTGATTTACAATTGGTGGATCTATAGGCGTGTTTTTTGCACACGAGAAAAATCCTAGCCCCAAAAAAATCATTACAAGTTTACTTAGATACATAATTAGACAGATTATCTCGTTTCTGTTTTAAAATAATCACCGCCTAATCCCTGAACGAAAATAGCATTTACGGCATCAGCCATATTGCTGTCGTTTTTCATTTGCATATGATTAGAGCCGGGCATTTCGATCGGAGGATAATTTATCCCTGGAGCACTCAATACGGATTCCGCTAGGATGAAACCATCGTTTGGTTTAGCATAAGAAAGGGTCGTATACTCTGGCATTGGTTCACAATTCTCGCATTCCAAAGTTGAACATGGTCCAAAGCAGTAGTCAAAAACTTCTTCGCCATTTTCGAATGATTCAAAAATGCAAGAACAGTTACCAGTTGGTACAACTTCATATACTGTATTTGCTTCAATAATTTGTAACCATCGGTCATTAATTGTTGGAAGAAAATCCACGCCTTTTTGATAGGCGTCTCGAATACCAGGAGCTCCTGTGATGAAATTAACAACGAGTCCATCAATACCACCAATACTTGATATTTCTGTCCAATATTCTAACTTTGACTCATACCAGTTAAAGATATTGTTGTAAATCTCAATTCCTAATTCATCAGAAACATCTGCACCATATAAAGGATAATTATTTGGAGTTCCTTCTCCAAATGATCCAAGAAATCGAGGAGTTAGTGATCCACCATTGGCTCCATCCTCAACTCCATAAAATATGGCTTTATGATCCGTAGGAATTTCACCTAAAGAGCTAATATAACTTGTAGTTAAATCTGCTTCTATACCTTCCAATACTGTACCTTCAATCAGCGGAATTGCTAGCTCCGAAGCGTAACCGCATAACCAATCTTGTACTCCATGTACCAATTCGAAGTTGCGCATAAGTATACTGATCCAATCGGGCAGAAAATCTTCAGCCTCTTCTTCTACTGGTCCTGCTCCTAGATTTTTACAAGCATCTCTAACAAAATTAGAAACTAAGCTCGGATTGTTGGCATATGTATTGGCTAAACCAGCTCCTCCATGACAGGATCCAAAATTGATGACGCCATTGAATCGAGGTTCACCATTTGGATCCAATAGTTGACCCATTTCACGTATCACAATGCCTCCTTGACTATGCGCAATGATAAAATCTTTTTCCATGTTTTCTCGATTTACAGAAATACGTTCGATTTCGGACTTGGCATCAGCCGCTGCTACGGTCATTGAAGTTTGAGAGGGATTGTAGTCTAAATATTGGCTTATTAATTTGAAATTACCACTTGGAACTCCATTCGTCAAACCACCAACTTCATTCCCTACCATTTCCCATGAACTGTCATTTCCTCTCCATCCATGAACCCAATACACAAATCGATCCTGCATAGGTGCAGGGCATCCTAAATGTTGAATTTCTCCAGCAGTAAGTGGACATTCGTCTTGCCCATCCATCACTCCGTCGTTATCGCTGTCTGGATCTAAGTAGTTTGGAATTCCATCGCCATCCGTATCGCCATTTCCTTCTTGACAATTAGGAACGCCATCTCCATCATCATCTGCAGTAATATCAATGCTAATGTTCGGATCAAAAGTCACAGTGACGTGATCAGGAACAAATTTCGTTGGTTTGGTTGGGCATTCACTTATTGGTTCCTCTTGAGCATTTAGTGAAATAGTGAAGATTAGAAGGCATAATATATTAAATATCTTTTTCATTGTTTCATTTTTTATATGATCATCATTTGGTTTTACATCGTGTAGTCTGAAAAGAGACTTATAGAATATTTTTCATAGCAGTCTCCGTTGGTGAAAACTTCGTAGTCGACGGAAATGCATTTTACTAAGACGTTTTCGTTCAATACTTCGTTTTTGACGTAGTAATAAGTGCAGGTATTATCCCAATCATTTGCAGTGTCGTCTTCATCATTTACAGTGTCATTTCCATCATCATCTTCGTCAAATTTAGTTTTGATCGTAAAAGTCAACGTATTTGGATTCCAAATCATAACACATGTGCTATTGGTTGCGGTGGTCACACCTTGAGTGGTTTGGATTTGGAAACCTGAAGCTTCCAACTGCTGTAATACGGCAAGACTAGGTTTGGTATAAATTTTTGTTGATAATAAACCATTGGTTTTAATGCTTGTATTATCGTTTTGATATTTTACCAACGCTTTTGTTGAATGTTTATATTCTTTTGTAAAGTCTGCTTCTACGGTAGTTGAATATCCCGTACTTGAGGTACTGGAACCTGATCTAGAATCTCTTCCTTCAGAACCGGTACGTTGTAAGTAGTTGTTTTGTGAACTAAACGTATTAGTGATTCCAGTACTGTTAATGGTAGTTGTCAACGGTATGTTATACCATTCGGGGTAATGGTTTTCGTGCGAAACAAACGTAATTTCGCGAACAAAATCACCCCTAGCATCGAATGTTTCTAAATAAGCACGACTTAATTTGGTACTCTTTAATTTTAATTTGTCACGAATTTCAAGAGAATTCAAATCTGTCTCTGGGCTCACACGAACCCCTGTAGTAGTATTTTCTACGAATCGCAATTCTTCACTTGAATCACCTAACGAAATCATTTCTTTTAATGATTGAAAGGTTTCAGTGAAAAAATCAGATACTCCTTTAAAAAAGGAAGGGTCTTCATGCTCAACTGAGATTTTCGGTTTTTCGGTTTCGTTGGCTTTTAATTGCGTCGGAAGGACCGAAAGTGCAACCATGCAGGCGAATAAGCTGCATAGGATAATTGGATTTCGAGCGTGAGCTCTTATCTTATGTGTCATAATAAAAGTTTAAAAATGTTTAAATAAAATTCTTACTCCCTTTGATGGCGTTTCAGATATCTCCTATATAAAGTCGCGCTGAATTATATCTTAGTCAAATTGATTGATCCCGTACAAGATTGCTTTCAAACCACTTCCATTTATCTCCACTGGTTTGTATGCAATCTGAAATTTATTGATAGATTGTTCTACATCTCTTTTAAGTTTGGAATACTCAAAAGGCAATTGGTCTAAGCAAGTTTCTTCGTTTTCATAGTTGCTGAGTATTACAAGAAACTTTTGATAATATTTTTCTGCATCTCCTATGTAAGCATTGTATTGATCAATAAATGAGAGAAGTCGATCAATCGGGAATTCAATGTTAATTCGTTTGATTAGTTTTTCGTTCTTATTGTTTTCTTTGGTTAAATCATTGATATACTCATTTAGTTTGTGACGTAACTGTTCCCAGTCATCTTTCATTCTACAAGTATGTATGTCCGTGATATAATCTATTGGTTTGGTATACAGTTCAAACAGTTCTTCGATATTCTTTTTGAGTTCTTCGTTATGAGACTTCAAAAAATTTGTTTCGAAATATATAGTGTTGACATCATTGTACATTCTTACAGAGAAATCCAAAATGCATTCTATTTCTTTTAAATCTTTTGAATCATTCTTTTTAGAAAATCCATTGCTTACCATATTGGTAAAAGTGCTGATCACCGATAGAATCGAATTGCTCTGAAGTATTTCAGACATCTTAAAGCCATTTTTCTTTTCATTATTCTCTTCAAGATTTTTTCTAAACCTATGGAATTCTGGATATTCATTAGGATTCGTTATTCGATTGATTTCGGAGAATGTTTGGATTGAAGAAAAATGATGATCTAGGCTTAGTATTTTCTCATAAAGGATTTTTATTACTTCCAGTCCTTTGATATATCTAATTTTCGAAACATCTGTTTTTAATTGGTTTAAAATCCGTTTCTCTTTTTTCTCATTTTCTAATAGTTGAATGAGGTAGTTTAGTTTTTCTTCATTCGTAATAGCAGGATTGCTTATCAACTTGTCTTCAATTTCCTTGGTTTGCCGAGAAAGAAAATCAAGTTGATCCTTAGAATCAGCAATTAAAACATCAAGCTCTTTCTGAATTACCTTAAATAACTCTTCTAAGTTATAGTCTGGGTTGGAGTGGACCATAGACGACATTGAAAGGAACAGACATAGGAGTAGAAATTTAATCTTATTCATAAAGCTTAATTTTTACAGAGGTGATTAGTTTATTGTCGCTTGTCGAAACTGGGTATTGTCCCTTTAGAATGTAGCCGCTTGTAAAATTGGTATTGATTCCACTTGAAAGGATATTAGAGTTTATAAAGTAATCATGATTAAGGATCAAGCACTCTTTATCATGGTCAAGGCAATCATTAAATAATCTATTCTTTTCTTCCTCGGACATTTTATCTTCGAAAAAGATGAAGAATGCAGTTTCATTAGATGGGTTAATTTGTATGGAAGCATTTGAATTTGAAAAGCTGTTAGATTTATTGATAGAACATAAACCACTTCCTCCAACACAGCTTCGACCTCTTATATCTAAATGTAATTCTACGATTGGATTTGTGCTACTTTCGTCAGATTCTCCTTGCGCTGAAAGTGTGAAGGCAAACAATTGTGTGAGTAGCATTAGATAAATTATTTTCATTATTAAATAGTTTTATTGGTACTTAAATAGTCCGCAAAATTTCTATTGAGTTTTTCTGTATTGGACTCGTTTGATCATGCACTTCTTATAACACAGAATTGTTTTTTTTGTGACTGAAAATTAATTCATAAATGACGGTAAGTAGTGTTTGATAGCATTGTTTTCGGAATAATTGATTGCAGGAATATTTCGCTTTGAGCCAATAAAAAACTAACTATGCTAAACGATAATTGTCTGCAATAGATTTGAAAAACTTGACTTAATTTTCTGTTGATTCTATTGAATTGTTTAAAACCAAAGAGTTGAATGGTTGCGCCGAAATTGGAAATGGTCACTATGCAGAGAAGTTTTCAATTCGCAATCTCAATCACTAAATCTGTATTTACGCTCCACCGTACCTATCATAAAACGAATAAAATTTTTCAACTACTTTATTCAATCCTATCACCAACAATTCTTCCTGAAGTGTAGAAGGATTTATTGTTTTATATACTAGATGAGTTAACCGCATTTCTATTTTAATATGAGTATACATTTCTTTTTGCAAGATGTGCGTCACAAAGGTTCTTTGTTGGGGTTATAATGATAAGAAAGAAATATTGGTATATCAACGGTTATTCCAATAAGACAAAGTGATAAAGTAATAAAAACACTTTTGCGAAAGTCTTTTTATTAATCTCGGCCAGAAAGGGGTGCCTTTCTGGCTTTTTTTTGGTGTCATTCTTGACATTTTAAGAATTTAGTTGAAAAGGTGTCACAAATTCTACGATCTTAAGTTATATGGCTGAGATTAATAATAAACTACACATGTTATTATCAAATAGCAGAAACAAACCGGAGAATAGAATTCTCAAAATGCCATCCATTAAGGACAATTTCGGACTAACTAAGTCGGAATTTGAACGATGCGTCGAAAACTTAAAAAGTGGATTTAGTAATGTTTTATCACAAGGCCTAATCCGACAACTTCCAGAAAGTATGACATATCTGCAAAATAAATTCCAAGTAAATAGGGAAACTTCTTATGATGTATGTATGAATACTTTTTTGATTTTTAGGTCAAAAATTATTCTGGAAAAAATTAGGTATGGAAATCTTCGATTTCTTTTTACTCGTATGTGCGTAAATACCTACTTGGATCAGAAAAAGAAGGAACAAAGAATATCAGAAGCTATTAATTCATTTCATGCAAATAAAAACGAATCAAATATCAATTCAGAGGAGTTTTTTGAGAAGCTTGATTTGCTTATTTCCAAGCTGCCAGATAATCATAGAACATTGATGAAAGCAATTTATTTCTCATCAAGGTCAATGGAAGAAATTGCAAAAGATCACGGTATTAGTTATGCCAATTTGAGAAAGAAGAAGCAAAGAATTTTACAATCCCTAAAAACTGATTTTTTTAAGCCTACTAATTAATTTTCTATAAAGCATGAGCGAAAAATATTCAAACGAGCAAAAAATGGGGAACGAAGAGGATTTCGAGATATTGTTAAGGGAAAAGTTTAGGAGAGATGAAATTCAGAAACTAAAGCAAGAAATTCCAATGCCAGGCCAAAAAGAATTCGTAGTAAAAACTAATTATAGTTTGAAAAGTGTTCTTGCAATTGCTGCTTCTTTATTGTTTTTGGTTTCAATTTCTACTTTTTTATTCTCATCCTATGCGAATAATTCTGAAGCCTTCGCAGATACTTTGATAGCAGAATCCTATTTTGCTACTTCAGAGGATAACGAAGAAAGAGGAATAGATAATGAAAACTTTGGGTCCTCTGACTTAACAGTAAAATTTGACAAAGCTGTCTCATTGGCTAAAGGTAGTGATGATCAAAAGAAAGAAGCTTTGGAATTACTGAAAACTATAACTGTAACGCGCAATAAGTTTCAAATAGAAGGAAAATATCTAGAGATCTTACTTTATGCCGCCCTTGGACAAAACCAAAGTGCTAAGAAAGGTATTGAAGAAATAAAACAATTGTCAAACTATCAAAGTAATAATATAAATAAGTTGCTAGAATTACTTATTGAATAAATCCAACAATTTTTTGAGATTAATAAACTACACTATTATGAGATTAATAAATTTAAGAACCGTATTCGTACTATTTTTTGGGCTTTGCTTTAGTATCCGAGCTGAAGCTCAAGTTACTAATCACCATATAACCAATGGGAATCATGATTTTAAATCATCTTATCCTGAACAAAATCTATATTTCTATCTGTTTGATGATGGATACCATAGCTTTGAAGTAGAACCTTATCATCAATATCATGTTGATCATGTTGGAGCTCAACCTAAGGTTTATACGACAGAGCCTTATGGTTCCCATGATCCAACGGGTACTAATGCTGGTAATGTGATAAGTGATGGTACTAATCAAATACCAACAAACCCTGATGCTGATATGTCAAATATGATTCAGATAAAAAGGAGTTGGAATTTAAGAGATGGTTCGCAAAATTATTTTGTAATTCTGTTCAAAAATCTGGACAAAACGAATAGTATTAGTGGTTGCGTAGAATTTCATTACCAAAGTCAGAATTCCGATATAGTTGCCTCAGATGATATTCTGGATTCATATAATAACTGGGTGCATTCTAGAACTCATTCCACTTCTCCTTATACTCAAGAGGGTATGAGTCATATGTATAAATGGCACTTTGATGACTTAGAGCCAATGGAAGAAAGATATATTTATGTTCGAGCGACTTGCTTGGAACAAATGAACAACTTTGTTAAAACTGCTGCTGTATTACACGTAAGTAATAATGACTGTACGACCGTAGTTCCTTGGAATGAGAATGACAAACAGAATGGGCAAGGAAATGGAAACTCCAATTCAATCGGAACAGATCCAATCTATGTTCTTAATTCTCAGGTGATGGCTTATGCGCATGATCCCAACTGCATGATTTCATATTGCACAGAAAGATTTTTTCAATATGATGATGGACCAATTATTGATTATCGCATATATTTTCAAAACGATGGGGAGAATTACGCGAATTATGTCAGAATTGATACCAAGCCTAATACACCAATGAAAAACGTCCGATTATTGGACGCAAGTCATAGTTGTTCATTAAACTGGAGTGCGAATCAAATTAGGGTAGAATACCAAAACATTAATTTGCCAAGCACCCAAATGCATTATCCCGTAGAGCAGACAATTGGATGGGTTGATGTGAGAGTTTGTTATAAGTATGTAGTGGATTGTTTTGATCAAATTGGGGGTATTGTTTTTGACCAGCAAGAGCCAATAGCGATTCGCAATCAAGTATGTACTGGCCTTTCAGAACCTTGCAATGTTTATGGACATTTAGAATCTCCTACTATTTTTCAATACGGTGTTGATTGTCAAACGAGTCTTATGACGCAAAATCTATTTATAGAAGTCAATCCTTTCGAAGGCAGTAATAAGGATATTGCTACTCCAAGAAGCCATATTGGAACGGATGATGAAATTAGAATATTTCCAAATCCAGCTTCTGAAAGATTGACCTTGAGATTTCCAAAGACAATGATTGACAGTTCTTTAAAAACAGGAATTTATGATATGCAAGGTTCCCTGATAAAAGAATTCGACTTTAATCAAGGAACTAATGAAATAGGATTGGATATATCGTTTTTGCCTCAGGGTGCTTATTTTGTGAAAGTTCAAAACTATTTGACACGAGCAGTCAAGACTTTTATCAAATCTTAAAATGAATTTATTTTCAAATAGACCAATTAGCATGTTGTGTATGTTGATTGGTCTATTTTGTAGTTACGGCCAAGTTTTAGCTCAAATGAGCCCAACTAATGAGAATGAAGAATTGCTTAGCATGGCGGATTCTTTGTTCAAAGATTTGAGAATTTCTGATTTGGATTCCTTGAATCACCAAATGCAACAAACCCAGGTTGACTCCTTGGCTCAAATTGTTCAAAGCCGCTCTAAGAAAAAATTAAATTGGGATCTCTGGTATAAAGCGTTTTTGATTGAAAAGAGCATTGCCTATTCCAATAGAGATTACGAATTGCTCATTGATTCAATAAAATTTTATTTAAAGTTTGTTCCAGAGGAAGAAAAACAATTAAAAGGTCGCCTGCAATTTTTGATGGCTTTGAGTTATCATTTTGATGGAGATTATGTCACCAGTGCTGAGCTCAACTTAGAAAATATAAAATTGTTGAAAGAAGCAAAAGATTCAGTATTTACTCTTTCGACATATATAAATCTTTCAGGTGATTACAGTAGAATAGGAGACGATCTGAGCGCATTGGATTTAATTGAGGAGGGAATTGCTTATTTAGGTGATAAACCTACCAATGGGTATTACTCTTTATTGCAAGCCAATAAAGGAATCTTTCTTTTTTATAAAAATGATTTACAAGGCTGTATAGATGTCTTTCGATCAAATCTTAAAAAAGGCGTTTTCAAAAAGGGGTCATACAATAAGGCAAGGGCCTATTCGTATATCTCCAGATCGCTTTTGAAATTAGGACAATATCATCAGGCGAAAAAATATCTAGATTCCATTCAATGGAACAAATATTCGGAATTTGAATTTAGAACGGCAGCGTCCGAATATTTCCAATCTTTAGGAGATTTTGGCAAAGCAAAACAACATAGAATAAGAGCTATGGAATTGCGAAAAGGAAATGTTGAACCTCGATTTTATCTAAAGGAAATATCCAAATTAGCTATGCTCGAATGGGAATTTGGGAACAGAGAAGAAGCCATGCAAAGGGCACATCAAGCGTTGTGTATTCATTTCAAGGATTTAGATTCATTAGATTATTTAGATAAACCCGACTTAGATCGATTTGTACCAGAGACTTGGGTTATTGAGGCGGCTTTTGTCAAAGCTCAATACTATAAAGAACTTGAAAGTGATTCAGCTATATACGATCCGAATGGTCAAACATCTTTTTATTTCGACTTGATATTTGAAATGTACGATGACATTAAAAAGAACCATTTTTCAAATGAATCTAAGTTTAAGATGGGGGCTTATAGTCAAGATATGTATGAAGACGCATTGAGCTTTTATCTCAATAACTGGAATCAAACTAAAAAGGATGAAAGTTTTGATAAAGCTTTGAAAATCGCACAATTGTCCAATGCTTATGTTTTGAGAAACACAAGTTCTACGCTCCAAGCACTTCATGAAGCTTCAATACCTCAAAACCTTATTTATAAGTATTCATCTTTAAAAAATGCACTTGCAGAGTCTGTGAAGCAACAAGATGTGGATTTGATTGATAGTTTGATCCAACCCTTGAATGAATTAGAGGATCACTTTGAAAATATGTATCCTACATATAATAGTTTGACTAATTCTAAAATCTTGAATTTAAATGATATTCAAAAAAGATTGGATGACGAATCTTTGGTATTGAAGTATATATTACAAGGATCCAAGATGTATGTTTTTATGATATCAAATTCAAGAAGTGATATCATTACTTTAGATTTTTCACAACATCATCTAGAATTAATTTCTCAATTTAGAAGAGCATTATTAAATTCCAAAAATGACGAAGGTCAAGCTCAAGAAGTTGAATTTTGTGAGCTTTCGAAACAGGTTTATGACCATATATTGGAACCAGTATTATCCAAAGCTAGTTACAGGCAGTTTAGAAATATATGTATTGTTCCAGATGGACCCCTCAAGAATTTGGCGATAAATGCTCTAATGCACAAAGAATCTAAAAATTGGTCTGATCCTAGAAACTTTATTATTGATCAATATAATATTAGTTATTTCTATTATTTAGGGCAATTGGTTGCACTTCCTTCAAAGGAGAAGAATTCTGAATATGTTGGATTCGGAATACAATATGCTGATGAAATGCTAACATCCAACTTCATAGATTCAACAGAAGTTAAGGTAATTGCAAATCTTAAAGAACTAAAGAATTCTGCTGATGAAGTGAAATCAGCAGCAGAATTATTAGGAGGAGAGCATTTCTTGGAGGAGGAAGTCACTGTAGATCTGATTGAAAAGTATATGAACTCAACGAGTATTGTTCATTTTGCAGTTCATGCACTCGTCGATCCGACCGACTTTAAAAAGTCATTTATATTATTGAGTGGTAAAAACCAGAACCAATTTCAATTAGATTATAAGCAAATATTAAACTTTGGTATCGGTAATGATTTGACTGTATTAAGTGCTTGCCAGACAGGTATCGGTCAAGATATTGATGGAGAAGGACTCATGAGTTTGTCAAGAGCATTTACCTATGGAGGAAGTCAATCTACACTTGGTTCATTTTGGAACGTTCCAGATCGAGCCACAATGCATTTGATGAATCTATTTTACGAAGGATTGAAAAATGGATACAATAAATCAGATGCTCTTCGCCAAGCCCAAATTCAATATTTAACCAATGATGATCTTTCTTCTCCATCTGTACGAGCGCCTTATTATTGGGCAGGTTGGGCCCTAAATGGCAATATCGAACCGCTTACTTTAAGCCCTTCAAATTCCTTTTCGCCTTATTGGCTTATTCCTGGAATTCTGGTTTCGTTATTGATTTTTACGCTTTTTAGAGGAAAGAGGACTTATTGGACTTTTATTTAAGGATTCAACCTTATTTGGTTAGGGCTACTTTTTAAAGTACCCAATAATCTTTTGGGCCAATTCGATCCCAATATTTTCTTGAGCTTCATTGGTTGAGGCTCCAATATGTGGAGTCAATGATATGTTTGGCTGAGATAAAATATCTTTTCTAGGATTGGGTTCGTTTTCGAAAACATCTAATCCAGCAGATACCACCTTTCCACTGTCCATGGCTGCGAGCAAAGCATCTTCATCTACTGTACCACCACGAGCACAATTTACCAAGACAACGCCATCCTTCATTTTATCAAATTCTGCTTGACCCAACACAGGGGCTCCTGTAAAAGGAATATGAAGACTGATGATATCTACATTTTCAAGCATTTCATTCATTTCCACCACATTTAATGGAATTCCAATTTCTTGACCACCAATTTGCATTTGTATAGTTGCCGCACTCATAAATGGATCAACAGGAAGAACCTCCATGCCAAGGCCCAACGCAATTTTTGCTGTTTCTTGCCCAATTCTTCCAAATCCAATAATGCCTATTTTCTTTCCTTTTAATTCAAATCCCTTAGAAAATGATTTTTTTAAGTTTTTAAATTCAGAATCTCCATCTGTTGGCATGTTTCTGTTACTCTTGTATAGAAATCGCGATAAAGAGAAAATATGTGCAAAGGCAAGTTCTGCCACAGATCTCGAGGATGCCGCAGGGGTATTGTACACTTCTTTACCCATGGCTTTTGCATCTTCCACGTCTATGTTATCAAGTCCAACTCCACCTCTGGCTATAACCTTTAAGTTTGGGCATTTTTCTAATAGATCTTTTCGAATTTTAGTTGCACTTCGCACACAAATACCATCAAAGGCGTTAAGTTGTGTGTCAAGGTCTTCTTGAGCAATTTTGGTAGTAGTCACTTCAAAGCCTGCTTCTTCAAGCATTCGTAATCCAGTTTTATGAATGCCGTCGTTTGCTAAAATTTTGATCATCAGTTATTTTTTAAAAATGCAATGCGAATATCGCATTTGTCATTACATTTTCGTTAATATGGTATGATAAATGAATGTTATATCTAGAAATAATTTAGGATGAAGAAATTGATTAAAGGGCTTGGTGTTTTGTTGCTGCTCATCATAGTTATTTATTTGGTTGGCCCTAGGGTTAAATTTGACAAAGTGGATCCAACGCCGTTTTCCTACGATTACAGCCCTGAGGCTGTAGAGCAAATTTTGTTGGATAGGGATGCAAAAGTGATGGACCTTAAAAAAGGGAATGAAAGTCAAGTTATTTGGGCCAATGAACTTAAAAGTAAAACCGAGTATGTAGTGCTTTATTTACATGGGTTTTCTGCAAGTCGCGCAGAAGGAGAAGCCGTCTATCCTCAATTTGCTCAGTCGATTAACGCCAATGTATTGGCTCCAAGACTTTATGATTCTGGAAGAGAATCCGACGATACGTTTAAAGACCTGACCCCCAAATTGATGATGGATTCTGCAAAAGATGCGATTGCCTTGGCCAAATGTTTAGGCGAAAAGATCATTGTAGTTTCTTGTTCCACAGGTGGTACTTATAGTGCGTATTTATCAGGCTACGATGACCGCATTGTAGCTCAAGTTTTAATGTCCCCAAATATTGAGCTTTATGACAAGAAAAGTACTTTGGTCATAAAGCCATGGGGTAGAAAGCTATTAAATGTATTGCAAGGAGGAGAATACAATCATATAGAGCATTACAATGAAGCACAAAAACAGTTTTGGAATCCGACATATCACAACGATGGAATATTGGCTTTGGTAGATCTATTGGATCAAACAATGAAAGCAGAACACTTCGAAAAAATACACATCCCAACACTTTTAATCGCATTTTATCAAAACGAGGAGGTCCAAGACAAAGTAGTTTCTGTTGAAAGGATGCGTCAGTTTATGAGCGAAATTTCTACGCCAAAAGATTCAAGGAGGTTTGTGGAATGTCAAACGTGCAGTAATCATGTGGTCGGGTCTAAATATTTCGAAACAGATGTCGCTTTTATCGAAAACGAGATGCGTTCTTTTGTCTCCGAAGTTTTAAAAATAAATCCAGCAGAAAATCTAGAAATCGAGCAAGTAGAAGAAGTTCAAGCATTAATAAATTAGTCGAAGGCATGCATTAACGAATCACTGTTATTTGTCCTGCCTTGATTTCTTCAATACCGTCATTGCTGTAACTACATAGATAAGAATATACCCCCGGAACTATTTTATCTCCATTGAGTTTGCCGTTCCACATATTGCTTTGATCTGATGATTGGAAAACCAATGAACCCCATCGATCAAAAATACTCAAGCTGTAGTGTGTTAAAATACATGGAGTTAGAGCTCCAAAATTTTGGTTCCCTGAGGTAGAATTTGGGTTAAAAATATTCGGCAGATACGGACGACATCGATAATTGATAGGTAGATCAAGATTTTCTGTACATCCTTCAGGTGTCGTTATTTGTAAGGCATACGTTTCGATGTTGTCTTGATTTGATAAGGTGGGATTTGGACAATCAGTACAACTTAAGCCATTCTCAGGAGTCCACAAAACCTCGTAAGAAGTTGGAATGATATTCTCAAATGTATAGTCTAGATTGTTTAGGATATTGATTTGATCATCCAAAATGATCTCCTCAATCTGAACGAAGCCGACACGCACCCGTATTGATGAGTCGCAGTTTAATTTGTTTTGAATGACCAGTGTCGTATCCGAAATACCATCAAAAGACTGTCCCAAATAAGTGAAAGCATCTCCTTCGCAAATTAGAGTATCAAGCGTACTCGACGTATGGATATTAAATATCATATCCACATTGACTAACGAATCACAGCCATATTGATTTTGAACAATGGTAACACCTGATGGATTATCCTGATCATAGGTTGTGCTTCCAACAGTAATGGATTGCCCATCTTGATCACAGCCAATATATTCTATATAGCCCTCTTCGGGGTCGGATAAAGAAATAGTGGTAACAATGATCGAGTCGCATTCCGTGATACTTTCTAAATTGACAGTGTATTCACCAGGGTCTGTCACCATAGAGCCATCCGGCAATTGATATATGTCATCTTTACATATTATGGTGTCGATTTCAGTAAAGGTGGCAATACCTGCAATTTCACATCCCAAAGCAAATATGTTACAGGCAAGAATATCGTTGTTGTTTAAAACATTTGGGGAGGTTGTCACATCTCCTGGACCATTACAAATAATTCCAACATCAGCAAGTAAGATATCATTTGTTGCATTGTCTAGGACTATGGTAGGACGACCCAAACCATCTTCCGCCAATATAGTGGCACCTGTTGGTGGAATAGAGTTATAATTTGCTTGAAAAGCACCGCCTTGAAAAAAAGTAGTTAACGAACCAAAAGGCCCATCAAAAATATTGGGTGTAGAAACAGCTCCTGCGGAATTGGGATTTACATTTTGGTTGGCAATCGTATATCCCCATCGTGTGGATTCCCCTTGCGATAAAATGGTCAAATTTTCTGGACACTCCACCGACCATTCTTTGATGGCATCGGTGAGTTCTATGGGCAAGGTAGTATCTGTAATATCTGCTGGTGTAATATAAAAGGCTCCAATAATGACAATGTCACATTGTAAGTCTGTAATTTCTTGAGATGACGATACATTTCCCAATCTTTTCGTTTCGACATCGCACTCCGAAATCCCAAGGGGACCAAAATTTTGCGGATTGTTCAGTTTGGCCCTAATCCCTTCCATGTTTACACCATCAAAGGTATAATCACACGTCGCGGGCATGCAATGATCAAATCTCGAAGTGTAACAAATGACAAGCTTGGTATCTGTATCACAACAGTCCTGACTCATCAGGCCAAACTGGCACATAATAAACAGTAGAATTAAAAGTGGGCTTTTTCTCATGGTGGATTTACTCACTTGTACAATCTTAGGACGTCTAATTAAGTAAATACATACAAATTGAAAAACGCTTAGGTGCTTTGGACTTTAAGACGACATTTTAACATAATGTGCACATTAGTGGTTATGGCTCTTAAGTTCTAGTACAAGCTTCTCTAGTTCGTCCACGCGCTTTCTTAAATATTCTATCTCCTCATCTCTGCTTTTAATTTCCTTTTCGATCACTTCAGGATCTTGTACTCCAAATACTTCTTTGCTAATTCTGGGTTTTTGGTTGCGGTCCTCACCTTGAAATATTGAACCAATTTTTTCTAACGGATTTTCTCCGTGATACATACTTACACCGACATATACAATCGGGAGAAAGAACAAAAGAAAAATAAATAATCTAGCGAATCCTGTCAGTTTATACTTGCGTTTCATCCAGCAAAGATAGGGCTTAAGATGTGAGGAAAGATGATTTATTGTTCGATCAGTTCAATTTGATTTTGAACAATTTTATCCTTAGAAGGCTTAAATTTATCTAAATCGTTACAAATTAGTATGGCTCGTCGAAATGGTCTTTTGTATTTTATTTCAATGGTGTTGATCATGCATTGCGGTTGTGGGGGAGAAGAAGAATTAGTTTCTGGGATTCCCGAGAATGCGGCTGAATTTGTTGAATTTATCCCTTCGACAACACAGCGAGATGGAGATGCCAATTTGGGTAAAGACTATTTGCTCTATGGCGATTATATTAAAAGTGGTTTGCCCAAGTCAATTTTTGATGTATCTCTAGGAGCATTGGTAGAAGCTAATAATGTGTTGGACAGGAGTGGCGTAAATGAAGACGTTTATTTTGAATATACCTCTCTGATCCATCCCAATGGGGTAGAAGTTGTTGCCCCAAATTGTTTTCAATGCCATGGTGGATATGTGGATAATCAATTTGTGTTGGGATTGGGAAATACCTTTGCCAACTTCACCAATGATCAAAGTACACAGGCAAATACCTTGGATTTTTTAGTCGAAAATGCTTTCGGGAATCCATCCTTAGAATGGGATGCCTACTTTCCGTTTATCCGAGCGGTAAAGGCTACAGGGAAGCATTTGGTTACAGAGACAGTAGGTGCTAATCCTGCCGATAAATTGGCTTTAGTCCTTGCCGCACATCGCGAAAAAGATAATTTAAACTGGATTGATGATCCATCTTATGCAATTCCAGCAGAGCTAATCCCCGCGGATGTCCCGGCATGGTGGCTCCTCAAAAAGAAATCTGTTATGTTTTCAACTGGAATAGGTCAAGGTGATTTTGCGAAAATGATGATGGCTTCAAGCATTTTGACTCTGGAGGATTCATTAGAAGCAAGAGTAATTGACGATCAATTTGTCAATGTCAAAGAATTTATCCTGTCCCTTGATGCGCCAGCTTATCCAAGAGAGATTGATATGGCTGCTGCCGAAAAAGGAAAGACATTGTTTGAATTAAATTGTTCGTACTGCCATGGGACTTATGGTGAAAACGAATCATATTCTACTCAGTTGGTAGATCTTGAATTGGTGAAAACTGATCCTCATTTGGCGCAAAGCAATTATGCATATGCTGATTTTGAAAACTGGTTTAACACCTCGTGGTTTGGTGTAGATGCACATCCAGCTCAAATAGTTCCGGGCAATGGTTACATTGCACAACCCTTGGATGGGGTTTGGGCTACAGCCCCATACTTTCACAACGGGTCCGTGCCAACATTGGAGGATGTACTTAACAGTAGTTTGCGTCCCACATTCTGGCGAAAGGAGTCTTCTTTTGATAATTACGACCATCAAAAAATGGGGTTAAAATATACATCACCTCAGAGTAAGGTAGATGCTTGGACATATGATACCAACCTTGTAGGTTATGGCAATCAGGGCCATACTTTTGGAGACCATCTTACAGAAGAGCAGCGAGCTGATTTGATTGAGTATTTGAAAACTTTGTAAATCAGGGATTTACATTAATCTGACTTGCCAAGAGAGCAGGAATTTTAATCTTTTTCTGATCTCTTCTTATGGTTACATCTTCGGTGCCAATGGACACAATCGTAAAGAGATTATCCGGAAGCAGCCCTAGTTCCCACAATTCGCTTTCTACCCAATCGCTGATTTGATTTTTAGATATCTGGGCGGTTTGTTTGGGCTTTAATTTCAATAAAGGATTTATGGGCTTTAATTTCTTTTTTGGGATCGGACTTCCGTGGGGATCTGCTGTTGGGAAACCCAATTTGGCGTCCACTTCATCGAGCATTTCATCAGTAAGGAAATGTTCTAATCTATCTGCTTCGTCGTGAATTTGTTCTTCTTGAAGCCCCATAGTTTTGACTTGATAACTTTCCCAAAGCCTATGAGCACGTACTAATTCTTCTCCTTTTTCTTTTCCTTTGAGGCTTAAGCTCAGTCCACCCTCCGTTTGGGTGAGCAGCCCATTGGCTAATAGCCTTTTTAAATGTCTTGTCAATTTTGTTTCTGAAAAACCCAAGCGCTCCATGATTACACTATTAGAGAGTATGCCATTGGGATTGCGAATAGCCTGTCTTAAAATGTCCTCTCGCTCAATTTTTGAGCCCTGTCTTTTTTTCTCAAAATATTTTTTGATCAGTCCTTTTTGAGGTGAAAATAACACCGCCAAAAAATAGAAAGTTGTAGCGACGACTGCCATGAGTGGTCCTGGAGGCACATTGAAAACCAAAGCTAAGAGGAAACCAACAAGGCAATTAAAAGTCCCCAATAAAGCAGAGATAATTACAACCCGCTTCAAACTGTTGCTCACCAGTAAAGCCGTCGAAGGTGGTGTGACCAACATTGCAACAACCAAAATTAATCCTACGGTTCGTAAAGATGCCACCACGGCAAAAGACAAAAGAAGCATCAAAAAATAATGCATGCTTTTGACAGAAATTCCCATGGTATCTGCTATGGTAGGTTGGAAGGTTGTAATAAACAGTGGACGGTAAAAAATAATGATAGAGATGATCGAGTAAATTGTAATCCCAAGACTTAGGTAAATGTCTTCATTTGAAACACCTAAAGTCGTCCCGACAAGAAAGTCCTTTAGATCTAAGTGTACCCCGGTGGAGCTTATGTGTGAGATACCAATAACTCCAATGGCAAACATTGCAGTAAAAATGATCCCGATGGCGGCGTCGTTTTTGGTATCTGAGTTGTGTTGAACCCATGTTATCAATATGGCTGTCAATACGCCAGCGATCACGCTTCCGATAAAAAAACCTATCGTAAGGTATCCAAAAAGAACAAAGGCCACATATACTCCAGGAAGGATCGAATGGGCTAAGGCATCACCAATTAGAGACATGTTTCGCAGTACGATAAACGTCCCAAGAAGGCCCAGCAGCAAACCAACTAAAGAACTGGCAAGCAGTCCGCGGACAACCCAATCTTCGGTTAATAACTCCCAAATGGTCATATCACAAAGGTATGAAAAATATTTTTAGACTAGTCTAAAAATATTGAGTAATAATGCCTTCCTTCATCGCAAAGTCAGAGATAACAATTTCTCTGGCGTTCATTTTGAAGCTTATTTTATGCATGAGAATAAAAGCTAAAACGATCAAGTCTACACGCTCGACTGGAATGGCAGGATGCTGTGCTCTTTGCATGCTATCTAGATGTATCATTTCTTGATAGGTATGTAGAAAAAGCCCAAAATCAAGCTGGCTATAGTGCTTCGCTCGTTTTTTGACTTTGTGTGCATCTGCCAGCACTTCAAAAGAACCGCTTGAACCTACAAGACAAGACAAGGGATTCAAGGTCAATTGTTTCCACAAGGCCGTGAGCTTGGTTTTCAAGAATTGTTCAATTTGCACTATTTCATTTGGACGGATGGGTTCCGAATGAGGGAATAAATTTTTAAGGACTCCTAATCCAATGGCGAAACTCTGTACCCAGACTACTTTTTGATTAATGATCTGAATAAACTCCACACTTCCACCACCGATGTCCATGATTAAGTAATCCTTCGGAAAGTCTTTTAAGGCCCATTGAACCCCATGTGCAATAAATTGGGCCTCTTGGTTTCCATCAATAATTTCGATGTTTAGTTGGGTCTTTTGTAAAACAGATTCAATAAAAAGCGGCCCATTGCTTGCCTTTCGAAGTGTGGCAGTGCCAAATGCTTTGTAGTTGTTAACCGAATACTGGGTTAATATTTCTTTGAAATCAACGAGGCATTTTATTGCCTTTTGAAATGATCTTTCGGAAATAATTGATCCTCCTCCTTCGGAAAGTTTGGTGTATCGCCTTTCTTTATAAAGTGTTTTAAAAGAATTGTTGTAAGTTTTTTCAACAATTAATAAATGAAAAGTATTAGAGCCAAGATCTAAAACTGCAAACCGATCAGGCATAGATTGTATTATTGCTGCTGGCCAGTCTGAATCGCTTGCGAAAGTACTTTTTGAAAAAACTTGACTCCATTTTCTGACATCTTATTAGCTGCAAAAGGTTTCTCATTGACCATTTGTACAAAAAAAGTACATTCCTTACTGAAGTAAACATTAAACTCATCCACTATTTCGCCATTGATTTGATACATCATTCGGGCGATAGGTTTGCATCCCGCAGGAATTCTATTCTGAGGGTCTGGGCTAAAATTTGCGAGCGATGCCTGGATGGATGGTTTATCGCTTTGATTCATTGAAAAGGGCAACTCAAAAAATAGAAAATCCAAGTATTCGGCTTCATTGTACAATTTGGCCAAGACGGCTTGATCTATACCAGGTATTACAGGACTTCCAACGTCCTTTTTTACTGGTTCTTGTTGTGCTGTTGGCTCGTTTGGAGTTTGTGCGGCATTTGATTTTTTGTCACTTCCACAAGAGGCTATAAAAAACAGTGTACAGAAAAAGACGAGTATTCTCATGATTATAAGTTGTATTCGAATCTGAATGTAAGATAGTAACTTCTGACTCCATCTCCGCTAGGGTTTTCGAATATTCGGATAAATGAACTGGTCCATTTAAGGGTAAATAACCACTTTTTCGTCAAGGCATAACCGAAGCCTAAATGCACACCTAGATCAAAATTTTTGAAGTCTCCAATGCCCATTTCAAAAGGGTTATAGTTAGAGTCTACGTCAAATAGATAACTGTAAACTAAGCCACCTTCTGCACGTACCTTATAAAAATCTCCATCTTCGATATACCAATCTTTATAGTTGACAAAGAGCGGTACAGCTAAGTAGTCAAGATTTGTATACGAAGTGAAATTTGGGTCGGTATTCCTTGATGTTTTGCTTCCTCTTTGCGAAAACAATAGTTCTAAACCCACATCTGTTTTTTCTTGAATGGGGTAGCTTACTCGAAGCCCAACATCAAGGCCTAATTTGTTATATCCTGCTAATTCGTCGCCGTCCAATTGTGCGGCATTGAGTCCAAGAAGTATGGCGGCATCAAAGCCTTGAGCTTGTGTGTTGATGGTTGCAAAAAAGAAAATAAAAAAAAGGGCAAGTACGCTTCTCATATTAAAGAAAAATAGATATTTGTAATCTCAACTTGTGCTGAATGAATATTAAATATACGAGAACGACCTTAGAAAAGCTGGTTGTTGTTTTTGAAGAGATTGGATATACTGTAAGATTCGAAAAAGGGAATTTCCAATCTGGGTATTGTTTGGTGCAATCAAAGAAGATAGCGGTGATCAATAAATTTTTCGATACCAAAGGCCGTATCTCAGTCATGCTCGATATTTTGAGTAAAATTAGTTTCGGTCCCGAAGATTTGTCGGACAAATCAATCGATTTTCTCAATTCTATAGGTAGAATGTATATGGTTGGTGAATTGGTTTAATACCAAAAATTTAGAACCAGCTTCCTATATTTTTTCTCTGATTAAATAGTTGTTTCGATCCGCGGAGTTGCGGCTCACCAATTCGGCTAAAAAGCCAGTCACAAAAAGCTGAACTCCAATAATCATAACTGTAAGGGCAATAAAAAAGCTGGATTGCGTTGCGATGTTTTTGGCTGGTATGGCATTGGCCAAGGCGTATATTTTATACCCTCCCAAATAAGCGAAAAGCAAAAAGCCCAAACCAAACATGACCATGCCAATGGATCCAAAAAAGTGCATGGGTCTTTTCCCAAACTTTCCAACAAACATTATGGAGGCAAGATCCAAGGGGCCATTGATAAATCTGCTGATACCAAATTTGGTTTTGCCATGTTTTCTTGCTTGGTGGGCCACTACTTTTTCACCAATTTTTGTAAATCCTGCCCATTTGGCGATGACCGGTATGTAGCGATGCATCTCACCATAAACTTCAATTGATTTAATGACTTGATTCTGGTAAGCTTTGAGCCCACAATTCATGTCATTGAGCTTTACTCCAGACATGAAACGCGTTGCGGCATTGTAGAATTTGGTTGGAATTGTTTTGGTTAAGGGATCAAATCTTTTCTTCTTCCATCCGCTAACCAAATGATACCCATCCTCCTTCACCATCTTATACATTGCGGGTATTTCATCCGGAGAATCTTGGAGATCTGCATCCATGGTAAAAACTACTTCGCCTTGAGCAGCGGCAAATCCGACATGCAGCGCGGCAGATTTGCCATAATTTCGCTGAAAGCGTATCCCTTTGATAGAGGAGAATTTACCTTTTAATCGAGTTATTTCTTCCCAGGAGTTGTCCGTACTTCCATCATCGATAAAAACCACTTCATAACTAAAGTTGTTTTCAATCATAACACGGTCAATCCAATGCATCAATTCATCGAGTGAATCACGTTCGTCTAATAGCGGTATGACAACTGAAATATCCATAAAAAAGCTCAATATCTATGCGCAGATATCGAGCCAAAGTTTGTTTTGTAGTCTTTAGACTTTTAAATTTTATGCTAAAATATCATTAGGATGTTCTTTCTTAATAATTGCAGCAATGATTAGTGAAATTACCAAGCCAACAACTGAACCCATCAAAAATCCATAGACACTGTTTCCTAGAGAGGGTTCGAAGCTTTGGTCATCTTCCATTTGTGTTATAGCCTCTTCTTTGGCTTCATCTGGAATCCACGATGCATTTTCAAAATTTGAAATCATTGTTTCTTTCAAAAAGTTTGGCAAATCCGGATCAATTACAGTATTCAAAATGTAATTGAAGAAAATGGCAATCGTTCCTCCAATAAGCGCACAAATAAAAATTGGAATAAATACTTCAGAAAAGCTAGCATATCCATTGTTTGCTTTTTTTACCTCATTTCCAGTTTTGACCATAAATAAAATGTAGATCAAAATAGAAATTAAGCTAGAAGTCATCCCAAGACCAGCGAGGAAAAAAGCTGGGCTAACCAAATAAATCAATAAGGTATAAACGATCAGACACAGCCCTAATATCAGACCATTTTTAAAAGCGGGGTTTTTCATAGTAGTAAATTTCCTAGAAATTTAAGAAGATTTGTTTAAAGACTTACGCTTCTTCCATTTATTATCCCCAAAACTTTGCATGAAAAGGTTCTTCCCAAATAAGGTGAGTTTTTGGACTTGCTCAAATTACTTTTGGCATTAAATTCCCATTGGATAGAGGGATCAAAAAGACTTAATTCCGCTTTTTCGCCTTCTGCAATTTTGATTTCTGGAAGGCCTAAAATTTTTCTAGGACCGTTGGAGAGTTTATCAATCAAAGGCACAACACCTATTTTTTCGGAGAGTGCTTCACACAGGGCAGGAAAGGCTGTTTGCAATCCAATAGCTCCAAAATCAGCATAAGAAAACTCCATTTTCTTTTTTTCTTCTTCAAGTGGAACATGATTGGTGCAAATGGCGTCTATGGTATTATCCTTAATACCCTTTATCAATGCTTTTTGGTCTTGTTCAGCTCGCAGTGGAGGGTTTACTTTGAAGTTGCTGTCAAAATTTTCTAAAACAGCTTCATTTTCAAGCAAATTGAGGTAAGACACGGTAGTATATAATTGGCCTTTGGATTTTTTGGATTCTTTAATCACTTCACAAGAGGATGCACTCGATATGAGGTGTAACACCAATTTGGATTCGGCGTACGTATTTAAAGCAATGTCTTTTTGAATGGAGGAGCTCTCAGCAATGGCAGGGATGCCTTTCATTCCTAAATGAACGCTCGACAGTCCTTCATGTACTTGACCGCCATCACAAATTTTTTGATCAATACTTCTATGAATAATACATCCTTTAAATGCCTTAACGTACTGCAAGGCTCTTAATAGAACGCCGCTATTTTGTAGGCTTTTGGCACCATCCGAAAACGCGACAACTCCCGCTTTGTTCAAGTCCATCATGTCTGTGATCTCGGTCCCTTTTGTATTCGTACTTAAGGCTCCTATTGGTAAGAAATCTACGGCCATTCGTGCTGTGGAAGACTTTATAAAATGAACAGCTGCCTTGTTGTCCATGACAGGATTGGTATTTGGGAAACATGCGATGGCCGTGAATCCTCCTTTTGCGGCACACTTAGCCACTGTTTGTAAGGTTTCTCTTTGTTCGAATCCGGGCTCTCCAATTTGGGTGCCGATATCTAGCCATCCTGGGGAGACATGAAGATCAGGACTTTCTACAATTCTGGCATTTTTATAAGAAAGGGAGGAGCCAATTTTTTCTATGATTCCATTCTTGATGAAAATATCTTTTTTACTCGAATTTTTTCGAGAACCAGTTCTGACGATGGTGGCGTTTTTAAGTAGTAACTCCATCAACTATTTTTTCCAAAAACGAATGATTAAAGATTCAAGCCCTAAGAAAATCAAGGCTAATATAAGGCACCATTTCCACAAAGCAATTCCATTTGCTTTATCGCCAATGAATTGTGCAAAATTTTTGGATTCAGCCCCTTCGATGATTTCCACTCCTTGGGGACCATAGGTGTTTTTTAAATCATTTAGTCCCAAATAACGCAAATCAGACTCTTTGCGATCATAGTTAAATGCCAGGTGTTTGATCTTATCTTCTTTCAAAAAGAGTTGATAAAATCCAGGTTCATCAATTTGATCCTGAATTCCAATAACGACTTCATTTGAAAGTATAGATTGTTGAGGGATAAATTCTTTGGAGCCTTTAATCATAAAACTGCTTTCTCCGATTCCTTTTCTTTTAGGTATTGCAATGTTTTGGTTTTGACCAATGGTATAAGCACCTACGGAAGAGCCAAATTTTGCCAAAGACATTTTGTATAACATGGGTACAAAAACTTCCGCATTCAAGGCAAGATCATTTTCCTTCGTATCAAGCGGACTTGTACATAAGTAATAATATCCATTACCTTTTCTATACTTAGATAAGTACGGTTTGCCATTTCTATATTTAAGCAAATCTTGTCTGCCCCTATTTGAATAATTGGAGAGCTCAAAATTTGATTGGGTGGTGGGTAATTTTAAATTTCTTCTCGATTTTAGATAGACGTCACTAAAAATGAAATCTTGAGTGTTTAACGTCGATACTTTATTTTCTGTAGTCACTAAGGACTTGTATTCATCCGCAGCCAAAGCGTTGGACAATTGATTGTAAGAAGTGAGATTCCCAGTTTTTGAAGGAAACATCAAAACATTTCCTCCAGAAATAATATAGTTTGAAAGTTCAGAAATGAGCCCAGAACTTAAGTCGGTCAATTCATTTAGTACAATTAAATCAAACTGGTTTAACTTATCAAATTGAAGTTTAGAAACGGTTGAATTCTCCAAGGTGAAATATGAAATACCTTCAAAAGCAGAACTGAGATATTTGTTTCTTCCGTGCTGATTAATAGACAATATTTTTTTGGTTTTGGGTACTTCAAAACTGATCAAATACTCGTTGTCGAATTCAATGGGGTAATCCGAAATACTCAAAGTAAGGTCTCTCCAACCTGTTTTCAGGACGTTTACATTGGCTGTATCGATGACTGAGCTTCGAGCTGGCACTTCGTGTAATCCTAAAGGTTGAATGCCATTTTCATCTCTTAGGCTCAGTTTTACGTCCTCAGCAATCACATCAGAATGATTAAAAAGACGAACAACCAATTTGTTTGTTTGATTTGGGATAATCGCTGGAGCGGCCAACCAAACACTGTCAATGGTCACATTTTTTTCTTGGACAGACTGAAAAGGCACAAAATTAACTTGAGTCAAACTGTCTTGAACTATTTCTAAATCACAAATGGATTTTTGAAAATCTGATAAATAGTACAGGATGCTACGTTCTCCAGAATTTTCTATAGCTTGGATTTGTCGCTGATATATTTTGTTTAATCCATTGACGCTAGGGCCAATTTCTAAATCATCAATTGCACTCAACGCATCTTCTTTTGTCAATAGCCTCTGTTGCTTCACGCCCAAGTCATGTGCTATAATTTGAAATTGATCCTCATTTCCGTATGCCTCGACAATCTCTTTTGCTTTGAGTTTGGCTTTATCGAAAAGCGGAATGTCACTACTCAAAGCCCGCATACTGAAAGAATTATCAATAAATATGCTTACTGCATTTGACCCTTTGTTCAACGCTTTGCCATCATTGAGGAAGGGTTGTGCAAAAGCTAAGACCAAAGCAGCTAAAGCCAGCAAACGGCACAAAAGGACCAACAAGTTTTTAAGTTTATTTCTTGAGGACGTTTCTTCTTTAATCTCTTTTAAAAATCGAACGTTAGAAAACTCGATCTTTTTAAATCTTCGAAAGTAAAAGAGATGGATGATGACAGGAATCAACAGCGCCAATAAACCCCACAATATGCCCGGATGCAAAAATTCCATGGCTACAAATTTAGTCTTATCGCGGGAAAAATTTATTCATTGATTTTATATGTTGTTCAGAAGTTAATATCATTGTTGAATTTCTTGATTCTTTGTAGAAAAGTATTTTCCTCTTCTTTCTGTATTTTGTTTCAAAATCAACCACTATGAAAAGGATATTGCTCCTGTTCTTTTTGGCTTTCGCCGAATGTATTTGCGCGCAGCAAATTGACCAAGAAAAATTTAAACTCAACTTCAGAAACATTGGCCCTGCAGGGATGAGTGGAAGGATTACAGCCATTGACGTTAACCTACGAAATAAGGATATTATTTATGTAGGCTCCGCCTCTGGTGGTGTTTGGAAATCTATCAATGGTGGAGTAAACTGGGATCCGATTTTTGATGATCAACCTGTATTATCCATCGGGTCAATCAAAATAAACCAAAACAACCCGGACGAAATTTGGGTGGGAACTGGTGAGGGTAACCCTCGTAATTCATCCAACTGTGGCGCAGGGATATTTAAATCCTTAGATGGCGGGAAGACATGGAAAGCAATGGGACTTCAAAAAACCAAAGTGATTCATCGAATTTTGATTGATCCCCGAAATCCAGAGGTGGTTTATGCCGGTGCCACGGGTTCACCATGGGGTCCTCATCCGGAAAGAGGCGTTTTTAAAACGACCAATGGCGGAGAGACATGGGATAAAATTCTTTATGTCAACGACAACACTGGCATTGGCGAGATGGTTATGGATCCCAACAATCCCAACAAAATCATTGCGGCCATGTGGGAGCATCACAGAGATCCATGGTTTTTTACTTCAGGTGGAAAAGGGTCTGGGTTGTACATTACGTATAATGGAGGCAAAGATTGGAAGCGACTATCCGATAAAAAAGGCATGCCCAAAGGAGAGTTGGGACGTATGGGTTTGGCTTTCGCCGAAAGTAACCCCAACAAAGTGTATGCTTTGATAGAAGCAAAAGAAAATGGCTTGTACGAATCCAATGATGGTGGAGCCAATTGGAAATTAGTAAGTAAGAAAAATATTGGAAATCGTCCGTTCTATTATGCCGAGATCTATGTCGATCCTACCAACGAAAATACCATTTACAATCTGTGGTCATATGTATCCAAATCTGAAGATGGAGGTAAAAGTTTTACTGTCATTGCGGACTATGGCAATGATGTGCATCCTGATCATCATGCCTTTTGGATTGATCCTGACGATCCGAGTTATTTGATTGATGGAAACGATGGAGGATTAAATTTTTCTCATGATGCAGGTAAAACTTGGCGCTTTGTTGCCAACCTTCCAGTGGGTCAATTTTATCATGTCAATGTTGATAACGATTATCCATATAATGTATACGGTGGAATGCAAGACAACGGCTCATGGGTTGGCCCTGGGTACGTACTCAAAAGAGGTGGGATTCGAAATTACGATTGGCAAGAGCTTTATTTTGGAGATGGCTTTGATGTAGTGCCTGACCCCAAGGATAATCGTTACGGTTATGCGATGTCGCAAGGAGGAAATGTTGCCTATTACGATCGAGTGACAGGCAAGACTCATTTTGTAAAACCCATCCATGAAGACATTGATGTCAAACTGCGATACAACTGGAATGCGGCCATAGCCACCGACCCACATCAAGATTGTGGGGTATATTTTGGAAGTCAATTTGTGCACTATAGTGCGGATTGCGGAGATTCATGGAAGACTCTTTCTCCTGACCTAACCACCAATGATACCACAAAGCAAAAGCAAGACATCAGCGGAGGGTTGACCATTGATGCCACCAATGCAGAAAACTATACGACTATTTTGGCTATTGCACCAAGTGCTGCCGACAAGGAAGTGATTTATGTCGGAACCGACGACGGGAATCTTCAAGTCACGCAAGATGGGGGAAGCAATTGGAGCAATACTTCCAAAGCGATGAGAGGGTTGCCCAATGGATCTTGGATTCCACAGATTCGCACTTCCGATACTAATGCAGGAGAAGTATTTGTAGTCGCTAATGATTACCGTAGAAACAATTGGTCTGCCTATGCCTACCACACCACAAATTTTGGAAAATCATGGAATCGGATAGTAGATGATTCGCAGGTTAAATATTTTGTCACTTCCATTATTCAAGATCCTAAAGAAGAAAATCTTTTGTTTTTGGGAACAGATGGTGGCCTATACATTTCTGTGGACAAAGGTCAACAATGGATACATTGGACTGAAGGCTTTCCAAGAGTTCAAATAAGAGATTTGGCCTTTCAAGAAGAGCATGATGATTTGGTCATTGGCACCTTTGGTAGATCCTTTTGGGTGCTTGATGACATCAAACCTCTTCGAGAATTGGCTGCCAATAATGATTTTACAAAAAAGGATTTTTGTATGCTTCCTTCTCCTAATGGATACCTTAATTCGTATCGATCATATGATGGCATTCGCTTTATAGCACAAGGTGAATTTGTTGGCGATAACAAATCAAACAATGGGACCATTTCGTATTGGATGAAACCTAAAAAAGGAGAAGGGCCTAAACAGGAAAAAACGGGAAAATCGAAAGAAGAAAAAAAAGCTGGCGAGAAAAAGAAACCCAAAAAAATGGACGTTTCCATCATTAATATGGACGGAGATACCGTCCGTTTTTATCGCGTCAAACCAAAAGATGGCCTCAATAGCTTTAGATGGAGAATGAATGCAGATGGAGTAGAGTATCCTTCGAGAAGAGACAAAGAGGATGATAAAGATGTCAAGCCAGGCGGGTATAGGGTGTTGCCTGGAAAATATATGGCAAGTATTCAATACGGGGAGATTAAGGATTCATTAATTATAGAGGTAAAAAACGACCCAAGGGTCGAAGTTACGCCGAGAGATATGGCCGCGATTCAAGAAACATACAAGGAATACTATAAAGACGTTATTGCGGCCAAAGAGACGTTTGATAAAATTAAAGAAGCCAAAAAATCTTTAGATCTAATCAAAAAACTATCTGCAGTAGCGGTAGACAGTACACAAAAGGAGCTTAAAGAAAAGACCAAGGAAATTGGAAAAAGTCTTGCTGATCTGGAGCAGCTTTACATGGACAAACCTGATCAAAAAGGCATTCAAAGAAATGCTTACAATCTAAACAGTTATTTGTTTGGTGCCAGTCGATATGTTGGTTCTTCGTGGAAAAAACCTGGAGCAAATGCACAGTTGGCTGTCGACCATGCCAAAGAAAAATCCAAAAGAACGATAGATGCGGTCAACGAATTTTTTACCAAGGATTGGTCGGAGTTTAAAACTTATGTTAAGGGATTAAATCTTAGTCCTTTTAAAGAAGAGTAGCTTAATTTTGCACAAATTTTAATCTTCAAAATGAACAAGTTTCTAGCATATTTTGCCCTTTTGATTTTTGCCTCATGTACTTGTGGTGATCAAGGATCTTTTACCCAAGTGCCAACGACAGGATATGTCGTAACTTTTCCAGATGGTAGGGTCAATACCTACGAATTTCCAAATGGTAGAACCTTAGGAGGGGACAAGGTCAAGCCGCAAGGACAGACTCAATTAAAAAGACAACAAGCGCCGACGCCTCCTTCGCCTGTTACTAAAAAGCCAACTCCGGTGGTTAAACGAGAAGCGGTGCCTTCCAATCAAAGGACCCCACTTAATAATATTCTACCCTCCGCGTGCAAATTAATTGATGGCGATTGGCTTAAAAATTTAGTTAAAACCAAAGAGGATATAAAAATTACCGATGCCTCAACGGCCAATAGTCCGAGTGTGAAATCATGTTTTTTTAAGTGGCCTGATAGCGATATGCCCAACTCTGGGATTTTCCTTCAAATCATCGAAAACCCTGTGCCGGCTGAAGTAAGTAATTACGGGAATGTTTTTATTCAAGGAAAATTAAAGTCTGGTGAAACAGATATGAGTGGAACCACGTTTAAATACAATCCTTACAAAGAAGTAGGCATAGCTGGTGCTTACAGTACTGATCAAGGAAAATATTTTTGGCAGGTTGATGCAGAGCGCGTTATTATGTTGGCCTTAAACTTGGGCTTGTCTTCTAGAAAGCAAAAATCGTATGCTGATGCCATAGCCAAGCATGTCATGAGTAATTATAAAAAATAAGAAATGCGATTAAGTATTGCTTTGTTCCTTTTTTTACTTTCACTCGGGTGTCGTACCCAGTCAAAGACTTTGCTTGTAGAAACCCAAACGGTGTATGATGCCAATGGAGAAATCTCTATTCATTCGGACGAAATGATTTATTTGGAGCGCAAAATAGTGAGGCGGAATGTTGAGAAAATTTCTAGCTTAAAACAAGGCAAAGGACAGGTCGTACTTAAAATTTCAATTGATCAAGAAGGCGATGTCCGATCAGCTGTTATTGTTGAGCTCTTAACAACAATAAAGGACGAAAACATTCTCAAAGAATTTATCAATGCGGCGATGGGTTATAAATACGAAGCTAACCCGGAAGCACCAGAATACGAATTTGGCGCCTTGGTTTTTAATTTGGAAAATAGAAGGTAAGGTTAAGTTGCCTAGAAAAATTTCCATTCAAAAATTTTATTATCAGCTTCTTCAATAGTGTTTTAAAAAAGCAACAATGAGATTTTATATTTCTTTTATTTTTTACTTTTTATTTATTGCTGCCACAAATTCACAAGAGGGCCAAAAAGTTACTATAACTACTTCAAATGAGGGACAATTGTTGTTGATTGATGGTCAAAAATTTATGGTGAATGGAATGAATTGGGATTACATACCAATCGGTACAGATGCAATTACTGCTCAATTTTGGAATAAATCTGATGATATCATCAAAGCGGCATTAGAACCCGAAATGTTGCTTCTTCAAAATATGGGTGTAAATACGATAAGACAGTATAGTGGTATTCCTGCACGATGGATAAAATATATTTACGAACAATACAACATCTATACTATATTAAATCATTCATTCGGGCGATATGGTTTGACGAAGGATGGTACATGGATTCCCATCACTGAATATGATGACCTCAAAACGAAAAAAATTCTTTTGAAAGAGGTAACTCTTTTAGCTCAAGAATACAAAAACACACCAGGTCTTCTAATGTATCTTTTAGGAAATGAAAACAACTATGGGTTGTTTTGGCAAGGTGCAGAGACAGAGAACTTTCCTGATGAAGAAGAATTAAGAGAATACGTTGGAAAAACAAGGGCCAGGCCAATGTATAACTTAATGAATGAAGCTGCCAAAAAAATGAAATCTATTGATGGCAATGTACCCGTAGCGATTTGTAATGGAGATGTATTATTTGTTGATATAATCGCTGAAGAATGCAAAGACGTGGATATTTTTGGAACCAATGTTTATCGAGGGGCTTCCTTTAGAGACATTTTCCAAGTTGTTAAAGACAAATTGAACATCCCAATTCTGTTCATGGAATTTGGGGCAGATGCTTTTAATGCGATCTCCAAACAAGAAGATCAAGCGGCACAAGCATACTATATGCTGGAGAATTGGCGCGAGATATATGAAAATGCAGCCGGTGCAGGGGGTGTTGGAAACTCCATAGGAGGATGTACTTTTCAATTTAGTGATGGATGGTGGAAAAACGGGTTTGATGATAGAGAAAATTCGGATTTGCATGACGACAATGCATCTTGGTCAAATGGAGGCTACCAAAAAGATTACAAAGAGGGTCAGAATAATATGAACGAGGAATGGTTTGGAATTTGTGCAAAAGGCCCAACCGATAACCGGGGCCTATATACATCATATCCTCGAGCTGCCTATTATGTACTCAAGGATGCCCATTCGTTTGATCCTTACCAAGAGGGCGCAAATATATCGAGCATACGAGATTATTTTTCTAAAATATTGATCATGGATGCTGTGCTCAAAGCAAGGGGAGACCAAGCCGCTTTGGAATCCAAAAAGAAAGTAAGAATGAGTTCTTTTCGAGCGGAACTTTCGACATTCAATACAGGGGGTAATTTAATAACTACGCCAGATAATCCTGATGTGGGGGCTCCGAGTTATCCAGATCAGACAGGTTTTGATCATATGCAATCGATGTTTATCGGTATAGAAACAAATCCCGCTTCTAATTTCAGGGCTAACTTAACCTTAAATGTCTTAGGCAATGTTGCGGATAATCCTATTGATGAAATTTTCTACGAGAATGTCGTTAGAGCTGATGGGGCAGAACGAAGAGACGGGAATGTTCGATTGTATAATGCAGAGATTGATTGGCGTGGAAAGATGTTTGATTTAAAAGGATTTTACAGAACAGGACATTTTCACTGGCAGTATGAAGGAGATTTCTTCGGTTTGTATCCTGAAGCAAATTATGGTCCATTTCTCGATCTGTATAATGGAGAAATTTCTGGACTCGAAGTGGAAGGCAAAGAACAATTTGAAGGCTTCAAGTTTGCTTTTGGACCACAATTGTGGTGGGGGGCTAACCCTGCTTTTTTAGCAAAATATACTAGGGAGATAGGCAATTTTGATGTGACTGGTGTGTTTCACAATGACATAGATAATGCTGATGCGGCCATCAGTTCGATTGCAGTGCCTGTTCCGAGAACTCGTCGTGCAACCCTACATGTGGCCCGAGATTTTGGAAAATTGGGAATTCAGCTAGGAGGAATTTGGGGAGGACAACCTTTAAACGGAAGGTCATTCCAAATCACTCAAGAAGAAAACGGAGAATTATTGATTTACAACGATAAAATTCAGCCCTCTGACAATTGGGGCGCCAAAGGAAAAGTCGAATTTTCCTCTGGGCCTATAAACTGGTATGCGCAAGGATCAGTGATGGGATTGGTCGCTAATGGAAGTGGAGATCGGACCTTGACTTTTACAGGTTGGAGACTTAAAGACACAGGCAGTGGCAACCAATCTAACGTCTTGTCCGGATTTACCTACAGCGTTGGTAATTTTCAAATTGCGCCAAACTTTTTGTGGCAGAAGCCTTTGGTAGGTCCAATGCCGAATGGCATAGAAAGCCCTGGAAGATTACGTAACATTCAAGATGATCCTTTTGCTGTAAGGGCGAACCGAGAGACTTGGGCAGGAGAGTTAATGATTACCTTCGACCCCACTCCAGGGACATGGATGTACCAATGGGATAATAACAGAAATGAAGACGCAAAATTAGCTGTGAGTGCAGGATTTGTGTATCGCCATCATCCAACTACTCAAGATGCTGCCATCGGATTTTTAAACAATAGAACCTCCTTTGCCTTTCCAAGATCCGTACCTGCGGTCGATCTTTGGGAAAGCAACATCAGAGTGATTTCGAAATTGAAAAGTGATGTTGGAGTTATTGCTAATTTTCTGTTAGGTACGGCTCAAGCCAATGGTGACAGCGAAAGAACGATTAACAGATATGGAATGGATCTTTTAGGGATTTATAAAAACATAAAAATAAATGGTCAAGTCAAAATCAACGATTGGGGCCCATATGATTATCATCGCGATTTTAATTTGACATATCCTTTACAAGTGTTCTTTGATGTTTCTACCAGTTTAGGAAATCAAGATTGGCTTCAAACTGGAAACACCCAATTTGGGATTGCTACTAAATGGAGATCTCTCAATGAGTTTTCTCCTAGGTACTTACCTAATGATCCAGATTTTATACAAGAGCCAGGAACTGTGTTGCAAAACGGTTCTGAATGGGAAATAAAAACATATTTAAATATTAACATTGGAAATTAATACTATGAAGCATACGTATTTATTCGGGGTTAAAATTATATTCTGCAGTCTTTTAGTTTTGGCCATTTTTTCATGCGAAAGGGAACTTTCAGATGAAGCAGAACTTGCTGGTTTTTCAAAAAATGGAGAAGTTTTTATAGATGACTTTACACCAGGTTTGGAATACCTTCCTTTTCAGGGTTCTTTGGTCGATGGATTTTCTATCGATATGACCACTGTTGATGAAGGTACCGCATCAATGAAATTTGAAATTCCAAGTCCAGCTAATCCAGGAGGATCTTATTCGGGAGCTATTTTTAGAGACTTGGGAGGAAGAGACTTATCAGACTTTGATGCATTAACTTTTTCTGTAAGGGCAAGTAAAACAGCGACATTAAATGAGGTAGGTTTTGGCTTGGATTTTTTGGAGGATACGTATTCGGCCAATGTTACAGGTCTTCCAATTTCAACAAGTTGGACGCGATACACCATCCCTTTGCCAGACCCGTCAAAATTGGTTTCGGAGACTGGATTATTTTGGTATGCTGAAGGAGCGGAAGATGGAGAAGGATATACCATATGGTTTGATGAAATTGAATTTGTGTTGACCGAATCTTTGTCTCAACCCAGACCTGCCATTCAGAATGGTAATGACATAACTATCACTACATTTGTGGATGTCGAAACCGAGATCACAGGTTTAAGTCAGACCATTCGATTAGCCAATGGCATAGATCAAATAGTAAATGCTAGCCCTGCATATTTTACATTTAGTTCGTCTAATCCTTCTGTAGCTACGGTAGATAAAAATGGGAATATTCTTTCAGTCGGGGAAGGAACTGCAGTAATCACTGCGGAGTTAGGTGGTATTCAAGCAGCAGGTAGTGTAACTATAAATGTTGAAGGTGCTTTCGAATCAGCACCCATTCCTACTGAAGATCCCTCGGATGTGATTTCCATTTTTTCTGACAGCTATTCCAACATAGCGGTGGATTACTATAATGGTTGGTGGGAGCCTTGGCAGACCACCACAGGAGGCGAGACTGTTTTTGGTACTGACAATGTGATCTACTATTCGGATTTAAATTTTGTAGGAATGCAATTCATCGAAAATGTTCCGAGTATAAATGCATCACAAATGACTCATATTCATTTGGATATTCAGGTAAAAGAGCCTGTTCAAACAGGTGATTTTTTAACGGTGAGGTTTGTTGATGCCGGGCCCGACGATGCACTGGGCACTGGAAACGAAATTGAAGGTGAATTTGTGATCAACAATTTAAGCGAACTGGTCGAGAACGAATGGATCAGCATCGATCGTCAACTAGATCAAATGAATCTTTTCAATAGATCCAATTTGGCTCAATTGATTTTGGTGACAGATGGTACGATCAGTGAGCTGTTTGTAGATAATGTGTTTTTGTATAGAAGTGGAAATGTCGTGGGAGATGGGCCCGAAACTGCTGCTCCGGATCCTATCCATAGTGCGAGTGATGTAGTTTCCATTTATAGCGATGCATACAGCAATGTAGCAGGATCCAACATCAATCCAGATTGGGGACAATCCACACAATTTTCAGAAGTACAAATTGATGGCAATACTATGATGAGATACGGTGGGTTAAACTACCAAGGATTAGAGTTGGGAAGTTCGATTGATGTCTCGGATAAAAGCTTTTTACATATTGATTTTTGGTCCTCCAATTCAACTTCTTTCAATCCGTACATCATTAGTCCCGGGCCAGTCGAAACGGGTATTGCTCAAAATGTCCCAACTACAGGTTGGCAAAGTGTAGACATTCCATTAAGTGATTTTAGTCCAGTGGATTTAACTGATGTCTTTCAATTAAAATTTGACGGAAACGGAACTGTGTATTTAGACAACATATATTTTCATTAAAGAAACATGAACCCAATGATGAATTTTCGATTTGATGTGATATTGGTTTTGCTTTGTTCTAGTGTGTTCTTTTGCCAATGCAATAAGGACAACACCAATCAGCTGGACAATCTTCTTTTTAGCGAAGAATTTGATACGGATGGACCTATTGACGAATCTGTATGGAATTACGATATAGGCACTGGCATTGAATCTTCAGGAGAAGGGTGGGGCAACAACGAATTGCAATATTACACAGACCGTTCTGAAAATGTTTTCGTGGAAAATGGCCTGTTGCATATTGTGGCAAGAAAGGAAGACTTTGAGGCTAGGCAATATACCTCTGCAAGAATAAATACCCAGAATAAATTTGATCAAGAAAGAGGAATTTTTGAAGCCAGAATTAAACTACCTGAGGGGCAGGGTATTTGGCCGGCATTTTGGTTGCTAGGTAGCGATATTTCAGAAGTCGGATGGCCCAATTGTGGTGAAATCGATGTGATGGAATACCGTGGGCAAGAACCCAATAAAATCGCAGGAACTGTTCATGGTCCTGGATATTCTGCAGGTCAATCTATTGGAAATACCTACACACTTTCTGAAGGAGGATTTGATGAAGACTTTCATGTGTTCAAAATGGAGTGGGGCATCAACAATCTCTCGTTTTATGTCGATGATGAGTTGTACCATCAAGTAAACCCTTCCAATGTACCAGGTCAATGGGTATTTGACAATCCATTTTTTATGATCCTCAATGTAGCCGTCGGGGGTAACTATGTTGGTTCACCCGATGCATCCACAAATTTCCCACAGACCATGCTCGTGGATTATGTTAGAGTCTATGGAAATTAGAAAATTATTTTATTCATAAGTTTTAAGAAGAAACGAAGTCTGTAAAAATAAAAAAGGCCATCTCAATTTGAGATGGCCTTTTTTGTACCGAAGGCGGG
>JAHDGJ010000035.1 GCA_020627705.1 Saprospiraceae bacterium
TGATTAAAGCGAGAACCGACAGCTCCGTCTGTCGGGCGGGTAAGGGAAAATGATTGAAGCGAGAACCTTCCATGTGGGCAAGGATGTCGGCGTCCCTGCCGCAGCGAATGAAGATTTCCAAAATCTCGCCTTATATACTATTTATACTCCCAATTTGGTTAATACTGTAGCGTATTGCTGGATAATTTCTCACCTTCGTAAAATGAAAATTTATTCTCCTTCCCAAGTCATTCTCTCTGTTTTAGGTCTGGCTGCAATAGTTTTAGGCTATTTGTTTGTGGTCAAAGGCATAGGGAGCCAGCATTGGTTTTTACTCATTGTTGTTTTGGCTATTTCTGTCTATGTGGTAAAAGCACAGCTTGATTATTGGTGGCATACCAAAAGCCCTGTTGATTTGGATAGTCAAGTCATTGACTACTTAGAAAGCAGAAATAGGTTTTATCAATCCCTTGGAGAAGAAGACCAAAAGTTATTTAGAGACAGGCTCTCGTTGTATTTAGAGGCTAGGCTTTTTGAAGGTATTGCCGCAGAAAAGAAGCGAGTACCCGAAGACATTAAGGTTTTAGTAGCGGTACATGCAGTGGAAGTGGGTTTACGGCAAGAGGATATTTTGATTGGTGATTTTGATCGGATATTTTTATATCAACATCCATTTGGATCGCCTCAAAAGCAATTTTTGCACATCGTGGAGACTGAAATTGAAGACGGTGTAATTATATTGATGACGCCTTATCTAATTAACGCAATTAATCATCCTACCAAATATTATAATATCGCCTACCATGCTTTTGCCGAAGCTATCGTTAAGCAAAATCCGCAATGGGACCTCTCGTGTTTGGATGCTTTAAGTTGGGAAGAAGTAGAAAGAATATCAGGATTTAAAAAAGAACCTTTACTAAAAGCACTAGGATACGAACAATACGATTTGGTCCCAATATTTTTGAGTCTATACCATAGCCATAGAGCGCGCTTTGAAGAAGAACTTCCAGAAATTAAAAAGGCTTTAAGCCAATATTTTAGTTGAGTTATTTTCTTCGGTGAACGTAATTGTCGATCCCTTTGCCTTTTAAGGTACGACCAACTTTATTAGCTTCTTCCAAATTTCTGTAACGGCCAGAAGTAACCACATGATATTGAGAACCATCAAAATTTAAGATTTCGGCACTGTATCCCATATTATCCAGTTTGGATTTCATATTGCCTGCGTTTTCTCGTAAGAGGTAACTTCCAACAATGACGAAAAATTGACCTGAAGGATTAGATTTGACTACTGGCTTCGATATCGGTTTGGTTTCTTGAGGTTGTACATAGTCTTCTTCCTCATATATGTCATCGTCTTCTAGATCTTCCTCAGCATCCAATTGCTCATAATTGATGTCCTCATCTTTTATCAATTCTTCCCCACCTTCTTGTTCTATATCGTCTAAGTTATCGGAGTCATCAAAAAGCTCTTCAGCTTCTAAGGCAAGCTCTTCATCGGACAACTCCTCATCTTCAAAATTTTCGTCTTCAATTAACTCTTCGGTGTTTTGCGCATTTGTGGTTTGATTTTTATCATGGCAACCCATTACGGTAGAAAACCAGATGTAAATCAAAAAAAACAAAACTAGATATAGGGCGATTTTAAGAATTCTCATATATAAAAAATAAGTACGTGGTTTAGAGATGTACTACCGCCTCAGGATGGTTCTTACAAAATTAACACATATTATATAAATATGGTATATGTTGGTCTTCGGTATTTAATAGGCTCTAGAATCGCTGTTTTCGTAAAAATTGATAAAAGACCGGTTTACCACGCGTAATCCACCTACTGTAGGATACTTACCGGTGAAATACCAATCTCCTGTATTTTCTGGACAAGCTTGATTTAAATCCTCTACATTTTGGTAAATAATTTCTACTTCGGGTTTGAAATCTTTAGGTGTTAGAATTTGAGAAATCATTTTACTTACTTCGTCATAATCATATAGGTCGTACAATTCTTTAACGACGTTGTAGACTTCACTCTTTTCTAAAAGGATGACCTCTTTGCATTTTTTGTAAGTTTCTTCCAATAAATGCGTTTTATTATCACGTTCTAATAACTTTAATAAGGCTCTAAATGCGACAAAGTTTTTCATTTTAGACATATCAATTCCATAGCAATCAGGATACCTTATTTGCGGAGCAGAAGAAACGATTATAATTTTTTTGGGTTTTAGTGTACCAACAATTTGTAATATACTATCCCTCAAAGTTGTCCCTCTTACGATAGAGTCGTCCAAAAGCACAATGGTATCTACTTCATTTTTTACAATGCCATAGGTAACATCATATACATGAGAAACCATTTGACCTCTCAAAGAATCATTGGCGATAAAGGTTCTCATTTTCGCATCTTTTACTGTTAGTTTTTCGATGCGTGGTTCTACACTGAAAATATTTTTGATCTGAGCTTCAGTCAATGACCCATTTTTTTCTAACAGCATTTGTTGTCTCCTTGCACTGATGGAATGGTGAATGCCCTCCATCATGCCGTAAAAAGCGACTTCAGCTGTATTGGGAATAAAAGAAAATATGGTGTTTTTAAAATCGTAATTGACAGCCTCCAATACTCTAGGAGTAAGCAGCTTGCCAAGTTTTTTTCTCTCTAGATAAATGTCCCGATCCGTTCCTCTCGAAAAATAGATTCTTTCAAAAGAACAAGCCGCTCGTTTCTCGGTATCTCGAACTGGTACTTCAGACACCGTACCGTTTTTCTTTATAATTAGCGCATGGCCAGGCTTTAATTCATTTACTTGATGGAATCGTACGTTGATGGCAGTTTGAATAGCAGGTCTTTCGGAGGCAACCACAACAATTTCTTCATCTTGATAATAAAAACATGGCCTAATTCCATTGGGATCACGCAAAACAAAGGCATCACCATGACCAATAAGACCAGCCATGACATACCCGCCATCAAACTTGCGACATGATCTTTGCAGTATCCGCTGTACGTCCAAATGGTCAGCAATTAAAGTGTTTATTTCTTGATTGCTATAGCCTTCAGGTTTAAACCAATTGAACAGCCGTTGTACTTCGTCATCCAAAAAATGACCGATTTTCTCCATAACAGTTACCGTATCCGATTTTTCCTTAGGATACTGTCCCAGTTCTACCAATTCGGCAAACAACTCTGTTACATTGGTGAGATTAAAATTTCCAGCAACAACCAAATTTCGTGATATCCAATTGTTAAGCCTAAGAAATGGATGGACCGTTTCGATAGAATTACTTCCATGAGTCCCATATCTCAGATGGCCCAGTAGAAGCTCACCTACATAGGGTTTGTTGGCTTTGAGCCATAAAGGGTCTTCTAATTGTTGGGGAGTACAATCTTCAAATCGAGTAAATACCTTTTCAAAAAGATCCTCGATATAGTTGGAGGCATTGGAACGCTTGCGGCTTATATATCGAGCTCCTGGAGGAGTGTCCAGCTTTATGCTGGCAATACCTGCACCGTCTTGACCTCGATTTCGTTGTTTTTGTAAAAGCAATTGAATTTTACTAATACCATAAAAAGCATTACCATATTTTTTATGATAGTAATCCAAAGGCTTCAGCAATCTAACTAGGGCAAGACCACATTCGTGCTTTATTTGCTCACTCATTGAGCTTTTAATTGAAGGTTGTTATCAAAGCACAAAAGTACTCTAATCCATATACTCGAAATGTAAATAGCTGTCTATTTTTGATTATTGATAAGATCGTATTTTATCTTTAGCTTAAGATCTAGTCCTATGTCCTTATTTGGCTTCAATAAACGCTTTAAACATCGAAAATTCGATTATATCCCGCAGCATTATGATGCGGACAAAGAGGCGTTGGAAGAGCGGCTAAAGAAATATAGCGATGAAGGGATAGATAAAGCCGAATTGGCCAAGCAAAGGATTCGATCTCGAATGAAGTCCAAACAAAGTGTAGACCCAGCGTTTAAACGAACAATGAGAAGAAGATCGAATCGAATTTTGATCTATGTGATCTTGATTCTGATCTTAGTGGTTTATTGGATTGTCAATTCTAATCGATTTGTAAAATTTCTGGAGTACTTTCAATAGATGGATATAATTCAACTTCTTCCTGATTCGATTGCCAATCAAATAGCAGCGGGTGAAGTAATTCAACGCCCAGCTTCTGTAGTGAAGGAGTTGATGGAAAATGCTATCGATGCGGGAGGTACCCAAATTGAGCTTATCATAAAAAATGCCGGTAAAACAATGATTCAGATCATTGACAATGGCAAAGGAATGTCTGATGCAGATGCTATAATGTGTTTTGAACGTCATGCAACTTCTAAAATTAAAAATGCTGAAGACCTATTTAAGATCAAAACAATGGGTTTTAGAGGCGAAGCTTTGGCTTCTATTGCTTCTATTGCACATGTTGAACTCCTAACCAAGACTTCGATTCAAGAACATGGTACTAAGATTATAGTTAATGGATCAAAAGTGGAAAAACAAGAGGCTGCCTCCTCACCTGTAGGAACAAATCTTAAGGTAAAAAACTTGTTTTTTAATGTTCCTGCTCGAAGAAAATTTTTAAAATCTGACCCTACCGAACTCAAACATATCATAGATGAGTTTACGCGTATTGCATTAGCACACCCTGAAATTCATTTTAGTCTAAATCACAATGACAATCAGTTATTTCATCTTCCTTCTGGAAAGTTAAGGCAGCGGATTGTTTCGATTTTAGGCAAAAATTACAACGAAAAACTTGTACCTGTAGAAGAGTATACTGACTGGATAAAAGTTCAGGGATTTGTTGGCAAGCCGGAAGCCAGCAAACGAAGCAAAGGAGAGCAATATCTTTTTGTAAACAAAAGGTATATACGAAGTAATTACATACAACATGCAATTCGTTCGGTGTATGAGGATCTAATTCCATCTGAGAATTATCCCTTGTTTGTTTTGTTTTTGGACATTGATCCAGAAAAAATTGATATCAACGTACACCCTACAAAGCAAGAGATAAAATTTGACGAAGAGCGCTTGGTATACAATTTTGTAAAGGTATCTGTACGTCATGCCATAGGAAAGTATACCTTGACTCCTGTCATTGATTTTGAAGAGGGAACCAATGGCATAGGAAGTCCAAATCCTCCTAAGTTTATACAAGAATCTTCTACACAGCCTTCCAAATCTACTACCTATGGAATGGGACAAAGTGCAAAGGATAGACAATTTAAGGACAACCTTGATTCTTGGCAGAGCGTTTATAACGGCTTAACCCAAAACCATGAATCTACTCAAGGAGCCATTACCTTAGAAAGCAATCTTTCTTCTGATTTGAATCTTCAAGAAAAAAGCGATTCTAAGAAAAAGCCCATACAATTAGAAGGTGGATACATTTTATCCCAAATTAAGTCTGGAGTAATGATTATTGATCGCAAATATGCGCAAGAGCGCATTTTATACGAACGCTACCTTAACCAAATGAAGGATTTGGATAAGGCTCCACAGCTCACGTTATTTTCGGAAAGCTTTGAATTGCCGGTCGAGAAAGCAGAATTATTGAAGAGCTTGTTGCCAGAAATAAAAAAATTAGGCTTCGAAATTGAAGATTTTGGAAACAATAGTTTCATTGCTCGATCATATCCTGTAGAATATACCTTGGAGAGAACCATCGAAATGGAAATCAATCAGTTGTTAGAAAAATATATTGAAGAACAAATTGTTGAAGATTCGGCTCAAGCATCTTTGGCCAAAAGTTTAGCCATTCGAGCATCTGGTAAAGGTATGGGCAAAATGACCGAATCAGAAATGCATAATTTAATTGATCAATTATTTGCTTGCGAAACACCATTTATTTGCCCCAGTGGACGAAAATGCTTCGTTACTATAGAACTTGATGAAATAAAAAAACGTTTTAAACAATAGATGATATCATTTCCTAAAATTTCGAAGGTGATACTAAACATTGTGATAATCAATGTTTTGGTTTTTGTTGCCGTATACATGACTCCGATTGCCACACAGCTTGGATTAAGTACACGAGGTTTAGTTGAATTGTTGTGTTTTAATTTCCCACATACTTCAGAATTTAAAGTGCATCAAATAGTTACCCATTTTTTTATGCACGATGGCATAGGTTATCAAGGCCAAATTAGTTATCGGCATTTGTTGTATAACATGATTGGTTTATATTTTTTAGGGACTTATGTAGAACAATATTTAAGGCCTAAAAAGTTTTTGCAACTGTATGTATATTCTGCTTTGGGTGGCTTACTCGCGCATGTTTTGGTAGGATATCTAACCCAAGATTACACTCCCGTATTAGGCGCATCAGGAGCAGTTTTAGGAGTTGTTATTGCTTATGCAACCTTGTTTCCAAATCAAAGCTTGATCATCTTTCCGATCCCAATCCCAATAAAGGCAAAATGGTTGGCCATTGGATATATAGCATATGACATGTATAATGGTTTAGGAAACGCCAATACCGGCATTGCGCATTTTGCCCATTTGGGAGGCGCATTGACAGGATTTTTATGTATTAAATATTGGCAAACTAGAAGATAACATATGTTTGATTCGATTCGAGACGATGTAAAATATTATATGAAAGCAGGCAACATGGTCACAAAGTTGATCATGGTTAATTGTATGGTATTTATTTTCGTGGTTTTGGTCAAGGTATTTACTAGAGATTGGCAAGCCGGACAAGATGGGTATATCTATGAGTGGCTTGTCCACGAAAACCTTGCTATTAGTTCCAACATAAAAGAGGCGTTGTTTCATCCTTGGACTTTTATTACCCACATGTTTTTGCATGAGGGACCTTGGCATTTGTTGTGGAATATGTTGTGGTTATTTTGGATGGGGCGTATTCTTGGTGATTTGATAGGGGATCGAAAAATATTACCGACATATATATTAGGGGGGCTTTTTGGTGCAGTTTTTATGATGCTTATGGGAATGTTGCTTCCCAATGTTGTTGGAGATCGAGGGCTCGGCGCCTCTGCCGCAGTCTCGGCCATAATTTTAGCTGCAGCAACCACCGCACCCAATAGCGAAATGCGGTTTTTATTCATAGGCAATATTCGTTTAAAATATATCGCATTAGTTTTTATTGTTTTGGAGCTGCTTTACTCAACCGTATCTAATACCGGTGGCCACTTTGCCCATTTGGGTGGAGCGTTTTTTGGATGGTTTTCCATTGTGTCTTTGCGTCGTGGAAACTCTTTAACCGCGTGGTTTGAAAATTTATTTGATCGAAAGAAAAAAACACGCACTAGAAACCCTAAAATGAAAGTCGCACATAGATCAAAACTTTTGGATAGTTCTGGTGCCTCAAAAAAAGAGTTAACCGATGTTGATAAAATTTTAGAGAAAATTAAAAGCAGCGGCATCGATAGTTTAAGTAAAGAAGAAAAGAGAATTTTGGATCAGGCAAGTAAAAAATGAAATGGATTTCAAAGGCATTTTATTTTGTAAATGGACTCGCATTCTTTTTGATGATTGCCAGTTGCTTTTCTGTTTATCTTGACCCTAGCGACTCTAAGTTGCTGGTATTACTTGGAGCGAGTTTTCCCATTTTTTTATTGATCAATTGTTTGTTTATTGTCTACTGGTTGATCATCGAACCTAAAAGAATTGTTTTGTCCCTCGCGGCTTTGGCGATTTGTTTTAATTCTGTTCGAGCAGTCATAAATTATTCGGGATCAGATCAGTCACAGCAAAAGGGTTTGTCCTTATTGAGCTATAATATTGGAGGGACTTTCTTCTTGCCAAAGGAAGAAAAAGAAAAAAAGATGAAGTGGATTCCTAAAGAAATTGATCATATTCAACCGGATATTATTGCTTTTCAAGAATCTTCAATGGTGAGGCATATGCGAAATGATTTGCTAGAGTACGATTCGCATCATTTCTCTACAAAAGGCACTTCACTTTATTCCAAACTCCCAATTTTAAATAAAGGGAAAATAGATTTTGGTGGGCTTACCAATTCTGCAGTGTGGATAGATATAAAAAAAGATGATCAAAGAATAAGAGTTTATAGTATTCATTTGCAATCGAATCAAATATCAAAAAATGAATTGACCTCTTTGAGCGGTATAAATAGTGATTATGAAGAATCGTTGAAGGATTCTAAAAATGTATTCTCAAAATATTCATCTAAAGTTCGAGCCAGAGTGGAACAAGTTAAAATAATATTAAACCATGTTTCCAAAAGTCCATATCCTGTGATAGTGATGGGTGACTTCAATGAGCCATCTTATTCATATGTGTATAAACAGATGACAAAGGACCTAAAAGACAGTTTTATTTCAAAGGGAAGTGGAATAGGGTCTACATTTAATGGAAAAATCCCTTTCTTGCGCATCGATTATGCTTTCGTTGATGCTGAAATAGAAGTGTTAAGTCATGAGGTATTAGACTGGGAGTTGTCCGATCATTTTCCAATCCTAGTGCAAATAGCGAACTAACGCGCTATCTTCCTAAAGTAACCAGCAATACAGAAATATCAGAAGGACTTACGCCACTAATTCTGCTTGCTTGTCCGATGGTCCTAGGCTTTATGTGGGTAAGTTTTTCGCGAGCTTCAGAAGACAAGGATTGCAATGCGTGGTAATCAAAATCATCGTGCAACACCAACTCTTCGAGACGATTCATTTTTTCTACCGTTTCTTTTTCTTTCTGGATGTATCCAGCGTACTTGAGTGTTGTTTCTGCGAGCTCCAAACTTTCTTTATCAAATGCGGATAAGGCAGCGTGTAATTCTGTATCAACGGATAACATATCTTCTAGGCCCATATGTGGTCTAGAGAGAATTGAAAAGGCTTTTACTTTTTGGGTAAGTACTGCTGACTTTTTGGATTCCAATAAGGGATTATAAACTTCTGGAAGCACAGACTGCTTATTGATGATTTTTTGAATCTTAAGGACATTTTCCTCTTTTATTCTTACTTGCTCCAAGCGTTCTTCTAATCCATGCATGCCCAACTTATGAACCAATGGTGTCAACCTCAAATCAGCGTTGTCTTGTCTTAGCAGTATCCGATACTCTGCTCTTGATGTAAACATTCTGTAAGGTTCTTTGGTGCCTTTGTTGATCAAGTCGTCAATCAATACCCCGATATAAGCCTCAGATCTTTTGAGCACAAAAGGATCCTTTTCGTTTACTTTTAGATGCGCGTTTATCCCTGCCATGAGACCTTGCGAACCTGCTTCTTCATATCCCGTGGTGCCGTTTATTTGCCCCGCAAAAAACAGGTTGTCTACCAATTTTGTTTCGAGATTTATTTTCAATTGGGTAGGAGGGAAAAAGTCGTATTCGATGGCATAGCCTGGCCGAAACATTTTGGCATTTTCGAATCCAACAATTTTACGCAATGCTTTGTACTGAACATCTTCAGGAAGGGAAGAAGAAAAACCGTTGACATAGATTTCTACTGTATTCCAGCCTTCGGGTTCTACAAACAATTGATGTCTTTCTCTGTCCGCAAATCGATCTATTTTGTCTTCTATTGAAGGACAATATCTTGGACCTAATCCACGAATCCGTCCGTTAAACATTGGGGATTTGTCAAATCCAGTTTTTAACAACTCATGAACTTCTGGATTGGTATAGCTTATATGACAAGGCCGTTGACTTTGTAACTTAGGAGTATCAGTGTATGAAAATTTCGAAGGGTTTTCATCTCCGTCTTGTACTTCCATTTTATCCCAATCAAGGCTTCTCCCATCCACTCTTGGGGGCGTGCCCGTTTTCATTCTTCCGGCTTCAAAGCCTAGTGCAACCAATTGCCCAGTAATACCTGTAGCGGCTCGTTCTCCTGCTCGTCCTCCGCCAAATTGTTTTTCACCGATGTGGATCAAACCATTTAAAAAGGTACCGTTAGTTAGCACTACTGATTTACTTTTTATTTCTAGCCCTATTCCAGTTTGTACTCCAACGCATCTTCCATCTTTGACTAAAATTCCCGTGATCATTTCTTGCCAAAAATCAATGTTGGGATGAGCCTCTAACATCTCTCTCCATTTAGCAGCAAAAAGCATTCGATCACTTTGAGCTCTTGGACTCCACATGGCTGGTCCTTTTGATTTGTTGAGCATTCGAAACTGAATCATGGTATGATCCGTGACAATTCCAGAATATCCTCCCAAGGCATCTATTTCTCTAACGATCTGCCCTTTAGCCACTCCACCCATGGCTGGGTTACATGACATCTGAGCGATGGTGTTCATGTTCATGGTTGCCAAAAGCACTTTGGAACCCATATTTGCAGCGCCTACTGCAGCTTCGCAACCGGCATGGCCTGCACCAACTACTATGACATCATATTCTGGAAACATCGTGCAAAAGTAGGGCAAAAAGTATGCCTTTGCCATTTTATAGTTTAGACCTTTTTAAAGCTTGATTATCCTTTTAATGTTTGTTTTTCCTACCGCATTTGTAGTTTTCAATAAGAACACGCCTTTGGGAGCAAATAAAAGATCAATTTCTAGTTTGGTAGTTGTCAAATTACTTTTTGACATCAATGTTTTACCGCTTAGATCAAACAGCTCAACAGCATCAAATATTTCTGCACTGCGTAGTACGATTTTGTCAAAAGTAGGATTAGGCGATATTGATAACTCAAACGAATTTAATTCTTTGGTGCTGCTGATCTCATCCATCCCATCGCAATTTTCGTCTATGCCATTGCTAGGAACATCTTCTGCATTGGGATTAATGTCTGGATTGGTGTCGTCACAATCTTCTCCAATATTTACAAACTCAGAAAGCTCTTCGCAATCTTCAAAGAATGAATCAGGATCACCAAAACCATCCTGATCTTGATCTACATAGTAGGCAAAGAGTTCTAACCCTTCATCAATGCTTTGATTGCAATTGTTGTCTATACCATCACAAAGTTCGGGTGCAAAAGGATATACTGTGGCATTGTTGTCGTCACAATCATATTCGCCTTCTACGCCATCTTGATCGAGATCATCGTCTAACGTTTGTGGATTACAATCGTCGTCTAGGCCATTGTATGGTATTTCT
>JAHDGJ010000007.1 GCA_020627705.1 Saprospiraceae bacterium
GTGCATCTGGATCACATCCGTAATCTCTATCCGTTGGTGCTTGCACCAACGCAGGGTTAAAGGTCTGATCTACGTTCCATTTAATTTGACAAGTACCTAAAGTCACACCGTCAAATACATATGAATATGTTTGAGTAATTAAATCAATACCACAGTTTGCACCTTGCGAACCGTCCGCACCATCAAAAACCCAAACACCAGTTCCACAGTTATCATAAACCCAACCTGGGAATTGTGCATTTACAGCAGCTGCAAATTCTGTTAAACCTCTACTTCCGTTTAGATAATTGTCAACATCTGTACACGCAATTGAACCAATTGCTATAACCGGACATCCGTGGAATACAGGATCAATTTTATCTTCAATCAAAACAGTACCCCAACAAGTAACCTGACCTGAAGGATCAGTAAGGCTTGCCGTAAGCGTAGTATTAATATAATCCGCCCAGCCTGCAGCCGGTGGGTTCATAACTACATTTCCTGCTGCATCTTCTAGAGTAACACTGTACGCACTAATTGTACAAATGGGAGGATCTCCCTCCATCACCATGTCAGCAGTGATTTCGCCACCACATAAGTTGTCTACAGAGAAATTTATACTTCCATTACAAGCAATCGCAACAGGAACAACGTCTTCAACTGTAATAGGAACAACAATTTGAGCAACTGTGTTACCGCATGCATCAGCGATATCTATCAAAACATTATTCGCCCCTACTGTAGTTAAACCCGGATTCGGAACCATATAAGAAGTAGGCATCGTCGTATCAGTTGGATCCATTGCAGGAACGCTATTATCCGTACCGTCAACAGTTACAGTATACGGAGAAACACCACCTGTAATTTCAATAAGTATACCTGGATCCTCAGTTGGGCATATAGTAGAATTTGCTACACTAGTTAACGAACCTGCTAATGGGTCCGCGGCTAAAGCCGATGGTAACTCATAATCAAGTTCAAAAGCTCCTTCATCCCATCCAGTTACACCTAAATAGTATGTAGTACCCGCATTTAAAGCAACGCCATTTAAACCAGCTGGCCCAGTAAATATTCCACATGTAGCATCATCATCTGTAGCTATACAATTACCATCCGTTGTAGGCGTTAATGTACAATCATCCATTAAAATTAATTGCCCATCATAAGCCGTCGTATTCCCACATTGACTAAAGTTAGCAGGACCACTCACTGTTGGTGTAAACGAATACCAAACGGCACCATCTGCAGCACCACCTAAACCACAATCTTCAGCTGCTGGCAAATCAAATAACGGAGCTCCAACAGTAGTACCAGTTACTGTACCACATACGCCATCCAAAGGAGTAGCTGTTTCACACGCTGGAGGAGGAGGAGGGAATACTGCCAAGCAGAAATCACCTTGAGTTGAAGTACCTCCCGCACCTGACCAACCAGAAACCGATACAAAATAAGTATCACCAGGAGTCAAACCTGCTAAAGGTACAGTTGAATTAAATCCAACAGCTCCAGAAAAATCATCCTGCGTACACCCTATCTCGGTTAAGGCACCACATGTTCCAGACCATACTGCAACTTCAGTATCCGTATTACCGGCACCTGCAAAATTGGTAGTTACTGTCGCATCTGTTCCACCTGCTACGAAACTAAACCATACATCCGCTGTAGCCCCCTCAAAACATGATCCAGGAGTACCACTATCTGTTGCACCAGAATTTGAATATGGATTATCGCCACCACAGTCTGTTGCACCCCATGTAATTGGCGTTGCAAGAGCACACTCATCTGGTGGAGGTAAAACTTCAGACACACAAATCTGAAACTCACCAGGAACCGATGTTGGGTTTGTGTTTAAAAAATGGTGAACTCTTACAAAGTAAGTATCTCCAACCACCGTTGCAGCAGTTGCAGATAAATCATTCAGCCCACCCACTGCGTCATTCGCAATTGAAGTACCCGCTGAGTCAAACACATCAATTCCACCGGTAATCAATGTACCAGGGAATAAATTTATTTCTGTAAAAGTAGAAGTAGCTACGAAAGAATACCATACATCTCCCGCAATTGTTAAACCAAGAGCTCCTAAAACAGGACCATCTACGGTTGAAAATACAGTAGTCCCACCAGTATTAGCTGCGCCATTTACAACGCACGAACCCTCGGGATTTACTGCCACACTAACTGCATCCGCCATATTATCATTCGCAGGAGCTTGCCCCCATACGAAACCAACAGACACAGTTAATAAAAAAATTAAGTTATAAATTTTTTTCATTCTAAGTCTATTTAGTTAGTTTTTGAATTGCCTCTGCCTTAAAGTCATCAAAGAATGACCCCAATTTGGCTTGATTGCCGGCATATTGAGCTCTTAATCTAAGATCAACTTGATCAAGAACTGCTATGGCATCATAATTAGCATTTTGAGCAGCGCGCTTGAGTGCAGGCACCAATGCCTTAAAAGCGGCTTCTCTCAATTCAGTTTTAGCTGTAGTTGCGGCATAAGTTGGAACAACATCCAAATCGCCTTGCTCCATAGCATGATTCAAAAACAAATAGCCTTCACCTGAAGACATCATTGATTGACCTATGGAATTACTCAAACTAAAACCTGCAAAAAAGAAAAAGAATAATATAAACTTAATGTTTACTATGTTCTTCATGAGATTGAGTTTTGGTTAAAAAATTATAATTCTCGGTTAATAAAATATATTTAAATCAAACAGCACAAACCACCACATTAGGTAGATTGCCTATCCGATTTGAAAATCCAAAATGTTATTGAAATAAGTAGGAGAGCTGTGTTCGTATTATCAAGTCAGGTTATTAAACAAAGCAATCGTAACTGATTTCGGTTCTATGAAGGTGAGATCGTCATTACACCCTCAGGTTTCGTCGACAACAAAGATACATATCTGTTCTTCGCTTGAGTTATCAATATATTGGTATTTTTAATATATAAATTTTTTCTAATGTGTTTTGAAGAATTCAAGCGGACCATTATTTGAACTAGCCAAAATATAAGTTTCACCGTTTACTTTAATTTCCTTCAAGTTTCTGATTTCACTGTTCGATATGAATCCACTTTTTTCAGTGGTAACTGCTTGAAAGCTACCTTCACAGTCCGATAAGAGTATTAATCCTTTTTGCCCGTCGAATCTCCCCGTCTCAACTTCAACATCAAAGGTTGCCCCTGCAACTATCAAATCCTTACATCCATCTTTGTTAAGGTCTAAAGATAAAATAGACTTTACTGGTCCGAACTGAGTCTCTATCGGAAGTTTCTGCGAAAAAAACTTTCCATTTTTATTAATAAATAAAGATGTACTGAAAACATTGGCCTCAAATAATTCTGCTTCCGCAAGATTATCATTACCATATATGGCTTGAATACTAGATTCACCAAACAACTGATAAGATGGCACTTTTTCAGAAATTTCTGGAATTTGCTCACTAGAACATTGCTTTCCTCTAACTGGGTATTCTACCCCATTTTCGAAATACGATAAAACAATATCACTCTTACCGTTTTGATCAAAATCATCATAGTAAACCTTGAATGAATTCCCTCCTTTCACCTTATACTTAGCATTCTCCCCCAAATTACCCGCAAGAATATCCAAATCCCCGTCATTGTCGAAATCGGCAATTTCAATATCATACCACCAGCCATTTTGGTTGGATAAGCCATACTCATTTGTAACATCTCTAAACCTATTTTGAGCATACTCAAACACTCGAATTCCATTCCATTCTCCAGCAACAATTAATTCTTCTTTCCCATCATTATTTAAATCTATAAAAATGGACTCATTTAACATGCCCAGATCACCCGAAATCAAACTATCGTTTCTTTCAAACCGATCAGTATTATTAATAAGGAAATAAGAAGATTCAGCTCTAGGATAACTTCCGTGAACTACATGACCTCCTATGAAGATGTCTAAATCTCCATCTCCATCGATATCAGAGGCTGAAGCTGTGTTGGAATTGGTATTTGTTTTTCCGACAATTTTAATTTCGTTAAAAGCACCTTTAGAGTTATTTAAATAAATTCTTGGACCTAATGACTTATTACCAGATTTAAATTCATAAGATCCACTCAAAACAATTAGATCCATATGAGAGTCTTGATTCACATCCTTAGCAATAGCGAAAACATCCTCCGATGCTTTATTGCCACTGAATCCAGTTGATCGACTAAATTTTTGATTTTTATTCTGTATAAATAATTCAGATTTTTGACCTTTCGCTCCTCCTACAAAAATATCATCCAAACCGTCACCATTAGCGTCAAAGACTTCTAAAGCAGGCCCCATTCTTGAATATTTTTGGGGTAATAGTACTTGCAAATCATAATCATTAAAATCATTTTCTTTATGGCTAAATTCTATTCTCATCTTGTCATAGGAAACGAGTTTTTGATAACTTTGAGATGAGTATGAAGTATGTTTAAAATCGTTTGCTTCTACTATTGAATTGACTTGTACATCGTTTAGGGTTGTTATTTTTTTTGCACCAGGCCAAATTATCTCGATCCTATCAACCTCACTAATATCTCCCAAACCAAAGTGTACTCTTCTTGACGAATTGGATTGATATCCACTTAGTGATTTTACAACTTGTGATACTTTCTTATCACCCATTGTTAAAACAACTTCGGTTCCTATTGTTGTAGCATTATTCTTCCTTGACAATTCAATGTCAATATAATTTGATTTTTGACCTAGTTCTTTTAGTTGATTCTTATACATGACCGCTTGACCATCCAATGCGTTTATCGCTAAGTCCAAATCTCCATCGTTATCAAAGTCAGCATAAGCTGCACCGTTGGCGTTGAATGCTTTAGATAATCCCCAATTATATGTTTTTTCTTCAAAGCCATACTTACCATCACCTTTGAAGATATAATTAGGCGTTTTTGACCTAGGTACTTTTTGCATTATTTGATCATAGCTTATTTGACCAGATCTGTATTTATCAAGATATCCTTTTTTAGTAAAATCCTTATTTAGAACATCCAAATGGTATCCATTGGTAACATATAAATCTAGGTTCGAATCGTTATCAAAATCAGCAAATAAAGGACACCAAGACCAATCAGTAGCGTTTAAACCTGATAGGTATGAAATTTCAGAAAAATTACTCCCTTTTTTTACTCCTAGCTTGCCCAAATTAAGCTGCAACGAGTTGTACATAAATTGTCTTCCAAATCCTCCTTGCTCTATAACATTAAACAATTCAGGATTCATAGAAGCCATATTCGTTTTCCGAGATTTGTTGTTTTTTCCTAACATTTCTACCGCAAATAAATCCTGATAACCATCATGGTTTATATCCCCAACATCTACCCCCATACTAAACGTAGAGGTATGCGATAAATTAGAAAGAATTAAATTACTAAATGTCCCATCTCCATTATTATGAAAATATGCGTCTGGTGACCAATAATCATTGCTCACATAAATGTCTTGAAGACCATCCTTATCGAAATCAATTGAAGTGATCCCTAATGTAAAACCATAATGCTTAATTCCTGCTTTTGAGCTTTTGTCTAAAAACTTAGTACCGACATTTTCAAAATACTGATCATGAATTTTGGTTGGAGGATTTTTTGAGTATTCCACCATTCTACCAAATACTTCTTTAAAATTTACAGGATGATTCCCTAAGTATAAATCCAAATCCCCATCATTATCCGCATCAAAAAAACACGCTTGTGTAGAATAAAAATTGGAATTAACTCCAAACTCTTTTCCTTTTTCACTAAAAGTAGAATCCCCGTTATTTAGGTACAATAAATTTTCTCTTTGATCATCTGAGACAAAATCACCAGATTTACATACGTAAATGTCTACAAATCCATCATTATTCACATCTGCCATTGTTACTCCAGTCGACCAACTCTGAGTATTTGTAATTCCAGATTTTTCAGTAATATCTTCAAAAACAAAATTCCCCTTATTGAGATAAAGTCTGTCGAATCCCATGTTGGCGGTAAAAAACAAATCTTCAAGTCCATCGTTATTTATATCTCCTACTGCAACTCCACCTCCATTATAGATGTATTCATATGAGAAGTAATTAAATTGCGCGTTTTCAAAAATTCTATTTTCAAAAAGAATGTTCGAAATATTTGAGGGAACCTCTTTAAAAAGTTCTACGGACGATGAACTGGTTGTTGATTTAGAATTAGTTTTCTTTTGGTGATTTTCATTATGATCATTCTTACAACTCAAAATAATTGTAAAACTTAAACTGTAAAGAAATAAGCATTTAATAGATCTCTTCATTCTCTTTTCAATCTTTGGTTATGTTTAGTTTAATTACGAGCACTCATGTTTATGAGAAATTGCAAATAGAAATCGTTATTAGAAACAATGTAAGAAGGAATTGATTGCTCTGTAAGTTTCACTTTAACTATATCTTTTACATTTTTTCCTATAACTGCTCCATGTTCTCCGGATAGTACTGGTCTAAATGAAAATTCTTTATGACCTTCATTAATCAAAATTACACCATAGCCAGAATCATAACTAGGCGTTTCTACTTCCGTATTAAAAGTATTGCCCACGACTAGGACATCCAAATTTCCATCATTATTGAAATCATCAACAACAGATGAGTGAATTGGAGAAAACTGAGCTTCTACAGGTAAATCATATTTTTCAAATCCATTTCCGTTATTCAAAAGAACTATTGAATTAAAAATATTGGCTTTGAACTGAACTGATTCATCTAAATTCTTTTCACCGTAAACATCTATTAACGAAGCATTGGCAAATGATTCGAATGATGGAAACTTATCTTCTATAAAGGGCATCTGCTCTGTAGAACATTGTTTTCCTCGAACAGGGACATATTCATCTTTATATTTATTACTCAATACTATATCTCCTGTTCCATTTTTATCAAAATCATTATAATAAACATAGAAAGGTTCTTTTTCACTTGCTTTAAATTTCGAATTAGTACCAATATTTCCAATAATTAAATCTTGCTTGCCGTCCTTGTTAAAATCTGCAAAATTCACAGAATACCACCAACCAAATAGTTGATCGACTTCTAACTCCTCACTTATGTCCTGAAGTTTTCCATCCTTCCATTGAAAGATCAAAATTGAAGACCATTCACCAACTAAAACCAGTTCTTTTTTACTATCTCCTATTAGGTCAACAAAGCATCCGTCTGTAATCATTCCAAGTGATTCAAAAGAAGAATTTAATTGTGCAGTCACATCTTCAAAAAAACCATTATTATTTAGCAAAAAAGTCGTTTTACTGGCAGAAGGATATTTACCTGGAACAGTTCTACCCATAACCACTAGATCCAAATCCTTATCACCGTCAAAATCTTCCGCAATGACTCTTCCAGAACTAATTGCACTCTGAGGAATTCTGTTCTTACTTTTTGTGAATACTCCATTCCCATTATTTAGGTAAAGCCTATCTTCAAGTCTAGAGGGTAGATTTTGCATTTCTCCACCACCACCACTTGCCACATACAAATCATTGTCACCATCAAGATCAGCATCAAAAATTACTCCTCCCATATCTTCGCTTAATTTATCCTGTTCAAGGAAAGAGGAATTTAATCTTTGAAATTTTCCTGATGGCAATTGCTGATATAATTCACCAGCCTGTCCAGCGGCTCCCCCAACGAAAAAATCCTCTAATCCATCTTTATTAATATCTCCTATGGTAACAAAAGGTCCTAATGTAGATTGTTTGTGAGGAAGAAGGATTTCTTTTTGGAAGTCATCATAATTATTCTCGGAATGTTTAAAAGTAACACCACTTTGCATACCAGTAACGTCATTAAGCATTGGACGCTTCTTTTTGTTCAATTGCTTAGGAAGATGCGAATCTTTAAGTTTCAAGGTATGAAGAACGTTTCGCGCGGGATTATTAATTATCGTCTCATTCCCATTAGGCCATACTACCTTAACTTTTTCAATTTCACTATCACTTTTAAGACCGAAATGCGCCAGACCCGGCATCGAAGACATAAATCCTCTAACATTGGTGGTTTCCACGTATTGCTTTCCACTTGAAGTGTAAAGAGTCACTTTGGAGTTTAAGGCATCAGACGAACCATTTAATAACCGAAATGAAATATAATCATTCTCGCCTTTGTCCGAATCATTTCGATAAATGAAAGCTTTGGAATCAATATTATTTACCACCAAATCAAGATCTCCATCCATATCTAAGTCACCATATGCGGCGCCGTTTGAAAAACTTTTTTCTGTTAAGCCCCATTCTTTCGTTTTGTTTTCCATTTTTAATTTGCCGCTATTCCTAAATATATAATTGCTAACAGGAGTAGAAGAAGTCTTCTGAAGAAATTCAAAATAAGTTTCGGTATTGGATTTTGAAAAAACTTCATCGACTTTAGATGTTGAATTCTTTTCTAATTCTTCTCTCCAATCGTTATTTCTCGTATCTCTTCTGTACCCGTTAGAAATGAAAAAATCCTTATATCCATCATTGTCAAAATCTGCAAGTAATGGAGCCCAACTCCATTCTGTTTTTGCTGTTTTTGTTATTAAACCTATGTCAGAGTAAAAGCCATTTCCCATATTTAGCTGCAAAGAATTAAACATAAATTGGGGAATGTAGTTTTGGTTGTTCTTTAAGAAATCAAATAATTTAGGATTCATACTAGGCATATTAGACTTCGAACGCACGTGATCCTCAGGTGTCATGTCTACAACAGCCAAATCTAAATGCCCATCATTATTTATATCACCCGCATCGACACCCATAGCGTAATAAGGAGTATGTTTAAAAAAAGTTTTTACTTGATTTGAAAACTCTTTCCCATTGTTATTGAGGTAATAATAATCGGGAAGAAAAAAATCATTGGCAATGTACAAATCAACAAATCCATCATTGTTAAAGTCAGAAGCGGATATACCTAACCCAAAGCTTGGATTATCAAATCCAAATTGCTTGGTCTTATCTATAAATCTTCCATTTTCGTTTACATAGAAATGATTGACGTTTTTGTATCTAATTTCTTCATCTATAGAATTAAATTTTTCAAAAAACTCTTTTAAAGCCCCGTTAAAGCTTGAATGATTCAATACAAACAAATCCAAATCTTTATCGTTATCAAAATCAAAGAAACAAGCGTGAGTGCTATAGCCGGTATCGTTTATTCCATAAACTTGAGCCAGTTCTTGAAATTTCAAATTTCCTTGATTAACATAGAGTTCATTTGATTGATCTTCTATAAATGCTGGGCCAGCATATGATACATAAATATCTAAAAGACCATCATTGTTGATATCAATCATATTTACTCCAGTAGCCCATTTACCATTATTTTTGATGCCTGCTTTTGAAGTAATATCCTCAAACTGAAAATTGCCTTTATTTAGGTATAATTTTGAAGGTTTGTTATTTCCAGCAAAAAACAAATCTGGCATTCCGTCACCATTAATATCTCCCATTCCCACTCCTGCACCATTATAGTAATAATCATAAAACAAAGGATTACTATCTACGGTTTCTATCAAAGTATTTTCGAATTCTACACCACTGTGTTTGGGCGAAATAAAAGAGAAAAGCGTTTCGGACATTGGCAATTCTTCCTCTTGACTACTACATGAAAGAAAAATTGAAAAACTTAACAACGCAAGCAATGCTATTTGTAGTATTCTCATAAGTTTGGTTCTATTATCCTCGGAATAGAAGCTATTCAAGATGTCATGCCATCCATACCTAGAATAAAGAAAATTTATAGCATTTATTCTAAATGATGGCAAATCATAACAAAAAAAGCCCTATTCTCGAAGCATCGAAAATAGGGCTTTAGTTTATAATTTTTTATTTTGTTCTTTACTTTTCTCCCATTGGGATATTTAGCATGGGATCCGGATCCCTGGCAAGATTTATTTTTACGGTTAAATCATGCGAGCCATTATTGTACTGCTGAAACTCGTGAGAAGAGACATTGTACGAATAATACAGATTTAAATTTTTGATCGCAGTACCAATTAAAAACCCTAACCTGCTCTCGGCACCTACTTGATAGGTGAGCCCTGCATGCAGCTTATCTTCTAAAAATCCTGCTCTTAAATTTAAATCCACATGGGTAGGTACAAACATTAATTTCTTCACAAAAATAGAAGGCTCTAAGGTTATGTCGCTTTCTTTCATATCGTAGGCATACGCCAAATGAATAATAACACCCAATTCTCTTCCATCACTTCCACCATTGTTTGAATCATCTAGTTTAGAACTAATTAAGGCTGGCAAAGTAATTCCATATTTGAATTCGTTATTGTATTCTCCATACAAACCAAAAGACACATCGAAGAATCCGTTACCATCTAAACGATCAAGAATGATTTGATCGCTCAAGTCCGTCACTGAAGAAATATTATCCAAAGAATGTTGTATAAATTCTGTAGATAATCCAAATCCTAGTTTATTTACTTTAGAATCAATCGTATAGGAGAAAGACAATTGCCCTTTTGTAGTCTCTAAAGCTCCATTGCTATCGGATAACAACAAGGCTCCAAAACCTAATCTATTTCCTAATTCTCCGTTATAACTTAATGTTAATGTTTTGGGAGTACCCGGATAAGTAGACCATTTGTTTCTGTAATTAAAAATAACCTGACTTTCGTCAAACCCTGTTGCTCCAGGATTCACCACCACAGGATACAAATATGCTTGCGTATACGTATATCTCTCATCAAAATAACGCTCTTGTGCACTTAGACCGAGCACAAAACAAACACAAATAAATGTATATAGTATTTTATTCATCATCTTTCTTTCGATTTAGAGATCTCTTAAAATGGTAACATAGCCTTTAAAAATTCGAATTTCATCATTATCAAAAGTGACTTCCATTACCCAGAAATATGTGCCTTCTCCAAGGACATCGCCATCATCGGATAACCCACCCCAATTATTAGAATAATTTACAGCCTGATGTACCTCTCTACCCCATCTGTCATACACATTTAAAACATTTGGTCGGCTTGCAGCACAACAAATATCTAAGAAATCATTTACCCCGTCTGCGTTGCCAGGAGTCATTATGTTTCCATAGGTCGTATAGCAAGGACCATCTAGCTCACAAGTTTCTGGACATGCTAATTGTATGTTTTGTATCATGGCCTCGCATCCATTGGCATCCGTAACAATGACAACGAAAGAACCACAGCATAGGTCAGAAATACTTTGAGTTGTTGCACCATTACTCCATGCAAAAGTATATGGCCCAACGCCCCCTTCAACTAAAACTTCTATCGCCCCATCACAAGTTGTTTCATCGGATACTTCAGTTATTGATACATCCAATGAGATTTGTTCTGGTTCAGAAATTTCTACAACATCGGTTGCCGTGACACCAGCTTCATCCGTCACCATCAAAGTATACGTATCGGCACAAAGTCCATTTATTATTAATTCGTTGCCGACAACAGCTCCTGAAGAGTTTGTCCACTCTATTGAGGTAAGTGATCCATTTACACCTGTAACCGACGCCGAAACACTACCATCACACTCCCCGTTACAAGAAACGCCAAAACCATTAAAGGCTCCAGCTGAATCTACAGTGGTTACAATTTGTATTTCTCCAGATGTTTCTCCAACTGTTGTATCTCCAGAATCAGGATTTAAAGTACAGCCATTAGCATCTTCTATTGTTATATCATATGTGCCTTGAGGAAGGCCACAAATTAAATCACCATTTGGACCACCGTATGTAACCGTTGCAGGCTCTGGAACAATGGTAATAGTATAAGGTGCTGCCCCTCCCATAAGTCCTAGATCAATACATCCATCACTCATACCTGGAGTTGCATCGGTAACATCAATAGTAGCCGTTACAGCATCAAAGAATGGGATTGTATACATCACCACTACCGCGTTACCTGCGGCATCTGTCACAGTATCCGAATAATCCCCTGGTGCAATATTTTCATAACATACTACATTGTCCACAACAGGGAAATTGGACCCTGAAGTATATGGTGCACATCCACCAGTTATAGTAGCTTTCGCAGAGCCAGTCATATTAGCACAACTTCCTTGCTCTACAAGACTAGCAACCGTCGGGTCGCCAATTGGATCTATGGTAAATGTTTCTGAGGTCACCGAATTTCCTTGGTCATCCGATACAGTATACGTATAATCCCCTGGAGCTAATCCACTAAAGGTTACTTGATCTCCTGCTGCGTTAAAAGCTCCTCCTGTCGGAGTAACGCTGTATGGCGTACATCCTCCAGCGATGGTCAAAGTAATGCTAGCATTACAACCTTGTACTACTTCAGAATTAGAGATCGACAAAGGATCTATTTCGGCCACAACATTTGCCGTTTGTGAAGCAGAGCAATTATTGGAGTCTGTTACTGTAACTGTTGTTGCTCCTGGTGTTGTTACACTAATTGGACTTGCAGGATTTATTGTATACGGTCCTGTACCTCCTTGAACGTTTGACACGGTAATAGAACCATTTCCATCACATCCAATATTTTGAACATCCAAGGTAAAGGTAATCTCATCTGGGTTTACCAATGAGACACAATCTTCACATGTATCTCCGTTAGAATTTGTAACAGTAACACAATAGTTACCTGCTAAACCCGCTGGAATATTACATCCACTTGGATTATTAAAAGGATCATCATTAAAGGTCCAAACACAACTTACTGCATCTGAAGTTATTTGTATTGAACCCAAATCTCCAGCACAAGAAGGTTGTGTTGTATTGAAAACAACTTCACAATCGGGACACGCTAAAGTCAATGACCCATTCATGGTATTTGCAGGAACAATTGGTTGGTCGTTTTCGTCACCAAACTCAATATTGACTGTGTTGGAGTTTACAAAATTGAAGGGTGAAACATCTTCACAATCTCCTGTAAAATCAAAACAAACTTCAAACAGCACTGCTCCATTAGCCAAAGAACTGGTCGCTCCTTGCGGGTGGAACCAGTTTGTAGTCAAGAATCCTTGACCATCTATATTAAACAATGGATCTGCTAAAAGTGCAGGATTTACATTTTGAACCATTGTGTACGTTAACAAGGAATTATCCCAATCCATATTAAATTGAAAACTCCCAACATCAGTAAAATTATTTACAAAGACGGGCATACAAAAGGCATCGCCATTTGCAATCATCGTATCGACTGCGAAAAGCAAAAGATCGTCTGATGGTTGATCCGGGACGCATATTTCTACAGAACCACAATCCGTGAAAAATGGTTGCGCCTGCCCCATTGAGTTTCCAAATTCGACATCGTCGAAAACCACATCCGCAAATGTGCCATTTGCACCTACTGCATCAAAACAAATTTCGAATAGTACTTTCCCATCAGCAAGATTTACAGGATTGGATCCAGTACCATCAAACCATGCTAGAGTAACTGTACCACTGGCTGCATTGGTCGTACCAAAGTTTGAAGCTCCAAAACCTGTCACATCAGCACAGTAATTTTGCGTTCCAGTAAAACTTAATAATGTAGGGTCCCAAGAAATGTCAAGAATATTAAAAGATTGAATGTCATTGAAGTTACTAACCGAAACTTCTACACAAACACTTTCTCCACTTGCAACCAATTCGTCCGATCCAATGGCTCCTACACCATTGGTGTCTCCACCTCCACAATTTGGATTACCATTGTTTGGACCACAATCGACCATCATATTACAATCAATTTCGAGATTGAAACCTGAAGAAACAACCCCTATGGTTGTGGTTACATTATTCCCTTCGTCTACATAAGCCTCGGAAGGCAATATATCATCTGTTAATGTAATTGATGTCGAAGTACAGGGCTGTCCAACGGCATCAAAAATCAAAGTGAAAATTCTAGTACCATCAGGTGCAGTATAGTTACTTCCATCAATGGCAAACCAAGAAAATGTAGCTTCTCCTTCATCAACTCCTAGAGCAGAAGGGTTACCGATTGTTGAATTATCGACAAAATTGATTGGCGGATTTCCAACAAAATTAGTAACCGAGTTATACTTTAAAACTGTAGAGTCCCAGCTCATGGTAAACTGAGCACCAATTAAAGAAGTCCAATCATTAACTGATACATCTACAGAAACTTGCCCATTGGGCATTGCTACTGGATTTCCTGTGAATATTACCTCAAGTTGTGCAAAAGAAATGTTGCATATTAAGGTAAACGCTGCGGTCAGCGATAGAATTACTTTGCGCATATATTAACTATGTTTGGGATATTTAAAATACCTAATTCAAAATTACAACTCTTTGGTGTGATTAACTCAAAAGACGCTTGAGTATTCTTTAATCGCTCCAAAGCATACAACATTAAAACTCCTATTGAAACCGAAATGCTGCGGCAAAATTAAATCAAAGCATCATAAAAAGTGCCTTCACCCGAAGGCAAAGGCACTCATGATTTTATCTCAGCGATAAATACTTACTACAAAGAGATCATTTTCTTAGTAGCAGTATGACTTCCAGTATCAATTCTGTAATAGATAACACCTTTGGCATTTAGCTCACTTGGCGTAATTTCTACAGTATTCATACCTGTATTGTACTCTTTTGTCCACTCATTAATCACTTTTCCAGTGATGTCAAAGAAAGACAAAGTAACTGAAGCTCTCTCTGGGAGATTAAAGCTGATAGAAGTGTTGTCAGAGAAAGGGTTTGGAGTATTTTGATATACTTCAAATGGGTTTTCTGCATCATTACTTCCATTTCTTAAGTTGATTTCCATCACCTCAAGGTCTTTATTATATGCTTCAGTATTGGTTATGTCTGAGCTTATGGTTAGTAAGCTCGCATTGTAAGTGTTATTCGTTTTTGCTCTTAGAACAAGTGTGAAAAGAACTTCGTCTTTTGAAATACTTAGGGCATCCGTTGTATTCCAACTAAACGCGAGTTTATTTTTCACTGCAGTGTTAAAGTTTGCTGTAGTTACTGCTAAAGCACCAGCTTCAACTGATTCTAATTCTTTGTTGGCGATTTCGAAGGTAGTTTGCATACCAAGGATATCCTCAAAGTTATCAGCAGTAATCTGTATCGTTTCAACATTGTCCTCAGTTTGGCTTAAAGCAACCAATTGAAGTTTTGTTGAAGATCTGTTTTCAGTAACTTGACTGTCAAAATTAGCTGCAGCCGTATTATTCACATCACCGATCTTAACAGCGATGAAATCATTTGACATCATGCTAGAATTAACATTATCTAGGTGAATCACCTCAACAAATGGCCAAGGATCATTAAGATCTGCAAAACTTTGCGTTGCATCAACAAACCTCCAGCTATCATTGCTAGGTAACTCTAAGTAGATTCCTAAGATTAGTTTTCTCAATTCTACCAAGTCAATAGCTGAAATGTTTCCACTATTGTTAACATCAGCAGCCATTACTTTATATGCAGAGTTTAATTTCTGAATATTTAAGATGTGCTTTTGCATGATTACAAGGTCAAGAGTAGATACTCCATTCATGTAGTCAACATCTTTAGAAGCGCTGATTTCGTAATCTGAATTCATTTGGATAGGATCAAACATATATGATCCATAGTTTGTCATATCGAAAGCAAATGTTTCGTCACTCATTTGATGTAACATTACCTCTGCATCTTCTATCTTTTCGTTCATTTCTGTATAAACATCACCTGCAATTCTTGGGTTAGTACCACAAGCATTCAAGTTGTCTTGAATATCAATCTCTACAGTACAGAAGTCACTATTTCCTGCATCATCTGTGAAGTATACTTGTAAAGTTTGTACTCCTAAGTGACTACAATCAAATGTGATTGAAGTTTGACCATTACCAAAAGTAGCCGTGATATCAGTATCACAATTATCCGTTGTACCTAAATCAAAGTCACTTGCCCAAATATCAATCTCACCTGTACTTTCCATTAGAACCGTAGTAATACTACCGATACAGTATGGAGTAGGAGCGATTTTATCTTCTACAAATACATTTTGAGTAGTTGTACCCGTATTTCCACATGCATCTTCTACTGTCCATGTTACCACATAAGTACCTTCATTCCAGATACCTTCTACTGAATTGTTGGTAGATGGTCCTCCTGTCGCAGTAAATCCTGGGTAAGGAGAAATTGAATAAGAGTATGTTAAGTCACCACAATTATCGTTTCCATTTACAGAAACACCTCCCATCATTCTACATCCGTTTGGTGCAGCTTGCTTATTTAGAATATCAATCGTTTGATCTTCTGCAATTGGATTTGGTGCAGTGGTATCATTGATTTTGATAACTTGAACATGCTGCCAGATACCTGGACCTTGAGGCGTTGCAGTATTATACTGACACCAGTCAATCACTGTCCAAGTTCTTAATATTTTAAAGCATGAATTGTCAACAAATGGGAATACTTGATCAGTATAAGTATGAGCTAGTAAGCTACAGTTACCTCCATTGTACACAGGATTACCCGTCGTACTTGGATCTGTGCTTGATGCCATACATCCGTTGTTGTCAGTAATATCGTCTGGCCAGTTAATACCAGTATTACCGTTAAATATTGTTGTATTTCTTACCTCAATAGTTACGTTACAAGTTCTTACAATAGTACCTGTAGCTGATCCTAATCGTACTCTCCAAGTTCTGTCTACTTTATAGTCTCCACAGTCTTCAACATCATAAGGATCACTATCATCATCCATAGTAACTACATAATCGTTTACACAGATACTTCCTGTAAACGTAGGTGCTGTAGTTGCCAAAGGACCTGTACCACAAGGTAAGTTTTGAACCACTGTAGTTGGAGGACAAACAAAAGTTGGCTGAGTAATATCTTGAACGATTGCTTCCACGTTACATACATTCCAGTTTCCACTTTCATCTATTACGATAAGCTCAACATTTACTGCAGAACCTATATCAGAACAACAGAATTTTTCAGAAGTATAGTATGTGTTTCCACCATAAGTTGTGCTCAATGGAGTAAGATCAGCTGTATTGTTACAAGCTCCATCTACTCTTCTCACACCGAAAGTAACATCACTACAGAAGTCAAACGAACCGTCATCAAAAGATTCTGCGTTTGCTACAGCCCAACCATTCGGTCCAACTGTTACTACAGTGTGTTGATCACAAACAGGATTTGGAGGTGTATTATCAAACATGAATACCTCTACAGTTATCTCGTTTACTTCACCACATTCAGTTGTTATTACATATTTCACCCAATTACATCCGTATTGTAAATTACATACTTCAGCTTTTTGGTTCTTAGTATATGTACCACCCACTTTTGTGAATATTCCTGGGAAAGAATCAGGGCAATCCGCTGAATTTATTGATCCATCATTGTTGGTATCTCCTGGATTTTGTCCAGAATCAAGATAGTATACTTCATATGTCCAGTCAGTACCAGAACAAATGCCGCCAACAATCAAACCTGAACCAGTTGCATTAGCAATTTGACCATGATTAGCGCTTACATCAGGAAGTGTAAAACATCCTGTACAAGTATAAGGCTCTGTATCATCATCATAATTTCCAAACTCAGTGGTTACATTTAATGGGTCCTGCTCTACCTTGATGATTTGGTTGTGTTTTACTATTTCACCAGTACACCAATCAAGAACAGTCCATTCTCTTATTATTTTATATTCTGCTCCACATAAATCCAACTCAATATCAGTATACGTAGCATTTAGCTCACAGTACGATAGATTTGGAAAAATTGGGAACGAACCTAAGGTAATTTCTGGAACTCCATCTAAAGGAACATCGTCAGAATCTAACCTTCCATCCCAATCACTTAAAGAACCAGGAACTCCTGTATTACTACAGTTTAGGTTTACATCAGCTGGAAAATCAACGTTTAAGTCGCCTGCTGCATCGTAAAGATTAATTCTTGCATAAACGATATCATAGCAACATTGAGGAGAAGTGTTTCCACTCGCATCAACTGCAACATAGCAAATCGTTCTTCTTGCACTAATACCTGTGCATGTTTGATTTACTGCACTTGGCATAGCATCCATACATACTTGGTCAGTCGTCCAAAGTACAATATCATACTCTGTATTTTCATCCAACAATGCATTCATCGTTACTGATGAACCACCAGCAATATTGTAACCAAAAGCTAATAGGTTACTTGTATTACATGGATTTGCATTATCATATCCACCATTGGGATAAAGTGCCATAACATAGCTACATGATAGACCTGGAGAAAAGTAATAGTTACCTGCCTCACCATCACCAATTGTAACATTTACTACTTTATGGACAACTCCTACATCACCAATCAAATCAGTTACTGCTGTACAACTTGGATTCGCAGCATCTAAAGTAGTTCCTGCCCAAGGCAAGCCTAGAGTTGATGCATAAGACATGTTGCAATTCATTGGAGCATTGCAATCAATATCAGCAAGATTGTCAGAAATCTTAGTTACTATAGCATTCTCGCAATTATCAACTAAGAAATTATTAGCCATAAAGGTTTCAGTATACGGGTCTATGTCATCATAACATAATACCACAACATCATCAGGGCAATTCCAAGATGGTGCTAACTTGTCCTCAACAGTAATGGTTCCCCAACAAGAGTTTCCATTTCCATCGCTAATAGAAGCTGATAAAGTTTGACCAATATTTGCAGCTGTTACCACAGGATTGCCAAGAGCATCCATTACTGGATTTCCTTGAGCATCTTCTAGTGTAACAGTATAAACACAACCAACTGTTGGTGTGCCCTCAAATACCATGTCTACAGTAATCTCAACTGAACAATCATTGTCCAACGATACCTGAACCGCACCATTACAAGCCAAATCACATTGACCGATACTGCTGAAAGACATCAGAAGGAACACAATAAAGGCAATCGCTGAATTTACCTTTCCTAATTTGTTATTCTCCGTTTTCATGAGATAAAATCGATTTAGTTTAAAAATTTAAATCGTTCAGAGTCGGAGAGAAAACTTACTTGTTAATTAATAGATCAGGGGGAAAATTGATCTTTTTAAAATAGTTCTTTGTCTATTTCCGTTCTAGTATGACAAAAACTAGACCAATTGATGTTCCATGGCAAATTTTATTAGGTTTATGGTGTTTCGAACCCCAAGTTTCCTCATAATATTTTTTCTATGAACGCCAACTGTTTGATCAGAAATATATAGCTCTTTAGCTATTTCTTTGTTATTCTTTGCTTGTGTTATCAACTCTAGAACCTCGTGCTCACGAGTTGTTAATTTTTGTTTGATCAAAAATCGATCTTCATATGAAGATGACTTACGATCTAATTTTATTCCACCGAAATTATTCGCTGGAGTTATTCTAAGTCCTTGACCCAAAAATGTATTTCCTTCCAATATTTCTTCTAGACCTTTGAAAAAATCATCAAAATCATTGCTCTTTGAAATATATCCATCTGCACCACTTTGGAATGCTTGCTTTACAAATTTGGTTTGACTGTAATTACTCAATACGCAAATATTGAGGTCTTTATGTTTTGCCCGTATCTCTGGTATTAACTCCAATCCATCTACATCAGGTAAATTCAATTCGAGGATAACAATATCAACGGTATGTATTTCTAGTAATTCTTTTAGGGAAGAAGCGTCTTGTGCTACGGCTACAATCTCTACTTTAAGGTTAGAGTAATTCGACAATACTGATCTAAGACCAGTTATGAACATTTTTTGGTTATCTGCAATTATAGCACGTATCATTTCCATACAATTCTCAAGCTAAACACTAGTTTATAAAATTGTATATCAGTTTGGTATCGAGAGAAATGCAAAATAGATGCCAAAAACTTAATCGTTTATAGACTTAGCATCAAATAATTCCGTTTGAGGAGAAGTATTAACAACATATTGGAAGCCTTTTTGAATGGCATATGCTCCATAATCACCTGATTTACTGAGGGCTATAAATCCAACCTGACTAGAAGAAGTATCGTATTTTGTTGAAATTCTTTTTACCGCTTTTTTACACGCCTCCTGTGGAGAAAGGCCATTTCGCATGAATTCAACCACTAAAAAAGTGCCCAATGTTTTCAATACCAACTCACCCAAACCTGTAGCGGTAGCTGCTCCGACTTCATTATCTACAAATAGACCAGCACCAATAATAGGGCTGTCTCCTACTCTTCCTTCCATTTTAAATGCCAAACCAGAAGTGCTACATCCACCAGCTAAATTACCTTTTGAGTCAAGCCCTATCATACCTATGGTATCATGTCTTTCTGCATTAATTTGGGGCGAATAATTTGACTCTAACAACCACTCTTTCCATGCTTTTTCTGAGTTTTCTGTGAGCAAATTAATGCGCTCAAAGCCATTGTCACTTGCAAATCGTTCGGCACCCGCACCACTTAAGATGACATGAGGTGTTTTCTCCATTACCTGTCGTGCTATAGAAATTGGGTTTTTATACCCTTTCATGAAGCAAACAGATCCTGCGTTACCGAGTGAATCCATGATACAAGCATCTAAGGTAACGTTGCCCATTCTATCTGGTCTGCCACCGTACCCAACTGAAGTATCATTTGGATCATTTTCTGGTACGTGAATACCAGCTTCTATAGCATCTAGAATAGAACCCGACTCTTGAAGCTTTTTCCATGCTTCTTGATTGGCGCCTTGATTGTTCCATGTACTTATTATGGTGCTTTTACCAAGTGATGATTTTTTTTCGGTACTTTCTGCTTTGCACGAGGATATACCCATGGTTACGGCAGTAGTCCCGAAACCTACTTTTTTGATAAATTCTCTTCTATTCGAAGACATAAAAACGGATTAAGTGTTATTAATCCTTAACGATACGAAGAATTTTGTAGCTTGATGAAGTTTCAAGCTTAATATTATATACTCCTCTAGGATATTCACTCGGAAGTGAAAACGGAATAAAATTATTCCCTAAGGTCCCAGTATAATCATTTGTACTTAGAAGCTGGCCATTAGAGTTAAACACTTCAACATTTACTACTTCTTCTATTTCTAAGTAGTATTTGATGGTGAAATCTGTCTTTGTCGGATTAGGATATAGATTTGCCTCTAAATGAAGAGGTAATAAAGCTGCCCCATTGGGTATATCCTCATGTGGCATTGCTTCAAAAACTTCATCTTGCATAAGAGAAATATCTGTATTTCTCATTATCACATCATGTAAAGTAGTCACTTTAATGGCTTCAATTTCTTCTGGGCTTAACACAGGATCGTTTTCGAAATAAAACCGATCTCCATCTCTTAAAAGTTGGAATTGCCTTTCTAAAATGGTCATAACCAATTTACCTACTAGTGCTCCTTGCTCATGCTCTTCAGCCAACATACCGACCCAAGGATCGACATCGTTGATGTCTCCATACACTTCTTCTAGCAGATCAGCACTTTCTTGTTCTCCAGTAATCCCATAAAAGTCATTGAGTCTTGGAAGGCCAAAATTGAATCGAACGGTGTTATAATCTGGCAAACCTCTTTCTCTTCCTCTATTTATATTAATCGCTGCTAAGTCTAAACCTCCACCTGGAGCACCAGGCGTTTGGAATAAAAAGTTTCTTAAATCATCGATCATTTTACAATCAAAATCTTGCTGCAAATTAGAAGCCATCCCCTTGAGGTAAGGCTCAATTCCTCCCACGATGTTAATTAAAGTAGGATTAAAATAAGCATCTCTTAAATCAACATTCCCAACTGACATAACATCACCATCATCTTCCATCCTAACAATGGATTGGTTGATTAAAGTATGTCCCATTCTGAAAGCTGCAGCTGAAAAAACATTGAGCACTCTTGGCTCCATATCTTCTGAATATCCCTGATATTCAGGAAGATAAATTCCTTGTGATGGCAACCATTCGTAGTACGTAATGGCCTGAACTATGGCACCTACTCTTTTTCTTGCTTCCTCATATATTTTATCACTAGACCACCCAGGATTCTCTTCAAATAAGACATCACACAACCTGTTGTGCTCTCTAACAAAAACCGTATGCAAAGCAATAAGCAAAGGGTTTTCGTTTGCTCTAACATCTCCAGCTACATAGTTTTTGTTGGTATAATCAAACTCATTGTCCATTTCGGGAATGTTAGGATCGGCGGTTGATCCTGATATTTCTCCATTTACCGTATTCCAAGGAAGAAGATTACCACTTGATACTTTTAGCTTTCCTATTTGACTGTCCTGATCTCTTAACCACTCAGCTCTTGCCTCATCTGATCCATATACCATAGAAGCATCAATAAACGACGTAATGACGTTGGTGTATTGCCTAGGATTGGTAACATCTGTCCCCGTTCCAAAGCGCTCTTCTGATCTTGACATCAAAATAACATCACCTACTTCAAATGTTTCTTCGCTTTCAATTACGGGAATAAAGGCTGGCTCTGTTTCTGAATCCTTTACAAAGGATATGTCATGATCCAAGAACTGTCCAAAAGACCAAACAAAATCACTAAGGTTTAGACCATTGTCAATTCGATCATCCTGTGCAAAAATTCTATTGCTTATAATTCTTGCATTTTCTCTATTCACTCCACCTGGAATACTTATGCCATCTAGATATGATACATCCGTTTTACGATCTATTTCATCGTGAGCAGCTCCATAACCTAAGGGATGATTAAGAGAACCATCAATGCTGCGGTACTCTGACTGAGCAGTCAAAGAAATACTCATAATGAGTCCTATAAGAACAGTCGAAAAAGTTCTCAATACTATGTAAGTTCTGTAGTTCACGGTTATTAAACGACTAACATTGCGAATGAAAGCCATTAAGCCCTCAAATATAAAGTTTTTGTTCCTACTCAAAACCATAAGAAGAATACTTTTTTGTTCAGATTATTTACTTCGCAATAATGAAATTAAACTGAAAAGCGTTTTTGGATTAAGGGTTTTCAATTGAAATCTAAAAATTGCTAGATCATAGAAAACACAAATCGTGCCATATTATGATTTTTTATAATATGTAACTGTGTTGATTTACTTAATTTTAACAACTGATACACAAGCATTGAGCGTTTTAAGGGTAAAATTGACTTTCCTCCTTTTTCTATTTTTAGTAGCCTCTCCTACTTCGGCTCAGCAATTGGGGCAAAGCAATGTTAAATCAAAGAGTTTAAGAATAGATAAAAACAAGACTTTTTATCCATTGGATAGCCAACTCATTTACCCTTCTTCCTTGAAATTTGAAATAGAGGATTTAAATAAACGAAATGTTATCATTCACCCAAACGGCATTGAGTTTAAAGACAGCACTGTATTGAAGAATTTGCATTTAGATTCTTTGATGATTACATATCGTGTCATGCCTTTTAAGACTGACTTTAAATTTAGTCATTTGGACACTACCCTGCTCAAACAAAAGGATCAAGTCATTTACATTGGATATGATTATTCGCAAGAAAAAACTAAAAGTAAAATAATCGAACCCAGCGGAATTGACTATGATGGCAGTTTTTCGCGTGGTTTTTCCCTTGGAAACAACCAAAGTCTTTTACTCAACTCGAATTTCAACATGCAACTTTCGGGTGACTTAGGAGAAGGAATTTTAATTAAGGCAGCCATTTCGGATGACAATATCCCAATACAACCAGAGGGAAATACGCGATTACTTCAAGAATTTGATAAAGTATACATTAATGTTTCAAAAGATGGTTCCTCATTGACAGCTGGTGATTATGAATTAAACCGACCCAAAAGCTATTTTGTAAACTACAACAAGCAAGTACAAGGTTTATCTGCGAGCTATCAAAGCAAGGAAAACGCCAAAAATCGTGTACAATCGAAGACAAGCTTTGCTGTTTCAAGAGCCATATTTAATCGATTAGAAATTCCAGTTATTGAAGCCAACCAGGGACCTTATAAACTTCCGGGTAAAAATGGAGAACGGTTTGTTATCATTGAAGCTGGATCCGAAAAAATTTACGAAGATGGCAAACTTCTTACTCGAGGTCAAAACCATGATTATATCATAAGCTATGATCGCGCAGAAATTGTATTTACCGAAAAAAAATTAATTACCAAAGACAGCAGAATAATTGCAGAATACGAGTATGTAGATCGAAGTTATTTAAGAACGATGTATGCCACCGAAAGCAGCTTAAGTGGCAAAAATTATGACCTAAGATTAAATTTTTATAGTCAACAGGATAGTAAGAGCTTAAGTGGTGATTCACAGTTAGATTCAACCGATTTAGTGCTTTTAGGTATGATTGGTGATGATCTTGAACGCGCTCGAAAATCTGGAATTCGTGAAGCAGAAACCGAATTCGATAGCGATCAAATCAGGTATTTTCTTACCCCAGATTCAACTTTAATCTATTCTACAAATCCCGACAGTGCGTTGTATTTAGCGTCTTTTGCAGAGGTTACTTTTGGTGATGGAGGGTATATTATTGACACTGACGTTAATGCCAATGGCCGTGTTTATAAATATGTGGGAGAAGGCAATGGCAATTATGTTCCGTCGATAAAAATTATTACCCCAAAGAAAAATCAAATTATTTCGTTGGGGGCTGCATTTCGACCCAGTAAAAACACACTCATTGAAACTGAATTATCTCTGAGCTCGAATGATCTGAATAGATTCTCTTCAAACGACAATGAAGACAATATTGGAACGGCGGCATTTTTGAAAATTCAGCAGAAATTAGCATTTGGTAAAGGAAAAAAATATCACCTTTCGCCATTTGTTTCGCTTGAGCAAAAACACAAAAATTTTGAAGCGTTAAATCCTTACCGAGCTCCTGAATTTCAACGGGATTGGAATCTTGATTTGAATCAATTAAATACTCAAGAAACACTTTTGAATACTGGTTTTCAATTAGCTCTTCAAGAAAAGGGTCGACTGCTATATCGATTGAGTCAATTTGATCAAAAAGATAATTACTCCGGTTCCAGGCATTTCTTGGATTATCGTTTAAAGATTTCTGGATTCGAATTGACGAGCAATTCGAGTTTTTTACAATCACAATCAGCCAAGCTCAAAACCAAATTTTTAAGACCAATTTTAGGAATTTCTAAAAAACTCGGGGCAAAGTCTTCATGGACCATTGGCTACGTTTATGAAGCGGAGAAAAACGAAAAACAAGATGTAGTAACTCAAGAATTTCTTCAAAGCAGCGCTGAGTTTAGGGTGCATCGCATATATCTAGATGCACCAGAGACTTCAACATTTAAGTTTGGTGTTTTCATGGAGGATCGAGTAGATAAGGCAATCACTGATCAAATGTTTCAAACCTTTTCTGCAGCCAAAGACTTTGGATTACAAACCAAAATAATCACCGGTCCAAGATCGGCCTTAAACATTGATTTTACATTAAGAGATTTAGAAATTACCAATCCTATTTTGGCCCAAGAAAGAAATGTTTCGGCCAAAAAAAGTTATTTGGGACAGATGGATTATTCTTTTGAAATGCTCCAGGGATTTTTACGCTCCAGTACTTCGTTTAATCTTGGTTCGGGACAGCAATCAAAATTAGAATTTGACTATCAAGAGGTGCAACCAGGTGAAGGAAACTATGATTGGATTGATATCAACATGGATGGCATTCAACAGTTGGCTGAATTTCGATTGTCTGAATTTCAGGACACTTCGAGATATATTCAAGTACCTCTATTTAACAATGAATTTATTCAGACTAATAATTCTGGGATAAATCAAAGCTTGAGACTTGATTTTAAAAGACTTTTTCAATCGAAGAAAAAAAATCCAAAACCTACCGTTGCCAAATCAATCCAAACGGACTCTATTCAAACTAAGAAACGAAAACTCAAATTGAACCTAAGAAAAGGTTTTGCAAAAATATCAAGCAATACAACTTTTCGAATTAATAAAAAAGTAGAAATAGACGAACAAGAATATAACCCCTTAAACTTTTCCATCAGCGACACATCGATTGTAAATTATACTTCTTTTATTAATAACACCTTTTTTATCAATAGAGGAAATCCGAGTTGGGATATTCAATTGGGATTAAAAGAAAACAGATCTAAACTTTCGCTTGTTAGTTCTATAGAAAACAGAGGGTTTGAAAGCCAATTTATAAGGATAAGGAATGCCATTTACAAAAACTTAGATTTTATTTTAGAAATCAGTCAAGATAGAAAAGAAGCCGGTTCATTGGCTTTTGGCCAAGAAGAGTTATCTCAAGCCAGGACTATCGATATAGAATCACGAAGGATTAAACCTCAAATAAACTATAGACCAAGCCAAAAAATAAGATTCATAGGCAGTTATCAGGCCATTCGCAAAAATCAATTGCTAAATACAATGGACAATCTCAACAGCCAAGAATTCACACTTAACACCTCTTATCGTCAGGCCTCAAAATCAAGTTGGGACAATTCTTTGAGCTTTGTAAAAGTCGCATTAAATACAAACGACCCAAATTCGTACGTTGCCCTCGAGCTTTTAGAGGGATTAAAAGCTGGAAACAACTTTATTTGGAGGAGTGCTTTCACCAAAAGATTAGCGAGCAATGTTGATCTGATCTTAAACTATGAAGGCCGAAAAACGGGTGAAAATCGCCCTGTCCACACAGGAAGAGCACAGGTTAAGGCAACTTTTTAAATACTTAGTCCGTATTAACACAATTTATTCATAACAATAGCCCCAATTTCCTGTTATTTTTGAGGACTACAATAAGAAACCATATGAGAGCATTAATTCTAGCATTCTTAATCTCCTTGTCTTCCGTATCGTTTGCTCAACATTGGAAGCAAGTTGATGAAAGCATAATACCTAATCTTGAAAATCTCGAAAAAGAGATCTATCCAAGCCAGTATTCTTCTTTCGAGTTAGACCTAAATCAATTTAGAAAAGACATGAAAAATGCTCCAGAGGAGTATAATAGGAGCATCGATTTTGAGGTAGACTTTCCGACTCCCGATGGAGAGACGGTAAAAATGCACGTAGAAAAATCATCGATTATGATGCCTGGATTAGCGGCAAAATATCCTTCTATCCAATCGTATCGATTGTTTTCTAAAAACGATCCTTATTTGAGAGGAAGGATGACAGTGACAAACGATAGAACAAGTGCTGCAATTAACTCAAAACAGGGAGAATTTTTCATTGATCAAATAGCATCAAATCATTCTAGTTATTACCAAGTATATTTTAGAAAAGACGACCCATCCTATACTGGATCTACTCAATGCGGATTAGGAAATTATGACTTTCACAATGAGACCGAAAACGATGATGATTTGGCTCGTAGTCTAAGAGCACCTGGTGAAATCATCTCACTCAGAAGATACCGTATGGCTATAGCTTGTACAGGTGAATGGGGTAATTTTCAAGGTGGTGCAGAAGAAGCATTAGAATTAATGGTAGAAACTCTTGACAAAGCGAATCTTACCTACGAAAATGAATTATCAATAATGTATATGCTTATTGACAACAACGACTTATTAGTTCAAACTGATGGCAGTACAGATCCGTACGAAAATGCCAATTCTGGTGGATCTTTAATAGGTCAAAACACAAGCATTGTCAATGCTTTGGTTGGTGCTAATACTTACGATATTGGACATATTTTCGCAAGATGTACGGATGTTGGAGGTATCGCTAGCTTGAGTTCGTTGTGTGCAGGCAATAAAGCCTCTGGTGGTACTTGTTATTTTGGAACAAATGCATCTAATGGTGTTCTTGGAACTTTTATGCATGAAGTAGGGCATCAAATGAGTGCAAACCACACGATGAATAATTGCAATGGAAATGAGAATCCAGGAACAAGCTATGAGGTTGGTAGCGGTTCTACACTTATGTCTTACTCCGGTCTATGTGGATCTCTTAATACAGGAAACGATTTTGTTAGATATCATTCAAGTTCACTTCAAGAAATTTTCAATCATACCCGAAATGGTGGAAATGGTGATTGTGGAGTAAAAGAAGATATTGGCAATCATGCACCTGATGTTCTTTTATCGTATGAAGACGATTTTTATATACCAATCAGTACACCCTTCTCTTTGACAGGAGATGCTGCTGATACAGACGGTGATTTTATGACCTATACATGGGAACAATATGATTTAGGCCCAATATACATTCCAGGTTCACCGGTAGGAAATGTTCCAATTTTCGAAACTGTTCCGATTACTTCCAGTAAAACAAGATACTTTCCTAAAGTTCAAACTGTTTTAACCAACAGTTTTGACAATTTTGAACTTCTTCCAGCCTATGATAGAGATTTATCCTTCCGTTTTGTAGTTAGAGACAATCATCCTGGCGGCGGATTAGTAAGTTGGGAAGATGTTGAATTTAAAGCTACCACGCAGGCTGGACCCTTTAGAGTAGAATATCCAAATCAAGCCGAATTATTTGAAGTCGGAGAAGAAGTAACCATCGAATGGGATGTTGCTAATACAGATGGTGATTTGGTGAATTGTCAAAAAGTAAATATTGTTATGAGTCTGGATGCTGGCCTTTCTTGGGGTGATGTAGTCCTAGCCTCAAACATTGATAATGATGGTTCGCATACCGTTACTATCCCTAACTATGTAGATAGTTATGTTCGATTTATCGTGGAAGCAAATGACAATATCTTTTATGATATGTCTAATGATGATTGTAGAATTATTGCTCCTTCTGATCCTACGTTTTATGCAGATGTCTTTCCTAAGTCTCAAGATATATGTTTGCCAACATCAGCCACATTCACCATTGAAAACGAAGCATTTGGTGGATTCCAAGATCCTGTAAGCTATTCTGTTTCTGGCTTGCCACTGGGAGCTACGGCTTCTTTTTCCGGCAACAATATAGATCCAAACGAAGATGTAACTATGGATATTGATTTGTCCAATGTAGAAGGAACTGCTGAATATGTGCTAACTGTTGAAGCCACTGCGGGATCCATTACCCAACAAAGAGAAGTGGTGTTGAATGTGACAGGAACAGACTTTAGTCCTCTTGCCATTCTAACCCCAGCTCCAAACGAAAGCGGAGTCAACAGTCTCCCCCTTTTATCCTGGGTAGATGTAATTGACGCAGAGACCTACGACCTTCAAATGTCAACAGAACCAGCATTTATAGATTCTTTGTTAATCGTGAACGAAACTGGTCTAACCACTAATTCGTATACACATCCAGAATTGCTTGATAAAAATTCACTTTATTACTGGCGTGTTAAGGCAAACAACAAATGTCGAAATGGGGAATTTTTATCGACTCATGTTTTTGGAACAGAAACACTGAGTTGCAATATTGGGAGTTCTTCGAATCTACCTTTAAATATTTCTCAATCGGGTTCACCAACGATTGAAGCTACTATCCCTGTGACTTCTAATGGAGAAGTAGCCGATGTTGTAGTAAGTAAGATCAAAGGACTTCACGATAAGGTTTCTGACATCGCAGGAATTTTGGTCAGCCCTGCTGGAACGGAAGTGATATTGTGGGAAGAAAAATGCGGCAACAGTTCTAATTATAACGTTGGTTTTAATGATGATGCAGCAAACACCATTCAATGTCCTATGAACTCTGGTACTTCTTTCAAACCAGATGTGCCCCTTGCTACTTTTGCAGGTGAAGAAGCTCAAGGCGTTTGGGTACTTAGAATTGAAGATAGAGATCCGGGTAATGGAGGAACATTAGACATTGTAGAAATCGAAATTTGTTCGAACGCTTCTCTAGATCCACCAGTACTAGTTAACAACAACACCATAGGAGTTCCACCAGAATCAGGACAGCTCATTGAATCCTTGGACTTACTGACGGAAGACCCTGACAATACTTCGCAAGAATTGACCTATACCATAGTGCATACTCCAAATGAAGGTGAGATTTATTTAAGTAGCACTGCTTTGGCTATTGGTGATGTGTTTACTCAAGCAGATGTTGATGCCAATAGATTGCGTTACCGACACTCGATTGGTTCAACAGCTACTTTGGATCAATTTGATTTTACTGTAAATGATGGAAACGGAGGTTGGATCGGAGTCACGACATTCAACATCGAAATTGATGAAAGTTTCACCTCCTCTAACAACAATATTGAAGATTCTTATTCGATGGAAATTTTTCCAAATCCAGCCATAGAAAAATTAAATGTGGCTCTGAATCATACGATTAGTAAGAATGCTAGAATAAAAATTTATTCCATTCAAGGCAAAGAAGTTAATTCGCTTCAAGTGAACCAGCAAGCATTCGAAATCGAAATTGGCAATTTGGCCAAAGGTCCTTACATTTTGGAATACCGAGATGAGGATAAAAATTATAGTCAACGTTTCGTTAAACTCAAATAAGACTTGATAATGCATACAAAGAGGAGTTAACTTCATAAGGAATTAACTCCTCTTTTTTTTATGAAAAGATATATCGGATTAGCTCTTCTACTTGTACTTAATTTACCTGTTCATTCTGCTCATATTGCTTCGGCAAGTATGAGCTACTCTTGCTTAGGAAATGAAGAATATCAGTTTGAATTGGTCATGTATAGAGACTGTTTCGGAGCTGGAGCGCAGTTTGATCAATTTATTGAAATAGGTGTATATAATGAGGGATTATTTGTCGATGCATTAGAAGTCCCTTTGACATTATTTGAAAGCGTGCAAGTTGAATCTTACGAAGACTGCAACATTGATGTCAATCAATATTGTCTAGAAAAAGCAAGCTATCAATTTACTCTAACGCTTCCCATTTCGCTAAATGCGTACACCGTGCATTATTCTCGATGTTGTTGGTCAGCGACGATAGCTAACATCGTAGACCCCACAAATACTGGGATAACTGTTCTTTCTGAGATTAGCCCGAAGGCACAAGAAGTCTGCAACACTGTGGCTCCCTTTAATATGATTTTGTCCAATCCCGTTTGTACTGGAGTACCTGTAGAATTTACCTTACCACTTTTTGATTCAGAAGGCGATAGTTTGGTTTATACCACTTGCTTTCCATATAAAGGAGGTGGAACTGTCGGAAGCAATGGGCAAGGCGATCCTACTTCTTGTTTGGGCATTATCCCTGACCCGGCACTTTGTCCTCCCACTTTTGAAGAAATTGACATTTTACCACCCTTTACTGCGGACAATCCTTTTCCTACCCTTGACGGCTTTCATATTGACAATGATCTAGGAACGGTACAATTTACCCCAACGGTACAAGGAAGATTTCTATTTGGATTATGCGTAGAAGAATATCGCAATGGAGAATTTCTAGGTTCTCAAACAGTGAATCTTTCCTCCTGGGACCTGTTAACCTCTTCAACAAAAGATGTATCAAATGCCGTTCATTGGAATATAGTTTCGAGCACTCCAGATGCTTTAATCCTAAAAAGTTCTTTAGACAATACTTATGACACCAATGTCGTCCTTTACAACGTTGAAGGAATGGAAATCAGTAAAAGTAATCTAACTATAAACCATGGAATTATTGACATTAGTATTTTACCCCATGGGTTATATTTCGTTGAGATCCAAAACGAAAAAGGTAGACAAACTCTAAAATTTGTTAAGAGCAAATAAGTCATTATCAAAAAAGAAGTATCACCATTTTTAATTTTTTTTCTACTCGCCTTGATTTGGGGTTCTTCGTTTATCTTAATAAAAAAAGCGATTGTTTTTTTCGACCCCATCGAGATGGGCTGTCTACGTATCGCAGTTTCAGCACTATTATTAAGCCCTTACGTTTTTAAATCATGGGCAAACATTGATTGGCAGAATTGGAAAAACTACCTCCTTGTGGGCTTACTGGGTAGTGGCATTCCTTCCTTTTTATTTCCGATTGGGCAATCTGAGATCAGCAGCTCACTAGCGGGAGTCTTAAACAGTACAACACCAATTTTCACTTTTCTCACAGGGATAGCACTTTTTAAGACTAAGTTTTACTGGGTTAAACTTATCGGAATTCTTTTGGGTATCGGGGGTACCCTCTTTTTAATTCTTGGGCATTCAAATACGGATGTTTCATCCAACCCTTTGTTTGCCTTATTTATAATTGCCGGAACACTATGTTATGGATTGAATGTGAATTGCGTTAAAGCCTTTTTCCAAAAAACAGATCCATTACAACTCAGTGCGGTATCGTTTTCTATGATAGGTTTGCCGGCAGTATTGTATCTATTTTTTAAAAGTGAATTACCGGCACAAGTGGAATCCCAATTCCTTATTTCGCTGGGATCAATCTTTTTTCTCTCGCTTTTTGGAACCGTGATCAGCACTATCTTATTTTTTCGACTCGTGCAAAAAACAAATGCAGTCATGGCATCTTCTGTTGCCTACCTCATACCCATTGTCGCAATTTTTTGGGGATACTTAGATGGAGAAGTTATTAACCTTATTCAATTTTTAGGTATGGGGCTTATTCTATTGGGCGTATACCTCATTCGAAAATCATAATCACTTATAATACTTCGAGTATTCAATATAAGCTTTTGATGTCCCCTCAATATACATTTGGATATATTCTGTACTAATCTGTTTAATTGGTTTGGCAGGAGTTCCGGCATACAACCAACCTGATTTGAGGTGTTTGTTTGAGGTGACTACAGCACCAGCAGCTACAATTACATTGGACTCAATAATGGTGCCATCCAAAACAATAGCTCCCATCCCAATGAGTACATTGTCCTGTATTTGGCATCCATGAATAATCGCTCGATGCCCCACGGAAACATTGTCTCCTATTCGCGTGTCTCCTCGTCCAGTCGTACCATGGACCATGCATTGATCTTGGATGTTAACATTTTGACCAATTCTAATTTTATTACAATCTCCTCGTATAACGGTATTAAACCAGATGCTAGATTTTGCTCCGATTTGTACATCTCCAGTTAAGACCACATTTTCGGCGATAAAGCAAGAGTCATCAAACACTGGAGTAAATCCTTTAACCGTTTTGATTATCATTTCCCTTGATCCATACTTAAAGGAGTTACAGTATAACCTTCCTTTCTTAAAAGATTAATGACTCCCAATTTTCCTCCTAGATGGCCTGCTCCTACAGCAAAAAAGCTCACCTTTTCATTCATTTTGGCTTTCATGAGAGGGATCCAGTTCTTATTACGCCCAGCCACCAAAATATCTTCGTATTCGCTCATTCCACTATCTTCATCTACGATCATTTCAACCATAGCATCAATGTCTTGAGATTTATACATATTGATCATTTCTTCAAATTGTGCGCCTCCAACTTCTGCCGTCTTGATAGATTCGATAAGCATCTTAGCCTGATCTTCATAGGGGATTTTGTCAAATATGCTCATTTGGAACTCTATTGTTTCTAATCCAGAAACTGGTTTTTTTGACTTTGAAGCCATTTCAAAAAACTCAAATTCGTAAGACTTCATTGACCCAGATTGAAGACCTGCTGGATCGATATCTCCAGAAGCAAAAACACTAAGAAACATTGGCTTCATTCTTTCAAAAAAGAAAATAGGCAAACCCATTTTTTCGAAATGCTTCTCTACGAAAGTATAATCCTCTGCACTCATTAAATCTTTTAAAGTCTTATTATCATCCATGAATATTTCGTCCAATAATCCCATTTGTTTGGTCATATCAGTCATATCATTCATGTCAATCTCAAAAATCATCTCTTCTGCCTTTTCGATGGCTCCAAGTGTACCCTTTGGAATAAAGTAATCATCAGCACTGATGATATGAATAGTACCATATACAAAGGAACTTTGCGCCAACCCATTTCCACTTACTTCCCACAACAAGGACTTTTCGTTTTTCACATTTAGCTCATGCTCTACTTTTTGCTCGGCAACGGTTGATTTGGAGCTTTTGCATGAAAACAAAACACTTGACAACAAAAACGCTAAACAGAATATTTTAATAAATCGCATCTTATATTTTTCTTTTAGAATAAATCGTATGTAGTACAATTCCGGCAGCAACAGAAACATTCAAAGAATCCATTTGTTCGGACTGTTCAATTTTAAAAAGTTCGTCAGCATAATCTTCCGTAGACAGGCTCACTCCTCGATGTTCGGAACCTAAAACGAAAGCAATAGGCCCACTGGTATCAAGCGTTGACAACCCTTGTGTAGCTTTTAAACTGCTTACTAGTATTCGAACACTATTCTCGGCCAATAAATTCAAACAATTAGAAAGATTATCCTCTTTGCAAACAGTTAACTTCAAAAGAGCACCGGCTGAAGTTTTAACTGCAACATCATTGATAGGTGCATTGCCCCTAGTAAAAGTTATTAATGCGTCGACGTCAAAAGCAAGAGCAGATCGCGCTACAGCACCCATATTTCTTACATCCTCTACCCCGTCCAACAATAGAAATACAGGATCTGGTTTTTGCTTCAAAATGTGAGGCAAAAAATCAATAAGCTTCTTGTATCTGATCGGTGAGATATAGGCTACCACGCCCTGATGATTTTCTTGGGAAGTCAATGAATCCAATTTGACTTGAGGAACGCGCTTTAAGGGGATTGACTTCGCTTGACAAAGCTTTCTAAGTTCTATCTCAGTTTCACCTGTTAAACTTTGCAAAATCAATACTTTCTCAATTGATTTCCCATCCTTTAGACCGTCAACAACGGGCCTTCTTCCATAAATTATTTGTGCTTCTTTGATTGCATTAAGATTTAACGAATATGTCCTACAAACACTTCTACTGAACTATAAACTTAAATGAATTTTATAGTGTTTGTCGTATCTTGTAGCTCTTATTTCATGAATAAAATAAAGCCAGTAATGCAATTAAAATCAATACTATCGGCAATATTGCTTTTCTTTTTTTGTTTTGCTTATTCCCAGAAACAAAATTCGATTGATCTTGCTTTGAGGGCCTTAGAACAACACGTAGAAGCGGACCTGCTTTCCAATAAAGACATCGAAAATCCTTTGGTTTCTGATTTGTACACATCGGTGCATAATGGCGTGACTCATGTATATTTAAATCAAACCATAGATGGAATTTCAATCAACAATGCAATCACTGCCATATCGATTAAAAATGGCAAAGTACTGCACGCACCCAATCATTTTATAAAAGATGCAAGAAAGCTTGTTAGAACCAATAAAGCCAAGCTTGATGCAGAATCTGCCATTTTCTCAGCTTTAAAAGAAATGGAGATTTCTACAAAACTTAAAACGCTAACAGTTAAGGAGCGAAGAAATGAAAACAATATTATTTTTTCTCAACCGGACTTCAGCGATAGTGATGTTACTTCAAATCTGGTGTATCAATTAAATGAAAACAATCAATTAATCTTAGCCTGGGACTTCACCATTGACATGAAATCCAATTCGGATTATTGGAGTGTGCGCGTTGATGCTCAAACTGGCAAAATCATCAACAAACATAACTATACCATTTATTGCTCTCACGACCATGGAGGACTTAAAAATCAAAATCATTCCTGCGGCGCACACGAGATCGTCAAGCACAAATACTCTTTTAAATCAACTGAAAGTGCTATAGCAATGGCAGACGCCACCTATAATGTTTTTGAATTACCAACAGAAAGCCCTTTGTATGGCGTACAAACTTTGGTCGAAGATCCGCAACTTATTATTCCCGGGGCCTCACCACTAGGATGGCATCAAACTCCAACGAATAGCTATACTATTACTCGAGGAAATAATGTTTGGGCTTATACGGATAAAGATTTTAATAATATTTCGGATGGTGATGAACCAGATGGAGGGAGTAATTTGGTTTTTAATTATCCTTATAATCCCAATGCAGAGCCAGATCAAATGAACGATCTAACGCATGTCAATTTGTTTTATGTGTCAAATCTTTTTCATGACATTGCTTATGCTCTTGGCTTTAATGAAGTAGCTGGCAATTTTCAACAAAGCAATTTTGGACTTGGGGGCGCAGAAGGCGATTACATAGCGGCCGAAGGCCAAGATGGCTTCGATACAAACAATGCAAATTTTTCTGTCGTCCCTGATGGTGAAATCGGTAGATTACAAATGTTCCTCTGGGAAAACGAAAGTGGCTTGCTAAAAGTGACTTCGCCTTCTCAACTGGAAGGATTTTATGATGCGGGCGTTGCTTTCTTTGGACCAAATGTAGTGACTCAAAATGTAAACGTGATTGGACAATGCGTGGCCGCCTTCGATGGCAATGATACTGGTGGAGGATCTGAAACGGATGGTTGTTCGTCCATTCTTAATGATATTGATGGTAAAATTGCACTTATCGACAGAGGCTTCTGTGACTTTAGTGAAAAAGCGTACAATGCTCAAGAAGCAGGGGCAATTGCCGTCTTAGTATGCAATATTCCTGGAGCGAGTACTGCCGGAGATGATGGAAATGAACCTTTCGATATGGGCGCAGGAATTTCGTCCAACTTGGTAACTATTCCTTCTCTTGGTGTAGGCAAAAGTACTTGCGATGCCATCAAACTATCTCTTTCGGCAGAGATCCCTGTTGAGGTACATATTGCAAACCACGAAATTGAAGGCCCCGAACTTTTGGATGGAGACTTTGACAATGGCATTATTGTACATGAGCTGGCACATGGCATTTCTATACGACTAACTGGTGGCCCTGGCAGCGCTAACTGCTTGGGTAATGCAGAGCAAATGGGTGAAGGATGGAGTGACTTTTTTACGCTTATTATGACTGCACAAAACGGCGATCAAGGTGCTGATCCAAGAGGCATAGGAAATTTTGCAGATGGCCAAACTGCAAATGGCAAGGGAATTAGAAACTATCCTTACAGTACGGATATGGATATAAACCCACAAACCTATGATGACATAAAAAATAAAATAATTGATGGTGCTCCTTGGGTACACGGAATTGGTGAAGTTTGGGGTGCAATGATTTGGGATTTGTACTGGGCATTTGTGGACATATATGGCTGGGATGGCGATTGGAACAATAAAGAATCTGGAAATTATAAAGCTGCCCTACTGGTCATGGATGGAATGAAGATTCAAGGATGTAGCCCAGGTTTTGTGGATGGTAGAGATGCGATTTTAGCAGCTGATGTAGCAAATTTCAATGGCGAACATCAATGTTTGATTTGGGAGGTTTTCGCACGAAGAGGTTTGGGCTATTTTGCACAACAAGGATCTGCAAATTCGCAAACTGATGGAGTAGAAAATTTTGAAATTCTTCCTACCTGCATTCAAGAATTGAAAATTATAAAGGGAATGACAAAGTTGATTGCAGCTGGGGACAACGTGGAAGTAAAGTTGACAGTAACGAACCATATTCCAAGTACCGTTACAAACGTCGTGGTTACAGATGAGTTGCCCGCTGGCCTCCAATATATCGATGGTACTGCAAGTACTGCTGCAAATGTGGTGGGTGACATGATAAGTTTTGAACTTGGAGACATGGCCTACGAGGATGAAATCATAATCTCTTATTCCGCGAAATCAGATCCTACGAATAAGTCGAGTTCAATCAAGTTTTTTGATATGGAAGACCTCTCAGCAGCCAGCTCGTATTTTGAAAGAGAAGCCATTTCTGAAACTGTAAATTTTTGGAATATCGTTTCTTCTGATTCGTACAGTCCTATACACAGTTGGTTTGTCGAAAGTTCGGATGAATACTCCGATCAAACCGTCAAATCGAAACCATTTACGGTGTCCGGAGCAAAGCCAACATTGAAATTTTGGCACAAATGGAATACGCAAACAGGCGTAGATGGGGGCCTTGTAGAAATAAGCACAAATGGAGATGATTGGACCATATTGGATGAAGAGTTTTTTGAGAATGGTTATTCTTCAGAGTTGGGATATGTGACCTTAGGAATTCCTAACCTATCCGCATTCTCTGGACAACAAACAGAATGGATCGCAAGTTTTGCAGATCTCTCAAACTACATGGGGCAAGAAGTACAGATAAGATTTAGATATGCTTGCGACAATGACATCATCCCTTCGGGCGTAACTGGTTGGTTTTTTGACAATTTTGAAATTATGAATTTGGTCTCATACGAAGGGGCTGCTTGTGTGACAGCAAATGAAGTTACAGAGCCAAGTTGCTCTGATGCCCAAGCTGCTTATGTGGAAAGCGAAGAAGTTTCGGCAGTAGTTGGCGTAGAGGAGGATCATTTTGGCTTCGCGATCTTTCCAAATCCAGCCAATCAACTAGTACATATCAATATTTCTTCTAAAACCGAAGAAAAAGCCTCCATAGGAATCTATTCTTTAGATGGAAGGCAAGCAAGAACCATAACCAGAAAAATAAATGAGCAAGTTCAAACGATTACTTTTGATATCCAAGACCTTGCTTCAGGTATCTACCTAGTTAAGGTTGAAACGACGGATGGAGCGATTACAGAAAAGCTAATCATTAACTAAACGGCTCCTTAGCTGACAAAAAAAGGGAATCAAATGGATTCCCTTTTTTTATGCTTCGATGTGGTACATTTTATTCTTCCTCTGCCCCTGGCATTTCTTCTTTGACAGCTTCTACTACATCTTCAATCTTATCCGTGACAACTTCGGATACGGCTTTGACAGTGTCCACTACATCCTCGACTAAATCTGTGGCGACCGCGGTAATAGCTTCAACAATACCTCCTTGTTGTTTTGATTCAGCCATCTCACTGGCAGCCTTCTCCAATTTTTCCTTCTCTTCCGCAGAAAGCTGATCCTGCTTCGCTTCAATGTCACTTTTTACCTTTGATTTTAATTCCTCTTTTACCTCCTCAATTTTCTTCTTCTCTTCTCTTTTCTTCTCTCTCTTCTTTTCTTGTTCTAGTCTTTTTTCGAGTTCCGCTTTGGTAGACATCATATCTGCCAGCTTGGCCTCTTTCGAAATAATTCTTTCATTAATCATTTTTACTTTAGCCTGTCGAATTTGAGTTTCGAGTTGGCCATCAGATTTATCTATTCGACGGTCCTGAAACTTTTTATCAGATTGATCTCTTTCGATTGACTTTTGCATCTTAGCAATTGCAGACATCAAACCATCATACCTGCGTTGCAACCGGCTTGTAGCATTTTGGTTTGTTCCGCTGTCGCCAAATCTTTTTTCTTTAACAACTTTAAATGCTTGGTCTAACCTTGACCAAACTTTTTTGCGATCATCTTTGGTGAATTTTGTATCTCTAAATTCGTTTTGAACTTGTTTTAATTCTTCAAAGATTGGCTTTAAGCCTAGACCTTTATCTACCTTGCCTTGAATGTTGTCCAATTTTTCAAAAAATGTATTAACCGCTTCCCTTGATAATTTTTCGAATTCCGCATCTAAGGTTTTTCTTAATTCTTTTAAAGAATCAAACACACCATCTGTAATCTTGCGTAAAGTATTGGCTTGTTCTCGATATAAATTTTTCTCACGAACCTGAGTTTGGACTTTTGCCCAAAAGGTTTTCATCTCATTCCAAATATTTTTGTCATAGGCTGTGAGCTGATCCACTTTATCCTTTATCCCATCCAATTCACTCTTGTACATCTCGTACATTTTGGCAGACAATACGGCAAAATGCCATTCTGTTTTTGCTCTATTTATAACATCGCTTCGTTCTACTTTAATGTTTACTGGAAGCAAGTCATCAGAAACGGATAATTCTCGGGCTATACTTTCTCCACCTTCCGGAAAGGCAATCTCTTCGTTGTTTCTCCACTGATTCATCAATTGGTTATACAATTCTTCGGTAGCTAATTGCTCCGAAAATGAATGTATCATTACCTTATTCTCTTTTTCTAATAATTCTAGGGCAAGAAGTAGTTTCTGGTCATTTTCGTTTGACCCCCAAAGTACAATTCTGTTTTTCATAATCTAATCGTTCAATCGTAATTTCAATAGTACACTAGTGAAACCAAACGCACCTTTAGGCATTTGGCAATATTCCTTTTTGTTTCAAATATTGTGCGATCTGCACGGCATTCGTCGCAGCTCCTTTCCTTAAGTTATCAGACACGATCCATAAGTTTAAGGCATTTTCCAACGATTCATCTTTTCTTATTCTTCCAACAAAAACATCGTTTTTGTTTTTTGCTAACAAAGGCATCGGGTAAATATTTTGAGCTGGATCATTTAACAAAGTTACCCCTTCTTGATCCATAAGTTCTTTTAACACATCGTCCATTTCAAAAGGACTCTTTAATTCAACGTTTACAGATTCAGAATGTCCACCATGTACCGGGACTCTTACCGCAGTTGCCGTGATTCTGATCGAGTCATCTCCTAGAATCTTTCTTGTCTCATGGACCAATTTCATTTCTTCTTTGGTGTAATCATTTTCCAAAAAAACATCACAATGAGGAATGCAATTTTCAAAAATCGGGTAATGATAAGCCCTTTGATCTTCGGGCATTGGTTCCCCATTTTTTTCACTTTCATACTGATTTACAGCACTTACCCCAGTGCCTGTAAAACTTTGATAGGTAGAGATGACAAGTCTTTTAATTCCATATTTCTTATGTAAGGGTGCCAGCGCCAAAACCATTTGGATGGTAGAGCAATTGGGGTTTGCAATTATCTTATCACTTGTACCTAATTCTGTAGCATTTACTTCGGGAACTATGAGCTTTTTAGACGGATCCATTCGCCAAGCAGAAGAATTGTCAATAACCACTGTGCCTCGTTCTGCAAACTTCGGAGCATATTGGATACTTGTACCGCCTCCAGCCGAAAATAGAGCCAAATCACAATTTTGCTCTATTGCCTGTTCCATTGAGCTTACTGTATATTCTTTGTTTCTAAAATTTATTTTTTTTCCGACCGATCTTTGAGATGCCACCGGGACCAATTCGTCCACTTTAAAATTCAACTCCTCGAGTACTTCTAACATGACTCCTCCTACTAAGCCGGTAGCGCCAACCACTGCAACTTTCATCGTATAAATTTTTATGCAAATTTAGTCTTTCGGATACTTATTGAAAACTTCCTCGACAAGCTATAAAAAGCTAGCCCATCTTTTTTACTTTTACCAATTATGAGACTAATCGTATTACTCATTTTATTTCCTTTTGCAACATGCTTCTCTCAGTTTATTGATGATTTTTCGGATGGAGAATTGACTCAAAATCCTACATGGCAAGGGGATGTGGATAATTTTATTGTTAACGAAGACTTTCAGCTTCAATTAAATGCTCCAGAAGCAGGAAATTCTTTTTTGTATAGTTCCGTTGAGCTACTAGATAGTATTGAATGGGAATTTTACTTTTTATTAGATTTTAGTCCTTCGACTTCTAATTCGCTGAAAATTTTTCTGAGCTTAGACAACCTAAATTTTAGTGAGGCAAATGGTTATTTTTTAGAAATCGGCGAATCCGGTGCTTCTGATGCCATACAATTTAAGAGATTGGATAATGGCAGTGAAATTACCTTAGGAAGTGCAACGATGGGGGCTGTAGGCTCTGATCCCGCCGTTGCACGAGTAAAAGTTAAGAAAACCGAAAATGGAACTTGGACCCTTTGGGCAGATTATAATGGAACGAATTTTTTACTTGAAGAATTAAGTTTATCAGATGCCACGCATTCTATGGTCGGGACGCGTTGGTTTGGATTTGATTGCACGTATACTTCTACACGAACCGATAAATTTTTCTTTGATGATGTTAGGATCGGAATTCCTGTTGCTGATGTGATAGGACCAGAGTTACTTGGTATAGAAGTAAGTGATGCAAACTGTTTTCGCGTTACTTACAACGAAAATATTGATGTCTCAAATTTGGATCCGATTTCACTTTACATTATTCCGAACATTGGAAATCCTATTTTCATTGAAGAAGTTGCTGGCTCTCCTAATGTACTGAATTTAAAATTTACAGCTGAAATAGAATCTGGCATTATATACACTTTTTGTAGTGAAGAAGTATTTGATGAGTCAGGAAACCCTTCATCAATGGAATGCGAAGAATTATTTCTTACAACTTCACCAAAAGCCGGGGACCTTTACGTAAATGAAATTTTATTCAATCCTATTTCTGGAGGATCAGATTTTATTGAATTAATCAATACCTCTTCAAAATTCATCACGTTGGATGAGGTCTCTATTGTCAATAATGCCAACGGTCAAAGCAAAAGTTTTGAACTTGGTCATGTTTTATTGCCTAATGAAATTATGGCTTTTACAGAAGATGTAGAACATCAAATTGACACATACAGCAGCCTTGCTCCAGAAAATATTGTTTTTCAAGACCTACCTGCATTTAATGCTGATGAGGGCAATGTCAGTTTATATGTGCAATCCAATTCACAACAAATCCTCATAGACTCTTTTGATTATTCGGAAGATTTACATTTTGTTCTACTTGATAACGAAAAAGGCGTGAGTCTTGAAAAATTAAGAGCAACTGCAAGCAGTAATGATCCCAACTCATGGCACAGTGCTTCAGAAAATGTTTTATTCGCAACCCCTGGATATACCAACTCAAACTTTTTTGTCCCTAACACCGAAGAAGGTAGAATTTCTTTTGAAAATCTTATGTTTTCGCCAAATGGAGACGGTTTTGAAGAATTATTGATAATTTCTTTCAATTTAGAGACCCCTGGGCACCTTGCGACCGTCAAAATTTTTGATGATAGGGGATATTTAGTAAAAGATTTGTCCTCTAATCAATTAATCGGTACAAATACCTTTATATCTTGGGATGGAGTAACCGATGAAGGAGTAAAGGCAAAGGTGGGTATTTACATCGCTTTGGTTGAACTAGTGGATGTAAATGGAAGTGTTGAATATGAGAAAAAGAGTTTTGTCTTAGCGGATTTTTTGGACTAACACGATTTGAAAATTGAGCACATTTTTACGACATAATTGGTCAAAACTTCTGTTTGCAGGGGCCATGCTTTTTGTGACTTGTGGCTTTATTTTTTCGCCTCACCTACCCTTTTCAGACAATCCAACCATTCAAAGGGCCGTAGAATTTGCAGTCCATGGTATGGCAGGATTATTTGCAATCGCTTTATTACTTTTTGCCTTGGGGCGCTATAATTTGATGTTTGTGGCTATGGGATGTGTTGGCGCACTCTGTATCTTTTTAAAAAGTGAATCCAACGATCATCTTATCTTGCCAGACAATGAGTTAGCTCCAAAATTGTCGATTGCACATTTTAATTTGTCAAGTGTAAACGATTCGAGAGAAGCCTTTCTAGAATATATTGAACGCTTAGAAGCGGATGTTCTTTCTTTTCAAGAATTAACTCCAGATTGGGATGCCTTTTTATTCGAAGGTTTAAAAAACAACTATAAAAACGCTCAAAGGAATGTTAGAATCGATCCTTTTGGCAAAGCCTTCTATACCAAAAACGCCATCATAGAGCAAAGTGTAGCTGAGATGGGAGGAATGCCAAATTTGATTCTTTCCATAAAGATTGGTTCCAAAATAGTCAATCTAATTAGCGCATATTGCCTTCCGCTCTTAGATGAAAAAAGCAAACTCCTTTCTTTAGAGCAATTGGATCTAATTTCTCAAGAGATTAACGCTTCACGTTTTCCAACCATCGTTTTGGGAGACCTAAACATGGTGTATTGGTCCAACGAAATCAGTGCATTTAGAAAAAATGCTAATCTTCAAAATTCTCGACGTGGTTTTTCGCCATTGGGTTTTAAAATCCCTCATGACCATATGTTTTATTCTAAAGAACTTGAATGCTCCAGATTTGAAAATCTTTTGGATGGTCAATCCAATCATCTTGGACTTTTTGGTTCTTTTCAATTCAAAAACCTTCCTTCAGAAGAAGAAATTCGAGCTTCTATTGGAAACCTAGGAAGCAAATAATTCTTCACTAATCCAAAAGAAAATGCACTTTGAGGTTAAAAGATTTTCTGATCTTTCGCTAGATGAATTATACGCTCTTCTTGCCTTGCGCCAAGAAATATTTATAGTGGAGCAAAATTGTCCTTATTTGGATGCAGATGGTAAAGATCAATCGGCATTCCACGTCTTAGCTTTTTCGGAGCAAGGAGAATTAGCCGCATATACCAGACTTTTATCCAAAGGAATAAGTTATCCGGAGTATTGCTCCATTGGCAGGGTTATTTGTAAAAAAACGTTTCGCCAAACCGGGCTTGGAAAAGAAATAATGCAACATTCGATCAAAAGCTGTACTCAGTTATTTCCAAACCAAGTTATAAAAATATCAGCCCAGGTATATTTGGATCGATTCTATAAATCCTTGGGATTTAAACCCATTGGAGAAGAATATTTAGAGGACGACATCCCGCACCAGGCTATGATTTATCAGCCAAGTGTCGCGTGAGTGGCCTGAAGTATTTCTTTGACCCTATCCAAAGTCGGTGCTTGAGAATAAACCCTCAATACCGGTTCTGTCCCACTTGGTCTAATCATTACCCACTCATTTTCGTTTAGGTAAAATTTATAGCCGTCAACATTTTCGGTACGTATGATCTGCTGATCACCAATTTGATTAATCTCTCCCGCTTTGCACTTCTCCATAATAGCAAGCTTCTTTTCGTTGGTCAAATGAAGGTCGTCTCGATCAAAGGCAAAAGGTCCTACTATATCGTAAATATCTTGAATTAACGCTTTTAGTGATTTGCCTGATTTAGCCATAAATTCCATGATCAACAATCCCATCCAAACCCCATCTCTTTCGGGAATATGGCCTTTTACTGCAAGCCCACCAGATTCTTCTCCTCCGACCAAAACATCTTCTTTGATCATAATCTCAGCGATATACTTAAACCCTATTTTTGTGACTTCAATTTCTAAACCGAAATGTTCTGCCAATTTTTTCATCTTATCTGTAACAGAAAAGGTAATGATGACTTTGCCAGACATTTTCTTTACTTCCGCCAAGTAATAAAGCAAAAGCAATAACAAATGATGGCTGTCTACAAAATTGCCATCTTCATCATACATTCCAATTCTATCCGCATCTCCATCATTGGCTAGACCCAAATTATACTCTGATTCCTTTAATGTTTTAGAAAGTAAGCCCAGGTTTCTTCGAATAGGTTCAGGTGGGCAACCTTTAAATCCAGGATTTTCATCACATCTCAGCAATAAAGTTTCCGGCAAAAGTCTAGGAACAATATGTAACCCAGCACCATACATGGCATCATACACTAATTTGATGTGAGAATTTCTAATTGCTTCCAAATCAAAATTTGACACACAATGCTGAAAATAAATTTCTTCTAAGTCTACAAACTCAAGCATACCCGCCTCTTTTAAACTACTAAAAGAGGGAACCTCAGAAATGTACGTATCTGGAATTAATTCTTCAACTTCCGCAATTTCTGCAGGAATAGTTGGCCCACCATAAGCAGACTTTAATTTGTATCCATTATAAGACGGAGGGTTATGGCTTGCGGTAATCACAATGCCCAAATCCGCCTCTAATTTGACAATACCCAATGAAACCATCGGAGTAGTAACGACACCTTGAGCCATCTTGATTTTGATGCCGTGTTTGCCTAAAACACATGCCGTCGTTTGAGCAAACAAAGGACCTCCAAATCTGGCGTCATGTCCGATAACTGCTGAATGGAGATTTTTTGACTTCATCCATAAAGCAGTTGCCTCCGCTACACGCTTTACATTTTCAACAGTATAATGCTCTGCAATGATCGCTCTCCAACCATCCGTTCCAAATTTGATTTTGTCCATAGTAAAATATTTATAATCTGTATTTTATATATTAAAATAAATTGTAATATATTAGACCTAAATTTCAGAAAATGAAGGATCTCTTAACACTGAAAAACAGTGCAAATATCATCCCAATTACTAAGAAATTAAAACAAAATACGCCAAGCGTTATTTCTGCTTTTAATTCAATGCTTGATAAACTGCCCTTTCCAATGGCTGTTTCGAAGGGTGAATTGATTTCTTATCATACCTATATTCTGAATTTGTTGGATGCTAAGATTGAGGATTCTGTATTTCTTGTGGGCCAAGAAAACCTCATAAATGCTGCTGTTTTAGCTAAAATGGGCGCTAAAGTTACTTTTTTGGCGGATGATAAATATGCCATTTTAAGCGCACTAGAACATATAAAAGACGAGTCTACTCAGAATATTGAGGTTATTTCGAAGCAACAATTGCAACTGATTGCTACCATGGCTCCTTTTGCAAGAATATTGGTAGCGCCAGAAGCTTCTAACTTACCTGTTGAGCTATATGCTTTGTTAGCAATTGGTGGTCAAATGGTGGTTTGTACTACGGAAAATGATACCGCTACTTTCCTCCAAATCCTAAGAAATGACACGAATGATTTCGATGTAAAAAAGAAAAATGGCCTCGAAGATCGAACCGCTTCGTATGAAGTATTTGATCTTTAATCAATCCTTCTTCCTTTTACGTTTTTATTCTTGAATTCAGTTTTACGGGCTTTCTTTATATCAACCATAAGTGAAGCATAAGCGCTCGAAGAACTCGTAGAATAACTCGCCCCGTTGTACGTTACACGACCCGATCTGCGGTCCCAATCTTTGGCTTTTAGTGTATAACGTCCGCCATACTTCTTGCTCGGCCCAAAAATTAAATAGCCATCTGTTTCATCAAACGATACCGCGAAGCGGTTGTCTTTTGGCGTGAACAACAAAACACCAGGAGTTCCTTTCTTAAACACAATGCGTTCTACCCTCCGACTGTCCTCCACACGAATTTTGCCATCATTTATTCTAGATTCGTCCACTCCCTTGTCCCGAACCAAAACGATGTCGTCAGAGAGGTAAAATTGTATGCTCTTTAATTCTTGCTCGCTCCATCCAAAATCATCATACATTCTTTGACTAAAGGGACTTAATTTGGGAGAACAAGAACTGCCTGCTAATACTATCGCTAAGAAAAAAAAGATGCTTCTAAACATAATAATGACTTTACGCTTCAAATTAAATCATGCATTGTAAGAAATCCATTATTTAGTTTGACTTAACCAATCTTTAAAAGTTAAATCCGGAATCCTTAAATTTTTTAACTACATCTTCTTCATTCTTCTCTTCTCCTCAAAAAAGTCCTTTAATAAGCTGCTGCATTCTTCAAACAAAACCCCGAATTCTAATTTGGTCTTGCTGTGTAAGAGCTCTTTGCCATAACGCATAAATCCTTTCAAATCATCGCTGGCACCATAAACGACACGTCCAATTTGGGACCACTTAAGGGCTCCTGCGCACATCACGCAAGGTTCTAAAGTAACAAACAATTCGCAGGTAGATAAATACTTGCTTCCCAAATGGGAAGAGGCAGAAGTGATGGCCATCATTTCTGCATGAGCAGTCACATCGCTGAGTAATTGCGTTTGGTTATGCGCTCTAGCTATAATTTTAGATTTGGAAACAATGACCGCACCTACAGGAATTTCACCAGCAGCACGGGCCTTTTTAGCTTCTTTTATAGCCTCTCTCATGAAGAATACGTCAGAATCAAATGCAAGCATTAAATCAAATTTAATTCAAGATTAATCAAAAATATTTTTCCATTATCTTTGAACATGGAAAAAAGTAACTTCCCTGTCACCCCCTCTCCAATTGAGGCGTTCACATTTGACGATATTCTACTCGTCCCAGATTACTCTGAGGTTTTACCAAGAGATGTGGATATTTCTACTCAACTTACCACAGGCATTCGAATAAATGCACCCATTGTTTCTGCTGCTATGGATACTGTAACAGAATCCAGGCTAGCGATTGCGCTGGCAAGACAAGGTGGTTTAGGGTTTATTCACAAAAATATGGGCATTAATGATCAAGCCGAAAAAGTAAGATCTGTAAAAAGATCTGAAAGCGGAATGATCATCGATCCAGTAACGCTCAAAGCAAATGCATTTGTAAGCGACGCACTTAAACTTATGCAAGCGCATAAGATTGGCGGTATTCCTGTGACTAATGAGCAAAATATTTTAATCGGTATATTGACCAATCGTGACCTTCGATTCGAAACGGACCTAAACAGGCCAGTCAATGAAATCATGACTAAAGAAAATTTAGTCACCGCTCCGGAAGGAACAACCCTTGAGCAAGCAAAAGAAATTTTACAGCGACATAAGATTGAAAAATTACCAGTAGTGGGTAATGGCAACGAATTGGTTGGATTGATAACCTACAAGGATATTATCAAAGTGGAAGATTACCCAAATTCGGCTAAAGATTCTAAAGGACGATTAATGGTAGGAGCGGCAGTTGGAGTTACCGAAAATATGTTAGAACGAGTTCAAGCATTAGCCAATGTTGATGTTGATGTCATTTGTATTGATACCGCACATGGACATTCTAGAGGTGTTTTAGAGGCAGTTAAAAAAGCTAGATCGCATTTTAAGGATCTTCAAATAATAGGTGGAAATGTAGCAACCGCGGAAGGTGCCCTTGCCCTGGCAGATGCCGGTGCAGATGGTGTCAAAGTTGGCGTAGGACCTGGAAGCATTTGCACAACCAGAATTGTTGCTGGTGTTGGTGTACCTCAATATTATGCCATTCAAGAAGCAGCAAAAGCCCTAAGGCCTCTTGGGATTCCGGTTATTGGAGACGGTGGAATTCGGTATACCGGAGATATTGCCAAAGCACTTGTTGCTGGGGCAAATACCATCATGGCTGGATCTCTATTCGCAGGGACGGAGGAAGCCCCAGGCGAAACGGTTATTTTTCAAGGAAGAAAATTTAAGATTTATCGTGGCATGGGATCGTTGGGAGCGATGCGTGGAGGTTCTAAGGACAGATACTTCCAGGACGCTGAAGATGACATCAAAAAACTTGTCCCTGAGGGGATCGAAGGACGTGTGCCTTACAAAGGAACAGTAGCAGAAGTAATGGTGCAATATCTTGGAGGTTTGCGAGCTAGTATGGGTTATGTCGGAGCTGGCAAAATTGAAGCGATGCATGGCAAAAAAATCGTTCGGATTACCAATTCGGGCATTCAAGAAAGCCATCCGCACAACATCGCCATCACCAAAGAAGCGCCAAACTATTCGGCTAGATAATGAAGGTTTTGCCCACATCATTTTATTTGTCCGAAGACGTTGTCGATATTTCGAAAAAATTACTGGGTAAAACTCTGGTATCCAATATAGATGGAATGAGATGTTCGGGAATTATTGTGGAGACTGAAGCGTATCGTGCTCCAGATGACAAAGCATGTCACGCTTATGCCAACAAGCGCACCCCAAGAACCGAAACCATGTTTGCAGAAGGAGGAACCTCTTACGTATATATTTGCTATGGCATTCATGACCTCTTCAATGTAGTCACAGGACCTAAAGACAAAGCGCATGCTGTTTTAATACGCGCTATAGAACCGTTGGAGGGATTAGAAATAATGCAGGAGCGCAGAAAAATGTCAATCGCCAAAAAGCAAAGCTGTAATGGACCGGGAAAGTTTACCCGCGCTATGGGCATTAAAAAAATACATAATGGACTCAATCTCTGTTCTAAAAACAGCAGTGTTTATATCGAAGACAGCAAGCTTCGAATAGATCCTGCTGAGATAATTTCAGGACCGAGAGTTGGGATGTCGACGGCGGAAGAATGTTCGCATTGGCCTTGGAGGTTTAGAATTAAGAACAACCCTTGGACAAGTAAACCAGATGTTGTTGTTTATGATTTCTGATTAAAAACATCACTTTTTATTCAAATTCTACGTTCATTGAATATGAAATCTTTTTTAAGTTGCCTTTGTTTCTTGTGGACCGTTTCTTGCTTTGCTCAAACTCCTGTAGAATACAAGGATAAGGTCTATGTTGATTACATTAAAAGTGTACAATTTAGATTGATCAATGCTCCTTTGTCTAAACCTATCATCAACCTAAATTCGCAATCGCGATTGGAATTGATTTTTGATGACTTGAGCAATGAAACACGGGAATTTAGATATGACCTTATACATTGCGATAAAAATTGGAACAAATCCGATATTGACTTTATGGACTATTTAGAGGGTTTCAATTTAGAAGAAATCGAGCAACTAGACTACTCCATAAATACCCTTGTAGATTATACTCAATATCGTTTGCTGCTTCCCAATGAAGATTTGCGTTGGACGATTTCTGGTAATTATATACTTGTTGTTTACGATGAAGATGAAGATACTCCAGTCATCACAAGAAGGTTTTTGGTTGTAGATAATAAAATTTCTTTTGAAGTAGAATATGTTCGACCTAGCGATATCTCCAAATTTGACTCTCATCAAGAATTTGATTTCAAAGTCAATTATCAAAACCTAGACTTAAATGATCCATTAAGCAATGTCACGGCCGTCGTACTCCAAAATTTCAGATGGGACAATGCAAAATTTGACCTTAATCCAAAGTTTATAAATAGAAATCATTTGGTCTATAATTACAATGATGTCATCTGCTTTCCAGGTCTCAAAGAGTTTAGAAACATTGATACCCGCTCTTTATATTCGACACGCTGGGGGGTGAAAGAAATTGATCTTAATCCTGATGAAAATGTAATTCTACTAGAACCACAAAAAAGTGCGGTTAACCGCAGATATCTCACTTCTCACGATGCCAATGGAGATTTTCTTATGTATACCATGGACAAAAGAGATAGCCTTCTATCAGCAGAATATGCTACAGTAATTTTTGCTCTTGAATCTGCCAAACTTGAAAATGATGTGCACATCTTAGGCCATTTCAATGACTTCGAACCAAAGGAAGAAAATCGAATGTTTTATGATGAATCCTATGAATCCTATATTGGTGAAATGGTTATGAAACAGGGGTATTACGACTACATGTTTGGTTTAAAAGAAGAAGATGGCGTTAATTTTCAAAAGCTTCAGGGCAGTTGGTACGAAAGTGAAAACGATTATTACATTCTCATTTACTATACTTCTCTTTTCGAAAGATATGACCAACTGATGGGAATCAAGATCTTCAATTCGAATGATTTTTAGCCCTAAGGGATTATTTTTCTTTCATTTATCGCCAATTGACCATCCTTTATATAAATTATTAAAAGCTATTCTTTTTTGATCTTACCTTTGAGCAAGATCAATTCATTATGAAGAAAAGTGTACTCTTGCTTATCGCAATGATGCTCTGCATGGCATCCACAAATGCTCAAAAGGTGTGGACTCTTGAAAAATGCGTAAACCATGCCCTGCAACAAAACATTACGATCGAACAATTAAGACTGGCCGAAAATCTTGCTGCATTAGATGTAGATCAAGCAGAGCACGCCAAATACCCTAACCTCAATGCCTCTAGTGGTGTAAACTGGAACTTTGGACGAACCATTGATCCGGTAAGTAATTCGTTTAGTACAGAAACCTTTTTTGCCAACAACCTTTCGCTCTCTTCGGGTGTAACCTTGTACAATGGAGGAAGGATAAAGAAAACCTTGGAACAATCAAAGGTCAATCAAAAGGCCTCTGCACTGGACACGCAACAAGCTGAAAGAGATATTGCTCTAATGGTAGCCAATGCTTATCTGGCAGCACTATTTGCTCAAGAGAACCAAAAAATAACACAGAGTCAACTTGATTTGAGCATACAACAATTAGAGCAAGTTGAAAAACTCATCCGTGCAGGAGTAAGGCCAGCAAACGAGAAATTAAATCTAGAAGCACAAATTTCTCTAAACGAACAAAATGTAATTATTGCAGAAAACAATATTGCAACAGCAATTTTAAATCTTAAACAATTGTTGCAATTGGATATTGAAGAAGAAATATTGGTAGAGGCACCGACCGAAGACATTGTGATACTTACAGATTGTGATGTCATTACGTTTGATGAAATATATGCTTCAGCGACAAAGACTCAACCCAACATTGCCGCAAGTGAATTTGATTTACAATCTGCAGAGATTGCTATCGAAATTGCTGAAACCGCCAAAATGCCGAATTTGTCAGCAGGTATTGGACTGGGCACCAATTATTCTAATCGAGGAATTCTTGTTGAAGGCTTCGAAACACAATTCCAAAGTTTGGATGTAGTATTTAACAATGTCCCAACTACCATCGAAATAGCGCAAGAAGTCCCTGTTTTTGGAGACTACAATTATTTTGATCAAATTAATGACAACCTATCTGTAGGTGCTGGATTAAGTTTAAATATTCCCATTTATAATAATCACATAAATAAAAACAACATTGAGCGGGCCAAAATTAACCGTGAAAACACGGAGCTGTCTAATGCCCTCTTAAGAAACAATTTGAAAACAAATGTCCAACAGGCATTGTCTGATGCACGCACTGCAAAAAAAGCATTGAAAGCCGCAGAATTTGCACTAGATGCGCAAAATGCAGCATTCGCTAATGCCAAAAAGAAATACGATTTAGGAGATTTAAATACCTACAATTTTGTGGACGCCAAGACTCAACTTGACAATGCTCAATTAAATTTGGTTTTGGCAAAATATGATTACTACTTTAAAAGTAAGGTGATCGATTTTTACATGGGATACCCACTTAAACTCAACTAACAATGACAAAGAATAAGAAGAAGAAAAAATCGAGGTGGTTGTTATGGCTACTGTTAGCCGTTTTGATAATACTTGGTATACTCGCATATGTCAAAGCAGGATCAAAACCTAAAGGCGTAGAAGTGACTACCGAAAAAGTAAAAGCACGAACAATTCACGAAACGGTGAGCGCAAGTGGAAAAGTATTTCCAGAAAAAGAAATAAAAATAAGCTCAGATGTTTCTGGTGAAATTGTCAAACTCATGGTAGAGGAAGGTGACAGTATTGTTGTTGGACAAGTTTTAGCTAAAATAGATCCGGAGGCATATGTTTCGCAAGTGGATAGAGCCAAGGCGGCCGTCAATAGTTCTAAATCACAAATTTCTATTAGTGAATCACAAATTCAAAGCAGCATTGCGCAAAAAGAACAGATTATTTCGTCCCTAGAAAATGCCAAAAATATTCATCAAAGAAACGAACAGCTCAAAAAAGAAGGCGTAATCTCCGCATCCGAATTTGACCAAAGCCTTGCTGCTTTGAAAGGTTTGGAAGCAAATCTTAGAGCAGCTGAGGCTTCCATCGAATCTTCGCGCAAAAGCAAGGAGAGCACGGAGTATGCTCTAAAATCTTCTGAAGCCACTTTAAAAGAAATCCGTACTGCGCTTAATAGAACGACGATTAAATCTCCAGCAAGTGGTATTGTCTCCAGCCTCTCGGTTGAGCAAGGCGAACGTGTGGTCGGAACAATGCAAATGGCAGGGACTGAGTTGATGCGCATAGCAAATCTTAATGCGATGGAAGTCCAAGTTGACGTTAGTGAAAATGATATTCTACGTGTTGAAGTTGGGGATACCGTAGACATAGAAGTTGATGCTTATCTAGAAAAGAAATTTAAGGGGTGGGTCACCGAAATCGCAAACTCAGCGTCAAACATTTCGTCTATGACCGTCCTGAATTCTGATCAAGTAACAAACTTTGTAGTAAAGGTCAGAATCGATGCCAATTCATATAAAAACATGGACATCAAATACCCTTTCAGACCAGGGATGTCCGCCTCTGTTGATATTTATACTCAATCTCAAAAAGATGTAACCAGCATCCCTATACAATCGGTTACTACGAGAGAAAAAGAAGATGAAAATGGAGATGGTACCGATGAATTTGACGAAGTAGTTTTTGTCTACGATGCCGATACAGTCAAACAAGTTTCGATTCAAACAAGCATCCAAGATGACGAATTTATTATTGTCACCGAAGGTCTAGAATTGGATGAAGAAATAATTACAGGACCATATTCTGTGATTTCCAAAAAACTAGAACAAGGCGATGTTGTTAGAAGAAAAGAGAAAAAGAAAAAGGACCGAGATTAGTGAGTAGCGTCAACCACAAAAGACATCAAAATGCCTTAATCATTTTCATTAAAAATCCTGAGAAAGGCAAAGTCAAAACGCGCATTGCCAAAGGAAGCGATCACGACACTGCTTTTTCGGTTTATCAAAGACTATTACGGCATACCCAAAGCATTACCCAAGACCTGGATGCTACGAAATATCTTTTCTATTCTGATTGTATAGCGGACGATAATTGGTCAGAAGAAACCTACATAAAAAAAGTACAACGAGGCCTTGACTTGGGAGAAAGAATGTTGGACGCATTTATCGAAGTCATGAGTTATCACAAATATGTGGCAATCATTGGAAGTGATTGCATTTACCTTAAACCAGAGCACATTAATAATGCTTTCCAAAGGCTACGGTCACATGACTGTGTATTGGGACCTTCCACAGATGGTGGCTATTATTTACTCGGTATGAAAACGGTATACAAAGAACTCTTTATAAACATACCTTGGAGCAGTGGCAATGAACTTAAAACGACCTTAGGAATTATGAATGATCTTTCTTTGAATGTCGCCAAGCTAGAAGCCTTAACGGATATTGATCACATTGAAGATTGGAAGGAATACCTATTATCTACGGAGGACTAACTACTTTAAGTAATCAAATGTATTTACCCAAATGCATATACTACTTGGTACTTGGGGCTTCTACTTCTAATTCTTGAATACTTCAAAGCAATAATTTATGGTTGTGGCCCTGAAGTTTAGAAATGTATTCTTGCAATACAAACTCCTCACTTTTAAAGCGATCGCGTCTTGCAATACCTTCCTCTTTTCGAATAATACTTCTCACAAAGCGTCGGACATCTTCCTCAGAATCTAAGATCAAGCCAGGTACCGCAGCTTTTTCTCCCTTTTCATTTTTAGCCACCATGGTGAAATAGGACGAATTGCAATGTTTAACAAATCCTTTTTGAATATTTTCTGCCTCTACCCGAATTCCTATGACCATGGAGGTTGTCCCTGTATAATTGACAGAAGCTTTGAGAGTCAATAAATTGCCAACATCAACTGGATTTTTAAAATCAACTCTATTGACTGATGCGGTAACGCAATAGTTTCCAGAATGCTTGGACGCACAGGCAAAAGCAATTTGATCCATCAAACTTAAAATATACCCTCCGTGTATTTTGCCACTGAAGTTAGAATGAGAGGGAAGCATGAGTTCCGTGATAGTTAGTCTGGATTCCTCAGTTCTCTTATATTTTTCCATGCTAAAACATTGATGTTAAAAATACATCTTTGCTCTAACTTGATTTAGAACCATTTGGTTCGAGTGTTGAAGAAGTTTTGTACACAACTGTTCATATCACCTACTAAAAGCACATATTCTTGCTTTGCAGTTAAGCCATTGCCATATGTTGCAGGTTGCCACTTTGGCATGTTACACAAAGCTTCCAATAAAATCTCATCAACTTTTTGAGAACTCGAACTTTCAGCTATTTGAGGGTTTAAAACAGATCCGTCTTCTGCAATCTCAAATTTGACTGCAGTCAAATGATGCTTTCTAAATGCTTCCTTTTTCAACTTTTTTAAGGCATGGGTTTGCAAATACCGTTGCATATTTTCTTCGCCACCAGGAAACAAAGCCTGATGATCTGGATCTATTGAAAAACTAAAGTCCAAGGCTTTAATTTCGTTATTTACAAGATTATTTTTAGGCAAGTATTTAACTAAAACTTCTACGTTAGATAGCTCATCTGCTTTGACAAGAAGTTGTTTCTGCTCATCAGTGAGTACATCATTTTTGCCAACAGCTTTTACCGTTGTGCCTTGCGTTACAACAGATAACTCTACCGACTTATATTCAGCAACCCAATCTGATTCAAACCTTTCATTTAAATCATTCAATGTTTTGGCTTCTTTGAGCTGGTCGGCATTAACCGAAATATAGGGGTAGATTTTCTTAACATCGATGTTTAAATCGAAATCTGCTTCATCCTGTCCAAATGAGAGAAATGGAAAAACCAAACTGACTATAAATACTCGAAAGAAGATGTTCATTGATCTGCGTTTTTATGTTGCTTAAAGTTAGATTATTTCTTCAAGCCAATAAGGACATTAACAAGTTGTTCAGAGGATCAATTACTTGGCTTGCTCAAAAATATAAGCCCTTAAATCCTCCAATTGTTGGTTGGTCATTTTTTCTTCGGTGTATTGAGGCATGTAAGATTTTTTCCAAGCTCTTACAGGAACACCCCAACGAGTTACCTGGTACAAAGAATGCGGATGATACCTTGTCGTTTTTTTCTTAAGGTACTTAAAGCTAAATTTTGTGTTGTCCAAATGCAGGTAAGAATATCTCTGATTTTCATGGCAATGCAAACAACTTTGTTCGTACACAAGTTTTCCATTGAATGGATTAGGAGTGATCCCTTCATACCCAGCCTTGCGATCAAATGGCGGAATAACGAAATGGGCGTCTGCCAAATCCAAGTACTTCGATTGGATTATCTCTATTTTTTCTTCCTTTATTTCTTTACCGCTGCTGCTGTTTTCTAAAATGGCAATTTCTTGAGGACTAAAAATCAGATCAGTCATCTTCAAATCTATGGTCCACAAATAAGCCAAAATCGACTCTATCTCCCATTTGTCCAATTTTCTTCCTTGCGCACATTCTACTGCACAAAGTTGAATCGCTTCCCTAATATTGTTTCTTGCTGGCTTTACTAGGTCACCATATTTTTTATCATAATCACCATTGTAATAGGTCGCTCGATTGACCGCACCATAAAGTGTGGTGCCTTGTAGAAAGGGAATTCCAATGTCATACGAGTATTCTAACCTACTTTGGGGATCTGGATTGGCCAAATCAATATCTTCCTTTACGACATTGTGACAAGAGGTACACACAAAATGTTTACTTTGCTTTTTAGTCTTTTTGCCATTTTTCTTTACCCCAAAACCATTCTTTACTAAATTCTCACCGGCTTCTACACTTACCCCTTTGATCGTGAAATCGGGCTTTTTTTCCTCATCATAAACACCTAAATCTTCAAGCGCTGAGGCCACGGAAGCATTTGCGAGAGATATGCCCTCTGTATCATAGTTTACTACAAACAGGGTGACACAAAAACCAAGAAAAAGAAAAAATGACTTCATATTAGTTTAGAGTAAACAGTCTGGAAATTGTAAAACCTAATCTATATTCTCCATCACCCCAATTGCTTCTAGTATAAGGAATAAAATCCGTTTCGGATATTCCAGTGGAGTTTGTAAAGTTCATCTGAAATATATGTCCTCCACCTGTATCCCATTCTAAGCCAAAACCCAATGGGTTGTAAAAGCCATTCTCAGCAGTCCTGAAATCAGATACAGGAAAGTTTGCATCCAAAAGTAACGCCAAGGATTTGGTCATCTGTATTCGAGCAGCTGCCCCAACACTAACTAAATCATTTTTATCTGATTGTTGAACCAAATTTCTGTACGTCCACGCTCCACTAAGCTGTAGAGCAAGGCGATATGAAATTTTCTTAGAAAGGATAAAAGAGCCATAATATGAAGCTCTATGAGCCCCTTTCTGAAATTCGGCTAAAGTACCCGGCGCACCTGAAGGCATGGTTGAGTAACTACTGATCCCCACAACTGCCAATGAAAAAGGTGTACCCGATCCAACGTCCTGATGCATTAACTTCAACTTGACGAGGGCATTTAGATTCTGCCTTAGATCTGAAGATCCTTTGGTTCGATTGATGCCAATCATCATTTTATCTGACATACCGTACTCAAAACCGATCATCACATCTGATGCATTCTCAAGACCATAGAAATTGGCCCAACCTCCTGCATCACCTGCCATATCTCCAAATCGGTGGCCTACCCGAAAATCGAGTCTTCCAGCTTTTAATACTTCTGTAGAGTGCACGTTAATCACTCTGGTATCTTTAAATGTTTGAAACACATTGTCCTGAGCAAACAATGAAAACGTAAAAAAGAATAAAACAATGGTTTGGAATACTTGCTTCATAACTTAGTTTTCGGGGTAACCGGCCTGAGCCCAACATTGAAATAATAATATGTCGGCTTCCGACATCTCCTTAGGTCCATCAGCATAAACAGGGGGCATATCTCCTGATGTAATGCGGCTTAAAAAGTTATCATCCAAATGCTTTTCGAGCTCTTCGAAAGAAGTGTAATCGCCACTAGCAAAACCAGTAGAATGACAACCAGAATAAGAGCAATTTGTAGTAATCAAAGGCAAAAGTTCAACTTCGTAAGAAGGAATTTCGGCTGGATCACACGACGCCTCTTGTACTCTATCCCTCGTACACGAACTGCAAATGCAGAGAAGGAAAAATAAAATGACACTTTTTTGAACAAAATCCATATACTAAGTTGTTATTTCACTGTGATATACAAATATACTCACTGTAAATTTTTAAAAATATTTTAATATGTATCCAGTTGAATTAACTACACCAATGTCAAAAGACTTAACAGATTTTGGTTTTACTAGTCTTTCTAGCTCTCAAGAAGTATCAGATGTGTTAGATAAATCAAGCGGAACCGCTTTGGTGGTTGTCAATTCTGTTTGTGGCTGTGCAGCTGCAAATGCTCGACCAGGAGCTAAAATCGCGGTTCAAAATGAACATAGACCTGATCAACTTTACACTGTTTTCGCAGGTGTAGACAAAGAAGCTACAGACACAGCTCGAGAGTATATGCTTCCATATCCTCCTTCTTCTCCTGCCATCGCGTTGTTTAAAGATGGCAAACTTGTACACATGTTAGAACGTCATCATATTGAAGGACATTCTGCTCAAACGATTGCGGACAATTTAATTAAAGCCTTCAATCATTTTTGCTAAAATTTATTCTACGATGAATGATTTCATTTTGTAGAATCGATCGAATTCGTATCGTATATGATATAAACCTGGTGGCAAATCCGAAACATTTGTCACCATTTTATTTCTACCCTTTTTAAGTTTGCCAAAGTTGCTCTCCTTTATCACTTGCCCAAAAGCATTGATTATTTTCCAAGTCAGTTGATTTTCCGCTTTAACATCTAAAGTGTGCGTCAAATAATCCGTTGTTGGATTGGGGAACAAATGAACATCTACACCATTTCCAGTGCTCGCTAAATTCGTCGTTTTAAAAATCCCTGCATCCATATCCATAAAATCAACATTGTAGGCCAAAGCAATGACAGAGGTTTGTCCAGTGGTGGGAGAAGCATCCGAATCAAGGGCATCATTTCCTCCTTGATCCATTGGGCTAAATTGGTAACCATCTGGCAAATCATAAAATTCCAACGAGTAAGGCCCTTGATTTATGTTACTGAATTCGTAATACCCATTTTCATCTGTTACGGTTGTCTGCAAAACAAAGACAGGACCTATTTTGAGATCTACACTTACTCCCTCGACACCTGGCTCCCCAGCGTCTTGAATACCATTTTGATTTAAATCATCCCAAACAAAATCTCCAATCCTTGAGGGCAAAAAGAACCCGGCATCCATATCAGGATCAATCTCGCCAGAATTTAGGTTGAAAATGTTTGTTGCCCCATTGGCAATCACACCCATAATATCAGAATCTTTGGTATCATCTCCACCTTGATCAGGATCAGAAACAATATATCCCGCAGGAGCATTAAACACCAAGTAATAATTTCCGGGTGCTACATTTTTAAAGAAATATTTTCCTTGAGCATCCGAGAACATCGTATTGATTAATTCATCTGTTTCATCATATAATTCGATAAGTACATTTTCTAAACCAGGCTCTCCTGTGTCTTGTACTCCATTACCGTTAAGATCAATCCAAACTCTATCCCCTACCTCTCCAGGTTCTATTTCTATCCCTGCATCTAGGTCATCTCGAATTTCACCCGATTCTATAGCAAAAACCGCTGTTGTCCCTGGGCCATTCACTTGTGTGACATCAGAATCAGCAGCATCATCAAATCCCGCATTGGCCACAGTAAAATCAGATCCATTAATATTAAACTTCAAATAATAATCGCCAGGAGGAATGTCATTTATTTGGTAATATCCTGAGGTACCATTTGGGCCGGGCCCGGTTAAAACTTGAGTAAACAATACCCCATCAGCAGTGAAAAGATCAACGATGCGGTTATTCCTTCCATTCTCCTCCGCGTTTTGAATACCATCGTTGTTGTTATCCAACCACAAATAATCACCAACTTGAGCAAAGTAGTAAAAACCAGCGCAAATAAGGTTCGCAGCCATTCCCGTATTAGGTGCAAAGACATCTGTAGTATTGACCCCATTGGCACCCGTCACATCAGAATCAAGACCATCGTTTGTTCCTTGATCGGCCAAAGTGATTTGAGCTCCAGAAGGAAGAATAAATTCTACGTAATAATTGTCCATCAAAATATTATCGAAAATATACCTTCCTTTCACCCCATTGCCATCAGTCATTGTAGTCCGCGTATCTATAAATACCCCGTCTTCATCATAGATGTTTACGACTACCCCATTTAAGTAAGTATCGTTGAGATCCTTAATTCCATTAAAGTTGAAATCTTCAAATACAAAGCCCGTAACAACGAAATTTTCCAATTCTATAGCACCAGCATCTAGGTCATTGTTAAGCTCTCCAGAAACAACACTAAATGGTGCAGTCACTGAATTTCCTGTACCGTTTACTAATACATCAGAATCAAGTGTACTATCCGACCCAACATTTCTCTCTGTAAATCCTAAATCATTATCTAGGGTAAATGAAACAACATAAATCCCCGGCACAATATTTTCAAACTGATAAATACCAGAAGCCCCATTTACTCCTTCAGTGGTAGCACTTCCTACTAAGACACCATCTTGGTCTCTTAACTCAACCAATACCCCATCGATACCAAACTCATTAGAATCCTGAATGCCGTTTTCGTTTTCATCAAACCAAACTCTGTTTCCAATCGTTGCATATTGATATACGCCAGAATTTATATCCGATAAAACATCTCCATCATTTACGGCAAAATAGTCCGTAGAGAACCCGACCACATTGGCCGTCACATCCGAATCAATGGCATCATCCAAGCCAACATTGGATTCCGTGGAAACAAAATCTGCCTCGTGATCAAAAACAATATAATAAACCCCTGCATTGACTGAAGTAAAACTATACCCGCCATCTGCCATAGTAGTTGTTTGTTCAACAAGGGTCCCTTGATCATCAAAGAGATTGACTTGAATGCCGGCTATAAATGTTTCTCCCGCCTCTTGTAGCCCATTTCCATTATTGTCAAGCCAAGCCAAACCACTGATTTCAGAATTCGTTGCTTGAATAACCCCAGCATCAATGCTTGAGCTGGCCATTCCCGAAACGATCATAAACAGATCGGTGAATCCTGTGAAGCCGGAAGCATCGGTTACATCAGAATCTAGCGCTTCATCTGTACCAACATTTGCAGCGGTAAATTCGAATCCTTCTGGAAGATCAAACTTTAATTGATACGTTCCAGGTAGTATGTTGTTCAGAAGGTATTTTCCATTTTCATCAGTTTGATCGGTATTAAGAAGATTACCATCTATATCTACCAAGGTAACGCTTACCCCTTCTAGTCCCACTTCATCACTGTCCATGAGACCATTTTGATTTTCATCAATCCAGACCATATCTCCAATGGCTACAAATTCATAAATTCCAAGATCCACGTTAGAGACGATTCCTTGTGATGTTAAACTTATATTTTGCGTTGTTCCAACACCATTGTCACCAGTAACATCTGAATCAATGGTATCATCGTTTCCAACATTTGCTTCAGTAATGTTGAATCCGTTTGGAACACCAAATTGGACGTAATAATCTCCAGCTGGATAACCTTCAAAACTATATTGCCCTGACATGTTTGTGCTTGCAACATCTAAAAGAAGCCCAGTTGCCGTAAATAGAGAGACCTGCACATCAGGATATCCAATATCCATTGCCTCATTTAGTCCATTGGCATCTCCATCAATAAATACTGTCCCTTGGACTATACCCATTGATTCAATGTATCCCGCATCGATCTCGTTTTGATTTTCTAAAAATCCCAGACTGATTATCCCAGTAGAACCAACGCCAAACGTACCCACAACATCTGAGTCATTTTGACCATTTCCGGCATTTGGTATAGTATTAATCAAAGTCGTTGGCATATTAAACACCACATAATATTCTCCAGGCAATAAGTCACCAAACTCATAATTACCCCCAGCATCACTCGTAGTAAGTCCTGCCGGATTCATAGCTGAATCAAAAAGATTGACACTAATCCCACCGATACCATTTTCGTCTGAACCTTGAATCCCATCTTGATTTTCATCTAACCAGATAAATCCAGCGATCGAAGAAAAACCAAAATATCCTCCATCAATACCCAATACATTTTCGCTTGGATCAACCGTGATCAAATCTGTTGAACCGTCAACAAATGCATTTGTGATATCCGAATCCGAACCGTTTGATGAAAAATTTAGATCCGCGAGTTGATCAAAAACAATATAGTACATGCCAGGCGGCACGTTTTCAAAAGTGTAATTGCCATTAGAATCAGTTGTCTGTGAAGCCATTTGATTTGACATCTCATCAAATAAGATAACCGTTACACCTTGTTCAAAGGGTTCATTAGCATCAATATTCCCATCTGCATTATAGTCCAACCATGCCGCTCCGGAAATTGATCCAGTGAGCATTACAAATCCAAAATCCTGGTTAGAAATGTGTTCGCCAGAACATACTTCAAAATTTGTCCCAGCATAAAATATTCCAACATCCGTCAAAGGTCTACTGTCATTGTTCCCATTTCCAATGTTGGCTGCGGCAGGGGTTAAATTGACATCTTTATCTATGGTTAAGAGGTAATTACCCGGTATTAAATTGGTAAAACTGTAATTTCCTGAATTATCTGTAGTTGTTGAAACCTGTGCTCCTGAGGATAAACTATTGAGCGTCAATTTCATTCCACCAATACCTGATTCTGAGGCATTTTGAATACCATCCTCATTTTCATCTAACCAAATATAGTCTCCGATAGAAGCCAGTATATAAATTCCTGCGGAGGCATTAAGTGTTTCACCTGGTTGTAACATAAGATCTGAAGTAGTCCCAGGACCATTGGCACCTGAAACATCAGAACTTATACCGAAGGGGCTAAAAGCTTCATTTGATCCAAGCTCAAATTGTACATAATAATCACCTGAAATAACGTCATCAAACGAATAAGCACCTGAAGCATTTGTAGTCGTGGATTGTACAAGACCTCCATTAATATTAAATAGACTAACGGCTACATTATTCTTCCAAGCCTCGGAAGAAACATAGGATCCATCTGCATTTTTGTCCTCCCAAACATTTCCATTTATAGTTCCAGTTTGAAGAATAAAACCAAAATCCACATCGGTTTTCACTTCGCCAGAACTCAATGGAAAGGACAAAGAAACATATTGATTACCCAGCAACATCAAGGAACGACTGTCATTCTGACCATTTCCAAGCCCTGCGTTGGTTGGTAAATAAAGTTCGTTTTGTACTAACTCCATTCGGTAATCTCCTGGAACAATTTGTTCAAAACTATAAAACCCATCAGCCATCGTTTGAGTGACCAATTGTTCTCCATTTTGTACGTTGACAAGGACAACTGTTTGACCTGCAAGGCCATTTTCGGTGGCATCTTGAATCCCATTTTCGTTTGCATCAATCCAGACATAATCTCCCACCTCAGCAAATGAATAATATCCTGCATCGATAGAGGTAATGTCTTGATTGGCATTTAAAGAAATTAAATCTGTACTTCCTGTCAAAATAGAACCTGTTACATCAGAGTCCAACCCTGATGGTGAAAATTGCATATTGTTAGCAATCGAAAACGAAACATAATACTGCCCAGGATTCAAATTCTCAAAAGTGTACGTACCATCATTTATGGTCATAGTATTACCAAGCAAAGTGCCATTCGAAGAAAAAAGACTTACTTCGATTTCTGGAATTATTTCTTCGTTTTCAAAAACACCATCTGCATCATTGTCCAACCAAGCGATACCGCTAATGCTTGATGGTTTATATTGGAACCCAAAATCCAGGTTCATCAAAGTAGATCCAGATGCCACAACAAAATTCTCAGAAGCATAATACACTGGACCTAAAGTCAATGGTCGACTATCGTTTGAACCGTTTCCTTGATTTGGCAAGGTGGCTAAAAAGTCACTTTCATTTTCAATAGAGATAACATACTCTCCTGGTTCCACCTGTACGAACGTGTACAACCCATCGGCGTTGGTTGCAGTTGTAATCGTATTATTTGTTTGTTGGTTGCTTAATTGAATTTCTAGCTCGGCAATTCCTTCCTCGTTGCTGTCTTGAATACCATTTCTGTTTAAATCAAGCCATACATAATTTCCTAACTCTGAAAACTCAAAATATCCAGCATTTATATTGTTTATTTCTTCATCCGCAGCTACTGATATCCATGCTGTCGATCCAAAAGTTATGCTATTATCTACGGAAGATTCGCCCCCTGATGTGGTAAAGTTAAGCGCCGCGGGGACATCAAAAACGACGTAGTACGAACCCGGATTTAAATTATCGAATTGATAATTTCCGTTTGAATCACTTAAGACGCTTTGTACAAGTTGATTATTCTCATCAAATATCTGAACCTCAACATTTTCAAGTCTTTGTTCATTGGACGAAAGTCCGTCTCCATTGTTATCTAGCCAAGCAAAACCATTTATTGTAGAAGGCTTGTATTGAAATCCGAAATCCAAATCATCTCGTTGTTCGCCAGATTCAATATTAAAACTAAACATGTACGTAAGTCCATTGTAGGTTAAGGGCATATTTTGAGCCGTTACCAAACTTTGCTCAAACTCTTCATCAACAACGATAGTCAAGAGGTAAGATCCTGGAATAAGCTGATCAAACGAATATGATCCTTGATTGGTTTGCATGCTGTTTACCAAAATCCCATTGTCGTCAAAAACAACCACATTAGCGAACATGCCATTTTCTGTCCCATCCAATACCCCGTTTCTATTTAGGTCCAACCAAATAAAATCTCCGATTGATCCTTTTTCGAAAATACCACCATCAATTATTTGATCAGTTTGAATATTGTTTAATTGAACAGAGCCATCCAATTGAAAATCACTGTCCACATCTTCAGTGCCTTGATCAAAAGGCGAAATGAAATAAGTTTCAGAGGTAACCAATTGCAAAGAATAAGTTCCTTGTAGTATATCTTCAAAAAAGTAATGCCCAGAGGCATTTGTCGTTTGCGTTTGGACCAAATTCCCATTGCTATCAATTAATTGTACTTCAAGATTTGCAAATCCAGTCTCATCGCTAGTTCGAACTCCATCGGCATTTTTATCTGTCCAAATGGTTCCAGAAATGTCTACTAGTTTTAAAACTCCGATATCAATATCTGACTTATTCTCAGCTGGAGCTAAAAAGAAATAATCAGAAGTATTGTCTCCTAGGATTCCTAAAATGTCAGAATCCAAATTAGCTGCTCCGCTGTTTGCAGCAGTTAGTATTGTTTTGCTATCTGTCTCTACCTTGATATAATACTCCCCAGAAAGGACTTCGGTAAATTGATAAAATCCTGTAGCATCACTCGTGGTTTGATCAATTAATACATTAGATTCATCAAAAAGAAGAACCTGAATGCCTTCGACACCCATTTCTCCAGGATCTTGGATTCCATTTTGGTTGGCATCCAACCAAACAAAATCTCCTATGCTCCCTGTGCCACAATCTTCGAGCGCAAAATATCCGCAACAAGTTTGAGATATCACTCCTTGAGGTGTTACACATAACTCGAACACACCAGTAATTAGTTCTACAGGAGCCAATACAACAACATTTTCATCTACTTCACTAGAAATGATTTGAAATTCTTTTGGAACATCCCATTCGTATGAAGTTGCGCCAGACACTTCACCAAGGCTAGCAATGATACAACTGTGGTCTACACAAACAGAATATGGTTTTTGGTAGTAAATTTTGAGTCCTATTTCATCTATTTCTGCAATGCTCGTTTCACTATTTAAGTTTGACAATTGCATTTCGACTCCAAACCCCTGATCGTTTAAAACTTCAGCGTTCAAATTAAATCCCCAATCATACCAACTAGCGCCATATCTCCAAGAACCATTTTGCGTAGGCCAAGAGGTACCGGAAGTAACAAAGGTTTGATTAATCGAATTCCCTTGTTCGCCAACTAAACGAACGATTGCGTCCACTGGTTTTTGATTTTGACTTTTACCAGTGATTTCTAGAGAAATCCCATGTATGGTTGATCCTTGAGGTATTCTTAGGTTAAAATTCTTGGCTTGCAATATCTCCGAAAACTCACCTGCATCTAATTCAACAAAAGCAAATTGCTCATCTTGAATTTGCACATTTTCGAGATTGCTCCAAGCTTTCAAGCCCAAAGTAGACTGAGCAGCTTGCCTTGCCGTACGTGTTCGGCTTGTGTTTTCGGATGTCTCTGGAAAAATTACTTCACAACCTTGAGAATAGCTATATCCCGTGCATAATAATATGGACAAAATACATAGCAACGTGTAGGACCTCGAATCGAAGTTCATATGTGTAATAAATCTTAGTTATCAATGTTAAGATCTATTATCAGCAGGTAGGTCGTTCAAAGATACATATTAAAATTTAATATATATGAAAAAAATCAAGGAAGTCAACTCAGATAATTATCGTCCTATTCAAACAAAAAAAGGTGCAAAGAATACTCCTTGCACCTCTTGACTAGACTTCGTTTTGTTTTAAGCAGCTTCTGTTTGTCGTTGGTGCTGCTTAACTAAATTTGATTTGATGTCAGGAGTTACTGGAACGAACTCACTAAACTTTCTTGCAAATTTTGCTTTACCCTGAGTAAGAGACCTCAGGGTACTGGAATATTGATAGAGTTCCGATAAAGGCACTTTGGCTTGAATTTTTTGCTGTTTGCCTACGGCATCCATTCCTGTGATCATTGCTCTTCTTGATTGCAAATCACCCATCACATCACCCATCACTTGATCCGAACAAGTGATGTTTACTTCATGAATAGGTTCTAAAACCTGAGGAGCAGCTTGTTGGAAAGCATCCTTAAAAACCTGCGAAGCAGCGATCATAAAAGCCATATCATTAGAATCCACAGCATGCATCTTGCCGTCAAAGATCGATACTCGGATGTCCTGACATCGCGATCCCGTTAAGGGACCTTCTTCCATTTTTTGCATCACTCCTTTTTTGATCGCGTTGATGTATTTGGAGTCAATAGAGCCTCCAACTATACACCAATAAAAAGAAAGCTTTCCTCCCCATTCCAAGTCAATCAATTCTTTATTCCGGACAGTCAGCCCTGCGGGATCAGGCATTCCTTCATAATAAGGTTCTACCCGCATATGGACTTCTCCAAACTGTCCAGCTCCTCCGGACTGCTTTTTGTGGCGGTACGAAGCATTGGCAGTTTTGGTAATGGTCTCTCGATACATGATTCTGGGCTCCTCAAATTCCATAGAAATATTGTTGACCTTTTCAATGCGGTATTTGGTTAGATCCAAATGCAATTGCCCCTGTCCATGCAAAATTGTTTGCTTTAAGGTCGAATTTTGCTCCACAATTAGCGTAGGATCTTCCTCGCCAATTTGATTCAAGGCTTTCATTAATTTTTCCATTTCTCCTTTACTCGGAGGAACTACCGAGGTACGAATCCTTGGACTAGGAAAATCAATTTTAGCTATTTTATGATCCGTGCCTTTTTGATTTAAGGTATTGTTGGTATGCGAATCTTTTAGCTTGACGCATACTCCAATATCACCGGCACAAAGAGAACCAATAGTGCTTCGTTGTTTCCCATTCGCTTCGAAAATCTGATTTATTCGTTCGCTGGATCGGTTTTCTGCATTTTGTAATTCTACCCCCTCGTTTAATACTCCGGAATATACTTTGAAGTAACTGACCATTCCAACCTGAGGCTCAGAGATGGTTTTAAATATAAAAGCTGTTGTTGGACCTTTTTCATCGCAAGCCAATTCTCCACCTCCTTCCAATGGTGTTGGCTTTCGATCCGCAGGACTAGGCGCAATATCATTTAAAAATCCCATGATCCTGCCACTCCCCATGTTACTTAAAGAGCTGCAACAAAAAACGGGATAAAACTGCTGATGGGCCAAAGCAATATTTAATCCTTTGGTTAATTCTTCTTCTGTCAAAGAACCATCCTCAAAAAATTTCTCCATTAACCCTTCGTCATTCTCTGCCGCAATTTCTACCAAAGCATTGTGCATATCCAGCGCTTTTTGCATTTCAAATTCAGGGATGGCTTGTTTTTCCGGTTTTCCTCCCCCATCAGGAAAAACATACATCGTCATGCGTAAAGCATCTACAATAGAATTAAACGCCCCACCTTCGTTTAAGGGATATTGAATGGGAGTCACTTTTGGTCCAAATTCATCTTTCATCGATTGTAAGGACATTGAAAAATCTGCTTTGTCGTGATCCATTTGATTGATCACAAAAACACAGGGTGTTTCGAAACGCTGTACATATTCCCAAAAAATCTCTGTACCAACTTCGATTCCGTTCGTAGCGTTTATCATCATCAAAGCCGTATCCGCAACTTTAAGCGAGGACACCACTTCACCAATAAAATCATCCGAACCTGGGGTATCCAAAATATTAATTTTATGATTTCTCCATTTCGCGTGTAGCAAAGTACTAAACAAGGAATTTCCTTTTTCCTGCTCAATATTTGTGTAATCTGATGTACTTGACTTTCCATCAACTGAACCTTTTCGGGAAATGGCACCGGCTTCAAAGAGCATAGTTTCTGCGAAACTCGTTTTACCACTTCCCGAGTGCCCTAAAAGGCAAATGTTCCTTAAATTTTTTGTTGTTATTGACATGGATGGGAGGGTTTAATTAAAAATTAAAAAATGAAAAAAATTTGATATTTAGTTCTGTCTTTTAAAATAATTAAAAACTTTTATCAGTCAAAATTGATATTACTCAAAATATTTGTTGGGTGATGGTATTTATCGCAATACAATAAATTGTAATACGTCCTAGGCAAAGGAAAGTATTCCAAAGTCTTGATCCCTTGCCTTCGATTCTAAGAAAAGCTCGGATGTTTGTGTGATACATCTATCAATAGAAGAATACTGCATACCAAGCGACTCCACCGAATGCGTATTGTCGTATACCCAGTCTTTCGACGAATTGATTACTGTGCTTTTGGTGTATACCCCGGGCTTTCGTAATATTTTAGAATAGACGCTCATTACTCTCCATGCAATAGGTATGATTGCCTTTGAAATAGGAAATTTTGGTGTATGCACGCCGTAAATCTTTGAGACCTTATCCATAAAATCTTTGTAGGACCAATGTTCGGCATTCAGCAAGTATTTCTTACCTATATGATTTTCTTGCAAAACCTTTTCGACAGCAATTGCTACATCTCTAACATCCACAAAACCGTTGGATCCCAAGGGATAAAACTTCTGCTTGCGGTCCATGTTGCCAAATATTCGGACGGAAGAATTACTCCATTTGCCTGCTCCCAAAACGACAGAAGGATTTAGCACGGTAACTTGTAAGCCTTCTGCTTGGCCTCGCCACACTTGTATTTCGGATTCCTTTTTTGATTTGGCATAGACAGAATTATACTTGGAATGCACCCATGGACTATTTTCTTGAATTCTATCTTCAGGACGGCTTTTGCCCAAAGCGGCGATAGAACTCAAATGAACAAATTTTTTGATTTTTGCATCCAATGCCACATTGACCAAATTTGTCGTTCCTTCGACGTTGGTTAATTCCATTACATCCTTCACATTCGAATCAAATGAAACCACAGCCGCAGCGTGAATTACATGATCCACCTTTTGTACAATTTCTTCTAAAGCATGTATGTCAAGAAGATCTCCTACATGCCACTGCACTTGATCTTCCATATGATCCAATAAATCAAAATTGCTTGTCTTTCGACATAATCCATACAAAGAAGAATAACCTGATTGGATCAATTTTCGCGTGATGTACGAGCCAATAAATCCAGTAGCCCCGGTGATTAAAATTTTATCTGATTTATTTACCATAAACATTATAAACTGCGCCCCCAATCGAATCATTGGTAGCCCCGCTAACGGAAGATAAAATGTTAGGGATTTTTTTCAATCTCAAGTAGCCCAAAAGCGTCATGAGTATAGCTTCTTTATAATCCAACACAGCATTGGAAGGTCGATGGATATTTAAACCTTTGGATTTTAACAACTCAATTAAAAAAACATTTCGAGCACCTCCTCCACTAACAAAGACAGAGGCATCCTCTGCGATATACTTTGCAATCTGATCTGCAATAAAATGCGCTACAGTATGAAGTTTGTCCTCGATCTCCAATGGCGCATCAAGCAAAGGCCAATAATGCTTCCGAATCCAATTGTTATCCAAAGATTTGGGGCTCGCCTTAGTATAAAATTCAAAGTCACCGAGTTGTTTATACCAAGCTGCATTCAATTGTCCTGCTCGAGCGAGTTGGCCATCTTGATCAAAATCTAGCTCTCGTTTTGCCGCCAAATAATTATTTAACTGATTGCATGGACAGACGTCAAAGGCACTCCAATCTTCTTGCTTGGTAAGATTGGCAATTCCTCCTAGATTCAGATAATAGTCAAACCCAGGAAATAATAATTTCTCCGCAATTGGCACTAAAGGCGTGCCTTGTCCTCCCAAAGCGATATCCCCAACTCGAAAATCTGAAACAACCTTGGCTTCTAACAAGGCCGAAAGCGTGGAAGCGCAGACCATTTGATCTGAAACGCCTTCTTCAGGAAGGTGAAATGTTGTTAATCCGTGTACCGAAACAACTTCGAAATCAAGCTCGGATTCAAAGACATTTTCGGCAACAAAATAAGTTAGCTCCTTTTTTAGGATCAAATATTCTTTTAACGAACAATGCGCAGCTTTACTTAATTTGGATTTGAGCATCACAGGGAATGCGACTGTTGAAGCATGAATAAGCTCATAATCTGATGAATTGACGTCAACCAGAGCATAATCCACCCCGTCAAGGGAGCTTCCAATCATTATTCCTAGAGCAATCATCACCCGAATCTAGTCAATTCAGATTGAGAATCAAACCTTCATCCTAACGATTCAACTTCTGATTACTACAATTCATCTACAAAAATCTAAAAACCAAGGAAACTTTGAACAGAATTAAAGTTTCCGACGTTTACATTATCTAAATTTGCATTATGGTAATTTCTGATAAGATATTGACTTCTGCGATGCACCTCTTTCTAAAGTATGGGGTGAAAAGCGTAAGTATGGATGACATAGCCAAAAAACTAGGCATTTCGAAAAAAACAATTTATGCTGCGGTAGAAAATAAAAAGGATCTCATTTACAAAGTTGTCGTAGACTTCACTAAAAAGGAGGAAAGCATTATTCTAGAAATGATCGAGTCAAAAGAAAATGCTCTAGATCAAATGCTGGAGATTGGCAAACATGTCACGCGTTTTTTTAGAGAAATGAAACCGAGTTTGGTTTACGATTTACAAAAATATCATCCTAAGGTTTGGGAGTATATCGAAAACGACCACTTCTTATTTATTGAAGAAACCATCAAAAAGAATATTGCTTTGGGACAAGCGCATGGTTATTACAGAAATGACCTGCACTCCGACATCATAAGCAAACTATATATGGCTCAAACAAAAACCTTGGTAGATGAAGATATTTTCCCGAACAGGGACTTTGCCAAGGCACAATTGTTTGGAGAATTTCTTTCGTACCATTTGCTCGGCTTGTGTACGGAGAAAGGCAGAAAATATTTAACTAAAAATTTAGACATCAACTAATATGAGAATAACTACCAGTTTATTGCTCCTTTTCAGTTTGTCATTTTGTTATGGACAAAATTCGTACTCACTCGAAAGCGCCATTGACTATGCTTTGCAAAATGCCAATGAAATAAAAATGAGCAACATCAACATCATGGATGCTGAGGGTCAAATTGACGAATACAAATCCATAGGGATGCCTAAAGTGTCTGCAGAAATGACCTACAATTATTATTTGCTGCGACCACAAACCGTACTGCAAGATTTTATTTCTCCAGCTGTATATGGCATATTGGATGGCCTAGATCAATTACCAGATGGATTCGTTGTGCCAGAACCTCAATCGCAAAAAGTTTCCTTTGCAACTAGAAACAACTTAAACATCGGGGTCAATGGAAGTTGGTTGCTTTTCGATGGTTCTTACTTGACAGGACTTAAAGCTGCCAGACTTTATAGAGATCTTGTCATAAAAGAAAAAGATTTGAGCGAACAAAATGTACGCACTAAAATCACCCAAGCGTATTTGGGCGTATTAATCGCCGTGGAAAATCTGAGGCTGATATATAAAAATCTAGAAAATGCAGAAAAAGCGCGTTTCGAAATCAATGCCTTTTACGAAAATGGTTTGGTTGAAAAGTTAGATGTAGATCGGGCAGAGCTTTCTGTTGAAAATTTAAAAACACAAAGAGAAGGAATCAATTTTTCCATAGCCATGGCAAAGGATTTATTAAAATTCCAAATGGTTTATCCTATGGAAGAAGACATTGTACTAACAGAAGACCTTGAATCCTTATTAAATCAAATTCAGATAGAAGATATAAATCTAAACGAAGAAGTCAATTATTCTAATCGTGCAGAATATGCAAACATCCAACTTGGACAAGAGTTGAATCAGTTAAACTTAGAAAGAACACAAAAACAAAAACTTCCTACACTTCGAGCTATTGCTGGCATATCAGAAACCTTGCAAAGAGACAAGTTGTTTAGCGGATCGGAAGCAGGATTCCTTCCAACAGCAGTGGTTGGATTAGCTCTAAATTATAACATTTATGATGGGGGCAATCGTACTGCCACAGAACAAAGACTGCAACTTGCGATAGAAAAAACAGAGGTTCAAAAACGTGAGTTCGAACAAGGCATGGTTTTGCAAGTCAGAATGGCAAAAAATAAAGTACTCAACGCTAAAAAAGCGGTAGAGAACGCTAAAAAAACGATGCGTATCTCTCAAGACATTTATGATAAAACACAAATTAAATATAAAGAAGGTGTCGGATCAAGCTTAGAAGTATCACAAGCTGAATCCAATCTATATGGAGCAGAAAGCTATTACATACAATCCATTTATGAGCTCGTCACAGCTTACACCGAACTATCAATTGCTAACGGAGAATTATAAAAATGAATCAATACATTAAAATGATAAATAAACTTCCATTATTCCTTTTGCTGTTTTTACTCTTTGCATGTAACTCTGGTGAAAAAGAATACACGGACGATCTGGCCGGAAAAAAAGAAAAACTAACGGACTTGAAGTTGGAGAAGAAAGATCTCGACGAGAAGATTACCGCTTTGATGGATGAAATCAAAGAACTAGATCCAAATCAAACCAAAGATCCAATCAACATAAGCTCTAGTAAAATTCAATCCAAAGACTTCGAGCGGTTTGCAACAATTCAAGCAAGCGTCATTGGAGATGATTTAGTAAGTGCAAGCAGCTCCATTGGCGGACGGATCTTAAGCCTGACGGTTAGAGAAGGTGATTATGTTTCCAAAGGAACAAGAATCGCTACCCTTGACATGGAAACGGCGGAGAAACAAATTGCAGAAGTAGAAACCAGTCTTGGTTTGGCACAAACAGTGTATGAAAGGCAAAAAAGATTGTGGGACCAAAACATCGGCTCAGAAATACAATATCTACAAGCCAAGAACAACAAAGAACAAATCGAGAAATCATTGGAAACACTTCGATCCCAAACGGCTAAAAGATATGTCTATGCACCTATATCTGGTTATATAGATCGAGAGATTTTAAAGCAAGGGGAAATGGCTTCACCTGGAATGCCAATAGTTCAAATCTTAAACACCAACAAACTTAAAGTGGTGGCCGATGTTCCAGAAAACTTTTTAGGCAAGGTAAACAGAGGGGATATGGTAGATATATACTTCCCAGCACTGGATCAAAAAATGAAAAAAAGAGTTTCTATGTTGGGAAGATCCATAGATCCGTCTAATCGAACATTCAAAATTGAAATAGGTATAGCGGCTAACAAAAACATTAAACCAAATCTTCTGGCCGAAGTAGAGATTAATGATTTAAACATTAAAGATGCGATGTACATTCCTGTAGGATTGATCAGACAAGAAGTTAATGGAAAGCAATATGTCTATACCGTTGAAAAACATGACGGACAAATGCTTGCAAAGAAAAAGTATATTCAAACCGGAGAAAGTGATGATGCTTATATCGTCATCACTGATGGGTTGGAAGAAGGGACTGAAATCATAATGGACGGTGCACAAAAAGTAGCTGAAAACGATGTAGTAAATATTGTAGAAACCGAAATTCTTAGCGATGGAGAATAAAGAGAAAAAAGCTCAAATGTCAAAGGAATTTAGTTTAACCAACTTTGCCGTTGACAACCGTACAAGCATTTTCTTGGTGACTCTTATGATTCTACTTTTTGGAATCCAATCGTATCAAGATATGCCAAAGGAGCAGTATCCTGATGCTTCTCTTCCACAGGTATTTGTCAATACGATTCACTTTGGTAACTCAGCGGAAGAAATTGAGAATTTGGTTACCCGACCCATAGAAAAAGAATTGCTGTCTTTGACAGGAGTTAAAAAATGCCTTTCCACTTCAATGCAAGATTACTCTGTAATTTCTGTAGAATTTGATTCAGAATTTTCTGTCTCAGAGGCTGTTTTAAAAGTAAAAGATGCCGTAGATAAGGCCACAAGCGAACTCCCCAATGATCTCACACAGGATCCTTTAGTTGAAGAAATCAACTTTGCCGAGTTGCCCATAGTTACCGTTAATATTTCTGGAAACTATAGCATGGACGAACTAAAAAAGTATGCAGAGCTCGTCCAAGATAAAGTTGAGGGAATGAAGGAGATCACAGAGGCACAAATGAAAGGAGCTTTGGATCGAGAAATTCGTATCGATGTTGATTTGTACAAAATGCAAAGCCTACAGGTTTCTTTTGGAGATATCGAAAATGCTGTAAGATCGGAAAACCTAACGATGTCTGGCGGAGAAATTGTAAAAAACGACTACCGTCGATCTGTTAGAATTCAAGGGCAATTTGACAATGTCAACCAACTGCGAAACATGATTGTCAAAGCAGAGAATCAACGCCCTATTTTCTTAAAAGACATTGCAACGGTAAGTTATGGGTTCCAAGATAGAACGAGTTATGCACGTAGCGATGGGTTGCCAGTCATCTCGTTGGACGTAATCAAAAGAAAAGGGCAAAACATGTTGTCCACAATTGACAATCTAAAAGTTGTACTTGAAGATGTAGAAAGTCTTTTACCAAAGGATGTAAACATCGACCTCTTCAATGACCTTTCTATCAATACCAGGAATGAAGTCAGCAACCTTGAGAACAGCATCATAAGCGGTGTTATCCTGGTAATCCTCGTATTGCTATTCTTTTTGGGTCTACGGAATTCTCTCTTTGTCGGTATAGCCATTCCTCTTTCAATGCTAATGGGCATCATGTTTTTGTATATATCAGGAACCACTATGAACGTGGTAGTACTGTTTTCGCTTATCCTTGCCCTCGGCCTTTTGGTTGATAACGCTATTGTGGTGGTTGAAAATATTTACCGATACATGCAAGAAGGTTACAGCAATACAGAGGCAGCCAAAAAAGGAGCTGGTGAAGTTGCTTTACCAATTATTGCCTCTACGGCTACGACCCTTGCAGCCTTTTTGCCTTTGGCATTCTGGCCTGGAATCATGGGGCTTTTTATGCAGTACATGCCTATTACGTTGATGCTTGTATTAGGATCATCACTCTTTGTCGCACTCGTCATAAATCCTGTGTTCACCTCGCGATTTATGAAAGTTCAACAAGCAAAAGATGAAAAGGACGACCTTCAAAAAAGTCAAAGAAATTTTTTCATCGGCATTCTGATTATGATAGTCATCGGTGTTATTGCTCATTTTGCCGGCATCCAAGCATTAAGAAACTTTATGGGCTTTGCAGCTATCTTAAGTTTACTAAATCATTTTGTTTTGCACCCTGCATCGATAGGTTTTCAAAAGTCCGTACTTCCAAGGCTGGAAAGAGCATACAATAAATTTATCAGTTTCGCTTTGAGAGGTTGGAATCCAAGTTTGTTCTTGGCAGGCACCTTTGTATTACTTATTGCATCGGCTGTATTTATGGGAAGTAGAAAACTGGATGTAGAGTTTTTTCCTCAACCAGATCCTATTTATTTAAACCTTTTTATCGAACTGCCTTTTGGAAGCGATATTGAAGCCACTAATGTGATTTTGGAAGAATTGGAAACTGAGGTGAAAGAAGTGATTGGTGATCGATCCAAAATAGTAGAAGCCATGCTGACTCAAATTGGTGAAAACACCTCTGATCCAAACTCACCACCAGAACCAGGAGCTACGCCTAACAAAGCTAGATTAACAGTTTCGTTTGTTCCTGTACAAGACAGAGACGGCATTTCTTCTCAACAAATCCTTGATGATCTAACGGACCACTTTAAAGGATACTCAAAAGCGAAGCTAGAAGTAGCTACTGCCCAAAACGGGCCACCTACAGGAAAGCCGATCGCTATAGAACTAAAAGGAGAAGAAGTAGATACGCTACTTATATATGCAGAAAAAATGATTTCTCGCTTAAACAAGTCGGGCATACAAGGCATCGCTGAGCTTGCCGCAGATGTAAACATTAACAAGCCTGAAATGCTTATTGACATTAATAGAGCGGCCTCAAGAAAGTATGAGTTATCAACCTTTAGTATCTCTGATGCCTTGAGAACTTCTATTTTTGGAAAGGAAGTATCCAAGTTTAAAGAAGGCGAAGAAGAGTACCCTATTACGGTAAGACTGAAGGAGGAACAAAGAAACAGTATAGGGGATTTGATCAATCAAAAAATTACTTTCCGAAACCCAGCAAATGGACGAATAGTTCAAGTGCCTATTTCATCCGTTGCAGATTTTGATTACTCCTCCACATATAATCTGATTAGAAGAACAGATGGAGACAGGGCCTTGCAAGTAAGCTCAAATATTCTTGAAGGGTTTAATGCCAATGAGGTAAACGAACTTATTCAACAAGAAATGTTAGATTTTGATTTGCCTGAAGGGTATTCTGTGAGCTACGTTGGCGAACAACAGCAACAAGCGGAAGACATGGCCTTTTTGAGTACAGCATTTACCCTGGCTATATTTATGATCTTTTTGATCATTGTAGCTCAGTTCAACTCAGTTATCAGCCCATTTATCATTATACTCTCTGTACTTTTTAGTACGATTGGAGTAATGTTGGGGTATAGTTTTACTGGCATGACGATAAGTGTAATTATGACTGGTATCGGAGTAATTTCGCTCGCTGGAGTTGTGGTAAACAATGCTATTGTTTTGGTGGATTACATCAACTTATTGATTCAACGAAAAAGGAAAGAAAGCAATGTTGCAAACATGAACTCAATGAGTGCACATGACGTAAAACAATCCATCATTGAAGGTGGCGAAACAAGATTGCGTCCAGTACTATTGACTGCTATGACGACCATGCTTGGATTGATACCTTTGGCCATTGGATTTAATTTCAATTTCTTCACCTTAGTATCCAGACTAGACCCACAACTTTTTATAGGTGGAGACAATACAGCGATGTGGGGTCCGATGGCTTGGACAATTATATTTGGCTTATTTTTCGCCACCTTTTTGACCCTAATAATTGTACCGGTCATGTATTGGTTGGCTTATCGATTAAAAAGTTCGTTTTCAAATTTATTTACTCGTAAAAAATTAAGTGTCGAGGCATGAAGAAACCATTATCCGAGTTAAGAAAGAATTATTCCCTCTCTCATCTTTTGAGAGAGGATCTCTCGGATAATCCGATGAAGCAATTCAAATTGTGGCTGGATGATGCTATGAATGCAGAAATCCTCGAACCAAATGCTATGACTTTATCGACTGTCTCCTCCGAAGGGAATCCTAGTTCACGCGTGGTTTTGCTCAAAGGCCTCAAAGAAAACGCCCTTGTTTTTTACACAAACTATGAAAGCGCAAAAGCGCAAGACATCGAATCAAATCCTCAGGTATGTGTTAACTTTCTTTGGAAAGTAATCCAACGTCAAGTTAGAATAGAAGGAATTGCAAAAAAAACCACGAGGGAAGAATCTGAAACATACTTCCAAAGTAGGCCCAAAAAATCACAAATCGGAGCTTGGGCTAGTGCCCAAAGCAGCATTATTAGTTCTAGACAAATCTTAGAGGACAAGCAAAAGGACTTGGAGATAAAGTACGCCAATGATAGTCAACTTCCACTGCCGCCTTTTTGGGGAGGCTACGAAATAGAAGTTAAGATTTGGGAGTTTTGGCAAGGACGCACCAGTCGATTACATGATAGATTCAGATACTCGCTTGACGCTAAAAACGATTGGAAGATCGAAAGACTAAATCCATGATCTTAGACAGATCTTATCAAACCCATTTCGGCTTCTTCTAGATCACCATGACCTCAACAATTATATAGATCCTCCACCTTCAAGGAGCCACTGATCCATCTTAAATCGTATAACGCAAACAAACAAGGTATAGTAGCTAGAAAATATAAGGTGCCTTTGGGAATCCCAAAATACTCGTTAAACTTTACCAAAAAAAACTCCCAAAAAGAGTGCTGATAAAACGGCACCAATAAAGTCAATTAAAAACAGTCTTTTAACAGGATCTTTTCCAATCAAATCAATGAGTTAAAAAATAATATAATGCGACCTAAATTTTTAAAAACTCCTGCATTTCGTCGATCTCCAATCGAGGGAAGTCAAATGAAAAAGATATTTTTTGAAAAAATCCCAAATTCTGAGAAGTGTATATGTCGTTGATCTCTTTAGAGTTGATTAAAGGCACATGGATTTTCAATATTTTCAAATCATAACTAAACCCTGCGCTATATAAAAATTCGTTTGACAGTTCTTCCAACGAAAAACTCTTGGTGCTATAATAACCAGCGTCAAAATAGATCTTTATTGGGCGAAGAAATTTGGGCAACTCAATAGGCAGATCGGTCATAACATTGATAGCCAGTGCAAAATTATTGCTATTACCCAGTCTAAATGATGGCCCTAAAGCGTGTTTAAATCCCCCTCCATGATTTCCAATTTGTCGCTCAAGCATTTCCCAACTTACATCTCTTCCTCCTCGATTTATAAAATTGCCATCATACCAATAATCATTAAACCCTTGCGCAAATAGTGGAATCGAGCCTCTGGTAATTAGATCATTAAAATTACTGGACTCTCTTTGATCATTAATTAAAAATCCAGAAGCAAAAAGACGTAAATCTACCTTTCTGCTCTTTGCAAAATAAATCCCCCTGTTGAGTTCCAAGGTAGTTTTTAGATATCGGTTTTTGCCCTCATTAAATAGTGTAGAATAATTTTGATGTTCTAAGGCTATTTTCAAAGACCGATCTCCAAGACCATCCCATTTGGAATTATAAAAACTTAACTCTTGAATTGAGAAATCAAAATCCACCTTATTTACATCGGTCGCTGATTGGAATATTAATCTTTCCTCAGTCAGAAAAGCGTTTCGAAATCTCAAATAACTTCTTTTGTTTTCGATCTCATCGTGCTTAAAATGCACTTCAACATAAGGTTCATATTTTTGATACCTCAGGTTAAATTCATCTGCAATCGCATCAACCAAAACGTCCCTAAAGTGAAAACTTTTTGCTTTTACGCCTAACCTAAATTTTCGAATTTTGTTGCTCGCAAAATGATCCCAATACATGTTTCCTTGTCCAACAATAGACTTTGATTCGAAAGCATAATAAGGAAACAGTTCAATATTAAATCTCTTTACAGGTGCTGTGTGATTGGTTACACCCAACCCAAGCTGAATCCCATCCACTGTATTGAACAACAAATTCGTTCCAAGAAACAATTTGGTTTTGCTGCCATCTTCAGTTGACCGTATTCTTGAAACCGCCAATGGCTCTAATTTTTTGAACAAGCCTTTTGTCTTAATTTGATTGTTTTGGCGCTGAACATCAAAAAGAAGATTTTCTTTGTCAAGCACATATGTGTCAGCTTCTGAGAAATCCATTTGTACATCCACAGCTGGAGCAGATGTCTCAACCCATTTCTGACCAATGAGCTTTCCATCTTTAAGAGCAGAAATTGTAAATGGAAAAGGAAACGAACTGTTGCTTTGAACTTGAAGCAAATGTCCTTGCGCATTGGATTGAACGTCATCAATTTTTAAATCTAATGGTTCTTCTTTTACTAGCAACCCATTGAAAAACCAACTCAAATCTTTGCCAGTAGCCGCCTCAAAATGAGCTTGTAAAGCTTCGGTACTAGGATGTTTGTATTTCCAAGAAGAATAAAAACTTTTTATAGCCTCATCAAAAACTGGTCTTCCCAAATATTGCTCTAAATACAGATACATCAAAGCCGCCATTTCATACGATCGTATGCCATAATTTACCGCACTCATTTTAGAAACAGGCGTTGAAGCAGCCTGCGCCCTACGACATAATCTATTACTACATATGTAGGCATGAAGATTGTCCATATTGCCAGACTGATTTAAAAATCGCTGAGATAAATTTCTGTAATACGATTGACCGTATTTTGCATTTGTATAACGGTGCTCATAAAAAGTAGTTAATCCTTCATCCAGCCAGGGTTCCTTTCGTTCATTAAAACCCAAAGCTGCATAAAACCACATATGTCCAAGCTCATGATTAATATAGTAATCTAGGCTTCTTTTATCATCAGTATCCAACACAACGATCAGCCCAGGATATTCCATATTTTGATGGCCCTGTCCATCACCTTGAACCAAACTTATTTGGTCATAAGGATACGGACCAATTTGAGCTTCATAAAAGGCCAAGGACTCCATCAATAATTCTTCTGCCGAATCCCAAGTGGTGCTTTCCTCTTTGGATCGCAAAATATTAAACTGAATGCTTCTCCCATCTGTAGAAATATAATTACCCTGCTCCTTGCGATAATCCGAACTCAATACAAAGGCAAAACCATGGGTATTGGTTGTATTAAAAACCCAAATATTATGTTCAGTGGATTGGGACGTTGGAGAGGCCGAAACTCCCCGACCTGATGCCACCACTTTAAATTCTTTAGGTGTCTTTATTGTCACTTGATAATCTCCAAATTCTCCATAAAATTCTCCCAATTGTGCATATGGATAAGGATGCCATCCGTCTTTGTCATAAACTGCAAGCTTTGGAAACCAATGCATAAAATGATAATTACCTTTATGCCTTCCCAACCTGCTAAATCTCTTGGGGATAGTGAGTTGGAAAAAAACATCAATTTGAATTTTTTCGTTTGGTGCAATGGCTTGTGCTAGTGGCAACTTGGCCAAATCCTTTCCTTCCAAAAATTCAAGCTCTATTTGTTGACCATTTATTTCAAAATTCAACTCTTCGAAACCTCCTAAGTCCTCCTCTTTAGCAAAATAAAATGCACGAGAGCCCCTTTTAATATTGTCCTTAGCATAAGTGGTGCTTCTATTTTTGAAAGCGTTGGGATAAAGATTAAAGAGTAATGTATCCAAGGATTGATCAGAGTTATTAGCATATGTAACTTTCATCTGAGCACTCAGCTTGTTTTCATTTGGAAAAAACTCGGTGTCAATGATATACGACACCTCTTGTTGAAAGTACTTTTGCGCACAAAGATTAAAGGACCAAATGATGAATAAGAAAGCTACATTTACAATTCGCATAAATAGGCCTGTTACGATGATTAAAATCTTATGTAAAATATGTTGCTTTTTTGTTATATCAAACCTAATCCTGGCTTGCAACACAGATAAAACAACACCGACACATTTGGCTGTCGACAAATTTGTGCCTCATTTTCCTGATGATTGGATGGGTTGTTGGAAGGGAAATCTAAAAATCTACGGGCATGAGGGTGTAAAACAAGAGGTCCCAATGGCTATAGAACATGGTAAAACCGATAAAACAGACGAATTTTCCTGGGCACTTTTTTATGGAGAAGATAAAGAGAAAGGAAAAAGAGATTATTACTTAAAAGTTGAAGACCTCGAAAAAGGACACTTTTTACTAGATGAAAAAAATGATATTTTTTTAGACACCTACCTTATTGGCAACAAAATGATTAGTGACTACACTGTAGAAGGAAATCAAATAACAAGTGTCTATACTTTGGAGCAGTCAAAAATGATTTTTGAAATCTTTTTTAGTGTTGAAAGTGGAAAGCGCGAAAGTGGCGACAGTGTAATAAACAAGGATACAATTCCAGGTGTAATTTCGTTTCCAGTAAAGGCGTATCAAAGGGCCGTACTACATAAAAAATTGCCTTGTCACGATTAAGTCGTGCAAGGCAATATAAATTTACAGACACCCTATGACTGTAGCTGCTTAAAGATATAACATTAGGAGTGAAAAAGGTTTCTCCTCTAGCAAAAAGGAGAAAAGTCTATTTTTGTTATCCAAAAATTCAGAATTATATCATGCAAGAATTATTAAAATCATTAGAGTCCAAAATCTGCGATATTGCGGTAGGTGCAGGTCAAATAATCTTAGAAATATATAATTCGGACATGGATTTTGGTGTGGAAGCCAAATCTGATAATTCGCCACTTACCATAGCGGATCAAAAAGCAAATGAACACATTGTTACTGAGTTGCTAAAGTTAGATTCAAGCTTTCCCATCATTTCTGAAGAAAATAAAATTGTAGATTTTTCTGAGCGTAAAAATTATGAATATTGTTGGCTGGTAGATCCTTTAGACGGCACCAAAGAGTTTATCAAAAGAAATGGAGAATTTACCGTTAACATTGCTTTGTTGCATAAAGGAAAAGCTGTTTTGGGCGTAGTATATACTCCAGTGACAAAGGAATTGTATTACGGTGCGAAAGATTGTGGTGCTTTCAAAAGACACAATGGAAAAACGCTTCAGATGAAAGCTGCTTCATTTTCGAAAGAAGACTCGGGCTTAAGAGTAGTATGTAGTAGATCGCATCTCAACCCAGAAACGCAATCTTTTATAGATGCACTAAATCAGCCCCAACTCGTTGCTAAAGGAAGCTCCTTGAAATTTATGATTTTGGCAGAGGGAAAAGCTGAATTATATCCACGGCTTGCACCAACAATGGAATGGGATACTGGTGCCGCACAAATTATTTTAGAAGAAGCCGGTGGGCAGGTATTGCATTACGATAGTTTAGATCCTTTGTGCTATAACAAAGAGAACCTTCTCAATCCCTTCTTTTTGGCCCGTGGAAATCAAAATTGATGAAGACCCCATTTTCAGTAGTAATCATGTCTTTCAATGAAGAGGCTATTATTGAAAAATGTCTCAAAGCGGCTGCTCAAGTCAGCAGTGATTTGATAGTTATAGATAGTGGTTCGACAGATAGGACTTTAGAAATTGCTAAAAATTATACCTCGCAGATTTTCTACAACAAAATGGACACGTATGGCGCGCAAAAAAACATAGGCGCGCAAAAAGCTAAATACGATTGGATATTTGCTTTAGATTGTGATGAAGTTTTAAATGAGGAGCTCATAACTTATTTAAAACAAGCATCATTCGAAAGAGGGCACATTTACAGACTTGGAAGACACACCTATATTGGCGACAAAAAATTAAATTTTAGCGGGCTTTCTCCTGATTGGATTAACAGAATATATCATCGTGATGAGAATAAGTTTGATGATTATTTGGTGCATGAAAGGCTAACAGGATTTGATTCGATGAAAAGAATCAAAATGCCAGGATATGCACATCATTATAGTTATAATGATATGGAAGATTTAAAAACGAAATATTTAAAATACGCCATGCTAGGAGCCCAAAATAGGATTGATTATAACATCAAACCAAGTGTACTACAAGTAGCCTTTGGTCCCTTATTTCGCTTTTGTAAAACATATTTTTGGCAACTCGGTATTTTAGATGGCAACTTGGGCCTTCAAATTAGTATCGAATCTGCAAGAATGGTAAGAAATCGGTATCGGCATTATTTTGATTTACAAAAGAAAAGAAGCAAATAATCTCCCAACCCAACCCTTTACTTCAAATCGGAAGTCTTACTTTAAAAAAACGCACATCATGTATACAAATAAAAAACCATTGTCTCTCATCCTTGCTTTCGTAATATTAGCCATGGCCTCATGTTCTGATAACTCTTGCGAAGAAGTTTCTTACAACGATGTTTTTGATGTCAGCCAGGGAGAAGTGTATTGCTTACCTGACGGAGCGCAACTTGAAATCAATGAATTGATAAATGCTTATTGCCCCTGTGAAGCAATTTGTGTCTGGGAAGGTCAAATGATGCTTGAAGTGGTTTGGACAGATGCAGCAGGAACCGTGCACACTGGACAAGTCAATACGCACCCCAATATTGAGCCATCCCCTCTAGACGAAGTCCCAGGCTTACATATTGTTGCTGAGTCCGGCTGGACAGTTGAATTTGAAGAAGAATGCATCCTAGCAAACGGAAATCCAAACATTATTTCTGCCGAAATAATGATAAGAAATTAGTCTTCTGAGGAAGCGTAACTCTCTATCGGTGGACAAGTACAGATTAAGTTTCGATCACCAAAAGCATTGTCCACTCTTGCCACTGATGGCCAAAACTTATTTCTTTCTTTAAGATATGGCAAGGGATACGCTGCTTTTGAACGTGCATAATCAAAAGGAAACTCATCCGCAGTTATTACTTTCAAGGTATGAGGCGCATTGGTCAAAACATTTGATTCTGGATCCATATCTCCCCTAGCTACTTCATCTATTTCCTCTTTGATTTGAAGCATCGCATCGCAAAAACGATCCAATTCTTTTAGATCTTCGCTTTCTGTTGGCTCGATCATTATAGTGCCAGGTACCGGAAAAGACATCGTTGGTGCGTGAAACCCGTAATCAATCAATCGCTTAGCCACATCCTCTGTAGAAACCCCTATGGCTTTATATGATCTTAGATCAATTATAAACTCATGAGCACTTCGATTTTTCTTTCCTGCATAGAGTATAGAATACGCACCTTCCAAACGCGATTTTATATAATTGGCATTGAGAATAGCATATTTGGTTGCATCGACTAACCCATCTTTACCCAACAAACGGATGTATGCATAGGAGATCAACAAGATACTAGCGCTTCCCCAAGGGGCTGATGAAATTGAATGAATGGGTTTATCTCCACCAGTTTTTGCCAATGCATGACCTGGCAGATACTTTGCTAATTTATCATTACAACAAATTGGTCCCATTCCAGGACCGCCCCCACCATGTGGGATGGCAAAGGTTTTATGCAAATTTAAATGGCAAACATCAGCACCAATTTCATTCGGGCTGGTTAAACCAACTTGCGCGTTCATGTTGGCGCCATCCATATAGACCAATCCCCCATGGTCGTGAATGGTTTGACAAATCTCTTTTATAGACTCTTCAAACACCCCATGCGTAGAAGGATAGGTCACCATCAAAGCTGCAAGATTTTCTTTATGTTCTTCTGCTTTGGCCTTAAGATCTTCTAATTCTATGTTTCCTTTTTCATCACATTTAACAATGACTACTTTCATACCTGCCATCACAGCACTTGCTGGATTTGTACCATGTGCAGACGATGGTATTATAGCAATATTTCGATGCGCATCTCCATGATCCAAATGATATTCACGAATAACCATTAGCCCTGCAAATTCTCCTTGAGCTCCAGAATTAGGTTGTAAAGAACAAGCACTAAAGCCTGTGCATTGACATAAATAGGCTTCCAATTCTTTAAATATTTGGGCGTAGCCTTCTACTTGGTGTGCAGGAGCAAAAGGGTGAATATTGGCAAACTCCGGCCAACTTACAGGTATTAGTTGGGTTGCGGCATTCAATTTCATTGTACAAGAACCCAATGGAATCATGGCATGCATCAATGACAAATCTTTGTTTTCTAGACTCTTGATATACCGCATCATTGAAGTTTCCGATCGATGCGTATTAAATATGTGATGCGTCAAAAACGGACTCTTTCTTTTTAAATCATCTGGAATATCAGCTATCGAAATCTCTGTTTCAAACGTTCCGCTTTGATCTAAAGCCGAACATAAAAACTCAAATACCTCCTTTATATCATTTAATGAATGTGATTCATCAATACTTATACAAATGAAATCTCCACCAAAATAAAAATTGAATGCTGATTCGTTTGCTCTCGTTAATAGGTGAGCCACTCGTTCTTTCTCAAGATTGATCTTGAATGTGTCAAAGCAAACAGAAGTATCAATCGAAAATCCCGCCTTCGATAGAGAGGTCTTTAGCAAGGCTGTTTTATATCTAATCTCTTCGGCTATAGATGTCAACCCATCAGGTCCGTGATATACGGCATACATACCGGCCATAATTGCCAATAACGCCTGAGCAGTACAAATATTGGAAGTCGCTTTTTCCCGTTTAATATGCTGCTCCCTGGTTTGTAAAGCCATTCGTAATGCTCGATTCCCTTGCTTATCGACCGACACGCCAATGATCCTTCCAGGGATTTGTCGCTTATATTCTTCTCTTGTCGCAAAGTACGCTGCATGAGGTCCGCCATAGCCCATAGGCACACCAAAGCGCTGGGTATTACCGACAACTACATCAGCTCCCCAAGAACCAGGTGACTTCAATAAGGTAAGACTAAGTAAATCTGCAGCTGCGCAAACCATTAAGCCTTTTTGATGTAAGCCATCAACCAAAGCAGAATATTCTTCTACCTCACCATGAGCATTCGGATACTGCAACAGAACTCCAAAATAACTTTCATCGACCTCATGTGTAAGTGCATTGGCCTTTACCAACTCTATGCCTAAAGGAATGGACCTGCTTTTGAGCACAGACCAAGTTTGATCAAACGTCGTGGCATCAACCAAAAACTTTGTCGCAGGATTCGTATTTCTCTTTTTGTTTACTATGGCATAAAACATAGCCATGGCTTCCGCAGCAGCAGTGCCTTCATCCAACAAAGATGCATTTGCCAAAGGCAGCCCTGTTAGATCACTTACCATGGTTTGAAAATTCAATAAAGCTTCCAAACGGCCTTGAGAAATTTCTGCCTGATATGGGGTGTACTGTGTATACCAGCCGGGATTCTGAAAAATGTTCCGTAGAATTACCGATGGCGTAATGGTACCATAATACCCATGACCAATAAAATTCTTGGCAATAACGTTTTTCTGTGCAATTTTATCTAATGCTCGAAAATATTCATGCTCCGAAATTGCCTCTGGTATTTTTAAATCCTCTGCAATGCGAATTTGTGCCGGAATCGTTTCGTCAATAAGTTGATCTAAAGAATCAACATGTATAGTTTCTAACATGTGCTTGAGATCCTCTGAATTGATCCCTATATGTCTATTACTAAAACCTTGGAGTGCTTTGGCCATATCCTTTTCTCTAGCTAGTTTGTGTGGCGAAAATATTAAATCTATTTCTTATATCTGAACAGCTTTAATATGAAATGTGTTGACTAAAAAGACAAAAAAAGGCTCCGTAATAATTACGAAGCCTTTTTTTATTCTTTGCTTTTCTATTTGATGCCAAATGCCTTCTTGACTTTTGGAACGTAATCTAATTTTTCCCACGTAAAGGTTTCGACATTCACTTTCTTTTCTTTACCAGTACCATCTTTAAATGTTACTGTTTTTTTCTTTGAAGGTCTACCCATGTGGCCATAAGCAGCAGTTTCGCTGTATATTGGTGAACGCAATTTCAATCGCTTTTCGATAAAGTAAGGACGCATGTCAAAAACATCGTAAATGATCTGAGCAATTTCTCCGTCACTCATATCTACCTTCGCTGTACCGTATGTATTAATGTAGATATTCGTTGGTTTGGCAACTCCAATCGCATAAGATACTTGCACCAATACTTCACTACATACGCCAGCAGCCACCATATTTTTTGCGATGTGACGTGTTGCATAGGCAGCAGAACGGTCCACCTTTGATGGATCTTTCCCCGAAAATGCTCCACCACCGTGAGCCCCTTTTCCGCCATAGGTATCCACGATGATTTTTCTACCTGTGAGTCCCGTATCTCCATGAGGTCCACCAATGACAAATTTTCCGGTTGGATTCACATGATACGTGATCTTATCGCTAAACAATTTCTTGATTTTAGCATTCACCTTTTTCTTTACCCTTGGAATAACAATATTGATCACATCTTTTTTAATCTGTGCCAACATTTTCCCCTCTGCGGCAAAATCATCGTGTTGCGTACTCACAACAATAGAATCGATTCTAACTGGTTTGCCCGCATCAGAATATTCGATAGTAACCTGAGATTTACTGTCAGGTCTTAGGTATTTCATTTTTTTGCCTTCTTTTCTAATCGCTGCTAACTCTTGAAGAATTTTGTGCGACAGATCTAAAGCCAACGGCATATAATTGGAGGTCTCATTGGTAGCATAGCCAAACATCATTCCTTGGTCACCTGCTCCTTGATCTTCTTTGTTCTTTCTTTCTACCCCTTGATTAATATCTGGAGATTGCTCGTGGATTGATGAAAAAACTCCACAAGAATTACCATCAAACATATATTCGGATTTAGTATATCCGATTTTATTTATGACGTCTCTTGCAATTTGTTGAACATCTAAATATGTTTTGGTTTTTACCTCACCAGCTAATACTACTTGACCAGTAGTTACTAATGTTTCGCAGGCAATTTTACTCTGTGGATCAAATGCTAAAAAGTGATCTACAAGTGCATCAGAAATCTGATCACTTACTTTGTCTGGATGTCCTTCTGAAACAGATTCAGAAGTAAATAAATATGGCATGAATTAATTTTCTTTAGAAATAAGGTGCAAAAATAGTTGAATGCAGATACTAAAACAATTTTCTTTTAAAAGACGTAAACTAAAACTTGAGGACACTTATTTTATCTCACAATGCAGTAATTTTTGACCGTTTACATACCCTTCCAAAAGATCTCCAATGGTAACCGGTCCAACACCTGCAGGCGTACCCGTATAAATCAAATCACCTATCTGCAATTTAAAATATTTGCTGATGTCCTGAATCAAATAATCAAAATCAAAAATCATATCATTGCTGTTTCCAGTCTGAACCTCTTGGCTATTTTTTAGCAACCTAAAATTTATTCCTTCTTTGCCTGGCACTGGAAAATCTATAAACCTAGAAAGACAAGCAGAGTGATCAAATCCTTTCGCCTTTTCCCAAGGGTGCCCCTTTTCTTTACACTTACGCTGGATATCCCTAGCAGTAAAATCAATGCCTAAAGCAAGTTGCTCATAGTAACCTCTGGCGAATTTTGGTTGAACATGTCTGCCGTTTTTGACTATTCGAAGTACAAGTTCTAATTCGTAATGTATCTCATTGCTAAACTCTGGATAATAAAATGGTTTTTCTTCAAGCAAAAGTGCCGTCGAAGGTTTCATAAATAGCAAAGGCTGCTTCGGAACGGGGTTGTTTAGTTCTTTGGCATGATCTACATAGTTTCTGCCGACACAAATAATTTTCATTAAAATTTCACATTTAACAGGCCTACCAATTCTTTTACCTCAGAAACAGTTTGTTGAGCTACTTTCCTGATGCGCATAGAGGAAACTTTAATTTGGTCCTTGACAGCCTTTTTGTTTTCAAGTAGTTCTTCTCTTTTGGCTCGAAATGCCGAAGACTTTTCAATCAAAGCATCAGCCACCACTTCTTTTAGATCAGCGTACCTCAAAGTACCCTCCATTTCAGCCTGAGTTAATTCTTTGGTTTGATCATGATGACCACAAGCAGACAGCAATTCGAGAAGGTTTTTTACCCCTGCACTCATTTTTTCTTCGCTGCTCGTCACGGCAGATTTTATTTGTTTTCTAATCCTTTGATCATCAGCAAAAACATTTATGTAATGCTTTTCTCCTGCACTTTTGCTCATCTTTCTCAATGGATCTGCGGTAGACATAATTTTAGGTGTGGCAGTATACTTTGTTTCTGGTAGTACAAAATATTCTTTGCCGACTTGATTGTTAAACCGTTGAGCAATTTCCCTAGTCAACTCCAAATGTTGACTTTGGTCCTTTCCGACTGGAACAAAATCAGCCTTGTATATTAATATATCAGCAGCCTGTAATACGGGATAATCAAACAAACCCACACTGATAAACCCCTCTTTTCCAGACTTGCTCTGTAGGCTTTTGTCTTTAAACTGGGTCATGTTTTCGACCCTTCCCATGGCAGCAAAATTGTTAAATATCCATCCCAATTCTGCGTGTTCCGGCACCAAAGATTGTATGAATAAATTTTCTGGTTCCACACCAACAGCCAAGAGGTTGAATATTAGATCCCAAGTGTTGTTTCTAAGTTTCTTCACATTGTAAGGCATCGTCATGGCATGGTAATCAACTACACCATAGAAGCATTCCAACTCTGATTGCATATCAACCCAATTCTTTACCGCACCGAAATAATTTCCGTAATGCATATCTCCTGTAGGCTGAATACAGCTTAAAACTCTTTTCTTGGACATCTTAAAAAATTGAGGGACAAAAATACGATTTGTGTTACCCAAAAAAAAAATGCCCAACTTCGAGTCAGGCATTTCTTAAAAAAATTATTTTCTATAAGGATTAAAAATCACTCTGTATTTCTTCTAGTAAGTTCAGCAACTGTATTAATTGATCTACTTCTTCGTACTCTCTATTGTCAAATAGAATCACATGTTCTGTTCCATCTTCATAGACAAATTTCATCCCTTCTTCACATCCATCGTAGCAGGCCCCACAATGATCTAAATCAATAGCTTGCTCATCAATATCTTCTAAGTGTTGATTTAGGGCTTCTATTTCACTTGTTTCTAAGGTTCTGAGTTGTGGATCAAGTTGTTGACATCCATCAAATGCAATATATTCTGCTTCAGAATCACTAATCACCAATTGGCTTGCACCAACACACCATCCACATAGCGTATTATATTCCAATTTGATAATTTCTAAAGTCGAAGTACGATTATCGGCTTCATTATCAGTACAAGAAAAAAGGGCAAAAATGCTCAGCAACAATAAATAAGTGGTCTTCTTCATAGTTTTAAACTTTGTTATACTTAGAAAGACAGAAGAAAATCAAAAAGCGTTGGTTTCTTAAGATTCTTTTAACGCTATGGCCGAAATCTCAATGTTTACAAACTTTGGCAAGTTTGAAACCTCTACTAATTCTCTAGCTGGAGCAGTATTCTCATTGAAATACTCCGCATAAACAGCATTGATTCTAGAATATAAATTCATGTCCTTCACGAAGACCGAACACTTGATCACATCTTCAAAGCTAAGTTGAGCCTCTTCTAAAATATTACCAAGGTTTCTCAGTACTTGATGAGTTTCGGTTTCGATATCCCCAAGGACTAGATCTCCACTCGTTGGGTCTATAGCAATTTGGCCAGATATGAATAGCATATTGCCGGCAAGTATAGATTGGTTGTAGGGGCCTACTGGGCTTGGAGCTTTTGGGGTATTGATAATCTTTTTCATATAGGAAGATTTAAATTGCAGAAGCCCTCAATATCATTAGATAAAGAGAGCTTCATACATTTTTCCCTGAGATTAATCTTCAGCACCAACTGCTTCAATCACCACTCTACCTTTGTAGTAAAGTGCGCCTTCATGCTCATATGCTCTATGATACTGATGTGCTTCACCAGTATTTTTACAAATGGCTATTGTAGCAGGTGTCTGCTTTTTGTGTGTTCTACGTTTTCTTTTTCTCTGCTTAGAGATTTTCGACTTAGGATGTGCCATGGTCTACTTATTTTGATTCAAGTTAATTTCTTTCAATGCTTTGGATAATGCACTTTCTTCTTTCTCTTCTTCAATACTTACTTCATCAAGTACATCCAATATTTTTTGATTACAATCTTTGTAATCCTCAGATTCACAATCCTTCACTTTTCTTAGTGGTACCGCTAACATTATAAATTCATAAATAAATTTAGCTAAGTTAACTTCAGTCTGACCATGCTTCAAATAAACAATTTCCTCCTCTTCTCTTGCTTCTTCTGCAAACTTAAAAATCAGAGAACGACTATTTGAAATAGGCAATTTGATTACTTCCATACATCGATCGCAATCTGTTTCGATATGTCCATTGATTTCGAAATCAATCTCTAACATCGAATGCTTTTTTTCAAATCGAATATTTACTTCAAATTGACCTTGATCATACTGTGCTTCAAAGGCCTTTAAGAAATCGTTTTTAACAACGTAATCAAAGGTATGTGTCCCTATGTGAAGGCTAGTGATCGGTATTTCATAAGCTTTTAAAGCTTCCATTTTGATTGAACTTTTTCAAACGGAGTGCAAAGATAGACTAAAACTTGCATAATCTATCGAAAAAAGTGGATATTTGCGCCTCAATTAAATAAAGCATTTACCATGGGTAAAGGAGATATTAAAACTAAGAAAGGAAAAAGATTTGCATCTTCATATGGCAACTCTCGTCCAACGACTAAGAAAAAGGCAAGAGCAGCTAAAAAAGCGAGCTAAAACCATCCTGGAACTTTGTTAATTTGTTAATGGGTAATTAACTCATTGTCCTATTTGTGCATTTGCTCATAGGCATAAGTGTTTTACTACTGCTTTACTTTATTCTCTTCGAGCTTATTAGGATTTATCCAACCATGTTTTCTGGCTTCACCCATTCGTCAAATTCCTTGCCAGTTAAATATCCCAGTTTTATTGCTGCCTCTTTTAATGTTGATTCTTCCTTGTACGCGAGCTTAGCAATTTCTGAAGCCTTATCATATCCTATTTTTGTATTCAAAGCCGTCACAAGCATCAATGAGTTATATAAATTATAATGAATTTTTTTCTTGTTTGGTTTTAATCCAGCGATGCAGTTGTCATTAAAACTAACACATGCGTCTCCAATCAATCGCGCAGAAATTAAAAAGTTATAAATCATCATAGGTTTAAAGACATTCAGTTCAAATTGCCCATTCATCCCACCTACATTTATTGCCACATCATTTCCAATGACTTGCGCCATTGCCATTGTTAAAGCTTCTGCTTGGGTAGGATTTATTTTACCTGGCATAATGCTCGACCCTGGTTCGTTTGCTGGAATAATAAATTCACCAATTCCAGAACGCGGACCAGAGGCCAACATTCTGATGTCGTTTCCAATTTTCATTAAAGAGACAGCTGCCGTCTTTAATGCACCATGAGCTTCAACGATGGCATCATGTGCCGCCATTCCTTCAAACTTATTGGTTCCCGTTATAAATCTATGGCCAGATATCTTACTTATGTGACTAGCCACTTTTTTTGCATAGCCTTTGGGTGTATTTAGTCCAGTACCAACTGCCGTACCACCGAGCGCTATTTCTGACAAGTGGGGCAATGCATTTTTTATCGCCTTGATTGCAAAACCCAATTGAGCAGCATACCCCGAAAGTTCTTGCCCTACAGTAATTGGCGTAGCATCCATAAAATGGGTACGTCCTATTTTTACTACTTTTTGATACTGTTTTGATTTGCGTTCAAAAGTTTTACGCAATTTTTCTAATCCTGGCAGGGTAACTTGTTTTAAAATCGTCACGGCTGCTATATGCATGGCTGTAGGAAAAGTATCATTGCTTGATTGGGATTTATTAACATCATCGTTAGGATGTAAAAATTTCTTTGCGTCAGTTAGCTTTCCTCCTTTCAAAACATGTCCCCTATTTGCTATCACCTCATTAACATTCATATTGCTTTGCGTGCCAGAACCGGTTTGCCATACCACCAAAGGAAATTGATCATCCAAGGTGCCACTCATAATTTCATCACACACTTTACCAATCATTGCTGCTTTGTTTTTCGCTAATACTTTGCACTCCATATTTGTTAATGCAGCAGCTTTTTTCAAAATAGCATAAGCTCTAATCACCTCACTAGGCATTTGCTGTCCACCAATTTTAAAATTTTGAGTAGATCTTTGTGTTTGTGCCGCCCAATATGCTTTTGCAGGAACGTCTATATATCCAATGCTGTCTTTTTCCTTTCGAGTTTTTGACATGTAGTAAATTTTCTTTCAAAGGTAAGAAGAACTAAACTTGTTATCTTCGTAGCTGTTTATAGTATAATTGATAATTTAAAAACTACAAATATGGCTTTTACATTACCTGAATTAGGCTTTGCATTTGATGCGTTAGAACCGCACATTGATGCAAAAACGATGGAAATTCATCATGGCAAACATCACAATGGATATACCAATAAATTGAATGCTGCAATAGAAGGCACTGACCTCGAAGGCAAAAGCATAGAAGACATTCTTGGTTCGCTCGACATGACGAACATGGGCGTTAGAAACAATGGTGGCGGATTTTATAATCATTCTCTTTTTTGGGCTGTGATTAATCCAAATGATAGGGGAAGACTTTCGGGACCATTGTTAGAAGCTGTGAACAAGGCTTTCGGAGATAAAGACACTATGATTGAAAAATTTTCGGCAGCTGCCAAAACAAGATTTGGATCAGGATGGGCTTGGTTATGTGCGCATAAAGATGGATCGGTAGAAGTTTGTTCAAGTCCTAATCAAGACAACCCATTGATGCCTGGTGTGGGATGTGGTGGTATCCCAATTATGGGATTGGATGTTTGGGAACACGCGTATTACCTAAATTACCAAAACCGAAGACCAGATTACGTTTCTGCTTTTTTCAATATTGTAAATTGGAATGAAGTAGAAAAAAGATATGAGGCCGTAGTAGGCTAAGAAACATCTTTATAGACCTCTGGTGCCCTTTTTATCTTTTTGATATAGAGGGCACTTTTTTTTATCTATCCCACCTTTTGTTGTCGAACATTAGCTTTTCTTAAACTCTTTTCAGTTTATAAGAATGATATTTTGAGTTTAACACCTCAGGTGACTCATTTCGTCGAAATGCTCTAATCATTTGAAGATTGATCCAATTTATTTTCCAATAACTTTGGGCACTATATTTTCTTAGCGACACTGTAGCTCGATCGGAAACAATTTTGTACCGGACACCTTGTTCTCTTATTTTTTTGAAAAAGGCAAAATCCTCCATGACGTCATAACTCCCATCATATTTTCCAAGTTTGAGAAATACCGATTTTTTGATAAACAATCCTTGATCTCCACCACCCGAAAAACAAGAATTATATTTTGTGAAATAGGCATTAATAGAAGCAAGAGGATGGAATTTATCAAATCGATAGGCAAAGATTCCACAATCAAATTTTATAAGCGCTTTCGAGATAATTTTATCAAAATTTCTTGGCGGCACTACATCCGCATGAAGAAAAAACAAATTGGCATTTGAAGCAATCATCGCTCCTTGATTCATTTGTGATGCACGCTGAGTCTTGCTACATCGGACATAAAAAACATCTTGCTCAAGACAAAACTGTTTCATTTCATCCTTTGAATCCAAAGCGTCTGCAACAATAATTTGAGATTCTTCATTATCTAAGTGGCTTTGTAGGTAAGGGATTAATTCCCTAACTTGAAGATGTTCGTTAAGCGTCGGTATAATAATACTCAAAGACATGAACTTCAGATTGAATCTTTATCCCTTCAAATTACGTGTTCTTTTTTCAATTCTAATATTATCTTACTCCTATTGTCTTTTTGGTCAAAATCAAATTGATTTTCACGAAAATTCCAAATCACTTTTACTCGCCATTCAGGAAGAATCTTCCACCAAACCCTATGTAAATGCTTTGGCAAACGCAACGCTTGAGGCTTTAGAAAATAACCTAAATACTGAAGAGAAAAAGCTGGCATTTTGGATCAATACGTACAATGCATTTATCCAAATACGTTTAAACCAAAACCCCTCACATTACAAAGATCGCAGTGCGTTTTTTAAGTCGCCAATGATTGATATTGCTGGGGAGAAAATGAGTTTTGCCCAAATTGAGCATGGCATCATTAGAAGATCCCAAATAGAATATTTTCTAGGATACATTTCAAATCCTTTCGCTTCTAAAAGAGAAAAAAAATTGCGCCTAAATGAAAGAGATTTTCGAATTCATTTTGCACTTAATTGTGGCGCCAAAAGTTGCCCACCTGTGGCCGTTTATAACGCCCAAGATATTGATGATCAATTAAATTATATCGCCAAAAAGTTTCTTCAAGAATTTAGCACATACGATGTAGTAAAAAAAGAAGTTCACACAACATCTTTATTTTCTTGGTTTAGAGGAGACTTCGGGGGAACGAAGGGTATTAAAAAAATTCTGCGTCAATACGGAATTACTCCTGACTTGGATTTCAAGGCATTCACCACTCCATACGATTGGACCTTACATCTCAACAATTTCATTGATATTCCGAGCCAATAACGAATAACGAATAACGAATAACGAATTTCTTTTGACTAGACATTTATCATGCCTCAGGCAGGAGCCTTCGGTTCCTTCGGGCCGAGCGACATTTAGTCCCTCGTCTAATCCTCAGTCACCTTGCACCTCATTCCCTCCTAAAATGCCTCATTCACAGTGAGGTAAAAATTTGTTCTTCCCTCTCCACGTGCAACATCAAACCTCAGGCAATTTCGATTTTCTTTTGCCAAAATATATCTAAGCCCTGCGCCAAAAGTATAAACATTAGTGCCATCAAAAGGCGATAATCTCTCTTCAGGAATTAAATTATAGGTTCCAAATACATTAGCTCTAAATCTCCCCCATAATGGAATTCTTAACTCCGTTTGAAAACTATACATATCTGCAGCAATAAATCTTCTATCGCTTATCCCTCTAGCTCGACTTGAAGTGGACAAATGAGCCATATCAAAAAAAGGCACACCATCAGAGGCAAAAGTGAGCCACGCTTGACTTGCTAAGACTGTTTTATCTCCTAGGGGTAAATAATGCCTGAGGTCTACTTCCCATTTTTGATACCCAAAATCAGAGCCCAAAAAATTCAAGCTTTGTTGGTAAACTATTTCGGCATATGTCCCTTTATACGCACCGTTAATATTATCCCTGTTATCAAACAAAAACAAACCTTGAAAATTTATTTTTGTTCCTCCTTCCCAGCCAATAGGCTGTTGGGTTTCTAGCAAACCTCCGGCTTCTGTTTCTGTGATATTGTAAAGGTCCGCCCGAATTCCTGCTCCTACTCCCAATCCTTTTCTTAAAAAACGTGTAGCACTAAATTCTAATCTAGGAAAAACAACGTCATATGTTTCGAACACTTCTTCATCAGTATTCCCTCCTACGCCGTAATAATTATAGAAGTATCTATAAAAACCCAACTCGCCTTTATAGCGATTCCGCATTCCCGGGCTGTACATCTCATATGGAAAAAGAATCAAAATCTGATTTTTCAGTGTATAACTCGCACTGTATAATACTTGAGAAAATCTTTGTTCTTCTGGAGCATTTTTCTTTTTAAATGCCAGTATTCCTGCAGCTCCAAAACCTAAGCTGGTTTCGGGCAAATAAAACACAATGGGTACAAAAGAATTCTTAATGTCAAAAGAATCTCGAATTTGCGCCTTAGCGCTAAGTGTTGCGAGTAATAAAAAAACAGTAATCCACCTCATAAACAATTAAATCAATCTATTCTTCCTCTCCCATTTGGTTGGTATCACGTAAACGATCAAAAACCGTATTTAAGTGCCACATTTCGTCTAAAGTATCATCGAGGTAAATGTCAAGGTGAGGGATCCTACGTACATGTCTCTTAATTCTTTGCACTAAGCCTGTTTTTAATCGCCACATGTTTTTACGAAGTTTAAGCAAAACCTCTTCTTTATCATCTGCATTAAAAACACTCACATAGATTTTAGCAATACCAAGATCTGGGCTCATTTTGACATTGGTTACTGTCACCAATACTCCGCCAAATATGTAACTACCCTCTTGCTGCAAGACTTGACCAAAATTTCTTTTGATAAGTTCGCCTGTTTGCAATTGTCTTTTTGATTCTTTTCCCATACTATGAAGTACAAAAATAACTTCATATTTATCTTGTGACAAATTGTAGCATTGAACAAATACCGATCTACATATCTAAATAGTCCAATCGAGTACCTCAAAGGCGTTGGACCAGCTCGTGCTGAGCTTCTAAAAAAAGAACTCGGTGTCTTTTTTATAGGTGATCTCCTTTTTAATTATCCCTTTCGATACATCGATCGATCAAAGTTCCATTTAATCAAGGACATCAATCAAGAAGGTGAAATGGTTCAACTCAAGGCCAAGTTAATTAGTTACGAAATGATTCAAGGTAAAAAACGTAAACGACTAAGTGCTTTACTAAAGGATCCAAGTGGATTCATAGAGTTGGTATGGTTTACAGGCACCAAATGGATTGCAGAATCTTTAAAAGAAGGGGCAGAGTACGTTGTATATGGAAGAGTAAATATTTATTCTGGAAAAAAGAGCATTCCTCATCCAGAACTCGAATTATTATCTGTTCAAAAAACCAAACCAAGTGGCATGGCTCCGGTGTATCACTCCACCGAAAAATTAAACACCCGCGGGCTTGATAGCAAGGCAAGAAGAAAGTTAATTCGAAATATTTTTGAAAAAATACGCTCCACCGACTTGCCTGAAAATCTGCCAGATTATTTGAGAGAGAAAACAAAATTGGCGCCAAGATTTGAAGCAATGCAATGGATTCATTTTCCAACAAATCAAAAATCTTTAAAAGCTGCTATCGATCGCATTAAATTTGAAGAACTGTTTTATTTACAACTCAGATTACTACAATCCAATCAACTACGTAAAAGAACAATTCCCGGAGCAGTATTCTCTAAAGTTGGCAATTACTTCAATACTTTTTTTCAACATCATTTGCCTTTTGAATTAACTGGTGCTCAAAAAAGAGTAGTTAAAGAAATACGAGCAGATTTAGGAAAGGGTGTTCAAATGAACCGATTGCTTCAAGGGGATGTCGGCAGCGGCAAAACCATGGTTGCTTTGTTGACCATGCTGATTGCAAAAGATAATGGCTATCAATCTTGTATGATGGCACCAACGGAAATCTTGGCACAGCAACATCTCGAATCCTTGACAAGTTACCTCAAAGGACTTGGGATAAACGTGGCCTTTCTCTCTGGATCAGTCAAAGGAAAAAAAAGAAAAGAACTTTTACACCTTCTAGCTCAGGGCGACATAGATATATTGGTTGGCACTCATGCGCTAATTGAAGATCCCGTAGTATTCAAAAATTTAGGTTTGGCGATCATTGACGAACAACATCGATTTGGTGTCGCTCAACGTTCTAAACTCTACACAAAAAACAAACACGTTACCCCACATATCTTGGTTATGACCGCCACACCGATCCCAAGAACTTTGGCAATGACCTATTATGGCGATTTAGATGTTTCGATCATTGACGAATTACCTCCTGGTAGAAAATCGATTAAAACGGTACATAAACGCGAAAAAGATCGGGACATGCTGATCCAATTTATACATCAGGAAATTAAAAAAGGGCGCCAAATCTACATCGTTTACCCTTTGATTCAAGAATCTGAAAAATTAGATTTAAAAAACTTGAATGATGGCTACGAAATGCTCTTGCAATTCTTTCCTCGTCCTCAATTCCAAATGAGTATCGTACATGGTAAAATGAAAAATGTCGATAAGGAAGAAGAAATGAAACGTTTTGTTGAAGGCAGGACGAATATTATGGTTGCCACAACTGTGATCGAAGTTGGTGTGAATGTGCCAAATGCTTCAGTTATGATCATCGAAAACACCGAGCGTTTTGGACTCAGCCAACTTCATCAATTGCGAGGAAGAGTTGGAAGAGGTGGCGAACAATCTTTTTGCATTTTGATGTCTTCCAATAAAATATCAAAAGAAGGAAAAGAGCGCATTGCCACCATGGTAAGAACCAATAACGGATTTGAAATTGCCGAAGCAGACTTAAAACTAAGAGGTGCAGGAGACATCATGGGTACTCAGCAAAGTGGATCGGTTGACTTCAATCTCGTGAATCTAGTGACAGACTCTAAAATATTAGAAACTGCAAGAAACATAGCAATAAAGATTTTGGACAAAGATCCGTTACTGCAGTCCAGTATTCACACGCCAATATTGTCCTACTCCAAGCATGTCAACAGAATAAGGAAAGATTGGGGTATGATCTCTTGATTGTGTCTCATTTTGGAACAGTAGTTGGAATTAACTAAAACATTAACACAATTCCCTTACGATTTTCCCATTTCAAATCGTTTTGAAATTGTACTAAACTAATCACCATGATCATTCTAACAATTTCGTTAATGATTTTATTAGTCTTTGGAGATAAAATCATTGAACAAGCTTAAGCTTAAAAAGAATTAAGCGTTCCAAAAATGATAGGACGATTCATGTGTATGAATCGTCCTATTTTCGTTTAGTAATCAAACCAACATTTTGATCAAACGATACGGCTATATCATATTCGTATTCTTCTTCCACCTTTCCTATGGGCAACTTCCTGGATTTGACCTTTTTCAAAAGGGACATCCCTTTACGCTCGATTTCGAATATCAAAACGGATTAATCGTAGTTCCGATTAAGTACAACAACCTTCTTCCTCTAAACTTTATTTTTGACACGGGTGCAGAACACACCATTCTTTTTGATCGAACCTATAACGATTTATTCGAGCTGCCTTACGACCAACAAGTCTCTGTCATGGGAGCCGATTTAACAAAAACCATTTTGGCACAAATCGTACGTAATGTTCCAATCAAACTCAAAGACAACTTGAGTGTCAAGCGAGATATCATAGTCCTTCAGGAAGACCAAATGAAACTTGATGAAATTACCGGGGTAAAATTGGATGGTATTATAGGAGGCCGTTTTTTTAACAACCTCATGGTGCATATAGATTTCGTAAAAAAGAAAATCACTTTTCATCACCCGGAAAAATTTGATCATTGGAATCTAAAGGATTATCATTTCATCGAAATGATTAAATACAAGCACAAACCGATACTTAAATGTCCTATCAAACTAAATGAAAACACTTTAATCCAAGCCCGTTTGTTAGTCGATACCGGAGCAAGTTTGCCCCTTTTAATTCACCATAATTTAAATCGCAACATTGTCTTGCCAGAAAACATACTAACCGGAAATTTAGGTGTTGGTTTGGGTGGACAGGTTCAAGGATACGTATCCAGAGCGGAATATTTCAGCATCAGCGAATTAAAAATCAACCAACCCATCTGCTTTTTCCAAGAGTACACTAACTTTTATCTCGACGATCAACAGATTTTTCGGCAAGGAATAATTGGCACCGGAATCCTTTCAAGATTCGACGTATACATAGACTACTTAAAAGAAGTTATTTTCCTCAAACCTAACAAATATTACCATCGGCCATTCAAATATGATCGCAGTGGATTGATTTTATATTGCTTTGGGGACAAACTAAATAGATTCTATGTTAAGGAAGTGATTCCAGACTCTCCCGCCGATATTGCAGGAGTTAAGGCTGGTGATGAACTTAAAAGAATCGGCCTTTTCCGGCATAAACATTATTCGTTAGAAAAATTGACGAACAAACTAAGTGGACGCGAAGGAAAAAAAATAAGGCTTGTAATAGACAGAAATGGTGAAAAAATTAAGGTAAACTTCAATCTGCGCGAATTATTAAAGCCAATTGGTAAAAAACCTTGAAAAAACCCCTAAATATCAAGCGTTTATGATTGTTCAATCCAGATTATAGTACTATTTTTGCAGTCCATTTGTAAAAACTAAACTATTTAAACATGTTCGCAATTGTTTCAATAGCTGGTCAACAGTTCAAAGTCGAGAAAGATCAAGAGATCTTTGTCCACCAGCTAGATGCAAAAGAAGGTGATAAAGTTACCTTCGAAGAAGTGCTCCTTATAGGAAACGGAGACAGTACCTCCATAGGTACTCCTAATGTTTCTGGAGCGAAAGTATCCGCTTCAATCCTTGGCCACCAAAAAGGTGACAAAGTGATTGTTTTCAAAAAGAAAAGAAGAAAAGGATACAAAGTAAAAAACGGACACAGACAGTCCTTTACCAAAATCAAAATTGATTCTATAACCGGGTAAATCCCATTTAAATTTATAATCCATGGCACATAAAAAAGGTGTAGGTAGTACGGACAACGGACGTGACAGTAATCCTAAGTTTCTTGGCGTTAAAATTTACGGTGGTCAGTTTGCCAAGGCTGGAAACATTATCGTAAGACAAAGAGGTACCAGATTTCATCCTGGTGACAATGTATATATGGGTAAAGACCATACACTTCACGCGAAAGTTGATGGAAGTGTGGTGTTTACCAAGAAAAGATTAAACAGAACGTACGTTAGTATCGTATCAGATATTGATGCAATCGAAAAAGCAGTTAAGCCAAAGAAAGCGGCTCCTAAAAAGGCAGCTCCCAAAAAAGAAGCTCCAAAGGCAGCGGCACCAGCAGCAGCGGCTCCTAAGTCAGACGGCAAACCAGATGATTTGAAGAAAATCGAAGGGGTGGGTCCAAAGATCATGGAACATCTAAATGCTGGCGGTCTTATGACTTTTGCTGATGTAGCAGGTGCATCTGTTGATCAATTGCAAGAGATTTTAAACAATGCAGGTAAAAGATACCAAATGCATAATCCTACCACGTGGCCAATGCAAGCGCAATTGGCGGCTGATGGCAAATGGGATGAATTACAAAAGTGGCAAGACGAAAATGATGCTGCAAAAATTAAAAGCGATAGTTCAGAAGAAGAGTAATCTTTTTTGACAGAATAAATTCTAAAGCCCGTGTTCTTTGAGCACGGGCTTTTTTTGTGTCCTAACAATGTCGTAGTCAAGACAATTTTGCTTCTAATTCAATTTTTTACATTTCTCCAAGGAAACCCTTGCTTTGATCCCTGCATACTCAGGGCAGTAATCAAATCAAAAAATTATGACACAAGTTTCCATTGCTCCTTCAAGAAGGAAAGGGTTAATTCCCGTAATTACTTCTTGTTTTTTATTATTTATGTCGTTCAACGGGTTCTCACAATCAAATTGCGAAGATGTCCAAGCCTCGATCCTTTTTAATCTAGATCAGTGTCAGGCAGGACCAAGTTTTCAAGAGTTTACTGCTACAAACAATACTCAATCCGGATTTTTAGACATTAACGTTGTAAACAATCATTTGTATAGAAACAATCCAACCATAAATTCACATTCTTGTACCGAAGGTGTTAATGGATCTGTTGGAATGTGTATTGATGCCAATAATTCATGCAATTATGAGGCAGGTTCGGATAAATCTTTAATCATAGATTTAGAACTCGTTCCAAATACTGTAGATGCAAGATTAAAAGAAATATCGTTTTACGAAATGGCACCAGAGGTCTTTAGCTGGGTAACTGGTGGGACAGGACTAAACAATTATCCAACCCAATTTGGCATAAGAGTACTTAGGAATGGAACAGAAATCTGGAATGAGTCAGGGATCGCGACATCTATGGATTACACGCTTCAAACTTTCAACTTTCCAAACAACGAAGACTTTACTATTAGTCAGACTACCAATTTTACAATAGAACTATTACCCTATTGCCTAGCAGGAAATGGGGGCTTCATCTCTGTTTGGGATTTAGATGAAATCCAAGTGACAGGAATGAGCTCAACCAATACCATGGCAAACGGCGGTACCTTAGAAGGTGGTCCCTTCTCATTCTGTGTGGGTGATGGTGTTGCTGACAACATCCCAGATAATGGGATTACCCTTTCGGGAAATACGGGTAACAACAGCCAATGGGTCATAACGGACGATCAAGGAAATATCCTAGGACTACCGCCTACTTTTAGCGCTGTAGATTTTGATGGAGCTCCTGTTGGCGTTTGCCTCATTTGGCACCTCTCGTATGAGGACGGGCTTACAGGTCTAGAAGCGGGAAACAATGCCGCTGATTTACAAGGTTGCTTCAGTCTTTCTAACCCTATCGAAGTAAATAGAAATCAGCCCAATGGCGGTACCCTTGAAGGCGGGCCATTCTCTTTCTGCGTGGGTGATGGCGTCGCTGACAACATCCCTGTTGACGGAATTACCCTTTCGGGAAATACAGGCACAAACAGCCAATGGGTCGTAACGGACGATCAAGGAAATATCCTAGGACTACCGCCTACTTTTAGCGCAGTAGATTTTGACGGAGCTCCTGCTGGCGTTTGCCTCGTCTGGCACCTCTCTTATGAGGACGGACTTACGGGTGCTGAAATGGGAATGAATGCCGCTGATTTACAAGGTTGCTTCAGTCTTTCTAACCCTATCGAAGTAAATAGAAATCAGCCCAATGGCGGTACCCTTGAAGGCGGGCCATTCTCTTTCTGCGTGGGTGATGGCGTCGCTGACAACATCCCTGTTGACGGAATTACCCTTTCGGGAAATACCGGATCAAACAGCCAATGGGTCGTAACAGATGATCAAGGAAATATTTTAGGACTACCGCCTACTTTTAGCGCTGTAAATTTTGACGGTGCGCCTGCTGGCGTTTGCCTCGTCTGGCACCTCTCTTTTGAAGACGGACTCACTGGTGCTGAGATGGGAATGAATGCAGCAGATTTACAAGGTTGCTTTAGCCTTTCTAACCCTATCGAAGTAAATAGAAATCAGCCTAATGGTGGTACCCTTGAAGGTGGACCGTTTTCTTTCTGCGTGGGTGATGGTGTTGCTGACAACATCCCAGATGATGGGATTACCCTTTCTGGAAATACGGGTAACAACAGCCAATGGGTTGTAACTGATGATCAAGGAAATATCTTAGGACTACCGCCTACTTTTAGCGCAGTAGATTTTGACGGAGCTCCTGCTGGCGTTTGCCTCGTCTGGCACCTCTCTTATGAGGACGGACTTACGGGTGCTGAAATGGGAATGAATGCCGCTGATTTACAAGGTTGCTTCAGTCTTTCTAACCCTATCGAAGTAAATAGAAATCAGCCCAATGGCGGTACCCTTGAAGGCGGGCCATTCTCTTTCTGCGTGGGTGATGGCGTCGCTGACAACATCCCTGTTGACGGAATTACCCTTTCGGGAAATACAGGCACAAACAGCCAATGGGTCGTAACGGACGATCAAGGAAATATCCTAGGACTACCGCCTACTTTTAGCGCAGTAGATTTTGATGGAGCTCCTGCTGGCGTTTGCCTCGTCTGGCACCTCTCTTATGAAGACGGGCTTACAGGTCTAGAAGCGGGAAACAATGCCGCTGATTTACAAGGTTGCTTCAGTCTTTCTAACCCTATCGAAGTAAATAGAAATCAGCCCAATGGCGGTACCCTTGAAGGCGGGCCATTCTCTTTCTGCGTGGGTGATGGCGTCGCTGACAACATCCCTGTTGACGGAATTACCCTTTCGGGAAATACAGGCACAAACAGCCAATGGGTCGTAACGGACGATCAAGGAAATATCCTAGGACTACCGCCTACTTTTAGCGCAGTAGATTTTGATGGAGCTCCTGCTGGCGTTTGCCTCGTCTGGCACCTCTCGTATGAGGACGGTCTAACGGGTCTAGAAGCGGGAAACAATGCCTCAGATTTACAAGGCTGCTTCAGCCTCTCTAACCCTATCGAAGTAAATAGAAATCAGCCTAATGGTGGTACCCTTGAAGGTGGACCATTCTCTTTCGATGCAATTGGAGATGGCACTCCTGACATGATTCCTGCTGGTTCTATAACACTAGCTAATGCCAATGGGGCAAATTCTCAGTGGGTCGTTACCGATGCTAACGGCATCATACTAGGCCTTCCGCCTATGCCTTCCGTCGTAGACTTCGATGGCGCGGGCGCTGGAAATTGCCTAATATGGCACCTCGCTTACGAAGGAACTATTACAGGTGCAGAAGTGGGCAGCAATGCCGCTGATATCACTGGATGCTTTAGCCTTTCCAACTCCATTGAAGTCATCAGAAACAACGCTGATGGATGCCAAGCAAATGGCGGAGAACTTTTCGGCGGACCTTTCACTTTCAATGAGATCGGTGATGGCACTCCTGACATGATCCCTGCTGGTTCTATAACACTAGCTAATGCCAATGGGGCAAATTCTCAGTGGGTCGTTACCGATGCTAACGGCATCATACTAGGCCTTCCGCCTATGCCTTCCGTCGTAGACTTCGATGGCGCGGGCGCTGGAAATTGCCTAATATGGCACCTCGCTTACGAAGGAACTATTACAGGTGCAGAAGTGGGCAGCAATGCCGCTGATATCACTGGATGCTTTAGCCTTTCCAACTCCATTGAAGTCATCAGAAACAACGCTGATGGATGCCAAGCAAATGGCGGAGAACTTTTCGGCGGACCTTTCACTTTCAATGAGATCGGTGATGGCACTCCTGACATGATTCCTGCTGGTTCAATAACATTAGCTAATAGTTCTGGAATGAACTCGCAATGGATCATAACAGATGATCAAGGGAATATTCTAGGTTTGCCTTCTATGCCCTCAGATGTAGATTTTGATGGCGCAGGTCCGGGTACTTGTTTGATTTGGCACCTATCTTATGATGATGGAATAATGGGATTAGAAATGGGAATGAACGCCTCTGATTTGGTTGGTTGCTTTAGTCTTTCGAATTCTATTGAGGTTATTCGAAATACTTTATTCCAAACCCCAAACAATACATCATCTCGACTAAAAATCAATGTTTTCCCTAACCCATCAACAGATTATATAATGGTAGAAAATGAAAAATTAAATTCTATTGATCAGATTGAAATTTATCGATTAGATGGTAGTAGAGTTTGGATTTCAAATCCTACAGAAAAGCAAGAAACTACAAAAATTGATTTGAGTTCCTTTTCCAATGGACAGTATTATTTAATGGTTCGTTCTGCTAGACAAAAAATCACGAAAAAGTTTGTCGTGGTAAAATAGAACTTGTGTGATACGTGACTAATTCAACATCACAAATGAGGTCGGATCTGTTTTGATTCGGCCTCTTTTATTTTAATAGACAAATCTTTTTTAACCCAACCAGCTCTTAAACTCTTTTACCTTTTCTCTGCTTACTACGATTTCATGTTCTGGTGCTTGAGCAACTTTTACTTTCAGACGTGAATTAGAATAAGCGATCACCTCATGTATTGCATCAATTGCTATGATACATCCTCTGTTAACCCGATAAAAACGCTTTGGATTCAATTGATTTGAAATAGCTTCTATAGTAAGGTCAATGGGATAAGTTCTACCCTCTTTGGTGAATATGAAATTCATTTTATTCTCAGAATAAAAAAACAAGACTTCTGCAATATTCAAACTTTTGATCTTATCTCCAATACGTATACTTATACGCTCTCTATATTCCGTTGCTTTGTCCCCACTATTCTTTTGAAGCAATACTTCAGCCAAATGATTTAAGTCCAAGCTTGATTTCTGAGTCTTTTTAAATTTGGCAATGGCTTGATCTAATTCTTCATCATTGATAGGCTTCAACAAGTAATCTATGCTGTTTTGTTTAAAGGCTTTTATGGCATATTGATCGTACGCGGTTGTAAATATAATTGGGGCTTCCAACTCCCTACCCTCAAGAGCCTCAAAGACGATTCCATCATTTAAATGAATATCAAAAAAGAACAAGTCTATGGATGGCTTGCTATCTAAAAAAAGGCTCAGTTCTTTGACACTAGCTAAGTGATCTACAACATCAATGCCGCGTTGCTCCAACATTCTTTGCAATTTTCTTGCTGCTATGGACTCATCCTCAACAATTACTACTTTCATATCAACGGTAGTGTAACGGTGAATTTTTCGTTTTGCTCCCTATACTCAAAACCTTCCACATTATGAAGAGCGTATCTTTTGGCTATATTGTTCAAGCCGATCCCATTGTTTCCTTGTAAGTGCAATCTTCGCTTCATATTATTTTCTACTTTGAGCATATCGCCTTCTTTTTCAATTACAATTGCCAAAGGTTCGCTCGCATCAAAGCCATTATGTTTGATGGCATTTTCCAACAACAATTGCAAACTGAGTGAAGGTAACTTTGCATCCAAGTCTACCTCAGCAACTCTTATATCCATCGTTACACTATCTTCAAAACGCATTTTCTGTAAATCCATATATTTTTGAGCAAAGGCCAGTTCCTTTCTTAAGGTAGTCAAATCTTGCTCTCTGTGCTCCAGTATATATCGATATATTTTGGACAGCCCATCCAAAAATTTATTTGCTTGTTTTGGATTCTCCTCGATTAAACCAGACAATACATTAAAGCTATTAAATAAAAAATGCGGATTAACTTGAGATTTTAAAGCGTTCAACTCGGCAGAGACTTTTTCTTCAACGAGTTTTTCATTTAATCTTACTTGACGCATCATCCCATTATAAAATCCTACCGCATGAAAAAACAAGGTTGCGATCAAGCAGATAGTTAATGAGATCAAATAGGTCCCAAGGTGATCTCTTCCAAAAATTTGGGGATCCTCAATATTTAAAAAATAAAGTTGGAAAAAGTAAATCAAGAAAGCCAATAAGGCCAAGTTCATGATTAAAAAAGTCGGAATTCCAATGAGTGCTCTTGCCTTTGGGTTTTTCTCCCATGGATAGATTTTATTCAATCCATCATTGAGATAAGCATTGGCGAAATAAAACGCATAGCCAAAGTATGCATTAGAAAACAACCACCGCTTTATATTAGACCAATTAAAAGCTTGATCATACATCAACTGTATCCCAATGGTGATAAAGGAAAGGATAATCAGGAATTTTGTTGCTTGCGAAAATTCCTGTCTAAACCCTTTAGATTCCCATTCTTTACTATTCACAGCCACATTCATTTTTTAAGGACGTAATTCTTTCTGCTCCATAAGAAGGTGCAAACGGAACGGAGTCATCTTGATTTTCAAATAAAGGCTTTGCTTTATCAATGGCGCCACAAAATGTATTCAGCTCTTGGCCAAAAAATCGAGCAGTTCCTATTTCCCATTCTACTTTATTTAATTGAGCTCTTGGGTTTTTAGGATTGAGTTTTATAGCTCTTTCGTGCAAACCAGCAACTTTAGCTGAATATTGCATCGCATACGTTTCTGGTTCCATGGCAACATATGCTGTATACAACAAACCTTCTAAGGTTACAATTTCAGAATTATCTGGGGAAGCATCATGTGCTTCTTTGAGTAATTCTTTTGATTTTTTCAACATCTCGTTTCGTTTTACCTTGTCGGTTGTTGAAAAAGAACTAGAAATCAAAACGTTGGCAGCGTAGTAATAAGGCATCCAATTGTCCTTTTCGGCAACCGCAATGCGCTCAAATAAGGCAGAGGCTTCCGTTGTTTTGTTTTGAGTCCAGAGCTCAAATGCTTTTCCCATTCCTTTTTCGTAAGCCCCATTTTGTGCTTGTAGTCCAAAAACCGATAAGGTCAATATGGCGAATAACAATAGTATATTTTTCATGTCTTGTGGTATTTAAAATTAATATTTAATTAGTTCGTCGTGATTAGTTGTAGTGATTTCAAACTTAGCCTTTGCCCATTTCGGAGGACCAAATCTTCCTTTTTCTCCTCTTGAGGACATATAAGGCTCAGAAGGGATTCCAAACATGCCTATATCCATTTTATTGTTTCCATTCTCATCGTGGTACGTAGAAATAGCATAAGTGCCAAAAGGAATGTTCTCAAATGTGACCATAGCTGTACCTTTTGTAATCTGCGTACTTTGCCCAGCAAAACGCTTATTCAACCAATTCCCTTCGTTGTCGTACAAGGCAATTTGTAAAGTGCCTTCATCAGAATCCAATCCGTTTGTACTAACAGTCAGGACTGCACTTTGTGTTGTTGTGTCATCTTGGTTTGGGCCTTTTTGCTGTGCCAAGGATGTTGCGGAGATGAATACGCCTAGAATAAAAATTATCGTCTTGTTCATTTGATTTGTTTTTTAATTATTTAATACTTCGAAATTCGTGGTAAACACAAGGGATTAAAAATCATCCGCGACCAACTGTAGAATGCCGGGGATGAAATGTGTTTTTAGAGTTGATCCAATTGATTTTTGGTCTTGTCTTGAGAAATGGTTACAAAAAATCCAACAAAGAAAAACTGATCATCGTTAGGTCTGATCTGCTCTGATCGGTACTGTCCATTGACATCAGGCATAGTAGAATAACGATAACCAAACTCATTTTTAAATCTTGGTACATTGGACACAGATACAAAAAGTATTTTCTGCTGAGAGATAAGATAAGCCCAACTCATACTGAGGTTCTTAAACCAGCCTGAACGCTCAGTCATAAAATCACTGGTATGGGGATCATCATAAGGTCTTCCACTGGCCAAAGAATAGGTCACTCCCAACTGAGAATTGAGCTTCGGAAACCACTTCTTTCCGATTAGGGATAAATTATGATTAGTTGAAAAAGAAGGCGCAGCAAACTCCGGATAATCGAGGTACTTTCTTTGATTGTTTAAGTAGCTATAACTCACCCAAAAGTCAACATACTTGACCACATTGTTTGCCCTATAAAAAACATCAACTCCATAAGCTCTCCCTTCTCCTTCGTTGGCTATTTGAGTTGGTTCAAAATTGAAACCTCTTTGATAGCTGACCAAATCCGAATACGATTTGTAATACCCTTCCAATCGAAAAATACTTTTGTCCGTTTTGTAATTATAATTAAGTAAAAAATGGCTTGACTTCTCGTTTCTCTGCACAGATGGATCTTCTAAAAATTCGGAATCCAATTCTTGATTGTACACACCCGCCGCTGCACTTACCTGAGCATTTTGTCCAACCTTGTAAGCCAGAGTCAATCGAGGGTTAATTTCATTTGAATTCAACAAAGAATTAAACTCATAACGAGCACCAAGCTTCAAAGCCAAATCTTTGGAAAAAAAGTAGTCTATTGATGAAAAAGCAGTAGGAAGATGTCGATCAATATTCGAACTAAAAAAGTTAGTATCATTCGTTCCTTTCGACAAACGATCTTCTTGCCAAAAATATTCAGCGCCATAATTAAGCACTACAAAATCATTTATGATGGTTTTAAATGCCCCTTTAAAATGATATCCATCAAAATCTGTATCCAATAAAAACTCGTCAACTTCTAAGTGATCTTTATTGTAGCCATGGCTCATTCCTATTTTAGCAGAATGCCGATCTGATAAAGTAGTACTGTAAGTGCTATTTATGTAAAGATTTCTGTTGTCAATATCTACTTCTTGATAAATGGCAGTATCCAAATTTTCGCTATTCACACCTACCCTGCTAATGTCTCCGGCTATATAAGTCTTGACTAATCCTTTGTTAGTTTTATAACGATGAACCAACTCTCCAGAAAATCCTTTGTATGGGGTATTAAAATCCAATCGCGTGGGCATCAACCAATAATACGGTGTCAAATCAATATAAGATCCACTAAAACTAAGGGAAGATCTATCCCATTTTTTCGTATGACTGAGACCAAGCCCTGCACTCATCAAGGAAATGTTGGATTCAGTTTGCTTGGGTTCATCAATAGTATTCATATCCAATACTCCAGAGAGTGCTTGTCCAAATTCAGCATCATAACCACCGGTACTAAAACTCACTCCTTTAAACAAAAAAGGTGAATATCTTCCTCGACTTGGCGTCCCAGAGAAAGTCCTCGTATAAGGTGAAAATACCCGCATTCCATCTATGAATATTTTAGTCTCACGCGCATCACCTCCTCGCACAAACAACCTTCCATCATCTGGGTTTTGCTGGGTTCCAGGCAAAGATTGGATGGCAGCTATTACATCGCCCATGGAGCCTGCAGTCGTCACCATATCCAAGGGTTTGAGTACCGCAACTTTAGAATTATCTCCAGCTTTAAACGTACTGGCAGTGATTTCTACTGCATCCAAAGAATTTGCAGATTCTCTAAGTGTAATTTTTAGGTTTTTCATTTCATTAACCTCAGTCTTTAGCTCCTTGGATTGATATCCTAAGTACGAGACTGAGAGCACCTGAATCCCTTCTTCTGTGGTGTTAAAAGAAAAGCTGCCATCGACGTCAGTGGTTGTTCCATCATAACTTCCTACAATAAAAACATTGGCGCCTATGATAGGAACTCCTGATTTTTCAGTAACGATACCTGAAATGTCTGTTTGAGCGTTTAGTCCAAAAGAATAAAGTACAATGACTAAAGAAGCTAAAAAGTATTTGATCTGCATGACGTATTAGTTTATACAACAAATATGCATGCTGATCAATGAGCTCTTGAAATCACACAAGATGAATTGTAGAATAGAAGTGACGAACTGTATGTTATCCTAATATGCTTTGGCAAACAACACTTTTTGTTTGCTGGGTTTCCCGCTATACACACAAACTCCCTCTTCTAAAGGCGAATCATTTGGAATGCATCTTATGGTCGCTTTCGTTTCTTCCTTTATTTTGGCTTCCGTTTCGGCAGTTCCATCCCAATGAGCATAAATGAAGCCTCCTTTTGATTCTAAAACCTCTTTGAATTGATCGAAGTTTTCGACAGTAGAGGTATGATCAGCTCTAAACTGCTTGGCACGAGCCAAAAGATTGTCTTGGATTTCGTCCAACAAGGTCTTAACGTGTGCAACCGCTCCATCTTTAGCAATGGATTCTTTTGTCTTGGTATCCCTTCGAGCAATTTCGACCAAGCCTTTTTCCAAATCCCTTTTTCCTATGCCTATTCTAACAGGCACCCCTTCCATTTCGTATTGCGCAAATTTAAATCCTGGCCTCTTTTGATCATCCCGATCTACTTTTACCCTTACACCTTGGGCTTTAAGAGCTTCAGCCATGGCATCAGCAACTTCCATTATTTCTGGATCCGGCTTTGGGATAGGAATAATAACTACTTGCACGGGAGCTAATTTTGGCGGCAATACCAAACCTTCGTCGTCAGAGTGGGTCATGATTAGGCCCCCAACCAATCGGGTTGAAACCCCCCAAGAAGTAGCCCAAACATATTCTTCTTTATTCTCTTTGGTAGAATATTTTACATCAAAGGCTTTGGCAAAATTCTGACCTAAAAAGTGCGAAGTACCAGCTTGTAAAGCCTTTCCATCCTGCATTAATGCCTCAATGGTATACGTTTCTTCGGCGCCTGCGAATCTTTCTGAAGCCGTTTTGGCTCCTTTTATTACAGGCATCGCCATATAGTCCTCTGCAAATCGCGCATACACCTCATGAATCATTTGCGATTCTTCCAGTGCCTCCGCTTTTGTGGCATGGGCTGTATGTCCCTCTTGCCACAAAAACTCTGCAGTTCGTAAAAATGGTCGAGTTCTCATTTCCCAACGGACCACATTCGCCCACTGATTAATCAAGAGCGGCAAATCTCTGTACGAATTAATCCAATCGCGATAGGTATTCCATATTATGGTTTCTGAAGTAGGTCTTACTATGAGCTCCTCCTCCAATTTGGCTGAAGGATCCACAACGACTCCACTGCCGTTTGGGTTGTTCATCAACCTGTGATGGGTGACCACGGCACATTCTTTGGCGAAACCCTCTACATGGTCCGCTTCTTTACTCAAAAAACTCTTAGGTATAAACAAAGGAAAATATGCATTGACATGTCCGGTATCCTTAAACATTTGATCCAACACGGCTTTCATGTTTTCCCATAGCCCAAAACCCAAAGGTTTTATAACCATACATCCTCTAACGGCAGAATTATCTGCCAAACCTGCTTTTCGAACAATGTCTAAATACCATTTAGAATAATCTTCTGTACGAGGGGTGATTTCTTTTGCCATTTAAAATATTATTTGGCTTTCGCCGAAAGGTTAATCATTTTTAGTTAAAGAAAATCTAATGCAATAAAAAAAGGAACCTTAGCCCCTTGTTTTGTGTCTTAATTATGTATTTCAGATGTAAAGATGTCTTAATACTCCTTAACAGCTGAAAGAGGTTTTTTAAATTTCTTTTAACTGATTTTCTAGAGCAAAAGTAATAAATTGCAGTAAAGGAGTTGAGAGTCCGAGTCGAATGCACAAACTAAAAAAGACAACTATGAAAAGTAAGTATTTCAGTTTAGCCGTTTTGTTCATACTTAGCACATTAGGAACTACCCTAACAGCACAATTTGATCAACTGTATTATGATCCAGATGAGGATGGATTATTATATGAAGAATATGATGCGGACTTCTACGAAGACGAGTATTATGAAGACGATGCAGATTACGAGTACTTTGATGATTATGATTATACTTATGCTTCGAGAATAAGAAGATTTAACAGAGGAAACAGTGGTTTTGGCTACTACTCTCCGGTTTATGTAAACAGATATTTCTACTCTCCAAACGATTATTATAACGCGTATGATCCGTATTCTTTTGGAGGGACCAACATCTACGTAAACTTTGGTGGATGGAACTCTTGGAACAGCTACAGAAGATGGAACAGATACAACAGATGGTATTCTTGGAACAGATGGAACAGAGTAAACAGATGGAATAACTTTGGGTACAACAACTACTTTAACAACTACAATGGCTATGGTTTTGCCGGATATGGCGGCGGAAGCGGTGGATTTGGAAGCGTAGCTAATGGATGTCCTCCAGGAATTTTTGGCGGAGGTGCTAGAGGAGTTGCCACGGGAACGACTTCAAGAGGAAACAACAATGCAGTATTCAGCTCAAGAAGATATGGGTCTACTACTGCCGGGACAAACGGAAGAAGAACCTCTCCAAGAGTCTCTACCTCTAAAAGAAATGAATCATTTAGGTCATCTGATAGAGCGACAAACAGATCAGCATACAGATCCAATGGAGCGACAAGCACAAGGACAGCGAGAGGTGCTTATAGAGGTACCAACAGAAGTTCTAATGCAACAACTGGCTCAAAGAGAAGCTACGAACGTCAAACGTCAAAAAGATCTTCGTACAAGTCAAGCAGCTCAAAAAGAAGTAATAATAGATCTTACAACAGATCAAACAGTAGTAATAGATCTGCAAAGAGAAGTACTCCAAGGTCTTCAAGCAGAAGTTCTTCAACGCGATCATCAAGCAGAAGTTCTTCAAGATCAAGTGGAAGCTCATCAAGGTCTTCACGAAGAGGAGGCAGATAAGATTTACCAATTGAAATACTGAAAGGTGGATAACATACATTGTAATCCACCTTTTTTTTTAAGCCCTTTTCAAACATTTTCTTTTAAACTCAATCATTATGAGAATATTACTGAGCTTTGTTTTCACGCTTATAGGACTTATAGGATATAGTCAAAATTATGATGAGATATTACGGTACAGCCAGCTCAACCCAAGTGGGACTGCAAGAGTCATCGGCGTCGGTGGATCCTTTGGTGCGATGGGCGGTGACTTTGGAGGCATCAGCATAAACCCCGCAGCAATCGGTAACTATTGGCTCTCGGAGTTTAGTTTTTCGCCCTCGGTTACTTTCCTAAATACGGACGCTACCCTCGCAGGTGCTTCTACCCAAAACAAAGTAAATCTTAAAGCAAACTTAGATCATATTGGGATCACCATTGCATCCTCTCCTTGGGCAGACAATTGGGAAACCTCCTCATGGAGCTTTGGGTACAATCGGATTGCCAACTACAATGAGAGTTTTGTTTTTGAAGGTCAAACGGCGGGCTCTATCGTCGGTCGTTATTTAGAACAATCGCAAGGCCTTTCTCCAGATCAACTGGATGATTTCGAAATAGGTTTGGCCTATGATGTAGGAGCGATCTATGATCCAGATGCCAGCAACTTTTATGCAGCTGATTTTGATCCGTACAATACTGCAGTAAACAAAAAACAAACCGTTGAAAGATCAGGAGGCATGAGCGAAATTGTACTCGGTTGGGGTGGAAACTTCAAACGAAAATTAAACATCGGTGCCAGCTTAAGCATTCCGTTCATACGTTTTCGAGAGTCCAAGCTTTATGAGGAAAGAGATGAATTGGACGAAATCGAAACCTTTAATGCCCTAACCTTTAGTGAGCGTGTGACGACCACTGGTGTTGGAATAAAAGCCAGTGCTGGAGCGACACTCAAAGTAAACAAACGCTTCCGGATTGGCGCGGCTTATCATTCTAAGACATATTTCGCGCTGCAAGATTCTTTCAATACCGTGAGCTATTACGCCTATACTTTTGATGGCAATTTTGAAGAATTTGACAGCAGATCTCCGGATGGTATTTTTGAATATGGCTTAAACACCCCAAGCAGGACCGTAGCAAGTGTAGGGTACTTGTTTAGAAATAACAAACTGGCTGGTTTTATCAATGCCGATATCGAAATGTTGAATTATGCAAACAGCGCTTTTAACCTAACTAGATCAAGCGATGCTACGCAAGCAGATGCAGATTACGAAGATCAGCTCAACGACCAAATCGCTGTCGAATTGGGCAATGCTTTTAATTTTAGACTCGGTACAGAAATCGCCTATGGTCATCTAAGATTTAGAGCAGGTGCAGCGTTAAATCAGTCTCCCTTCTCCAACGGATTAGCGGATGGCAATACGATTTATGCTACAGGTGTAGGTTACAAAGGAGACTCCTTTTACATCGATGCAGCCGTCAGGTATACACAAAGCAATCAAACGTATATTCCGTATCTGATGGAAAATGCGGTAGACGATCAATTGGTCGATGTCAACACCAATCGCGGCGAATTGATCCTCACGGCTGGGTGGAGTTTTTAAGCGGAATTTAGGATTCGGTTGCGGGTTGCGCTAAAGAATTATTCCTTTTCTTCTAAGGATACCCAACTGAAGGATTTATGGATGATTTTCCATTGGCCTTGGTATTTGGCGAGCAACATATAATCCGTAAAATTTCTCCAGCCCGGGATAATGATTTGCACCTTGGCCGTGGCAACGTTGCCGCTTTGATCTACAGATAGGATACTGCCCTCTCGGCTGTTTTTCTTTCCCGGCGTAATGCCCGCGATGTAATCTTGCCCCTTCCAAACACTCAAGCTGTCGTTTTTGATCGAGTACAAATTAAAGTCAGGATGAAAAGCTATTTCGAGGCGTTCGGGTTGACCGTTGGCCGTGCCTTCGATATAATGCGCCAAACATTCTTTGATTTTGGCCACTTCGATTGGATGGTTTTGGGCAGTGAGAGAAAAGGCGAAAAAGGCAAAAATGGAAAGCAAAGCGGTTTTCATATGGTCTTTTTTAATGTAACGCAGATAAGTGCATTGAAGTATACTTTATTTTAATCAAGCGGCTTGGTCCAATCGGTCTCTCCTTCTTCGCATCAACAATCCACCAGCGACACAAAGCATACTTGCACCAATGTATAAGAGCATGTTGGATTGTGAAGGAAAGATGGCTTGGTCGTTTCCAATATGAATCATGCTTGCCCAATAGTATGGGTGTTGGTGTTGTTTGTCTGCAGATTCTAAAAATGCCATTTTGGACTTTTGTAAGGCTTCGGATTTTGACATGCCTTTTTTTAAATTGAGGTACATGTTGGTCGAAATATCATAGGATGATTTATCATCGAGTGCCCACAAACTAGATTGTAAGCTCTTTACGCCCGAGGCAAAAAATCCTCTAGACAAACTCATCATTCCTTCTCCTGATTTCAATTCGCCTGTAGCCGTATTGCATGCACTCAATACAACCAATTCTGGCCTGCTGCTTAATCCTTGCAAATCATAGTTGGTCAAATATCCATCAGTAAAATGAATTTCACTTAACATTGGATCTTCAGGATTGAGACATGCGTGAGTTGCTAAATGGACAATTGGGAAATCCGCATAATTATCAGTAAATGCGCTTCGAATTGATGACGTATCTCCATCAAAAACACCATGAAACGTCTCTTTTAGAAAAAGCAACTCATCTTTGGCAAAGGGTAATTTTCCTAGACTTGCTAAAGCACAAGATCTGCTTTGCTCAATGGGTCCTGAAAACTCTGGAGCAATGCAGAATACCTCATGATCTTCCGATTTGGAAACAGTTTCTTCTTCTAAAAACTGGCGTGCTGATAAATAATAAGAGACGTTTGTCTTTGAAAGCAGATAGGAGTTATACGCACTGGTATCCGCTACTAAGGTTTCAAAAGGAAGCCTATTTAATATTCCATCTGGTACTACGATTAATTTTTCAATCCCATCAAGAGAGAAACAACCTAAAAGCTCTTGATAGAGATGAAAAGCATTTCGTCGCGCTAGTGCAAACTTTTCTAAATTACCCGTTGGTTTTTGAGAAATCCAATCCAAATGATCGAGAAGCTGAGTATTCCATTTTTGTAAATGTTGTACTCTATTGAGCTCTATTTTTTTGCGATCGATATATAGGGCATAAATATTGTCTTCAGTTTGGAAGTATTCAAAAAGTGCTTCATTTCCATTCAGTTTCTGTTGCACCACTGTTAGGTCATAACCCTTGGTTAATTCCTTCCGATAATCAAAAAAATCGGGATACTCGGTTTCGATTTTATTTTGCAGAATGGCCAACTCTTCCTGTGCCTCAAAGACAGCACGCTCATATTCACTAATCCGGTTAAGGTCCAAAGAATCCTTTTGCTTTTCTTCACTTAATAGTCTAGAATAAAAAGAAACACTGCTTGTTAACTCAGATTCTTGATTTTTTATGTCCTCTGGCAATTTAGAACTCAGCAGCTCAAACTTGTTTTTTACATTTTCAAAAAGGATGGTGGATTTATTTTTCTCCAAAATCTGAAAAATAGCATTCAGCTTTGCGTGATTGTTACTTAAAGCATAAGACCTGTAAAATAAATCCAAGGCTTCTGAATACAACGGATAAGCTTTTTCGGCAACAAAGAATTTAGAACCATCGATTAGATAACTCTTCTTCATTTGATCCAACAAATCAACCAAAGCCATATAGGCCTTTTCCGAAATTCTTAGATACTTTTGGTCATTCGTATTTTGGTATAAAGAATCCGAAGTTCTTGCCTTATATTTTAACAAAGCAAGGGCCTCGGGGTACTCCGTATATTTTTTGAATGTTGGATTTGACTCCAAATCATCGGAAAGTGCTTCATCAAAAAACTTTAGTCCTTCGTGGAACTCCATTAGTGCAGAATCCGGTTTGTTCCAATCCAAATATAATTCTCCAATGTTTTGATGGATTTTTGGGATGAAAGCGAATTCTTTGTCGGTTTCGTATTCATTCTTTGCAATCTCTAAAGATTTCATTAACTCGGAATACGATTTAACAAAATCAGAAGTAGATTTTTTCCAAAGCCCATTTAACCTAAAAAATTGAAAGCTTCTAAATGAGTTTTGATATTGAGATAAACCTAAATAAGATTTATACGAATTACTAGATTTATCTTCAATTTGAAAAGTGAGATAGAATATGTTCAATCTATTTTCTAATTCAAAAAGTACTTTTTGATAATCAAAATCATCCTTTGAGTAATTTGAATTCTTTTCTATTAAATCCAAAATTCGAAAAACCAATCTTTTGCCTTTTTCAAAATTTCCTTGCGAAGTATAATACTTCAATAAACTGGACAGAGCTTTGACTTTCCTAATAAAAAGAATTCGTTTTTCAATTGAGTTATTAAATGCTTTATTTTGAATAACATCCAATGCTTCTAGACAATACTCTTCAGCTAGACTAAAATCACCAATTTTGTAATAAATAGTTGCAATATTAAAAAGTATTACTTCCCTATTTCTTGAATTCCTATTAGATATTTCTAAGGCACTTAAATAATTATTTAATGCAATATTATTCGAACCAATCATAGAATGATAAAGAGCAAAATTATTTATAGCATCAATTCTCAATTCAGTATCATTATAGATTGTAGAATTTTGAAAAGCTTTGGTAGCGGCTTTTTTGAATTCTTCAACTTCACCTAAATCATAATAATAACCAGTTAGAGTCAAAAGTGTCAATAAATTTATTCCTAATTCTTTTTCTGAATTAGAGATTTCCTCTAGTCTCTCTAATACTGACACAACTTCGAAAGGCTCAGGTTCTTCCTCCCACTGCACTATGGAATCAAATAATACTTGGGATTTAGACTTTTGACCAAAAAGATCAGAATTAATGAGGGATATAAAAATTATAAAATAAAAAAATTTACTTGACCACATATATTTTCATACTTCGTCTAACATTACTTCCTTCAATTCTTACAAAATATACTCCACTTACTTCGACATGATTTTCAAGCGCTAATTCATTGGGCAAAAAAGAAGAATTAAAAAATGAAATTACTTTCCCGTGAATATCAAAAATAGATATCTTAAACTTTTCATCCATTCGATTAATAACCCTATCATCATTCAAATTCCCCATTCCAATTAGTTCATTGCAACGAAGTTCAAATCTTAAGGATTCTTGAATAACACAATTATGTTCTGCTAAATCATCCTCCAGAAAATAATTCACGAGATATTCATTATCACAAAAATCAAGAATTTCGAAATTGCCGAGCTCGTCCAAACAATATAACCCTAATTCATATTGTATGTATTGATTTCCATCTCCATTCTTACAAGGTGGAGCATCAAAACAATAATGAATACGAGTACTCCTATCACCACTCACAATTAAATCACTATATAATGGCTCGAATATTAAATTACTGCCATCGGATATACCTAAATGTAAATCACAAAAAAAACCATTCTCAATTTCTTCGGAAAAATTAATGTAAAAACAGAATTCATTATGTATGCTTTTCGACCCACTCGGATCACCTCCATTTCCACTTTTACCGGATTTATTAAATACGCCCTGGCTTATTCCACAAACACTACAAAAAACCAAACACATAATTGTCGAAATAAAAATCTTTCTCATAACAGATAGTTTTCTTAAAAATTAAATAATAGTAATAATCAATCCTCAATACACTAGAAGCAGTAGATGTAATCAATACTTCGAAAAATTATTTTCCTGATTACATTTAAACCTATTCAGAGTATTCAATAACAAATTATTGCTGGAGACTTACTTAAGTTATAAATTCTTATCAAGCCCAAAAAGGGAAAGACCATTATTTTTAACTTAAGTAAGATGCATAGCATTTTCCAAAAACTTGACAAACTGATAATGAATGATCAAAATTTAATAGAAAAACTGCGAAGCCAAAAGACTAAAGAAAGGGAGGAAGGCTTGAGAATACTTTACAAAAACAACTATCAACCGATAGAAAATTATGTTCTGAAAAACAACGGGTCACCCGAAGACGCTAAGGATATATTTCAAGAGGTAGTTATTGCTTTTTATCATAAAGTAAATGAAACAGATTTCCAACTAAGCTGTAAACTGTCCACCTTTCTTTTTTCGATGAGCCGGAATCAATGGTTGAAAAAATTACGCTCCAAAAAAATTCATAACGAATACATCTCTGTACAAAAAGAGCAAGAATTGGTAAGCGAAAACATAGATTATGAAATGGAGTATACTGAGCAACAAATCAAGGTGGCTAATTTACTCAAAGCCTCGGGAGAACGTTGTATGAAATTATTGCATCTGTTCTATTTCCAACGGATGAGCATGGAAGACATTGCAAGTGAATTTAATTATTCCACGGGTCAAGTGGCTCGGAATCAAAAAGTCAGGTGCCTAAAAAAAATTAAGGCCTTACTAAAAGATCAAAAAGAACTTAGTGACTATTGGTTGGATGTAAATCCAAGCTCCTAAACTCCATCCTTATGAAAAAAGAAAAAGTAGACATCCTAATAGATAAGTTGATTTTAAACGAAATCTCCGAATTGGAATTAACCCAATTAGAAGCAGCAATTAGTGAATCACCGAAAATTCGAAATGAAATAAATTTTCGTAAAGACATAAACAAAAGCATGGAATATCTAGGAAATGAAGACCTAAGAAAACTACTAAACAGAATACACGAAGAAGAGATTGAAGGCAAGACGGCACCTAAAAAACACCATTGGAAAATCCCTTTATTCTTTCTATTCGCATTAGGAATCGCATTGTTGATTTATCAATTTACCAAGCCCGTAAAAATTTCCTCGCATTTAGTTTACGCAGAATACTTTAGTCCATACCCTTCCAGTGAAGAAAGAGGTGAGGATGAGGCTAAATTGATTCAAGGATTTAAAGCACATTATTCGGACAAAAATTATCAAAAAGCCCTTGATCAAATCAAGCCCATTTTAAATACGCAAAACAATGAAATGAAATTAATGGCAGGGATCTGTGCTTTAGAATCCGATGACTTTCATTTATCGACTCAGCTATTTAACGACATTTTGAGCACGAAGGATTATTACTTTCAAGATCACGCCAATTGGTATTTGGCACTTACTTACTTAAAACAAGACAAGATTAAGGAGGCCATTACTATATTGACTCAACTAAAAAATAATCCAAAAGCAGATCACCATAAACAAGCCATGGAGTTGTTGAAAAAAATAAGGTAAGTTTTTAAGAAACCCTTCCCTTATAAGGGAAGGGAACTTGTCCCACGTAAAAAAATGAATTTAAGTAGTAAAGAAAGGGATGGGTAATCATCCAAAAAAAACGGGAGGCCCCATCGGGCCTCCCGCTCTAGTAGTAGATAGTTGTTCAAGCCTTTGTGTAAATCCGGGCTAGAACACAAACGTGTGTAAATGCCTTTCGACACTGTTCTTTATATGACGGGCTGCAATCATAGTCATTTCGTAGTCGCTGGGAAAGTCTTCAACAATACGCTTGGTCCTGATGTGCTTGCCACAAAGCGCTCTGCTGTCTCCCCAAAAATCTAATCCTTCCTCCTCAAAGTTTGCCGTGACACGGATCGGTTCTACATCCAATACTTCCCCGGTTCTTAAATCCAAATAAGTCAGACTGGCCAAGGCCTTTGCTTGTTTGTGGCGCTCGATGTGTATTACATCAGCATACACTTTTTTGAACTTCTTCTTTTTGACTTTCTCAATCGTATATAAGGTATTGCCCAACGAATCCTGGCCTACCTCTTTTTTCTTCTCTATCCATTTGAAGCCATCCTCCACCCGCGCCTCATCTCTGTGGCGGTCTACTACCTCTGACTCTGGGCTGATGTGCAAATCTTCTAAGCTCAAGGTTGCTCGATAATCCATCGGCCAATCTCCAATGTGCCCAGAAAAATATTCGATCCAAAAACTGTTGAGTTTGGCATAGTTCATCGCCAAGGCATGCTGCTCAAAATTTTCTGGCATGATCACTGGCGCTTCATTGGTCATTTGCAACAGCACTCTTGTCTTCCCAAGGTCGTGTGCTCTTTTCATCAAAGCATCTTTGTCCTTATAGTGGCGGGTGTATTTATCAGTGTGCTGCAAACGATCAAACGCTCTACGAGCTGCCAATTTATCTCCACTTTCCGCTTCGGCGAGGGAAACCAACGCTCGATCATAATGATAGGCCGTAGCCAAATCACCATACTTGATCATAGAAGAAGCTGCCTCGACAAATTCGAATTGCGCCATATAACCATCCTTACTTACCAATGGTAAAAAAGGCGAAATCTTCTCTTGACGGTTTAAGATGACAGCATAGGCATCATAGATGCGGTCGTAATTTTCAGGGTTTTCCTGAGCAATTAGATAGCTGATGCGATCAATGTCTCTTTGATTCACTCTGTAAAAGGCTTCTTCCAGAGCTTTGACATGTTTTGTCTTTTTCCTCTTTTTCCCGTGAAGTTTTTCGGCCGCATAAAAGATGGCTTTGTCATACTCACCCCTATCGACCATTTTTTGGATATTCTTACACGAACTAAAGAGAAATGCGATAATTAAAACTGCGTAAATTTTTCTCATAGTCGTCAATTTTGTGACAGTTAAACTGCCGGTGAATAATGCGCTTATGTATAAAGATCACGCACTTATTGCGTATATGAAGAAAATGTCACACGGTTTAATGCAGCTTTAACCAGACTCTTATCAAGGTGTTAAGAAGAAGATCATTGCCCCATCCAAAACTGTTAAGGTTTATAAAAATTTTAAAGGTCTTTGGCAAATTTTGACCATGAGCCACTGAGGGTTTCTTCAAAAATGTTTTTGCGGAGTAAGGTCAAATAAGAGTCACGATCCAAATCTTGGCCTCCCAAAGACTTGAGGTGCGGGTTTTCTATCTGGCAATCTATAAGCCAAAATCCCAATTTTTTTAGAAGCATGCTCAACTTGATTAAAGCAAACTTAGAGGCATTGGATTTGAGAGCAAACATAGACTCTCCAGCGAATACTTTACCCAGCGCTACCCCATAAAGTCCACCTACCAATTGGTGGTCTTCCCATACCTCCACCGAATGGCAAAGGCCTTGATGATGCAAGTTTTTGTAAGCTGCAATCATATCTTCGGTAATCCAGGTCTCTCCGCCTTGACCAACTCTGGGTGTGGTTTGACAATGTCGGATAACCTCTTCGAAGCATTGATCAAATGTTATCTCAAATTTATTTTGATTGAGGTAGGGCCTCATGCTTTTCGAAATTTTGATTTGGTCAGGATACAACACAAATCTAGGATCGGGGCTCCACCAAACGATCGGGTCATCCTCATTAAACCAAGGGAAGATCCCCCATTGATAGGCAAGTTTTAAGCGTTGGGCACTGAGGTCTCCACCTACAGCTAAAATGCCATCGGATAAAGCTTGGGTTGGATGAGGAAAATACAGCACAGCGTTATTTGGTTATACCCAAAAATAAAAAAGGTGAGTAAAAGTTATTTTACTCACCTTTCTATTCGTTGGGACGAATGTTTTATTTCTCTATCGTAGTTTCTATAACTGCTGATAATCCTCGATCCACTAGGGCATCTTTCATAGGTTTCAACAAATTGAAATTACCCGTTTTCACCACGGCCTTTCCTTTGTAATGTACTAGTAAGGATAATTGTTCGGATTGCTCAAAGGTGTGAGAGCAAATCTCCATAAAACTCTGGATTACCCAGTCAAAAGTATTAAAGTCATCATTGTAAACTATAAGCTGAGATTTTTCTCCTGTTATAGTTTCTTTTTCTGTCATTACATCCTCTAAGCCCTCAACGGACATTGTTGATAAATCAACCATTGATAAACAATTATGCGATTAACTAATCTGTTCTAAAACAGCTTTTATCTCGGAAAAATTGGGTAGGTCTCCTGCACTTTCAAGAACCTCTGCGTACTTTATCACTCCCTCTTTATCAATTACAAAAGCAGATCTTTTTGACACTCCGTTCATATCGAGAACGAAATTTGCGTACAGCGCCCCATATGCCCGACTTACATCTTTATTAAAGTCAGAGAGTAAAGGGAAATTCAAATTGTTTTCCGCTTTAAACTTCTCCAAAGTAAATAAAGAATCTACAGATATAGCAAGAATTTGTGTATTTAATTTTTCGTAAACCTTCAGGTTATCATTTGTTGTACAAAGTTCATCAGTACATACCCCTGTAAACGCTAAAGGGAAAAATAACAAGAGCACATTTTGGCCCTCGAAATCAGACAGACTTACTGGTTCTGTTTTGGTATTTCTTAAAGAAAAATGTGGTGCTTTATCTCCTACTTGTATGTTCATCTTTTCAATTTAAACAGCCGCAAAAGTAAACCAATTCTTTCAATGACATAGGTATAATTTGGGGAATGAAATCCCATTCTATGTCTTTTAACTCTTTACGCTAATAACTAGCATAATATCAATGCCTATTTTTACCTCGTGATTTCAAAAAACAAGGCGTATTTATTTATACATATCAGTGTTTTCCTTTGGGGATTCACCGCGATCCTAGGGAGAGTTATAGAAAGTACCGCTTATGCCATTGTTTTTTGGCGCGTGCTTTTTACTTCCATAAGTCTTTTTGTTATTCTTTGGGTATTGAAAAAACTACGATGGCCCAACCGAAAAATGCTCCTGATTTATATGGGCATTGGCGTTTTGGTGGCCTTGCATTGGATCACCTTTTATGGTGCTGTAAAACTGGCTAATGCTTCTGTGGCCTTAGTCTGCTTTGCAACCACAAGTTTTTTCACCTCTTTGATCGAACCCGTTTTGGTAAAATCCAAATTTAGTTACCTCGATCTCGGGATAGGGCTTATCATCATACCTTCCATGATTTTTATCGTAAATGGCTTGGATGCAAGTTTTCAAAATGGGATTATCGTTGGTTTGATTTCCGCCATATTGGCTTGTACTTTTTCGAGCCTAAATAAAAAGTACATTGATAAAGAAGACCCCATCGTAATCTCCTTTCTAGAAATAGGAGCAGGCACGTTATTCTTAGCCGTGTTGTTCCCTGTAGTGTTTCTCATAGATGCAGGGGTGCAGTTTTTGCCTATTGCTTCTAAGGATTGGTATTATCTTCTACTCTTGGCATTGGGATGCACGACGCTCCCTTATATTTTGTCAATGTATGCCCTCAAAAAACTCAGTGCCTTTGCCACTAATCTTGTCGTAAATCTAGAACCTGTCTATGGCATTATATTGGCCTACATTTTACTTAATGAAAACGAACAGCTCAATGCGAGCTTTTATATTGGCAGCACTCTAATTTGTCTATCGGTCATGTTTTATCCTATGCTAAAATCTAAATTTGCTCGATATGAATCGACTTGACAAGAGAGAGATCTGGAGTTATTGCGAAAAAGTTTCTTCTGAAGAACCGGACTATTTGCGAGCACTTACCAGAGAAACGAATTTAAAAACCCTCGCCCCACAAATGCTGTCCGAGTCTATCATGGGAAGAATGCTGGCATTTATTAGTCAGATGATCCGTCCCGATCAAATTTTAGAACTTGGTACATTTACAGGCTATGGGACGCTATGTCTCGCAGAGGGGCTTTCGCCGAATGGCATGATCACTACTATAGAAGTCAATCCAGAATTGCAACATATTTCTTCCCGTTATTTTGAAGGCTCTCCATTCAAAAATCAAATTTGTGCCATCCAAGGGGATGCCAATGAAGTATTAAAAGACCTTAAAGTTTCATTTGATCTGATTTATTTGGATGCCGGAAAAAGAAATTATTTAACGATGTATGAGTTGGCACTTCCAAAGTTAAAAAGTGGAAAATTCTTGCTGGTAGACAACACCTTGTGGAGCGGAAAGGTAGTATCGTCATCGCAAGATAGTACCACTCAGGCGTTGCAAGAATTTAATGCATTTTTAAAAACAGATGATCGAATAAAGGTTGTGTTGCTTCCTATACGAGATGGGCTGACTTTAATTCAAAAGAAATAATCGCCTATGAAATTTTCTCTTTTCACGTTTTTAATTTTTTGTTTGTGTTCGTGTACAACGGCTCCTTCAGATAAAAGAGTGTTCGAATTTGAGGAATTTAAATGGACCATAACAATTCCTCAAGGTCTAAAGTCCAAAAGCGATGAGGTTTGGAAAGACCGTCAACAAGATGGCATGAAAATTTTAGAACAAACCGTCGGCGAAGAACTGGTAGATCAAACGCATCCTATTTTTATGTATCAAAAAGGCGTAAATACATTTGACTCCAATTGGCAATCCTATGACTCAAGTGAAATTTCGTCCTATGTGGAAGACCATAAATATGTCAATCAATTGCTGTTCGAAACGTTTGAAGATCAAATGCCGAAAGCTTCATTGGATTCTACATACTCGCAGCAAAGAGTTGGCGATTTAGTCTTTCATCGCAATGACATCTTTATCGAAATGCCTCAGGACTTAAACTTATATACCGTTGGATTTTCTCGCTTATTTGGCACCAGAGAACTCACAGTCAACATGGTTTATATCGATGAACACATTGGCGAGCAAATGATCGATGCTTTTTTAGAATCCTCTTTCGAGATAAAGTAAATGTAACGAGCCTTGAAAGAGGCGTTCTAGTTTTCTTCAAACTCCTCTTCTTCAAATTCGTCCTCAAAGTCCTCCTCTTCAAATTCATCTTCCAACTGATCTTCCAGCTTAAGCTCAACCTCTTTTACGTAGAGCGAATCGTATACTGAACATTCAATCGTTATACCCAAATTATCGGGTCTAACAAATTCTTTGGAAGCATCATAACCCAAGCCTTTATCTCTTTCAACACGGCGCATGAAGTCAATATAATAAGGTCTTGCCATTTTGCTCCCAGCGCCATCACCGATATCTTTAAACTTAATCCAAGGGTCGTCTCCTCCTACCCAAGTCCCAGTGACTAGATCAGGGGTTATACCCATGAACCAACCATCTACATGATCATTGGTTGTGCCGGTCTTACCTCCAAATTTGGTTTGTAGTTTATGTTGTTGACCAGAAACGGCATGCTGTAACATATCGACCATCACATAATTGTAGTCTGCTGGCAAGGCTCTGTGACTATCCGAAATATTAGTATAGATTTCTTTGCCGTTTTTGTCTTCGATTCGAGTAACGAAAATTGGATGTACAAATACTCCATTGTTTGCAAAGGTCGAATACGCTCCCGTCATGTCCATTACGGACAAATCTGCTGCACCTAAGGCAATAGATGGGACATTGGGGATTTTTGATTTACTGATCCCCATGTTTTCGGCAAGATTTCGGACAATGGCTGGATTTTTAAGCTCTTTCATGAGCCATGTCGAAATGGTGTTTTTTGACAGACGTAGCGCTTCCTTTAAAGTCATTTCGGACATGGTATACTTCTCATCCCAATTTTTGGGCGTCCAAGAATCCATCAAACCAAAATGTGGATCTCGTGCAGGAATGGTATACGGTCGATCTTCTACTTTTTGACAGGGAGAAATAGCATGCTCGAATATGGCTGAGGCATACAAAAAAGGTTTGAAAGTAGAACCGACTTGTCGGTCGTTTTGTATGTGATCGTATTTGAAATAATCGTGATTAACCCCTCCTACCCATGACTTTACATACCCACTGTTTGGCTCTATCGAAAGCGATCCCAATTGCAAATGCATTTTGTGATACTTGATCGAATCCAACGGAGACATGGTCTTGTACTCGTAGCCCTTGGAGTTATAAGCAAATACTTTGAGCTTACGTTTTTTATTGAAGTCCTTTTTTACCGCTGATTGAAACAAGGTCCATCTGGATTTTAAGGCTTTCCAATTGTCGCTGGCCATAATCTGTTCGTAGGTGGCTTTTTGAAGCTTACTAATGTCCTTTTTGCGATTCAATTGAGCTAAATAATTTTTAGATTTTTCTGCCTTGAGCATTCTTCTAATATCGCCATCCCACAATCTTACGTTTTCAATTTCTGCAGAAATTTTTTGACTGATCGTTGTTAGGTATTTTTTTCTCAGTGTTTTATATCGAGCAGATTGATAAATGGCTTGATTCAACGTAGCCCTTCTTCTTTTTATTTGATTGTCCGTTGCATCATACGTCCAAGGATCTGCACCTTCCCAACGTTTGAAAAATTTCTCCTGTAACGTAGACATATGCGCGCTCATTGCTTTCTCGGCATGTGCTTGGATTCTTGTATCTATAGTCGTATAAATTTTTAATCCATCACTAAAAATATCATACTTACTGCCATCTTCTTTTTGATACCGATCTTCCTCCAACAACTTCCTGAGCCATTTGGTAAGCTCTGCCCTAAAATATGGAGCAGCTCCAGAATAATTCTGACGACGATTAAACTTAGATACGTCCATTGGAAGGACCTTTAACTTGTCAAAATCATCTTTTTCTATTTTTCCATTTCGAAGCATTTGACCCAAAACCACGTTTCGCCTTTTCAGGGCTTTCTCAGGAAATCTCTTAGGGTTAAATAAGGAAGGATTTTTAAGCATCCCTATCAAAGTAGAAGCCTCTTCTATAGTTAGGTCTTTTTGGTCTTTGGCAAAATAAGTTTCGGAAGCCGCATTGATACCATGCGCATTGTAATAAAACTCTGCCTTATTGAGATACATAGAAATGATCTCACCCTTGGTGTATCTCTTTTCAAATCGAATGGCAATCACCCATTCTTTTGCCTTTTGCCAAACTCGAGTAACAAAATTTCTTGATCGTTGAGTAAAAAATAATTTTGCTAATTGCTGGGTAACTGTACTTGCGCCACCCCTTCTACCCATATATACAAAGGCCCTCAACGTTCCTTTGGCATCGATGCCACTGTGCTGAAAAAACCTTTCGTCTTCTGTGGCGATTAATGCATCGATTAAATACGGATTTAGATCTTCATAACTTACTGGGTTTCTGTTTTTTTCAAAGTACCTCCCCAATTCTTCATTGTCAGAAGAAAGAATCTTTGATGCAATCTCATACTTAGGATTCTCCAATTCTTCGGTATTCGGCAGACTTGAAGAAGATACCAGCAACCACAGAGCTATAAATGCAAATAATCCTACAAAAGTCAACAACCAAGCCCACCGAATGAGGGAAGACCATATGGTAGATCTAGTCTCCAACTTCTTTTTGCTTGTCTTCTTGGGTGCTTTCTTTTTAGCCATGCTTCTTGTTAAACTTAAAACTATGCGAAGTTATTACACAACAGTCACATATGGTACAATTTCTTAATATATAATCCTTCTGTACACCAAGATAAGTATGACTTTTTCCCAGTGCTTAGCGTTAAATTATTCGTAGTATTTAAGCTATAATGCGTCTGGTTTGCGCTACAAAATGTTACGAGTGGAGTTGAGGTTTCGACTCTTTACGTCTCAACGAAATCAAACTTAACAGAAGAACAGAATAACCAAAAAGTTCTAGTCCTTCTTGCACCACAGTTTTGACTATTCTTTGGTAATGTTCTGCCAGAATCATTTCCCAAAATGTTCCTGTTCCAAAGATCCTACTTAATACGAGTAAAATGGCTAAGCCCAAAATGAATATTGGAGCATGAATATGCGCTAGGCCAGCGTCAAGCTCTTTTTTTATCGATTCAATTTCCTTATAAAAAATACGAGCCATCATTAGGCCTATAAGAGCACAAGGATAAAACCAAAATCCATGTATTATCAGATCAAATAAAAAATCAAGTTCTCGAAGAAGTACAACAATAAAAAAAAGCGCTAGCACTAATGAGATTTTCGAATTTGATTTTTTGTGCACTCTTAAAAATTGAACCACAATGAAACAGACTATCAGTTCTTGTGCTATCTCAACTAGACCATATTCTGAAAGCATAGTATCAAAAAAAGAAAACTCAATACCTATTAGCACAGGAGGTACTAAACAAATCAGGAACAAGGTAAAAATTTGAAACATTTTCATCACTTAAGTATACCCGCTTTTAGCACAACAGGCAACGGCATGGTCATATGTGCTAAAATTCTTGACATTATCATTACGGAGCAATCCATCAATGTCGTATTCGACACACCTTTGGGTAATAAAAATTGAAAAACCAGCGAGGCCCTACATCCAAGGCAAATTGCTTTTTTCAACTTGATAAATCAAGCGGTCAGAAACTTTAGTTGCTTCTTCTACAGGAAGGTATGGAATACTTGATTTGCCTGAAGCTGTAAAAATTATAATTGAAGCTAGATCATGTCGTTGTTGATACGGAGATTGCACCAATTGTACTGCTTGAATTTTGTGTAGTTTAATCAAGGTGGTGTCGTCCGCAAATGTGCCACCTCTCAACTGCAGCACTCCTTGAGAAATGCCATATTTGGTCTTTTGAAATCTCTTGTAAATACTAATGCCCAGAAGTATATACATTGCTCCAGTAGGCAAAAGAAAAACAACATTTCCGAAACTGTATATTACTGTAAAAATTGTTGCAAAAAGCAAACTCAAATAGAATATGCTTCGATACCACATTTTAGGATGTACACCTGACAAATCAAAAAGATCGAGATTCAAATTGGGGAAGTGGTATGCTAATATTTTCTCAATTTTCTCCATACTCACTCCAGGTACCTCAAAAGACTTCTTAGCATTGATAGCGATACTACCGGCCTGCTTCAAATTGAGATCATGAATTTTAAATAATTTCTTTTGCAACAAATTATCTTTCCATCCTACTTTTTGAATTTTACTGTCCAATGCAGAAAATTCTTGTCGTGTAAAAAGACCTGATTTAATTTTAAATCCATCATCCTGTCTTAAAAATCTTAAATCATAATATCTAAATACAGCGCGAACCAAAGAATATAGAAAAGCAACTATAACAAACAACAACAGAATATATAATATGGCAAGTAAACCATAAGTGAATGCTTGCTCTACAACCATCGAATCATCGATGTAATCTGGAAGCAATTCATCAATCTCGTAATAGAGCCAGAAAATACCACCAAAAATCAAACCTGCCGATCGAAGATGATTGTAACTCACTCCAATTTTTAACAGATCAATTAGATCCAAATGCGTCACTAATTTTTCATTGTTTACAGAGTTCACGGATTCTTCTACATCATCAGTACTTACAGACTCAACTTCAGATTTTTTTGAAAGAATATAATCTCTTATTGCCTTGGCTTCAGGAATACTCACTGCATCCAAATCAAATTCTTTTTTGGTCGAACCAGCGGTATCAATTTTTAGGCTGGTTACTTTAAATAAACGATGAAAAATGTTTTCCTCAAAATTAACGGTCTGAACACGTTCAATAGGAATACTAACATTCTGCTTTTGAAAGATTCCCTTCCGCACGTGAAGCTCATCTTCTGTCAAATGATAATAATGCCTAAAGTAATTTAGAATTGCTAAGGTCATCGAGAAGGCAGAAGCTATGATTACTGCATACAAAGCATATGATTCCCAGTTTGCCCGATTTCTTCCACCTCCACCTACGACTATAAACAGCAGTACAGGCCATGCTTGACGAATGATAATTTTATAATACTTATATATAATAAGTACTATGGCAAAAAAGGATTGTCGCCTTGGTATAGATAGATCAAATTGATCATTCTTCTTCATCCCCATTGGTCTTTAGTGTAATAAAGTTTTTCAACCGTTCTGCTTTGCTAGGAGTTAATCCTGGGATGGATAAATCACTGGATGCACCTCCTGCAGTATATACCTTGAGTCTAGACAGTCCAAACATTCGCTCAATAGGGTTTTGGTAAACCTCACTGTGTTGAATTCTTTTATAAGGAATGATAATTTTAGAACTCCACAACCACCCTTTCTTAAAAAGCAAATCCTTCTCTCGTACTGCATATCCCATTCGTCGAAAATTTTGAATGCTCGACAAAAACAAGAAAACAGTCAGTACCAAATACGAAGGAAAGGCAATTTTTAAAAACGTACTTCTACCCTCATTCGATTCTATGACAAATAGGTAGAGGACGGTCAATACGATGGCCAAAATGAGTGAAAAAATTAACGATCCGGTTAACCTGGCTGTATTATATGCTGGTTCTACTTTTTCGTATTGGATATCTTGGATTGAGGGAATATCCGTACTTAAGAGTTGTTCGTTTTTAAATTCCATAGTATTGCTCTATTACTAAAAATGCTTTTTGAAAGTTGTTGGTTCAAAGATTCGATAAATATAGATGGAGTGAGTTAATTTCAAGATGAAGTATTAAATAGATCTGTCAAAAATGAAAAACTGTCTCAATTGTGGTACTCAAATATTGGAGGATCAACGCTATTGTCCCAACTGCGGTCAGAAAACAGCGTTTAAAGCCTTATCGCTCTGGATGGTTTTTAAAGACTTTATAAAAAATGTTTTTAATCTCGAATCTAAAATTTGGAGCAGCCTTCGAGACATATGGATTCCTGGAAAATTAACTCAAGCCTATTTAAAAGGCGTTCGAAACAAGTATTTCAATCCTATTCGTTTTTTTCTTGTAACCATCTTTGCTTTTTTCGCTTTGGTTGTATTTATTTCTAGTTCTTTTATCAACACCATTAATGGATACTTAGAAAATCAAAAAAAACTTGCTTGGCAAATACAGCTAGAAGAAAAGTTTGACACCATAAGTCTACAAAACACAGTAGATAGTACTCTAATAAAGAAATACAAAGACCAACTGTTTGAAAACAATTGGGCGAAGATTAAAGAAGATCGTGAAGGTTCTGTACAATTTGCATTTGGACAGAGTGACATAGTGCCGTTTTATAGCATGTCGAAAAAAGAATTGATTAACCACTTAAAACCAGAAAGTAAATTTCAAGAAGTGCTTTTGCTTGCAGTGCAGCGATTTGTTAAATCCCCAAGAGAGGGTCTAACCTTTATGATAGGAAACGGAGCATGGGCTATTGTTTTGTTAGTTGTTCTATTCAGTGTATTATATAAAGTCCTTTACATCCGAAAAAACTATTTGTTTGTTGAGCATTTTATTCTACACCTTTATGGCCATACCCGAATGCTGTTGTTGGGAGTAATCTTTCTGCCTGTGGCTTATTATCTCTTTTCACACATATCACTCTTTATAATTTTTCTAATCACTGGATTCTTGTATTTACTATTGACCATTAAGAAAGTATACAATCAAAATTGGTTTATAACCGTTGTAAAAACTGGTTTAAGTGGAATCTTCTACTTCTTTTGTGCCTTGGCAAGTATACAAGGAATGGTTTTTCTTTCTTTATTTATGTTTTGACCCAACCCTTTCACTCTTTTCTTATGTCTATCTTATATATACTTCGTAACCACCAAACACGATAAATTATGAAATATTACATCATGCTATTTTTAAGTTTTTTGATTATCTCTTGTAATGATAATGATGAAGAATTAAGATGTTCTGCAGATTCTCTATTTGAAATGGAAAATGTATCAGGAGAAATGATGTATCTGATGTGCTATGACGCCTGGGCCATTAAGTTAGATGAACCAAATGATGCTGGTGATACTGTTTTAGGCGCTAGTTATGATATCCCGGAAGAATTTAAACAAGAAGGGCTTAAAGTTTCAACAAGTGCATGCTTTCACACTTTCGATATGGAATTGCTTTTTCCTGATCCAGTGATTTGGGGAGAAATGTATGTAATTAAGAATTTTCAATTTTCAGAAGAATAACTAAAAGTATTATTTTGAATGTGTGAATCATTCAAAACAAAGAGTTGAGGCTTTTAGTGATGCAGTTTTTGCATTCGCAGCTACTTTGATTGTAGTTTCTTTAGAAGTTCCAGATCATTTTGATGACTTGAAAGAAATTATTTACTTATTCCCAAGTTTTGCCCTTAGCTTTTTAGCTCTAGCCTTAATTTGGAAAACACACTATAATTTGTTTCGAAGAATAGAGCACATAAACAACTCTTTGATCTATCTCAATTTGCTCTTTCTCTTTGTGGTACTATTTTATGTTTTTCCTTTAAAATTTTTGACGGGAACCTTGACCTTCAAGTCGCGCTTTAGCTCCCTTGATCAATTGGGTGAGATATTTATTATATACGGCATAGGATTCATGCTTGTCTTTTTCCTCTTTTCTTTGATGTATAAGTCTGCATCCAAAATTCACGAGGGAGAAAAAAAGAGCATTTAACGTACTGGTCAAAACACTTTTTAATATTCGTTTTTGTAGGGTTTTTATCCGTTGGATTGTCTGTGCTTCAAATAGGAATACGGTTTGGAATCCCTGGTTTTGTTTATCCCCTGTTAGGACCGCTTTGTTATTTCTTTGGAAAAAAATATTACCCTCAATTTAGTTGAGACTATTTAACATTTCTTGTTAAAGATTCTTGTCTAATTCTATAGTACAATATTTTAATTTCTAAAATAATAAGCCACTCCTAGTCCTAAAGAATAGTTTCTTCTGATTAGTCTTTGATCGTTAACTATATTCCAATTCGAAGAATGATTAATTTGACCTCTCAAAAATATTTCTAAGCCATTTTTATACATTTTACCTATATCTACTCCACCATGTAAATGATGGACAAATTTGTTTTTATAAATCATTAAGGCCTGATCATTTTCAACTATTTGATTTTCAGCCCCTAGATATTTTCCACGGTAGCGATTTATTAAGTTGAATGAAGCTCCAGCAAAAACTCGATACTTTAAAGGTCCAAACTCCTTGGAATATCCAATTTCAACAGGCACATGTATAGATTGCACTTCATTATAGTTTCTTAAATATCTATTGACCACTACAGTATCCGTGACTATACCCATTGCAAAATGACTTTCTCCTTCATAAACGAAATAGCTTCCAGAATCACTCACCATTGGCACCAATTCTTCACTTACTCTTCCACTCCAATCAATACGTTGATTAAGTTTTCTGGATTCCATACCTAAGCTAAAATCAAATCCAGATTTATGCTTTAAACCCAATCCAACTAGATTGCTATAAGAAATCAAATTGGTGTATACTGAAAGATCATCAGATGTATTTGAATTAAAATCTGAGGTTTTAAAAAATGAACTGACCATGAATAGGCGCAATTGTAAATTCACATTTTCTTTTGAATCACTCTTGTCAAACTTTACTGGATTCATTCCTCTTAACTCTCTATTGTAATTAAACATTTCGAAATCAAGCGGATCCAAGGGTGGCAAGTATGACTTTTCGCTCCTTTTCTCCACCAATTGAGCTCCTTCAATATTAAGACCATAGCTAACACTTTCAATTCTTTTGATAAAATTAAAGTGCGGTGCTATTTCTTCTTGCAGCACCTTGCGTAGTTCTAAGGACTTTTGTTCCTTCGGCACACTGGCCGTTATATCAACGGAAATGTTGCTATTATCAGTAAGATCATCTTTTACACTGGGCACAATAAACTTTACACCTCCATTTTTTTGATCAATTAGCGCTGCAGTATTCTGACTGCCAGGTGAAAGTTTATTTTCAATTAGAGCAAACTTTTTGCGTTTTTTATTAGTATCAGAATCTTGATTTTCGATGCTTGTTTGAAGCTTATCAGTATTAAATTGAATAGACTTATATACTGAAATAAGAAAACCCAAACTTCCAAGGAAAAGTAAAATCATCAATCTACTTTTCTTTTTTGGCTTTGGAAGTTCTTTCTCAATTTCATTCCATATTTCAAGCTTATCTATATCCAAATTTGAATTGGCATATATTTCTTTGACCTTATTTTGAAACTTTTCATTCTTCATATTAGATCGCTTTACTATGTATATACCATTTGGAAAGTTTGTTCTTTAGCATTTTTTTCGCCTTATATAATTGGGTACGGGATGTGTTTTCTGACACCCCCAATTGTAAAGCAATTTCCTTATGGCTGCATTCGTCCACGACGCTTAATAGAAAAACTGTGCGATATCCCAAAGGCAGAGCATCAATAGCAGTTTTAATTTTTTCATGAACATAGTTATTATCAAAAAATTCAAATTCAGCGTCTTGGTACAAGTCTTGATGGACTTCGGCCAAACTGGGTGTGAAAAATATTTTGCCTCTCTTTTTGTATTCAGCCAAGCATTGGTTAATTGCGATGCGCTTTAACCAAGTTTGAAAGTGACCTCTTTGATCATCATATTGATGCAAATTTGAAAATGCCTTTATAAATGTATTTTGAATATTGTCCTTGGCGGAAGGCTCATCTAAGGAATATCTTTCGCTTACCACTGCCACCATATCAATGAAGGCTTCATACAGAAGATATTGCGCTTTGCAATCTCCTCTTTTACATTTTTCTATGATTGTTTGAATATCCATAAAAAGATTCCCAACCCATTCTTAGTGGGTTGGGAAGACACTTTATTTATTCACAACTATTGCTCCTTCAAAAGTGGAGACCAAAGGAAATGGTTCGGCAAACTCAATCTCGAGATTTGTAATGTCACACTTTAAAGAAAATCCATCATTAAAATCAGCAACATCAACATTGAAGCTTTCGGTATTTACGTAAGCAATAGTACTTCCGAAAGCAACTTCGAATTTTTGCCCAAACCACATACCACTAGTATCTTTTCGAAATTCAAAAAGCATGCTTTCATTCCCAAATGAATTTATGACTACGATATCCAGCACTCCATTGGCTTCATCGTAATTCAAGATTTCTAAATTCTCTTCGAATATCTCATTTGTACCGTCCGACAATTGCAAATATTCACGATAGCAGATTTCAATATCTCCGAAATCCAATAAAGCCAAGGAAGAATCGAAACCTAAGGTCTCCGTATATGCCGCCAATCCTGTACTTGGGTCTGGGGTAATTTGTAATACCAAACTGGTGCTTGATATGTTACATCTATTTATCTCTCCGAAAAAATTACCATCTTGGTCAGTATTCAAAATTTCCAAGGTGTCAAATCCCGAGAAATTAGAAACCGCGAGAATCACCTCCGTATTTGCCATGGGTTGGTCAATACAATCTTTAAGGCTTCCCACTACTTCTAAAATTGACTCTGAAGAGCCATTTTGACCACCATTATTGTTCGTTGGCAAGGTAGTGTCTTGAAAAAATCCTCCGATCAACTCAGCATACAATCCACTACCAAGATCTAGATCTTCTTCGTTGATTGAAGTAAAATTTTCAAACGTACAATCACTAAGTTCTATGATACACAAATAAAGTTCGGTATTGGAAGGGACCAAAATTTCGTAATCCCCATTTACTATTGGAGCATAATCGATAAATACAGAAGTATCTCCGATGGCTATAAAATCTTCTTCAAAGACAATGACAATAAATCCACCAGGATTACCAAAATTATCGGTTACTGAGCCATTCAGTTTTATGACCTCTGTATTGAGCATTCCCTGAACATTGCTCCCTCCGAAAAATCCTCCATAATTATTGAGAATCACATCAACTTCTCCGCTTTGTATGTGCTCTGAATCAATACGTAAGACATTGTCATTATATTCCTCCTTTTCACAGAATATTAAAGTGTTAACCTCACCATTTGCATCGATCGGCAGTTCAGTCATTACTTCACCGTTAGTATCTGTGGCCAGTGTAATTTTCTTCTCGCCATCAAAATAAAAATGCAATAGTGCATCCGAAATCACATTTCCGTCATTGTCCCTTACATTTACTTTTAACTCGGGTGCCTCAAAAACAGGTTCACCATCAATCGTTGTTTCTTCAGTAAAGTCATAACCTTCCTGATCACAGGAAGTGAGACAAAAAATTAAGAGACCTAGAAAACTTAAGTACTTTATATTTTTAAACATTGCTTTTGCTTTAATTAGAAATTAGTTTGTATCAAGATCAATCTATTACCTATATATATTGATGCGAAGCAATATTCGTTGCCTGGGAATAAAAACTTTTTAAAAAATGAAAACTAAACTGCCTTTAGAAAAAAAGAGCAGTGTCTAAAACAGCATGGAATATTAGGGTCTTCAAGCCACCTCTTCCTGGATTCTTTCCAAGACTATTCTAGCCTCTTTTAAATTGCGCACATCATCTTTGATGAGAATAAGGTATTTGCGCGATTGCTTTAAGGTCAATCCTAGATCCAATTTCTTCTTCGAAATAAGATGTAATATGTTTTGAAAGATTTGAGATTCATAGAACGCAGATTGTGGATTGGTAACAAAGTAAGCCCTCATCTTTCTATTCTTAAGTGAGAATCTTTCAAATCCCAAGACCTTACAAATCCATCTTAATTGTAACCCGTTAAAGAGTTCCTTTACCTCCCGCGGAATCTTTCCAAAGCGGTCTCTTAATTTTTGCTCAAACGAAACCAATTCTTCCATATTTTTAATCCGATCCAATTCGGAATAAAGGGACAAACGCTCTTGAATGTTGCTCACATAAGCATCTGGAATAAGCATTTCAATATCCGTTTCTACCTCAACATCACGGACATACTTTTTTTCCTTAATGGTCTCCTCTTTGAAAATGCCTTTAAATTCATTTTCTTTCAGCTCCATTATCGCTTCTTCTAATATTTTTTGATAGGTCTCATATCCTATGTCTGCAATAAATCCGCTTTGCTCTCCACCCAACAAATTACCCGCTCCTCTGATGTCCAAATCTTTCATTGCAATATGAAAACCACTACCCAAATCCGAAAACTCCTCTAGTATCTGCAATCTTTTCCTTGCTACCGGAGTCATTACAGAAAGTGGAGGTGCTAACAAATAGCAAAATGCTTTCTTATTGGATCGACCTACCCTACCTCTTAATTGATGTAAATCAGCCATTCCAAAATGATGCGCATTGTTTATGATCATAGTGTTGGCATTCGATATATCCAATCCAGTTTCAATAATATTAGTACAGACTAATACTTCAAATTTTCGCTCAATAAAGGAAACCAACGTAGACTCCAGTTTCTTAGATTCCATTTGGCCGTGCGCCATTTTTATGTCAATGTCTGGACACAGCCGCTGCAGCATTCCCGTGATATCCATCAGAGACTTTACGCGATTATGCACAAAGAAAACTTGTCCTCCTCTATTCACTTCATAATAGATGGCATCCTTAATGAGCTCTTCATTGATCACTCTTCGTTCGGTATGTATAGGTTGGCGGTTTGGCGGTGGCGTCCTTATAATAGATAAATCACGTGCCGCCATTAACGAAAACTGCAGCGTACGAGGGATGGGTGTTGCAGTCAACGTCAGTGTATCGACATTTACTTTTAAGTTTCTTAATCGTTCTTTGGCAGAAACACCAAATTTTTGTTCCTCATCAATAACCAAAAGTCCAAGGTCTTTGAATTTTATTTTTTTATTAAGGATCGCATGAGTCCCTATGAGCAATTCGGTTTTGCCCTCTTCCACATCTTTGAAGATTTGGGTTTTTTCTTTAGCCGTTCTAAATCTATTGATATAGTCAATCTTTATATCAAAATTTTTGAGTCTATCGCTAAACGTCTTGTAATGTTGCAAAGCCAAAATTGTAGTAGGCACTAAAATGGCCACTTGCTTGCCTCCCAATATGGCTTTAAACGCAGCGCGTACCGCTATTTCGGTTTTGCCAAAACCCACATCTCCACAAATCAACCGGTCCATGGGATGTTCCTTTTGCATGTCCTCCTTTACGGCAATGGTCGCTGCCAACTGATCCGGGGTATCCTCAAAAAGGAAAGATGCCTCTAACTCGTTTTGCATATAACCATCTGGCGGAAATGCAAAGCCTTTACTCGCTTTTCTTTGCGCATAAAGTTTGATTAACTCTTTGGCAATGTCCTTTACCTTTTTCTTGGTCTTGCGCTTTAGAGTCTTCCAAGCATCTCCTCCAATCTTATTTAGTTTTGGGGCAGTACCGTCTTTTCCAACAAACTTAGAAATCTTATGCAACGAATTGATGGAGACATAAAGGACATCATTATTTTGGTAAATAAGCCTTACGGATTCTTGGGAGTGTCCATTGATTTCTATTTTTTCTAGACCCGAATACTTACCAATTCCGTGATCAATATGCGTTACATAATCCCCTGGCTTGAGCTCTCTAATCATCCTCAGACTTAAGGCCTGATCTTTTGTGAATCCTCTTTTGAGCTTGTATTTGTGAAATCGATCAAAAATTTGATGATCCGTGAATAAGGTCTTTTTCAAATCTTTGTCAATGAATCCTTCATGCAGGCCTACATTGATCGGATGCCACTGTACCTTTCTCCCTAAATCTTCAAAAATGGCATAAAATCGCTCGATCTGTTTGGCATTTTCGGTAAAGATGAAATTTTCGAAAGAAGTCTTTTCTTGCTTTTCTAAGGCATCAAGAAGCAAGTTGAAATTTTTATTAAACGCAGGATGAGGGCTGCAATTATAAAGTACTGTGGTGTTTGGTTTGAATACATCCTCTCCTTTCTTTAGGGTAATCGCCGTATACCTGGCACAGTCCTCTAAAATTTCTTTGGGGTACATAAAAACTCTATCGTCCAATAATCGATTGAGTTCTTCATCGTCCTTTCCTTTGATCGTTTTGGCATATTTCTCTACTTCTTCAAAACAAGTTTGAAAAACATCAATCATAGAACCAGCATCCTTATACCAAATCAAGGTGTCTTTTGGAAGAATCTTGAACAAGGAAACCTTTTCCTCTTTGCCAAATTTTACATTCATATTTGGCACTAAGGAAACCTTAGCTATATTGGCAATACTTAGTTGAGTCGTTGGATTAAAGGTACGAATGCTTTCTACCTCGTCATCAAAAAGTTCTAACCGATAAGGCCATTCGTTACCGAATGAAAAAATGTCTATGATGCCTCCTCTTATTGCAAATTGTCCAGGTTCATATACAAACTCCACACGTTCGAATCCAAATCCAGCAAGGACCTCTATCGAGGTATCTACATCAAATGATTCTCCTTTTTGAATTTCTATCTTTTGCTTCGCTAGTTTTTGTGGATCAACTACTTTTTCGAAAATAGCCTCAGGATAACTGACGATGATTGGTGCCTTCTCTTTAAACGACTGCAAGTAATTGATAAGCTCCGTGCGTTGCAACACATTGCTTTTATTTATTTCGTCGTAAAGTTTGGGACGCTTGAAGGAATCCGGAAGGAAATATATGGGTTTATTAGGGTTAAGATTTTGAAGGGTGTTATACGTATACGCGGCCTCTTCCTTATTGAAAGCAAGATATAATTGACAACTACTTGATTTATGGTAAATTGCTGATAAGACAAAAGAATCTAAGGCTCCAACCATTCCATTCAGGTGAATGACTTGGGGAGAATCACTAATAGAATTCAGGATTTTATCCGACCGCTCATCTTCACGATAACATTGGAGCAGTCCCTCGAGATTACCCAATACACTTTATTTAAAAAGGCGATTGCCTATTTTTACATCCAATCCAATGCCTTAATCAATGAAGTCCCTACAAAAGGAAACATCACCCAGCACCATTCCGGCAGAATTACAAGAAATGCAGCTGTTAAGACCAGAGATACAAAAAATCCCAACCACCACAATTTTGTTGATTTCGTTTGAGTATTCATTAACGTTTCTAAATTTGCTGCAAAGCTAAAACTTTTTTAATCTAACTATCAAACGGCTCTTGGTAAAACTTAGAAGATATTATTCAAAAATTTTGCTCTTTGGAGAGTATGGAGTGATTCATGGCTCTCCTGCCTTGGCCCTACCATTGAAAAAATTTTATGGCGAGTTTGCCAAAGGTACTTCTGACTATGATTTATCGAACTTTTGGGAATATCTTAAATCTCTAACATTTAGCCATGCAAGTTTTAATCAAACCCGGTTTGAACAAGATCTGCGAGAACAAAAAGTATTCAAAACAAACATTGCAATAGGCTATGGACTTGGGAGTTCTGGAGCTTTTTGTGCTGCGGTTTTTGATCGTTACTTTGATCGACCGCACAGAATTCAAATATTGGAGCTAAAAAAAATGCTTGCGCGAATTGAATCTTTTTTTCATGGTGAAAGTTCTGGGCTGGACCCATTAGTATCCTATTTGCAAACTGGAATCTTGAAGCACCCTAATCAGGATTTAGAATTGATTGCAAAGCCATCTGAAAAATGGAATTTTTATTTGGTAGATACAGGAATGGCAAGGAGTACCGAAAAATGGGTGAAATTATATTTAGAAAAATACAAGGAAAAGAATTACCAAAATCAGATTTCAAAACTCATTGACCTCAACAAACAAAGCATCGAACATTACCTCAGGGATTCAAATTCCTTATACAACACCTTCGCTCAAATATCAGTCTTAGAACAGGAGATTTTTAAAGAAATGATTCCTCCATCTTTTGAAAAAACATACTCCAATCTTCAACTAAAGTTATGTGGAGCAGGTGGAGGCGGTTACTTTTTAGGATTATGTCAAGATGGCGAAATCCCAATGCTCAAGGACTACGCAGTACTTAGAGTCGATTAAAGTCCAAGTATTTTTGAAGGTCTGGGAAAATGCCGACTTTTTCTTCGGCCTCTTTATCTTCCAATAGAATATTGTTTAAATAAGCTCTTATTTCCACATCCTCGAATCTATTGGATTTTAGTATATCAAGGAGCTCTTTGGCTTCTTCAAATGACTTTAATATCCCAATAGTATAAACGAAACTTTTCCCTTCTTTTTCAATGATCAAATCTTGAAAATCATCCAAACGAGGATCATCAATATATTTGGTACTTTCCATTGCTTTAACTCTAAAACTTAATCCGCGAGTTAAATCATTGAAGGACTCAAATTTATCATCTATTAAATTCTTCTGAATTTCCGGATTAACATACTCTATCTCAAAATTTGCTGCACTGCTTGGGAAAACCACCAAATCAAAACGGCGATTCATCTTTTCACTAACAGTCAGGTTTTGACCTTTTGTCTTTGTTTTTACCATGGGATAATTGGAGCCCACACCCATTAAGTGAATATTACTCGCTGAAATTCCAGTTTTGCGGATTTCTTTTATCATCCGCTCCCCTCTTTTTGCGGACATAAATAAATCAAAAACCAACCCATCTTCTTCAATCGAGTGACTAATCAACAGAACCTTTAAATCTCTATCTAAGCGATGCATTTCTTCCAATCGATTGATCATCTCCATGTTTGCACCAGATTTTAAAAATTCGTCTTCGTCGTAAAAAAGTGGATTAATTTTAAAAAATACAACCTCTTCTTCCACCGCTACTTCCGCCTCAAGACTATCTTCTTTAAGATCTTCAGTTTCCTTGACCATATCCTTTAAGTCCCAAAATCCTACTTCCTCGCCTTCATCTCCTTCTTCATCTTCTCCCGTCAGAACCAATTGATCATCACCTACAATTTCATAGCTATCCAAAAAAGCAATAGCTTGGCCTGGTTTCCCCATATACGAAGTAGAACCTAGTCGAACTGAATACAAATCCAATCCACCATATCCCTCCATTCTATTGGAAGTCAAATAGGCCATATCACCCTTTCTCGAAAGTCGAAAATCCAAATCATCTCTTGTTGAATTTATACCCAATCCTACATTCGAAGGTGTTGACCAACTCCCATTATTGAATTCCGCAACATAAACATCCAAACCTCCAAAACCATCAAATCTTTCAGAGCTAAAAAAAAGATGCTTTCCCCCAAAATGCACATAGGGCGTTTTCTCGTCGTGCTTAGTATTGATTTGAGGACCCAAATTTACAGGAGTACTCCAAATATCATTTTCCATTAAAACAGTGAAGAATAAATCATATCCTCCAAATCCTTCTAATCTCTTGCTAGCAAAAAAGAAAATGCTGTCGTTGACCACTTGGACATCTCGATCTCCTTGAGAAATATTAATAGGAGAATAAAATTTATATGGTCTGATCGAATTCCGGACTTCTTTTGCAGTATCCACCAAAAGCCAATCTTCTTCGTGTTCGTGACCAGAACTAAAAAAGACTACCTTGCCTTCATCAGAAAAATCTAAAAGCTTTTCATTTTTAGATGTATTTAGAAATAAGTTGAAGCTCTCAACATTACCCCAGCCTTCAGAAGTATAACTGGCATTAAAAATATCCTTGGTATATATTTTATTTTCAACAAGTATTGTCGGATCTTCTTCAACTTCAAAACCAAAGGATTCTTTCCTATTAGAGGTAAAATATATTCTGTTGGGATAATTTACACTTTCAATTATCCGCTCTTCGTTGTTTTTTGTATTTACCACATCTCCCAAGTTCTCAACTATTCCTTCAGAACTTTTGTATTTATAACTTCTGGAAAATCCACATTGCCGTAATGCTGTTTTTGCCCATTCCTTTTCTTCCTTGTTTTTGGATTTTAACAAAAATTCCTTGTAGTATAATGCAGCTTCTTCAAATCGTTCTACTGCATGTAACGAAAGTGCGGTATACTTATAAAATTCTAAGCTTTTGAGTCCAAGCCTTTCAGCTTTTAATAGATCAGATAATCCCTTGGAGGGTTTGTTGACGTGATAATAGCATATCGCCCTTTTCAACAAAACATTCTCTCTTTTGTCAATTTTATCATACAGATTATAAAATTTGAGCGCTTTAGAATAATCTTCTTTACTAAAATATTTGTCCCCTTCCTTTTTTTGACCAAATGCACAAGCAAGAGACAAAAAGAAAACAAAAAAGGAAGCGGCAAACTTAATTTTCAAAAATCTCAAATGTTATAATCTCTTTTAAAGGATTCTAAATAATCACCGATTCGCCTTAGGAATGATCCTCCCAAGAACCCATCTACTACTCTATGGTCATAAGATAACGACATAAACATCATATGTCTTATGCCAATAGTATCACCACTTTCCGTTTCGATTACTACGGGTTTCTTTCTAATTGCCCCGACAGCCAATATCGCTACTTGTGGTTGATTTATAATTGGTGTTCCCATTACATTACCAAACGTACCAACGTTGGTTAATGTAAACGTGCCACCCGATATTTCATCAGGTTTTAAAGCATTAGTTCTAGCTCGATTGGCCAAATCATTTACTGACTTTGTAAGCCCTAATAAGTTTAAATGATCTGCATTTTTGATCACAGGGACGATTAAATTACCTGATGGTAAAGCCGTAGCCATACCAAGATTTAAGTTTTTCTTTACAATGATTTTATCTTCATCCACAGCGACGTTGATTAAAGGAAAATCTCGTATTGCTCTGACCACCGCCTCCATAAAGATCGGCGTAAAGGTTATTTTCTCTCCGTACTTTTTTAGAAAAGGTCCTTTTACCGCATTTCTCCAGTTTACAATTTCGGTAACGTCTGCCTCAACAAAAGAAGTAACATGTGGAGAAGTCCTTTTACTCATCACCATATGATCAGCAATGAGTTTTCTCATTCTGTCCATTTGGATGATCTCATCCGCACCTCCTAAACTCTGAATGGCAGGCTTCTCTTGATCCATTGAAACTTGAGACGCGTTAGCGACAGCCTTACTCGAAGAATTCTGTACTGAAGCCCCAGCGGTCCTGTTGCCTACATAAGCTAAAATATCCTTCTTTGTAACCCTTCCTTTAGCACCTGATCCAGGAATTTGTTCTAGTTCTTCCAGTCCAATATTTTCTTTGGAGGCAATGCTTTTAACCAAAGGAGAATAGAATCTTTTTGATGTATCATTGCTGTAATTCGATACTTTACTAGCTACCTCTGTCACTTGATTTGTAACGACGGTCTGAGGTTGAGAAACAAATGGAACTTCCTCAACCGCAGCCGTTTGAACCACCTCTACTTGAGCTTCTTTGAGTGGCTCTACTTTGGGTTGTTCTACTTTGGGTTGTTCTACTTTTGGCTCTGAAGCCTGAGGAGCGTCATTTTCGATTCTAGCTATCACTTTGCCAATCTCAACAACATCACCTTCTTTAAATAATATCTCTTTAACAACTCCTTGTACAGGGGAGGGAATTTCGGAATCGACTTTATCTGTAGCTATTTCTAAAATGGTTTCGTCCATGTCAACCGTCTCACCGACCTGTTTTACCCATTTCAAAATGGTGGCTTCAATAATACTCTCCCCCATTTTAGGCATAATTAAATCAACAATAGCCATAGATTCTATTTTGACACAAAATTAGGGCATTAATACTCTTCTCGAATAAAATTTCGCAATAAGTTAAGCGCAAATATGGCAGTAGTTTTGATGTTTTTGTCGCGCGTCCTTCCCAAAGAAAGTTTCTTCGTTTTCACTTTAGTCTTTGAACTTATGGCTAGCCATATTGTTCCGACCGGTTTTTCTTCGGTACCTCCACCAGGTCCAGCGATGCCCGATATGGAAATTGCAATATCCGCTGAGGAGGCTGCGAGGCATCCTTTTGCCATTTCTATTACTGTTTCTTCACTAACCGCACCATACTTTAGCAAGGTTTCGGATTTTACTCCCAAAGCCTTCTCCTTATGTGCGTATGAATAACAAACATAACTTCCTTCGAAGTAATCAGATGCACCTGGCACCTCAGTTACTAAAGAAGAAACGTATCCACCGGTACAGCTTTCTGCAAAACTGATTTTTAGATTGTTCTTACGCAAAAGTCCACCCACTACTGAAGGCAAAGTCTCCTCATCAAATCCAAAAACTGTTTTACCCAGTCTGTTGGTTATTTTATCTGAAATAGTATTTATTTCTTGTTCTAAAGAGTGTTGGTCTTCCTTGTGACCAGATATTCGTACTCTCACTTGAGACAATCCGGGCAAATAAGCAATTTTTATATACTCTGGAAAGGTGTCAATAATGTCCGCAATTTCGCTGGCAATTTGTGACTCCCCTTTGCCTACGGTCTTGATCGTCCTTTTGTATAAAAAAACATTGGACTGAAGCTCTCGCAAAAAGGGGACAAATTCATTTTCAAAAATGAACTTCATTTCATAAGGTACTCCTGGCATGGAAAGCAAATGAGAGTCTCCTTTTTTAAACAACATCCCTGGTGCTGAGCCCATATCATTACGCAATAACGTAGCTTTTTGAGGCATAAAACATTGTCTTTTATGGGCGGGCAAGGGTGTTTTGCCAATTTTATCAAAATATCTTTGAATTCGATTATAACAGGCTTCATCGAAATACATTTCATCATCAAAATATTCACATAAAGTAGATTTGGTAACATCGTCCTCTGTAGGGCCGAGTCCTCCAGTCATCAAAACAATATCGCTTTTGGCGAATGATCGATCCAAAGCTTCAATGATCCTTGACTTTTCATCTTTTATCGAAAGTATTTCTTCGACCTCTACATTGTATGCGCTTAACTGATCCGAAATCCAAGCACTATTTGTATCAATAACTTGGCCTATCAACAACTCATCTCCTATGGTAATTATGCTTGCTTTCATCTCTAAATAATGAATGTTATCTCTGAAAAATTATAATACGTGCGCAAACCATCTTGCTCTATCTCCAATCTACCCGAATCATCAACACCTCTAATTTTCCCAACAAATTCTCTTCCGCCTTGTGTTGCAAATTTTTGTTGCTGATTTAATTTATACATCAAGAAGCGGTACATGTTTTGAGGCTTCGCCTTTCGAACACGAAATAACTCTTGATATGAGGCATTAATACAATCCAACAACTTCAAAAGTTCAGCCTCTAGATTAGATTCTTTACCCGTTTCTAATTTGAGAGACGTAGGATTTGGAAGCATAGGATCAAATGCTGTTTGATTAATATTAATCCCAATGCCTATGATGGATTTTTGAATGGATGATCCTTGCAAAATATTTTGAATCAGAATACCACATATCTTTCTATCCCCTACGTAAATGTCGTTGGGCCATTTAATTCTGATTTCTCCATCAATGTCATGATTGATTAAATACTCACAAATGCCCAAGCAAATGATCTGATTCAATAAAAACTGTCTTTTTACATCAAGGCCTGGTTTGAGCACAAAAGAGGTCAAAAGATTCGTTCCCTTTTCGCTTTTCCACACATTATTCCTTTGTCCTCTACCAGCAGTCTGAAAATCCGTGCGCACTGTAAACCCTTCATTTAGTGCAGGATCTTCATTTAACTTTTCCAGCAAATACGTGTTAGAAGAACTGCATTCTTCAAGATAAATGATGTCCCAAGGTATATCCATGAAAAGCTAAGGTATGGGATTTCTAATTTTCGTAATTTTGTCAAGCTAAAAGCATAACAACTACAAGCTTGAGTAAAGAAAATATCGCAACCTATCCTGAAGTCAACGTTGGAAATTTAATTGAAACAATTATAGATGGCATTCGAGATATTAAAGGCAAGAATATCGTTAAGATTGATCTTACAAAATTAGATGATGGTCCAACAGATTTTTTCCTTGTTTGTGAGGGAGATTCCACAACTCAAGTTAATGCCATTGCCCAAAACGTTCAAAAACGTTTAAAAGATCTAGGAGTTAGAGTACTTCATTCAGAAGGTCAAAGAGAAGGAAAATGGGTTTTATTGGATTACTTTGAAGTTGTTGTACATGTTTTTCATCCAGAAACAAGAAGATATTACGATGTGGAGGATTTATGGAGCGATGGAGACTTCACCGAATACCAAGAATTATAGTTCTTCATTTCGAACGAAATTGATTTTATTACGTTTTCATAGTACATGGCAAATAAAAAAGAAAATAACGGAAAGATAAAGTTCAGTCCTTATTGGATATATGGAATAATTATTTTGGCCTTACTGGCTTTTAATATGTCTGTGTATCTAAACAACAGCACGAAGACTATTGACCATTATAAGTTTGAAGAACTAGTAAAAGATGGAGAGGTCAAAAAAGTGCGGGTAGTCAACAATAAGGAGGTACAAGTTTTTCTAACGAAAAAAGCACTTGAAAAAGCAAGTCATAAAGAGGTCCAACCAAGTAAGCTTAATGCTTTACAGGCCAATTATAAATTCGAGATAGGTGATTCAAAATTTTTCCTAGATAGAGTGCAACAACTTCGAGAAGAAGGGCACGATATCAAACCCCAATTCGATACAGAACCGGATTATTTAGGTCCAATCTTGGGATGGGTACTGCCTTTTCTTATCATCATAGGGATTTGGATTTTTGTGATGCGAAGAATGAGTGGAGGTGCTGGAGGTGCTGGGGGACAGATCTTCAGTATCGGCAAATCTAAAGCCGCACTTTTTGATGGTAATTCGAAGGTCAAAGTAAATTTTAACGATGTAGCTGGATTGGATGAAGCTAAAGTTGAAGTGATGGAAGTGGTTGATTTCCTAAAGAACCCTAAGAAATATACCTCCTTAGGCGGAAAAATTCCCAAGGGAGTCCTATTGGTAGGCCCTCCAGGAACTGGAAAAACATTGTTGGCCAAGGCTGTTGCCGGTGAAGCTGGTGTCCCTTTCTTTAGTATTTCGGGATCTGATTTTGTCGAAATGTTTGTGGGGGTTGGTGCTTCAAGAGTTAGAGATTTGTTCAAGCAAGCAAGAGAAAAAGCACCATGTATTGTTTTCATAGATGAGATTGATGCCATTGGTCGTGCACGTGGGAAAGGAGCTGTGCAAGGTGGCAATGATGAAAGAGAGAATACTTTAAATCAACTGCTCGTTGAAATGGATGGATTCTCAACGGACAAAGGAGTAATACTAATGGCTGCCACCAACCGCCCGGATGTATTGGATAGTGCCTTGTTGCGTCCTGGTAGATTTGATCGTCAGATTGGCATTGATAGGCCAGACCTGAAAGGAAGGGAGGCTATATTCAAAGTGCACTTAAAAAACATTGTCATTGACGATTCCATAAAAGCAAGCACGTTGGCAGAAATGACCCCAGGATTTGCGGGTGCTGAAATTGCAAATGTTTGTAACGAAGCTGCATTAGTGGCAGCACGAAGAGATAAAAAAGCAGTGAATCTAGATGATTTTAATTATGCTCTGGATAGAGTCATTGGTGGATTAGAGAAGAAAAATAAATTGATCGCTCCAAAAGAAAAAGAGATCATTGCATATCACGAGGCTGGTCATGCCATTTGTGGATGGTTCTTAGAACATGCTTCTCCTTTGGTCAAAGTTACCATTGTACCCCGTGGAATCGGAACTTTGGGTTATGCTCAATATTTGCCCAAAGAAGAATATATTACGCGAACCGAAGCCTTGTTGGATCGAATTTGCATGACCCTAGGCGGACGAGCTGCAGAGAAAATTGTTTTTGATAAAATTTCTACTGGAGCGCAAAATGATTTAGATCAAGTAACGAAGATGGCCTATTCGATGGTTGCCATTTACGGGATGAATAAAAAAGTTGGAAATGTTTCTTTCCATGCGATGTCTCAAGATAATTTTAATAAACCGTATTCTGACGAAACAGCAACACTCATTGATGATGAAGTAAGGAAGCTGATCACCAAACAATACGAACGTGCACAAAAACTTTTGATTGAAAGAAGAGATGAACTTAATACTCTTGCCAATCAACTTTTAGAGCATGAGGTGCTATTAAAGTCAGATGTCGAAAAACTTATTGGAGAAAGACCGGTCGGAAATGCTGAGCCTATTGATAGCATTCCATCAGCCTAAACCTAACAAAAACCCATTTAAGAAAATTGGTATTCTAAATGTCTTGAGCCAAATCAGATTTGTCTATTAATCTGAAGCCGTTGCCATGTATATTAACGATTTCTAGGTCTTCGTCTTGTTTGAGATATTTTCTCAACTTGGTTACAAACACATCCATGGACCGCGCGGTAAAGTAATTGTCTTCACCCCAAATTTTGGTCAACGCTTCAGATCTTTGCAATACATCGTTTTTATAAATACAAAACATCCTTAGAAGGTGCGCTTCTTTTGGAGATAATTTTTCAGGAGATTCTCCACTATAAGAAAGTTGTCTCAAAGGGTAATTAAAATGGTATTTACCAATTTCGAATTCCTTAACCTCTTCTTTTGGATCTGGAGCAGAACTTGATCTCTTCAAAATTGCCTGAACACGATATAAAAGTTCTTCTGAATTAAATGGCTTAGCTATGTAGTCATCAGCACCAATTTTGAATCCCTGTAAAACATCTTCCTTCAGGGTCTTGGCTGTCAAAAATATAATTGGAATTTCTTGATCTTCCTCTCGGATTTCTTTTGCCAAAGTGAAGCCATCTTTTTTGGGCATCATCACATCAAAAATACACAAGTCAAATTCTCCAGCTTTATAGGCATTATAACCTGCTTCACCATCAGTGGCAAGCGTAACCTCGTAGTCGTGCATCTCTAGATAAGAGCGCAATACATCGCCAAAGTTTTGATCATCTTCTACTAGTAATATTCTGTTCGTCATGTTTCGAAATGCTGGTATATATAAAACGATTTATCCTAACAATAGTAACTAGGCTTCAAACCTACAGGGCAAAGTTAAAGTAAATTCAGAGCCCTTTCCCAGTTCGCTCTTCACCCCAATTTGGCCCTTGTGTGCATTGGTTATTGCCTTGACATAACTCAACCCAAGCCCAAACCCTTTTACATCATGTATGTTGCCCGTATGTACTCGGTAGAACTTATCAAAAATATGCTTTAAAGACTCATTTGACATTCCAATGCCTCGATCTTTAATAATTATCGAAATTGCATCAGTTGTTCCTAAAGTAGATACAGTTATCTGCGGTTCGTCCTGACTATATTTGTTGGCATTGTCCAATAAGTTATGTATAATATTTGACAAATGCGTCGCATCCCCTTTAATTACGGGACTTTGCGCATTAAGATTTGTGCTAATATTTCCACCTCTTTGTTCTACCTGCAACGAAATATTTTGAACCGCTTTGGTTATAATCTCGTGCATATTAACTTCTGTAATATTGAGATTAAAGTCTTTCTTATCAATTCGTGCCATTTGCAAAACCTTCTCTACCTGATTCAACATCCGACGGTTTTCCGTTTTAATGATTTTGGCAAAACGAGAGACCTTTTCTTTGGTGCCAATAATGGAAGGATTAACGATCGAATCTGCAGCTAAAGAAATGGTAGCTATGGGTGTTTTAAATTCGTGGGTCATATTATTAATGAAGTCAGTCTTCATTTCCGATATCTTCTTTTGTCTCAATATGACATAAATCGTATAAGAGAAACAAGCCAAAATCAATCCTAAGAAAATTATGGTAGTCAATAAAACTGGCCAGACTTTAGCCCACAACCATGTCGATTTTCTGGGAAAAAATAGTTTTAAATACCCAGGAGTTTCCAACTCGTTATTAAACAAACTCACTTTATATTCGGATTCAAAAAGGGAGACATTTATTCCAGAATTGGAAGATTGGGAGGATTCTCCTATCTCCGGGACATAGTTGCCATTGAGAATGGTAAATGATTTGCTTTCTTCAGAATATACTCCGTACTCATATTTTAAATCAACCCCTTGGTCAAGCAAAGAAGTGTTTAAATATTTGTCGAGTTTAAGGTTATCAATCTTACTTAACTTTTCTTCCCCATCGAATAAATTCTGTAAAGCTTTGATGTTCAATACATCTCGCTTCATTGAAATACTCGGCATGAGATCGATCTTATTTTCTTGCTTTCTGGTGAATGCTTTTTTGGTAAAATCTAAGGTCTCCGCTTCGTCCTCTTTTTCTATTCTTTCTTTGACATTGTTCAGAGCCATCGTTACTCGATCATCAAAATTCTTTTTACCCAAATCGATTGACCAAGTGATTCGATAATATTGAATGATAAATATTCCCAAAAGAGAAATAGTCATCATAATAATAATTGCCCAAATTGCTCTTCTATCCATAAGTACTTACAAATATCTTACAATAAAAAGCAATGAGAAATTTTAATCCAACCCGTCTTTAACTAAGTTTTAACTGTGGATATGGCATCATTGCATAATGAAGAAAGAAAATTTTACGATACTTTTGTGAAAATTAATTTAACAACATGAAAAATTTGAAAAATTTTCTTGGATTAGTCTTGCTTGCTTTCTTTTCTGCTTATGCTGTAGATGGTATTGCGCAAGAGAGTCAAAAGGTTGACGAAAAAGAGGTCATCATAATAACCAAAAAAATTGATGAAAATGGAAATGAAGTTGTAGACAAAAAGGTATTCAATTCAAGTGAAATGTCTGATGAAGAGCTAGAAAAGCTAATTGAAACTGAAACTGGATCTGAGGTAGAAGTTAATTCCTGGACAACGGATGAAGGTGTTAAGTATCAAATCGAAATTGATGACAGCGAAGAAGGGATTTTCATGATGAAAGATGATAAAGACCTTGATGGTTTTATAACTGAAAAAGGCTTAACTCCCGACGACATCGAAAACATTGACATCAATGTGGATACCAGCATTGAAAATGGTATCGAAAAAACAGTAAAAACGATCTCCATTACGGATAAAAAAGGGGAAAAGTATTTATTCGAGCTAAATGAGGACAACAGTACTTCAAGGATAATGGACAGCGAGAATAATGAAACACAGCTTAGAATTTATAAAACTAAATCTGATCATAAGCCAAAACTAGGAGTTATGATTGCAGAAAATGAAGACCAAGGTGTAGTTATTGAAGAGGTAATCAAAGGTAGCCCTGCAGAAAAAATTGGTCTTCAAAAGGGAGATATTATAAACTATTTAGGAGATGTTCCAATTACGAATATTAAAAGTTTATTAAACGCGCTGGAAAGATCTGGTGAAAAAAATGTTGTTTCGTATGTAAGAAATGGAGAGCAAAAAGGAACACGTATTGAATTTTCACAATTTGAATACGACAAAGATGCAATCAAAGAGAAAAAGGTAGTAAAGAAGGTAATTCGAGTGGAACAAAAATGAAAAGTAAATCTTGCAGAATTTAAAATAAAAAAGGCTTCAATTGAACATTGAAGCCTTTTTTATTTTACCACATTTGTGAAATCGGAATCTTTAATTAAGTGTAAATCGCGCAGTAAATCCAGAAAAATATCTGGTGGTTCCTCTAAGCTGCGGATTTGCGACATACCTCACCGTTTCGTAATCCATAAACCATCTTAATGTAAGGTTTTCGTTTATCGTATAATCAATAGATGGATTTAATCGAATTACTTTTTGACCTCTGTTTCCTTCAATATCTGCTATACCTTGGATATAATCGTGCTCATGAGTTACGTCATCCTGTAAGGTAAAATCTATATTGAATACCAAATCTCTAGGCCTGTTGTTATTTACTCCTCCCCTACCCAATCTGTTGTTTCGATTGTTCTGTGCTTTTGGATCCTTCTTATCCTTCTCATCATCCGCTTTTTCGTCGTCTTTCTTTTTTCTCTTCTTCTTACTCTTTTTATCTCCAGTCAAGAAGGCGATGTTGACATTAGGCTTGGTCCATCCTACTCCTACTGTGATTGAAGAGGATTTTTTCTCGGTAAGTCTACCCAATACATCTGTGGACAAATCAAGGTTTCTTGATTTCTTATAATCTACATTTAGAACAAAGTCCTTTTTAGTCTTCATCTGAATTCCAATCAATGGCGAAAACTGCTCAGATATTTGAATCAATGGGATTTCAAATCTAGAATAATAGTTGCCACTGCTCAGGTTGAGTTTGTTTGGATCTTGGTTGTCAAAATCCAAATTCGTTCTAAACTGATTTACTCGTAAGAATGATTTATATCCATGCGTCAGTGTAAAACTGGACAACACATTTTCGAACATGGGTAATTTTTTCAACCCATTGTAACGCAAGGTCCAGTTGGGCCTCGGTAAAAACCCATTACGCGAAACTTCATATACCAAACCTGAAGAGGTCTGTAAAGAAGTATCTCTTTGTACCCAAGAAGAATTTAATTCTCTCCCAGTATACGCAGCTAGAAACGACGGGATTACAACTTCCGATTGCACTGCGCCAAATCCTTCTTGGAACACTTGTCCGTCTTCTGCATGTGGTGCACCTCCCGGATTTAAAATAGCGGATGCATTTATCCTGTTTTCTTTGAATTGATCAAACAACATCTTTACATCGTTGTTAAACATCGTTTTCAATGCAGAATAAGTCAATTCGAAACTACCTACTTCACGTCTTGCCAACTGAGCAAATTCTGCAGGTTGACCTGCCGCTATCTCGGTGTTTTTGAAATTTTCAAAAACATCCTTTCGTACTTGTTTCTTAAAATCAACATCAATTTTAAAATCTCTATAAGGCTCAATTGCAATCCGAGCATCATACGTTTGTGAGCTCATTTGCTTCACCTGATTGTTTAGAAATTTACTTTCGGTAATCCAACCATTTCGAGCTGCCTTGAAGAGCCAGTTGTCCGAATTTGAAATAGATAAATCCGGTTGTAATCCCGTAACAAACGACCAACCGGGTGCATCAAAGCCATTGGACAATCCTAGCATTTGAGGACCATACTCTTGGTTTATACCAGGCACTATAGTTCCCAGCTGCTCCTTATAGTTGAACTTCACACTTCGCAAAGCCAACAATGGTCTAACCAATGCTCTCGTAATGTTGGATGGACCTTTGTCTTTCTTTTTCTTTCTATCAGCTGGATCTTTTTTGACGTCCACTTTTTTGTCTACTACATCGCCACGCTTTTTCTTATCCTTGGTCTCCTTTTTCTTCTTCGTACGTCTCTTCTTCTTTTCTATCTCTTTTAAAAACTTTGATTTTTTGTAAATCTTATCAAAGCTAAATGTGGCGTTCACAGTACGCTGTTGGCCATTTTCTATGACATCACCTAAGTACAAAGAATTCACTGGAGAAGGATCAAAATAATCCAGAGACGAAGCAGTCCATTTATAATTGGCATTATACCTCGCCTTTACATTAATCCAATCGGTCAATGGAATGTATTTAAGCGGTGCAGTATACGAAACATCAAACTTATGCTCATAGGACTTATTCCGTCCAAAATCCATAAAATTCTCTTTCCAATAATCATCAACTTGAGACCTGTTACTGACTTGTATCGTGTCCCCTCTTACATCCAACCACTCTCTGTCCTCCGGAGTATCTGCAATCCCGACTTGTCTCAATTCGTCAATCACTGCTCTGTTGGTTGCGTCGAAATTGAACTTCAAATTTTTGAAGAAGTCCCACTTCAATCCATAATTTCGATCCCAGGTAAATCTTCGGTCGTCAAATACAAATTGAGGCGTCTGCGGTTCTCTAAATTCTCTTCGATTTACAAATCTTCTTATCTCTGTGTTGAAATAATAGCTTGAAGGCAGCGGACTAAAATTAATTTCCTTAATCACTCTTAGCCACTTCCCTTTTACCTTTTTGAATGGCTTTATAAAGGAAGCTCTGTTGCTGTAGTTATACTCCAATTTCAAACGCTGATCACGTGATTTGTCTTCCTTGATTAAGAAATCTTTTCTTTCGGTATCTGTATGAGAATAACTTGCCGTTATGTTACTTATATTCCAAGGCTTATTGCCCTTTGGTTTTGATCCTTTCTTCTTTTTAGATTTGCTTGCCTCCTTCCTAACATTGGTAAAGTTAAACGTCCGAATGGTCTCTACCTCTTGAGATCGCTCTCGGGCAAGGACAGGATCTTCTACCTCGTCCAAGGTAAGATCCAATTCGTAAGCATCAAATTCGGGCGTCACGATGTTTCTTGAAAATTGTGCATAAAACGGTACCCTAAGCCCCCAATTGGTTGGAAAGAATTTACCCAAATTGATGTCAGCTGCCACATCATATTTGAGGATAGACTCCTTTGCGCGTTCGTCTACTTTTTTATCCAATGCACCCCATCCAATGGAAGAATAGCCAGCACTAGAAGTCAAGGTACCTAAATCAGCCATTTGTACCTCCAGACGCGCTTCACTAGCCAATCCTGCACGTTCTTGTAATCCCAAGACTCGAAGCTCGTTGATCCAAATTTCACCGCAAAACCTATTTTCTTCTGAATTGTTTCTAACCCCTATTTCGACACCTTTGATGTAACCCAAACTAGGCAATCCTTTGATTGTTACCTTCGCATCCGGTCGATTGGGATCCAAAAAGCGCTCGAAACGATCTATGTTTTCGACATTAGGATCAGCGTTTCGTAATTTTTTGATATCTGTAAATAATTCTAGCGGAAAGCTGATTTTGTTTGAATCCAACCAAATATTTTCTGGAACTGCTCTTATGGGATCATCAGGTCCAGAACCTTCATCAGAAAAATACAAGGGTATTTCGTACTCGTAATAATTGTTTACGAAGTCTTTTCCCATCTTAATATAAATGGTAAGATCTTTATCATTAAGCCTTTGTGACAAAGGAGTCGAAGGATTATGCTCCGCATGCACAAACAGCTCCAAATCGTCAAAAACCCGCATATCCAATTGTACCGGCTTCACTATAGAAGCTTCACAACGGTCTTCGTCAGGAATAAATTCTCTCAAATTGCAAATATTCAAGGCCAAAGCTTTTTCATCTTGTGCTAGCCTTTGAGTAGAATTAAATACTTGTTCTTGCTTGATCCCTGGGGGTAGTCGATACTTAAATGGAACTTTGTCGGCATTTTCTTGTCTACTGATGTCATCCAGTGAAAACTCGACTCCGTCGTCAACACCATCCACAGGGCCACAAGCAGTGGGTTGTCTTCTCCAGGTATTCCTGACCATTTCCATTTCTGCAAAACGGAAGGTTTTCTGAGATTTGAATCCTGTAACCAGCATACGCATAAACTGAATAGATCTAAATCCTTCAATTCCATTGATAGCATCTCCCTCAGAAATTGGAATCTGAAATCTATACCATTTTTCGTCAGGCAATCCACTTCCTCCCGATATCACCTTGGTTTCTCTTAAATATTCTGTCGAAGGGCTCAATTCTCCCCCAACATTCTCGAGTTGTAATCTATATTCATAGAAGCTCTCTCCTTTGTTTAGGGAGCTGTTCCCGTTGAGGTCTTCCTTATCAGGAAAAGGATTTCCTCTTACAAATCCGGATTGAACATTTCGATCCGGATAATTTCCCTCTGGATTATTGATGCATTTTGACCTCAAAATCAAGTTGTCCAATTGATCAAATCCTTTGTCGGGATCTGTGATAAAGGCAAAATCATCGTTGGCTGGATCCTGGTTCAAACTGTTGGTCGGAATCGGAGCCAAGTTATTTAAATAATCCTGATACTTTGCTCGTTCTCCGGCATCATCCAAGCCATCCAGACCCAAATCTTGCTCCTCAGCGATATTGATATTAAATCCATCCAAAATTGGAATCCTCAATGGGATTTCTCCCCACACTGTTTCTTCCACAGGAATATCATCTTGAGCCGTAGGAATCGAATTTTCAAAAAATTGAAGGTTATCGTTAAGAATATCTTCAGAAACATTCCCTAAATGGAAGATTAACTCTCCATTTTCGTCCATGTCATGGGTCGAACCATCTCTTCGATCCATGTATGGGTTAAGCAACCAAAAATCCAAATACTCCACATTGGCCGTCTGAAAGTCATTATTTTGAAGGTATCTCATGACTCCTCCCCAACGCTCTTCTGGGTTATTTAAGAATAAGGTTTCCCCATTTGCTTGGACCGAACGATCAACATCAAGCCCTGCAGAATTGTCTGTAGGCTCTGTACCTTCAAAATTATAAGGCCCTCTTTCATCAGGGAAAAAGTTAAGGTCAAACGTAAAAAGGTCCGTAATCTGAAAAGCAATTTCTCTTTCGAACAACTCTCTTTGATCTACAGTCCGGGTATAAGGATCTTGTTGATCTGCTCCTGTTCGGAAGGAACGATCGATAACATACCAATTTAAGAGCGCCCTATTGAATCCACTTTCTATGTTGTTGTCGAGGGCACCTTCTTTAAATCTTCCATTTACATCTCCCAAAGGACCATAATTTGGTACTGACGCCAAAATCCATTGGTTTGGTTGCGTCGCCAAAGGAATAGGACTACCTGCCCCTTCAAAGTCGTCTATACTGATCACCCCTCCACGTGGCTGACCGTCTCCATCCAAATTAATCCCGCGAGCATGCCCTGGTTTTATAGCCGCTACTTCTGCTGTGAAGTTGATGTTTGACTTTTCTTTGGTCGAATAAAAGGGCAGTTTGTCTACGGCTTTGGTAACCCAATCCGCTTCGGCACCATAGGTAAAGTCCAAACCAAATACTCTGTTATTTATGGGGTCTTCCCCTAAGTTTACCTTTTGGGTAAAGGGTCTTTCTTTAAGTTTTAAGTAAGTGGCTCCAATGTTGAGATTTTCGCTGAAGGTATAATCCGCCCTCAAACCAATCATATTTTTTTGCTGGAGACTAAACAAAGAATTGTCCTCAAAGGTGACATTTATAGGCGTTCCAGACTGCAAATAGGACGGATTAATTATCCTCAATCGCCCAATACCGTAATCCACTTCGTAGTCTACCCCTTCTATTAATTGGGCACTACCTGCGGTTACTTTGACGGATCCTTGCGGTAAATTCCAACTTCCCAAAGAGATTTCCGAACTCACACTTGACTTGTATTCTCCCTTCATGACAAAAAGGTTGCGCTCAAGTGTTTGCTCAGCAATGACCTTTGTGGTATCATAGATTTCCTGAAATTGGTATGCCGCAGCCGCAGGGCCTAAAATATTTTCGAGCGAGCTGCCAAAAGGCTCCAATACAGGAAAATAAACGCTTCCTGTTCTAGTGTTAATAGTTAATCCTTCGACATAATCGAATATACCATCTGGTTGGGGGTCTAAACTTGCGTTGAGTCGATCTAGGTTGAATACATTTAAAAGAGGCTGTCTTTCAAATCCGGGCTCTGGTAAAAATCGCTTTAAAGACCCATCAGAGTTGTCTTCAAAAAAGATATCAAACTTAAAATCTTCCTGATTCATCCCAGAGGTACCAATGGGGTAAACGTTTTTCATCATCAAATCCCATGACGGCAACGAAACCCTCTGATTCGAAGACTTTAGCAGTTTGGTATAAATAACTTTTTCTGGTTCTACATCGATTTCTTCTTCATCAAAGCCATTTTGTGTCACACTACTCGAAGCCCCTGCATCTGTGGGCTCTCCCACCTTAAATACCTCGTCATCACAATAGGTATAGGTGTATTCGTAGGCCACAGCCAGTACTTGATCTGACCTTAATCTAATGTTTAAGGAAATAAACCCAAGTTGAGGATGAAAAGTAAATTCACTTGGTGAAAGTTTTCTTCCTCTAAAGATTTCGAAATCACGGGTCTCTTGCATGTTATAGGCTGACTTCAGATTGGAAGGCACATTGTTTACCAATCGTGTGTCATTATCAACTTGCAAGGTGCTGTAAAGATTACTGATCTCATTATCTGGAAGGATATTGTTGAGCTCGTCTCTTCGATTTGTAGGTACTGTCCCAATCCCTGGATTGTTCATGTTGTGAAACAAGTCTTCGTCTGTTGTCCCTAAATCGGATAAGGCCGCAATTTGACGACTTTCGGAAGGATTATCGTTTCTGTAATTACTTACCCAAACCTCTACATTGACAATGTTCATCACACTGTTGATGTACGGAATAGATTGCATGGACTCCTCAAATCGATTTCTATGATAATACGAGAGGAAGAAGTGTCGATTTTCGTCGTATTCTGTAGGCGTCACATTAAACTCTTGTTTTAATGCACCACCTTCAATTTTGAGTGACTCTTGATTGGATCTTTGTTGCGATAATAATCCGGTCAAACGCAAACGACCAAACTGCAGCTCTGTTTTTAACCCAAACAAACTTTGAGCTCCTTGGATAAGGTTACTTCTTAACGGAAGACTTACATTACCTGCTTCTATTTTCTTCACAATATCGTCCTCAGAAAACACCTCGGTATCATACTCCAATTTTATTTTTCTATCAAAATCAAAAGAGGCACCCGTATCATAATTGAATCCTAAATTCAATTTCTCGCCTATCTTACCATCCACATTGATCTGAATGTTCATGTCAAAATCAGGCAGAGGGCCTTGTCTTGCAGATCTTAAAGGAATATTTGCTCCATCTTGGTATATATAATCGAAGCCAAATGTTAGGTCTATGTTTCCTTGGGGTTCGATAGTGATCTCGTTGCCACCAAACATTCGATCTAAAAGAGCCTTGTCTAATGCAATTTTGGACATGGGATCCACCTTGCCGGAGTCACTCTTTTGTCCAGTGGTAATCCCAGCCAAGCCACCGAAATAAGCCATCTCATCTTTTTTCGCTTTCCACTCCAAATACTCCTCAAAGGTCATATAGCTTGGACTCCGGAAATACTCGTCTCCAATCTTCTCTACGATGAAGTAATTACCAGAAACTGGATCATATTCTACTTCTTGAGTAACTTCTTTCGTCTGTAAATCGAATGGATTGTATCGATCATCTGTGATAAAGTCGTTGTAACGGTCTTGGCCTGGAATAGTATCCAAAGTCACCAAAGAATGCACATGTATTTCGTCCACTAGGTTGTATCCACCTGTGAAACCAAAACAATAACTTATAAACAAACTACAGACGACAACTAAAATAAATTGTCTAATCTTCATAAATATCTGCACTGAAGCAATTTAACACCTACTAAAAACGAGTTTCTAAGCAATGAAGTATATACTTCCAAGCTTAATTTTTACTGGTTTAGGACAAAAGTTTTAATACTTTTTTGATCAACATTTCAACTTGTACAAGGTCATCTTCCTCAGATAACACTTGATCCACTCGCTTAGAAACCAAATTTTTCTGGAAGCCCAGTGATTGTAACGCTGAAATAGCTTCTTGGCGTATAGAATTTGGCACTTTTTGCGTCAAAATTAAATCCTTATCCTTCCCATACATCTTAATCACCTTATCCTTCAAATCTAGTATCACTCGTTGAGCCGTCTTAGCTCCTATACCTTTAACGGCACTAAACCTTGAGACGTCTTCATTTACTATACTGTCACGCACCTCATCTCCTGTCATCGAACTTAATATGAGTCTTGCCGTGTTAGCCCCTATTCCACTGACAGAAATTAGGTGCAAAAACATCTTTTTTTCCTTTTCACTTGCAAATCCAAACAGCGTATGACTGTCTTCCTTTACTTGCAAATGGGTAAAAAGTTTAATCCTATCCACACCTTCCAAGGCTGCATAGGTATTTAAACTGATGTTTATTAAATACCCAATTCCCCCTGTTTCTAAATGAATATAGGTCGGCGACTTAAACGTAATTTCTCCTTTGATATAAGCAAACAATAGATAAAGTTTAACGGTCAAAGATAAGTATGATATAATTCATATTAAAATAATTCTTAATATATAGTGTTGCTATTTTTATAGGTATTCTAGGCGTAAAGGCTTTATTTTAGCTGCTTAATTCTATCAAATGAACATTTTACTGATCGGCGGAGGAGGTAGAGAAAATGCCTTGGTATGGAAACTCAAACAAAGCAAACTTTGTACATCCGTTTTTATTAGCCCAGGCAATGCAGGAACCCATGCACTCGGAGAAAACGTCAGCCTCGATCTCGGCAATTTGGATGAAATCAGATCATTTTGTCTTAATAACACCATTAAAATGGTAGTGGTAGGACCTGAGGCACCTTTGGTAGATGGGATTTTTGATCGATTCAAAGCTGATGCTGTATTAAAAGACTTGCTTTTTATTGGACCTAGTAAGGAAGCAGCCAAACTGGAAGGGAGCAAAGCCTATGCAAAAGAGTTTATGATAGAATTTGACATTCCAACGGCAAAATATGGTACATTCTCTTTGGAAACGTTGGACAAAGGCAAGGAATTCTTAAGTACTATGACCCCTCCTTATGTGTTAAAAGCAGATGGCCTTGCGGCTGGAAAGGGCGTACTTATATTGGATAGTCTTGAAGAAGCACAAGCCTCTTTAGCAGAAATGCTCCATGGCAAGTTTGGTGCAGCATCCAATGAGGTGGTTATTGAAGAATTTTTAAAAGGCTTAGAATTTTCGGTTTTTGCCCTAACGGATGGTAAAAACTATGTCATTTTGCCTGAAGCCAAGGATTATAAGCGCATTGGGGAAGGAGATACTGGCTTGAATACAGGTGGCATGGGGGCAATATCTCCAGTGCCCTTTGTTGATCAAAAAATGTGGGATAAAGTCATACGTAGAATTATTGAACCAACGATCACTGGGATAAATACCCGTCAAATGGAATACCAAGGCTTTGTATTTTTTGGCCTCATTGAGCAAGATGGCGAACCTTATGTTATCGAATACAATTGCAGATTGGGAGATCCTGAAACAGAAGTAATTTTACCTAGATTAAAAAATGACTTAGTGGAGCTTTTCACGAAATGTGCCAATAAAGAGCTTGACCAGTGCACCATTGCCCTTGACCCTCAAACAGCTGCCACGGTGATGTTGGTTTCTGGTGGTTATCCCGAGGCATACCAAAAAGGCAAAGCCATTCAATTAGCTAAATCGGGCGATTCGATCCTTTTCCACGCAGGAACAAAAATTCAGGACGGTCAATTGCTTACAAATGGAGGAAGAGTTTTAGCCATCACTTCCTTAGGGGATTCTATCGAAGAAGCCACTTCCAAATCCTTTGATCTTGCAAAAAAGGTGGCTTTTGAAGGAAAGTATTATAGAAAAGACATTGGTAAAGATTTGTTGTCATGAAGCTATCGAGTGAAGAAATTCTTGAACAATTAGGTGCCCAACTCCTGAACAAGAATTTATTCGAAAGCGAGGTATCCAATGTTTCTTTTGATTCCAGGAAAATAATTTTTGGTCCCAAAAGTCTTTTCTTCGCTTTTACAACACCAAAAGATGATGGTCACAATTACCTTGACGAGGCTTATGAAAAAGGAGTGCGGAATTTTGTCGTATCAAAGAAGGTATCGCCTTTAGAAAATGCCAACTATTATTATGTAGAACACACCTTGGATGCATTACAGCTTTTAGCTAAAAAGCATCGACAAACTATTAAGGCCAAAGTGATCGGTATTACAGGCAGTTATGGCAAAACAATCATAAAAGATGGGCTATATGATGTTTTAAAATCAAACTATGCGGTAGTAAAATCTCCCAATAGTTTTAATTCTCAAATTGGCGTCAGTCTCTCTGTCTTACAGATTCAAAAACATCACGAGATTGCCATTATAGAAGCTGGCATTTCTAAACCTACGGAAATGCTAAAACTCCATGAGATTATAAAACCCGATTTCGGGATTTTGACCAGTTTTGGCAAAGCACATGATTATTATTTTGAAAGCAAAAGTCAAAAATTAAAAGAAAAACTTATCCTTTTCAAAGACTGCAAATCCATTATAGCACCTCAAAAACTTGCTTCGCTTATCGAGGTCGAAGCAAGCGAATTGTTAGATTTTATCCACTTTTCTGATCAAAAAGTCTACCCAACCCTTTCTGAGGGAATTTTTCAACAAAACAAATCACTGATCAAACTGGCTTGTGAAACATGGGGTTTTGAAATTGATGACTTGGACCAAATCCTCAAAGGACTGGGCTCGAGTGAAATGCGCCTAGAAATCGAAAAAGGGAAAAATGGGAATTTGATCATCAATGACGCCTACACTGTAGACAACGATTCGCTTCGACTTGCCCTTGATTTTTTTGCCCAACAAAGCGGTACCCGAAAGCGTGTTTTAATTCTAAGTGAATTTGACCTATTAGACGAATTCAAACCAAAAGAATATGCACTAAGTAGTGCGATACTTAACGAACATTATATTGATGAAGTACTCATTATTGGACAAACTTTGTTCTCTTACATCCAACATAGATCAAAATGTTTATTTCATTCGAAAGATGATTTGCTCGAACATTTGAAAAACAAAGAATACAGCAACACAGCATTTTTAATCAAAGGGTCTCGAAAAAACAAAATGGAAAGCATTTCCGATTTCCTAGTTTCCTATCTACATGATACTTGTTTACAAATCAACTTGTCGGCTCTTCAACATAATGTAAGAAGTTATAAATCTCTCTTAAAAGAAGAAACAGAAATCTTAGGGATAATTAAGGCCGGAGCCTACGGAAGTGGGAGCATTGAAATTGCACAAGCTCTAATTCAAACAGGAATACAAAGCCTTGCTGTAGCATTCTCTGAAGAAGCCATAATACTGAGACAAGGTGGAATTACAATACCTATTGTTATTCTCAATCCGCAAAGCACTGCCCAAGAGGCATGGTTTGAGTATGAGCTAGAACCTATAGTTTATGGACTGGATCAATTAAAATCAATTCTATCCCTTGCTGATGAACTTAAAAAAACCATTGATGTCCATCTAAATATTAATACAGGGCTAAATCGTTTGGGCATTGAAGCCCGAGAAATCGAAGAAGTTATTAGTGGATTAAAAAACTCTTCACTTGGTTTGAAGTCAGCATTTACGCATTTAAGTGCCAGTGAAGACCCTTCGGAAGACGCATTTACACATCAACAAATTGAAAAATTTTTGGATATGTATCAAACCCTTGAAATGCATGGTTTGGGATGTAAAAAGCATGTGTTGAATACCACAGGTATTCCGAGATTTCCAGAATATCAATTTGACATGGTGCGATTGGGTTTAGGACTATACGGGATCCATCCTGGCCCTAAAAAACCAGACTTACAAAAAGTACATGCACTAAAAACAAAAGTGATCCAAATAAAAGAATTGGATAGTGAGGCATCAATTAGTTACAATCGAAGGTTTAAAACCACACAAAAAACCCGTATTGCTACCTTGCCTATTGGTTATGCAGATGGTTTGCCCAGACTAGCGGGCATCAATAAATTTGAGGTCCTCATCCAAAATACTAAGGCTCCTATTGTCGGAAATGTTTGTATGGATTTAACTATGATCAACATTGATCACGTACAAAATGTAAACATAGGCGACGAAGTCGTCGTCTTTAATGAAGAACTTGAAATAGAAGATTTGGCAAAAGCATGTAATTCAATACCTTACGAGATATTATGTAATATTTCACCTAGAGTAAAGCGTGTATTATTAAGAGAATAATAATTAAGTCTCCCTTATCTTCGCAGTATTTTAGAATTGGTAGAACGCCACAACTTATGAGAAACAGTTTATTAATTTTCCTTTCTGTATTTTTTTTAAACACATTGATAGCTCAAGATGACCCGGTTTTATTTACTGTGGAAGGTACTCCTGTATCCTTGTCTGAATTTGACTATATCTACAACAAAAACAACGGAAAAAATGCAGATTACTCCGAAAAGAGTGTGCAAGAGTACCTTGATCTGTATGTCAATTTTAAATTAAAGGTCCAACGCGCTCGTGAAATGAAATTGGATACCATTAAAACGCTTCAAAAAGAACTTGATGGGTATAGAAAGCAACTGTCCAATGCTTACTTAGTGGATAATGAAGTTTCGGACAATTTGATCAAAGAAGTTTTTGAAAGAAAAAAAGAAGATCTAAGAATCTCGCACATCCTAATTGCTGCTTCCGACAAAGACAATTTGGTCAGACAAAAAGAGGTACAAGGGAAACTTCAAAAAATTGAAAAAGCACTTGCTGGTGGTTTAAAATTTGAAGATGTGGCCAAACAATTTTCTGATGACAAACAATCTTCAGTAAATGGTGGCGATATTGGATACATTACCTCGATGCTTCCTCAAGGGTTCTATGACTTCGAATCGAGCGTGTATGGTTTGAAAGTAGGAGAAGTAAGTGCGCCAGTAAAATCACCTTATGGTTACCATATTGCAAAATTGACCGAACGTAGACCTGCAAGAGGTGAAATGGAAATAAGTCATATTCTAATCCGTAAGAAATATAAAGGCCAAGAGGTGCCGGGTGCTAAAAAGAAAGTGGACAGTCTTTACAATGCCCTCAAACTAGGGGCAGATTTTGAAAAAGTATGCAAAGAGCATTCTGAAGATTTAAAGACAAAAACGAGAGGTGGATATTTGGGCTTTTTCGGAATTAATAGATATGAAAAGAGCTTTGAAGAGGCAGCTTTTGGTCTCGAGGTTGATAATGCTATTGCAGCACCGATTGAAACTGCGGTGGGCTATCATATCATAAGAAGAATAAGTAAAAAAGATTTGACCGATTTTTCGAAGGCCAAAAAACAATTAAAAAGAGTGGTATCTAAATCCAGTAGATTTGATATTGCCAGAAAAGCTTTAATCGAACAAATTAAAGAAGAAGGCGCCTTTACAGAAAACAGAAATGCCCTTGGGCAATTTAAAAGTACCCTAGACAAAGAATTCTTCAATTTTCAATGGGAAATTCCTGAGTTGCCAGATATGGAGTTGTTTTCCTTTAAGAATAACCAGCGAGCTACAGTAAGAGAATTTGCTGCCTATTGCAAAAGATCTTCAAAGGCTAGATTAAGGTATAATAAAACGACTGATCCTAACAAAGCTGCGGACGAACTTTATGATCAATTTGTAACCGATGCAGCAATACAGTACGAAGAATCAAACCTTGAAAACAAATACCCAGAGTTTAAAGCATTGATGCGAGAATACAGAGAAGGGATTCTTTTATTTGAAGCCACAGAAAGAGAAGTGTGGAGCAAAGCCTCCTCGGATACACTGGGTTTAAAAAACTATTACAATCAGAACAAAGAAAAGTATAAATGGAACGAAAGAGCTCGAGTCACGCAATACGATTTCAATGTTACTGAAGCCAAAAAAATGAAAAAGGTTTTTAAACTGTTGAAGAAGAAATCGATTCCAGAGGTTCAAGAAAAATTTAAAGACGACAAGCTAAAAATTGGGTCTAAAGAGTTGGTTATTGACAAAAGCGATGACCGCCTAAAGGATATTAGAAAATGGAAAATTGGAGAGATGACTCGACCGAGTGCAGATGTCAAAATGGGTAAAACAACTGTATTTAAAATAATGGAGATTTTACCAGCAGGACAAAAACAATTATCTGATGCGCGGGGCTATGTGATTTCGGATTATCAAGACTCTTTAGAAAAATCTTGGATAAGTGATTTGAAATCAAAATATACTGTCCAGATAAATGAAGAGGTTTTTAAATCCTTGATCAAATAAAATTTGTTGAGATTTTTCCCAATTGTCATTCTTTTTCTTTTTGCATGTAAAGAAAATACTTCGTCCAAGGTAAAGTTGGCTTCTTACGATGGAGAGGATTTATTTCTTTCTGATATTTCGCATAAAATTCCAAGTTTGAGCGCCGAAGATTCTGTCAGGTACATTAATCAACTGGTAGAAGAATGGCTTAGGGAAACCATAATTTTGGCAGATGCAAAAAAAGAAATAGACCTTTCAACAATCAAACCTTTTGTTAAGTCCTATGAAAATGAATTAATCTTAGGTGAATACGACAAAGGGTTAATAGAAAAAAAACTCAATACCTCAATCTCGGAAACCGACATTTTAAGTTTTATTGAAAAAAATGAACTTGATTTTTCGGAAGAAGTGGAATACTACAATTTGCGCTTTGCCAAATTTAAATCTTCCGTTTCTGATCTCGAAAAGGTTGATTTGCTATGGGAAAAAAAAGAATGGTCCTCTTTAACGATGTATTGTAGTAATTTCGCGGAAATTTGTCAGTTAGATGAAAAATGGATGAGTTTAACAGAACTTAAACAATTTTTACCTGCGGAATTATTAAAAACAAACGTTCTCAAAGAGAAAAAATATTTGCAACGAAGCAAAGATCAATTTGAGTACTTTTTATACTTAAGTGATAAAAAAACGGCATCAAATACTTTAGATGAGACCTCTAGAGCTAAAATCAAAGAATTGATTTTACTTGAGCGGTCAAACGAAATACTCAAAGAGCATAAAAAGAATTTGTATCAAAAAGAATTGGAAGATCAAAAATTTAAATCTTATCTCAATTAGAATGAAATCCATTTATACAGCACTGTTTATATGTGTCGCGGCTTTGGCAACGGCACAACCTCAAATATTAGATAAGGTAGTTACCAAAGTTGGTGGTGAATTTATCCTTTTGTCCGATGTAGAGAATCAATACGCATACATTTTACAAAGTGGGCAGGAAATTAAGGACGAAGATAAATGCCAAATTTTGGAAGGATTGATCGCACAAAAAATAATGGTGTATCAAGCAAAACTCGACAGTCTTATTGTATCCGATGCAGAGGTAGAAGCTCAATTAGATTTTAGATTCGAGAGTATTCTAAGACAAATGAATGGAGATGAGGCCTTCTTCAGTGAATATTACGGCGCGACAGTTGATGAGATGAAAAATAGAATGCGTGATGATCAGAAACAACAAATACTGGCCGAAAGGATGCAGGGTGCATTGATAAGCAAAGTAAACATTACCCCGGAGGAAGTGAAAGATTTTTATGCCAGCCTACCTGTGGATAGTTTGCCTTATTTAAATGCGGAAGTAGAAGTAGGAGAAATCATTTTCGAACCAAAAGTAAATGCAGTTGAGCGCCAAAAAGCATTAGATAAAGTAAACGAACTCTTAGAGCAACTAAACAATGGGGCTGATTTTGCAGAGTTGGCAAAGGCGCACTCTGACGATCCAGGTTCGGCTCAAAATGGAGGAGATTTGGGATTTGCTAAAAGAGGAATTTTTGCTCCAGAATTTGAGGCCGTTGCTTTTGATTTGGATGAAATGGAAATCTCTGATGCAGTAGAATCTCAATTTGGATTTCATATAATTCAAGGATTAAAAAGAAGGGGTAATTACGTAAAAACAAGACATATACTGATCAAACCCAACATCACTTACGATGACATAGAACTTTCTAAAAATCTGGCAGACAGCATAAGGACGCTCATCCTTGCCGATTCTATGAAATTTGAATACGCAGTAAAAAAATATTCTTTAGAAGATGCCCCGAGCTATTCGAACAATGGAAAACTTAAGAATCAAGCAAAAGGAAACAACTTTTTTGAAACCGGAGAATTAACTCCAGAAGTATTTTTTGCTATCGAAGAATTAGAGGTAGGTGGTATAAGCGAGCCTTTAGAAATGTTGATGCCAACTGGTGAGACCTTTTACCGATTGATTCAATTACAATCACGCACCAGGCCGCATGTAGCTAGTTTAGATCAAGATTACGATCGGATTCAAACATTTGCCAAAGAGAGCAAGAAAAACGAATACCTGTCCACTTGGCTAGAGAAGAAATATGAGGATACTTTTATCAAAGTGGATAAACTTTATGGCTTTTGCCCAAATCTAGATAAGTGGGTGGAATAGGGAAACTGTAAGAAAGAAAAAACTTAGTTTTTCTTTTTCTTCTTCTTTTTAAAATCACCCCTTCGCCAAGCTTCAATAAATTGCTTCCAAGCTACTGGACTAAAGATTTTCTGTGGTTTAAATTGACCGGCAGAATAATATTCTTCTTGTTGTTTTTCTAACTCCAAAGAATAGGTTTCGGTCCCGTCGACGGGGACGGTATATCGCAATTCTTCCAAGACGCTTTGAGCAAGATTTTCATCTGCTTTAGCTCGTAACTCATTACTAATGTCTATCGCCAAAAAATCATATTTAAAATGCTCTCTGCTTGGCCAAGGTAGGATTACCGCTTCGGGCAAGAGATAATCATTGGTTGTCATAATTTGTTGCCATGAATACCGATCAATCTGTAAAGAATCTGGAATTACTTTCTCTACTGTGCGGTACCCTATTCTCGAAAAAACTATGGTATCTCCAGATAAAGCCACAAAAGAAAAGAAGCCAAACACATCTGATACTGTCCCTCGACTAGTACCTTTTATTGCAATACTAGTATAGGCCAAGGGCTCGGGTTCACCACTTGCTCCTTCCGTAACGACCATTCCCGAAAATTGAACGGCCTTCATTTGCTCCATCTCCTTTTCCTGCGCGTTTAGGGCAGAAATACAAAAGATCAACAATAATATGAGATAATATTTCTTAGTCATGCCTTAGTAGAGACGTATAAATAACGTCTCTAGAGTAATACAAAGGAACGAAACAAATGGTTTAACATACAATTAACTGCTATTATATTCCAATAGCATGCTTTATGACCTGTTCCATCTGTTCGACATAGATAAACTGTAATCCTTTAAGGTAATTTTGATTTATCTCTTCCACATGTTTTCTGTTTTCCTCACACATCATTACCTTTTTTAGCCCTGCTCTTTTAGCCGCCAAAATTTTCTCTTTGATCCCCCCTACTGGCAATACCTTTCCACGAAGTGTTATTTCACCTGTCATAGCCAAGGGTTTTATTTTTTTACCCGTAAAAACGGAGACTAAAGCACTCAACATGGTAATTCCTGCACTCGGACCATCTTTAGGGATTGCCCCTTCAGGTACATGGATGTGGATGTCTGTATTGGCAAACCGATCTGTTTCTATACCAAATTTTTCCGCATTCGATTTGAGGTAACTTAATGCTGTGGTTGCTGATTCTTTCATTACATCTCCCAGATTTCCTGTCAAGGTGAGCTTACCTTTGCCCTTGCTCAAACTTGCTTCAATAAACAAGATATCACCACCTACCCTAGTCCAAGCCAAGCCTACGGCAACGCCGGGTGTATTTATTTGTGCCAATTTATCTTTCGAAAATTTTGCTGGGCCCAAGTAAGTTTTTACCTCATCTGCCTGAACAGATACGTTATACTCCTCTTCCATTGCCACGCGTTTGGCCACTCCTCTCATTAAACCAGCAATTTGTCTATCTAAACCTCTAACACCGGACTCTCTGGTATATTCACGAATCACTTTTGTAATAATCGGATTGCTCAATTTTACCTGGTTTGCTTTAATCCCATGATCCTTTCTTTGTTTTGGAATCAAATGCTTTTTTGCAATCTCCACTTTCTCTTCGGTAGAATATCCACTAATTTGTATGATCTCCATTCGGTCCAATAATGCAGGCTGAATGGTACTTAATGAATTTGCAGTGGCGATAAATAAGACTTTGGATAAGTCATAATCATGCTCGAGGTAATTGTCATGAAAGGTGGAATTTTGCTCTGGATCTAACACCTCCAACAAGGCAGAGGAAGGGTCTCCTCTAAAATCCTTCCCTATTTTGTCAATTTCATCCAAAATAAACACAGGATTCGAAGATTTGGCCTTTTTAATGGATTGAATAATTCGACCGGGCATTGCTCCAATATATGTTTTACGGTGTCCGCGCACCTCGCTTTCGTCGTGCAATCCTCCCAAGGACATTCTGATAAATTTCCTGCCGAGTGCATTCGAGATGGATCTACCCAAACTGGTTTTCCCGACACCAGGGGGACCTACCAAACAAATGATTGGGGCTTTCATATCGCCCTTCAACTTTAGCACTGCCAAATGCTCGATTATTCGGTCTTTGACATCCTCCAATCCATGATGGTCTTGATCTAAAACTTTTTTCACCTTTTTCAGATCAAAGTTATCCTCGGTATATTCTTCCCAAGGCAAATCAAGCATCAGCTCCAGATAATTTAGAATAACACTGTATTCTGCTACTTGAGGATTCATCCTTTTTGCGCGAGTCAGATCTTTTTCAAAGGCCTTGGCGACTTCAGGGCTCCACTTTTTCTCTTTCGCGCGTTCCGCCAATTTCAACAAATCCTCTTGCTGTGGATTTTGTCCGAGCTCTTCTTGAATCGTTTTTAATTGCTGATTCAAAAAATAATCTCTTTGCTGACGTTCTATATCTCCACGAACCTTGCGTTCTATTTGACTTTTTAGCTCCAGCATTTGAAGCTCCTTATCCATACTCCCCATGATACTTTTGACCTTATCCAAGGGGTCGTTATTTTCTAATAAATGTTGTTTTTTGGAAACATCAATATTTAGATTAGATGCAATAAAATTTATTAAAAATCCCTTGTTGTTGATGTTTTGTAACATGACAACCGATTCGGACGGAATCTGAGGAGAAAGTTCGATAATCTTTTTTGCCATATCCTTGACGGAAGAAATCATCGCATTAAACTCCAAATTGGATTTAGGAACAACATCTTTAAACGGCTTAATTCGAGCGATCAAAAATGGATCTTCTTGAGAAAGTCCCAACAATTGAAATCTTGATCTTCCTTGAAGGATAACAGTGGTGCTGCCATCAGGCATTTTCAATAGTTTCAAAATCCGAGCTATGGTACCAATTGGATACAAATCTTCCATTTTTGGATCTTCTGTATTGACTTCCTTTTGAGAGATTACTGCAATTGTTTTATTGAGTCGATTCGCTCTTTTTACCGCTTTGATAGATTTATCTCTTCCCACTGTAATTGGGATCACCACACCAGGAAAAAGCACTGTATTCTTCAGGGCCAGCAAAGGAAGTGTTTCGGAATACTTTTCTTTATTTACCGACTCCTCATCTTCATCAGTTACCGAAAACATTGGGAGCATTTCGTTTTCATCCTCATTTTCCGCAAAAATCATATTTTCAAACATATCATTTGGATTTCTTGATCTATTGTTGATCATTCCTGTCCTGTAGAGATCAATATTTAGACCATTGCCAAATACTGGGAATATTGGGATGGTTTCGTCATGTATCGCTACATTACTCTGACAATTTGTCTCTAATCATGCCTAAAAAGGAAGGAGGCAAGGTGCGAAAACACTCAAAACAGAAATAAAAGGAGGTTTACTTAGACTTCTACCTCTTCGTCCAGATGCTCCTCCACAGACTCTTCTAAATCAATAACAGATTTATTTAGTTCTTCTAATTCGTCAATTTCGACTTTGAGATTATCGATAATGAAAACTTGACGTTCAGGGGTATTTTTGCCCATGTAATAATTTAGCAACTCTTCTATTTTTACCTTATCTCCCAAAACCACCTGATCCAACTTTATGTTCTTGCCAATAAAATCTTCAAACTCATTAGGTGAGATTTCTCCTAATCCTTTAAATCGAGTTATTTCTGGTTTGCCCCGAAGCTGAGCAATGGCATCTTGTTTTTCTTTTTCGCTGTAACAATAAAAGGTTTTGTTTTTATCCCGTACTCTAAACAATGGGGTGTCCAATATGTATAAATGCCCCTGCCTAACTAAATCTGGAAAAAATTGTAAAAAGAAAGTGAGCAGCAACAATCTGATGTGCATGCCATCCACATCTGCATCCGTTGCAATAATTACATTATTAAATCTGAGGTTGTCTATACCGTCTTCGATATCTAAAGCGTGCTGCAAAAGATTAAGTTCTTCGTTTTGGTAAACTACTTTTTTGGTCATACCAAAACAATTTAACGGCTTACCTCGGAGACTGAAAACCGCTTGGGTCCGAACATTCCTCGCCTTTGTTATACTACCAGAGGCAGAATCTCCCTCCGTGATAAATATAGACGAAGCCAATTTTTCTTCCATGTCTGAGCCTCTTTTGTCCGTTAGGTGGACTCTACAATCTCTTAATTTTTTGTTGTGAAGATTGGCTTTTTTGGCCCTTTCGTTGGCCAATTTTTTGATGCCAGCAATATCCTTTCGCTCTCTCTCTGACTGAACAATTTTCTTTTGAATCGACTCTGCAACTTCTTTGTTTTTGTGCAAGAAGTTATCCAACTCTTTTTTTACAAAATCAACTATAAAGCTTCGAACCGTGGGTCCTTTGGGTCCCATATTGACCGATCCCAATTTTGTCTTAGTTTGAGATTCGAAAACGGGCTCTTCAACCCGTACAGAAATAGCACCTATGATCGAGGTTTGAATGTCACGTGCATCATAATTTTTGTTGAAATGCTCTCTTACCGTTTTTACTATAGCCTCCCTAAACGATTGTAGATGCGTCCCGCCCATTGTGGTATTTTGGCCATTGACAAACGAATAATATTCTTCACCATATTGTTCCCCGTGCGAGAGGGCAACCTCAATATCATCTCCTTTTAAATGAATTATTGGATACCGAAGTTTTTCAGGATCTGTTTTCCTGGTAAGTAAATCAAGCAATCCATTTTTAGAATAAATCGAATTGCCATTGAAATTTAGCCGAAGCCCTGCGTTGAGGTACGCGTAATTCCACAAGCGGTTTTCGATGAAGTCCTTTCTAAATTTATAGTTCTTAAATATGCTGGCGTCCGGCTTAAAAACCATCAAGGTTCCATTTTCTTCTTTGCTTTTGACTTGCTTGCCGTCCTTTAGGATTTCTCCTCTATTAAACTCTGCAGCCTTACTCTTGCCATCTCTATAAGCTTCGACCTTAAAATAATCCGAAAGTGCATTCACCGCTTTGGTACCCACTCCGTTTAGTCCTACGGATTTTTTAAACGCCTTAGAGTCGTACTTACCTCCGGTGTTGATTTTAGACACACAATCCACAACTTTTCCTAAAGGAATTCCTCTTCCGAAATCTCTTATGTGTACTTCCCCATCCTGTATTTTGATTTCGATTTTTTTACCATGACCCATTACATATTCATCAATCGAATTATCAATCACCTCCTTGACCAAAATATATATGCCATCATCCTCTGAAGAACCATCTCCAAGCTTACCAATGTACATTCCTGGACGCATTCGGATGTGTTCTTTCCAATCCAGTGAGCGTATATTATCTTCCGTATATTTTACCTCTGCCATAGCTAATCGTATTCTTGAGCTTATTCCTCAAAATTACTACATATTAAAAAAATTACTAAACTATAAGATATTGAATATTGCCTTTCTATAATTGAACGAAACAAAAGTATCCCTCATTTCCTCCAATAAACACTTTAGCACCAGAAACAGCGATTGCTGTCAGATCTAAATTTGTATCGATGTTGCTTTGTGACCAAGAATCTCCAGCATCAACCGATTTTAATACCAATCCTGATTTACCGACAATCCATATTTCTTGATCATTGACAAATGCTCCTTTTTCTAATCGATCTGATTGTGCCACAGACCCAAGTTTTCGTGAGGTGTCCCAGGTCAATCCTTCGTCCGATGACTTTAGAATAAGTCCATTATTCCCAACGGCAAAAACAAGCTCGTTTCCAACAATTATATCTTTAAAAAAATCACCTGTTCCATTGCTGAGGTTCCATGAGTCTCCATCGTCCAACGAATAAAACAATTTACCATATGCCGACGCAATTAAGTGCCCCGAAGATGTTTGCTCGACATCAGAAAATTCGATGTCCTCCGTATAGACGCGTTCTATGGTTTGATCTGGATAAAGCTTATTAATAAATCCCAATCGATAAGCGTGTCCTCCTAAGGTAATGATGCTACCATCATCAAGTACATGCAAGCCCCTTATAAAGCCCCATTCTGTGGTGCGAATAAAATCCCATTGCGCATCAGATCTTTGATGAATTTGACCATCGATGCCTCCGGTATATAACTCAGCGTTTTGGGCATCAATATCAAACATTAATTTGTTGGTCAACGAATCGACCTCCCATGATTGCCCCTGATCCAATGATGACGCCAAAAAAGAAAAACTCCAAGGATCTCCACCAACAGCCACAATTTCATCTTCACTTACAATGCAGATGTCTGTGAGGTTGCCTGACTGATTTAAGTCAATAATGAAAACACCATCTATAAGATCCTCTTGACAAGAGCTCAACATGATGGTTAATATGCAGAAAGCAAGAAATCTCTTCACTATTTCTCCTGAGCAGGAATTCCTTTAGCAAACGTAGGAAATGATGCGCTTCCGTAATGTGAGAAACAAGTGGCATTGGTTAGATCCAACTGATATTCGGCTATAAACGAACTGAAAAACATGGTTAAGTCCTCAAAATTCATGTTTTTCGAATTGGGCTTAGGGTAATAAATTATGTTTTTGACTGTTCCGTCTGGATTCCAAAATACATTGATCCAAATTTTTATGCCTTTGATGTCAAATTGAGATTTTTCGGCGTATTTCTCGATATCATATAACATGGTGGACCACTTATCATAAGCTGTCTCCATTGAATTATTACACACGCCTAGTAAAATATCCGTGCATTCACCCACTAAGCCTTCATATACCTTTTCTTTTTCTCCGATCATAAACACTTGATCGTTGCTCTGACCATAAGACATTGCAGCACAGGTCATTAACAGGAGTGTAAAGGTTTGTTTGATATATGTTTGAATTAGGTTCACGTATGGAAATGTAAGTTAGAGTATTTTATTAAGAATTATGAAAAAAGAACAAGTCTCATTAGGGAAACTTCTATTCAAACGTAATATTTACAGTCTTACGTTGGCTTTAAACAATATTTAACTTTTCTCTGCTTGCAAATATCTTACTTAACGGTTGAAAGCGAAGTGTTATTTTTGCAAAATATACGACATCTATGATCTTAGATATAATTTTGGTTTTGTTGGTTACTTATGGTTTTTACACCGGATTCAATAGAGGTTTAATCGATACGCTATTTGATGTAATATCCATAGTTGTCGGCATTTTGGTGGCGCTCAAACTTTCGTACATCATTATTAATTTCTTGGAGAAAATCTTACCCAATCTTTCCCCTCAACTGGTCTATTTGATTGGTTTGGTACTCACTTTCTTCCTGGTCATGTTGATCATTCGCTTTATTGGAAAAAAGATTGAAGGCTTGTTTAAGTTTGCTAACGTCAATATTATCAACAAAATTGGAGGAGGCATTCTTAAGGCCCTAATCCTAGCCACAGCCTTTAGTTTTGCTGTTTTGTTGATTTCGCAAATCGGATTGTTGGAGGACGAGACCATCCAACAAAGCCGTACGTATAAATTGGTTGAACCTTTTCCAGAATATGCCAAAGATGGTTTTGAGAAAGTTAAACCGTTTTTCCAGGAATTTTGGGATAAGACCTTAGAGATCATTGATAAGGCCAAAGAGTTGGAGCAGAAGCGAAAGAAGTAATAGCGGGGTTCGGGATCGGAGTTAGGAGTTAGGAGTTAAAAAAAGGGCTTGCTCTTTCGAACAAACCCTTGGGAACCATTGAATTTTTGAAGTTGTTTTATAGCGATCTGCCGAAGCAAAACATAGTTTAGATCTTGACCACACTAAAATTTTGAATTCTTCCATTCTCTTTTATGACCAACTGGTACAAGCCATTGACTAAATCCGAAACATCTATCGGTTCGTCTTTTTGAACCATCCCTCTCGTCATAATCCTTCCTAGATTATCATACACGGTATAATCTACTTGCTGCTCGATGCCATTTATATAGATTTTATCTCGAGAAGGATTCGGATAAATCGTGACTTCATTTATTTTCATTCTTACGTTTCTTGTTTCACTATAGCTAAAAGAGCCATCCTCATCTATTAGTCGCAATCTGTAATAATTGTTACCAGCTGCGGGATTGGAATGCTCAAATTGGTATCTAATGTTTTGCTCGCTAAATCCGTTGGCATCAACACTTCCTACGTCTTGGAAGTCAAAGGGATTACGGGAATGTTGTATTTCATAATGACTGCTGTTTATTTCTGAGCTGCTGATCCAATCGAATTGGACACGCTTGTTTTTGGCTTGCGCCGAAAAGGAAAGCAATTCGATGGGAACAGTACCGCTTAAAGGTGTGTCTTGCCCATTGGCAAAGAAAGTAGAAAAACTGTTGACGTCGCCTTGCACAAATACATCACCCATACTTCCATAGCTTCCACTATTTGTTTGTGGGATAAATTCTCCTGGACCTGTAAATCCGCCTGTACAAGCAGTACCTGTTTTGGTAAAATCCACATCGGCAATGTCAAGGATCGAGGGATCCGCTAATTGCAAAGCTGTAAACTCATCCGCAGTATAATACATTCGCACAGATACTGGTGTGGAAGGTTGTATGGATGGGATGATGCTCACATCCCTATTCATATAAGGAATGCCAGCCGTCCGATCCATGCTCGATTGAAATAATTGAAATTGCGTACTGCCCAAATCATTGCCATTGGCATTGATGCTACATAAAATACTACCAGATCCATCCGTAACTGAAACCCACTCATTATTGTTTCCAGACGCAGTGGAAATATCAAAAGAAGAAACGGTTACACAAGCATCAACCATTCCATCAATAACGGGCATGGCGTCTTCGCATTGGAGTTGGACCTCGGTTAGGTTAGTACAACCTGATGCGTTATTATTTATTTCTATTCTATCTGGTTCATACTGAACCCAATCGCAAAAGGTTGGAATGCCACAGACTGATAATGAAGTGTTGTTAATTAAACTTACCTGTGTATGTGGTGGACCACTCCAGCTTGACCAATTTACATTTTCCAAATCTTCAATATTAGTAAGTAAAGGATTGTCCCAAACATACATCCAGCTTATTTCTGTTATCCCGGATAGACCACTTATTTCATTCAAAGAATAATTTGCATTTATAAATACTCCTCCTTCTAGATTTTCTACTCCTCCGAAATCATTCAAATTGCTTAAGCCCGTATCTACTAACTCCAAACTCATATCAGTCGTGTTTTGCTTACCTAAAGTCTTCAATTTTCCTAATCCATTAATTTGTTGCAAATTAATATTCGTGTGAAGCGAAACCTCATCACCTACCTCTACCAATTCTGTCAAACCATTTAGATCAATTAATGAAGAACAATTCTGTATGTGCAAGAATCCTTCGATCTCCACAATCGTATTCAAAGGACTCAAATCTGTAATTACACTACCACTCCCATCATCATCAATTGTTACGTCCCCGGCAATAATAGAACACCCAATGAAATCATCGATCTCCTCCTGAGAGTTAAATATCAAATCGTCTGGGCAGATTCCCGTACATACGACCTCCAACTCAGCATTACTAACACAACCTAAGGCATTGCCATTTAAAAAAATTCGATCCGGGGTATTCTCTGCCCAATCGCAAAAGGTTGGAATGCCACAGACTGATAATGAAGTGTTGTTAATTAAACTTACCTGTGTATGTGGTGGACCACTCCAGCTTGACCAATTTACATTTTCCAAATCTTCAATATTAGTAAGTAAAGGATTGTCCCAAACATACATCCAGCTTATTTCTGTTATCCCGGATAGACCACTTATTTCATTCAAAGAATAATTTGCATTTATAAATACTCCTCCTTCTAGATTTTCTACTCCTCCGAAATCATTCAAATTGCTTAAGCCCGTATCTACTAACTCCAAACTCATATCAGTCGTGTTTTGCTTACCTAAAGTCTTCAATTTTCCTAATCCATTAATTTGTTGCAAATTAATATTCGTGTGAAGCGAAACCTCATCACCTACCTCTACCAATTCTGTCAAACCATTTAGATCAATTAATGAAGAACAATTCTGTATGTGCAAGAATCCTTCGATCTCCACAATCGTATTCAAAGGACTCAAATCTGTAATTACACTACCACTCCCATCATCATCAATAATGACGTCCCCAGCAATAATAGAACACCCAATAAAATTATCGATCTCTTCTTGAGAGTTAAACGTCAGATCGCCAGGACAGATTCCCGTACATAATATCTCTAGTTCGGACTCATCTGCACAGCCTA
>JAHDGJ010000023.1:0-14313 GCA_020627705.1 Saprospiraceae bacterium
AGCTTTCGATTTGAAAAGGATAAAAGCCCGTGTTTGTTGTTGTAAAAGAAGTGCCGCTAATGGAAGGGTCAGTCCAAGTAATAACATCGGCAGGTTCTACTTGCAAGTCAAACGTGGCTTCAGGTTCTAAGCAACGAATTGTATCTTGCTCAATCGAAACTTGAGGGATTTCTACATTAATTTCAACATCGACGATATGACTTTCAACGCATCCATTTGGTCCTGTTATGTCCAAAATATAGGTACCCGCTTGAGTAACACTCGGAGAGGCAATTTGACTCGAAAATCCTTGAGCATTAGTCCAATTAAAGGCATAGTCCATTTGGTTATCAATGGATGTTTCAATAGTAATTGAAATGGAATCACAGGTAAGTGTATCGGTATTAAATGTTGGAATATCCAAAAAGTAATCTACGATTACTTCGACACTATCAAATGAGACACAGCCATATTCATTTGTAGATTCCAAATAATACCAACCAGGAATATCAATGTTTATTTCTTGCGTAACAAAAGCTTCTCCTAAAGGCCCTACCCAAGAGTAACTTATAATGTTGTCGTCAGACATTGCCTCTAATGAAACCACCGTTTGCGTACAACTCAATATTGCTGGATCGATGTCTATAATAGAAGGACTAGTTAAATCCTCAACAATTACAGTATCTCTACTTAAACATCCTCGATCACTTAACTCAAGTATATATTGCCCGGGAGCACTAATCTCTACATCGGGAAATCCATTTGGCCCGGTTATCAACCCATCAGTTGTTGTCCAATGGTATGTGGTTACATCATCTATAATCGAGCCCTCTGAACTTAATGTCAAACTAGGTGCGTCGCAAGTAATTTGCAGAAGAGATTCATAAATCTGAGCTTCTAAAACGATTACTTCTAAATCTAATTGAACAATTGAATCGCATTGGCCATTTGTCAATGCAGCAATATAACTTCCCTCTACAGTATACACTTGATTGTCAAGAATAAAAGATTCTCCTTCACAAAGCACCTCATTCAAATACGTTGTATCTGGCACGTCAAACACCTCTATACTTGTACATCCTGTAGCAAATGCTCCACATAGCGTACCATTAAAAAACAATGACTCTATAGAATCTTGACCAAAGCTAAAATCAACTTGCGGAAGGTCTAAAAGCTGATTGGTTAAAATATTAAAAACATTAACCTTATAATTACCGGGCAAACTGTTAGTCAAATCAACTAATGGACTGATAGAAATAACTTGGCCGTCCGAATTTTCAATCGCGTGCATTGTTGTAAACTCTCCAGCATTTGGACTTTGCCCATTGTATTGTGGAAGGATTGAAAAACTTAAATTGGGATCACGTTCACAAAAAGCCAAAGAGACCTCGTCAATCTCTCCTCCAATAGCATCACAAATAGAGCAATCTAAGCCATTACCATCACAAAATACTATGGAAAAATTAAGTAAGACACCTTCTCCAATCGCAGAATCATCAATAAATCGGATAGTCCAATTTCCATTTACATCGGAACCATTAAAATCCTCAAAACATCCAAAAAAGGGATGATAGCTCCCACTATAAGACGACAATATGGCCCAAGGTTGAATATTGTTCCAATTGCCACTAAATCCAGGATCTGGAGAAATAGGAAATGCACAAGGTAAAAAATCCACATCCCAAGTGATGTTGGGAGTGGCAGATGAATTTGTAGTAGGTGGACCCATTAAAATCACGCTTTGCCCACTAGGAGAAATTAATTCAACCAACAAGTCTGCAACATATCCATGTTCAAATTCTAATTGAACTGCACAAATGCCTTGATTATTTTCTCCAATAGTTTGATTAAGGGCTCCTTCGACAACTATGGTCAATTGAGTAGTATCTGCATCCAAAATACTACTTGGGCCCTGAACTGAACATGACTGAGTAATCCCGCTAATAAATGCCAAAAAAAGCAGCGAAATTGTCAAAAACCAATTGTAAGATTTTGTAAAATTCATAACCAACATAAAAAAGACACGAATCCTTCAATTAACCCTTCTAAAGATAGCGTATTAACACAAGAGGGAGACCCATTGGATCTCCCTTTTGATGCTCTTAAAAATTATTCTTACTTAATATAAGACTGTAAGCGTGCCTTTAAATAATTCTGGCTCCGATTCCCCTTCTAAGAGGAGCTCGACCATGTATACATATACTCCTTGAGCTACCCTTTCTCCTTTAAACAAACCATCCCATGATACTATATCATTTTGATCTGGATCGCTTGGATCAAAGACTCCTTCGATTCCATAAATTTTCTCACCCCATCTATCAAAGATGTAAAATTTATTGACAGATACAATATCTGGAGATTGTGCAAAGAACTTATCGTTTCCATTTTCGCTATTTGTAGAAATGACGTTAGCGAAATAAACATTTACAATCTGTTGAGCCCTTACTTCCACACAATCAAACGTCGTACATCCACTTTGATCCGTAATCAGAACACAGTATTCCGTGACATTTGCTTGTGGAGTTACCATTAAATTTTCGGTATACGGTCCGTTGTATATTTCCTCACCATCCGCAGTCCAAACCATATTTGAAACTTCAGCAGAGTCAAAGTTTAGAGTCACCGAACCAATATCTAAAGAATCACCCAATGAAATATTTACATTCTCAATAGTTTGAACATTAGGATCGCCTGCTTCAGTAATGGTCGCAGTCGCTGTAAATCGACACTCGTTAGCATCTTCTAACCAAACTTCATAGTTGCCAGCTGGCAGGTTTGAAAAGACCAAATCTGAAACCCATGTAGCTCCATTATCTATAGAGTAAGAATAGGGTTCTGTGCCTCCAGTAACACCAGATATGGTGATAGTACCTGGTGCGTCACCCACACATATAGGACTTGTACTTCCAACTGACATAATAGGTAAATCTGGGTCAGAAGTTACACTAGCCATATCAGAATCAATACATCCATTTCCATCAGTAATATCTAAAACATAATCACCAGGTTCGGTAACTGTAATTACTGGATTCGTAGGATCCAATATATTTACATTATTGGTGACTTCCTTCCACAAGTAACTAATATTAAAACCCGAGGAGTTGGTTCCATCCAATACTACACCAGTTTCTGAATTTGAACAATTCAAAACTCCACCATTTCCAGCGTCAGCTGTAGGATTAGGATCAATAATTATAGTAACTGGAGTTGCCACATCTGGACAAGGAGGATTATTCGACCATCCGTAATTAAAGAGATATGTCCCTGGGGCTTGGCCATTAGGATCGAAGGTAGCTCCATTGGAATCAAAAGGATCTCCCGCAAAAACATTGGCTGGGTCACTTAACCAAACTCCACCAGCATCAGGCGAAGGATCATCAAGTAGCAATGTTGGCAATTGCACCAATTCTACATCATCTTCACAAATCCGCAATGGCATATCCGCCACTCCGGGGAAGTTTGGAGCAACAATATCTAAACTTAAAGGAAATGAAGCATCACATCCCATCATTGGTGCAGGGTCTAATACATAATTGTAATTAAACAATCCTGTACCGAAACTTGTAATATCAACAACATTCGAAATAGGATTGAAATTTTCATCTGCCCAAAAACCAGTAACCGCAACATCACCTATCGTTGTATTTAGATCAACTGATCCATCTGTACTACAAACAACAGCGGGATTCTGTAAGTCTGGATCTGGACAAGGAGGAATATTACAATCCTCTACTACAATTGTGATTACATAACTATTTTCAGGGCAAGGTACATCCGAAACAACAGTGTAAGTAAAATTATACGTACCAAATGGTACATTAACAAAACTCACCAATCCATTATTCGGCTCCAACATGGTATTATCATCATCAGCCCACGTTCCATTTGAATCACCCGATAATATAAAAGAAGCAAAATTCACTTCATTTGGATACGGATTTGCAGGATCAATAAAATTACAGAAGCTATGGGGCCCTAAATCCAAAACAGCAGTCGATGGAATCGAAATTTCAATAGCGACTGGGTAAGGAGTACAAATTGCACCAGCTGGAGCATTGGTCACATTAAAGAAGTATGTGTAATTTCCAGCAGCTAACACGCTTAAATCAATTATTGACGAAATTGTAACATTGTTTGCATCAGACCAAGTCCCTTCTACAGCTGTATTCAAAATGGTCATATCAAGGTCATATGTACCATCGACACTACATAAGACTTGAGATTGCAGTTCAGGATCTGGACAAGGAGGCAATGTGCAATCTACTACGTTGATAGTTAAAATCTCACTAATATTCTCACATGGTATATCTGATTCTACTGTATAGGTAAAATTATAAGATCCAAGAGCCACTCCAACAAAACTGACAACTCCCGCATTTGGGTCTAACATTGTATTATCATCATCACTCCAAGTACCATTAGTATCACCAGAAAGTATAAAATCTGCAAAGTCAACCTCATTAGGGAATGGATTGCCCGAATCAACAAAATTGCAATAATTATGAGGCCCTAACTCTAGTTGTACAACCGCTGGCTCCGAAATTTCAATCTCGACAGGATATGGAGTACAAATTGCACCAGCTGGAGCATTTGTCACATTAAAGAAGTATGTATAGTTTCCTGCGGATAATCCACTGACATCTATCATCGAAGAAATAGGAAGGTTATTGGAGTCTTCCCATGTACCAGTAACCGTTGTATTCGATATAGTCAAATCAAGATCATATGTACCTTCTGTCGAACACAATAATTGCGGTTGCAATTCTGGATCTGGACAAGGAGGAACATTACAATCTACTACTTCAATAGTAATCGTATAGCTATTATCCTCACATGGTGTATCAGAAGTAACGGTATAAGTGAAATCATAAAACCCAAATGCAACATCTACAAAACTGACAACTCCGTTGTTTGGATTTAACATTGAATTATCATCATCACTCCATGTACCATTAGTATCACCAGAAAGTATAAAATCTGCAAAATCAACTTCATTAGGGAATGGATTAATCGGATCATCAAAATTACAGAAACTATGAGGTCCTAAATCTAAAACGGCAGTTGCAGGCTCTGCAATATTTATATTGACCGGAAAAGGATTACATATCGATCCCATAGGAGCATTCGTCACGTTAAAAAAGTACGTGTAACTACCGGCACCGAAACTAGTCAAATCAATCACAGAGGATATCGGATCGTTATTGCCATCGCTCCAAGTACCTAAAACAGTCGTATTGGTGATTGTCATTTCAAGATCGTACGACCCTTCTGTAATACATAACTCCTGGGGTAACAATTGTGGATCAGGGCATAAACAATTGGTTACAAATATTTCTACCTCGTAACTTTGATCAACACATGGACTCATTGCAGAACTTGTCGTATAGGTGAATGTGTAGGGAGAATTATTTTGATCAACTCCTATAAAACTTACATTAGCTAAGTCATTTAAATCTACTCCAGAATTATCACTATCATCCCATGAACCTGACGTATCTCCACCAGTAACTAAAGAATTGAAATCAATAAATGTATCTCCACTTCCACCTGCTTCGTTACAAACATTTGCTGTAGTAGTGATTGTGGCAAAAGGCGCATTATTTATGGTTATTATCTCACAAGACTCTGTAGGGCAAGTGGCAGGTGGGACTGTAGACAAAACGTAACATACTTCATAATCTCCAGCCGTCACTCCAGTAAAATCAAGTTCTGATCCGTTCATTAAAGTTAACGTTTCCGGATTACCCATAGACAACACCCAAGTTCCAGGTTCGCTAGAACTATCAAGAATTGTTGTTAAATCCAATTGACCTGAATCATTACAAAATGGTCCAGCTGGGTCAGTATCAACAAACGGGCAAGTACAATCAATTATATTGATTTGTATTTGATCCGAATCATCTGTACAGGGCGCTATTGCAAAATCTGTTGTAAATGTATATGTAGAAAATGAATTAGGACTTCCTCCTTCAAAATCGATCAAAGTGGCTGAGCCTAGTAGAATATTTCCTGCAGCATCAGTCCAAACTCCAGATACACCAGCCGGAAGATAATCATCAAGTTCTACTGTGGTGTCATCCCCTAGTGCATTAGAATTACAGACATTAATCTCATTGGAAGTTAGCGTTACAGAAACACTTTCTACCACTTCCAGATCAACACAATCCTGAGCCAAACATGCTCCACCCGGTGCTGGATCAAGAGTGTAACATAACTCATAAATACCTCCTGCAATACCCGTCGGGTCAAAGAATGTTCCTCCGGCTAATGAAACAGCTTGAGGACCATTTTCAACAGACCAATCACCATCGGCCACATTTACCTCCAAGGTACTTAAGTTAAAACCTTCAGCATCATTACAAATTGGATTTGGACTCAAAATTTCCAATGGAGGACAATCGCAGTTTACAACTACAATGAGCAATGTTTCACTTACATTTTCACAAGGCGCTATAGCGTTGGTTGTTGTAAATGTGTAGGTATAATTATTTCCAACAATCGAATCTTGGAAATTTATTGGTGCAGTGATGACCGTGCCATTTTCATCCGTCCATTCTCCAGGATCACCCGTTACATAATCGTTTAAGTCAATCATAGTTTCACCACCTGAAGTCGCATCATTACAGACTGTTGTTGAAGGTGGATCAACCATTATACTTGGCTCCATATTAACGACTAGTTCTACGGTATCGCTTGGATCACAAGCTGGTGCACCTGGAACATCCAATGTAAAGATATAAGAGCCACCACCATTGGCTAGATCAACCATTTCGTCAGATACCGGTGTACCATCTAGATTAAACCAAGATCCATCAGCTATTGTACCTAATTCTAATGTTGTCAGATCAAAAGGTGGATTGTTGCCACAAAGCACTGGAGGCTCGTTCACATCTACTAATGGACAGTCACATAGTTCTACGTTGATTACCACATTAACTTCTACATTAGAACACGGAGGATCCTGAGCTGAATTTGTTACATAGGTATAATTGATTGTTTGTACCGGAGAACCATCGAAATCAATCACCAAATCTGCTAGGGCTACACCACTTTGATCAAAGAAATCTCCGGGCTCAGTAAATAACGTAGATAAATCGATTACTGTACTTGCACCTGTGGCATCACTATTACATATCGAAACTTCTACATCACTGATTACTGGAGTAAAATACTGCTCAACAGTAATTTGACCAGTACCCATACATCCACCAGAAGTAACAGTAAGTGTGTAAACGCCTGGAGTCCCTACATCAATAGTTTGAGACACCGCTCCGCTCATTTCTGGGCCATCCCACATATAACTATCAAACATACCTGCATCTAAGGTTACCGTCCCATTATCACAAATATCTGCTCCATTAATCTGCGGCGTTAAAGTCGCGGATTCATCTACCATAACTTCGGCGGTACCAGTACAACCTGCAGCATCCGTAGCAGTTAATATATAAGTACCTTCCATACTGGCATCTAATGGATTATCTGTTGAAGTGGTATTGTCAGGCAATGTCCACGAATAAGAATCTCCTCCGCTTCCAGTTAGCGACGTGCTTGTGCCTGGACAATAAGACAATGATCCAGAAATCTGAGCAACTACTTCATCTCCTACCTCAACTTCGAATGTTGCTACAGAGGTACATTGGAGAAAATCTGTAGCCGTTACGCTATAAGTTGTAGTCATTGCTGGTGAAACAGTAATTGAAGGTGGACCACCAGGAGCATTTGTACTCCATACAAAAGCTCCGAAATCAAATGAGTTGTCCACTTGTATTGTGGCTGATTCGGATCCACAAATTGGAGAATCCCCAGATATTTGAATCTCTGTTGCCTCTGGCGGAGTGATTGTAAAATCTATAGAATTCACACATCCGACCAAACTTTCTGTCAAGTTAAATGTATAGGTGCCTGCCCCGATGACTGTCAATACCAATTGATCCGATGTTGCTCCGCCCACGACATTACCGTTAGGTCCAACCACCTCGATCAAATACACATCATCTCCTTGGAAAAACAAATCATATTGTTGCGTACCAGATCCATCATCACAAGGAACATCTCCAATAAGTGCAATTTGCCCCGTAGGTTCAGTACCCAAATCCAAATCAAATGAGTTTTCTCCCACACATCCGTTTTCATCTTCAATAGCGAGATTTACTGTGTATGATCCTGGCAAACTGGAACATATATTTAGAATAAATTCTTCCTGATTCCCAACAAAGTCTATTCCAAAATCTGGAGTAGTGGTCCATGTATAATCATAATTACCACCAACCAAGTCTGCAGATATAGACACATCACAATTTGCCCCAAAGTCATCTATTAAACAGTATTGATTAGAAACAATATCAAAATCAAACAAGATTGCTGGATTGACAATTAAATCGACCATAATCTCACCTGTACAGCCGCCATCATCCTCCACTGTAACGGTGTATGAGTATGGTGAGCCAGCACTAACAAAGACATCCGTTGGAATCCAAGTGGTCGTATTGCCCGCTGCAGGATCACTCCACAAATAATTGACATAATTACCTGTACCCCCTTCAGGGCTTATTTCAATCGTTGGATTATCTCCACCTTCGCACATTTCGAAAGGTCCGGCATCATCTTGAATCGCAGGTAACACAGTGACATACAATAGTGTTGGCGGGCTTGGACAAGGCTTTAAAGGGTCAACAGATTGCATCTCATAAATAATAGTCTGAGGAAAAGTCTCAGGATTATTTAGCACATCAGTTATATTGCCAAATCCACCTGGGAAAGTATGATTACCTCCACCAGACACATTTGTACCATTTGCATCAAATTCTATTTCTATTAAAGTCGGGGAACCATCAATTACCGAAATGAAAGACCCTACAACCTCATCAGAACAAATCTCATGAAAGCATTCCAAATCTGCACAAGGTGCCCCATCAACAATGACTTCGGGTGCAACTTCACAAGCGATATCAAAATTAAAAGATTGCGGTTCATCCAAACGGCATTCTCCAACTTGATCATTCCAACACCCAGCCACCCCATCAGAAAACGGCATAAATCCGAATTTAAGATTTTCGGGATCGTTACAATCGGCTTCATCTACAAAATCATCACGAACTGTCAATTCTACACAAAAAGTAATATCAACATTAGATGTACCTATCCCCCAGCCTTCACCAGGGGTTCCATCATTCTCACAGTCAGCTCCTGAACCATTAGTTACCCAAAACCATCCGCCAGGCAACACATCCTCTTCTCCCATGCCAGGCACACAGGGACAAGCAGAACATAACACATTACAAATTTGTAAATCTCCAGTAATTGGATCCGGATAAGTACAAATAGAACCTACAGTTTCTTGAAGGATTGCTTGTCCTTCTGGGTACCATCCAGCGGTCATTCCATTTCCTGTAACTGTTGCAGCGTTGGGATCAAATGATGTCAAATCCCATCCTGGACCAAAGGTAGGAACCACACCAATCAACCAATCTGCTCCTGTTTCGGAAGCATCATAATTAAACTCTGCACAAATCTCTACCGTTTCTCCAGGACAAAATGGGATATCATCCACCGTCGGATCACCCAATGGCAAATCGTCATTGTCGCGATCTGTAACCTCCCAATCCGTTTCCGGAGTACATGAACCATCACCCAGACAAATTATTAAGTTAACCGTTGTTGCGACACAAATTTCAAAATCAGGGTTGGCTGCAATGTCTTCAGGAGTCCCGTTTGCTCCGACTGCAATCCAATAGCTATCTACTGAAGAAGCAACAGGCTGATTGATTTGACTTGGATCATTCCATTGAGTATTACAGGGCCCACTATTAAAACCCAATATACTTTGAACTGGACATTCTCCCTCATATATCGCAAATACTGGTTGCCAATTGCCATCTGTAGTAACATTCGCATATAATATCGCTGCCTCGTCATCAGGTGTGACTTCAATCCAAACCACTGGAATATTACCAAAACCACAATCTGTAAATATGGTTTCGGGACATGCGTATTGCATACACCCAATTTCGCAAAAGAAATTAAAAGCTCCATCTGGATCAGTCACTGTATTTATATTAATATTTGACTCTTCACATATATCAGCATTTGTACACCCGGTATCATTTTGGACATCTATCGTAAAGGTTCCACAATTGTTGACGTTTACATTATCCTCAGAAGAAACCTTTATCCAAATAAACGGATCTATTCCTGCACACAAAGGCACTTCTAAATGAGTGGTTATACCGTTGGCACAATACGAAGATTCCAAATTTAATACTCCTGTACAACCCGCATCCGCTTGACCTGAGTAGACTTCCACATTGAGATTACCCGCAGTTCCACCAACAACATCCACAAAAAATCCATCAGCATTTAAGTCAGGTTGAAACAAATACCATACTGCATTATCATCTGATCCTGGCGTACACTGTTGATTAGGCCAATCTGCCGAATTGTCATCATTAAAGCCAATCGCACAACATGTAGTATTGGAATGTGACCCCCCAGTACCTAAATCAACCACATCATCTAATGGGTTAGCATCATCTGTCGCACAAGGATCATCACCTTCGGGTGATATGTTTTCTAGAATTTGTAATTGATATTCTCCATTATTTCCACTATCAGATGCAATGGCTAGGAAATAAGTATCCCCACCAGTAATTGTTATATTGTTTAATTCGCCATCCTGACAAGCAGCAGTACCGGCCACAACGGTAGGTGGAGAATCACAATCAGGAAGAGAAAACAACGCCCAAACTGGATCAGTCATTGAACCCGGCAATACATTTATGTCCAAACTTGAAGCATTAGGACTTGTAGGTATTTCATGCCAAACCACTCCAGAACTTAACCATGGACAACCAGCAAAATTATAGTCGTCGCTTTCAGGACAAGTATTGTCAGTACAACCACCATATGACACATAAGTACAAACACCAGGTACCGTTAATTCAGCGTCTTCACAATCATCATTTGAGGCACATGGATCGGAATTTTCTCGTTTGGTAATTGTTAAATCAAATGTACCTTGTTCTCCATCTGCTGTAGAAACTTGAATCAAATAGAAATCTCCTTCAACCAAACAGTCAATAGGATCAAGAAGAGCATTCGATGTTTGGCATTCGAATACTATGGGTGCGCCAAGATTAAACATGCAATCCGTCAGATCATATTGCCAAACCGAAATATTGGCTGGACCAATAGTTATAGCATTATAACGTATAATTATCTGATCAACATCTGGACCTACTTGATATTGAAAATAAACACTGTTATCGTAGGTGCCCGGAGGGCAATCTGTATAAATCTGATCTGCTGTACTTCCTTCATTCGTCATACAATCAATATCAAATGAACAAGTGTTTGCATTTAACTCGATTGCCGGAGCTGGACCACATGGATCATCATTACAGATGGTAACTACTTCAACACAAATTTCAAAATCCCCTCCATCTCCACTTTCATTAGCTACTGCAATATAATAGGTAGTGTTTGCATCTACTTCTAATCCTAAATAATTGGCACTCGTACCATCACCAACAACACAATCAGAGTCAGGTGCAACAGAAGTGGGTGCGGCACAATTGTCTTGGAGGATTGCAAATATTGGATTAAAATCTCCATTAGTACTGGTAATAATCACATTCATGGTAGCATCCATAGCATTTCCATCTGTAGTAACGGAATACCAAACCACTGATTCTTGATCAAAAGCACAAGCCCCAGCAAAAAAGTTTTCTGGACAAGCCAATAAATTACAATCCGTGGCGCATAATTGGCCACCATCAGTTATAGGACTTCCAACCGCAGCCCCATCTACATCAGCACATTCGTCATTGTCGGTACAACCCGCGTTGTCAACTTCTTCTGTAATCGTGATATCAAACATTCCTTCATTGGCCTCTGAAGAGCCAACCAAAATTGCAATTACATCTCCTTCCACTGGACATAAGATCACAATGTCACTCCCATCACAAGATTCACTTGTTGCGTCATATAATGTTGTACCGCATCCCAATAAAGCTGCAACATTCGGATTACCCAACATGGTGGTTGGTGCAACAGAAATAGTGATCTCTTTTACACCAGGTTGCACTGTATATTCATACCATACAGTGTTCATATCTGTGGTACAAGTAGGATTTACATCGGAAGTAGAACATTCATTCGTCTCACCTGTAATCGATAAGCCGTTGAGATTCATATCAATCGCATCGGCACACTCATCATTCACTGGTGGCGTAATTGTCTTAATATCAAATGAAAAAACACCTTCAGCTCCACCAACTAAACTTGCAGAAATATAATATGTATTTCCACCCGTTAATCCTAAAATGTCTTCATCTCCAGAAAAACAATTCGGAGGATCTAAAAAACCTCCACTCATATCAGGGCAACCATCCCAAACTACTAGCTGTAGATTAGGGCTTAATGTCTCAAAGCCTAAACCAGTCGCAGCAGCAGATAAGGTTACTTCAAACCATACTGTTGCATCTGTGTCGATCGGACAACTAGGTCCTGTAAAAATTTCAGGACAGGCATTGGTATTATCTCCGTTTACTGTTTGAAAAACACAGTCCGCCACAATTACAATCTCTTCTGCATTTTCGCATTCATCATTTGCAATAGAGGTCTCCTCACTTATTGAAATATCAAAATCTCCTTCATTTACTGTGGATGAACCGACCAAGATTGCTATCACATCTCCTTCTCTAGGGCAGCTGATTGTTAAGGTTCCCGAGCCACAATCTTCACTTGATGTATCATAGAGTGTTGTGCCACATGCTCCGTTATATGCTGCAATCACTGGGTCTACAATTCCGTTCATTGCAGCTGGGGTCAATGTAATTGTTATTTCTCTAACATCTGCGGGTACAGTGTAATTATACCAAACAGTACTTAAATCTGTACTTGCATCACATGGAGGTGAGAGGTCAAAAGAAGCACAATTGTTTGTTTGACCAATTAATCCAACATTGTCAATTACTATGGCATCTGCACATAAGTCATTGGCCGGAGGAGTAAGTGTTTTAATGTCAAAAGTAAAAGCTCCTTCTGTTCCAATTAATAGACCCGCAGAAATATAATATGTATTACCACCTGATAAACCAGTAAGGTTTTCATTACCTGTAAAACAATCTGGAGGGTTTAAAAATGCCCCCCCCATATCTGGGCATCCATTCCAAACTGTTAGCTGAAGATTTGCACTTAGGTTTTCAAAGGCCAGTCCTGTAGCATCTGCAGGCAGAGTAATTTCAAACCAGACGGTAGCATCTGAGTCGATAGGACAAGCTGGACCAGTAAATGTTTCTGGACAAGCATTTGTATTATCTCCGTTAACCGTTTGGAATATACAATCGGCAACAATAGTTATTTCTTCTGCATTGGCACAAATGTCGTTGGCTACTGATGCTTCTTCGGTTATGCTAATATCAAAGCCTCCCTCATTCATTGGGGAAGAACCTACCAAGATTGCTATCACATCTCCTTCGACTGGACAACTAATTGACAATGATCCCGAACCGCAATCTTCACTGGATGTATCGTACAAGGTAGTACCACATGCGCCACCATAAGCCGCGATCACTGGTGAAGTAATGGCTGGTGTCCCAGTACCTGTTACTGTAATTGTTATTTCTCTAACATTCGCTGGTACTGTATAATTATACCAAACCGAACTTAAATCTGTACTGCCATCACATGCTGGTGCCAAATCAAATGATGCACATGCATTTGTCTGACCTAACAAGCCGGTATTATCCAACGGCTCTGCATCTCCACATAAATCATTATCCGGGGCAGTAATCGTTTTTATATCAAAGGTAAATGCACCTTCTGCTCCTCCTACTAAACTAGCAGATATGAGATAGGTATTTCCTCCTGCTAACACAAAATCTTGATTTCCTGTAAAACAATCCGGAGGTGAAAACATTCCACCATTCGATGGACAATCATTCCATACAATTAATTGAAGATTGGCACTTAAATTTTCAAATCCTAAACCAGTACCATTTGCCGGAAGTGCAACTTCAAACCATACCGTGGGGTCTGTATTTATTGGACAAGTAGGCCCAGTAAAGTTTTCTGGACATGCATTGGTGTTGTCTCCATTTACCGTTTGGAAAACACAATCTGTGGCAATGAGTATTTCCTCAGCATTTACACATTCGTCATTTGTAACTGAGGTTTCTTCCGTTATGCTAATATCAAATCCTCCTTCATTCATTGGAGAAGAACCTACCAAGATTGCTATCACATCTCCTTCGACAGGACAACTGACAGTCAATGATCCTGAACCGCAATCTTCACTGGATGTATCGTACAAGGTAGTACCACATGCGCCACCAT
>JAHDGJ010000023.1:14413-48931 GCA_020627705.1 Saprospiraceae bacterium
GTACTGTATAATTATACCAAACCGAACTTAAATCTGTACTGCCATCACATGCTGGGGCAATATCAAAGGTGGCACACGAATTAGTTTCGCCAGTTAAACCTGTATTATCCAAAGTCGCTGCAGCATTACACAAATCATTGTTTGGCGGGGTTACTGCCAATAAATCAAAACTATAAGCGCCCTCTGAGCCTGTCACACTACTCACTGAAATAAAATATGTATTGCCGCCTGTCAAGCCCATAAATTCCTCATCTCCCGTAAAACACGTCGGTGATATCTCTGTGGTACAATCACTCCATAAACTTATGGAAACTCCACCTGTGAGATTACTAAATTCTAAGCCATCTGCATCCGCTGGCAACATTACTGAATGCCATACTGTGGGGTCATTGGTCAAATCACACGTTCCTACATTTGCTATCTCTGGACATGCATTAACCGTGGTTCCATCAAAGTTTTGAATTTCACATTCCAATAATGTTCCTTCAATCTCCGGAGCCGTACACAAATCAAAGTTTTCTGATGCTATTTCAGTAACACTGATATCAAAATCTCCTTCGTTCATTGGAGAAGATCCTACCAAAAGAGCAATTACTTCTCCTTCAACTGGACAACTAATTGTCAATGAACCTGAGCCACAATCTTGACTAGTTGTATTATATAACATCGTTCCACAAGCACCGTCATAAGCAGCTAAAACAGGCGAAGTTATTGGACTCGCTCCACCACTAACTGTAAAGGTTATTTCTCTTACATTGGCTGGGACTGTATAGTTGTACCAAACTGAACTTAAATCTGCACTCCCATCACATGGAGGACTTAAATCAAAAGTCGCGCATGCATTGCTTTCTCCCAACAATCCAGTATTATCCAAAGTCGCTGCAGCATTACACATATCATTGTCTGGAGGGGTTACTGCCAATAAATCAAAACTATAGGAGCCTTCTGTGCCTGTCACACTACTCGCTGAAATAAAATATGTATTGCCGCCTGTCAAACCCATAAATTCTTCATCACCTATAAAACAAGTCGGTGAAATCTCTGTGGTACAATCACTCCATAAGGTAAGGGACACCCCTCCTGTAATATTAGTAAATTCTAATCCGTTTGCGTTGGCAGGCAGAGTAACTGAATGCCATACTGTTGGATCATTAGTTAAATCACAAGTTCCTACATTTGCAACTTCTGGACATGCATTAATCGTCGTTCCATCAAAGTTTTGAATTTCACATTCTAACAATGTTCCCTCAACCTCCGGAGCAGTACACAAATCAAAGTTTTCAGAAGCTATTTCAGTAACACTGATATCAAAATCTCCTTCATTGATTGGAGAAGATCCTACCAAAAGAGCAATTACTTCTCCTTCAACTGGACAACTAATTGTCAATGAACCTGAGCCACAATCTTGACTAGTTGTATTATATAACATCGTTCCACAAGCACCGTCATAAGCAGCTAAAACAGGCGAAGTTATTGGACTCGCTCCACCACTAACTGTAAAGGTTATTTCTCTTACATTGGCTGGGACTGTATAATTATACCAAACTGAACTTAAATCTGCACTCCCATCACATGTTGGACTGAGGTCAAACGTGGCACATGAATTCGTTTCTCCAAGTAAGCCTGTATTATCCAAAGGAGCTGCATTCCCACATAGATCATTTCCTGGAGGTGTAACTGCCAAAACATCAAAACTATAAGCACTCTCCGCGCCTAATGTGCTTGTGACAGAAATTAAATATGTATTTCCTCCTGTAAATCCTGTAACGAGCTGGTCCGCTGAAAAACACGTTGGAGTCAGCGCTGAATTACAATTACTCCAAACAGACAAACTTACGCCGCCAGTAATATTGCTAAATTCTAACTCGTCCGCATCTGTCGGCAAAGTAACAGAGTGCCATACTGTTGGATTAACTGTTAAATTACAAGATCCGGCCGTTATTCCTTCTGGACATGCATTTACGGTTGTCCCATCTAAATTTTGAATTTCGCATTCCAACAAAGTACCTTCATCTTCTGGTGATGTACACTCATCAAAGTTTTCAGATGCCGTTTCTATCACACTTATATCAAATCCCCCTTGATTGGCAGGAGATGATCCTACCAGTAGCGCTATTACATCTCCTTCTGTTGGACAACTAACGGTCAACGAACCTGATCCACAATCCTCACTTCCTACAGCATAAAGCGTGGTTCCACAGGCTCCATCATATGCAGCCAATACTGGTGATGAGATGGCCGGAGACCCCGTACCTACAACGCTAAAAGTTATTTCTCTTACATCGGCTGGAACCGTATAATTATACCAGACCGTACTTAAATCAGTCGAGCCATCACAACTCGGACTCAAATCAAAGGTAGAACACGAGTTTGTTTCTCCTGTCAATCCTAAATTATCCAATGTTTTTGCTGAGCCACAAGCATCATGGACAATGTCCAAAATAGCTGACTCGGAAACATCCATTTGATATTCTCCAGCATCTTCTAAAGGAGATGCAACTTGAATATTTATCACATCACCTGCAGAAACGCATTCAACCACTATAATGGATTGATCACAGGTTACGTTAGGACTTCCAGCAGGATTCATCCATTGCGTCCCCGTACATCCGTCAAAAGCCGTGATCGTCTGATTTTGAATTGGATCTCCAACAGAACCAGGGTTGAAAGAAAATTCTACAGTAGCATAATTATTTGCAGCCGTGTAACTGTGCCAAACTGTGGCACTTTGCGTAAAATCGCTAGAATAACAATCACCTGCTACTTCTCCAGGTTCAACTGTCGCGCATGTGTTGAAATAAATTGATCCTCCCCCAGCACTTAGCGGTGCTGTACCAGCATTGGCACAGTCATCATTAGTCAAAGTAACAGCGCTAAATGTAGCGTTGATACTTCCTTCATTACCATCTTCAAAGGCAATGGCTAGAATAAAATCTCCTGAAGGTAGACTTACACAATTGGCTTCTACAAATCCAGTCCCAATATCTCCAGCTCCAATTTCTGTGAATCCAGCACAAGAAATACCTGGCGAGATGGCAAAACACGCATTCCCCGACATGGTTCCTCCTGATAGTAATATGTTATACGTTCCGCCAGTAGCAGAATTAAGCAAAATATATGCGTCAACATGGCTACCCGGAATCAAACAATCTGCCGCTACAGGATCAAACGATGCATCATCTGTAGAGGTTGGTACGTTCAATACAATTCCACCAATAGGGATAGAACCAGAAGTTATAGCATCTGAACATAGATCAGATTGTCCATAAATAATAGAGCTCAGACCTATAAAAAGTCCAAATAGTACATGTTTTTTCATAGCGATATGGTTGCCCAAAAATTAAAATTCAAGCTGTATTTTATTCGTAAATGAGAGCGTTCGCTTGATTTTTTGAGTGAGATCCCTTGGAGATTCCTCAAATTGGTTGCCTAAATGTAAGCAATCGTCTTAATAATAGAAAATTTTGTACCAAGTACGATTTTAAGAAATAAAAAAAGGGAATACATGTAATATTCCCTTTTTTATGTATGCGATTGGAAGTTAGTTTTAAAGAACAATAATCTTTCTAATTACTGACTCTGTACCATTAGTTATTCTTAAAAAGTGGGTCCCTTTGCTCTTGATTAGAATATTTTCTTCTTTCAAACCACTTTGAATCAATCCATTGGATATATTTCGTCCAAGAACATCCACTATTTCCCATCTAAGATTTTGGTCTATGCGTTGAGCAAATGCAATGGTGAAGTCACCATTATTGGGATTTGGACGTACGCTCCATTCGGAAGAAGTAAACAAATCGTCCATCGAGGAAATGTTGATCTCAACCGTCTCTGAATAAAATGTACTTCCGCACTCATTAATAGCTTCTAAATTAATAGTGTATGTGCCAGAAGTTTCAAAAGTATGCGTAGGGTTTTCTTCGCTTGATTCATTGCCATCACCAAAATCCCAAGTATAAGAAACAGCATTGGTTGATTGATTGCTTAACATTATTGTCCCATCAACTTCGGTAATCGAAAAATCAGCTAATGGCACATCTCCTACTATAATTACATCAGTAAAAGTAAAATTTGAACTGCCATCAACATTTGATATAACCGCTTCAATAGAATAAACTCCCGAGCTATTGTATATAACACTTGGGTTTTGCTCCGTTGAAGTTTCGGGCACCCCACCTGGAAACGACCATTCCCAAGAAATTGGGTCATTACTGGACATATCCGTTATTTGGACTTCAAATGGGGCACATCCTGAGGTCTCTGAAAAAGACGCATTAATTCCTGGAGTAGAAAAGTCTACAACAATCTGTTCACTAATGGTAGATGTTCCACATTCGTTGGTTACCTCTAGAGTAATCGTATAAGTACCTGGTTCTACATAACTGTGAGATGGGTTTTCTGAAGTCGATATATTGCCATCGCCAAAATCCCAACGGTATGCTTCACCATTGACACTAGTGCTTGTAAAGTCTACAGAAGATCCATTTATAGCCGAATCAAAAGCTGCTGAAGGCACATCTAAGACCGTAATCAAACTTAACATTTCAGTTGAGGCGTCTCCATATTGATTACTACCAGTATAAAACACATCATAAACTCCAGGGGCTTCATATACCACTGATGGATTCTCTTCTGATGAAGTAGCAGGTGTTCCTCCTGGGAAAGACCACATGCTATTGGTTGTATTGGTTGACGTATTAAAGTACTCCACTGTAAAGGGTGCACAACCCGAAATCTCATCTTGCACCTCAAACGAAGCACTGGGGTATGCATTTATCTCAACTTGGATTGTCTTTATATCGGATCCGCATTCGTTTGTTGCTGTTAAAGCAACTTCAAATACTCCGTTTTCTGGAAAAGTATAGCTCGCAGTATTCCCAGTTAAACTTGAGGCTCCTTCAATCGACCATTCGGCAGTCGCACCTATAGTCAAGTTTTGAAGATCAATCTGATTGCCGTTTATTATAAAGTCAAAATCAGCAATAGGAACATCTAAGACCGCAACATAATTGCTAATAGTTTGGGTATCGTTTCCTAAACTATTTGAAACCTCTAAAGTAACGTCATATGTACCTTTGCTCTCATAAACCACTGTTGGATTTTGATCTGTAGATGTTGAAGGTGTACCGCCTGGAAAACTCCAATTCCAATTTGTAGTATTACTGCTGGATAAATCCTCATAGATCACTGTAAAAGGTGCACATCCAGTATTACTTTGAACCCCAAAATTTGCAACGGGTACATCTAATAAAGATATTTCTTTAGATGCTGTCACTGTACCACAATCATTGGTCGCCGAGACTACCACCGTATAACTTCCTTCTACCTCGTAGACATGCGTTGGGTCTTCTAATGAAGAGGTATTTCCATCGCCAAAATCCCAAGATATTGAATTGGCATTACTTACTGTAGCCTCAAATTCTACTGAAAGCACGTTTGTCGTAGTAGTAAAGCCTACCGAAGGGACATCATCAACAGCTATATAATTGGAAATTGAAAACATATCGGAACCGGCAGCATTACTCACTTCTAAGGAGACATCATACATTCCAGAAGATGCATAGCTTACTGTTGGATTCTCTTCGTTTGATGTAGCTGGTTGACCCCCAGGAAATGACCAAGTCCAACTGCTCGAATTGGTACTCGACAAATTAGAATATTGCACAGTGAGAGGCGCACAACCTTCAACAGTTTGCGCATTAAAAAGAGCTGTCGGCAAGTCTATAACCTCTACTGTAAACGCTTCAGTAACTGTTCCACAATCATTTGTCGCTGAAAACAAGACATCATACACCCCTTCATTTGCATAAACATGTATTGGATCTTGCGCGGCAGAAGTATTGCCGTCTCCAAACTCCCATAGAATGGAGCTGGCATTTGTAACCGTAGCATCAAAAACCACTTCCAAAAGGTTGGTAGAATAAGTGGCAAAAATTGTAGGCTCGCTGTTTACTTCAATATAATTTGATTGTTCAAAAACATCCGTCCCTTGGCTATTAGAAACCTCTAAGATTACGTCATAGATTCCAGATGTAGAATAAACGACTGTAGGGTTTTGCTCCGTTGATGAAGAAGGGTTCCCTCCAGGGAAACTCCAAGCCCAACTGCTCGGATTACCAAGGGAATTATCCATAAAATCAACGACAAAATCAGTACAACCAGAAGCACTTCCACCAAGAGAAAAGTTGGCAGTAGGTTCTAAAATAATTTCCACTTCAAAGTTGATAACCGCTGTTCCACATTGATTGCTTGTTTCTAATTGGACAGCATAAACACCAGATGAAATATATGTATGTGTCGGGTTGGTTAAACCAGATGAATAACCATCACCAAAATCCCATATATACGTATCCCCTGCTACAGAAGTATTTACAAATTCAACGGTTGCACCATCAATTGAAAAATTAAAATCCGCAAAAGGTTCTTCTTCAGCATAAACATATCCAAATTCTGAAATCACATCGGTTCCTTCTGGATTAGAAACTTCCAAAAAGACATCATAAGAACCAGGCGTATTGTAGGTTACGCTAGGATTGGGAAGATTTGAAGTGGAGGGATCTCCACCAGGAAAACTCCAAGTATATGAATCAATATTGCCGTAAGACAAATCTTGGAAATCTACCGTAAATGGCACACATGGGCCATTTACATTGGCTGTGCCAATACTTGCAATAGGAACATCAAATATTTCTATGATATTTTCAAAAATACTTGTCCCACAAATTCCTTGAACCTCTAAGGAAACAAAATACTCTCCGGGTGTTTGATATACGTGAGTAGGATTTTGCTCAATAGATCCATTACCATCTCCAAAATCCCAAAGATATTGTGCTCCCGATTCTGCATTTGAATTGTCCGTAAACGTAGTAACCAAAGCAGATGCTGACCAAAAATAATCCGCAACTACTTGGTCCAATATTTCTATTTCCGTTGTACTCGAATAGTTGTCACTGCCAAATCCGTTTGAAGCTGTTAAAAAAGAAGAATACACACCAGGATTGGCATAAGTAACTACGGGGTTTTGTTCGGTAGAACTTGATGGGTTTCCACCAGGAAAACTCCATGACCAAGAAGTAGCTCCTGTCGAACTATCCGTAAAACTTACTTGTGAGGGAGCGCATGGTGAAGAACTTGAAAATGAATATAAGGCAGAAGGCGCAGAACCAGAAGGCGCACAAGAACTAAGACAAGTTCGAGAAGCAACATGACTATCTATCGAAGAAATAGATTGTGCGGACCACAAGGAAGAATTATTGACTGAAGGAGACATGATAAACCCAGAACCTGAGTCATGAAAAGACGACCAATTGTGCCCTAATTCATGCGCTTGTAATACTCTTAACTGCCAAGCTGATGTTGTAAAGTCTTGGCAGGTATTGTATCTAGATCCTGTACAAATGGTCCCAACCCAAGCTACTCCTACAGTGCTTCCGTCAAAATCTCGATCGGTCCACAAGGTGGCGACATCATGTGCCGAAGAAAACCCAGTGGGTGCCCAAGATCTGAAGCTATTGAGTAAAGTACCAGCATCGGTACTTGACGTCCAAGGATCACAAGAACTACAATCTGAAATCCAAAATTCGTTAACTATATATACCAACTCATCAAAAAATTCATCATCATAATTACCTTGCACATTATTCAATACAGCTGTTGCTGCATTCATAACTCCGGTAGAATTACTGCCCTTGTCCATAAAATACGACCAATCAGTAGCTAAATTCATTTCTACTTCAAAACATCCCATAGCTGAGTGATTAGCAGAGGATTCGAGCGCAATATTTTCATCAAATGTTTTGGTATGTGTTGCACAAGTCGCTTCTTCTTCCGAAGCAATGGCATCCTTTTCATTGTAAATGACAAACTGATCATTTTCAGCAAAGGCATCAAAATCACGCATGGGTTGAATGAAATATTTTTCTTCATCAATTTCCAAAAACCCATTTATAAAGTGATCATTAACCACAAGCCTTACATTAGAATTATTCACGCCCAAAATTCTACCTCTCAAAGCATTAGGCATATTAACCTTTTCATGATTTGTCGTGTTTGTAGAATAACTAATTTTGAATGAAGAGGAAAACAATCCACTGTTCCATAATTCAATTTCAATAGGTTTATTGTCAACTTCTAAGACAAGTTGGATAAACTGACTTTTATCATTTGATGCTAGTTTTAGTTCTTTAGAATCCAAAGAAACCAATTGGTAAGCATTAAAATGCTTATCTAGCTTTGCAAATTTCTCTTGGGCTGTGGCGAAACACGCCAAACAAAATATTAAGTAAAAGAGTACTGTAAATTTTTTCATGATTGATTTTATGGAAGTCATTGATGAGATACTTTTAATTATTACTCTTGGCAATTGAAATCGAAAATATCAGAATTTATACACAAAACTGTAGAGGTATACCCTTAATTTGGACATTATAAATACATTTGAATACGTTTTAAGTTCAAACTAGATAACATGCGTTTAAACAAAAGCAGAAGTACAATACTTATTTTACTCCTTTTTTCATTTTTAGCCTCTGATCTTACCGCCCAAAAAAAGAAAAGAAGAAAAAGTCGAGAAGATCGAAACAGACCAGAACAAGTTAAACCTTCCTTTAAGGATAACCTTGTGTACGAGATCAATTTTGGTAACCCAAGTTTTTTTGGAGCTGGTGGTTCATCAAGTTTCAACCTGGCTTTAAAACCAGCTGTGGCTTACCAATTGGCAAAGCCTGTGGCTGCGGGTGTTTTTGTAAAAGGCGATTATCTTTTTGCCCGTATAGGTACTGAAGAATTTAGTCTACTGGATTATGGTTTTGGAACATATGCCAAATTTAGACTTTTGGATTTTTTACACCTAAGGGCGGAATACAACTATGTGAGCTATAGCTACGACAGAGTTTCTAGAGCCGTAATCCGAGAAGGATTCTTTGAGCCCTTACTGGGAGCTGGCTATAGACAAGGAAACGGTCCATGGTATTTTGGAGGTGAAGTGCTATTCCATCTCAAAGAAGACGTTAGAGAATATAGCGGCCAAGTCGTAGAACTTTGGATTCAAGCCTCATATAAGTTTTAGCATACTATTCGAATCGAATTTCCAAACCAAGTAAGAAGTTTATCTCTGCTTGGGGATAGACAAATCGTTCAGTAAAGTTTTGTGTACCCATGGCGTCACTTATATTGTACTGATAAGTATATCCATTCGCCGAATACAAGTGTGAAAAAATGTTATTTACTAGAAGGTTTAATTTGGCTTTTTTGGCAAATTTAAAACTCATGTCATAGGAGGCTCTGAGGTCATTGACCCAATACGCATTTAAAGATTTCGAATCGTTAGACGTATTGTCTAAAAATTGCTTGCCAACATATTTACTCAACCATTCTAACTCAAGCTCTTGGTTTGGCTTGAACGATAACCTACTCCCTCCAATAACATTCGGTGAAAAACTTATATCTGTGTTTTCGAATTGATTTACCACAGTTTCGCCAATCCCATAATCGTATATGATTTCGTTAAAGGCCTCTATCTTATTTCTGGACAAGGTCAAATTGGGGCTCCAAGTTACTTTATCTATTGGATTCCAATGGGCTTGCAATTCGATACCTAAGCGATAACTATTGTCAATATTTCTTCTCAAATTAGAACCTACATCATCTAGCTCGCCGGTCAACACCAATTGATTTTTGTAATCCATAAAGTAGCCGTTAGCTTCAAATGCTAAAGTCTCCCTTCCGATTCGAATTCCAAATTCGTAATCAACTAAAGTCTCATGTTTAATATTTTCGTTGACTACGGAGGCACTAATAAAATCATTGCGGTTGGGCTCTCTATTCGCTACAGCTACACTAGCATAAGCTGAGGTTTTATTGTTTAGCTTATAATTAAAACCAAGCTTAGGATTAACAAAATGCATTGTGGTATCAACTAATAAATCCAATCCGTCGTTGTCGTCACCATTGATCTTATACCCTATGCCTCTGTATTGCAAATCACCAAATAGATTAAATGATTCATTTATAGCATAATCTATTTTGGCAAACCCATTATAATCTACTTTTTTGCCAACGTTGAAATAATAAAAATCGTCGTTATCAATTCCACAATCGCGCTCTGCCCAAGTCACTTGACCATAATGCTCTCCCCTGTAAAAATTAAAAGACGCTCCATACACCAACACTGCCTGATTGAATTGCTGTTCTAAATTTAGAATAGTCCCTACAAAGTGGTTGTCCAACCATCTTCTTCTCCTAAGATCAGAAGTAAAAAATGTTTCCCCTGTACTACTATCAAAACATGGATTAAGTCCGTAATCCTCAAATTCATCCTCAATACGATATTGCTCAAAGAATCCCAATCCTCTAGTGTAATGCAATACTCCATTAAAATTTAGGTCATCACGAAGTTGTTTATCTTGGATTAACTGGTAATGATTTTGAGTATAGTTATCCACAATATCATCTTGCAAGTAATAATTATAATTTCTTCCAGAATCAAATAGATTGATAGAATCTTGTGGTGTTTGATACAGTCCTCCCGGATAGTAGTTATTCAAAAAATGGGTCATTAACTCTTCGTCAGTACCATTTATCTTTTCGATTGGACTGCCATACCATGCCTGATATGTTTCTTCACTACCTGTAAAAGCATTGAACCTTAAAACACCATTGTTTTTGACTCTCGCTGCACTAAAAAAGATCGAACTCAAATCTGACGAAGCTCGATCAATATAACCGTCTGAATCAATTTTGGAGTAACGGAAATCCACAGAATACTTATTATTCATTAAACCAGTTCCTACTTGAAAGGAATATTTACTGGTGTTAAAAGACCCCACAGTCCCACTTATTTGAGCATATGGATTAATATGAATTTTACTTGTGTTTAATCCTATGGTGGCCCCAAATGCCCCCACACCGTTGGTCGATGTCCCAACACCCCTTTGAATCTGCAACGATTCAGTAGAGGAAGCAAAATCTGGAAGGTCTACCCAAAAAACTCCTTGAGATTCGGAATCATTTAGTGGAACACCGTTAATGGTCACATTAATATGAGTTTGATCAGATCCTCTTAATCTAATTCCCGTATACCCAATGCCCGCTCCTGCATCAGATGTAACTACTGCGGATGGAGTGTATTGTAATAACATAGGCACATCTTGCCCGAGATTTGTTTTTTGCAGCGTTTCTTTAGAAACATTGGTATATGCAAATGGAGCATCCGCATCTACTCGTGTTGCATTGATTTCAATCTTATCCAACTGAAACGGATTACCTATCAATATGATATTTATTTCAAAATCATCAATAACTTCCAATTCCAAATTATATGATTCATAACCTAAAAAACTGGCTTTTAAAGCATAGTTTCCAGCTAGTACATTTTTCAAAATCCATTTCCCTTCCGAATCAGAAACAGTTGCAAATTCAGAATCTTGTAAAAAGATTGATGCCGTTTCTAAAAGTTCTCCATCTTCATTTTTTATAGTTCCATATAAATCAAACTGAGCATTTAAGGAAACAAAGGATAAGAACAGCAGAATAGATAAAGCGTATTTCATATAGATTTATATTAAGCGCACTGGTGAAAAGATCTACCATATGATCCTTCGAAAAGAAATTTCGTTGACTCCCTTACCAGAATTACCTGGCCAGGTTCTATGGGTATAATCTCAGATCCAATATAGGAACACCCCAAATACGCGCTGCAAAGATAGAGTTAATACGAACTAAAATCGAAATGATTTTCTACAAATTTCCTTCCCCTTAGCCTACGTTGGTCCCCTAATCCGCTCAGCTCAACAAAATTCTTTTTATAGTAATTTAATTCTCTTCTGTACCATTTATACAATCTACCTCTATCTGTAGGGTTCTCTCTTAAAGGATCGGGACTCCAAGGCAAATCAGGTTTGCACAAAATGTAGAGATCGTATTGACGAGATTCAATTTGATCAAGAATCCATTTATCGCATGTACCAAATTTATCCAGAGACCAAATTTTGAGTGTAATCAAATCCGTATCGATTAAAACAAGGTCCTGTTCAAAATTATTGAGTACGCTATCCTCTCGCTTGATTTGCTCTTTGCCAATCTCAATTAAATCATCAATAGAATATGATCCCTTTTTACGCTCGAGGTATTCTCGGGCATACTCACTCACAAAGGGAATTTTGAATTCCTTGGCTAAATATTGACACAAGCTGGTTTTTCCACAGGACTCAGGGCCTGTAACAACGATTCGTTTCAATCTAAATAGTATTTGACTCTCCTATATTAAATCGTCAATTTCCTGTTAATATGGTCTATTTTTGCGGAATTAACAAAATCTTAAGTCTTAACGCTTAATGCACAGTATTGAACCCTTTTATGGATGGCTCGATTTGTATGATTCTTCCAATGATGAGAAGTCTCCATTTTATGGTACGCAACACAGTGAGTTTGAATACACGAATAAGGTATACAACTATTTCATACATCCACAGTGGGCTTCTATTGGTTCCGAAACACTTTATGCCAAATTACTTTATGCAGATTATGAGCAAGGACAGTGTATTATAGAATTGATTGGAGAATGGAACGATTGCCTTCTCAATGACATTATGTATCTCAAGAGAAAGATTGCAGACAAATTGTTGGATCATGGCATTTTCAAATTTGTATTATGCATGGACAAGGTGTTAAACTTCCATGGGATAGACAGCGCCTATTATGAAGAATGGAAAGAAGATTTAATAGAAGAAGATGGGTGGGTTGCTTGTGTTGAAACTCAAGATCATGTGATGAAAGAAATGCACAAATATCAATTGAATCATTACTTACATTTAAGTGAGGAACTCAATAGAATAAATTGGAGAAAGCTAAAGCCAAAATTACTTTTTCAAAAACTTGAACACATTATAAACAGGCAAATACAAACACTTCCTTAAATCATGCATAAATCCGGATTTGTAAATATTGTGGGACATCCAAATGTGGGAAAATCTACCTTGATTAATGCGCTAATGGGAGAGCGATTTTCTATCGCGACGAGTAAACCACAAACAACGAGACATAGAATACTCGCTATATTTAATGATGAGAATCATCAAATCGTATTCTCGGATTCACCCGGGATAATTGAGGACCCCAAATACAAAATGCACGAATCTATGAATAGCTTCGCGCATTCGAGTTTTGAAGATGCAGACATCATCTTATTTATGGTTGATTTGTTTGACAGTTACGATGAAGACAACAAAACTTTAAAGCGTTTGTCCAAATTGAAATGTCCCAAATATTTAATCTTAAACAAAATGGATCTTGGAGAACAAGAAAAGATTAAATCCCTTGTCGAAGAATGGAAAAACAAATTCGATTTTGATCGAGTATTCGTGATCTCTGCAAAAGAAAAATTTGGAACCTCTGAATTGTTAACAACAATAAAAGAAGATATTAAAGAAGGGCCTGCTTATTATCCTAAAGATCAGTCTTCAGATAAAAACATGAGATTTTTTGTTGAAGAAAAAATTCGTGAACAGATTTTAGTTCAATACAAAAAAGAGATTCCTTATTCTGCAGAAGTCAAAGTGGAGACATATAAAGAAAGTCAAAAAAGAGGCAAACCGTTTGTACATATCAGAAGTATCATCTATGTTGCCAGAAAGAGTCAAAAAAATATTTTAATCGGAAAAGAAGGAAATGCCATAAAAAACCTTGGCATTTACGCCAGAAAAGAAATAGAACGATTTATCGGTTGCCAAATACACTTAGAGCTTTTTGTCAAAGTCAAAGAAAATTGGAGAAACGATGACCGTTATTTAAAACAATTTGGATACATGCCATAGATTATGATGCCAATAGTAGCGATAGTAGGAAGGCCGAATGTAGGTAAGTCAACTTTATACAACAGACTAATCGGACAGAGACAAGCGATAATAGATAATGTTAGTGGAGTTACGAGAGACCGTATGTATGGTTTCTCAAATTGGAATGGGATGGACTTTACGGTCGTGGATACCGGAGGTTTTGTTCATGGCTCTGAAGATGTTTTTGAATCCGCCATTCGAAGACAAGTGCATATAGCAATTGATGAGGCGGACATCATTTTGTTTATGACAGATGTAACTACAGGGATAACCGACCTGGATGCAGAGATTGCAGATTTACTCCGCAAATCAACAAAAGAAATAGTTTTAGTAGTCAATAAAGTTGACAATGGTCAAAGGGCTCTGAGTGCCAATGAGTTTTGGTCTTTAGGTTTTGAAAACACCTTGTTTCTTTCTTCTATTACGGGATCAGGCACTGGTGAAGTTTTGGATGTCGTAACAGAGTTGCTTCCCCAAAGTGATACTTCCATCGAAGAGGATGATGGATTACACAAAATCGCCATAGTAGGTCAACCTAATGTCGGCAAGTCATCCTTAACCAACGCACTGCTTGGAGAAGAGAGAAACATCGTTACAGATGTAGCTGGAACCACCCGAGACAGCATACATTCAAAATATTCCAAATTTGGAAAGGAATTTATGATCATTGATACCGCAGGTATTCGAAAGAAGGCCAAAGTTCATGAAGATTTGGAATTTTATTCTGTGATACGTGCGGTTAAGTCTATCGATATTGCAGATGTCTGCATTCTCATGATCGATGCAAAAAGTGGTGTACAAAGTCAAGACATGGCTATTGTAAATCTCATTCTTAGAAGAAAGAAAGGGATTCTACTCCTTGTTAACAAATGGGACACCATAGAAAAAGACACAAATACTGCCAAAGAATTTGAAGCCGAGATTAGGAGAAAGTTGTCTCCATTTAATGATGTACCTATTCTTTTTACCTCAGTTATAGAAAAACAAAGAATTTTTAAAGCAGTTGAATTGGCCTTAGAAGTTGCAGAAAACAGAAAGACGAAAATTAAAACATCCGAGCTGAATCAATTTTTGGAAGAAATAATTCAGAAACTTCCCCCGCCCTCGCATAAAGGAAAATTTATAAAAATAAAATACGTAACACAACTCCCGTTATACTATCCTGCCTTTGCATTCTTTTGTAATTACCCCAAATTCATTAAAGAAAGTTACAGGAACTATGTAGAAAATCAGTTTAGGGCACGTTATAACTTTAGTGGAGTACCCATCAGCATATTCTTTAGAGAGAAATGATAAAAGTAGACACAGGATTTGACGATTTGTTTGTTCTTGAACCAAAGGTATTCAATGATGAACGTGGATATTTTTTTGAATCTTTCAATTCAAAAAAAACAGCCTTGAAGGGCTTAGCATATTCATGGGTTCAGGACAACGAATCTATGTCATCCTATGGCGTTATCCGTGGACTACATTTTCAAACTGGAGAGATGGCACAAACCAAATTGGTACGAGTTGTTACCGGAAAAGTTATCGATGTGGTTGTCGATTTGAGAAAAAGCAAAAACACCTATGGCAAAACCTATTCTATTCTCTTAAGTGGTAAGAACAAAAGACAATTACTGGTTCCAAAAGGATTTGCTCATGGTTATGCAGTATTGGAGGACCAGACTATTTTCGCATACAAATGTGATAATTTCTACTCTAAGGAACATGAGTCTGGTATTCTATATGACGATCCTAGTCTAGACATTGATTGGATGATCCCCAAACAAAAACGAATTATTTCGACCAAAGACTTAAGTCTCAAACTATTTAAAGAATTGGTCGATGCGTAGAAATTTGGGTCTAACAATATTGTTACTATGTCAGGCGCTAGTTAGTTATAACCAAGAAAATAATTCCAACCCATGGGGCATTTGGTCTGGCGAAATATCATCATTAGAAATTTACCTCGAATTATCAAAAATTAAAAGCGATTCATGTCAAGCCCTATTGACGGTTCCAGTCCAAAATATCGAACATCAAAACTGCCGCAGCTGTACTTTTAATTCGGATTCTATTTCTATAGAATTCAAACTACCTATCACAGGCAGCCCTGCATTTTGTATACTTAAACAACAGCGGGACACCCTTTTTGCCACCTGGAAACAAGAAGGTACCCACAACTTCAAAATGTACCCGACTTCCGAGGTTAAAAAACTACAGAGACCTCAAACACCAATTCCGCCTTTTATATACAATGAGGAAGAAATTCAATTCTTCAATAAAAGAGACTCTATTTGGCTCAGTGGCACTTTAAGCAAATTGAATACACAAAAGAGGGTTGCTGTTATTTTAATCTCTGGTTCTGGACCTCAAAACAGAAATTCAGAGATATTTCATCATCAACCATTCAAGGTGATTTCAGATCATTTGGCTACAAAAGGTATAGATGTTTTACGTTACGATGATCGAGGTGTGGGCAAATCACAAGGCGATATTTACAATGCAACTTCGTTGGATTTTGCTTACGACGTCGCGGCAGGTGTTCAATATTTAAAAAATGAATTGAAGTACAATGAAGTCGGTTTAATAGGTCATAGTGAGGGTGGTCTTATTGCACCTATAGTTTCTGATATTCTAGCTATTGATTTTATCGTTTCCTTAGCTGGGCCAGGAATACCGATCAAAGAATTGATGCTAGAACAAAACAACCTTGCAGTTCGCAACACTTTGTTAAGTGATGAAGAGACGGAACAATATCTCGAACTGATCAATCAACTTTATGAGCTCATAGATATCGAAACACCGAAGGAATCGTTGTACAATCCTGTTCGAGAATTATGTGATAAATTCTATTTAGCCTTACAACCCTCTACACAAAAAAAACTTGCCCCCAGCAAAGAAGGCTTTTATGTTTCGATCGCCTCCGGATATTTCCAGCCTTGGTTTAGATATTTTATCAACTTTGATCCAAGTCCATTTATACAAAAATTAGACTGCCCGGTGCTAGCGCTAAATGGTTCGGAAGACATACAAGTGGTTGCTCAGCCAAATCTGGCAGGTTTTAAGATCAATTTAGAAAAGGGCAACAATCAGAGATTCGAAATTTTAGAATTTGAAGGCCTCAATCATTTATTTCAGTCCTGTAAAGAATGTACAATAGCTGAATATGCCAAGCTTGAAGATACTTTTAGCCCAACAGTGCTAGAAAAAATTTCTCATTGGATTTTATCGCTTCAAAACTGAAACCGATGATTATAGTAAGTGGGGCGAACGGACAACTAGGTTTAGAATTACAAGCTTTAACAAAAAGCTCAAATCAAAATCTTTTGTTCTTATCTAAGCATGAGTTGGACATTACTGATGAGCTTCAATTGCGTAAAACATTCGAAAATCATTCGCCGAAATTCTTCGTCAATTGCGCGGCATACACTGCAGTTGACCAAGCTGAAGACTACCCAGATGCAAGTTTCAATATTAATGCCAGCGCTTTACAGACCATTGGAAAACTCTGTAAAGAATTCGATACGAAACTAATTCATATCTCTTCAGATTACGTCTATCATATTAACAGCAATTCTCCGCTAAGAGAATTTGACAAAACCAATCCACAGGGCGTTTATGCCAAATCCAAACATCAAGGAGAAATTGAAGTTATAGATTCAGGTTGCGCATATATAATTTTAAGAACCTCTTGGGTCTTTTCTTCCTTTGGCAAAAATTTTGTCAAAACAATTTTGAGATTCGCTGATCAAAAAAAAGAATTAAACATAGTTAATGATCAAATTGGCGCACCCACGTATGCCAAAGATCTTGCACGGATTATCTTGAAGATCATAAATCTAGATAAAGGATGGAATCAAATATATAATTTCAGTAATAGCTTGCAATGTAGTTGGTTTGATATTGCGAGATTTATTGTTGATAAAAAAGAGCTACCGTTAGTCATTCATCCCATACCCTCATCACAATACCCTACTGCTGCAAAAAGACCTAAATGGAGTGTTTTGTCCTCTGAAAAAATAAAGAACGCCTTCGGAATCAAAATTAGAACTTGGAAAGAAGCATTAGAAGAGTGTTTAGAACTTTTATAAAACGGTTTTTCCGAATATGAAATAGTCATACATTTGTTATGTATGATGTACAGAATTGTAATTTCTGCTTGTATTCTTTTCCTATCACAGTCTCTTTGTGCTACTCATAACCGAGCTGGTGAAATCAGCTTCATTCAACTCGATGAACTAACGATTCGGATGACCATTACTACTTATACAAAAACAAGCAGCACCTCGGCAGATCGAGACAGCTTAGCTGTATTTTGGGGGGATGGTACTACAGAATTTGTAATGAGAACCAATGGAAACGGGCAGGAATTAGCAAATGATGTCAAGCTTAACACTTATGTAGCCGATCATACCTACCCAGGAATAAATACCTATACTATTTCTTTCATGGATCCCAATCGCGTTGAAAACATTCTCAATGTAAATCCTCCATATTCTATAGATGTACCATTTTATCTGGAAACTACTTTCACCTTTCTAAATACTCAATTTCAAGGCATAAATAATTCTCCAGTTTTATTGCAGGCGCCTCTAGATTTTGCTTGCGTTAATCAACCTTTTATACATAATCCTAATGCCTACGACGCAGATGGCGATTCCATTGCCTATGAATTGGTTGTACCCTTACAAACTGAAGGAAATCCTGTGCCTGATTATATTTTCCCAGATCAAATTGCTCCAGGTCCAAACAACATGATTTCATTGGATGAAAAAACTGGAGATTTCGTTTGGGATTCACCAAAAATTCAAGGAGAATACAACATTGCTATCCGAATCAAAGAATACAGAAACGGGATACTTATAAGCAGTATGATTCGCGATATGCAAATTTTAGTTAAGCAATGTGACAGCCAACCCCCTACTATTGAAAGCGTCGAAGAGGTGTGTATAGTTGCTGGCAACTTCTTAGATATTGAAGTAGAGATTAATGATCCTGACCAAGGTGATTTGGTACAATGGACTGCTACAGGAGGCCCTTTCCAACAATCGCCAAACACCGCAGAGTTAAGTTTTGACTCTACATTCAATGCTGTTGCCTTTTCTACTCAATTACAATGGCAAACAGATTGCTCCCACATACGAGACCAGCCTTATCAGGTGGTAATACGTGCGGTGGATAACTCGGAAGGTTCCACTGGTTTGTCCACCTTAAAGACTATAAGAATAAAGGTGGTAGGTCCTCCACCTCTTGGACTAACAGCACAATCTTTGGATAATGCCATTAGGCTAGAATGGGATTACCCCTATGCCTGTATTAATCCCAGCGATTTTTTTCAAGGCTTCTCTGTGTGGCGTAAAGAATTGAGTAATCCTTTTGTTTTGGACACATGTGTCAATGGACTCGAAGGAAAAGGATATGAAAAAATTGAATTTAACACCTCTGCAAATGACGGGAGTCAATATTTCTTTTTGGATGAGGACATATCAAATGACAAAGCTTATTGTTATCGAATATTGGCAGAATTTGCCTTACTCTCAAGCACAGGAAATCCATTTAACAGAATAGAAAGTCTTAGCTCTGAAGAAGCTTGTTTACAACTCTCTAGAGATTTACCTCTATTAACAAAAGCAAGCGTCATAACGACAGACCTGAATAACGGTACGATTGAAATCGAATGGACTAAACCACTAAGCTCTGATTTTGACACCTTGCTGAATCCCGGACCTTATCGCTATGTATTAAAAGGCGGAACAAACGCCCTTAATTTAGCAGAATTACCCGGTGCTGTATTTACGCAGCCCTTCTTCAGTTCTCCGATTGATACAATGTATATCCATCAGGGAATCAACACCTTAGAAGAACAGTTCATTTATCAATTGGATTTTTACACTGGATCGCAATCAGAATTATATGGCAGTACTCAAACTGCTTCTTCGATATATTTAAACGCAGAACCCAAAGACCAAAGAGTTGAGCTCAACTGGGTGTTTGACACGCCTTGGCAAAACTATTCTTTTGAGGTAAATCGCTTTAATCCAACCACATCAACTTTTGATTCCATTGGCACTTCTATTACTCCCTCATATATCGACACAGACTTAATTAATGGTGAAGAATATTGCTACCAAATTTTAGCTTTTGGATCATATGGAATAGATAATACACCGACAACTATTTTAAATCTATCCCAAGAAAATTGTGCCACACCTATTGATTTAGAACCACCTTGTCCTCCGAATCTTTCTGTTTCTAGTCTGTGCGAAAAACTGAGCAATATTATTTCGCCAGAAGATTTAGTAAATTCATTGCAATGGATAAATCCTGATAATGATTGCAATTTATCTGAAGACATAAGCGGCTATAACATATACTATGGCACTGATGATGATCAATTTGAGCTTATTGGCACGAACATGCAAGTAGAAAACTTAGGCTTTGAACATTTAGTTGAAGAAGGTCAATTGGGATGCTATGCAGTAACAGCATTTGACACCAATTCAAATGAAAGCCCGCTTTCTAATGTGATTTGCATAGAAACTTGTCCTCAATATGAGTTGCCCAATACTTTTACACCTAACGCAGATGGTTTTAACGATCTTTTTAAACCGATCAAGAATATTTTTGTTTCAAGTATAGATTTTAAAGTTTACAACAGATGGGGCAACTTGGTTTATGAAACGACTGACCCCATAATCAATTGGGATGGAAATAATTTAAATCAAAAACCCTTGGCTGATGGTACATATTACTACACTTGTAGAATTTATGAAAACAGCCAAGGCGTAGAAAGAGAAGCAACAGAAGCTTTATCAGGCTTTATTCATTTATTAAGAGGATAACAATTTATGTTTACGGGAATTATCGAGGACTTAGGAAAAATAACCTCAATAGAAAAAGAAGACAGTAACCTTCATTTTTGCATTGAAAGTAAAATTTCTCCAGAATTAAAAATAGATCAAAGCATTGCGCACAATGGGGTTTGTCTTACCGTAATTGAGCTAAACCAAAAGGAGTATGTTGTTACGGCTATCAAAGAAACCCTCGACATTTCAAGTTTGTCCAATTTAAAGGAAGGCGACGTCATAAATCTTGAACGATCAATGAGTCAAAACGGCAGATTAGACGGTCATATAGTGCAAGGACACGTAGACGGTTTAGCGACTTGTAAAGCAATAGAAGATTTGAATGGTTCTTGGAAATTCACTTTTCAAATTGATCCTCAAAACGCTCATTTGCTTGTTGATAAAGGCTCTGTGTGTATTAACGGCGTGAGCCTTACGGTTTGTGACTTGACGCAATCTTCTTTTAGCGTCAACATCATCCCTTACACTTACGAGAATACCAATTTCAAAGCACTCTCATTAGAAGAAACAGTTAATATAGAATTTGACATCCTAGGCAAATATGTTTCTAGGTATCTTTCGCTTACCGCAAAATAAAAAAGGGAACGAATTTACATTCGCTCCCTTGTTTTATTTAAAACCTTAAGGTTTACTTCTTACTCTGCATCAACCAATTCTTCCCCTTCCTCTTCTACAAAAGCTGGAGCCGTTTGTTTAGGTGTAACTAAAAGTTCTCCATACTTTTTAAGTCCCGTACCTGCAGGGATCTTCTTTCCTACAATTACATTCTCTTTCAATCCATTTAATGTATCGCGTTTGGCGGTGATTGCCGCAGTACTCAATACTTTAGTCGTTTCCTGGAATGATGCTGCAGAAATCCAACTCTTTGTACCCAAAGATGCTCTTGTTATACCCTGAAGGATCGGCTTTGCTGTTGCTGGCATTGCATCTCTAAATTGGGTGATTTTTTTGTCGTTACGTTTGAGCAGTGAATTTTCTTCACGCAATTGTCTAATGCTTACGATTTGTCCAGCCTTCAAATTGGAAGATTCTCCCGCATCCGTAATCACTTTCTTATCAAAAATCCAATCGTTTTCTTTTAAGAAATCGTATTTCTCTACGGCCTCATTTTCTAAGAAAGACGTATCCCCTGCATCTTCAATTTTCAATCGCTTCATCATCTGTCTTACAATGGTCTCAATGTGTTTGTCATTGATACCAATACCCTGAGATCTATATACTTCTTGGATACCATTAGTTATGTACTGCTGTACCGCAAACGTTCCTTTAATATTAAGTATATCTTCCGGAGAAATCTTTCCATCTGACAACTGTGATCCTGCCCTCACAAAATCACCTTCTTGAACAAGAATATGCTTAGAAAGATTAATCAAGTACTTTCTTCGTTGACTTGTTTTTTCATCCTCCACAAAAACCTCTCGATTCCCTCTTTTGATCGAACCAAAAGAAACAATTCCATCTATCTCAGACACTACCGCAGGATTCGAAGGATTTCTCGCTTCAAAAAGCTCTGTAACTCTTGGAAGACCACCAGTAATATCTTGGATTTGACCTAGCTTTCTCGGAATCTTTGCTATTCTTTCACCTGCTTTTACTGCATCTCCATCATCTTTTGAAATGTATGCCCCCACAGGTAAGTTATAACTCTTGAGCTCTTTACCTTTAGAAGAAACAATCTTAATAGTTGGGATCTTCTTTTTCTTCTTGGCTTCTACAATAACCTTCTCAGCAAAACCTGTTTGGTCATCTCTTTCGATTCTATAAGTCAATCCTTCCTCTATATCCTCATATTGGATTACCCCAGAGAATTCAGAAATGATCTCTGAGTTAAATGGATCCCAAGAACAAATCAATTCATCCTTTGACACCTTGGCTTTGTCTTTAACCATAAGACTCGCTCCATAAGGTACATGTATCGTGGCAAACTCCTTACCAGTGTCTTTATCCTTTATTCTGATTTCACCAGATCTTGAAAGCACAATGTTGGTTTTCTTACCAGCATCGTCATATGTTGTGGTTTTAATGTTATCAAATTCGAGCACACCGTCAAACTTGGACTTCACCTCTGATTCCGTTTTACTTACAGATGCGACACCACCTACGTGGAAAGTACGCAGGGTCAACTGTGTTCCTGGCTCACCAATACTTTGGGCAGCGATAATACCAACAACATCGCCTTGCTCAGCAATTCTACCTGTGGCTAAATTCTTACCATAACATTTGGTACAAACGCCACTAGGCATTTCGCATGTAAGAACCGAACGAATTAAAACTTTTTCTACTCCAGCATCTTCAACCTGTTGAGCTAAAGCATGAGATATATACTGTCCAGCCTCAACAAGTATCTCTTGGCTAACCGGATGCTCAATATCATATAAACTGTACCTTCCTTCAATACGCTCAGAAAGATTCTGAACGATTTTGTCATTTTCTTTTAAAGCGCTCGTTTCTATTCCTCTTAAGGTTTCACAATCCACTGCTTGTATAATAACGTCTTGAGAAACATCAACTAATCTACGAGTCAAATACCCCGCATCAGCCGTTTTCAAAGCGGTATCCGCCAAACCTTTTCTTGCACCGTGCGTGGAAATGAAATATTCCAAAACAGATAAACCTTGAACAAAGTTTGACAAAATTGGATTTTCAATAATTGCTCCACCCGTATCACCTGATTTTCTCGGTTTCGCCATCAATCCTCTCAACCCACAAAGCTGTTTAATTTGCTGCTTTGATCCCCTCGCACCTGAATCCAACATCATATACACTGAGTTGAAACCTTTTTTGTGCTCGGCCAATTCTTTCATCAACGTATCTGTAATCTTATTATCAGCATACGTCCACTTATCTATGACTTGGTTATATCTTTCATTGGAAGTTATAAGTCCCATGTTATAACTATTCCACACCTCATCAACTTCACTTTGGGCTTCCAACAAGGTTCTTTCTTTTATGGTCGGATCAATTAGGTCTCCAAGGTTAAAAGATAAGCCACCTTTAAATGACCAATAAAAACCTAGGCCTTTGATCTTATCCAAAAATTCTGCACAAACAGAAAAATCTGTTTTTGTGATCACCATAGAGATAATCTTCTTCAAATTTTTCTTTGTGAGCAACTCGTTCACATAAGGAACATTTTCTGGAACCGCTTTATTAAAAAGAATTCTACCCATGGTAGTATCTACAATTCCAGGCACAATTTGCCCCAATTCATTTTCGACGGTAGCCCTAACTTTTACACTTGCATGTAAATCAACTCGCCCTTCGTTGTATGCAATTTCGGCCTCTTCCGCCGAATAAAATGTCATACCTTCTCCATTTACCTTATCATCTTTAGTTGATGCAATAGGCTTCGTCAAATAGTATAGACCCAAAACCATATCCTGAGAAGGAAGCGTGATTGGAGAACCATTTTGAGGATTCAACATGTTGTGCGAAGCCAACATCAATAATTGAGCTTCCAAAATAGCACCATGACTTAATGGTACATGTACCGCCATTTGATCCCCATCAAAATCCGCGTTAAAAGCACCACAAACCAATGGGTGCAATTGAATAGCTTTACCTTCAATTAACTTAGGCTGGAATGCTTGAATTGACAAACGGTGAAGCGTAGGAGCCCTGTTTAATAAAATAGGGTGTCCTTTCAATATATTTTCTAAGATTTCCCAGATTACTGGATCTTTTCTATCTACAAGTTTCTTCGCACTCTTTACCGTTTTTACTATACCTCTTTCAATCAGTTTTCTGATCACAAAAGGTTTAAACAGTTCAGAGGCCATTCCTTTAGGAAGTCCACATTCGTGAAGTTTCAATTCAGGACCTACCACGATAACAGATCGACCAGAATAATCAACCCTTTTACCCAAAAGGTTTTGTCTAAATCGACCTTGCTTTCCTTTAAGTATATCACTCAAAGACTTTAAAGATCGTCCACCTTCTGCCTTTACAGCATTTGACTTTCTTGAGTTATCAAACAAAGAATCAACTGCTTCTTGAAGCATTCTTTTCTCGTTTCTTAAGATCACCTCTGGTGCTTTAATTTCGAGTAGTCTCTTTAAACGGTTGTTTCTGATGATTACTCTTCTGTATAAGTCATTTAAATCAGATGAAGCAAAACGACCGCCATCCAAAGGAACTAATGGTCTTAGCTCAGGTGGAATTACTGGAAGATATTGAATGATAGCCCATTCTGGCTTGTTTTCTTGACGAGTATGTCCATCTCTAAAAGCTTCAACAACTCTTAATCTTTTAAGCGCCTCTGACTTTCTTTGTTGCGACGTTTCGTTAGCGGCCTGATGTCTCAGATCAAAAGATAATTGATCCAAATCCAATCTTTCTAATAGTCCCTTCACACCATCAGCACCCATCATAGCTATAAACTTATTTGGGTCCGAATCATCAAGCATTTGGTTGCTCTCATCCAACTTATCCAAAGCTTCAAAGTATTCTTCTTCAGTCAACAATGTTTTGTGCTCATACTCCTCGGCTAATGCTCCTGCCTGAATTACTACATACCTTTCGTAGTAAATAATTGTTTCTAATTTTTTAGAAGACAATCCTAGAAGGTAACCAATTTTGTTAGGCAAAGACTTAAAAAACCAAATATGTACCACTGGAACAACTAACTTAATGTGTCCCATTCGCTCTCTTCTCACTTTCTTCTCCGTTACCTCAACCCCACAGCGATCACAAACGATTCCTTTGTATCGAATTCTTTTATACTTACCACAATAACATTCAAAATCCTTTACAGGTCCGAATATTCTTTCACAGAATAATCCGTCTCTTTCTGGTTTGTATGATCTGTAGTTTATAGTCTCAGGTTTTAACACCTCACCATATGATCTTTCCAAAATATCATCTGGAGAACATAGGCTAATCGTGATTGAATTAAAATCCGAGGTTTTTCTATTTTCTAATTTCTTCTTAAATGGCATCGTGCTATTTATATATGGCTAAGAAATATTATTCAAAAAAGTTTAATCAAATTTCACATCAAGAGCTAAACCTCTCAATTCGTGAACCAATACATTAAATGATTCCGGAATGTTAGGCTTTGGAAGGTTTTCTCCCTTCACAATCGCTTCATAGGTCTTGGCTCTACCAATGATATCATCTGATTTTAGGGTCAATAATTCCCTAAGGATATTTGATGCTCCATAAGCTTCAAGTGCCCATACCTCCATTTCACCAAATCTTTGACCCCCAAACTGCGCCTTACCACCAAGTGGTTGCTGTGTAATCAATGAATATGGTCCAATGGATCTTGCGTGCATCTTGTCGTCTATCATATGCGACAGTTTCAACATATAGATCACACCTACCGTTGCTTGCTGATGGAAACGATCTCCCGTTTCTCCGTCGTGGAGATAGGTTTGACCTAATGAAGGAAGATCCGCCTGCTTAATATAATCCTCAATTTCATCCAGACTTGCTCCATCAAAGATTGGCGTCGCAAACTTGAGTCCAAGTTTAACTCCTGCCCACCCCAAAACGGTTTCAAATATCTGTCCTAAGTTCATCCTAGAAGGTACACCCAATGGGTTTAGGATAATATCAACAGGAGTTCCGTCTTCCAGGAATGGCATATCTTCTAGCTTTACTATCCTGGATACAATTCCTTTATTACCATGTCTTCCGGCAAGCTTATCTCCTACTTTGAGTTTACGCTTTTTGGCAATATAAACTTTAGCAAGTTTCAATACACCAGCTGGAAGCTCATCTCCAATACTTATGTTGAACTTCTCTCTCTTGAATCGACCAACTTCTTCGTTTACTTTAATCGAGTAATTATGAAGCAGTCTCGCAATTAATGTGTTGTTATCCGCATCCTTCGTCCAACCTGTGTAATCAACCTGACTGTAATCAATTTGCTTTAAGGTCTTACTTGTAAACTTCTTTCCTTTAGGGACTACTTCTTCATTATAAATAGACATTACGCCTTCAGACGATGCTCCTTTCAACAAGACCATTAGTTTGTCAACCAAAACAGTTTTCAACTCGTTTAAAGTAATCTCATGGCTGTCGTCCAACTTGGTCAACAATTCTTTTTCTTGAACCTTTTGGAACTTATCCTTTTTGGCTCTAGCAAACAATTGTTTGTTTATAACTACCCCTTTAGTAGACGGAGGTGCTTTCAAAGATGCATCTTTAACATCACCTGCTTTATCTCCAAATATTGCCCGCAATAACTTCTCTTCAGGAGTCGGATCGGATTGTCCTTTCGGTGTAATTTTACCAATTAGGATATCCCCTTCTTTCACCCAAGCCCCTACTCTAATTATTCCGTTTTCATCAAGATTTTTAGTAGCATCCTCAGAAACATTTGGAATATCATTGGTCAATTCTTCTTCTCCAAGTTTGGTATCTCTTACATCCAATTCGAAAGACTGAATATGAAGCGATGTAAATACATCCTCTCTAACGACTCTCTCAGAAAGCACAATGGCATCCTCAAAATTGTACCCTTTCCAAGGCATGAAAGCAACCATTAGGTTTTGACCTAAGGCCAACTCTCCCTTTTCTGTAGCGTATCCATCACAAAGCAAAGAACCCTTCTTAACACGATCACCAACTTTGACCAATGGCTTAAGGTTAATACAAGATCCTTGGTTCGTTCGAACAAATTTGGTCAAACTGTATGATTTGCTATCGTCTTCAAAGGACACAAGCTGCTCCTCTTCCGTTCTGTCGTATTTTATGATCACTTCGTTGGCATCCACATATTCCACAACACCCGGACCTTCAGCGTTAATCATCATTCTAGAATCCTCTGCAACCTTTTTCTCAATCCCTGTTCCTACAATAGGAGATTTAGGATTCAATAAAGGCACTGCTTGACGCTGCATGTTTGAACCCATCAAAGCTCTGTTGGCATCATCATTTTCTAAGAAAGGAATCAATGATGCAGATACCCCAACAATTTGGTTCGGTGCAACATCCATGTATTCTATCTCCTCTGGAGCCAATACTGGGAAATCACCGTGTTCTCTACATTTAATTCTATCGGCAAGGAAAGCACCTTTTTCTGTTATTGGTGCGTTGGCCTGAGCAATCTTTTTAAAGTCTTCCATTTCTGCAGATAGGTATTCTGCTTTTTTCACGTCGACTTTTCCATTGTTGACCTTTCTATACGGAGTTTCCAAGAAACCCATTTTGTTCACTTTTGCGTGCACGCAAAGTGTAGAAATCAATCCAATGTTTGGACCTTCAGGAGTTTCAATAGTACAAAGTCGCCCGTAGTGAGAATAATGCACATCTCTAACCTCAAAACCTGCTCTTTCCCTTGAAAGACCTCCAGGTCCTAAAGCAGAAATTCTGCGTTTGTGCGTAATCTCTGACAATGGATTGGTTTGATCCATAAATTGAGACAACTGAGAAGTTCCAAAGAAAGAGTTTATTACCGAAGAAAGAGTTCTTGCATTAATCAAATCAATCGGCGTGAATACCTCGTTATCCCGAACATTCATTCTTTCTCTGATCGTCCGAGCCATTCTTGCTAGACCTACACCAAACTGAGCATACAATTGTTCTCCAACGGTACGAATACGTCTGTTGCTTAAGTGGTCAATATCATCAAGCTCAGCTTTTGAATTGATTAATTGAACTAGATATCTAACGATTTCGATGATGTCATCTTTAGTTAAAACCAAAGTTTCAAGACTTACATCGTTGTTTAATTTTCCATTGATCTTGTATCGACCAACTTCTCCTAAATTGTATCGCTTATCTGAGAAAAATAATTTATCAATAATTCCTCTCGCAGTATCCTCATCTGGTGGATCAGTACCACGCAACTGACGATAGATGTGTGTAACAGCTTCCAATTCAGAACTAGAAGGATCTTTTTGAAGGGTATTATAAATGATCGTAAAATCATCTTCTACACCTTCCTTTTGGAGAATCACTGTATCAGCTTCTGATTCCAAAATTTGCTCAATGTGCTCCTCTTCTAATTCGATATCTCTTTCAAGAACGATTTCGTTTCGCTCTATAGTGATTACCTCACCCGTATCTTCATCAACGAAATCCTCATTCCATTTCTTCAAAACTCTTGCAGCCAGTTTACGCCCAACAGCTTTTTTAAGGTTTTTCTTGTCTGCTTTAATTTCTTCAGCCAGATTAAAAATCTCTAAGATTTCTTTATCTGAGTCAAAACCGATCGCTCTTAGAAGGGTTGTAACTGGGAATTTTTTCTTTCTATCAATATATGCATACATCACAGTGTTGATGTCTGTAGCAAATTCCATCCATGCTCCTTTAAAAGGAATTACTCTAGCCGAGTAAATCTTAGAACCATTAGGGTGAAATGATTGAGAAAAGAAAACACCAGGAGATCTGTGCAATTGAGAAACCACCACTCTTTCTGCACCATTGATTACAAAGGTACCTTTTGGTGTCATATACGGTATATTTCCTAAGAATACATCCTGTACAATGGTTTCAAAATCAACATGCTCTTCATCATTACAAGAAAGACGAAGTTTTGCTTTTAGAGGAACACTGTATGTTAATCCTCTTTGATTACATTCCTCTATACTATATCTAGGAGGATCTACGAAATAATCCAAAAACTCAAGAACAAAAATGTTTCTTGCATCCGTGATTGGAAAATTTTCCTGAAACACCCGGAATAAACCTTCCGTATTTCTATTTTCTGGGGTTGTTTCAAGCTGGAAAAATTCTTGAAACGACTTTAACTGAATTTCCAATAAATCCGGATATGCCTCCGCTAATTGAATCTTCCCAAAATTGACTCGTGGTGGAGTCTGAACATCAGCCCTTTTAGATGCCATTTACGTGGTTTTTATATTGATCAATACCAGAATAATTTTTTCGAATAACCAGAAAACAAAATACACCTAGCATAGCTGCTCGCGCAACTACCCTAAGTGTATTTATTTGATTTCCAGTGTCTGCACATAGGTAGAACGAAACTTATTTCAATTCTACTTCTGCACCTGCACCTTCTAATGCTGCCTTAATGGACTCAGCCTCGTCTTTAGGAACTCCTTCCTTAATAGGACCTGGAGCACCGTCAACAAGATCTTTTGCCTCTTTAAGACCAACGCCAAGCAAGTTCTTCACTTCTTTTACAACTGCTAATTTAGCCGCTCCTGCAGAATTAAGGATAACGTCGAATTCCGATTTTTCTTCGGCACCTCCGCCTCCACCTGCAGCAGGACCAGCAGCAACAGCAACCGCAGCAGCAGCTGGCTCAATGCCATACTCATCTTTAAGTATGTCAGCCAATTCGCTTACTTCTTTTACTGTCAAATTCACTAAAGAATCTGCCAATGCTTTTAAATCTGCCATGTTAAATGGGTTTTAAAAAAATTAATCAATAAAAATATTTATTGAGTAGCGTTAACGCTTGGAAGCCTACTCTTAAATACCCTCTTTAGAGTACTTAGCTCGCTCGATTTTCGAGCGCTTTTAAAAGTCCAGAAATGGTGTTTCCACCACTTTGAAGACTGCCCAATACATTCTTGATTGGAGATTGAAGAAGTACTATAACTTCGCCAATTAATTCTTCTTTTGATTTCAACGCAGCCAAACTGTCCACCTGATCATCTCCCACAAAAATATCACTATCGATATATGCCGCTTTCAAAACAGGTTTGTCGAAATTTTTTCTAAACTCTTTTATCATTTTTGCTGGAGCATTTGCAGTTTCTGCAAACAACAAAGTAGATGGACCTTTAAGTGCATTTTTGATTTCTGCATACTTATCGGTTTCATCTAACTGCTCTAGTGCTTTTATTGCTAGGGTGTTTTTAACCACTTTCATCTCAATGCTTTTCTCAAAACAAAGAGCTCTTAATTTATTTACTGCATCCACGGTTAATGCAGAAGAATCGGCAACATAGAAAAACGTTGAGTTGCCAAATTTTTCTTTTAACTGTTCTATTGCAGCAGACTTGTCTGATTTTATCATTATTTCTTTTTAAACAGTTAATTAATTAAGTGAACTGGGATCAACTTTAAGTCCGGGACTCATTGTTGATGCTATAGTTACTGATTTTAAATATGTTCCTTTAGCAGAAGAAGGCTTCATTGAAATAATGGTTGAAAGCACCTCTTTTGCATTTTCAGCTAGTTTTTCCGGAGTAAAGGACACTCTTCCAATGGAATTGTGAATAATGCCGTATTTATCAACCCTAAACTCAACCTTCCCGCCTTTGACATCCTTTACTGCGTTACCAACATTCGGAGTTACAGTACCAGTCTTTGGGTTGGGCATTAAACCTCTAGGTCCCAAAATACGTCCCACTTTACCAACTTGAGCCATGACATTAGGCGTTGCAATAATTACATCAACGTCAGTCCACCCACCTTGAATTTTTTGAACATATTCTTCCAAACCATAAAAATCAGCACCTGCCTCTTTTGCTTCGTCCTCTTTGTCAGAAGTACATAAAACAAGTACTCTTTTGGTTTTACCGGTACCATTAGGTAATACTACGGTCCCTCTTAAAGCCTGATCGGCTTTTCTTGGATCTACACCTAATCTGATGTGCAAATCAACAGAAGCATCAAACTTGGCTGTATTGATCTCTTTGATCAAAGCCATTGCTTCCTGAAGGCTGTAAAGCTTATCAGCTTCAACCTTTTCTTCAGCGGCCTTCCGCTTTTTTGAAAGTTTTGCCATTTAAAAAATTTTTGAGGTTCATACGCCAGACAAAGAGGCTCCCTCTGTGATTAATTTAGTTTTCTGATGCAGCACCTTCCCATGGAGCAGTGCCCTGAACGGTCAATCCCATCGAACGCGCAGTACCTGCAACCATTTTCATTGCTGATTCAATTTTAAAGGCATTCAAATCTGCCATTTTATCCTCTGCAATAGCTTTAACTTGATCCCAAGTTACAGAACCTACTTTCTGTCTGTTTGACTCTGGAGATCCCTTTTTGAGCTTTGCTGCTTCCATCAGCTGATATGCTGCGGGTGCTGTTTTAATTACAAACTCAAAAGACTTGTCTTTAAATACTGTAATCACCACAGGTAAAAGTTTTCCACGCTGATCTTCCGTCTTCGCGTTAAATCTTTTACAAAATTCCATGATATTTACCCCTTTGGCACCCAATGCTGGACCAACTGGAGGTGCAGGATTCGCAGATCCGCCTCTTACTTGTAATTTTATAAAACCATCTACTTCTTTAGCCATTATTTAGCTTTTATAGTTTGTTTATGATTGTTTTTCTACTTGCATAAAATTCAGCTCCACCTCTGTCCCACGACCAAAAATCTTTACGATTACCTTGAGCTTCTTCTTTTCTTCATTGACTTCTTTGATGTCACCAACAAAGTCCTTGAATGGGCCATCCATAATCTTAACCGTTTCTCCTTTGATAAACGGTTCGATCATTGCAGCCGCAGAATCTTGAGACTCATCTACTTTACCAAGCATTCTATTAGCCTCTGCCTGATGCATAGGTATTGGATGATTTCTTCCAAGAAAGTGAATAACATTTGGAATGTTTGCAATTGCCGCAATCATTTCACCTCTGAAAGATTTGGAAACTGCTTCTATCAAAATATAACCAGGCAAAATGTTTCGCTCTAGTATCACTTTCTTTCCACCACGGATTTTATATACCTTTTCAGAAGGTACCAAAACTTGAGTTACTACTTCAGTCCACTTATTACGCTGAATTTCTAACTCAATTCTTTCTTTAATTTTCTTCTCTTTTCCACTGATCACTCTAAGCGAAAACCACTTCTTAGGGTTTACCACTTTCTTTTTGACAACTGGAGGCGCTACTTCATCTTCCTCTTTTTCAACAACATCCTCAATAGTCAATCTTTCTTGAATCTCCTCACCCTCAGAATTATCACTACGCTCTTCTTTTGCTTCATCAGTAGACTCACTTGAAGCCTCAGCACTTATACTATCTGTATCCTCACTTGAAACAAGCGAGCCTTCTTGTAGCGAATCCTCATTTTGAACCTCAATCTCTGTATTCTGAGTTTCGTTTAGTTCTTCTTCTGGAGTTAAATGCTCTTCCATTAACCACCTAACTTATAAATGAACTGAAGAGAATTATTAGCCACTGTATCGAAAACAAATACGATCAATGCAAAGATCACAGAACCTATGATAACCAATCTAGTACTACTAAATAGGCTTTCCCAAGTAGGCCAAGTCACTTTGTGCACTAACTCGTTGTAGCTTTCTTTTATGTATAAAATAATGTTATTCATCTCTTGCTATTGTTTGCCCAATAAAACTGCAGGGGAGACAGGATTCGAACCCGCGGCCTACGGTTTTGGAGACCGCCGCTCTACCAACTGAGCTACTCCCCTATGGTTTGAATATTTCAAACGATTGAATTCTACGTTAAGAATTCGTATGTGTATAAATTAGAAAATTAAGCACCTCAAAATGAGGTGCTTAATTCATATTTTAATCTAATATCCGCGAGGATATTAAGCAATAATCTCAGTTACCTGACCTGCTCCTACTGTTCTACCACCTTCTCTAATCGCAAACCTCAATCCTTTCTCCATCGCGATGGCATTGATTAATTTCACCTCTAGAGAAACATTATCACCTGGCATAACCATTTCTACTCCACCTGGCAATGTAACATCACCAGTTACGTCAGTAGTTCTGAAGTAAAACTGTGGTCTATATCCGTTGAAGAATGGTGTATGTCTACCACCTTCATCTTTTCCTAATACATAAACCTCACATTTAAAATGTGTATGAGGCTGTACAGAACCAGGAGCACAGATTACCATTCCTCTCTTGATGTCATTTTTATCAATACCTCTCAAAAGCAAACCAGCATTATCTCCTGCTTCACCTCTTTCTAATATCTTTCTAAACATCTCAACTCCAGTAATAGTTGAAGTCAAAGGTTTTTCGTCTTGAGCCATCATACCAACGATCTCAACACCTTCACCACTATTAATTACACCTCTTTCAATTCTTCCTGTTGCCACAGTTCCTCTACCTGTAATTGAGAATACATCCTCAATAGGCATCAAAAATGGCTTATCCACCTCTCTTGTTGGCTCAGGAACTTGCTCATCTACAGCAGCCATCAATTCATTGATTTTAGCTACAGCACCAGCATCACCTTCCAAAGCTTTAAGAGCTGATCCTTGTACAACAGCAGCGTTGTCACCGTCAAACTCATATTGATCTAGAAGCTCTCTAACTTCCATTTCAACCAATTCCAACATTTCTGCATCATCAACAAGGTCAACCTTATTCATGAAAACTACAATTTTAGGAACACCTACCTGACGACAAAGAAGGATATGCTCTCTAGTTTGAGGCATTGGTCCATCAGTTGCTGCAACCACTAAAATCGCACCATCCATTTGTGCCGCACCCGTCACCATGTTTTTAACATAATCCGCGTGACCTGGACAGTCAACGTGCGCATAGTGTCTGTTCGCAGTTTCGTATTCTACGTGAGCAGTATTAATGGTAATACCCCTTTCTTTTTCTTCAGGAGCTCCATCAATAGCATCATAATCTTTTTTCTCAGCTAATCCAGCATCAGCAAGTACACTGGTAATAGCAGCAGTTAATGTCGTCTTTCCATGGTCCACGTGACCAATAGTTCCGATGTTTACGTGTGGTTTGGTACGCTGAAACGTTTCTTTAGCCATCAGTAAAAGTTTTTTACAGTTTAGTTATTTTATACAATTATTACAATACAATACGAAATAGAGCCAATGAAGGGATTTGAACCCCCGACCCCTTCCTTACCATGGAAGTGCTCTACCCCTGAGCTACATTGGCAATACGCAGTAACTCATTTATTCTTGAGCGGGAGACGAGACTCGAACCCGCGACCCTCAGCTTGGAAGGCTGATGCTC
>JAHDGJ010000008.1 GCA_020627705.1 Saprospiraceae bacterium
GCCGCACAGAAACTAAACGTACTCGGATCAACATCATCTACAAAACTTACTGTCGATGCTACACCACATGCGCTGGTTATTGTTCCGCCTGCTGCTATAAACGCAGCCTCTGTTGTTGCTCCCGCTGGTAAACTGCTCGCACATGTCAAGCCTGTTACATCTGATGGACATGCTATACTTAATCCTGTATTTGATAACGTGATTATTTGCGTGCACTTTGCGCTGTTGCCACATGCATCTATTACTGTATAAACTATATTATATTCCGCTCCATCACAATTGGCTATGCCTGTCATCAAGGTCGGTCCAACTGCCGTTACACTACTAACGCCCAATCCACATTGGGTCGTTGGTACTGGAAGTGTCGTGTCTACTACAATATCTGACTCACACGTTACTGTCGCGTTCGCTGGACAACTTATGCTTGGGGCTAGTATATCTAAAGTGAACGTCTGTGTACAACTTGCACTCAATCCACAATCGTCCGTAGCTGTATAGACTACCTCGTACATCGAGCCTGGACAATTGGCCATACCGGAAACTAAGGTCGGTCCACTGCTTGTTATCGTCAAATTTGTATCACAGCCATCACTAGCTGTTACTGTACTTGCATCTACTACAATATCTGACTCACAAGCAACAGTCATATCTGCAGCACAGCTTATATTCGGAGCTACATTATCATCCAAGATAATGTTCGCAGCACAGGTATTTGTATTGCCACAGCCATCTGTCGCTGTAAATGTGACCAACAGTCCACTCGCCTGTGAACAACTCAACCCAGGCAAGGTTCCCAATACATAATCATTGCTCAACGTTACGCCGCCACAGCCATCACTGCCACTCACCGTGCCTAACCAAGCACTTATCTCCGCTCCATAATCTCCATCACATTCTAATATTAAATCTCCTACTGGTGGACATACTACCATTGGAGCTGTCGTATCTTCTACTGTTATCGTTTGTTCGCAAGTCGACGTATTGCCACAGCCATCCGTGGCCATCCACGTCCGAGTTATTACTTCCGTATTGCCACACCCCGGTACACTACTGTCCATCGAACTGATCAATATACTTCCTACTGCCGTACAATTGTCCGTAGCTGTTGCCATTCCTAAGGCGCCTACACTCGTATCTCCACCGCACTCTACCGTGGCATCTGCCGGACAACTAATCACTGGCAATACTGTATCGTCTACTGTTATCTGCTGTGTAACATCAATGCTGTTATTACAAGCATCCGTTACTCTATATGTTCTGGTAATAATTTCTGGACAAGTACCACTGCTCACATCACTTATAAATGCAACCGTTGGAACGGTTGTACAATTGTCAGCTTCATCTGTGACTACAGTAACATCTGGGGTAGGTGCTGAACCACATTGTATCACAATTGGGGCAGGATTAGATGCCGTTGGGTTTTGGTTGTCCACTACAAATTCGAATAATTGATCGCAAGTGGTCGTCATTGGTGTCCCACAAGCATCCGAAATAGTATATGTTCTTGTAAACTGTATTGGACCCGGACCACAAAACGAAAGGGTCGTTGGATCAGGCACATCATTAAATGAGATACTTAGATCTGAAGGGCAATTTCCGTTTACCGTACCACCTTGTGCTATGAAATCAGCGATACTGGTTGCTCCTGGTGGAACAACACTGGTACATGTTAAGCCCGCTTGATTGGGTGGACAGGAAATTGTAGGTGCAACAAGCACAAAATCTTGAGAACAGGATGCCACCTGTCCACAATTATCAGTACCACTAAAAACTACAAAATACGTAGCGCCTACACAATCTGCCGTTCCCGATAACAACATGGGTGCGCTCGCTGTAATAACAACACCTCCAGTGGCGCAATTATTCGTAAAAGTAGGAGTGAAGGCCATAATATCCATTACACATATTGCAGGAATAGCCGTTAGGGTACAATCTATATCAAATACTTGATTGGATACATTATCTAGTTTGTCTTTTTCAAAAGTCGTGAAAGAAAAAGATAAAAGAACAGCCAAAAAGGTATAGCAGAATAACCTGAGTTTCATAATAAATGATTACTTGATTAATTCCTGCCTTTGGGATACCATTGTGTAAGGTGGACCCCAAATAGAAAATTCGTTCGTGTAAGAACTTTGGCTAAATTGTATAGAAGTTGTACTACTAGTGAGCAAATATAATGGAAAGATTACATATTAAAGAAATTTGTAATATGTTTTTTATCTAATTATTTAGTCTATACTTTTACTCTATGCGAAATGGCTTCGGCTCAAACATTATACTCGTCCTCTGTATTAATCTATTAATCAAGCCAATTTATATTTTTGGCATTGATGCAGAAGTCCAAAATGTTTTGGGAACCAACACCTATGGTCTCTACTTTGCTTTGTTTAATTTTTGCTTTTTATTTCAGTTTGTTCTTGATCTAGGCATCCAAAATTTTGGATCACGGCACCTTGGAGAAAAGAATTCACGATTAATCGCTTTTTACAATTCTGCTTTTTCAACTAAGCTTGTGTTAGTCCTTTTGTTTTTAGTATCTATTACACTTGGATACATTGCTCTTGGATTTAATCTAGATAATATTAACCTGCTTTATCTTATTGGAGTACAAATGATAATAATGTCATTCGTCTTGTTTTTAAGAGCCATAAATACTGCCTTAGGAAACTTAAGGTCAGAGTCGTATTTCTCTTCTTTGGATAAATTCTTATTGCTCTTGGCAATGTCGTATGTGCTCTATCTTTCTCCCTTAAGAGAACAACTCACGCTTAAAACCTTCCTTGTTATACAAATTGGTACTTCTCTAATCACCTTAGGAATAATAGTGCTTTTTCTCTCACGAAAAAAAATACTCAGCAAACCATCTTTTACTCTTAATGAAAGCACAGGGCTGATTAAAAAGAGTTTTCCCTTTGCCCTAATCTTATTGACCATGACATTATATACGCGGATGGATGGAGTTATGCTAAAAAAACTAATAGCTGATAACAATTATCAAGCAGGTGTTTACGCTGCCGGATTTAGAATTGTTGATGCTCTAAATATAATAGGCTTCCTATTTGCTGGATTCTTACTTCCACTTTTTTCTTCCATGACAAAAAAAGAAGAATGGAACCATTTGTGGAGTTATGCTTTCCGATTACTACTCCCTTTAATATCCATATTATGTTGTAGTGGTATCTTCTATTCAGAAGAAATTATGTCTTGGCTCTATTCTGATTATTCTATACAATACTCTACAGTTTTAAAAATACTGGTTTGCTCTTTTTTTGCCAACAGTTTGGGATACCTCTTTGGTGTACTACTAACGGCAAAAGCTAATATGTATACGCTTAATATGTATTATTCAATAGGCATTGGCATAAACTTAATTCTCAATTTATTTCTAATTCCTAGCTATGGCTCTGTTGGAGCGGCTATAGCCACATTTTTTACGCAATTGATCATTTTAATTTTACTGATCTACCTATCATGTAAGGAATTGAGATTTAAAACATCCTGGGTTTTGATGCTCAAAAGTTTGTTGTTTGTTATCCTCTCTGCTGCTGTTTTTATTCTAATACAGCACTTTATTCCCTGGCATTGGGTAATCCAAATGTCATTTTCAGCTTTGATTTCTTTTCTAGTATCATTTTTGCTTCAAATCCTTAGTGTCAACTATATCAAAGAAATAATATAGTTTAATATTGTTTGTTTTAAGTAGATGAAGGAATGAATCAAAATGAGAATCTAATAGACATACTTGCCATTTTTTACAAGTGGAGAAAGAAAATAATACTGCTTTGTATTATAGCTGCAGTATTGAGTGTTTGCTTGTCTTTAACTCTAGATAATTATTATCAGTCAACCACGGTATTCTATGCTGCCAGCCCGGATTTGGCAAAGCCTACTCCTTTGGGTGCAAACGAGGGAGAAAAAGATTTCTATGGTGAAGAAGAAGACATTGATCGACTTCTTTCCATTGCTGGATCTAGCGAGGTTGTTGATTATCTGATAAGCAAATATGATTTATACGCCCACTATGACATTGATCCAAACAGTAAAAAAGGACCTGTAAAAATTAGAGAAAAGTTTCAAAAGCTTTACCAAACACTAAAAACCAAGTTTGGTGCAATCCAATTGTCAGTGGAAGACAAGGATCCACAACTAGCCTCAAAAATTGCGAACGACGCTAGAAATAAAATTGATCTTATTGCTCAACGCCTCATCAAGGATAGCCAAAACCAATTGCTTCAAACCTTTAAAACGAACATAGTTTCTAAAGGAGAAATAATAAAAGTGCTAAGTGATAGCTTATACCGAACAAGAGAAAAATTTAGTATTTACAATACTGAATCTCAAGGACAGGTGTATGCTGAATTGCTCGCCAAAACGTCTTCTTCTTTAAATGATAAAAGAGCAAGGCTTAAAATTTATCAATCCGCAGCAGCTTTGCAAGATTCTGTTCAGTACCTGACTGCCGCAATCAAAGGCTTAGAAAACCAACAAAGATCTTTAAACGATCAAGTGAACTGGTTTAATAAAGGTTTAGCACATGTTATGAATTTAGAGTTCGAGCAAAAAGACTTTGCCAAGCAATTGTCTTTAGACAAAGAAAGATATAAACAACTTCAAGCTGCATACAATACGCCTTTTAGCAGTATACATGTCGTAGAAAAAGCAGAAACACCTATAGACAAATCAAGGCCAAAACGCTCTATAATTGTTCTGAGCGCTCTCCTTTTGACCTTCGTTTTTTCTTTGTTGTTTATTCTCTTTTTAGAAGGTTATAGATCTTTGGATTGGGATAAAATTAAGGGCAAATAATTTTTGTGAATTTATCTATTGAACAAATATTTTGGTCTTTCGCTACTTTACTTTTAAGTACAATCGCACTATTTGTTCTGACCCAACAATATGCAATATTGCTTGTTCCTGGAGTTGTATTGTTTGCCTTGCTTTGTATAACAGATTACACAAAAATTTATTTTTTATTTTTTGCTTGTATCCCCTTCTCGGTTGAACTCTTTTTTGACAATGGCTTAGGCACCGATCTGCCAACAGAACCCATTGCGTTAATTCTTATGGGTATTGCTGCAGTTCTATTCCTACATAAATTTTCATCGATACCTGCTAGCTACGTGACTCATCCCATCACAATAATTCTTTCCCTTCATTTATCTTGGATATTTTTTTCAAGTTTGTTTGCCACCAACACAACGATATCCTTTAAGTACTTTTTGGCCAAACTTTGGTATGTAATCCCCTTTTGGGGTTTAAGTCTTTTCTTTATTCGAAAAAGGCAAACACTAGAAACAGCTCTAAAAATTTTAATTGTTTCCCTTACACTGGTCGTCGGGATCATTCTCATTCGACATGCTGGTATGGATTTTTCATTTAAAATGGCAAATAAGTCGGCACATCCCATGTTTAGAAACCATGTGATTTATGCTTCACTCTTGGTTCTAATTCTCCCTTTTGTTTGGTATTTTTTCAAAAATTCATCAAAAAAATCACTTTGGGTTTCAATGGCGAGTATTATGCTTTTGGGGATTTATTTTAGTTACACCAGAGCGGCTTATGCCTCAATATTTATTCTATTAGGGGCCTATTTTGTTATCAAATACAAAATGACAAAAATTGTTGTTTTTGCATCATTTTGTATTGGCTTATTGCTTGTTACAGGTTTGATAAAAGACAATAAGTATTTAGATTTTGCACCAGAATACAAAAAAACCGTTACCCATTATAAGTTCGACAATTTGATTGAGGCAACGTATAAACTTGAAGATATATCTACTATGGAAAGAGTTTATCGTTGGGTTGCAGGAGTTCAAATGGTAAAAGACAAACCATTGTTAGGCTTCGGACCGGGTTGTTTTCATGATAATTATAAAGACTATGTGGTCAGTAGCTTCCGAACCTATGTGAGCAACAATCCGGATAAATCGGGTATTCACAATTATTTTTTCATGACATGGGTAGAACAAGGTGTATTTGGGCTATTCTTGATTTTACTTCTTTGTATTTATCCTATCATTTATGGTGAGAATCTCTATCATCGTCTAGCGAGTGCAAGGGATAAAGAAATGCTCATGGCAGCCATACTTTTTCTTGTTGGTTTTGATGCCATTTTATTGATTAATGACTTAATAGAAACAGACAAATTGGGTTCTTTGTTTTGGTTGAACTTGGCAATTATTACTTCAATTGGAGTGAAGCATGCTCAAGAAAACCCTAAGCATCTGGAAGCAACCTCCAGTCATTAAGATCTTGTAAAACCGGCGTATTGCCAAACTCGTTTAAAAGGGTTTTGAATATTTCCCTTTTGGTATTTTTGCTTTGTCTAAACTGTTTTTTTACTCTTTCTTTATCTGAAAGCATCTCGAATTCTGATCCTTGGCCTTGAATTACATAGTACATGTTCCACCAACCTTTTCTTCGAGCATTGCTTTTTTTTCTGCCTAATTTTCTGGCTAATACATCTGAAGCATTTAGTTGAATGTTGTAAACAAACTTGTTGTTAATGTCATGAAAGCCAGATAGTGAGATGTTTGCAGCATTGTTGTTAATGAACATCATAGGTATAGACAAAAAATCACCTTTCCATTCAATCAAGTTGCTACAATTTTCGAATCTAATATCCATCAAATCATCCAAAGAGATGTATTTAGAAAAGTCTTCCATCATTTTTAAGTCTGTTAGTTTGCCCTTCTCAAAAGCCAGAGCCAATTTTGCCGTGGACTTGTTTTTGTTAATTTCATTTTCTGGAGAAATATAAAAATCTAGTAGGCCATGCCCACTAAGCTCACCATCCAAATTATCAGATGTTATCATTTCTTGTCCAAGGTTTTCCCATTCATCTAATACTTCTTCCACTTCAAGTTCTTTAAAAGAACTTTTGCACCGAAAGTGTAATTCCTCGTTTTGCTTTATACTTCCTTCAGCCATGATTTCGCCTCGAAAGGTGTTCATTTGGGCATCAAAGGTTAGTTCTTTGTCTTCAAATTTTGTAGTTCCAATAATCTTTTTGCCCCTCCATTTGCCATGTTCTATTTTATTGAAGTTAAAATCACAGATCGCAGCTATGTTTATTGCTTCTGACTCTGATGTGTCTTGGAGCATATCCAAAATATCATCAACATATAGTTCGTCTGATTGTAAAGAACCTTTTAATAAATATCTAGATGGTTCCTTTATTACGTCGCCATCAAACTCGATTTCAGAATTGCCGAATCGTGCCTTTAACTTATCTGTTGACAAAACGTAATCCTTCAATTCTAGTTTTCTAGCACTAATTGTGCATTCCACACCAGCATTTAAAAAATCCAAATTCCTGATTTTCAGTTGACCTTCTTTAAATGCGGATTTTCCATCCATAGGAACAATTACTTTGGATAATTCTACCAAACCATCCGTGATCCTCCAATTTGGCAAACAACAATCCAACATGCTTCCTTCTACTTCCCCATTGAGCTCAAGTGCCTCTTTATTGATTACTACCTCAAGCTCAGTATTGTTTTCATAAAAATATACGGTGCCTAAAGGATTAAAAGCATCATTTAAATCCGAATCATTTAAAGTCATTTCCAATTTAAGTTCCTTCTCAAAAGCATAGTTGACGTCCTCAACGACTACTTTGGAAGGCTTAAACAATAAATCTCCTTTGAATGAAAATTCTTCTCTCCATTCTAAAGAGCCTTTAAACTGTTGTAGCGTCCCGAACAATTCCGTTTTCAAATCAGGATCTACATAAGAAACATCTATGTTTGAAAGACTCAGCTTTTTTAGATCAAAATTTGGCGCATTGCCTTGGATGTTGGCCTTTTTGTTTTGATTTTCTGATTTAAAAAATGACATTTTGCCATTGGACAAAACCAAATCTTTAACATCAAGAATTTCAGAGGTCAAACTAGACAATCCAACGATTAGCTCAAGGTTGTTGGCAGACAAGGCATATTTGTCGGCTCTTTCTTCGATACTCACATTTTTCGCTTCAATACTTAAGTTGGGAAAGCTTGAAAAAGCAGTAACGCTTAGATCCTCCGCATTTAACTCGATTCCCAATTCATTAGATATCGTTGTTCTTGCTTTTTCAACCAATTGGTCTTCAAATACAAAAGCAGCGACTACGAGCAAAAGTAAAACTGCAATCAGGATACCACTAAACCATAAAAAAAACTTTCTTAGCCGCATAAAAGACAAATTTATTTAATGCTGATCATTAAATAAATAAAATTTGCGCAGAACATAGTATGCGTTTATATTTGCATTCCTTTTGAAAAGGGCGATTAGCTCAGTTGGTTCAGAGCACCTCGTTTACACCGAGGGGGTCGGGAGTTCGAGTCTCTCATCGCCCACTTTAATTAGCCAGTGTAATACATATTACATTGGCTTTTTTTGTGGGTTCCGCTTAAATCCAAGTCAATACAATAAGAACAGTTGCTTTTACGGATTAAAACCAACTTAGTCTTTAAGTGATGAAGCATACGCTAACACCCTTACTTGTGTTGTTTTCTTGGTTTTGTTTTGGGCAAAACTGCCAATTAAGTATAGATCAAAACTCTTTAATTAACAATTGGGTAATAAAAAAAACAGAATTCGTCCATTTGGGCTTTGATGCAGAGGGGTATAATTATTATGCTGCGTTGTATTCTATAGGACCTCACAAATACGTTTGTATTTCGTCCACTTCAAAATATTTTTGTTTGGCTAGCAATACTAGTCGGATTCTATGTAAGCTTGGTGAAGAATCTTGTTCCATGCCATATTTAGAAAATACTGCCTGTGGTAAAAAAGAATGGGCTTTTGATTTATCACACTCTGAGGTCAAAAGCGCATCAGGTCAAACACTTCCAAAAGATATCCTCACTTTTTTAAACTCTAAAAATTTGGCTGGACTCGTTTTATTTACCCAAGATGGTATGATTGACGTTAGCCTTTCTGCTGAAGGAAAAATGCTCTTTAGAAGATATTTAAAATGTATCAATTCTGAGTAGGCAAGATATTTTAGCCATATCCTTACCTTCGCCCCAACATTAATAATAGGATATGAAATCTTGGTTAAACATTTCTGACAATAGTGATTTTTCTATTCACAATTTACCTTTTGGGATTTTTTCTGTGGGGGCTTCCAAAAAGAGAGTTGGCGTAGCCATAGGTGAACAAATACTAGACTTATACGGTGTGACTTCCAAAGGTCTCTTTAAAAACAAAACACTAGATAAAAAAGTCTTTTTACAAGATTATTTAAATCCGATGATGGCGCTCGGCAAATCTATTACCGTGCCATTACGAGAAGAGATTCAAAACCTCCTTGTATCTACAAGAAGCCCATTAAGAAAAATGCCGAAGCTTTTCATCAATCAAAAAGATGCAAGCCTTCATTTGCCAATTAAAATTACTGACTATACAGATTTCTATTCCTCTAAAGAACACGCAACAAATGTGGGCAAGCTTTTTAGAGATCCAAAAAATGCCTTACTGCCAAATTGGAAACATCTTCCTGTAGGTTATCATGGAAGAGCATCTTCTATTGTTGTTTCTGGAACAGACATCATTAGGCCTAAAGGACAAACCATACCAATGGGCAAATCCAAACCTATATTCGGACCTTCACGATTAATGGATTTCGAACTTGAAACCGGATTTGTAATTGGGAAAAAAAGTGAGCTTGGAAAACCAATAAAGTGCAACAAAGCCGAAGAACACATTTTTGGGATGGTTCTATTTAACGATTGGTCTGCCAGAGATATTCAAAAATGGGAATATGTACCCTTAGGTCCTTTCTTAGGAAAGAATTTTGCCTCAACCATTTCTCCGTGGATAGTAACTCTAGAGGCATTAAAACCATTTAGGGTTCAAGGACCAAAACAAAGTCCGAAGGTTTTACCTTATTTAGAATATAGGGGAAAAAAGAATTTTGACATTAATCTTGATGTGGTCTTAGAAACCAAAGAAGGGATAGCAACAACTTTGTCCCGTTCCAATTTTCAGTTTATGTATTGGAATATGTCTCAACAGCTGGCACATCATACTGTAAATGGATGTAACATCAATATTGGTGATCTGTATGGTAGCGGTACAATTAGTGGTAAAAGGAAAAACAGTTATGGTTCGATGCTAGAACTCACTTGGCGAGGGACTAAACCAATCAAATTAAAAGATGGTACCTCTCGGAAGTTTATACAGGATCACGACACCATTATTCTTAAAGGCTATGCTGAGAAAAAAGGCATCAGAGTAGGTTTTGGAGAAGCAAGGGGAAAAATACTACCAAGCAAATAATCTAACCTAAACCTTTTTTACTTTTCGAATTCTTCATAAACAAGGGTCTTAAAAAATGTAACCCAAGTCCAGAAGCAACAGAAAAGAAACCTACTAAATACCAATAGTTGGTATATCCGATGAGGTCGACCACTGGTAGTCCAGAAAGAGGTGCAAATGCAAAGCTTGCAGCAAACATCATCGACACTGCACCCATAAATTTTCCTTGATTTTCTGGTGTGCTCCGTATCATTGCCAAACTTGGAATAAGTGGGAAATTAATGATCTCTCCAAAAGCAACCAATAAACTATACCATATAATAGCCACCAGAGGAATCGTAAATATCCCTAGTCCAAAATACGCTATGCCTATTAATACCGCGCCCAATATCATTGGTGGAAAAAATTTATTAGCCTTTTCTATTCGATGTACCAGTGGCATTTCAAAAAGAAAAACCAGAATACCGTTGGCTGTAAAAAAGGCTCCAACTAAGCGCTCATCCATCATTAATTCCTCCTTAAAGTACACGGGTACTGTAAAAAGAATTTGAAAAAAGGCGATCATATTTATAAGGTTGAATAACAAAAATATAACCAGCGTTCGATCTGAATAAGGAGATTCTTCCAACTCCTTAATGGACTCATTCTTTCCGCTAATAATCTTGTGTTTCAAAACATTGAGAAGCACTACGGCTGCCAACAAACACGTAAAACCATCAAAAAGAAATAAAGAATAATAACCAACTTGATAAGCCAAAAACCCTCCAATTGCTGGGCCTATTGCAACCCCTAAATTGATAGCCATTCGCAATAAAGAAAAACCTCTCGTTTGGTTTTCTTCCTTTTCCCAACTGCTTACCGCACTAAAAGCAGGAGGACTAAACATACTGCTAAACAGCGCAGAAAGAACCATCCACGCACACAAGGAATAGAATTCTTTGAAAAGTACAATGCCCATGAAAGTGATTCCTGCTCCAATCAAACTGATAGCCATTACTTTGATGTGCCCTATCCTATCCGTCAAATAGCCACCCAAATTTGAACCCATCATTGCCCCTACCCCAAAGAAGAATAAAACAAAACCACTTTGCGTTTTAGAAAAACCTAATTGACTTGTTAAATAAATGCTCATAAAAGGGATGACCATTTCTCCACATCTATTTATCAAATAGATCATTGCCACACACCAAGTATCCTTGGACAAGCCTTTAAAAGAATCGATATATATATTTAGCCACTTCATTGCAAAAAAAAAGCCTTGTTGATGCTTCAACAAGGCCATATTTCTGTAACAGAATATCACTCAAGCATCAGCAATTAAACCAATGGGTTCTTGAATTTGTATTCTGTCTTACTTTCATTTTAAAAAACTTATAATGTAAAATTAGTACTATTCTGTTTAGTAACTAATTTTTACCAGGTTCAATGTATAATTTCTTTGACTTGGTACTAAAATTTCGTTTGAAGAGAGTTGTACGGCATCCTTAAACCGTAATCTCAAGTTTTGATAATCAGTACTGAGTACTGCATTTCTTTCAAAATCTCCTAATGGGTCGATCACATATTCGCTTACTAAACTGTTTTTCTTTATTTCATCATTATAAAGAAAGCGTAATCTCGAAGGCGTTTGGAAAGCGAAAAACGAACCATAAATATTATCATCATCTTGAGAAAATTGCTTTTTATGTAAAACCTTGGACCAGTGTTGTTTTCCATTTGGTTTTACTGCAAAAAGAATTATGTTTTCATTATAAAAGTCCTTCCAAACAGCGGCAATGTTATCATTTGTAAACCGATTATAGCCATTATAATAGTTTCGTCGAGCTAACTCTTTGTTCATTTCTGTAATCAAAAGAAAACCTCCATCATTTCTGAAAACAACATCTTTGAGCTTATAATATTGCAGAGATTTTTCTTTGCTCTTCTTGGCGCCAAACACTTCTTTCAAAATATAATTATCATAATTCCTAAAAACAGGCGTCTCTTTTGACGTTAAATTTTGAGGATTTAGTAACGCGTAGAAATAACCCTTGGATGAAATTTTATTTTTATCATGAAATAACCCAGCAATCAAAATATTTCGATTCAGATTATCATAATACATCTCAACATCCGAACACAACTTGTCTTTAAGATTTAATCTTGAATATAAAATATCCGATGATTCAGGGTGAATGTAATTAAGTTCGACGAAGTGCTTTTCTTTAGTCAGTCTTCGGTTGTTTTTTTCAACCAAAAGGTATACCTCTGCCGAATTAGTAATCAACAAAGACCTTAAATCGTCTCTCAAATCGAATTCACCATAATCTACTTCGTCGTCATAAAGCACCTTGTTTTTCTTTTGATCAATGGCGATCAAATTGATCATTTTGCTGTTAGTGAGTGAGTAAATCAAAACTTTACTTTTGTCCTCCGATGCAATCAGATTGAAGTTTCTTTTTTGAAGCCGTGATTTCTCCACAAAAAGGGACGTGCTGTCTATGGGCTCAAGTTTAGAATTAAATGTTCTGGAAGCTAAAAAATTTGATCCTTCGTTTTTGTAAGAATAGTAAATACAAAAAAGGCTATCTAAGGAAACAATGTCTATTATATTGACCTTGCTTTTTTCAAAAAACACCTCTGTTTTCTTTTTGTACACCAATTCATCATCCAGTAATTCCAAACTGTAATCAAACCCTCCATCTCTAAACAAAACGACATTTTGATCAACTTTACCCAAAATTTCATAGGCAAAATCATTCTTTAAATTAAAGTCCTTAGAAACCCGAACCTCTTGGCCATATGTACTAGAGTTCGTAATTAGGATTGCAAGAAATAACAGTATCTTCGAATACATTATTTTAATTCGATTATTATTTTGAATATTAATATTCCCTCTTTTTTTACGTTTAATCAAGTCTATTTTTAAAACATGTCTGGAAAACAGCTAATCGAGTGCGTGCCAAATTTTAGTGAAGGTCGTGATTTATCTATTATTAAACAGATCACGGACGATATTGAAAAAGTCGAAGGTGTCAAATTGTTGGACGTGGATCCTGGTAAAGCAACAAATAGAACTGTTGTGACTTTCGTTGGAGAACCCGAACCCGTCATCGAAGCGGCATTTAATGCAATCAAAAAGGCATCAGAAATTATTGATATGTCTAAGCATTCGGGAGAACATCCTCGCATGGGTGCCACAGACGTTTGTCCTCTTATCCCAATTGCAAATATCTCGATGGAGGAAACCGTCAAATATGCTATCAAGCTGGCAAGTCGTGCCGGACGCGAATTAAATGTTCCTTTTTATTTATACGAAAATGCTGCGTCTACACCTGAAAGAAGAAATTTAGCCAATATTCGTTCGGGAGAATACGAAGGCCTTCAAAAAAAATTATTAGACCCAAAATGGAAGCCAGATTATGGTCCTGCCAAATTTAATCCAAGGGCTGGAGCTACGGTAATTGGTGCACGAGATTTTCTTATCGCGTATAATATAAATTTAAATACCACCTCCGTGAGGCGTGCAAATTCGATTGCTTTTGACATTAGAGAAAATGGAAGACTTAAGCGCGAAGGCGGGAAGTTGAATGGCAAAATACTCAAGGACAAAAAGGGTAATCCTTTAAGACAAAAGGGTAAATGCAAAGCTGTAAAAGCTATAGGATGGTACATTGAAGAATACGGTATTGCCCAACTTTCAATGAACCTTACCAACATCAACATAACGCCGTTACATATTGCTTTTGAAGAAACCATTAAAAGCGCACACAAGAGGGGAATGAGGATCACGGGATCAGAAATCGTTGGGCTTGTTCCTTTAAAGGTCCTTTTAGACGCTGGCAAGCACTTTTTAAAGAAACAACAACGGTCTTTGGGTATCTCCGAAAGAGAGATCATACATATTGCAGTTAAGTCACTTGGTCTTGACGAGTTAGGTCCTTTCGATCCTGACAAAAAAGTGATCGAATATGTAATGCAGGACAAAATGCGTGACCTTTTGGTTAACAAAAACCTCGAGGAATTCGCTTCTGCTACCGCTTCAGAAAGCCCTGCCCCTGGAGGTGGTAGCATATCTGCTTACGTAGGTGCATTGGGAGCGGCATTAGGAACTATGGTTGCAAATCTTTCAAGTCACAAAAGAGGATGGGATGAAAAGTGGGAAAAGTATTCCAAACATGCTGAATCTGGACAATCATTAAAAGACGAATTGCTTTTGTTAGTTGATGAAGATACCAATGCTTTTAATTCTATTATTTCTGCCATTAGGCTTCCTAAACATTCTCCGGAAGAAAAAGAGCAAAGGTTAAAGGCCATTAATAAGGCAACCAAATATGCTATTGAAGTCCCTTTAAAAGTTATGAACACCGCTGTCAAAACTTTTCCTCTTTTACTTCAAATGACAAAGTCCGGAAACCCCAATTCTATATCCGATGCTGGCGTTGGAGCATTGTGTGCAAAGACAGCCGTATATGGTGCGTATCTAAATGTTTTAATAAACAGCAAAGACTTGAATGACGCAAAATATATAAAAGAAACTTTAGGTAAAGCAAAAAAATTATTGAAGCAAGCTCAAAGTTCAGAAAAAGAAATTTTGCGTTTGGTAGAAAAAGAAATTAGGTAAGTTGATCTAAACAGTCGATAAGTGTTTTTGCCGTAAGGAATATGAGCTCTTTCCCTACTAGAGAAATGTTATCTCCATCTACTTCTACTAATGAGTCTTCTACAAACGCCAACAAATCTTCCTGGTTATAATCTTGAAAATAAACATCCTTCGCTTTTTTAAAAGATTTTGATTCGTTGAGTATTGTCCAATTTTTTTCGTCCAACTCCTCAATTTTGATTGCTTGAATTTCTTCCTCCATGCTAGAGGCACAATGGATGACGGAAAGCAAAAAAATCAACAAATCGAATTCGTGATCTTTTAGAATTGAAAAGCTCTCAGAACTAAGAAATTGTATAAAGAAGCTTTGGGATTTGGTAAATTCCTCAATGATTGCATCCAAACTCTTTGACCCTTGTTCTAATTCTTTCAGTATGTGGTCTATGTCTTTCTCTGAAACAGCTTTCATTTCTAGAATTCATCTTTTTCCCGAACGATAAAAAACCCTTCCTCCCCTTGTTTTTGATATAAAGGCATTAAAATTCTACCCGAACAAGAGGCGTATATTTCTCCATTTTTGTCTTCCGCTAATATTTCTCCTTTTTCAATTTTTTGAAAATTTTTGAAATTTGGTTTCATTTTAAATTTGTCTTCCGGAACAATATCATATCGTTCTTCCAAATGCACAACCTTAGGTAAGTCTTTGGAATATTCAACTAAAAGTTGGTCGTGTCTGTTTTCAACATGCTCTGAATTCACACTGCCAATAATTCGCATACAATTGGTTATCGCTGCGATTGCTCTATTGACAGATAAGACATCTTCGTGTTGACCAGATTCAAAGGTCAAAGAAGTAATATCTAAGTCCAATGTGTCCTTGTTAAAATAGTGCAGAGTGGTCCCTTTCAACCCTTTAAGCATCCCTGTTATAACTGGTGCATGCAATTCTACAGCCATCCTGATACTTTCTTGGTCTTCAGTACTTATCGAAAAAATTCCACCACTAGATGATGTAGTATGAAGATCAAGAACAATAATTTTTTTAGACTTACTTGCCTCGATCTCCATATTTATGGCATCCAAAAGCTCTACGAGTTCTTTTTCCTCCGCAATTAAATCCTTAGCTGCTTTGTCCCTGAGTTGATCAATATACTCTGGAATAAACATTCTGTTTAGATCCCTTCTCAAAAACCGTTTACCCTCTTTAAAGGCTTGAAGGTTTCCAATCAATCCAACAAACACCCCACTATATTCAAATTTGGGATTAGACAAAGGCTCTGTTTTTAAATTTTGTAACATTCTAGAAATTGCCTCAACCCCTGAAGGTTCATTTCCATGCATCGCACCTATGCAAATCAATAATGGACCTTGATTTTTGCCTTTGTACCTTCCTATTATTCTCGTATGCTTTGTCCTTTTTACGTCCAATCGTTCGATTTGATTTAGTTATTTTTATAAGGAAGTTACCCCAATATTAAATTGTCTTATTATGATAAATTTCACAAAAGTACTTTTTTGTGCATTGTTGGTTTTGTTCTCTAACTCAATCATTGGCCAAAATCAAAGTTGGAACATGATTGAAGTCGGTTCTTTCGATCCTGTAGACGAAGACTATAATGATGTTTGGGGTTTTGAACAAGGTGGTCATCTATATGCGGTTTTTGGAAGCATCAATAACATCTTTATTGTGGATGTGACTGATTGCTCTAATCCTTCACTAGTGGCTTCCTTTGACCCAGCTGGGTCAAGTAGTATTTGGAGAGATTTTAAAACTTATAATGGTTTTATTTATGGTGTTTGTGATAATTGTTCTGAGGGTTTAGCAATTATTGACGCTAGTGGTTTGCCATCAACCACTCCTACTTTAGTTGATTATAACGAAACTGAGTTTTTTGAGGAAGCTCATAATATCTATATAGAGGGCAATTATCTATATGCCGTAGGAACAGACACACAAGATGAAGGAATTATCATTCTTGATCTTAGCGCTCCTAGTGCTCCTAGTTTGGTAACCAGTGTCAATCTTGATATTGTAAATCATACTATGCCCACATCCAATGATTATTATATTCATGACATTAATGTAAGTGGAGGCATAGCATATTGCAGCCATGGTGATTTGTCCTCCTTTGCCACTTGGGACGTTTCTGATCCTTTGAATATCTCTTTTATCGCATCTTATAATACCGGCAACTATACCCACAGCAGTTGGAATAATGGCAATGCTGTTTACGTATGCAATGAGCTTCCAGCTGGTCAGCCTGTTTTGGTGCTCAATAAAGATGCTTCGGGCGCTAACTTAAGCTTAGTGTCAAGCTTTCAGGATCCTATTGAAGACGTTTCCTCAGGATGCGCAGCAAATCGCCCCCATAACCCATTTGTTAAAAATGATACTTTATATATTTCATATTATCACGACGGGATGCATCTTTATGATGTAAGTTCTGCCAATTCACCACAACACATAGGGTATTATGATACCTATCCTAATAATGATGGCATCGCCTGTTCTTATGGGGGATTCGCCGGAGCTTGGGGTGTTTATCCCTTTTTATCCAATGGTTGTATTCTTGTTTCAGATGATACCTATGGTTTAAGGATTTTAAGATACAGCGAAACCGTTCCAGTAAGCTGGAAAAGTTTTGAAGTATTTAAAAGAAACCAAACCGCTGAACTAAAATGGTCAACTGCTTCAGAAGTCAACAACGATTACTTTGAGGTAGAAAGGAGCTCAAATGGAATTGATTTTGAAAGCCTTGATATTATAGCAGGAGCTGGAACTTTCGAAAACGAACGAAACTATAGTTTTATAGATTATAATCCCTTAGAAGGAAAGAGTTATTACAGAATTAAACAAGTAGATTTTGATGGAGCAAATACCACCTCTGACATAAAATCAATACAGTTTACAAATGATCGGGAGCTTAAAATTGCACCCAATCCCATAAGCAATAATGAAATTAGAGTGTTCTCAGGATCAGACTTAAATCAACAAAGCCTCTTGCTGGTTGATGCTATTGGCAGAAAAATCTCTTTCGAAGTCGTACAAGAAAATGCAAATACTTGGAAGATTAACCCTTCAGAAAAGCTAAGTCCTGGACTATACATAGTTTCTGTCTCAAGCGGTTTAGAACACGTTGAAAAACTTAGTTTCTATGCGAATTAATATATTATAAAAAATTATAATATTTGGCACAGCCTTTGCTTCTAAGTAGCTAAACTTGAGAATGAAAAGTATAATCTTTACTTTTTTTGCTGTGCTCTTTTGTAGTACTTACAATACTCCCTCGTCCACCTTATCACAGGATTATATAGAAAAATATAAAGAACTGGCTGTTGTGGAAATGCACAGAAGTGGTATTCCCGCGAGTATTATTTTAGCTCAAGGACTTCACGAATCTAATTATGGTAGAAGTCCCTTGGCCCAAAAAGCCAACAACCACTTTGGTATAAAGTGTAAGAATTATTGGATGGGCCAACGTTACTATCACAAGGACGATGATACCAATGATCAAGGACAATTAATAGAATCTTGCTTTAGAAAATACGAAAGTGATTTTGACTCTTTCATTGATCATTCCAACTTTCTAATGAAAGGAAGTCACTATTCAGATCTCTTTAAATATCCAAATACGGATTACATTAGTTGGGCTATTGGGTTAAAAAAAGCTGGGTATGCTACCGATCCAAAATATGCCGAAAAACTTGTTAAAAAGATCGAACAGTATAAGTTGTATCAATACGACTATTGGCCATATCCTTTGAAGAAAAAAATAAAAGATTAAGAAAAGTATATTTCACTTCTTAAATATACTTTCTATCTTGGCGAAGCAAATTTGCGCACTTTTCGCCGAGGCTATCGGAGAAATACCAACCCTGAGAAGTGAATAGAACCTTACTACTCAGCTCTTTCTGATGGCTTTGGCTTTTTTTCTAATTTGTTAGATCGATCCTCTTTAAATTGAATTCTATTTCGCGCTAAATCCATTGCCAAATACATCGCTGTTCTGAAGGATCCTGGATCTGCTTCGTTTTTACCAGCAATATCGTATGCGGTTCCATGATCGGGAGAAGTCCTAACGATCGGTAGCCCAGCAGTAAAATTTACTCCATTGCCAAAGCTCAACGCTTTGAATGGTACTAAGCCTTGGTCATGATACATCGCCAAAATACCATCCACTTTCGTGAATTTATTTGAACCAAAAAAACCATCAGCTGGAAATGGACCAATGGCATGAACGCCATTCTTTTTGGCTTCAATTATGACTGGACGAATTACTTTTTCTTCTTCATCCCCTATTACCCCATTATCACTGGCGTGTGGGTTTAATCCTAAAACGGCAATGGTAGGTTTTTGAATTCCAAAATCTTGTATCAAAGAACGATTAAATAACTTGAGTTTTAATATCAGCTTATCCTTTGTAATGTTTTGGGATACTTCAGAAATCGGTAAATGGTTGGTGGCAAGGGCAATTCTAATATTGTCCGAAACCATCATCATGAGGCTTTCTTTTTTCTTCAATTGGTCGGTCAAAAATTCTGTATGCCCCGCATAAGGAAAATTAGTCATTTGCATCGCTTCCTTATTTATTGGAGCGGTGACAATAGCATCAAGTTTTCCGGCATTTACATCGTTTATTGCACGGTCTAAAGCTATATGTGCATATTTCCCCCCCTCTTCAGTTGCCTGGCCCAAACTTATGTTAGGGCTTTCGTCCCAACAATTGATCACATTTACTTTTGATTTTGAAGCACGCTCTGGATCAGCAGTCGATATAAACGAAAAATTAATGTCCTTTACTATGTTCTTGTGATAAGACATCACTTTGGAAGAACCGTAAATAATCGGAATACAGTAATCTAGTATTTTTGGGTTAGACAAGGTTTTAATGATAACCTCTGGCCCAATACCGTTCATATCCCCTGAACTAATTCCTATCTTTAGTTTTTTCATTTTTTCATGATAAAAAACGAAGATACTAAAATAGGTGTCGATCTCTTTTCCTTTAATGAAAGCTAAAAAACATTTTGGACAACATTTTTTAACAAACCTCTCTAAGGCTCAGCTTCTAGTTGATACAATTATAGAGTTTTCCGATTCTGAGCTTTACTTAGAAATAGGACCTGGCAAGGGTGTTTTAACTGAGCTTTTAATAAAAAAAGGCGTGGCTTTTAAAGCTTTTGATGTCGATAAGGATATGATTCAATTTCTTCAAGAGACATATCCAAATCATAAAGATTGCTTCATACTAAGTGATATTCTTCAAGTTGATTTTAATAACATCTTCAACACTAAGGGCTTTACGCTTTTGGGCAACTATCCTTACAATATTTCTACTGAAATCATTTTTAAAATGATCCACCACAGGTCTTTGGTGTCCGATATGATTGGTATGTTCCAAAAAGAAGTGGCGGATAGGATCATTGCTCCACATGGCTCGAAAACGTATGGTGTTACCAGTGTTTTAACTCAAGCCTATTATTCAGGAACAACAGTATTTGACCTCGCACCTGATGAATTTGATCCTCCTCCTAAAGTCTATTCGTCCGTTATACGCCTCAAAAGACTACAAAAAGATTTTGATGTTGACTCAAAGTGGTTGTTCCGAGTTGTAAAAATGGCATTTAACCAACGCCGAAAAATGCTCAGAAACTCTTTAAAAAGCTTGGTCTCGGACAAAAGCCTTTTACAGCAAAAAGTTTTTACCTTGAGACCCGAACAACTATCTGTAAAAAACTTTGTTGATTTAACCAACCTAATACATACAAATTATGAGTCTTGAAACTACCTTAATGACACACTTGAAAGAAGCAATGAAAGCCAAAGATCAAGCTGCATTGCGTTCTATAAGAGCCATTAAGGCAGCACTTCTTTTAGCCAAAACAGACGGTTCGGGAGAAGAAATCACAGAAGAAAAAGAAATCAAAATTGTCCAAAAACTAATTAAACAGCGGCAGGACTCTTTAGATATTTTTGAGAAACAAGGAAGAGAGGATCTTGCTAAAACAGAAAGAGAAGAAATAGAATATATAAGCAAATATCTTCCCGAACAGATGAGTGAATCAGAACTCACTGCGTCTCTAAAAGAAATTATCGCTCAAACAGGTGCCTCAGGGATGAAAGATATGGGAAAAATTATGGGGATTGCTTCTTCAAAATTTGCTGGAAAAGCTGATGGAAAAACCATTTCTGGTATTGTAAAAACCCTGCTTACCTAAAAATCTACTCCTACTGCAAAGCCGATATATTCTGCAACGGCAAAATGTGATTTTAACATAATAGCTACAAAGGGTTTAGCATCTCCTGTTATTTTCAACGCAGGATGATACATGGTTATGGCTTTTATATAAAATGCCTGATTGCTTTGTATCGCGGCTCTATTAGTATAAAACCCTAGTTGAGTTCGCATTGATATATCTCCAAACAAAAGTTCGTTGGCAACATAAGCAATATTTCTAGTTGCAGATTTTCTAGCCATTTCCGCTGGTTCAAAAATTGACAATAAAAATTCATATTGTTTTGTGCTGAATTCATATTCCAAACCGGCGTGCAACTTTAAAAACTTATGATATCTCCAATACCCTCCTCCTCCAACAAAATAGATAGGAAAATTTGGTCCTCCATAATTGCTGTGTTCAGAAACACCCATACCTAACATTGCGCTTATTCCCCACTTTCGATAATCAAATGCTTGTGGTTCGTCATTGCGCTCTAAAGGCTTGCCTAACAAAAAACTAAGTCCAGCGTTTATTCCGTATACATTTAGACCACTGTTGGGACTAGAACTCAATCCATTTGAAAAATGGTTAAACGAACTTGAAATATTAAAACCAACTGTTGATGAAACAGGAAAATCAACGCCTATTCGTAATCTGGAATAATTGTTCCACTTCGATCCAATTGCATTGTTGTTGGGATTAGACTCTGGATCAAAAGGTTTTGATAAATACGCTATTCCGGTGGCATAATGCAAACTCAATGTTGCTCTGCCTATTTCCTTTAAAGTAAATTTCAATCCAGGTGCTAGCCCAACTGCCCTACCCAAAACGTTAGGATCACCAAAGTCCAAAACAAATAGCACTCCCTCAAAACTGGGATATCCCCAGAATTTATGCCAAGCCTTATTGCCATTGGTAGGTTTGTTTAGGTATAAACTAAATGCTTTGGACAAAGGAGGTGTGTCAAACAAAAGCCCCTCTTTATGTCTGAGTACTTTTCCAAAAAAAAGCTCCGTTCCGCCGATGTGCTGAGATTTCATAGTCATCGGTGAACAAAATAAAAGTAGGATCACAAAGCTTGAAAAGCTAAAGATTTTCATTAATACCAAAGGTACTAATGAATTCCATACAATTATGGCTTCGTTTAGTCGTTAAACAATAGTTAAAAAGAGCAACCCATTTACTATTTTTCACTGTATAATCGACTGTTTACCAGTGTCTTAGCGAAACCAGCTGGTTTGTGCTCATTTTAACGTTGAAACTTTATTTCCTATTAGTCAGTCATTATTTACAAACAGGTTGTTTAATTGTATTTTTGACGCCTGATTTCAAAACTTAATTCTACGAATTATGAAAAAATTACTTTTTAGTTTAAGTCTCGCAGTACTATCCTTTGTTTCCTTAAGTGCTCAAAGGGTTGCCGTTGTGGATATCAATTTAATACTCGAAAGCATGGATGATTACACCAATGCTCAACTAGAACTTGATAAAGTTGCTGCAGGATGGAGGCAAGAAATAGCGAAAGAATATGACGAAATTAAAAGCATGTTCAATAGGCTTCAAGCTGAAAAGGTTCTGTTGACCAGCGAGCAACAATTACAGAAAGAAGAAGAAATTATTTCTAAAGAAAAAGATGTCCGAGAGCTTCAAAAAAGAAGATTCGGGCCTGAAGGAGATTTATTCAAGAAACGACAAGAATTAGTTAGCCCGATTCAAGACAAAGTCTATTTTGCTATTGAAGATTACGCTGACGATAGAGGGTATGAATTAATTCTTGACAAAAACGGAGCAGCTGGAATCTTATTTGCATCAGATGATCTAGATAAGACATCAGAAATTATTAAACGTATCAAATAACCAACTTTGATTTATAAATTAGGATCTAACATGAAAAACATTTTAAAACCAATGCTTTTTGCAGCTTTATGTATGCTTGCAACTTCAGCATTTTCGCAAAAATTTGGGTACATAAACACCCAAGAATTAATTTCTCAAGTACCATCTGTAAAGGAAGCTAACTCAAACATTGATACCTACAGAAAGCAACTTCAAGGGAAATATGAGAATATGATAAAAACATTGCAAACCAAATATCAAGGTTTAGAGCAAAAGCAAGCTAGCGGTGACATTTCTCCAAAAGAACTTGAGACTGAGGCCTTAAAACTAAAGGAAGAGGAAAGAAAAATTGCAGAATTTGAGCAGAGTAGCCAGCAAAAGATATTGGAAAAAAGCGAAACGTTATTAAAGCCCCTCAGAGACAGAATTCAAAAAGCCATTGATGATGTTGCCAGTGAAAATGGGTTTGACTATATCTTTGATGCTAGCATGGGAGTTATCCTATATGCAGATGATGCTTCTGACGTAAGCTCACTAGTTAAAGCAAAATTGGGTTTATAGTTGAAAGAAGTTCTTTCTAACAAACCCATTGGAATATTCGACTCCGGTGTTGGTGGTTTAACTGTTGCCAATGCTGTACATAAAGCATTTCCAAACGAACAGATCGTTTATTTTGGAGATACGGCGCATCTTCCTTATGGAGATAAATCTGCTGATGCCATTCGTTATTACAGCATTAAGATCAGCAAGTTTTTATTAGAGCAAGAGTGCAAAATGATAATCATTGCGTGCAACTCTGCTTCCTCTGCGGCTTATGAGGTGCTGCTTGACTTTTTTAAAGAGAAATGCATTTTTATTAATGTCGTTGATCCCTTGGTAAAAGCAGTGATCGATCGTGGATTTAAAAAAGTTGGGGTAATAGCCACCAAAGCAACTGTACGGTCAAAAATTTATAAGCACAAAATCGAAGCGTTGAATCAAAATGTTCTTGTGAATCAATTGGCAACGCCTCTATTGGTGCCTATGATCGAAGAAGGGTTTTATAACGATGAAATTTCTGATTCTGTGCTAAACAAGTATTTAGGTGACAAACGCTTTAAAGATATTGATGCCTTGCTCCTAGCTTGTACCCACTACCCTTTAATCAAGAAAGAAATAAAAGACTTTTTCGATCAAAAAATAGAGGTTCTTGATTCGACAGATGTTGTTGTTGATGAAATTAAACATTATCTCCTGAAAAATGATTTAGAAAACGAGCAGGCAAAAAAAGAGAACCTATTTTATGTTTCAGATTTTACCAAATCGTTTGAAGAAACAACAAAAATATTTTTTAGTGAAAAAATCGAATTGAGAGTAGAAGAAATTTGGTAATGTTAAAATTTTACAAAAACCAATATTATAGAACTTAAAAGATCACTATTTGATCATATCAACGTCTACTAATTGAAGAATCAGACTAAATTTAGATTTAATGAAAAACATACTTAGCTTTTTACTTTTAGGTTTCCTTACATTCAGCGTAAATGCCCAAAACGAATTTGATGAAGCCATAAAACAATCTTTAGAAAATTACCAACAAGCTTTGTTGGTCAAAGATTATAAAACGGCTGCTTCACATCTTCATCCAGGAATAGTAGAAAAAGGTGGTGGTCAAGAATTATATTCTGACATTTTAAAACAAGAGGTAGAAAGTTATAACTCGTCAGGAATAAAATTTATGGATTATAAAACACTCCCTATTGGTGAAGTAGTGGTTGCAGGTAACGAGCTCCATTGTATCGTTGCCCAAGAAACTACAATGCTTTTCGGAGAAAAATATTTTACTGGAAAAGAACACCTTCTTGCCGCCTCAATGGACGAAGGTAAAAGTTGGTATTTTGTTGACCTTAAGACCTTTGATAAGGAAAGCCTAAAAGAATTTATTCCAAACTTTAATGCAGATTTAGAAATTCCTTCTAATCCGCCTATGCAAGAAATTAAGTAAGATTTAAAAAAGCAAAAGTAAAAAGCCCCTTAGGTATAGGATACTATATTTGACGGGTTTTTTAATATACCTTTTGGACTTCTTTATTTTCTACCCACTTAGACCATTTTCGATTATACGTGTGTAATTCACATGTTTTTTGTCCTTTAAGGTTCTCCATTGGGTATCCACGATTCGCCCATTCAAAAATACTCCCATAAAGGTTCCGCACATTCTTAAAGCCCTTTGCCGCTAATTGTTCTCCAATTTTTTCACTGCGATATCCAATAGAACAATACACTATAATTTCTTGATCCTTTGAAACATCTTCTAGTATGTCAAATTTGGGCTGATTGTAACCAAAATGAAGTGCTTCCGGGATTCTGCTAATTTGATATTCTTCCCATTCTCTTACATCCAAAAGGAGATAATCAGAAGGAGATTTTTTTAACTCCTCAACCAATATGAATGGTACGGATTCTTTTAATAGACGATCAATCTTTCGTTGGAACTTTGGGTTTTCTACTTGGGACCAGATAATGCTTGAAGAGATTAAAAAAAAGACTAGTGCCAAAATTCTCATATACTAATTTTTTGAGGACCCAAGCCAATTTTGTCCTTGATAATCCTTTGTTGATGACACAAGTTTATGAGCTCGTCGTTTATAAATTCATTAATCTCTCGAGCAATATACCCTGGATATAACATGTGTATATTAGGCCCAGCATCCAATGTAAAAAACACAGGATGCTTGGTTCTTTTTCTAAAGGATCTTATTCGTTCTATTATTTGGAGTGTGGCTGGCTTTATCAAAATATATGACTCCTCAGAAGACATCATTAAAGCATGTAAAACCATGGCCTCTAACTCAACAATTCTTCCAAATTCATTCAGGTCTCCTCTTTGCATTGCCTGGATAAGGCTTTCTAAATGATTGTTTGCCTGGATAAATCTCTGTGAAGCAAAAACATTTGTCTCCATAAGTTGATGGCCAGCCGAAGAAGATACTGGTTTTTCCTCTGCACTTACGATTAATATGTCATTCCTAAATGTTTCAAAGATAGGATCTACATTTTCTATTGGTATGGCATACAAATTATTAGAGCCCGAAACATTAGGATGTTCTCCCCAGTGACAAAGTTTAGGATATACAGATCTTGAGGCACTTCCACTGGCAAGTCTTGAAAGAAAGCTCGCTTTTTTCAACGAAAGTTGTTCTCCCGAGAGCTGAGATTCTATATCTAATAAGCACATGACTAGCGCTGACATTCCCGAAGCTGAAGAAGCAATACCAGAAGAATGAGGAAAACTATTAACACTTTCGATCTCAAAAAAGTATTGCTCGGTCCAAGGCCAGTATTGTTTTGTTCTTGATAGAAATTTGGTAATTTTTTTTTCAAAACTTTCTTCACGCTTCGAATCAAAAAGTAGACGCAATTCTATTCCAGCAGACTTTTTGGGCGTTGCTTTTATTTTTGTCTCAGAACGTGCTGTATCTAACGTAAAACTTATGCTTGCATTCTGGGGTAATTGATCACCATACTTTCCCCAATACTTAACTAAAGCAATGTTAGAAGGACTTGTCCATTTCACTTCTATTTCCTTCAGTAGATCTACTTCTAATCGCCTTCCCTGCGGAGAATAACTCATTTTTTCTGTTTGACGTATTTAAGGTCTTTTTTGTCTAATGAGTAAGATATATCAAAATCTTGAAGTACAGCATCGAGGATTTTATATTTTCCATATTGATACCCTTCTTTCAGATCATAGCTGTATAATTTCCCCATATTATGCCATGCAAATGCTGTTATCCTTCCCCTCATTTGTTTGATTAAACTATGGAAAGATTTTCCTGTTTCTTTTTCTATCATCTTTAAGAGAATTTTTCCTTGTAGTTTGGTCAACTTACTTAAGGGCTCTTCAAATTCTTTTTCTAACTCCTTCTCAAGACGCTTAGCTTCTTTCTTAAATTTTCTTCTTTTCATCGTTTGTTTGGCAAACTCCAACTCTTCAAAAATTCTGATAGCTTCTTTGGCATAAGGATACACCTTGTTGGCATATCGTCTCATTTTGAGGTATTTTCTGTACTCCTCATCATTAGAAAATTTTCGAAGCGAAGTAATGCTTATGTCTTCAATATCAGCAAGAATTATCGTATCTCCTTCAATGATCATCGCCGAATAGACTTTTCCTTTGAGTTTTACACTTTCTATTTCGGGCTCCTGATAGAGCACTTTTTCATTAACAATAATGGTGGTGTCCTGATCAAAAATGATCTTGTCAATTTTGTTCGTCTCCTGCGAATAAAGGACCACATTCGTCAGTAAAAGGATCAATATGTATCGAAGCTCTCTCATTTCTAATTAAACGAAACCAAGTATAAAGTTAGGTCTTAATAAACTCATAAAGTCTTTACTTTTGCAAAACCGAATAATTTGTATGCGGACCATAGCCAAAACAATTTCTATTCTTTTTCATCCTCTGTTTATACTGAGCTACCTTTTCTTTTTATTGTTATTAATAAATCCATATCTCTTTAGTATACAGGATGCACAAAACAAAGTTTTGGTGCTAATTTCTATTGTAAGTCTTTCTGTTGGATTTCCGTTGGTTGTTGTTGCATTATTTAAAATGATTGGTTTTATCGATTCTTTTGAAATGAAAGACAGAACCGAAAGAATTGGTCCTATGATCGCAACCAGTATTTTTTACTTATGGTTGTTTCTAAATGTTAAAGACAATCCCATTTTTCCTAAAGCATACAGCGTTATGGTCCTTGGTGCTACCATTGGTTTGTTTTGCGCGTTTTTTATAAATAACTTTTCTAAAATTAGCCTGCATGGTGTGGGTATGGGAGGGCTGGTATCAGCTGTTTTTTTGATTCGTTTTCAATACTCTTACCAATACCTAATTTTCGAAAATACAACCTTCGGCAATTATCAAATACATCTAAACCTTGTGCTTTATGCATCTTTGCTCATAGCAGGATTGGTCTGTAGCTGTAGGCTTTTACTAAAAGCACACAATAGAAATGATTTATATGGAGGGTTTATCGTAGGAGTAATCGCGCAAATTATTGCCTACAGGGTATTAATATAAATTTTTGATTCCAAAACAACTAGATGAAAGAGTTAATTGAAAAAGCTTGGGAGGATCGAAGCTTGTTACAAAAAGAAGATTTTAAACAAGCTATTTTACATGTAATAGAAGAACTGGATAATGGCGCATTAAGAGTAGCACAACCAGTTGAGGGTGAATGGACAGTTAACGAATGGGTTAAAAAAGCTGTAGTCCTATACTTTCCAATTTCCAAAATGGAAACCATTGAAGTAGGGCCTTTCGAATTTCATGACAAAATACCGCTCAAAAAGAATTATGCAGAACAAGGGGTTCGTGTTGTTCCACATGCCATTGCGCGCTTCGGTTCATTTTTAGAAAAAGGAGTAATTATGATGCCCAGCTACGTGAATGTTGGTGCACATGTCGGAGCAGGTACCATGGTCGATACTTGGGCAACAGTAGGGTCATGTGCTCAGATCGGTAGAAATGTCCATTTATCTGGGGGTGTTGGAATTGGGGGTGTATTAGAACCATTACAAGCGACGCCTACAATTATCGAAGACGATTGTTTTATAGGCTCCAGATGTATTATTGTTGAAGGAGTGAAAATAGAAAAAGAGGCTGTGGTTGCTGCAGGAGTTACGCTTACTCAATCCACTCATATTATTGATGTCACAGGATCCAGTCCTGTAGAATATAAAGGATTGGTGCCCTCACGATCAGTTGTTATTCCAGGAAGTTATACCAAATCCTTTGCAGCAGGTACATACAATGTTAATTGTGCATTGATCATTGGCCAACGCAAAGAATCAACTGATAAAAAAGTCTCTTTGAATCAAGCACTTAGAGAATATAATGTGGCCGTCTAATGTGTTTCTTATTCTGATTTGTTTTTAATTCACCAACATTTGTATGGAATGAAAAAAGTAATATTTGTCTTCTTCGTTATTTCTCTATTCTCTTGTAGAACAACTAAAGAAACGGTTCTAGAAACTCAAGTGGAAGAACGCTTTTTGGATACACTCATGGTTTCTGCTCCGACCATTGAAAAGCAAAAATCTTATAATCTTCCAGTATTTAATCCTTCAGCAACGAGGCATTTCGATCTAATCCATACCAAATTAGACCTCTCCTTTGATTGGAAAAATCAATACGTTTTAGGTACAGCTTGGCTTACGCTTAGGCCCTATTTTTATGACAATCAATACCTTTCTTTGGATGCGGTTGGGTTTGATATTCACGAAGTAAAGCTCCAAGGCAAAAAAGCACCGTACGAATATAATGGAGAAGATCTCATCATCGATTTGGGAAGACCTTATAGCCGAGACATGATGTTTGATGTTGAAATTAAATACACTGCCAAACCAAACGACACTCCAGCAGGTGGTAGCGCTGCCATCACTTCAGAAAAAGGATTATTCTTTATAAATCCACTTAACTCAAATCCCGACAAACCTCAACAAATTTGGACTCAAGGAGAAACAGAAAACAACAGCAGGTGGTTTCCTACCATTGATAAACCAAACGAAAGGTGTTCGCAAGAGATAAGCATGACTGTAGAAGATCGATTTGCTACCCTATCAAACGGAAAACTGATTTCGTCAAAAAAGAACAGTAATGGAACTAGAACAGATGTTTGGTCCCAAGAAAAACCACATGCCCCATATTTATTTATGGTTGGTGTAGGTGAATATGCGGTCGTTAAAGAACGCGTTAAAGACATAGAGCTAATGTATTACGTAGAGCCAGAATATGAAGAAGATGCAAAGCTAATTTTTAATCATACCGGCGAAATGATCGAGTTCTTTTCTGATAAATTGGGATATCCTTTTCCTTGGGACAAGTATGCTCAGATTGTTTGTGCAGATTTTGTATCGGGGGCAATGGAAAACACCGGAGCAGTTACATTTGGAGATTTTGTTCAAAGACATAAAAGACAATTAACTGATGACGATAATGATTACATCGTTGCGCATGAGTTATTTCATCATTGGTTTGGAGATTTAGTAACCTGCGAAAGCTGGGCAAACCTAACAATGAACGAAGGCTTTGCCAATTACTCTGAATACATGTGGTTTGAATATAAATATGGGAAGGATCGTGCCGACCATCACCGATTAAATGAAATGAACGGCTATGTTAATTCGCTCAATTATCAAGAAGCACATCCCCTGATTCATTATGGATATGATGACAAAGAACAAATGTTTGATGCGCATTCCTACAACAAAGGCGGCCTAGTTCTTCACATGCTTAGAAGCATGGTAGGAGATGACGCATTCTATACCTCTTTAAATAAGTATTTGGTTGATCATGAGTATACAGATGTGGAAGCTGACGAATTACGTTTAGCTTTTGAAGACATTACAGGTCAAGATTTGATTTGGTTTTTTGATCAATGGTACCATGCTGCGGGTCACCCTATCTTAGATGTTACATCAAAAATCAATGAAAACAATCAGCTGGCTATTACTGTAGAACAAAAGCAAAATCCTGAGAAATATCCAGCAATTTTTATTCTTCCAACTAAAATAGCTCTTTACCAAAAGGATGGTTCTGTTGAGTACAAAGACGTTACTATCGACAAAAGAATAAATGTTTTTGTTTTTGACATCACAGATAATTATTCTTGGTTAAGTATTGACGCATACGATGATCTGTTGGCTGAGATTTCTTATGATCTATCTGTTGATCAACTCAAAGCAAAGGCACTACAATCACCAAACTTTAGAGATAAGTTTTTTGCGCTAACTAAGCTTAAAGGAAAAGAAGGATCGGATCTTACTTATCTAAGCTCATTAAAAGATCCATATTACTTGATTAGAAAAAAAGCTATTCAAGAGTTGAGCAGTAAGGATCAACAAAAAGATAAATTACTGGATTTGGTTTTCTCTGACCCTCATTCTAAAGTTCGAACTGCTGCCTTAAAGGCCTTGGAAGAAACAACCCTAGATTCAGAGAAAAAGGATCTAATCGACAGAGTAAAAGGATTGATCTATAATGATCCTTCTTACTTAACTGCCAACGCTGCGCTCTCATTAATTAATACACTGGATCCAAACGAAGGCATCAAATTATCTGCCGAATTAAAAAATGATGAAAACAAAGGATTCAACAGTACTATTATCGATATCTATTTGGCAACAAAGGATTCAAAATATGATGGTGAATTGCTCGATTTCTTAAATGAAGCAGAAGCAGTGGAGTTCTATTTTGCCAGTCAAAAACTTCTTCCATTTCTTATAGAAAAAGACGATGAATTGAAATTGAAAGCAGCCAAAATTTATAAGAACAAAGCAAACTCAGATGGTCCTCCTTTTGTGAAATTTGCATCAAATAAAGCCATTAAAGAGCTTCACTCTAGTTTATCGCCAGATTGTGCTAAAGAAATAAAAGAAGCCTTTGATGCTTTTCTCGAAGAAACAGAGCCCTAAAAGAGTAGATCGAGCGAAAGAAGACTTGAAATAATTCTCATTTTGGTCTACTTTACATAAGATTGTGGTGTCCTTACGACACTTGAGATAGAAACAACCATCTGGGAACAGTGTTAATCGTTAAGCGAAAGAAGGAACATGAGCATGCAAACCAGTAATTACGATCTTCTAATTCAAAAATTAGATCAATTTATTCGGAAGTTTTATTTAAACAAACTAATCAAAGGAAGTCTATATTTCCTTGCGGTTTCTTTGGGTCTTTTCCTTCTCTTTAACTTTTTGGAGCATCAATTTTATTTTTCGCAAGGGGTAAGAAAGTTCTTTTTCTTTGGTTTTCTTGGGACCTCAATATTTGGACTTATTGTTTGGGTATTTAATCCACTCTTTAAATATCTAAAGCTTGGGAAAAACATTTCGCATGATCAGGCGGCACAAGTCATAGGAAGTCATTTTTCTGATGTCCAGGATAAGCTGCTTAACGTTCTTCAACTCAAAAGACAAAATTCGGAAAATGTTGCGCAAACCAATCTGATCGAAGCAAGTATAAATCAAAAATCGGCAGAAATTAGTCCTGTCCCCTTTAAATCTGCGATTGATCTTTCAAAAAATAGGAAATACCTCAGGTATGCACTGCCTCCATTTCTTCTCTTAATCTTTGTTCTCTTTGCAGCTCCAAGCATCATCACTGACAGCACGCATAGGATAATTAACAACAACAAGGAGTTCGAGAGAAAAGCGCTTTTTGCTTTTGACCTAAATCAAGATAAAATGGAAGTCGTTCAGTTTGAAGACTATACATTAGAAGTGCTTACCTCAGGAGAGGTTTTGCCCGATGAGGTTTTTATTCAATTCGATGACTTCCAATACAAACTTCAAAAAGAAGACGTCAATAAGCACAGTTATCTTTTTAGAAATGTTCAGAAAAACACAAAATTTCGAATTTTTTCCGGTTCGGTTTCTTCTGGTGATAAAATGCTAGAAGTCATAAAAAAACCAAATCTTGCCAATTTTAATCTTAGAATTAATTACCCTAAATACCTAAACAAAAAAAGTGAAAACATCTCAAATGTTGGGGATGTAGTGATTCCAGAAGGTTCTAATCTAAGATGGAATTTTACTGCTGATAATACAGAAGAGCTGAGTATATCATTTAACGACAGCAAACCGATAGTTACTGAGCGCAAATCGGAGAATGAGTTTTCGTATGGCAAATCCTTTCGAAAAGACACGAGATATAAGCTCAAAACTTCCAACAATAGGATTCCTAATGGTGATTCCCTTTTATACAGCATAGATGTTATACAAGATGAATATCCCAGCATCAGTGCCGAAAATTTTGTCGATAGTTTAGACAACAAACTGTTATACTTTGTGGGTAATGCCACGGACGATTATGGCATACTCTCTGTGAACTTTGTTTACTCTCTTTTTGATGAAAAGGGACAAATTAAGTCACAAAAAACCGAAAAACTCTTAGGAAGCTCAGGAAGAGCAACCGAATTTGATCACATCTTTAATATTAACACACTTGAGCTTAAGCCCGGCGATAAACTCAGTTATTACTTCGAAACCTTTGATAATGATGGAGTAAACGGAAGCAAATCCTCCAAAACCAACTTAATGACTTTTGAAAAACCAAGCATTGAGGAGTTTGAGCAAATGGAAGATGAAAATGAAGAGGATATCAAAAAGACCCTTGAATCTTCACTTGAGAATATTAAAAAGCTTCAAGAGGAATATAGAAAGCTTCGTGAAAAACTGCTACAAGAGAAAGACATTTCGTGGCAAGACAAAAAGGAGTTAGAAGAGCTCATGGAAAAGCAAAAAGAGCTTCAAGAGGAACTCAAAAAGGCAAAAGAAAAATTTGATGAGAATCTCAAAAACCAGGAAGAGTTTAACGAACAAAAAGAAGACATTCAAGAAAAACAAGAGAAGCTTCAACAATTATTTGAAGAAGCCCTAGATCCAGAGACACAAGAGTTGATGGAAAAAATAAACGAACTCATGGAAGAGCTGAACAAAGATGACGCCATGGACATGATGGAGCAGATGGAAATGGACGATAATTCGGTTGAAAAAGAACTTGACAGGTTGTTGGAGTTGTTCAAACAGCTTGAGATGGAGAAAGAAATAAAAGAAACCATTGAAAAATTACAAGAATTATCTAAAGAACAAGAACAACTAGCCCAAGAAACGGAAGAAGAAAAAAAGAAAAACGAAGAGCTAAAAAACGAACAGGAAAAAATAAACGAAGAATTCGAAAAAATTAAAGAGAAGATGGAAGAGCTCCAGGAAAAAAACAAAGAGCTCTCCCCTCCCAAAGATCTTGGAGATAAAGAAGATAACAAGGATAAAATGGAGGATATCCAAGACGAATTAAATGACAGCCAAGAGGAATTAGAACAACAAGACAACAAAGGAGCTAGTGACTCTCAGAAAAAAGCAGCTGAGAAAATGCAAAAAATGGCAAAAGGTTTGCAGGAACAAATGGAGTCAGGTGAGCAAAAGCAGATGGAAGAAGACATGCAAGCGCTTCGACAACTTCTAGAAAACCTTTTGGATCTGTCCTTTGATGAAGAACAACTTACCAAAGACTTAAACTCAACTCGAGTTAATAGCCCAGTATACAAGGACTATGTACAGACACAGTTCAGGCTAAATGATGATTTTTCATTGATTCAAGACAGCCTTCATGCTTTAAGCAAGCGTGTTTCTCAAATAGAATCTATTGTGACCGAAAAAACACAAGAGATTTCAACTGATTTGGATAGCAGCTTAGTATTTCTTGAAGATCGTAAGATGACCAATTTTCAAGAATTAAAATCCATCCAATATCAAAGGAGAATCATGAAAAATGTCAATGATCTGGCGTTGATGCTCAACGAAGCAATGCAACAAATGCAACAACAAATGTCGGGCATGATGTCAGGCAGTCAGATGTGTAATAAACCAGGCAACAAACCTGGAGGAAAGCCTGGAAAAGTACCAGGAGACAAAATAACTGAGGGCCAAGGGAAGCTTAATGAGCAGATGAAAAAGATGAAAGAAGGAATGAAAGGCGGTGGTAAAGGAGGATCTGCAAAAGAATTTGCAGAAGCAGCAGCCAAGCAGGCAGCTCTTCGAAAAGCACTCGAGGATCTTAATAATGAGAAAAAAGAACAAGGAAAAGGTTCAAAAGAGTTGCAAGAAATTATTGACCAAATGAATAAAGTCGAGACTGACTTAGTTAATAAGAAATTTGACAATCAAGTATTCAAAAGACAACAGGATATTTTATCTAGGTTGTTGAAAGCTGATAAAGCCGAAAGACAAAGAGAATATGACAATAAGAGAAAGGCTGAAACGGGATCGGATAAAAAAAGAGAACTTCCTCCATCAGTGCAGAAATATCTAAAAGAAAGAAAAGCAGATACAGAACTTTATAAAACAATGTCTCCTGATTTGAGACCCTTTTATAAAGGACTTGTTGATAAATATTATAATTCCCTTAAAAAGGGAAAGACCAATTAACCAGGCGACTATACTATTGTATAACCAATGAATTGGAAAATGCTAAAATTGCCATCAAGCCCTAACTCTATTAATGAGATTGAGGCTTACTTAAAAAGAATATTCTCAGAGTACGCTATTGAGGACAATAAATATCCCGACGTTCTTATCACCATTACTGAGGCTGTCAATAATGCAATTATTCATGGTAACGAAAATGATATTTCGAAATTTGTCGATGTCAATTGTAAGAAATCATCAGATGGCATAACTTTTCATATCAGTGACCAAGGAAAAGGTTTTAACCCTAAAAAAGTACCTAACCCCACCTCACCAGATAGACTAGAATGCTGTGGAGGACGAGGTGTATATATAATTAAAGAACTATCCGATAATGTTCAGTATTTAAACAACGGTAGAACAGTAGAAATTTACTTTGACATCAGCTAATATTAATTTTTTTACTGAAGATACCTCCTTCATCTTTGCAAATGATGAGCTTGTCTCAACTTGGTTAACAAAAGTTGCTGATCACGAAAAACAGGAAATTCGAAATTTAAATTACGTTTTCTGCTCGGATGAATATTTACTTGGCATTAATCAGAAATATTTAAATCACGACTACTATACTGATATTATAAGTTTCCCTTTATCATCTGAGGTGATCGAAGGGGATATTTTTATTAGTGTTGATAGAGTAACCGAAAACGCTTCAAAGAACAAGGTGAATTTTGAAAACGAACTTTATCGTGTCATGGTCCACGGACTACTCCATTTCTTGGGATATAAGGACAAAACACAAGAAGAATCCATTACAATGAGAACATTAGAAAATAAATACCTTGAGTTAATCACTCCAATCTAATATGAGTAGCTGGTTATACCAAACTATCAGCAAGCATTGATTAATGCTAGCCATCCAAGGTATAAGTTTTGTATTTGTTACAATTAAATTCTTCTTATAATACAATTTTAAATTCATATAACACTGAATATCAATATTTTATGTGATTATATACACATACATTCATACAATTACTTGTAGATATAGAATTTCGTTTCACAACGTTTTACATTACTTTAGCATCTATCTTTGCATCGATATAAGAAAAAAAACATGAAACACGTATTACTACTCATTTGCCTTTTAAGCGTATCGTTTTCTTGGGGTCAAGAAAATAAAAACAACAACAAATTCAAACAATTAAAACAAGAATTGCCAACTCCCAACTCGTACAGAAATGCCTCAGGTGCACCTGGACACGAGTACTATCAGCAGCAAGCTGATTATAAGATGAAAATTAAGATTGATGACGAGACGCAAAGGTTATATGGAGAGGAGACCATAACCTACTATAATAACTCTCCTGATGATTTGGAATATTTGTGGATGCAACTCGACCAGAATGTAAGAGCAAAAGATTCTGATTCATACAAAGTTCGAGGAAGCAGTATTAATGATAAAACGAGTTTAAATTCATTATCCCGACTAAACAATGATTTTGATGGGGGCTTTAAAATAGATTATGTTAAAAATGAAAATGGTAAAGCACTACCCTATTTGATTAATAAAACAATGATGCGTATTGATTTACCATCGCCACTTGTATCGGGAGCTCAAACCACATTCAAAGTAAAATGGTGGTATAATATTAACAACACCAGAAAGAATAGAGGACGATCAGGATACGAACACTTTGCAGAGGACGATAATAACGTTTATGTTATTGCACAATTCTTTCCACGTATGTGTTCGTATAATGATGTTGAAGGATGGCAGAATAAACAATTTTTGGGTCGAGGAGAGTTTGCTTTAATTTTCGGTGATTACGATGTGGAAATTGAAGTGCCAGCAGATCATCTTGTTGCTTCTACTGGAGAGCTTCAAAATGCAGATAAAGTACTTTCTAAAAAGCACAAAAAAAGACTAAAAGAAGCCGCTAAGTCCTTAGAGCAACCAGTTCTTATTGCTACCATGGAAGAAGCAGAAGATAGAATAAAAGAAAAATCAGACAAAAAGAAGACTTGGAACTTTAAAGCATCGAATGTTAGAGATTTTGCTTTTGCTACCTCAAGACGCTTCATATGGGACGCTATGGGAGTAAAAATGTCAGATGGCAGAACAGTTATGGCCCAATCAATGTGGGTAAAGGAAGGTGACTGTCTTTGGAATAAATACTCAACAAAAGCTGTTGCACACACTATAAAATGGTTTTCTCATTACACTTTTGACTATCCCTACCCCACTGCTTGGTCAATAGATGGAAGTATGGGAATGGAATACCCAATGATCTGCTTCAATTTTGGAAGATGTGAAGATGACGGCACATATTCTCAGCGAATGAAATACGGTCATATTGGAGTAATTATTCATGAAGTTGGTCACAACTGGTTTCCAATGATTGTCAATTCAGATGAAAGACAGTGGACTTGGATGGATGAAGGTATGTGTACATTCGTACAATATCTAACAGAGCAACATTGGGAAAGGGACTTTCCTTCCCGAAGAGGACCGGCCGATAAAATCACATTTTACATGGGTGGGGACAAATCTAGAATTTCTCCTATTATGACTAATTCTGAAAGTATTCATCAATTTGGAAATAATGCATATGGCAAACCGGCAACAGCACTTAACATTCTTCGTGAAACTGTGATGGGAAGAGAATTATTTGATCATGCGTTTAAAACGTTTTCAAACCGATGGAAATTTAAACACCCAATGCCAGCGGATTTCTTCCGAACCATGGAAGATGCAAGTGGTGTTGATTTAGATTGGTTTTGGAGAGGTTGGTTCTATACTAATGATCACGTTGACCAGTCTATTGTCTCCGTTAAGGCCATGGAGACTAGTGAATTAGATCCTAGAATTTCTAAAGCAATGGCTAAAGAAAAAAGAGATAATAGTCCTATAAATATTAGTACGATTCGAAATAGAGAGAAAATAAAGGAAACATTGAATGAGAAAGATCCCACTATAAATGACTTTTACACGAGTTATGATCCGCTTGATTCGGATGCAATGGACGATAAAGAGTATATGGAATTTCTAGATGGTTTGAGTGATGAAGAGAAAAAAGTTTTAAAAGAAAACAAAAACTATTACGAACTTAAATTTGAAAACAAAGGAGGCTTGGTAATGCCTGTAATTTTTGATTTCATTTACGAAGATGGATCAAAAGAAACCTTTAGACTTCCTGCAGAAATATGGAAATTGGATGAAACTTCGTTTACTAAGGTGTTTCCTACTACTAAAAAAGTGAAAGAAATAGTTCTGGATCCATACTTAGAAACAGCTGATGTTGATAGATCAAACAACTATTACCCGCCTAAGAAGGAAGAAGATCGTTTTGATTTATTCCAAAAGAAGAAAAAAAGATCTTCAGACAACCCTATGCAACGTAATAAGAAGGCAAAAGAATTAGAAAATAAACGAGACATTAAGCCATAAGAATGTGATTGTTCCACGTGGAACAATTGTAAAAACAGATACGTCTGTTCCACGTGGAACCTTATATAGAAGAAAGAAATTTCTTTAAAATCTGGTTAAACTCAGTAGGTCTTTCCATCATGGCTGCATGTCCACATTGATCCAAGAAGTGTAATTCAGCATTGTTAATTAACTCCTTAAATTTCTCGCCAACAAAAGGGGGAGTAATAGTATCATTCATTCCCCATATCAATAAGGTAGGACAAGTAATAGAACCTAATTTATCCTCAAGGTTGTTCTTAATTGCAGAACGAGCAGTTGCTATGATGTTTAATGTTTTATCTCTATCGTTTACAATATCATACACCTCATCCACTAACTCTTTTGTAGCAACACTTGGATCGTAAAATGTGCTTTCCGTCTTTGTTTTAACAAATTCATAGTTACCCCTAGGTGGAAAGGTATTTCCTAAAGAATCCTCAAAGAGGCCAGAGCTACCAGTAAGAACTATACTTTTGATATACTCTTTATTTTTTAAAGTATAAAGTATTGCCAGGTGTCCTCCAAGAGAATTTCCTAAGATATGGTATTTATCAAACTGCTTATACTCACAAAATTCCTCAATCCAAGAAACCAAGGCATCTAAATTCAATTCTTTAAAAGGTATTTCAAAAATGGGAAGTATTGGCACCACTACATTGTACTCATCCTTAAATGCATCGATTAAAGAATGAAAGTTACTGAGTGCACCGAAAAGCCCGTGAAGTAGAAGCAAAACTTCACCTCCTTCGTTTGTTTCTATATATTGATATTTACCTTCTTTTTTTAAGAACTGATCCATAGTGACAAAGTAACGAAATGAATTGATAAGATGTAACTATCTAGAGCAAGTATATCTTGTCCACAGTACACTTGACAATAGAAATATTGCAAAAACTTGATGTAGTATTCCATAAAAGATAGGAATGGAACCTTTGCAATGCACCACAGTCAATATCCCAATAATCATTTGTAATAACAAAAGGACTAGGACAACTATAGATTGAACTTTAAAAACATACTCTTGCTTTTTATAGACCTTCCTAAATACAAAAAGACCAAAAGCAAATAATATATAGGCAGTTAATCTATGAATAGTTTGAATCAGTGCAGGAAGCAAATTATTCTTATCATAGTTATTAAAATTATCCAATGTGTACATTTCAGAATCAAAAACAACGTGAGGAATCAAAGATCCGTTCATATCCGGCCAACTAGGGTAGAACAAACCAGCGCGCATACCTGACATAACACCTCCAAAGAATATTTGTAAGCAAAGGATTATCAAAAAGATATTAAGTAGCTTTTTAATTTTTTGATATTGGAAACGTTTGATAGAAAATCCATAAAAACATGTCCAAAGCATTACTGCATAAACACTAATTCCAATACATAAGTGTAATGCCAGTTTATATGCATTTACCCAAGGCCTTTCGATAAGCCCACTGGCCACCATTATCCAACCAAAACTTGCTGCCAAAATGGTTAATAATATTACTAGTCCTAATCTTCGAATTAAGGGCTTATCAACCCATGATTTAGATAAGAAAAAGAGAAATGGAAAAAGAAATACAAAGCCCATCATTCGTGCCCAAAGTCGATGTATATATTCCCAGAAATAAATAAACTTAAAAGTTCCAATTTTAAATATGGAACCCATCTCCATTTCTGTATTTATTTTTCTAAACTGTGGAGTGTTTTTATAAAGTTCAAATTCTTCCTGCCACTGTTTTGTGGATAAGGGAGGTAGGGTACCAGTTACAATTTCCCACTTTGTTATGGATAAACCAGAACCAGTAATTCTAGTAATTCCACCAATTACAATTTGAAAGAACAACATAGTGACTCCTATGAGCAACCAAATTTTTACCACTCTGTTATAAACCATATTGTAAAATTAGCTCTATAAAATTTTGATATATACTTGTTTTCGACTTCGCACATTACTTATAATGGTTCTAAATATTTTAAAATTCATACTATCATTATTAGTACTGTTAATATGTTAATAAGCTCCTATATTTCAAATATTAACCAGCTTAAAGTATAGTTTATACACATATTTATTAACACAATTTATTTTTATAAAATATTGATTATCAATATTTTATAAAATATTTACAACTATTAACATTAACAATGGTGTGGATATCTTTATATTATTTACAATTGTGTATTTATCATAAAAAATTGTTCTGTTAATTCAGAATATTAACAATTGTAAGATCAAAAAGTTACCTCAGTGGATAACTAACTCGAGTATTAACTTTATCAACATTAAATCGATCAATCGTTGTTGATAATATATTATTATTAATATTGATATTAAGATCTTTATATGTAATAATAAATTTTAATGTGTATAAATCATGCGAGTAGTGGTTCAAAGGGTTTCTAGAGCATCTGTAAAAGTTAATGATAAGGTTGTAGGTAGTATTGATAGTGGCCTTTTGATTTTTTTAGGTATTCATGTCGATGATGAAGAGGAAGATTGTGAATGGTTAGTGAAAAAATCTTTAGGGTTAAGAATTTTTAATGATCCAAATGGAGTCATGAATTTATCTTTAAATGATATCGGTGGTAGCGCTTTAATAATCAGTCAGTTTACTTTACAGTCTAGTACAAAAAAGGGGAATCGTCCATCTTATTTGAATGCGGCAAGACCAGAAAAGGCAATTCCATTGTATGAGAAATTCGTAAATCAGTATACATTTAGTTTAGGGAAGGAAAAGGTAAAAACTGGGATATTTGGTGCCGATATGAAGGTTTCTTTATTAAATGATGGACCAGTAACTATTTTGATTGATTCAAAGAATAAGGAATAATTTGACACTGAAACAATTACAACAGAAAGTAGATCACTGGATAAATACCATTGGTGTAAAATATTTTGATGAAAAAACCAACACATTAATATTAAATGAGGAGGTAGGAGAGTTTTCTAGCCTAGTTGCGCGCATTTATGGACAACAATCTTTTAAAGAGGATATATCAATCGAAGAACAAAAAGAGCAATTGAATAGTGAATTGGCTGATATATTATTTGTTGTAGTTTGTTTGGCTAATCAAATGGATATTGACCTCGAAGAAGCGATGAAACATACTTTTGACAAAAAATCTATAAGAGATAAAGACCGTCATTTAAATAATCCTAAACTAAAGTAAAGGATTGTGAAAACCATTCAAGAAAAAAAACTGATTAACGAAATATTTCGAAAGCCTTCGATACTCATTTGTATTTCTTTTCTATTGGTACTGATCGTTACTTCCATATTGGCTTATTTAATTATTCCAGATAAAAGTAAAAATGCAAATACTCAATATTTGGAGATTGCTTTAAAAGAACCTGGTTTTACTTCTCAATTTTTAACTCTTAGTACTAAGAGTAATTCAACCAAGTTTGGCCAGCGCCTATTTTATGGCGATCAATCAATTGATGAAAAAATACCTTTTAAATCTTATAGGTTGGACGGTGACGATGTGGTCATTACAACTCATTTTAACCAAGAAAAATTTATCTCAGGAGGCATTACTTCCTTCGAGAAAAACGTGAGTAATAAATCGTTTGTATTAGGTACTGATAAATTTGGTCGTGATATTTTAAGTAGGTTAATTCTAGGTATAAGGGTGTCTCTATTTGTAGGTTTGATGTCTGTACTGATTTCTCTTTTAATTGGGATCACCGTTGGTTCTCTCGGGGGATTTTTTGGAGGTACAATAGATAAATTTGTAATGTATGTGATAAATATAGCTTGGTCGATACCAACACTACTTTTAGTATTTGCAATTGTCATTGCTTTTGGAAGAGGAATTTGGATAATCTTTCTTGCTGTAGGGCTTACGCTTTGGGTAGATGTTGCTCGACTTGTCAGAGGTCAAGTGTTACAAGTCAAGGAGTCAGAATTTATAGAGGCTACAAGAAGTTTGTCCTTTTCACCTTATCGAGTGATTAAAGCACATATTTTACCTAATATAATTGGACCAATTTTAGTTATTGCTGCTTCTAATTTTGCTATTTCTATTCTAATTGAAGCAGGTCTAAGTTATTTAGGATTTGGAATTCAACCGCCTGCTCCTTCGGTGGGCAACATGTTGAACGAGAATTATGGCTATGCCATAAGTGGTAAACCTTTTTTGGCCTTAATTCCTGCTTTAACAATAATGTTATTGGTTTTAGCATTTAATTTAATCGGTTCAGGTCTAAGAGATATCTTAGATGTAAAATCGGTGGATACATAAACCATGAATACTAGGGATCTTGCCATATTGGAGAAATTAGAGAAAGAACTCAGCTTAAAAGAGTTGCAGATCAAAAGTCTGCTTACGATTACGCAAGCGATAAATGACAACATTTCGGCTGAAGGTTTATACGGTATGTATCAAAACTTTTTGAGTTGGGATATGGGTATTACCATTATGGCTTTGTTTGTAAAGGATCAAAATCAACAATGGGAAAATGTTTCTAATATTAATTACACCAAAACTGGAAGCAAAAAGTTGATTGCAGAATTATTGAAATTTGATCGCCTGCATACAATTAAGGAAGGCTCCCCAGAAATTTTACAAAGTTTTGATATTATAATACCTGTCTTTCATAAAAAAGATCCAATTGCCTATAGTATCATCGGAGGAATTAGAAACAGAGAAGATCTTTATAATAAAATACAATTTATAACCACCATTACGAATATTGTAGCCGTTGCCTTAGAAAACAAAAGACTCTTTAAGCGTAAAATAGAACAAGAACGGCTCAACAAAGAAATAGAAGTCGCTAGCGATGTTCAAAAAATGCTCATTCCCGAAAATTTTCCCTCTTATCCTAATTATCAATTGGCTGGAATTTATAAGCCGCATAGTAATATTGGAGGAGACTATTTAGATTATATCGAATTTGATAAAAACAAATTTGCCTTTTGTATTGCTGACATTTCTGGTAAGGGAGTTCCTGCAGCTTTATTAATGGCAAATTTTCAAGCTATGATACAAAGCCTAATTTATCAATATAGGGATCTTGAGACTTTTGTTTTGGCACTTAATGAAGCCGTTTTTAGAATTACTAAAAGCGATAAGTTTATCACTTTTTTCATCGCTCAAATTGATGTAAAAAAATCTACTTTGCGATATATCAACGCTGGGCACTATCCACCAATTCTTTATAATAATGAAAAGATTCGAAGATTAAAAAGCGGTTGTACAGTTATAGGGGCGTTTGATAAACTACCCTCAATTGAAGAAGAAAAAATTGATCTTAACGGAGAAACCTTAATTTTGAGTTTTACTGATGGTCTTGCAGATCTGAGAAACGCCGAGGATGAGTTTTTTGAAGATGATAAAATAGAATCTTTTGTAAGGAAGAATGCAAAGCACACAGTAGATGAGTTTAATGACAAACTCTTAGAGGAAATTAATAGCTTTAAGGGGGATTCTACTTATGTAGACGATATTGCGATTTTAACATGTAAGATAAAATAGTGGCAAGAAGAACAGTTTATAAAGAAAGGAGTAGATTAAACGCCGCATTTTTAGCTTTCATTGGTGGAGTTATTGGCTTACATAAATTTTATTTACGAGATACAGGAGGTGGTATCTTTTTTATCATTTTATCCATAGTTACCATTAATGTTTTGTTTTTCCCGGTTACTGTTGTACTCGGAATATTTGATGCAATGAAGCTTTTAATGATGCCTGATTCGGAGTTTGATAGAAAGTATAATAGGCATTTATTAAAACAGAACAGAAGCTATAGAAGCAATCAAAGAAGCCGAGTAGTTGAAAGACCAACAAAACGAGTTCGTAAAAATCCCTTTAAGAAATCAGGAATTAAAAAGTATAAAGAATTTGCACTCGAGGATGCGGCCATTGACTTAAAAAAAGCTCTAGAAGTGGATGATCAGGATGCTGATATTTATTTTAATCTCGCCTGTGTCAATTCTTTGCTAGAAAATAAAAATGAGTCTTTTGATTGTCTTCAAAAAGCGATACAATTAGGATTTAAGGATTTAGAATTGATAAAAAGTCATGATGATCTTGCTTATCTAAGAATTCAACCTGAATTTGAAAACTTTGAAAAAAACGGATTTTCGAATTATCGACCTTCCCAACAAAGTGGAAGAAAAAAAGAACTTCCTGCTAATGACCCAAATTTGACTGACGACATTCTTTTATCTCAACTTAATAAATTGAAGGAATTAAGAGACAAAGGGGTGCTCTCAGAAAAGGATTATGTTTTAGAATCTAAAAAATTGTTAAGAAGGACATGATTATGCATACGTATCGTGTCCTTTATACGTCTTAATAAAAAAGAATCTCGTGATAGCATACCAATTGATTTCTAAAACAATCGCACCGCTGCACCTAAATGATACAGGAGAACAGGCCTTGACCATGATGAGCATTTATCATGTCAAGCATTTGCCCGTTGTTTCGGATGATAAGTTGATTGGAATTATTTCCGAAGATGAAATAATGGCTAACGATCTAGAGAAATTTATTAAGGACTATGATCTTATGGGCAATAAGCCCTTTGTTTTAGAGAAAGACCATTTGTTTGAAGTCCTTTCAAAAATTGCGGAGCATAAGCTTACCGTTATGCCTGTTGCGGATTCCGAGTCTTTTTATTTGGGTTGCATAAAACAAGAGGATTTAATTATCTATTACGCCAATAGTTTTTCATTTCAGGAACCGGGAAGTATAGTTGTTTTGGAAACAGAGAAAAGAAATTATTCTTTGGCACAAATTTCAAGAATTGTTGAAGAAGAAAACGGAACAGTGCTAAGCACCTTTTTAACTGCTGAAGAAAATTCCAACCTTGTAATGGTTACACTAAAAATTGCTGCTGAAAATTTACAAGGAATTTTAGCCTCGTTTGATCGATATGAGTACGTATTAAAAGGATCGTTTATAGAGGATGACTTTGTAGACAGCCTCAAAGAAAGATATGATGCTCTAATGACTTATTTAAATGTTTAAAAGAGCGCTTCTTGTTCAGATTCTGTTCATTTCATTTTGTACCTCAATAATTGCTGGCGACGGAACCGTAGCCCATATTGATTCTATTGTAATTCGTGGTAACAAAAAAACTAAAGAAAGGATAGTCCATAGGGAATTGGATTTTAATGTAGGCGATAGTATCTCGGTAATTTCTTTTAAAGAAAGAATGGAGCTTAGTACCAAGAGACTTTACAATACCGGTCTTTTTAATTTGGTTGAAATCAGTTTCACAAATTTTAATGCTTCCACCAGCAATCTTACTGTTGTTATTGACCTTATTGAAAACCTATATATATACCCGGTACCAATTTTTGAGCTTGCTGACAGAAACTTTAATGTCTGGTGGAACGAACAGAATAGATCTTTTAAGAGAGTAAATTATGGTGTTAGACTGGATCATTTAAATACAACAGGTGCTCAAGACAGATTAAAAATAAAATTTCAGCGGGGATATACCCGGAAGTATGAAATCAAATATGACTATCCTTACATTTTTGGTGATGTTGGTTTAGGGGGAAGTATTTTTTATTCCGAACAAAAAGAAATTCCATACATAACACAAAACAACAAACCTCAGTTTTTTCAGGCCGCAGACGAACGTATTATGTTACGAAGGTTTAGGACAACTTTTGAATCTGTATATCGACCAAATCTGTATACTTGGCAAAATTTTAAAATCGAGTTTCATAGGAATTCCATTGACGAACTTGTGGCTCAAGATCTGAATCCAAACTATTTTTTAAATGGAAAAAGCTCTCTAAAGTTTTTTCTTTTGGAATACAACTTTGACTATAACAGAAGGGTATTTAATATTTACCCGGAGGGAGGTTACAGAATTAATGTCAATATGAAAAAGGAGGGCTTAGGGATTTTTAATGAATTCAACAACCTACCTTTTTTTGTTGATGCAGATTATCACATAAAATTGTTTGATGGATTAATATCTAGTACCAGAGCGAAGGCAAAAGCTAATTTGATACGGAATGAAGTTGCCTTTGCTAATAATACAGGCATCGGATATGGAAATGATGTCGTAGGTGGATATGAACTCTATGTATTGGACGGAACGGACTATTTTTTAAACGAAAATCAATTGAAGTTTAGATTTTTCAATAGAATGGTAGATTTTGGAAAAATAATGCCTGTTAAGGGATTTAAGAAACTAAACATTCAATTGTTTTTGCGGGCCAATTTTGATTTGGCTTATGTAAACGAACCAACATATATAAACAGCAATAATTTAAATAATAAATGGATTATTGGTTATGGACCAGCTATTGATGTTTTACTTTTTCATAACTTTCTTTTCAAGTTTGAGTATAGTTATAATCAGCTTGGAGAATCGGGTTTGTATATTTCAAATTCTTTAGGTTTTTAAAATGAAAGCGATACTATTTGGGCAAGTTGCCAAGAGTTCAGATCGTCCTCACATTGAAAGAGTGATCAATTGTCTCGTTTCGAGGGGGATTGTTTTTGCTTTGTATTCAGATTATCAAAAATCTATTAACGAGATAGGGATTGATTTTAAATCCAATATCTGTATTGATAATTATGAGCAACTCAAGGCTTTTAACCCCAGCGTATTTATTTCTTTAGGAGGAGACGGCACCATTTTAAATGCCATGACTTTGATTAAGGATTTAGAAATCCCTGTTTTAGGAGTAAATCTAGGTAGATTAGGTTATTTGGCTAATGCCGAAAAACTCAAAATAGAAAACAGCATCGACCAAATAATAAAAGGCAATTACGCTGTAGAAAGCAGAACCATGATAGCCTTAGAAGCCAATAGAGAATTATTTGAGGATTATGCATTTGCCCTAAATGACCTAACTGTTTTGAAAAGAGACAATGCCTCCATGATATTAATTCATTGTAGCGTAAATGGCGAATTGCTAAACTCTTATTGGGCAGATGGTATAATAGTTTCTACACCTACAGGATCAACCAGTTATTCTTTAAGTGTTGGAGGACCCATAATGGCACCAAACAGCAACAATTTTGTGATTTCTGCTGTTGCTCCTCATAACTTGACCGTAAGACCTATAGTTTTGCCAGATGATGTTGAGATTGAGATAAAAGTTGAAGGCCGTTCAGAAAACTACTTGGTCACATTGGATTCAAGAAATACAATCATAACTGAAGAGGATACACTAGTTATTCGTAAAGCAAAGCACAAGGCCAGGTTTATTGTTTTCGAAGACAATACATTTATTCAAACACTTCATAAAAAACTTAACTGGGGAAGTGATAAACGAAATGTATGACCAATAACGACCTTTCATATAATAGAGAAGTCTATATCCAGTATCACGAAATTCATGAAGAAAGCTTTAGAAGGCGCATAGATTTTTTTAATCAGAATCGAGAGAAAATCTCAAAACTCAATAAACAGGATCAGATCAAAGTTTTTCTTGATTTTTTGCTATGTCTTTTCAAAATTGGAGATTACGAAAGATTCCTAGACTATGTTGATGAACAGATTGAGAATGTAATAGAGTTTAATATTGTAGAATTTAACGGTCTTGATATTTATTATCAACTAATCTTAAAGAAGTGTCAATGTTTTTTTTATCTCCATCGTGATGCCGAATGTGAAGCACTAGTCCCAGTGCTTTATCGCATGAATCCTAAGAACAAAATTCCACCACTAGTATTAAAAAAAGTATCTAAAAGACGACGAAGGGTGTGGTCCAATAAGATGAATGGTATTTCAATCTTTTTAATTCTATTTACAGCCGTTTTGTTGTTTGTTGAATTGGTCGTTGTGAGACCTTTCTATATGAGTTATACCTCCTCTATTGAGCTCCTCAGAAACAGTACCATCTTGTTTTCTTTCTTTCTTTTATTTGTCAACCAAGTTTTGATTCACTTTTTTTCAATTCAGGAAGTTAAGAGGCTACAGAAATAGCCATATCTCTGTTTTTTGTCCTTTTGTCGAAAACCAAGGGTTAAGCATACATTATTTTTAGCTGAGACTCACACCTTTTGTACCTTTAGCTGATTCTAATCCACTATTAATATGAAAAAATACAATTATTCTATTCTACTGTTAGGGCTACTTGTTTTGAGCCTTTACTCTTGTCAGGACAAAGAGACAACTGTTGAGAAAATTCCAGGTATCGTTTTAACAAACATGGACACCACAGCAAACCCGGCAAATGACTTTTTTAGATATGTCAACGGAGCATGGTTAGACAAAACAGAGATACCATCAGACAGATCAAGGTGGGGGAGTTTTGATGAATTAAGAAAAAAATCAAGTGAAAACACTTTAGCCGTTTTGAACGAAGCCATTGACAACGGGACATACTCAAAAGGAACCGATCAATATAAGGCTGCAGTTTTTTATCAATCTGCCATGGATACGATCACTAGGGACGAAATGGGTACAGAACCGCTCAAAGAGTATATTGATCAAATCAATGCTATAAAAACGATAAGTGATGTCCAAAAGTATAATGCAAAAACCATTGCTTATGGGGGAAGAACGTTCTTTGATTTTGCTGTTTTCCCAGATTTAAAAAACAGCACCATAAATACTGCATATCTAACGGCTGGTTCTTTGGGATTGCCGGAGCGTGATTACTACATAAAAGAAGACGATGATTCTAAAGACATAAGAGATAAATACCTCACTCACATTCAAAGAATGTTGAAATATATTGATAATGGAAATGTTGAGGCTAAGTCAAAATCTATAATGGATATAGAAACGAAGCTTGCAAGAATAATGATGTCCAAGGAGAAAAGAAGAAACCCCCTCAATCTTTACAACAAAAGATCAATGAGCGATTTATCCAAATTAGTTCCTTCTATTTCTTGGACTGGTTTTCTTAAGGACATAGGAGCCGGAGAAATGGATAGCATTATTGTAATGGATATTAAATATTATGAGGCATTGGAAGGTGTGATAAAAAGTACAAACAGCGAGGATTGGAAAAACTACCTTGTTTGGAACGAGTTTAACAATTCAGCCTCAATGTTATCAACAGAAATAGAAAGTGCGGATTTTGATTTTTACGGAAAGGAACTTAGAGGAACTCCAGAACAACGACCAAGATGGGAAAGGGCTTTAGGTACAGCAAACGGAGTGATTGGTGAAGCTATTGGTAAACTTTATGTCGATAAATATTTTCCGCCGGAGGCTAAAAGTAAAGCGGCCGATATGATTGAAAATATTCGAGCAGCTTTTAAAGATAGGATCAACAATCTGGAGTGGATGACTGACGAAACAAAGGTCAAGGCTCAAGAAAAATTGGCAAATATTACAGTTAAAATTGGCTATCCAGACAAATGGAAAGACTATAGTAAAATGGATATAAAGTCTAAAGAAGATGGAGGAAGTTATATTTCTAACATCATTGCTGCATCCAAATATGGCTTCCAAGAACAACTGGACAAACTAGGAAAAGAGGTAGATAAAACAGAATGGGGAATGTCACCTCAAACCGTAAACGCATACTACAACCCGTTGAATAATGAGATCGTTTTTCCTGCCGCCATTTTGCAACCTCCTTTTTATAACTATCAAGCAGATGAGGCTGTTAATTACGGGGGCATAGGTGCAGTGATTGGCCACGAAATTTCGCATGGTTTTGATGATTCGGGAAGTAGATTTGATGCTCAAGGCAATATGATAAATTGGTGGACAGATGAAGACAGAGAAAGTTTTGAAGAAAGAAATCAAGTACTGATTGATCAATTTAATAACTATGAAGCCTTACCTGGAGTTTTTGTAAATGGCGAATTTACGCTTGGAGAAAACATAGGAGACTTAGGAGGAATTCAGGCAGCATATGATGGTCTTCAAAAGCATTTTACTTCAAAAGGCAAGCCGGAGGCAATAGATGGATTTACTGCCGAACAGAGATTTTTTATGTCTTGGGGTACAATATGGAGAACTAAGATGAGAGATGAGGAATTACAAAATCGAATCAAAACAGATCCACATTCCCCTGGAAACTTCAGAGCCATCGGACCGATTTCGAACCTTCAAGTATTTTATGATGCTTTTGGTGTAAAAGAAGGTGATGCCTTATTTAGAAAAGAAGAGGAACGAGTTAAGATCTGGTAGAGAACAAACAACGAATTAACTTAGGGGTTCTTTTAAATAGGAACCCCTTTTTTTATGCTCATTATTTTTCTTTTTATTTTAAGTCTGGTGGTATTAACTCTTTGTATTGGTAAACTCTTATCTACCAAACCATATCATGGACCAGTTACGGATCATTTTAATGGACATAGATTTAAAAATCCTAGCAAAAGATCAGCCAAGGGATTTAAAGATGTTTTTAAGTACATTAGGAAGCGACAGAAAGACAAATGGCCTAAGTTTGAGAATCCATATGTTAGGAAAACAAAGGTGGAGGATGCCAATGAACATGAAATCAAAATTCACTTCGTAAACCACAGCAGTTTTTTAATTCAGATAGGGAGTGTAAATATTTTAACTGACCCTATATGGTCAGAATACTGCAGTCCAGTGCCCTTGCCTATGCTCAAACGAAAGCGGCCGCCAGGGATAATGTTTGACAAACTTCCAAGAATAGATTTAGTTTTAATCAGCCACAACCATTATGATCATTTGGATAAAAAAACAATCAAACGAATAACCAAAACACATGATCCAATGGCCATCACCTGTTTAGGTAACGCAAATACAATTAAATCAATGGGGATATCTAGTGTTTTGGAACTGGACTGGTGGCAGCGTAACCAATTTCAAAACATAGAAATAGAAGCAGTACCAGCCAATCACTTTTCTAGTCGAGGCACTTTTGATCGCAACACATCACTTTGGTGTGGATTTATTATTCGATCCGGTAAAAAGCAGATTTATTTCGTGGGCGATACGGGCTACGGAAGTACTTTTAATACTATAGGACAAAAATATGGTGCTATGGACTTGTCTTTAATCCCTATTGGAGCATATAAACCAAGATGGTTTATGAGTCCTATTCATATTTCACCTCAAGAGGCAGTACAGTTACACAAAGATGTAAAAAGCAAAAAGTCGATAGCGATGCACTACGGGACTTTCGCATTGGCGGATGATTCGCCGGATCGGGCAATTAATGAATTCAAAACAGCAAGAGACTTGGAGTCAATTTCTGAAGATGAATTTTTGATCTTGGAAGAAGGTAGGTGTTTTCAACTCACTTGAGAGAGCCCATCTAAAAGTACGGAACTTACTTTTTGAATAGGCGCAATTTTGAGAGAATTGTATTTGACCTGAGTTAAAAACAGTCCTTGAGGATAGGCAGATTGAACTTCCAAGGGATTTTCACCCGTTTTTAGAATTTCTATAAACTTTTCTACAGTAAAATTATCGCCACAAATTTCTAAGAAGTAGAACATCAAGATTCTAATCATCCCTCTTAAAAACCTATTCGCTGCAATTTCGAAGCAGTATCTGCCGGTATTTTCATTTTGGTAAAGAGAGATAGCATGAATGGTACAACGTGTACTATCATGACTTTGAGGAGATTTACAAAAGCCAGCAAACTCAGTATTGTTTGCAATGTCACTTTTGATAGCATTAAAATGATTGGCTACATTTTTAATCTTGGGATAATAGGCGCTTATTTCATTTATAAAAGGATTTTTCGACGTATGGAAAAAATACCTGTAAACTCTTGAAGTGGCGTCAAAGCGAGCATTAAACTTTTCATCTACTGCTACAATGCTGTGAATTTTAATGTCCTGGGAAACCATTTTATTGAGTTTATAGACCCAATTGTCTTGCTTTGAGTGCGCAGAAAAATGTGCAATATATTGTTCTGAATGCACGCCTTTATCTGTTCTTCCGCATCCGTGTATCCTAATATCTCCTTTGCAAAGCTTTGATAATTGGGTTTCAATATTTTCTTGAATGGTGTTGTTTGTGTTGACTTGTCTTTGCCAACCACTGAAACGTGTGCCATTATATGCAAGATGAAGTAGAAATTTCATTAATATCGAAGGTAGTCAATGACATACTGTCATAAAAACATGGATGGTATAGATTTAGCCGCTATAGAGTTGGAATGCGTTATTTTTGTAATCCAATCAAGAAATAGATGTTCAATTTTATAAAGAAAGTATTCGGTACAAAGTACGACAGAGATGTAAGGGAGTATTCTCCCGTTGTTGATGAAATAAATGAATATTTCGATTCTTATTCTTCTCTTTCCAACGATGAACTACGAAATCACACAGTGGTTTATAGGCAAAGAATTAGCGACCACCTAAGCGGAATAAACGAAGATATTGACAAACTCAAAGCAGAGGCAGCAGAAGAATCGGACCTAGAGGCTAGAGAAGAGTTGTTCAATGATGTGGACGAATTGATCAAAGAGCGAGACAAACACCTAGAAGAAATTTTAAAAGAAATACTACCTGAAGCCTTTGCTACTGTGAAAGAGACGGCAAGAAGGTTTAAGGAAAACACCACCATAGAGGTTAGTGCCAATGATTATGATCGAGATCTCGCGGCTAAAAATGATTTTGTAACCATTGACGGGGCAAAGGCTATTTGGAAAAATTCATGGACAGCAGCCGGTGGAGACATCACTTGGAATATGTTGCATTACGACGTGCAATTAATTGGTGGAATGGTTTTGCATGATGGCAAAATTGCCGAGATGCAAACAGGGGAAGGAAAAACACTAGTAGCGACACTACCTGCTTATTTAAATGGACTCACAGGAATGGGTGTTCACGTGATCACGGTCAATGATTATTTAGCAAGAAGAGACTGTGAATGGATAGGACCCATTTTCCAGTTTTTAGGACTAACTATAGATTGTATAGATCGTTATAAACCACATTCGGAACAAAGAAAGAAAGCCTATACTGCCGACATAACATACGGAACCAACAACGAATTTGGTTTTGATTATTTGAGGGATAATATGGTGCGCTCTCCGAGCGAACTGGTGCAAAAGAAGCATCACTTTTCTATGGTAGATGAGGTGGATTCTGTGTTGATTGATGATGCCAGGACTCCGCTTATTATCTCCGGACCAGTTCCTCAAGGTTCTGAGATTCAAGAATATCAAAATTTAAAGCCAAAAGTAGAACGGCTCGTAAGTGAGCAGAAGAAGATGGCAAGTAATTTTTTATCTGAGGCCAAGAGATTATTTAAAGAAGGTGACACAGGTTATGAGGAAGGGGAGTGTGGAATGTCTCTTCTCAGGGCATACAGAGCGCTACCCAAATACAGGCCTTTAATCAAATTTTTAAGTGAGGATGGGGTAAAAGTTACTTTGCAAAAAGCCGAAAACTTTTACATGGCCGAACAAAACAAAAACATGCATCTGGTTGATGCTCCTTTGTTGTTTACCATTGATGAAAAAAACAGGCAAGTTGAACTAACAGAAAACGGGTCAGAGTTTTTGGCAAAAGGAGAGAACGATTCTGAATTTTTTGTGATGCCAGACATCGCTTCTGACATGCAGGAATTAGAAGAAAGAGAAGCAGAAGGTGGCGTAAAATTGTCTTCAGAACGCGATGAAATCATTGAAAACTATTCGATTAAATCAAAGAGACTTCATTCGGTAAGTCAGTTGTTGAAAGCATATACTTTATTTGAGAAAGACGAAGAGTATGTTGTGTTGGACAACCAAGTTAAAATTGTAGATGAGTCCACAGGTCGAATGATGGAAGGAAGAAGATATTCTGACGGACTTCACCAAGCTTTAGAGGCCAAAGAAAACGTAAAAGTTGGACAAATCACTCAAACCTATGCTACCATAACGCTTCAAAATTATTTCAGAATGTACCATAAGCTGGCTGGTATGACAGGTACTGCAGAAACAGAGGCAAGTGAGTTTTGGGAAATATACAAACTGGATGTTGTTGTTATTCCTACCAACAGACCAATTATTAGAGATGATAGAGAAGACTTGGTGTATAAAACCGCAAGGGAAAAGTTTAATGCGGTAATCGATGAAATAGATGAACTCACCGCCCAAGGTAGACCAGTGCTTGTGGGGACTACCTCGGTTGACATTTCCGAAAAGTTAAGCAGAATGTTAAAACTGCGAGGCATTGATCACAATGTTCTCAACGCCAAACAACACCAACGAGAGGCGGATATTGTAGCAGAAGCAGGTCGACCAGGAAAGGTAACGATTGCCACAAATATGGCAGGAAGAGGAACTGACATCAAATTAAGCCAAGAGGTGAAAGATGCTGGCGGTTTAGCAATTATTGCCACCGAAAGACATGATTCACGACGGGTTGATAGACAGTTGCGAGGGCGTGCGGGAAGACAAGGAGATCCGGGTTCATCACAGTTTTATATATCACTGGAAGACAACCTAATGAGGCTGTTTCAATCGGATAGATTGGCTAAAGTCATGGATCGAATGGGCCATCAAGAAGGGGAGGTGTTGCAGCATTCAATGGTATCAAAATCTCTAGAAAGGGCGCAGAAAAAAGTCGAAGAAAATAACTTTGGAATTCGTAAAAGGTTGCTTGAGTATGATGATGTAATGAACATCCAAAGAGGAGCGATTTACAAGCGAAGAAAAAATGCCTTGAATGGAGAACGCCTTGCCGTGGACCTAAACAATATGTTTGGAGGCTTAATTGAAAACATGGTGGTTGATTTTAAGAACCAAGGAGATTTTGATGGTTTTAGAAATTCCTCGCTATCTTCCATTGGAGTAGACCCGAATATTGAAGAAGCGTTTTTTAATGAAGCCCCGGAGCAAGAGGTAATTGATTCGTTTCAGGAATATGTAGACGAGCAGTATAACCGTAAATCAGAACAAATAACTCAAATGTTATTGCCGGTTATTAAGAGAGTTTACGAAAATGAAGGTCATAAGTATAAGCGAATAGCAATACCGTTTACAGATGGTCGTGCAAAGCCTTTAAATATAGCAGCGGACTTAAAAGAAGCCATTGACAGTGATGGAAAAACCATCATGAAAGATATCGAGAAAGCAGTTACGCTTGCCTTAATTGATGATTCTTGGAAGGAGCACTTGAGGTCAATGGACGAATTAAAAGAAACAGTGCAAAGTGCAAGTTTTGAGCAAAAGGATCCATTGGTAATTTATAAAATGGAGGCTTTTGATCTGTTTGAGCAATTTATAGGAAAGGTAAATTTTGAGGTTTGTTCTTATTTGATGAAAGGCAAACTACTTATTGGTGCGCCTGAAGACATCAAAGAGGCAAAAGAGCAAAAAACAGATTTAACTAAAGTCAGAACAAGTAAGGAAGATTTGGCAAGAAGAAGAGCGGCATTGTCTGCCGGAGGAAGACTACCAAAACCTGAGACTTTTAAGCGTACAGAAAAAAAAGTAGGAAGAAATGACCCTTGTCCATGTGGAAGTGGTAAGAAATATAAAAAATGCCACGGATTAGGCGCTTAAGTGATTATATCAAAAAGGAAAAGGATTCGTTACTTTAGTACAATTAATGTAGACTTATGAAAGCAGTTGTCCCTTGTTTGTTTTTTGTTCTTCTTGGATTTTTGAGCTTTGGTCAAATTCAAGTGGTAGAGGATCAAGACATAAGCTCTTTAATGTCTAAGTTCCTAACTAAAAACCAATTGCAAGAAAATGTAAAGGCTTGGAGAATTCAGATTATAACGACTTCTGATAGAAGGGAAATGCAAAACACTCAGTATCGCTTTGGACAAGACTTTCCTTCTATGCAAATGTCTTGGAAGCATGTCCCACCGTATTATAAGGTAACTGTGGGTGCTTGGAGGGATAAAATTTCTTGTGATGCTTTTTTGGCCCAATTAAAACGATCTTTTCCGTTGGCAATACCCGTAGTAGAAAGTATACCTAAGGTAGAGTTCTTAAATTAATATTTCATGGCCACCCAAAATAGGTCAAAAGCTTTTGATTGGGTATTCTTGAGTTTGTACCTCAGTTTAATTGCGATTGGTGTCTTGATGCAGTATGCAACGTATTACAATCCTGACTCTGCTTCTTTTTTCTCAGCCTCAAGCATGTTTACCAACCAATTGATTTGGACTGGCATTGCTCTCGTTTTCTTTTTGCTTTGTTTGCTTTTAGATTGGAAAATCTGGACCGGCTTGGCTTATCTCGTTTATGGGTTTTGTCTTTTCCTTTTACTTATGGTTTTATTTGTTGGGACAGAAATTAAGGGTGCAAAATCGTGGATTATGATTGGTCCTTACTCCATACAGCCTTCCGAAATTGCAAAGTTTGGAACGGCCCTGGGCTTGTCAAATTTTTTGGCTTCCATAAAGGGTGATTTCAAATCGCGAAGTGAGATTTTTGTTGCTGTATTGATGTGTTTTTTTCCTTTATGCTTGATTATGCTTCAACCAGATGCAGGGTCTGCTCTTGTCTTTGTATCGCTTTTTTTACTGTTTTATAAGAAAGGACTTAACCCAATGTTCTATTTTATTGGGGCCCTTTTTGTGGCTACATTTATACTTTCCTTGATCTATAGCCCTAAATTGGTCATTGTAATAACTCTTTCTATTGTTACAAGTATCTTTTTTTTCAGAACGGTGTTGGGCATTTTGGGAATCCTTTTACCGATAGCTTTAGCTGTGACAAGCTATTTTCTTTACAAGAACATTTACTTTGTTCTTGCTTTAATTTTAGCTTCGGTAGTGATGGCAATTGTATATTTTATCCGCGAACGAGACATTCGCTTTACAGCCCAACTGACGACCATCATGGCATCTACAAGTATGTTGGCATTTGGCACTAAATATTTCTTTGATCATATTCTAGAGCCGCACCAGCAAGACCGGATAAATGTTTGGCTTAGGCCCTACCTTTGTGACCCGAGGGGGTCATTGTATAACATAACACAGAGTAAAATCGCCATTGGCTCAGGAGGCCTTGAAGGCAGAGGTTTTTTACAAGGGGCTTTAACAAGATATAACTATGTCCCAGAGCAATCTACAGATTTTATATTTACAGTTGTAGGAGAGGAGCAAGGATTTATTGGTGCGATAACTGTAATAATTATATATGCCTTTCTTATTCTTAAGACATTACAAATAGGAGAAAGAGCACAAACACCATTCATAGGCAACTACGCATACGCCATTGCTGGCTTTTTGATTATTCATTTTTTTGTAAACATTGGCATGACTTTAGGCTTAATGCCGGTAATTGGGATTCCCCTACCGTTTATAAGTAAAGGAGGTTCATCTATTTTAATGTTTTCGATTATGCTAGGTGTCCTTTTAAACATGGATAGAGCTAGAAATACGAGATAAATGAGCAGCATCTTTAAATTATTAGAAACAGATTCAAAAAGCTCGGCCCGAGCTGGAATTATCACCACAGCACATGGCGAAATACAAACGCCAATTTTTATGCCTGTGGGCACACAAGCCACGGTTAAGGGGATTTCTAAAGATTATTTAGAGGGGGACATAAACGCTCAGATAATCTTGGGCAATACCTATCATTTATATCTCCGACCAGGAATGGAAGTGTTGGAAGAGGCTGGTGGATTACATGCCTTTATGAATTGGGACAAACCTATTCTTACTGATAGCGGAGGTTATCAAGTATATTCTCTTTCGGGCATGCGTAAAATTAAAGAAGAGGGTGTGCGGTTTTCATCACATGTGGATGGATCAAAACATTTGTTTACGCCAGAAAAAGCAATTGACATCCAAAGATCCATAGGCGCTGATTTTATAATGGCTTTTGATGAGTGCACCCCTTACCCTTGCGATTATAAATATGCCAAACGCTCAATGCATATGACCCATAGATGGTTGGATCGATGTATCGATCATTTTAACCAAGGTGAAGGAAAGTATGGATTCACCCAATACCTTTCTCCTATTGTACAAGGTTCGGTTTACGAAGATTTAAGAAAAACTTCTGCAGAGTATATTGCCTCTAAGGAGATGGAATTTAATGCCATCGGTGGATTATCAGTTGGCGAACCCAAAGAAGACTTATATGCGATGACTCAGGCCGTTTGTAGTATTCTTCCAACCAAGGCTCCAAGATATCTTATGGGGGTAGGAACTCCAGAAAATTTAATTGAATGCATTTCTAGAGGGATTGATATGTTTGATTGTGTTTTGCCAAGTAGAAACGCCAGACATGGTTTAATATATACCGAAAGCGGCATAATGAATATTAAAAACGCCAAATGGAAAAACGATTTTAGTCCTTTAGATACAAACACATATTGTGCTTTGAGCAATCACCACTCTAAGGCATACTTGAGGCATTTGTTTCAGGTGAAAGAAAACCTAGGCCCGCAAATTGCTACAATTCAAAACCTGAGTTTTTATTTGTGGTTAATGGGGCAAGCCAGACAACATATTTTAGAGGGGACTTTTTCTACTTGGAAGAACAACATCTTACCTAATCTAAGTAGAAGGCTTTGATAAAAAAGATTGACCTCTATATAATCAAGAAGTATCTAAGTACTTTCTTTTTTACGGTAATCATGATTACCATGTTTGCCATTGTAATGGATTTTGCCGAGCGTATCCATTACTTTATAGGACAGCCGGTGACGGCGCGGGAGATAATTTTTGAATACTATTTGCCTTTTATTCCTTGGATCAATGGTTTGATGTGGCCTTTGTTTGCTTTGCTGGCAGTTATATTTTTTACTTCTCGTATGGCCAGCAACAGTGAAATAATTTCCATTTTAAGTGCTGGAGTAAGCTTTAAAAGATTATTGGTTCCCTACCTAATCAGTGCTGGAATTTTATCAAGCCTTCTTTGGCTTGCCAATAATTATGTAATTCCGATCAGCACGAAGATCAAAAACGAATTTTATGCGGAGCACATCAAAAAGACAGAAATAAAAACACATTCAAACAACGTGCATTTTTATACGCAGCCCGACGAGAAAGCGTATATCCGATTTTATAAAAAGAAAGACACTACGGCCCACACTTTTAGGTTAGAAAGGTTTAAAGACGGCAAGATTGAACGAATACTAAAAGCGAAACGCCTTACCATGAAAGAAGCGCCCTTTGTTTGGACCATGCACGATTATGAGATCAGATCTTTTGATGGCTTAAACGAAGAATTAAAGATTTTTCGGGGTGAAAAGAAGGACACCACGTTTAGCTTTAGGCCAAGCGATTTTGTTTATCATGCCAAAGAGATGGAAATGATGACTACAGATGATTTAAGAAACTTTATATCCAATGAGAGATCAAGAGGCGTGAATGCTGCCAAAAAATATGAAATAGAACTTTATAGAAGAACTTCCGATCCAATCACAATTATCATTTTAACCTTAATAGGAGTGGCTCTTTCTGCTCGCAAAACCAGAGGAGGCATAGGTTTACATTTAGCCCTAGGTGTAGTGCTGGGTTCGGCGTATGTTATTCTAGCCAAGTTTTCGGCAACCTTTGTGAATAATTTGAATTTATCTCCAATAGTAGGTGTTTGGCTGCCGAATATTATCTTTTTCTTCGTTAGTATATACTTATTATACCGTGCACAAAAGTAAATTTTCAATTTAAATTGAAAACAATTCAAATAAACACAGAGTCCAAAAAAATCATAAATAGCTGACAGTCAAATATTTATATTAAAATAAGCTTTTACTGTTTAAACATTGTTTAATCATTTCTTGATTTTTGTTAAACAGTTTATTATCTTGCAACAGTATTGTTTAACCAAATACTGTCATTATGTCAACATTAGAGTTTAATACGAAATTTGATTTGCTTACTACAGCCTTACGTTCTTTCTCTTACAATTTGACTAAGAACGACGAAGACGCCAAAGACCTATATCAAGAAACAGCATTTAGAGCGATGACTAATCGTGATAAGTTTAGGCCAGGAACAAACTTCAAGGCTTGGTGCTATACGATAATGAAAAACATTTTCATTAATAATTACAGAAAGAAGATTAAAAGAAACACCATTCTTGATTCTACAGACAATGATTTTTATATCAATTCTGGAAGTAACAGTGTTTCTAACCAGGCAGGTTCCAATATTATGATGAAGGAATTAAACAGAATGGTAGAATCCTTGGATGTATCTATTAAAGATCCTTTCGTTATGCACTTTGAAGGCTTTAAGTATCAAGAAATTGCAGACAAACTAAACCTTCCTTTAGGAACGGTAAAAAGTAGAATCTTTTTTGCGCGAAAGGCCCTAAAGGATATGGTTAATAATTACTACGGAGATATTAACCTTGCCCGAACAAGGATTTAAATAATGTTTTGTGATAAAAAATGAGGGGGTAAATGATAATTTGCCCCTTTTTTATGCAGTTAGATAAGGGCTTCACATATCAGTTGTTGGAATGGTACAAAAAGAACAAACGTACGTTGCCATGGCAAAAGGATAAGAATGTATATAAGATATGGATATCCGAAATAATCCTTCAGCAAACTAGAGTAGAGCAAGGCACCCCATATTATACTCGTTTTATCAATCGCTTTCCCTCCTTAAACCTTCTAGCCAAGGCTTCATTGGACGAAGTTTTAAAGTTATGGGAGGGTTTGGGATATTATAGTAGGGCTAGAAACCTGCATTTTACCGCTAAATATATTTTTAACGAACTAAATGGGGAGTTTCCAAGAGATTACGAAGGCTTGCTCATGTTAAAAGGCATTGGTCCATATAGTGCTGCTGCAATCGCAGGCTTTGCCTACAATTTACCCCATCCAGTAGTTGATGGAAATGTGGTGAGATTCATCGCAAGATTGTTGGGTATTTATAGTGATAAAAACGCCTCAAAAACACACACTGAAATACGAAAACTATTAACGCCATTAATTGAAGACACAAGTCCTTCAGCTTTTAATCAGGCCTTAATGGATTACGGTTCTTTGGTATGTGCGCCTAAAAATGCAAAATGTTTGGAGTGTGTTTTTCAAGAAGAGTGTTATGCTTTTAATTCTAATAAAGTGTACCAGCTTCCAATAAAAAAGAATGCTAAGAAAAAGAACGAAAGGTATTTGACGTTTATGATATGGAGAAGGGGAGATATGTTTGCATTAGAAAAGAGGGATGACAAAGAAATATGGAAATCGCTGTATCAATTTCCGTTACTCCAAACATCTCGAGAGCAATTTGAAAGCAAAAAGACCTTGGATTATGAAGATGTAAAAATAGAAGTTGACGGGCCCTTTGTTTTTGAAACCAAACATATACTCAGTCATCAAAAATTGTTTATTCGTATAGTAAGGATACCCCAAAGTATAGAGCCACCTAAAAACAAGTCATGGAAATGGAAATCGACAGAGGAAATAAAGGATTTGGCCTTTCCTGTAGTTTTAAAAAAATATATTGAACAAGAGCTGAAAGGAAATAATATTGATTGAGAAACTTAATATCTTTAAGACAAAGTTGAGATGATAAATAAAGTACTTCTTATAGGAAATTTAGGCAAAGATCCGGATATCAAAAATTTTGATAACGGTGGAATGGTAGGCAAGTTTTCTGTTGCGACCAACGAAAGTTATATGGACAAACAAGGCGAGTGGCAACAAAAAACAGAATGGCACGATGTTGTTGTTTGGAATAAATTGGCCGAAAGGGCAGAAAAGCATTTAAATAAGGGGATGATGGTTTATGTCGAAGGCAAGCTCACACATAGAAAATGGCAAGACGAGCAGGGCAACAATAGATATACTACTGAAGTAGTGGCCAATACCTTTAGAATGCTAGAAAAAAGAGAAAGAGCAGAACTAGGATCTTCAACAAACAACTTTCCTTCACAAGATTCAGCACCAAAAGCAATCAACACAAATTCAGCAGCGCCAAGTAATTCTGCAGATGCTATGGATGATGACTTGCCTTTTTAATGCTATTTAATAACGAAACAAGTTAATTTGGATCCTGATCCTCCCTTACTTAGTATTTTACCAGTAACAATTCTTTTTTTCTTAGGCTTCCTAGGTTCATTAAGTGGTTTTGCTCTTTTGCTCATACTAATTTTTTGTTCTGCTGCCATTTCGGGCTCTGAAGTTGCTTTCTTTTCATTTAGCCCAAAGGAAGAACAGACCTTAGGAGAAGATGAAAGTAGTGCCTCTTTACGAATACAAAGACTAAGAGCTAAACCAGAGAAACTTCTCGCCACCATTTTGGTGGTAAATAACCTCGTAAACATTGCAATCGTAATAGTTTCTGATTATTTGTTACGCAAATGGATAGGAGAGGAAGGGTTTAACAGCTTGGCTAATGGAGTGATTCATGCAGTAGGGGATCAATGGTTGAGCCTAGAGTCATTATCCCATATTATAAGTTTTATTATTAGCGTAGTCCTGGTGACTTTTGTTTTGGTCTTGTTTGGGGAGATTGCACCTAAACTATATGCGAATCTTAAAAATGTAGAGTTTGCAAAGGCTATGTCTCTTCCTTTGGTAGGTCTAAATACGATTTTTAGCCCTATCAGTAATATTCTGGTCAGATGGTCAAATAGAATAGAAAAAAGTGTGGGGACCGACAAGTGGGGAAATACAACCAAAGGAAATAAGGAAAACATCGATAAAGCTATTGAATTGGCGTCTCAACAAATTGATGAATCTCCCGAACAAGTCGACATGCTCAAAGGCATCTTAAAATTTGGAGATGTAGCAGCAAAGCAAATCATGAAGCCAAGGGGAGACGTGGTGGCTGTCAATTTGGACATGGGCTTTAAGGAGTTAATGAAGTTGATAAAAGAAGAGGGTTATTCAAGACTTCCGGTTTTTAAAGAAGATTTTGATCAATTAGAAGGCATCTTGTATGTGAAAGATTTATTGGGGCTATCAAAAGAACAAGATGATTTTAACTGGCAAGAGTTAATTCGTAAACAAATTTTATATGTTCCTGAATCAAAAAAAATTGATGACTTATTAAGAGAATTTCAGACCAAGAGAACCCACATGGGTATTGTTGTGGATGAGTATGGAGGCTCATCAGGTATCATAACTCTTGAGGATATAATGGAAGAAGTTATTGGAGATATAAAAGACGAATTTGATGCTGAGGAAGATGTGGAATACATCAAATTAAGTGAGAACAATTATATTTTCGAGGGGAAAACGCTGATTAACGATTTTTGCCGAATCGTTGCCGAAAGTACAGACGATTTTGAAAGTGGCAAAGGGGATGCCGATTCTTTGGCTGGGTTAATTTTGGAGTTAACGGGCTTTATCCCGAGAAGAGAGAAAGAAATAATTTACAAGCACTTTAAATTTAAAGTGGTGTCCGTTAGTAAGAAAAGAATTGAAAAAATAAATGTTTTGATCAATCGCAATGAAAAATAAATACACGCCTGTAATTGCCTTTTTACTTTTTTTTATTTCATGTAAAGAGGAGAATTTGTATTTACCCAAACCTCGGTTGTATCCGAAAGTTAACTTTCCTACTAAAGAATATATAGATTTTTCTGAGAGTTATTGTAAAATAGGTTTTCGATATCCCAAATATGCTGAAGTAGTTAAAGACGAGTATTTTTTTGATGACAAACCTTTAGATCCTTGTTGGTTTGATCTTTCGATCCCTTCTTTAAATGGGACCTTACATTGTTCTTATTTTCCAATAAGAGATAGATCAGATTTGGATGAGTTGATTACCGATTCTTATGAATTGGCCGGGAAGCACAACATCAAGGCAGAATACTACAATGAGTATGTATTAGATTATCCTGGCAATGTTAAAGGTGTAATGTTTGAGATTGAAGGAGATGTGGCCACACCAGTTCAATTTTTTTTATCGGACAGTACGAATCATTTTTTTAGAGGATCCCTATATTTTCAAAACCAAGTTAGACCGGATTCTATGGCGCCCGTGTATGAATTTGTAAGACAAGACATCGATACATTGCTTTCTACTTTTTACTGGCAATAGGTTTTTACTAGTTTCTAGTGTAATAATTGTTTTCAATATTAAAGCATATACGGACGCCTATAATTGCATCTTGAGTTGCAACTAAAAAAAAGGGGGAAGCAACTATTATGTGCTTCCCCCTTTTTAATATAAGCTAGAAGAAATTTATACTTCTTCCGCGACTTCTTTGTTGTCTTGTTCTGTAATCATCTCTAACTCTGGTTCATCCGCGTCTAATTCAGGATTAAAAATTGCTTTAATTTTATTTTCAATTTCCTCCATAACCTCAGGGTTGTCTAAGAGAAACTGTTTCGCACCTTCTCTTCCTTGAGCAATTTTAGCATCATTATAGCTATACCATGATCCACTCTTTCCGATGATGTCTTTGTCAACACCAATATCAATAATTTCTCCAGTTTTCGAAATACCCTTACCAAACATGATATCAAAAAATGTAATTCTAAATGGAGGAGCCATCTTGTTTTTGACCACCTTAACTTTAATTGGATTACCAACAACATTACCCTCTTTGTCCTTGATAGAAGCGCCAGATTTTCTAATGTCCAATCGAACCGAAGCATAAAATTTTAGGGCATTACCACCAGTAGTGGTTTCTGGATTTCCAAACATAACGCCAATCTTCTCACGAAGTTGGTTAATAAATATGCAGCAACAACCCGTTCGTCCAATAGTACCGGTAAGCTTCCGCATCGCTTGAGACATCAAACGCGCCTGAAGACCCATTTTAGAATCTCCCATTTCTCCTTCTATTTCTGATTTTGGCACTAATGCGGCAACTGAGTCAATAACTAAGATATCAATCGCTCCGGAGCGAATTAGATTCTCAGCTATTTCTAGGGCTTGTTCTCCATTGTCTGGTTGCGAAATCAATAGGTTTTCGGTATCCACACCAAGTGCTTCAGCATAAAAGCGATCAAAAGCATGTTCTGCATCAATAAATGCAGCGATTCCTCCTTGCTTTTGACATTCTGCAATAGCATGTGTTGCAAGGGTTGTTTTCCCTGAGGACTCTGGGCCATAAATTTCGATAACTCTACCTTTTGGCAATCCTCCTATTCCTAAGGCGATATCTAATCCCAAAGATCCAGTAGAAATCGAATCAACATGAGCCACTTGCTTATCACCAAGTTTCATGATTGTTCCTTTTCCGTAGGTCTTTTCTAGTTTATCAACGGCTAATCCGAGTGCTTTTAATTTAGCTTCTTTTTCTTTAGACATGGTTGGTTATATTAAGAATATAAATATACAATTTACTATGCCCAACTTAAAGAGAATGGGGGCGAAGTCATTGTATAATACAAAAAAACCCATACCTGTAATCAAGTATGGGCTTGACACCAAAAACTTTCTCTACCATCGAGTGGTTAGAGATTTTCTTTACTATATGTCAATATGTTTTCTAGAGTTTTACTAGAGGGGTTCAAACTAAGTGTTGGAAGGTTTTTGACCGAATCATATAGAGCTCTAAACTCTACCCGTAAAGCGGGATCTTCTTCCATTGCGTCATCAAGCTTAAAATATTCTTTAAAACTTGCTTCTCCGTAAATAAATTGAACCAGTTTGTTTGAAGTGTAAAGTACGTCCATAAATAGGTTTAGGTAAAAAATTCTATCCCAATAAAAACTGGTTTGACTGTAATATTATTGTGTGATTTGCAAATAATTATCACGACACAATTTCGGCGAATGCTTCCATAAATGAATCAACATTGTCTTTAGTAAAACAAAGTGGAGGTTTTACCTTAATGACATTGTTATGTGGACCATCCGTACTAGATAAGATAAATCGCTGGCGCAACGCGTTTTTTATTTTGATAGCAAGCAGGGGACTGGGACCAAGAGACTTTGGGTCAATGCATTCTACTCCAAGAAAGAGGCCTTGACCTCTAACATCACCAATGAACTGATGTGCAGTTTTTACTTGTTCTAAACGGTCTTTCCAATACTTCCCAACGGCTGCTGCGTTTTGGGGTAATTTTTCTTCTAACAAAATATCTAAGACGGCTTCTCCAACGGTACAAGAAACAGGGTTTCCTCCAAAGGAGCTAAAAAACTCCATACCATTGTCAAAAGCCTCGGCAATTTCTTTTGTACATACTACGGCCGCAAGGGGATGTCCATTGCCCATGGCTTTTCCCAAGATTACGATGTCCGGAACAATATTGTGCATTTCGAATCCCCAAAAAAACGCACCTAATCGTCCAAATCCTGTTTGAACTTCATCTACGATTAACAGTATGTTTTCTTTCTTCAAAAAAGCATCTACCTGTTTGAGGTAACCATCCATTAAAGGGACCTGACCGCCGCAACCCGAAATGGGTTCTGCAATGAAACTACCAAACCCTTTGTTTTCTACATGGATTTGTGCAGTCATTTTATCAATAGCATCCGAAACATATTCTTGTGCACTATCAAATTTGCCTAAATATGCTTTTGGAAGCGGAAGGGTTAAAATATTTTTTGATTGGCCTTGACCTCCTTTTTTAGAAAACTTATAGTGACTTAGCTCTATGCTTGATATCCCATTTCCGTGATATCCGTTTTCCAACACAATATGATTTTTGAATCCAGTATAATTTTCTGCAAGGCGACGAGCCAAATCTGCGGCTGCACTTCCAGAGTTTACAAAAAACACATGGTTTAATGTCTGTGGAAACTTTGACAATAACTTTTCTGCGTAGTTTCCAAGTTGAATGTAATGATATCGCGTATTGGTATTTAAGGTTCTTACTTGCTCAGAAAGCCTTCTGGATATTTCGGGATGACAATGACCCACTAAGGGAATATTATTATACGCATCTAAAAAAGTATTGCCGGATTGATCATATAAGTATTGAAATGCCGAAGATTTAAAATGAATGGGTTGCTGATAACTTAAGGACAGTGCAGAAGAAAAATATTTTTTTCGTTTCTGTTCTACTGATAAAAAAGGGTATGGAGACATCTCTAAACCGCATGCTGCATAAAACACTTTTTTGGCTTTTACGGGACTAATTTTTATCCAATCCTCTAAAAGTTTCCATGCAGGTTTTTCGCTAATAAGTATATAACTGGTGTCTTTGGCACCGGCCTTTGCCTTTGCAGAATGACAGACACTAACACAAAGTCTGGCCGCAATAAGATCGTAGAGCACATCAAGCTCTGTAGCGGTTAGAGGGTATATTTGATGATAAGAGGAGACAAAATGCCGGGCTACTTCGATGGGGTCTTCTTTACCCATAAGTAGATAACAAAGTGCTATAGCAACCTCGCAAATTTTTGGAGAGCAACAAACATCCCCAAAATCAATAATAGAAAGATCTTGGGCCTCTTCACTATAAAAGACATTCCAATCGTTTAAATCACTATGTATAATTTGATTAGGGAGCTTGTTTAGTACGGGCAGACAGTAATGTTGAAACCTATCGAGAAAGTAATCGACAAGTTTTTTTTGACTGGGATTGTCAATGTACTTTAGCATTGGTTTACAATCCATGGCATGCTTTAAATCCCAAGAAATCCTTCGGTTGTGTATTGCCATTATCTCAGTGTTTTTACAACTGAGATTTAGTAGGGCAGTGGTATGCCCAAACTCTTTTATCAATTCAATTGTAGGTTCTATTTGGGACCAAGCATTTCCTTCAAGGAAAGTCAGTATTCTATAGTAGAAATTTTGTTCGTGCTGAATAAAAGAGTTTTGCAGCTTGATAGGAGTAGGGAGATTAAGCCCTTTTATTTTTGCCAACGTAAGCAACAACTCATTTTCCGCTTGAATGATGGGCAAAGAATCAAAGTCCTCATAAATTTTGAGCACAAACTTTTCCTTACTAGACGAGTTTAGGAGGAAGTTTTGACTTTCATAGCCTTCTAACTTCTTATGTGAAGTTATCAGAAGCCCTCCTTTTTCTTTTAGATGAGCATAGGAAAAACCCGAAACTATTTCACTCGGTTCCATTGTTGCGTTCTTCCGAATAAGGAGACTTTGAGATAGCCTCGCACATTAAGGACATCTGCAGATTCTAATGAGATTTTACAATTGTACGTTTTGCCCTTTTTAGGATCAACGATATACCCTCCGTCGTATTCTTCGCCTTCTTTTTCTAAGTCCCAAAGAATGACCATACCCTCTATAGGTTGATTTTGACGTTCGTTTTTACATTTTTTACAAATAGTCAATGTAGCACCTTCCAGTAGTTTGACGACCTTACCATGCAACTTTCCACCTTGTTCGTAAATCTCGATGTGCGATTTTGGTTTTCCATCTTCATCGTCTATGTTTTCCCAAATACCAATAGGGCTTTGAGCGGCAAGAGAAAAAAGAGTACATATAAATAGTGCTTTAATCAATAGGAATTTTTTCACTGTATTGAGGTATTTTTTGTTCAAAAGAATGTCTAATCTTATCTAATAACGGATGTTTGGTCTGTCCAGTTATATCTCTTCCATCTAATTCTAAGATGGGTGTAATTTCTCCCATGGATCCTGTACAAAAAAACAAGTCCGAATTATACAGTTCGGTAAGGGAAATATTTTTTTCAATAATAGGAATCCCTAATTCTTCGCAAATTTCTATGACCAAGCCTCGAGTTATGCCAGGCAAACAAGCATCGGCATGTGGGGTATAAAGGCTATCGTTTTTTATCATAAAAATATTGGTCCCATGTAACTCAGAAGCAAAACCGTAGGCATCCAACATCAATGCGGCATCAACATTGGCAAAATTGCTTTGGATTTTTGCTTGAATGTTGTTGAGTAGATTGTTGTGGTGAATTTTTGAATCTAAATGCATCGGAGAGTTTCTCCTTATGGTAGAGGTGATTACTCGGATTCCATGGTCATTATCGTATACAGGGGGCTTCCATTCGGCCAACACAATAAGATTACAACCACTCTGATTAAGTCGCGGATCCATCCCCGAGGTAATTTTTTCACCTCTGGTTAATGTGAGTCTTATGTGGACATCATGGAACATCTGATTTGCTCGAAGCGTTTGAAAAACAGCTTCTTTTACAGCATCTCGAATTGGAATGTTTTGAAAAGCCAAGGCATGTGCCGAATCGTATAATCTATCAAGATGTCTATCAAAAAGGAAGACACCACCATGGTATACTCGAATTCCTTCCCAAACAGCATCACCACCTTGCACCACACTATCGAAAACAGAAACTTTTGCTTCGTTTCTTGGATACAGTCCATCTTTAACGAAGACTTTTATATCGCGATTCTTTTCGTTGAATAATTGAAGCATAGATTAAGGCTTTATGGCGTGAGCCAATAGTTTCTGATAGTAAAAGTAGGCTTCCTCATTGACAATTTTTAATTCTTCTGGAATTGGATCATTGCTGCTTTTTTGAAGTGAAAAACCAGAGGACGCATGCGTGTTTTTATACCAATATTTAGCCCAAACACCGTCTTCTATGCGTGGGCCCGGTTTCCATTTTAGCATTCGAGAAGAAAAAGGAATGTGTAAGTTTTCACAAAGTTGCATCAACACACTTTCGGGATTTTTAAGCAATAAAGAGGAGTCAACGACACTTGGCCTTTGGCCTTTTGCTTCCAAATATTGGAATATTTTCCATTCATCTAAAATGCCAATATCATCAATTGTTGGATTAGAAATTACCTTTGAAAACGAAGAAAGAATTTTTCGAGTATCACGGATAAGAAGAAAACACTTACAGTTAAAAAGAAGGTCCCAGCTTAAATCTTTGATGTGATGTGCCATGTTTTTTATAAACAGGATTTGACCATTTTTTAAAGGAGAAAAGAGTTGCTCATAGATTTGATTTGGATCGGTAAGCATGGCATCAATAATTTCTTTTCTGCCCGGGTGCTCAACATCATAACATTTGAGATAGTATCCGTAATAAGGTTCATCTACTGAGCGCGTATCTAATCTATTCCCAAAGCTGTACATCAAAGCAGTGGAGAGATTTCTTGGTCCACTAATCATATGAATGATATTGTTATTCATCAGCCATTTCTTTAGGGTGCCAAAACCGATTTTTAAAATCTAAGACCTTATTGTTCTCTATCAGGACACCTTCTTTTTCTAGCTTTTCCTGCATTAGAGTAGGAGACTTAAACATTAATCGTCCAGACAATTCGCCCTTGCTATTAACTACGCGATGAGCAGGAACGGGGACAACACTGTGGTGACATTTATTTAATGCCCAACCCACCATTCGAGCCGAGCCAAGTGCTAGGTAATCAGCAATTGCGCCATAGGTCGATACTCTACCCTTAGGAATTGCAGAGGTAACTTCATATACATAGTCAAAATAATGTGGTTTCTTTTTCCCTTCCATACCTTTGGTGCTCCAAAGTATAGAATCAAATGCTTAAAACGAACATTTTAGCTTCTCAAATCTCAAACCTTACCGATGCACGATATTTTGCTGCATGGTATGTGGACTATTTAAGTTTTAATTGTAATGAAGGAGAAGCAACTTTTGTCAACAAATCTGAGGTTAGGGAGATGGTTGAATGGATCGAAGGGCCAAAATTGCTTGCCGAATTTAGTGGCTTGGATAGTATCGATATAATAGAAAAACAAGTTGATGCTCTTGGACTAGATGGAGTAGTACTCGGACCTTTTGCGAAGGAAAGTGTAATAAAAAATATTGATACCGAAGTGTTAATGAAACAATATGTAGATTCTATGTCCTTTGATGATGAAGGACTACAAGGCAGGATTATAAAAACGACAAAATCAGAATGGACTAAATTTAAAGAGATTCCATATGCTTTTTTAGATATTGAAAACCTTGATATGGAAACAGTCCAAAAAGTGGTGGAGCAAAGTACTTGTGGTTTAGTTGTCTATGGTGGAAAAGAAGAAAAAGTAGGATATAAAAGTTTTGACTTTTTGGATGAATTGTTTGAGTTCTTGATTGACAACGTATGAAAATCTTTCGAAGAGTTCGAAAAAAGCTAATTGAAGATAGAGGAGTCAAAGACTATCTGCTTTATGCCATTGGGGAAATTCTTTTGGTCATGATCGGAATCTTATTAGCACTACAAGTAAACAATTGGAATCAGCACAGAATAAATCATAAAAAGGAAACAAAGGCCTTAGTTGATTTAAAAAACGAATTTGATCTTAATCGGGATCGAATAATGGAGAAACAAAATTTGAGAAAATCAATCGCTCCGGAAATAGAAAAATATGTTTCTTCTATTTCCAGCAATAAGACATCTTACGAAGCCTATGAGGTCTTTCACTCCAAGGCATTTATGTTTGGAATGACCAATCCTTCAAATGGTGTAATTGATGCATTAATATCATCAGGAGAAATAGCCTTAATTAGCAACGATACGTTGAAGTACTATCTGGCAGATTGGAAAAACCAATTAGAAAATCTATACGAGAATGAACAAATTTTATGGGAAGCGGGCCTTTCTTTTATTGGGAGCGCATCTTCCAATATGCCAAACCCTAGCGTTCAATGGAAAGATTGGGATAATGCAAGGTTAGAAAACGCAGCCAAAGATCTTTTAGACAATATTCAATATCGAAACAACTTAATTGGATTTGATGGAAGTAATGATATCGTCATTGCTGAGTGCAGAGATGTTTTGTCTGTTCTTGAAAAGATACTAAGGCTACTTAATGAAGAAATCAAGGGACGTAATAATTAGTGTCTCTAAAAATTAAAATTATGAAACTGAGTTATGTCTTGTTTGTTTAAATGGAATTGAAGAAATATAATTTTCACACATAACTAGCTCTGAACAAAAACCATTATGAATTTTAATTTACTTTATAATTTATTACCTGAGAAAATCCAATCTAAAATTTTAAATTTTTCAAAGCGAAAATTGACATTAAAAAACATTGAGAATAAGGACAACACAACTTTCGCTAAGTTAGAGAGGAAGCATTTTAAAAACTGTAGATTAATTCTAGACAGAAATGCTTTATTAGACAGTCTCCCAAAAAACGGGATTGTTGCTGAAATGGGTGTTGACCAAGGCAACTTCAGTGAAGAAATACTACGCAGGACAACCCCGGAAAAATTATACTTGATTGATTTGTGGAATACCAAAGAATATAGTTTGGAAAAAAAAGCACAGGTCCAGAAAAGATTTCATCAAGAACTGAAAAAAGATCAAATACAAATCATAAACGATGAATCAGTTAATTCTATCAAGAAGTTTCACGATAATTATTTTGATTGGATATATATAGATACAAGTCATTCTTATGAACAAACGCTCAATGAATTATTGGCAAGCGAACCTAAAATAAAAAATGGGGGCTATATTACGGGACATGACTTTGTCCAAGGTAATTGGAATTTTATGATAAAATATGGCGTAATCAAAGCTGTTTATGAGTTCTGCAAAATGAGAAATTGGGAAATAGTTTTCTTAACAGTAGATAAAAATGAAAACTCTAGTTTCGCATTAAAAAAAATAAAAGAAGCGTAAAAAGTTTTTTAACGTTCACAAAAGGTGATTGACAAATTGTTTAAACGAACGTTTCTTGTGCCTAAAATCCATCTACAAAAAACTGCTTGAATTTTTAACATGAACGGTTCGTTGTGGAAACGGAATTTCGATGTTGTTTTCTTTGAATAAATTGACTATTGAAAAGCGCAGGTCGCTTTTGACATCTTCTATAATTATGTAGTTTCTAGAGAAGAAAATGATTTCAAAATCAAGAGAGCTTTCTCCAAAGGAAATTAGTCGAACAATAGGTCCAGGAAACTCTAGTACATACGGATTTTCTTTTGCTGCTTTTAGCAACAGTTCTTTGACTTGTTGGCTGTCTGATTCATAGCTTACGCCAATGTTAACCGAAAACCGAGTTCTTTCATCGTAATGATTCCAATTAATAACTTTTTCGTTTACCAGCTGCGAGTTGGGAACAATTACAGTCATGTTTTCTCGAGTCTGTAACTCGGAAGAACGCAGGCCTATTTTTTTAACAGTGGCAATTTGATCATTTAATTGGACAGAATCTCCAATAGAAACACTACGTTCGAATAATAGCACGATACCACTAAAAAAGTCATTAAAAGTTTGTTGCAAACCAAGCCCCAATCCTACCAGTAATGCCGCGGCACCTCCCCAAACAATGGTCATGTTAATCCCTAAATGATCAAGGGCAATAAAAAAGGCAATGATATAGACGACGTATTTGAGCAGTTGGTTAATGGCATATTGTGCTCCGAGATCTATTTTATTTCTTCGATAAATGCCATAGAGAAACAATTGAGTTAGAAACCAAAGAATCAGTCTTGCAAAAAGAATGATCAGCACCGCAGAAAAAACATCAGAAAGGGTGTGGCTTATGTTTACCCCAGAATCCAAGGCAACATTATAGAGTACTGGATCTAGGTTTGATTGCCGTAACAAGACGATACAAACAATAGTGTACAAGATGTGCTTTACTATCCGCGCAGCAGAGCTGGTACTTTCTATGGATTGGTTGTTAGAATCAAGCGACTTATCTCTTTTGGAGTAATATTTCTCAATAAAAACATGTACCAAAACCCAATCCAAAAAGCGAGCAATTTGGAATATTGCAAGGGCTTTTAATATGAGACCAATCCCAACATCAAAACTTTGTCCTCTAACGAAGACATAATCCAAGTTTAAAATTTCCAAGGACAATATGATATAAACTAGAGCAACAATCCACAGAAATATCTTTTTAAGTGCATAGAGAGATTCTTCTGGGGCATCACTGTTTTGTTTGATTGTTTGCCAAAGGGGTTTGCGAATAAAAAGGTATAAAATCCAGAAAAGAAGGGTAAAAATCCCAAACCATACCAACGAACCAATGGTCAACTGCCAAGTTCCTATTTCGAATAATTGCTGGTCCATGGAATAGATTAATGTTGAACGTAAAGCAAATGCTTTTCTTTAAAATAATCTTCTTCAAAATAGGTATTAAGCGCAACACTTTCAAAATAATCTGACTTGCTTAGCAGGCTTTTTTCAATGTCTAAGTTTCCTTTCAAGGCAATAATTCCATTGGGAATAGAATGAATACTTTTTGATTTAATAAGATTTTTTGACCACAGTTTAAGTTGATCAATTTTGGCAACAGCTCTGGATACTACAAAATCAAATTTCTTATTTTTTAGTTCTTCCGCTCTTCCATGAATGCCTACCGCATTCTCCAAACCCAATGCATTGATAATTTCGTTTACGACCATAATTTTTTTCTTTTTGGAATCAATAAGAAGAAAGTATGATTTTGGATAAAGTATGGCCAACATTATTCCTGGGAACCCACCACCACAACCTAAGTCAATAATCTCAGATCCGGGCACAAAATCAATGAATCTTGAAATCGCCAAGGAATGTACAATATGATGTAATTCTAAATTTGCTATATCCTTTCTAGAAATTAGATTTATGCGTTCGTTCCATTCCATATATAAAGGAATTAACGATTCGAAATGGCCTCTCTGGACCTCATTTAAATCAAAGTATTTAGCAATATAGTTCAATGCCAAGCATGTTTAGGTTCCAAAATAGAAATCAAAGAAAAGAAAATATAAAACGGGACAAGTAATATATCACACAAAGGGATCGTAGCCCAACTTTTTAAAGCCTCTAGTTTTTTAAATGGTATAAAACCAAATGTCATTAGGGCAAACCATCGCAAGAGATAAGCAATAACCACAATAGTCCAGAGCCCTTGATATAAAAGAACTAAAGCCATCATTGATCCCATTAAGTGAAAAAAGGGATGAAGGGATAATAAGATTTTATGTTGTAGAGAATACAAAGGCGCGGTTGATAGATGTCTTTTTTTTTGTCCCACGTATGAGCGGAAGTTTCTAGGACTCTTCGAATAAACAAACGTATCGGGGTCAATACAGATAGCAATTTGAGTGTATTTCATTGCACTCTGAACCAACAGATCATCGTCTCCAGAAATGTGATCTATATGGTCGGTGTACCCATTAATTTTTGAAAATATCTTTTTAGTAAAGGCGATGTTTCGTCCTACACCCATATAGGGATTTTTAAAAAGGGCATAAGAAAAATATTGTATGGCGTTTATTACCGTTTCAAATTGAATAAATATTCCTAAGAGGCTATTTGGTGTTTTGAGTGGGCCGTAGCCTAAAACTATTTGGCAAGAGGCATCTAGCTTAGCGCTCATTTTTGTAGCCCACAATTGGGTTTTTGGCCAGCAATCCCCGTCCGTAAGTACAAGGTTTTCATTTTTTGAAAAAGCTATTCCTTCTGTTAGTGCGAGTTTTTTTCCTGGCACGTTTTGACTTGGCTTTTTTACGTTAAGTATTTTGTTTGATTCAGAGGTTTTTTTTAAAAAAGTAGAACTTCCATCGGTTGAATAATCATCCATTAGTACGACTTGAGAGGCATTTTTTTGTGAAATAAGTTTGTGAAGGTTTTTAGTAAGACACTTTAGCTCGTTTTTAGCACAAAGGATGATGGAAAAGTTCGTTTTTTTCGAATAATTTGTGTCTACTTTATAGAGTAACATCTTCATAAACAACACCAGCCAGTAGAGTGTAGAGAGAGCAACACTAAGAATAAAGACAATTGTAATTATGGTCAGCATGAAAGATATTGTGAACAATGTATAGAAGCTGCTATTTATTCTTACCAAAACATAAACGAAATAATGTTTTAGAGCGTTAAATATATTGATTTAATGCGTTAAAAATAAGCAACAAACATATTAATATTATTTATAATATGTACTTTTACTTTTTAAAGACATCGATATGAGAATTCTCCGTTTATTGACTTTTTTTAGTTTGATTTCCATTGCATCTCAAGCTCAAATGGTTGTAGAGCAAGATACCATATATGGCAATGAATGGATCGATTTTGATAAAACCTATTGGAAAATAAAACTTGCGGATGATGGCGTTTACAGAATTTCGTTTGAATTGCTTGAAAATCTTGGATTTCCAATAAATGAAGCCAGCGGTCAAAGCATTCAATTGTATCGTTTAGGAGAGCAAGTTGCTTTGCATGTTAACAACCAAGGTGTGTTGCAGCCAGGTGACTATATCGAGTTTTTTGGGCATAAAAATCGAGGAGAATTAGATCAACATTTATTTAGCGAGTTTGAGGCTCAGTTAAATCCAGAGTTTAGCCTTTTTAGCGATACCAGTGTTTATTTTTTAACATATGATACTGGCGTTGCTGGATTACGATTAGAAGACAACCCCATCGGAGCTGGCAACTTTAGTCCTCAAAACTATTATGTACACGAGGAAAAAACAGTGTTCAACAATTGGTTTCACAAACCGACATACTCAGATGAAATCAGATATTCACACTTTCATGTTGCCGAAGGATATGGAACAGTATTACAGCAATCGCAAACTTTGGAGCTTCCTTCCAGGGATGTAGTAGAAACGACTTTGACAACGCCAAAGGCATCCATTCGATTTGGGTCGAACTACAGAAACCATGTGGTTGAATTTTCTATTAATAACGAGTTGAAAGAAAACGAAACTTATTTTGGTTTTGACTCCAAAGAATATGAGCTTGAATTGGAATATGATGAGCTAAAGAACACCAACGTATTTAAACTTGAAGGGACCTCAAGCAGTCAAGATCGATATACCGTGGCCTACGGAAAACTAACCTACCCCAAAGAACCAACCTTAGAAGAGGATTATTTTGAATTTATTGCAGAAGAAAGTCCATTTGAAAGAAATTTTGAATTTGATATATCCCAAGGAGAATACATCATTTATGACCTAGAAAACCAACATAGAATAATTGGAGATCAGAGTGTTGACGGCAAATTGAGATTTAAGCTGGAGCCAGGTCAAACGCGTAAAATTTATATTGTCGATATAAGTAATTACAACAGCGTAGCTGGTGCCGAAGAGAAATCTTTTGTGGACATCAAAAATGTAAACGCAGAATTTCTATTTGTTACTAGTAACAAGTTATACAATCCAGAAGATCCAAACAATCAAGTTGCTGCTTATGCGGAGTATAGATCATCCATAGAGGGAGGGGCGTATGAAACGTATATTTTAACCTCAGAAGACATTCTTGATCAATTTGCATATGGTATAGAAAGACACAATATTGGAAACAATAATCTTGCCTTTTATCTCAGCAAACATTGGCCGAGTTTAGAATTCTGGTTTAATGTTGGAAAAGGTATTCAGTACAATTCGGTTCGATTTGCAAACAGTTCTTCTGCTATTCTTCAAGAAAGGTTTCATGTTCCCAGTTTTGGAATTCCGGGTTCTGATAACATGATGCTGTCTGGTAAGGAAATACCTGATCCAATGTTTAATGTAGGAAGGATTGCGATAAATAATGAAACGGACTTACGAGATTATCTAGAAAAAGTAAAAGCCCACGACAACAAAGACATGTGGGACCAAACATTTGAAGAGAAGTATTGGATGAAAAAAATTCTTCACTTGAGTGGAGGAGATCCAGGAATTCAAGAGTCCATTTTTCAATCCTTGGAAAACATGAGATTCGAAATTGAAGAAAACAAATATGGAGGGGATGTATCCACTTTTAGAAAAACCTCCTCAAGCCCTATTCAGCCTGCAGAAATAGAAGAACTCTTGCAACTGATTAATACTGGATTATCTGTAATTACTTTTTTTGGACATAGTGCCGTGGGGACCTTTGATTTTAATCTTCAACAACCTTCGGAATGGACGAATCAAAACAAGTATCCTTTCATACTTTCTTTGGGTTGTCATTCTGGGAACATACATACTAGTTCGGAAGGATTGAGTGAAGAATATTTAATTCAAGAGAATAGAGGAGCAATTGCCTTTTTGGCTTCCTCTGGTACGGCATTTGTTGGTCCACAAGCCATTGGAGGGCAGCGGTTATACCAATTAATCGGAACGTCTTTTCTGAACAGAAGCTTATCTGAAGCGATTCGATCATATATCAAAGAAAATGTGGCTAATAGCTCTTTAGGCTATAGAACCTTAATGCAACAATTGACATATCATGGAGACCCAGCAATCAAATTAGGAGATTTTGATGGGCCGGATTTTGTCTTTGATTACAGCTCAACGTCGACGAATCCTGAATTTATTGACAACACCCTAGACAGCTTTGAGCTTAAGCTCAACATTGCAAATCTGGGATCCGTGGAGACGGGAGAATTAAAAGTAAGAATTCAGCATTTTTCTGAAGACGATAGTTTAAAGTTTGAAACCACTCGTTTGATTGAAGCCCCACAATTTGAATCAGACTTAAGAGTAAATATCCCAGTGTTAGAGAACCCAGGTAAAAATATAATTAAAGCCACTGTTGATATTGAAGAGCAATTTGAGGAAAGACCCGCTCCAACTGCAGAGCAAAACAATGATTTAGTGAATACTTCTAATGCGACAGAAGGCTATTGTTTTTTTACTACCGATAATTCATTGAACCCAGTGTGTCCAACGGACTTTAGTATTTGGAATAAAAACGAAGTGAAGCTTTTTAGTTCTACCAACAATGCCTTCGATGATACACAAAGAAAGTATGTCATGGAAATAGATACTGTCATCACGTTTGACAGTTCGTTAGCCCAAAGAATGGAACAGACCAGAAATGGGGGCTTAGTAACTTGGGAACCTAATATTTCCTTTGATCAAGAAACGGTATATTATTGGAGAGTAAGTCCGGATTCTATTTCTCCGGAGTCTGGATATTTTTGGAAAACAAAATCATTTTTATATAATCCTCAGGACGAATTGGGTTGGAACCAAAGCCACAAACATCAATTTGATCAAGATGAATTAAAAGGGATTATAGTGAAAGACCAGTTAGAATTTGATACCACTGGTTTTTATATCACGATTAAAAATGGTCTGTCATCAGCTACTACTGGGTTCTTCTTCAATTTTGAAAACAATGCTTTATCTGTTAGACCATTTCAATTTTTATCTGAAGGTGTTGCTGTCGCCGTATTGGACGGCACAACGGGAACTGGTTGGATAAATAGTGGAGGCGATTTTGGCAGCATCAACACTAATGCATTAGGCTCTTATCGATGTTTTGGTTTCCCAACTCAAAATCCAGAAGATAGAGAAAAAGTCGTTAACATGATAAGAGATGAAGTGCCGGATGGTGATTTTGTTTTTCTTTGGACAGTTACCAAAAATAGTGGTGATCTGCATTTTGCGAATGAATGGAGTACGGATGAAAGTATTTATGGATCTAGTATACTTAAAGCTTTAGAAGAAGAGGGGGCGCTTTTAACAAATGTACTTGGTACATCCTCCAATATTCCATATGGTATAATGTACCAAAAAGGAAAGGGAGTTTTAGCAGAGGAAATAGGTCAAACCTTCGACGAAGAAATTACAATCGAATCTTTTATACCATTAAAAGATACAGAGGGTTCTATGCGTTCGACTACAATCGGTCCTGCAAAATCTTGGTCTAAAATTTCTGTTGAATTTGATGAAATATTAGAAATGGATACTGTTTTGGTAAAGGCTTATGGTATTTTAGATAATGGTTCAACTATTTTACTAGGCGAATTATCAGAAAGTGGTGAAATTTCACTTTCTAATGCCAATGAATCTTCTGTAAAAAATATTTACCTCGAGTATGAGGCGAGGGATTTAGTTGAAAGAGACCCCGGTGATTTGATTTATTGGAAAGCATATTTTGAAGGCTATCCTGATTTAGCTATAGGAGACTTAATCAGCTTTAAGGACTCTTTACAGCAAGGAGAACAAGTCCAATATTCTTTTAGTATTCAAAACACCTCAACATTTGACATCCAAGATTCTTTTCAAATAAAGTACTTAATCACAGATGCACAAAATCAAGAAATTGAAGTTATTGAAATGCAACAGGGTCTTGCTTCTGGCGAAATGCGTACTGTTGAATTTCGATATGAATCTGCAGAGTTGTTGGGAGACTATACCCTTACCATTTTACTCAACGAGGATCAACGCGTATTAGAAAAAGAGGACATTAATAATTTTGCCTTAACTAGCTTCAACGTTAGGGAAGATGAGACCAATCCATTATTAGATGTAACCTTTGACGGTTTTCATATCAATGATGGTGATATTGTATCCCCGAAGCCATTGATAAGAATAGAACTAAAAGACGAAAATGTTTTCCTATTGAATGAAGACATCAATCAATTTGTATTGAAGCTGACGGACCCCAACAACGAAACCATTACTTTGGATTTATCAGATCCGGCCATTCAGTTTTATCCACAGACCAACAATGAATCAAATGCAGTTTTGGAGTATCGTCCTTGTTTTGAACTAGAAGGAGAATATTTGATTAGTATTGAGGCCAAAGATGCGTCAGGAAATTTATCCGGATATAATTCTTGGGAAAGGGTTTTTAATGTTATTCTTCAAAAAGCAATTTCGGAAGCGTTGTTTTATCCCAACCCCTTTAGTACATCAACCAAACTGGTGTTTACTGTTACAGGCGAAGTGCCCGAAAATTTTTATATGCGACTTTACACTATGAGTGGTAAGATCGTAAGAGAAATTGAAAGAAACGAGATAGGCGATTTAAGAGTAGGGATCAATCAAACAAGCTTTCATTGGGATGGAACAGATATGTTTGGAAATAAACTTGCAAATGGAATATACCTATACAAAGTATTTGTTGACGACGAATTCGAAAAGTTTGATACAGGTAGCGAGCTGTCGCAATATTTTGATGAAGGGTTTGGAAAGGTTGTTATTATGAGATAAGCTTGGATATTTTAGAGTATAAGGATGACACGCTGCTATCTATAGAGAAATGCTTGATGATCCTTTCTCTATTTTGATTTGTTTCCCAAAACCAAATTTTATCTATTGCTTTAACAATGCCAAGGATATCCTTTTCTTTTGTGAGTATACCATTTTCAGGAAGCACTAATTCTGGAATTCCAGAATGATATGTTGAGACTATTGGAAGACCTACTGACATTGCTTCCATCAAAGAAATAGGAAGTCCTTCCGAATCTCCATTGTTTGCAGTAATACTATGCTGGATGTATATGTCGCTTTCTTGAAGTAGTCGATTGACTTCTAATTGATCTACAGCTCCTACCAATTCAATTTCTTCAGTCATATCATTTGATGTAATGATATTTGACAGCGGTTCTTGTAAAGGTCCAGAACCTACAATTTTGAATTTAAAATTTTTACTAGGGTACAAGCGCTTAAATTCAACGAAAGCTTTTATGGTAAACTCAATCCCCTTTTTTTCTACTAGTCTGGAAATCTGAATGAATTTTTTTATCCCTGTATTCTCTTTTTTAAGACTTGGGGAAAACTTATTAGTGTCTATGCCTAAGTAATGCTTTTCAATAGATTTATTTGGAAACTTTTCTAGCATAAAATTTCTAATACCATCTGAAACAGCAAATGGAAAAACGTTGGAGTGCCCTAATGCTTTTCTCATAGCATGAACATAGAACGGAGATTTTTTAAAAAGATATGATGCATCGTACCCATGAAAAACAACGATACGTGGAATATTAGGATCTATGTTTTTATGAACTTTTAGAAAACTTGGTCCAAAATGAATAAGGACAAGATCTATTTTCTTTTTTGAGAACTGTTCTTTTAATTGACTTTTTAAAACAGAATTGGACGTGAAGAAGTATACGAATCGTTTGATTAGATATTCCTTTAAAGGATTTGGATTAACTAATTCAATTTTAGTTACATCGGCAAAAGGGAATAAGTTGGAATTTGTGCGGCGTTTACAAAAAACATGAACGTTGCATTTTTTACTTAAACCAATAACTTGATTGTAAACAAAAGTCTCGCTTAAAGGAGAAAAATTTTCAACTACTACTGCTACGTTAATCAATGAAAATGTTTTCTAGTTTAGAAAAGACTTGATTAGAAGACTGCTCAACAATTTCTTCTAATTTGTTTTCGTACATAGCAAAGTTTTTAAGAATCTTTTCAATAGCAGTAATCCATTCTTGAGAACTGTTGGATAGATCTAAACAAAGTTCTTTGATATTCAAATCCTTGTAAAGTCCATGTGATTTTTCTTCATATGCGATATTGATTGCAAGTGTTCCACCTAACATTGACAAGATAGCACCGTGCATCCTCATACCAATATATAAATCAAAATTTTGATACGCTCCTATTAACTCTTCTGGACGATGGTACTCTTTATTAATTACAAATTTTGATTTGTTTGTGATTTTACAAAGTATTTCTCCACAAAATTTTGAATCGTCGATATAATCTGCAATTCCCTGACACGTAGAAATAAAAGTTATTTCAAAATGAAGTTCATCTATGAGATAATTACATAAAGCCGAAGCTTTTTCTATAGTTATAGAATTAAGGGCATCGGATTTCCATGGCCTGAATGAGACAGCTACTCTTTTTACTTTAGTAGTCTTTTTGACCTTAAAGAGTTTAAGTTTTTTGTGAAGTAAAAAAGCGATATCTGGACATATCGCGCTTTTAAATGAACCCAACTTGTTTACCCGTGCAAAAGAAAAAGATTCTCTGGATAAAACAATTGAACATTTGTTAAATAGCTTTTTGATGCTTTCTATAGATTCCTTTTTTTCAAACGGCCCATAACTTTGACCAATTAAGTAGAGTTTTGCATTTTTTTTAAGCAAGCTGTCAAAAACTAACAGTCGTTCAGTTATGGAATAATGATCATTTAAATATCCACCTGGAGCTGAAACAATAGCATCAGCCTGCAAAGCAGTTTGAAAGTATTTTTTCTTTTTACGAATAGATAAGAATGGATTTTTGAGAATGTGTAAATCGAGATTAATCCCGCAAAATTTTTCCAGACCATATGAAACATAATTCATGATTCTGGAATGTTCAACTTTATGTAGATCTAAAATAGATTGTTCTACCTCAGCGATTTGTTCGAGAAATTTTGGAGAATCAGAAGCAGCAGAAACTTTTATGCTATTAGATTCGAAGAAATAAATCAAGGCCTCTAAAAGTGCTAAATCTCCAGAATTATACGGAACAGAATTAATTACAAAAACTGACTTCATTAGAATTTGTAAGATAAAGGATAATTTGATTTTCAAACAAATCGCCTTTTTTCACATCAAACATATATTGCTGAAATAATTGAATTAGTTGATTTTTAGAGAGATCATTTTTCCAAGCATTTTTTTTTCTTATTCTATAATCAGGAAAATAATCTGTCGCACAATAGGATAAAACGATGTTGGATGAAATCTTTTTAAGTTCTGGAATAAAAGAAGGTAGGTCTTCAACATACTCAACAAAACCACTCATAAAGACTAGATCAAAATGTTGATCTGGCAAGCGATCTTTATTTACATCGCAAACTATAGTTTTGTCATTTCGCGGGGTATAATCAAGACCATAATATTTAATATGTCTAGGTATCAATGAAGAGAGGTGCATGGTTCCACACCCCATATCGAGAATAGATTGTGTAGACTCAGGGATCATAAGTGCCATTTTTTCAACTCTTTTATTCCAAGAGACATTAAACCTTTCTATTTCTTTCCAATTTTTTGGATACCGAAAAAACGATAGGACCAAACTATTAATCCAGTTAAGCAACTTATTAAAAAGACCTATGTGGTTGTTAAATCGAGTCATTTAATTTTGATGGTTATTAAATAAATTAGAGATATCAGAATCGGATTTTAGTGAGCCGTTACATATTTGATTAAGCCAAATTTCTAAACTTAATAGTCGCATCAATTTGAGTGTAGAATATTTAAACGAATCGAGGTTTATAATTTTATTTACGATAGAGTTATTCGAAGAAATAAAATTGATTAGGGATTTCTTTTGTGCTTCAACAAGGGCATTAAAGTTGAGAATTGAATTGGTTTTTTTCGATAGTAGATTAAGCAATGCATGATATTTATTAACAAATATATTTGTAGTCAAATAAGGCGTGTTTCCATGTGGAAAAGAGGCAAACAAAGAATGGTGTTTAGACAATAATATGTGATTGTAAAGCTTGTACTTTTTGCGATAAGAATCTGGAAGCCCATAAACAAACTCTAAAAGATCATTGTCCATGAAAGGCAATTTAGAAATTATATTTTTTTGAATATCAATTCCGTTCATTGTAAAACGCCTTACTCTGTTATAAATGTGATAGGAGTCCTCAATGTCTTCATTTAAATACGTATTATTTTGTTTAGTTTTTGGTTCTAATTTTCCAATCCAGCTTCCTCCAAGAACTAAATCTCCCGCAAAACCATTAAAACTTATTTTGTTCTTTTTTTGGAGATCGTTTAAAAATGGGCCTATATGCGCATGAAGAAGACTTGTTCCACATTCTCCATTCCAAAGACATTGCGCTCTGCCACTAAGCCAATTTTTTTCTGTTAGAATATATGTTTGATGATCAACATTTAATTCAGCACAGATCTTTTGAGCAATTTTAATGTCAGAAGCTTCAGCAGACCCAAAAGTAAAAGCAGAAATCGAGCGTTTTATATCAGAAAGTTTTGAAATAATATACCTTGAATCTAAACCACCACTTAAGGCAACAGTAGCATCATCAGTAGAAGAAACTCTTTTAGTGACGGCAAGATTAAACAGGTAATCTACATGATTAGCGGCATCATCAAAAGAAACATTTAGGGGCCTTATGTTATTCCAGCTCCAATACCTTTGTTCTTCAACAACTTTATTGGTATCAAGGGAATATTTTCTTCGCATTGCTGGACCGAGTCTTTTGACTCCATCAATCCAACTTTGGTCATCCATCAATTGACCATTAGCAACAAAAGAATGCGCAGATTTTGAATCAATTTGTAATGGAATTAAAGAATCCGCTAAAAAACATTTAACCTGATCAGACCAAAGTATATTTTTGTTATATGTTGCAATATACAAAGTAGCTAGACCTAAACGATCCGTTATAAATTCTAATTGTTGATTGGATATATTTAGAATTATTGAAGAATATATTCCATCAACTTTTGCTAAAAAGGGATCTAATTTATTTTGAATTTTAGCCAGTAAAAATAGCTCACTGAGTGAGATAGGTTCTTTAGCGCTTAAAAAACTTTTTAGCTCCTCTAAGTTATTTATTTGGCCAAAAACCCAACAATGCAACTTCTCATTGTTACCATAGATGTACTGCGTGCTTAAAAAATTGTGTGCTAGCTCAAAAGGATGAATTTTATGCTGCTTTACGCTATTTGCATCGTTTTTGTTCCTTAGCATGGCAACACCCTTAAGTATTGAATCAATGTGACTTTCGGATGAACAAATTCCAAAGTATCCAGACATTAGCGAAACAGTTTAAAATATTCATTAAAGTACTTTGGAAAAGCACGATAAACCATGTAGGTGTAAACTAGTCCTAATAACACAATGAGCACAAATAATCGGAGTAATAGAGCACTAAACATAGAGGACAAAAAGTAACCATTTGTAATATAGACTATTACAGCCGTTAGACTAGAAATTAGTAAGAGAAGAGTAAGTTCCTTCAAAAGCAATTTATAAGACACTCGGCCATATTTAAACACTAAATAATGCCATATCCATGAGAAGGCGATAATCGAAACCAATTGAGCCCAAGAGGCATATATTATACTTGGGTCTAATTTTAAAAACAGATAGACTGTTGCACTTATAACCATCATCCAAAATATGTTCCAGTACAAATTAATGTCAGACCTTCCTTTTGCCAATAGGACACTTCCTCCAGGATTCCCTAAACTTTTGAGTATTCCTACACCAAAAAGGATACTTAATGGCCCAGCGCTTTCTATCCACTTTTCACCATACATAAACGAAATTATTTCCGTAGAAAATAAGCCTAGGATTAGATAGATCGGAACTGCAATTATCAAAATTAACATGATCGATTTCTCGTAATATTTTTCCAGTCGTTCTTTGTTGTTATTGATTTTAGAAAAAACAGGAAATGTAACACGATTGATAATTGGATTGATTTTACTCATGGGCAAGAGCATTAGATTCCAAGCTAAATAGTAGCAACCCAATTCATGAGTAGTTAAAAAGCCTCCAATTAGCGCTTTATCTATGTTTGTGTTGGTAAAATTGACTAAAGCACTTAAGGTTTGAAAACTACCGAAACGCAACATTTGACGTATTTCTAAAAGATTCAATCTAAAAAGTGGCTTGAAGTATTTGTTAGCAAAGAAGAAACCCAATAAGGAATAAATAATTTTTTCACTTATCATACCGTAAATCAAGGCTAAAACACTACATCCCTTATATGCTAAAAGAATCGAAACTAGAGCTCCTACAGTAAAACTTACTACCGATGTTGTGTTGTGTGACTTAAAGTCAAGTTTTTCTAATAATAACGAAGAATAAAAGCCACACAATGGAGCTAGTAAAACGAGAAATGAGGCATTATAAAGCAAATTAGAAAAATCATTAATGTGAAAGATATTTTCTAATTCTGACCTCAAGATTAGAATTATTAACCAAAAAGAAATGGATAGTAAGATCAAAAAAAAGAACAAACTACTCTTCTGATTTGGAGTTGCTTTGTGCTTTTGTATAAGGGATAGATTGTAACCGTTTTCAAAAAAGGTAAGAATTGGTCCTATAAAAAGCATTAATAGAGCATAATTCCCAAAATCATCTGGAATTAAAATCCAAGCAAGAACTAAGTGTTGAATAAATTGCACAGTAGTTAGAACTATACTTCCTAGAGCAGTCCACCTAATACCAATACGCGCCTTTTGTCCTAAATTCATTTATTCATTTTCATAACCAAAACCTTAAATAAAGTTTCCAAAGAGAAAAACTGAATGTTTGTTTTAATGATCGAGCATATAAATCTTTGGCCAGTTTTGAATAACCATTGATTTTGGCAATAATTGCATATTCCAGAAATTTTTCCGCACGAAGGCGTTTAAATAGATTTTTCTCAACTAAAGAAGAGATCCTCTGAAAATATTTGTTTTCAAAATCTATCATGGCTTCAACATTAATCAATGCCCTTTGATTTAAGTGCCTTTCCGAAATAACTTTTTGAGAGCCCATTTGTTTATGTATCCTATAATAGTAATTGGTGTTTTCTAGTTGTATCAATGGAGAAATCAAACATGCCAATGCAATAAAGTATGTGTCTTGCCAGTGTGGAAATTGCTCAGGGAATTTCAAGTTTTTTACTATCTCAGATGGAAAACAAACGCAGCCCATACCACACATATTATTCAATAAATAATTGATGGCGTTCTTATGTTTTTTAGAATCATACATAACACCAGTTTTGATACCATCCTCATTTACTCTAATAAAATTGGTTCTTAAAATAGCTTTGTTAGAATGCTGCTTATAAGCTTCATTAAAATCACTTAAGTAATTTTTGGAAACAGTATCGTCATCGTCGACAAAACACACATTTTGTCCTTTAATTTTTGAAAGCCCCAAATTTCTAGCCTTACTTCTTTCTCCATGTTTTTGGTAGAAATATCTGATTCTTGAATCAGTAAAGGCATAGACTATATCCTTGGTATTGTCAGTGCTACCATCGTCAACTACGATTAATTCCCAGGATTCAAAAACTTGGTTTACTATAGATTCTAAACATTCTTTTAAAAGATTTGCTCGGTTTCTCGTAGGTACAATTATTGAAAACTCTGGCATAGTTCAAAATTAAAACTCTATTTTCCAATTATAAATATAGCTGGAGGTGAATTTAACGTATCAACTAGTAAAACGACTTGGATTAAGAAAAAGATATCAAAATCCAGAACCGATACAAATTTTTGGAGATCCAAGAAGTGGGAGTACTTGGTTGGCAGAAATTTTCAGTCAACTGGAAGGACATATTCTTGTAGATGAGCCACTGAATCTAAATCATAATTCAGAGTTTGCTAAAATTGGATTTACTTGGAGGCACCATATAAATGAAAAAGAGCGATCTCACGAAGCGAAACGTGCATTTGAAAGACTATATGCCGGAAAATTTTCAGCACATAGCGTGGCATCAAATTCAATCTGGACATATATTAATTCCAAAAATAGTGTACTTAAATTTATTAGAGCAAAACTTCTACTGCCCTGGTTATTGCAAAATTTTGAATTTAAAAAAGCACCAATTTATCTTATTAGGAATCCATTGGCGTTAATACATTCTATGTCCTTTCATGAAGAATGGAAATATAGTTTCAAACGATTTGATACCAATAGTTTTAATTCAAGTATTCCATTTAAAAGACATGACGAATTCTTAGCAACACTCAACACAAACTTAGAGCAGCAATTGGCAATATGGTGCATCAGCAACCAATTATTTTTTAGTTCAAATAAGTTGTTTGAGAAAATGATAATTGTACGTTATGAGGATTTATGTGCCAATCCTAAACAAGTCCTTGGCAATATTTTGAGCCAGTATAATTATTCTGAGGATATTTTGGAATCGCTAATATTAGATTCACCTAGTTCGTCTAGTAGAGGAAAGCTTGTAAAAACTATTGATCAACGAATTAATGGTTGGAAGAAAAATATGGATTCGAAGGATAGAAAATCTTACGAAAAAATTTTAAGTTATTTTCAAATTGATTACTAGGGCAGGAGTCTGTTCAAAATTTTATTCAAAACCTAAAGTCTTTTTGAGTTCAATTAGAAGACGGGGATAGGTATGCTCGGCATATAAATTATCGTCTAGAGCCGGGAATTTTAAGGCAAGCTCTAACATATGATTACTTAGCATACGTGCATCTGAAAATGAGTAAACCTGAGCGTCAATTTCTTTGTCAACAGCAAATGAAGAACTTACCAAGGCTGGAATTCCATGTTTTATTAAATCGTTTACACTTCCAGATAATTTACTTTGAAATGAATACTCACGAAAAGCGATAAATTGAATATCTGGTTTAATTGGTAGGATTAAAACATTGGAAGAGAGCAGGGTAGTTTGATAATTCTCTACTGATATGTAGTTATCAAAGCTAATAATGTTCATGTTTTGGATCTTCAAGCTCTTAAATTGGTCTATAATTTTTTTGCCTGAGTAACCATTAGGTCGACCGAGTAAAACAAGCTCTATTGGTTTTAGCAATTTCCCTTTGAGTAACTTGACAGCCTCAAATACGAGATGATAATCTCGAACATTATTTTCGACAGTCCCGGTAATAGTAAATCTAATAGGAAGCATTTTGGGAATTGTAGACCTTCCTATATGTCCTCCAAAAGGGATGGATCTGAGTTTGTTCTTATTTATTCCCTTCGTCTTACTCAAAGCATAATCAAGAATGCTTTTATTTGGAAATCCAATGATATCAAAATGATTGAGTATTGATTTCCTTTTAGTTGCCTGTCGGTGAATTATAAATCTTACTAGTCTGTATACATCTCGAATGATATTATTTTTTCGAATACTTATATGTTTAAAAGGTTCAAACCATGTATTGTAACTGTGAACAATCAAAGCAGTTTTAGACAGAGACGAAATGGCCTTAAAAGCATTAAAGTGAGAAAAAATGGTAGTGACAAGAATACAATCACAACTGGCAAGTTCTTTTTTATTTGCTTTTAAGAAGTTGTTTATTTCGACTTGATTTGGAAACCATTTGAATTGAGGGTTTTTTAGGTATTCTTTAGGAACATCATTATAAATTTCTTTAGAACAAAATATTTTCACATTTGAATTGCCTAAAGCGAATAACTTACAAAAATGAAAAAGCACTTCATTATGCTGATATAACTCTACTATACCGATAGTATGTACCATCTATTATTTTATCTTGTATTCTAAAACGAAGTTGACGATAATGAGAACAAAATTACATATCGTGACTGGAGGATGTGGCTTTGTAGGAAGAAACATGGTGAAATATCTTTTGGCAAAAACAGTTGATTATATATTAATAGTTGATGATTTGTCCATCGGGCAAAACCCGATCACATGGTTAGAGGAAACTCCTCAAACTAAAACCCAATTTTCTTTTTATGAAGATAGAGTTATTTTCATCCAAGAGGATATCAGAAATATTTTGAGAAGCTATTCCTCCGTTCACCTTAACATTGAGGCGTTTTTAAAAGCTAAAGTTCAAATTGTAGATGTTTATCATTTTGCCGCTGTAGTAGGAGGCAGAATGAAAATTGAAGAAGAACCTTTAGCGGTAGCCATTGATTTGTCTATTGATGCCGAATTTTTTAACTGGGTTGTCAAATACAAACCCAAAAGGGTTTTATACCCTAGTTCAAGTGCCGCTTATCCAGTTAGCTTGCAAACCGAACTAAACCATAGAGCACTAAAAGAGGATGACATCAATTTTGATGTGATTAAAAATCCGGACTTAACCTATGGTTGGGCAAAACTCACCGGGGAATATCTGGCTCGACTTACAGCCCAAAAACATAAAATACATGTGGCATGTATACGACCATTTAGTGGCTTTGGTGCAGACCAAGAAGCAAGTTATCCTATAACGGCAATAGCAAGAAGATTTGTAAACAAAGAATCTCCTATTGACGTCTGGGGTAGTGGTTTACAGAGCAGGGATTTTGTCTATATTGATGATGTTATAGAATGCACTTTAAAAGCCCTGGATTTTGTTTCTAATGGAGATGCCATAAATATTGGCTCTGGAAAGCAAACATCGTTTTTAGAAATCATCAATGTATTTAGTAAAATTTCAGGGCATCAAGCAGAGGTAAGAAGGTTAGTTGACAAACCAGTAGGTGTTATGCATCGGTACTCAAATGTTCAAAAAGCAAAAGAACTTCTAAATTGGACATCAAGTATATCTCTTGAAGATGGATTAAGATTGGTATTTGAAAAACATTTAAAAGCGTAACGTGGGTAACTCTTAAAACTTGGTCGGTGTTCTGGGCTTGACTAAGTAAGTTTTAATACTGCACATTAAATTCTTCTAACCAATTGGCAATTGACCATTTTCTAAATCGAATTTGTTTAGAATCTTTGTGAGTTGAAGGTTTTAAAAACTCGTTATGTTTAGATATAATCTCAAGATATTGTTTAGAATCGAAATTAATGTTTTCTAACCAACTCGATGTTGGGGAATAAAAAGCTGATTTCCTTTTGTTTTTTAAAATACCACTCGGAAGCGAAGTTCCCAAAGTATCCTTTAAGATCTTTTTTCTTTCAAACTTGCCAATTCTCCATTCTTCTTTGAGGGATAGAACAAACAGAACTAAGGTGTAATCTAAAAAGGGAAGTCGAGATTCAACCGCGTACTGCATGCTGTTACGATCTTCAAAATGTAGAAGAGACGGCAATACTGATTTAGTGATCATGTTTTCAGAAATCTTACTCAAATCATCCAAGGCGTTTGAAGAATGATTGTAATGGGAATGAAAGGCTTTTCGGAGAATTTGATTACTCTCAACTTTTGGGTTTCTCTTTTTGAATAGGTAATGCCAACTATTCGGAGATAAAATAAAATGTAATGGCTTATTTAAAATTTGTTTTTTGATAAAAAGGTCATATCCCATTAAGGCTTCGTCAGCACCTTGCCCTGATAGGCAAACGGTCAAGTTTGATTCATGGGCTAGTTGATAAACAGAGTTTTGAGCAAAAATGCTCGTTGAGAAAACAGGTGTTTCTTGCGTTCGAATCAATGATCTAAACTGTTCCATGAAGGATTCTTCTCTGGGTTTTACATGGATGTTTTTGATCTGATAAAACTTAGCGGAATCTTTAATAAGATTGTATTCACTAAGCGGATCATTAGGATCTGCACTTGAAATACTGATCAAGTTTTCACGAATGGAAGGGTTGATCATCGACACAATAGAATTACTATCAATGCCTCCTGATAAGGTAACACCCAGGTTGACGTCTGCCCTTAATCTTCGGTTTACACTTTCTTTTAAAAGATCCTTAAATTTTTCTTTAGCTTGTGCATAACTGCCTTGATATGGTTTGGTCGTAAAATCGAAATACGATTTTACAATTGGCTTCGTAAGTGTTTTATTTAGTACCAGATTGTGACCGGCTGGCAACTGAGAAATGTTGGAAAACAATGTTTCTTGATCAAATTCTAGTGCACCGGTTGCAACGAACTCTTCAAAGCGACTTTTGTTGAGTCCATAGCTGAAAGAAGGAATATTAGCAAAGGCTTTTTGCTCAGAAGCAAAATAGAACGTACTATCTATTAAAGTATAATAAAAGGGTTTGATACCAAAGCGATCTCGACTACAGAATAGAGAGGAATCTTTTTGGTCATAAATAGCAAAAGACCACATTCCATTGAATTTATGAACACATTGGGGACCGTACTCTTCAAATGCAGATAAGAGAACTTCAGTATCTCCTGTGGTTTGAAAGGAATAGCCTTTTTCTAACAAATCCGTTTTGATTTCTAAGTAATTGTAAATAAAACCATTAAAAATCAAGATTTTACCGTCTTTCTTAAAGGGCTGATTACTTCTCGAATTGTGATCTAATATACTTAATCTGTTATGCGCAAATCCTACTTCATTGTTGATGAAAATCTCGGAATGATCTGGTCCTCGATGTTTAAGAGCGGAGGACATATTTTCCAGAACAATTTTGTCGATATTTGAATTATTCTTGAAATTATAAATGCCTGTTATACTGCACATTCTATCTAAATAAATGTAATACTAGCAAAATATTATGTCGGATAAGGAGGATTATATTTCTTTTATTGATCAAAACAGTGATGTGCCAATCTTTTTTCAGCCCTGGTGGTTGGATTCGGTTTCTGAAGGGAATGCTTGGGATGTAGTTTTGGCTAGAAATGCAAATAAGGGCATTGATGGAGTCTTTGTTTATCAAATTAAACCAAGGGTTTTAGGATTAAAATCGATACACATTCCTGTATTGACGCCTTATTTAGGCTTATGGTTTTTTAGTCCACAGGGAAACCTCAAAAAGAACACTTTATATAGTTTTCATAAAAAAGTGATACAAACACTTTTAGAGCAGATTCCTAGTCATGTATATCTAAACATAAATCTTCATCCAAGCATACAAAACACGCTTCCTTTTAATTGGTCTGGTTATAACTCGGAAGTAAAATACACCTATATTTTATCATTGGAAAAAGAGGAACAACAACTGTATAAAGAACTAAAAGGCAGTGTAAGAACCGATATTAAAAAGGCAGAAAAACTGTTGACAATTAAGGAGACTCATGATGCTCAAAAGTTTTATGATATCAATAGTTTAAGTTTTTCGAGACAAGATATGTTAATGCCCTATTCTTTTGTTTGTATTAATTCTCTTTTTGTAGAGGCTTCAAAAAGAGAACAGCTTATGTGCCTAGAGGCAAATGATATAGAGGGGAACACTCATGCTCAAATTTTAATTATCCGAGATTTGAACACTTCTTATTTGCTGGCTATTGGAGCGGATGAGAAATTTCGAAACAGCGGTGCTGTAAGTTTGTTAATATGGACAGCAATAAAAAGATCCATAGCTGCATCCAAATTTTTTGATTTTGAAGGAGGAAACATCAAATCAATAGAAAAAGTATTTCGAGCTTTCGGAGGCACTCTTACGCCGTATGTTTCCTTAAAACATACGCCTAATTTATTCTATCGTTCTATTTTAGCATTACTAGGTAAAATTTGAAATACGTAGGATTTAAATATCGAACTGATTATAGTCGACCAAGGATAGAATATGTGTTAGACTATATCAATAGGCACCCCTTAAATGGTAGAATAGTTTTAAGACCTCAGCTCGATTTAGAAAAAACCATCTCTTATGGCTTAGATAACACTTCGAAGGAATGGTCGGTGCCTAGGCAAGGAATTATTTTTTCAAAACAAACATACACCAATACTGAGCTTAGGATAAATGCTTACAATAACAATGATAAAGAAGTTTATTCTATAGAGCGCGTTGAGAAAAATAAGGCTGAATTTTTAATAGGAAAAACCTTTCAGTTTGATGTTATAGAGGCTATATTTTTTCACATCTCGAGATACGAAGAATATATATGTAAAGACAATAATGAGTGGGATGCAATGAGGGAACACAAACAGCTTTTGGTTATAAATAAGTTAGAAAAAAAACCAATAGTTGACCATCTTGTTTGTGCTTTTATAAATGCTTTAACTTCTGCGTACCAGATCAAATCAACCTATACACTAACTCATGATATTGACTACATCCGAAAGTTTAAAAAACCATGGGATAAAATCAGAAAAGGTCTTGGATTTATAAAAAGGGGAGAGTTTTTTGCGCTTCGCAATTATCAGAATCAATTAAAGAAAGTCAATGCTTTAGGACTGGATCCTTATGATGTTTTTGAAGAAATTTTGAGTGATCGGAATATTGAAAAAGAAATTTATTATTTGGTAGGAGGTAAACACAAATTTGATACTCCGATTAATACAGAAGATGATATTTTTAAAAAGTCTGTAACTGTTGCAAAAGAAAGAGGTTATGCTATTGGCATTCACCCTTCCTATGAATGCTGGAAAAATCCAGAAATGATGGAGAGGGAAAAGAAAAAACTCGAAAATGCAATATCTCAAAAGGTTAAGCTCTCTAGGCAACATTACTTACATTTTAATTTTCCAAAAACTATTTCTGTCTTAGAAAAAGTGGGAATTACCAAAGATTCGTCATTAGGTTTTAACAGACGGATTGGTTTTAGGTGTGGCACTGGTTTTCCTTTTAGGCTCTTTGTTCTAGGAGAAGAACGTGTTTCATCCGTCATTGAGCAACCCTTAATATATATGGACAGTTCGATTATGAAAGAATCAAATGAAGAAAAAAAACAAATATTGGAAGGTACCAATTCATTTATTTTGGACAACAAGCATGATACGCACATAACGTTTAATTTCCATAACTCTCGTTTTGAAGAATCTGAGTTAAAGCAGTTAGGATTACGTAATATTTATGAAAATTTGTTCGGTGTTTGACTAAGCCAATAAAGACAAAATCTAGTAGTGAGAATCCTAATGATATATCGTCTTGATCTTTCTGATAATTCTAGTTCAGGGGTGATAAACAAAATGAACAGTCAAAAAAAGGCGTTTCAAAATCTTGGGCATCATGTGGATTTGATCAATCATCAAAATCAAAGTGTATTACTGAACAATGCAGCTTTAGGTAAAGTCAGCAACAATAGGGCAAACTTAAAATTTAAATTAGACAGCTTTTTTAAAATAATTCAGCATTGGTATAAGGATAAAATGTATCAAATAATCTATATACGATATCCTTACAGCAGTAGTGCATTCGTTGGATTTTGTAGAAAAATAAAGACTCAAAATCCTGATACAAAAGTGCTTTTGGAAATTCCAACATATCCATACAAACAAGAATTTGAAGGAATTAAAAAGTGGTCTTTAGTATTAGAAAGATTTTGGAGAAGCAAGCTTGAAAGTGCTGTAGATTTTTTGATTCATTATGGTCCTGAAAAAACATTATTTAGTATTCCGTGTATCAATTCAATGAATGGAATTGATGTTTCTCAAATCACCTTTTCGGAAAAGTTAGCAGAGTTAGGTCCCTCTATAACTGCTATTGCCCTTGGAAAATGGCGAGATTGGCACGGATTGGATCGTGTAATTAAAGGAATTAAAAATACCAAGATGGATGTGAAATTACACATAGTAGGGGATGGACCAGTATTGGAGAAACTGATGCTTTTAGTTAAAGAGTTAGGTCTTGATCAGAAGGTCATCTTTGAGGGAACCAAGGTTGGAGATGAGCTGGATAGGCTTTATGAAAAGGCAGATATTGGAATTGGGACGCTTGGAATGCATAGGAAGAAAGTAAAATATAATTCTTCACTCAAACATCGTGAATATTGTGCGAAGGGCATTCCTTTTATTTTAAGTACTTATGATAATGCTTTTTCGACGGACTGTTCTTTTGTAAAATATGAGAAAGAAAATGACCAAAGCATTGATTTTAGCGAAGTATCTCACTTCTTGAAAGAACTGAAGCTTTCGAGAATGGATATTCGTAAATACGCTCAGGAAAAATTAGATTGGAAAAATTTGTTAGGGAGAGTGTTGGACGAAGTTCAATAGGATATTGAACTAATGAGGTTTAGGTGCGACAGATTTTTCTAACATAGGAAAGCACTTATGCTTTCGAAGAGCTTCGGAGTATATTTTGATGACCTTTTTTTCATCGAATTCTCGAATCATTTTTTTTCTTCCCAGTTTACCCATAACCATCTTATCCTCATCGTCCAAAAGAATGAAGTTTTCGATAGCATCAACTAAGGAGGGAATATTTTTTGGAACACATAAAAAGCCATTTTTACCATCATCTACGATATCTCTACAACCTACATTGTCAGTAGTAATAATGGGCGTTTCCATTGATGCAGCCTCCATAAGTACTCTTGATACTCCTTCTCGATAGAAAGATGGAAATACCAAACAGTGAGTTCTTTCTAGAAATGGGCGAATATCTGTGGTTTCACCCAAGTAGGCAATTAGGTTTTCTTTCTGCCAGGATTGAATAACGTGGTAAGGCACAGAATTTGGATTTTGCGAATCAATAAACCCAAGCAAATCAAATTTTACTCTTGGGTACCTTTGCTTTATAATCCTAGCGGCCTCTACATATTCTTTAACGCCTTTATCCCATATTAACCTACCTGCAAAAAGAAACCTGATTTTTTTCGAGAAGACCTTTTCACTTCTTGGTTTAAACCAACTTGTTTGAATGCCTTCACTTTTCAGCAATCGAGTTTTTTTGCTTCGTACAATTCTTTTATAGACAAAAACGTCTTTATCGTTTTCGTTTAAGAACCAAACCTCTTTACTTAGGCTTGCAGCTAGCCTATATAGATTAACAGTAATAGTACGAACAAGAATGTTTTTAAAGTCAAACAAATGTCCCAAGCCGGTGGTAATGATAATAGAAGGAACATTGCTCAGTTTTGCAGCGATAGATCCAAAGATGTTTGGTTTAATGGTGTAATGAAATACAAAATCTGGATTATGTGCTTTATATATTTTTCTTAAACGTAATATCAACTTGATATCCTCAAAAGGATTTGTCCCATAATTTCTAATGTTGATATCGATAAAATCTATGCCTTCGGAAACAAGCTTTGCAGAAAAGTTGTCCTTAGGGGCTATGACTAAGACCCGGAGCCCTTCATTTTGTAAATAGCGAATAAGTCCCAATCTGAAATTGTATACACTCCATGAAGTATTCGAGACTAATGCGATGGTCTTTATGTATGGAGTATTTTCCAATTATTGTAAAAGTTTTTTCACCACTGCTTTTATTTCTTGTTCGTCAGTCTTAGGATAAATAAGCAGTGCATCTGGTTCGTCGACAACGATATAATCACTTAAGCCTTTGATTACTACAACTTTTTTACTGTCCGAATGGACAATTGTGTTTTGAGTATCCTGTAAAAAAGTTTTATCTCCGATGACAGCACAAGAGTTGTTGTCCTTATCTATAAAATCATAAAGACTGCTCCAGGTACCTAAATCTGACCAACCTATGTCTGAAGGTATGGTGTAGACATTTTGCGCGCGCTCAAGAATGGCGTAGTCAACGGAAATATTTTCGGTATTTGGATACACTTCATTTATATATTCTATTTCACCAGCTGCTCCGAATTTTTCTGGTTTGGCGTTGAGCACTTCTAATATTTGAGGTGCATTTTGTGCAAAAGAATCAAGAATGTTTTTTACACTCCAGATAAACATACCTGCATTCCAATAAAAGCACCCCGCATCTAAATATTGTTGCGCAAGTGCTCTGTTGGGTTTTTCTTTAAAAGATTTAACTTTCAAAATAGACTCAGATTCTTGATCCGGATTGGTTTCTATATATCCATATCCTGTGTCAGGTCTTGAGGGTTGAATTCCTAGAGTTACTAGGCCATTTTCATTTTCCGAAAAGGCGAAGGCTTGTTCTAGTTTTTGGACATATTGATCTTCTTTTAAAATTACATGATCAGAGGGCAAAACGGCAAACGAAGCATTTTCATTTTTAGCATTTAAATGCAGTGCTGTCCAAGCTATACAAGGTGCAGTATTATTCATAGAAGGTTCTCCTAGAATATTTTGATCATTTAATTCTGGAAGATGTTCTTTTACTAAGTCTCGATATCTTTCGTTTGTGAGCACCAATACATTTTCTGCAGGGACAAGTTTTAAACACCGTTCGAAGGTCATTCGAATAAGTGATTTACCAATACCTAGTATGTCTAAAAACTGTTTCGGTCTTTGAGAGGTACTTGCTGGCCAAAACCTAGAGCCTATACCTCCTGCCATTATGGCTATGTATCTGTTTTTATTCATTTCAATAATTTATACTTAGTACCACTCTTGATCACCTAAGGCACCATACACTCTTTGAATACCTTCTTTTAGTCCTATGTTATGACTCCATCCCATCGATTGTATTTTGCTCACATCCATGAGTTTTCTTGGAGTGCCATCAGGTTTGCTTAAGTCATTGACTATTTTGCCCTCATACCCAACAACGTCACCAATAATTTTTGCAAGATCTAAAATGCTTATTTCTTCCCCCGAACCTATATTAAGTTGTCCTGGTTGGTTATAGGTTCTCATCATAAACATACAAGCTTCAGCTAAGTCATCTACATGAAGAAATTCTCTTTTGGGTGTACCAGTTCCCCAAATAACTACTTCTGGAGTGCCATCTCTTTTAGCTTCGTGAAACTTACGAATTAAAGCGGGCAAAACATGAGAAGTTTTTAAGTTGTAGTTATCATTTGGACCATAAAGGTTTGTTGGCATGGCCGAAATAAAATTGCAGCCGTATTGCGCTCTATAAGCATCACACATTTTAATACCAGCAATTTTGGCAATGGCGTAAGGCTCGTTGGTTGTCTCCAATACGTTTGTTAAAAGATACTCCTCTTTCATCGGCTGCGGAGCCATTTTGGGATATATGCAAGAAGAGCCTAAGAAGAGCAGTTTTTTTACACCATACTTATGGGCAGCATTAATAAGGTTGGTTTGAATCATTAAGTTATCATACAGAAATTCTGCACGGAAGGTATTGTTGGCCACAATACCACCAACTTTGGCAGCTGCTAAAAAGACAAACTCTGGGCGTTGTTGAGACATCATATCTTCCACATCAGATTGATCTCTTAAATCCAGCTCTGCGCTTGTATAATTGATAAGGTTTTGATACCCTTCTTGTTTAAGTTTTCGAGATATGGCAGAACCTACCATTCCTCTATGACCTGCGATAAATATCTTACTATCAATCTTCATTTTAGTATTATTCAAACTCATTTTTAACTTCAAACCCTGCATTTTTCAAAACTTCATCTCTTTTAAATAATTCGATATCTGCTCGGACCATTTCACTGCAAAGAGCTTGAAGATCATAAGTGGGTTCCCAATTTAATTTGGTTTTGGCTTTGGTTGGATCACCAATAAGTAAGTCAACTTCTGTGGGACGGTAATACTTCGGATCTACAGCAACTACTTCTTGTCCTATATTGATCTTATAATCTGGATTTTCCGATGATACGACAACCGCTACCTCTTGTTCTCCTTCTCCTCTAAAATCTAGTTCTACTCCAATTTCTCTAAAGGACATTCTTACAAAATCTCTAACACTTGTCGTCACACCAGTAGCAATTACCCAATCTTCAGGTTTTTCGTACTGCAATATTTTCCACATTAATTCTACATAGTCCTTTGCATGTCCCCAGTCTCTTTTGGCATCCATATTGCCTAAGAACATTTTTTCTTGTAGACCTAAACCCATTTTGGCAACAGCTCTTGTGATCTTTCTTGTAACAAAGGTTTCTCCTCTCAATGGGCTTTCGTGATTAAACAATATTCCATTGCAAGCAAACATATTGTATGCCTCTCGATAATTGACAGTAATCCAATATGCATACATCTTAGCAACAGCATAAGGTGATCTTGGGTAAAAAGGAGTAGTTTCACTTTGCGGGACTTCTTGCACCAAACCATACAGTTCAGAAGTGGAAGCTTGATAAATTTTGGTTTTTTCTTGCAAACCCAACAACCTAACCGCCTCTAAAATTCTCAGCGTACCCACACCATCCACATCAGCGGCATATTCTGGAGCATCAAAACTCACTTTGACATGAGACATTGCACCCAAATTGTAGATTTCGTCGGGTTGTACTTCTTGAATGATTCTAATAATATTTGTTGAATCAGAAAGGTCACCGTAGTGCAAAATAAACTTTCTATTGTCTACATGAGGATCTTCATATAAATGATCTATACGCGCAGTATTGAATAATGAGGACCTTCTTTTTATTCCATGTACTTCATAGCCCTTCTTAAGCAAGAATTCTGATAAATATGCTCCATCTTGACCAGTAACACCTGTGATTAATGCTTTTTTCATTAGCGATTTCTAATTTCTTATAAATTGTTTTAGTTTTTTTAAAGGCTTTAGTAAAACGGTATAAAACTTTGGTTTAAGACCATTTATTTGCCATGCCTTTGCATCTTCTTTGTTTGCGTTTATTCTGTTTTTGAGGGATCTATTACTGATTCCTCCTTCTCTCATTTTTACAAATGTTCTGCTTACATAATGACTGCTGATCTTATGCTTATATAAATAACGAAGCATAAGTTCGTAATCTGCAGAGGATTTTAGAGATATGTTAAACCCACCCAATTTTTCAAAAAGAGTTCTTTTTACATAAAATGTAGGGTGTGGTGGCATCCAACCATATAAAAATTTTTCCCTTGAATACTCTTCTGCCTTCCAAGTCCTCGTAATTTTAGACGTATCGTTTTGGTCAACGTAGTACAAATCGCCATACAAAGAATCACATTTATTTTTTTTAAATGCATCGATGATGTCTTGTACTACATTTTGATCATAAAAAAAGTCATCCGAATTTAAAAAACCAATGACATCTCCTGTGGCGAGTTGAACGCCTTTGTTCATGGCGTCGTAAAGGCCTTTGTCTTTTTGGGATTGTTTTTTAGATATGTGATCAAATTGATTGACTATTGACAGCGTTTCATCCGTTGACTTTCCATCAACAATGATGTGTTCAATATTCTGCAAGGCAGTTTGAGATTTTACTGACAACAAGGTATCGTAAATCGTTTCTTGAGAATTATATGATGTTGTTATAATTGATACTTTCATTTGAAAAGCTCCAGGAAGTTATTTGCAAATGTTTTTATATGATTTATGTAAGTAAAGTTTGTCGAAGACAAAGAAGAATTTTTTAACGAAAGCTCCATTTTTTCGGCTAAACTATTCGGATTAGTTGCTTCAAAAAGTAAGCCGTTATCGTTGAGTTGTTCTTTATGAATTTCGATATCCGAAGCAATAATTGAGGCGTTAAGGGATTTCACATCTTCGACAACAGTACTCCACCCTTCAAAGAGACTGGGTTGGACCACAGCACGAGCAAATTTCATTAAACTTAACTGTTCATCCCTTGGAATAACACCCAATAATCGTATGGAATCTTGTAACTGATGTGACTGGATGAAGGCTTTTAGTTTAGAAATGTGTTTTGGATCTCGATAATCTTGCATTTTACCCGTAAGCACAACTTGAAAAGATTTCTCCTTTTGCTTTAAAATGTCGATGGCTTTTAGGACAGTGTAATGATCTTTATGTTTGTAAAATTGATTCGAAACCATAAAGTATGGTTCTTTTATAGCATACTTTTCTAGTAAATCGTTTTTGTGACTCAGCGTTAAATCTTCTGTTAAGGATACAAATTGAAGCACATTAATATTTAAGTTTTTAAGATCATACCATTTATCAAAATGGGATTTCACCGTATGACTGGAAACCACCAAGTTTTTGGAGTGTTTGAGCAAGCACTTTAATCTGAATTCTCTTTGCCACAGATTAAAAGAGGTAAAATATTCGGGATAAAATTTGTGTTGCAAGTCAGGATACCACGAAATCAATTTTATCTGCGTTGGGGTAGGCGCAGGAAAGTTGTTAAACGGATAAAGCCCATCAATATTTGATGCTTTGATTTTTGGGCTCAGAAATAAATTTTTCTGTAAGACTACGGATTTAAGAAAAGTTCTTTTTTCGTCAAATTCCTCAAGTTGTATAAACTCAATATTGGGATAGCTAAAAAGCTTAATAAATCCTTTAGAAGCATTACAATAAAAAATTACAAATTCGGGTGCGCTTTTTTCATCAAAGTTTAAGTAGTTAAAACTGTTTACTAAGTTGATTAGATAATAAACACCGCCGAGCCAATTGGCTCCAGACATAAAATATATTCCTATTCTCTTCTTCATTATTCTATCACGCGTTCTTTCACTTTAACTGCGGGAACTCCTTGATAAATGAAGTAAGCATCCAAGTCTTTTGTAGCCGCAGACATTACAGTTAATATAGAATGCGACTTACAAGTAACTCCAGAGCTTACAATGGATTTAGCGCCAATCCAAACACCATCTTCTAATGTAATTTGTCCAACAAAAAGATCAAAGGCAACTTTCTTGAAATCATGATTTCCTGTGAGCAACATAGCTCCTTGAGAAACACAAACATGTTTGCCAATTATAACACGGTCTAGATTATCTATCCATACATTTTCCCCAATCCAAGAATAATCTCCAATTTCTAATCTCCAGGGATATTTGATGTTAACGTTTGGCTTAATTATGACACCTTTTCCAATTTTAGCACCGTATAAGCGAAGTAAAAATCGTTTGAAGGACATAAAAGGAAAAAAACCATTTTTAAAGAACAGTAAATTTGTCAGATACCAAAGCATTACCTTAATGGGAGTGGCACCCCTTTTAAACCAGGAGTTATTGAATTGCGAATAGTTTACCTCTTTTTTAGACATGCGGTGGTGCTAGCTGAGGGGTTGACTTAAAACCCATTGATAATAATTATGAAGTCCCTTTTCAAATGAAACCTCTTGTTTATAACCTAGCTTTTGGAGCTGTTCAATATTTGCTTTCCAATTATTGGGGTCACCTGGTCTGTGATTTCCTCGGAATCGATAGTTAATTTTTTTATCGAAATAACCATAAAAGCATTTTACAGCATCTTTTATGAAAAGCTCCTCTCCGTTAGATACGTTCAGGGCCTCTCCTGTAAATGCTCCATTTTGCATGATCAGATGAATTACTTTAATTAGATCTGATATATAAATAAAGTCCCTCGATTCATTGCCAGTTCCCCAAAGTTCTATTTCTTCATCACCCAATGCTTTTCTGTACAAATCCCAAAAAAGTTGTTTTCTCAAGCCTGGTCCGAATACGGAGAAAATCCTCAAGCTAATCGTAGGCACGGCAAATTGTTCAAAAAATTCTTGACATAACATTTCGCTTTGAAGTTTGTGCCAGCCATAAGGAGAGATAGGATGTGTAGCTGCTGTCTCCGAAATGGGTAGGCTTTTCGGATTACCATATACCGCTGCACTGGATAAATTTATAAACTTGCATTTAGGGTTTGTAACACGAATGGCCTCTAAAATTTTGAACACATTAAACGTATTGAGATAATAATCTCTTGAGGGCTTAACCATCGATTGGGAGACATTAGCCGCTCCGGAGCAATTAATACAATAGTTAAAGGAATCACTTTTAAAAACATTCTTAAAGTCTGAAGTACTTGGATCGATTATGAAATAATTTGGTTTGTTATAATCAATCACTATGTCTGCTCCTTTAACAGTATAATTTTCTATTCTAGAAAAGTACTCTTCTGCATGTCTGCCAATAAAACCCTTCGAACCAATAATTAGAACAGATGTCATTTTTTAAACGATTTACTTAGCCTTAAAGAAAGTTGATTTATAGAGACGTATAAAAAAGTTATTCCTTAATACTTACGAAAGAGTAGAGTCTACCCGGAATTTTTGACAAACGAGTGAGTTGTATCCTAAGAGCAAGATTCACTAAAGGAGCTACGCTGAACAAAGTTCCAATTTTACTTTCTAAAACTTTTTTCATTTTTTCAAAACTCCATGGGTCATAGTTTATAGGAGAATCTTTAGGGCCTAGTTGGTCCACTATTTTTAAATCAGCTTTTTTAAAAGCCTCTGTATATTGTTTTAAAGTGAATGCATTTTCTCCACCATAGAATTTATGAAGAGGATGTCTATTTAAAAAATTGAGTTTATCCTTTTCGTCATTTATTACATGATCGCGGGTAGTCATAAAAATGCCCCCCTTTTTTAAAACCCTAGAGGCTTCTGAAACAAACGTATTTAATTCGTGGGCATGATGCATGACTTGCCTACCATAAACCAGATGAAAGGAATCATCTTCAAAAGGCAAAGATTCTCCCCAGGCTTCCACGACCTTAACATTGCCCTGCAAATCGAAATGTTGTATTGATTTTCTGATAGCTTCTGCACCTACAGTAGCACTAGGATCAGGTTCTAATGCAGTGATATTATAACCGTTTAGTGCAAAAGCAATAGTAGATATTCCATTCCCAGCCCCAAGATCTAGAATGTTTATTTTGGATGCTTTTCCCAAATGTTTTTTAAGATAATTAAGGGTGTGTTGAAATTCTTGGCTTGTTTTAAAGCGGTTAATGTTTGCTACTAAGTCTTCGTCTAAATAGGCTTCGATTACCAGAGATTTAAATTCTGGTCTTTTTCGAATTTCACAAATGGTTTGTTCCCAATTCATTTTTATTTTTTGACAAATTCTATTAAACAAACACATCGGCAATGTGCGGCTCCATCTTTTCCTTTATCCTCTCCTGTGTGAGGGTTGTGTGACAACATCGAATCACATTCTTCTTTTTGTGCAAACGACCATCCTGAAGGGTGGTATTTTCCATACTCAATTGTGGATGTTCCTTCTTTGTCCAATAGAATAATTATTTTTTGAACCATTTCTTCATCAAACTGCTGGAAAAATCCGTAGTGTTTAAAAGTGCCATAAGGAAAAGTTAATAGAATTTTGCCTCCTGGTCTTACGACGCGAAGCATTTCTATTACCGCATTTAAATACTCGTAACTCTTCTTTTTAGTGTTTTCGTTTTTGGATATGTCATAACCATAAATTTGATTATCCATATCAATGTGTTCTATTGTCGAATGACTAACAACGACATCAAAACTTTGGTCAGCATAACACATTTTCCTTAAATCCCCGTATTCATAATGAACATGGTCACGATTGAAATTATATTTTTCTGGATAAAAGGTATATATATGAAGATTGCTATTAGTAAAAAAGGAATGATCTACAATTGATTTAAAGTTAAAGGTTGATCCGGCATCCAAAACATCTTTTTGTTTTGGGTTTAGTTTTGAAAAAATCCATGGATATTCAAATACTCTTTCGTCAAGTTGTACACCAAAAGATGTTGGCGTATTTCCCTTGGCAAAACCTTCTAGAATATTGGAATTGTTTATACTTTCAGAAATTAGATTCCATTTAAAAGAATTATATCCAAATGAAAACGGTACTCTTCTGAACTTGTATAATGGGATAGCGTATGGATCAAGAATGGTTTTTAGATGTTTGAGTTTATTTATAATTATATTTTTCATTGTTCTTTCAAGTTTTTAATAAATTGGGCAGGATTACCAGCTACAAGTGTGTATGGTTTTACATCTTTCGTAACCACAGAGCCAGCTCCCACAATCGCTCCTTCTCCGACATGGACACCTTTCAAAATACTTGCTCCAAAGCTGATCCAAGCATGGTTATCAATTTGGATCTTTGCCGTTTCGATTTCTCCCTTGTTCGATGAGTGCCCAATCTCAACTAAATTTTGATAGCCCTTTGCTCTTTTTTGAGCATTCAATTCATGGGAATTCGTATCAATAATGTTTACATTATGAGCAATTAAAACATTGCTTCCTATGCTTATTTTTTCACCAACCCATATCCTAGAACCTTCTCCTATAAAACAATAATTACCTATTGTGAGAGTGCCACCATATCCGAAAACAAGTAATTCTCCTCTAATATTACAATGGTTTCCAATTTGAATTCGATATTTCTCTTTAGTAATATTGACCACTTTTGATCCTGAATAAAATTTTGAATTTTCACCAATTAATACTTGTGATTTTAAATTTAGATTTACGAATAAATCATTTAGTTTTATAAAACTTTTGAAAAGATTATTTAACATTTTAAGTTATTGCCTAAAGAAAGATTTTATTTTTTTTAGAATTCTATCTTTAATACTAAATTCTTTTTTAAGAAGATTTATAAGAAGGATTTTGTCATTTTGATTTTCTGAAATATGATCGGGAAAATTTTTTATTTTATAATTTTCATCCCAGGAATTTTGCTTTATTAGCTCATGATTATCACTGTGTGCACCCGATCCATCCCAGCCTATGTTTTTTATTAATGTTTGGTCTGGATACAATACTAAGCCTTGAGCTTTAAAAACGTTCCACCAAAACCGAATCCCCCACGAACTAATTTCATTTGTTTCCATTTGTTGAAGAAACATTTTTGCGTAATTATAAGACCCCTCAAAATTAAATTTATAAGTAAGATCAGGATCTGACAACAAAACTTTGTAGTCAGGACAATTAAAGTCTATATTATCCCAAACTCTTTTCCAAGTTCCCCATCCCCAAGTAGTAGTCAATTTTAGAAAATAGGATGAATGGAGATGTTTTTCATTTATAGGAAAGCTAAAACCCGAAACTTGCATTACCTCTTGATTAAAATAAAACTGGTCTAATGCCTGATTCATATAATCTAGAAAATATTTTCCAGTGATTAAATCGTCTTCTAGTACAATTACTTTTTCATTTTTTTCTAAAACTTGAGAGACTCCAGAAATAATAGAGGATGCTAATCCTTTGTTCTTCTTAGATTTTATTATCCTTATGTTTTTTGACCAATGTTGATTATCCACTATTTGGCGTACCTCTTCTATCTTTTTTAACTCCTGATCAGTTGCATTATATTTGGGACCATCGCAAAAAATGAAAAGACTAGAGTCAGTTGCAAATCTGTTTTTACTTAAGTACTCCAAAGTAATCCGCGTATGCTCAGGTCTATTATAAGTAAATAAAACAATAGGAGCTAATAGCATATAGAATTATAGTTTTGATAAAGGTTTTAAAAAGCCAATTTTCAAAAATGATCTTTGCCAAATTATGGGTTGTTTCTTTTGTTTATAACTTAGTGCAAAATAAAAAGCTAATAAAATCCATAATGTATACGCGGCAAACAGACTTCCAGATGTCATAGTTGCGAGAATTTGTGAAATCGCTATTATTGAGAAAAAAATTAATCTTCCGTGATTAATAACATCCATAAATGTTTTGTAGAATACACGGAGAATCATGCTAATTAATACACTTCCGCCCACAATTCCCATAGCCATCAATGATTCTAAGACGATGTTATGAGGGTAAGAATTAAATTGATCTACAAACTGGCTTCCAAAGATTGGGTTTTCCAAAAAAGCATTCCACGCCCACTCAAATTTTTCATCTCGGTTGTCAAGAGAGTTACTATAATCGTCTTCTAACCAACTTATCATTCTATTGAAAAGCGAAATTTTTTCCCATGGAATTCTAGGGACAATAAATTGTATTGCCATAAATAATAAGAATACAGGTGTGATAAAGAGCTTAGAATAAAATAAGGAAGTCTTTCTGGCACGTATCACTTTGACGATTAGGATAAAAAGAAACAGCAATGTAAAGGAAACGAAAGGTCCTCTTGAACCACCCACCAATAAGATGTATAGACCAAGCAGAAATCCGACTCTAAAAACATTTTTCATTAGACTCTTGGATTGCCCAAAAAGTATAAAATACAATGACAATAAGGATAACATCTCTCCTTGGTAAGAAATTATAATAGGGTTTAATACGTTCTCCAAAAATGTATTTCGATCAAGTTGAATTGAAAAATTAACACGAAGTGCAAGCTGAAAAGGATTTAGTGTTTTGAATAGATAATAGACCATGAGAAAGATGGAAATATTAGCTAGAAAAATGGTATTGTAAATCCACCTCTTTGCAACTGTTAGATCGATATATCGAGCATTTAGCATGGTAGCCAAAGCGGCAAGAAAACCACTGCCGTAGGCTAAAGTATAAAATTTGAAAATTGAGCTTGAAGCAAATCGAATATTTCTTATTTCGACATCATAGAAAATTCTTATTGAGTATAGTATCCAAAACAAAAGAAACAACCACCCTCCTATAGATATCTTACTACTTTGTTTTTTTAAAAGTGCTCCAGTAATAAGATATAGAGTTATGACCAAATAAATGATTCTCAATCCGAGGTTAATAGGTGTTGAGTTGATCGTCAAGAGTACTGGAATAGTAGATGTTATGGGTAAGGAAAAACCTAACAAACACAGGTTGAGTAAAGCAAATTTACCTAAACGCTCTTTGTCAAAAATATACTTTTCCCAATTTTTACTTTGAAGATTCATTCGAAAATTTGTTCTTGCTAGCGTGCTTCATTGCGGTAAGAATAATATCTATATATTTCAAAGAAGTTCCATTTGAATAGTCATAAAAATCTTCAGGATTCCTTTTATTCGCCTTTCCTCTTTCAGTAATGTTATAGAAATATCGCTCACTGCTCCACCAAACGATTCCGTTGACTTTATTTCCTTTAAATTCTGCTTCGCAAATAGTTTGTACGCTGTTTTGAAATTCTTCTAAAGAAATAAATTGAAGCCCTCTTTTTTTATTGCTGTTGTGGTATCTGTGCCAAATGAATGGAAATACTGGTTTGTCAAATCGCTGAGCTAAGCGTAAACTTTCGACCACATTATCGGTGATGTATGCGTCTTCTCTGGACTTATTCACATCTTTATCGTCTTGATAAAAATCATACAGAGATGGGAATACAGCATCAACTTCTTTTATAAGGGGTGTTAGTTTATTGTTTTTTGATTTCCACTGTTCTGTTCTATTCCAATAATCTCTCCAGGGGAATCCGTAAAAACCAATAGTTGCCTTCGGCCGTAATTTTTTAGCAAATCGATAAATATCTATATAGTAGCTTAATACTAAATCAAATTCAATTTCGTTTTTTGGGTGTTCTAATTTTTTCATTTTCTCCCCTTCAATGTCGAGGACAAGCAACACTTCAATGTTTGGATTAGGGAGGATTTTATCAAAGTGCTGCTTAATTTTTTCTTTATCTACTTGTAATGATTGTGGATTATCAATGGCTCCGCCATTCACCACAATGGCTCTTTTAATATTTTGTTCGTGAAGAGTTTGTTTCATCTTGCGCGAAACTCCAGAGAGAGAGGTAAATAGTTTAATTCCACCTATTTCTTTGCTATCCAATCCCAGATCTTCTTCAATTTTAGGTTCTATGACCGTTTTGGTTTTACAAGCACTCATTAATGTAATGAGAAGAAGAAAGAAAAAAGTGTAACGAAAATATGTATTCATTTTTAACTTATTTTGACCAAACAACACGATTGATATAATCCGTGTAGGAGAGTATAATGCGCAGCACTTTTTGAGAGACATTAGGCATGGAATAATCAGAAACTTCTCGAAGCGTTCTCATTTCTCCTCTGTGTTGAGATTCTAACACCCCAAGCCCTTGTAAAACTCTTTCAACATTAAGCCCGACCATCATAACTGAGGCTTCTTCCATAGCTTCAGGTCTTTCGTGAGCTTCTCTTAAATTAAGGGCCGGAAAATTAAGAATCGAAGACTCCTCAGAAATGGTACCGCTATCAGAGAGTACTGCTTTCGCCTCTTTTTGCAGTTTGACATAATCAAAAAATCCTAAGGGTTTGAGCAATTGAATGTTGGGGTGAAATTGAACGTTTAGCTGTTCTACGCGATTTCGAGTTCTAGGGTGTGTAGAAACAATAACAGGAAGATTATATTTTTCTGCCACAGTATTAAGAATGCCTACAATTTTTAAAAATTGATCATCCGAATCTACATTCTCAGCTCTATGTGAAGACACTACAAAAAATTCATTTTTTGTGAGGTCAAGTTTATCTAAAACTGAAGATTTATCTATGTTCTCTCTGTAATGTTTGAGTACCTCAAACATAGGGCTGCCTGTTTTGATTACTCTTTCTGGCGAAAGCCCTTCTCTTAAAAGATATTCACGTGCTATATCACTATAGGTTAGATTAATGTCGCTTACATGATCTACAATTCTGCGGTTGGTCTCCTCTGGCACGCGCAAGTCAAAGCATCGGTTGCCGGCTTCCATATGAAAAACAGGAATTTTTAATTTTTTTGCAGGTATGGCGCACAAACAACTGTTGGTATCTCCCAGGACCAAAAAAGCATCAGGCTTTTCAGTTTTTAGGATTGGTTCGATAGCACTAATAATGTTACCAATGGTATTAATTGCAGAGGTTCCCACAGCATTTAAAAAATGATCAGGTTTTTTGACTGCTAAATCTTGAAAGAATATTTCGTTCAATTCGTAGTCATAGTTTTGACCAGTATGGACGAGTATATGTTCTATGGAAGCTGACTCTTCCAAGGCTGCTAAGACTCTTGACAGTCTAATAATTTCAGGTCGTGTACCAACTACTGAGACTACTTTAAATTTTTTCGTTTTCATTTTTTAAACATTAACAAAGTAAGTGTCTGGATCATCCGCATTATATGGTTCGTTTATCCAAAACAAGGTGAGGAGTTCTTCGTCTCCACAATTGGTAATATTATGTGTGTACCATATCGGCATATCTACATAAGACGGAGTATTTCCATCTAGCTCGTAACTAATAATTTCTTCAGAGTCAATTTTACGCAATTCGATTTTTGCTTTTCCTTTGATCACGGCGAATCTTTCCGCTTTTCTAGTATGAAAATGATTTCCACGCGTAATTCCCGGCACTGTTGTAGAAAATGAAAATTGTCCGGTTGTATTTGCTCTTACGATTTCAACAAATGCCCCTCTGTTGTCTTTATGTTCTACAAATTTTCTTGGATAATAACTTTCTGGAATATAGCACCTGAAGGTGTTAAACAGATCTAATTCAAAAGGACTTTGAAGGGAAGGAAATTCTCCTTTGTCGAAATAGCACTCTTTAAAGAGTTCCAATTTTGACAGGAGCTCAGAAACATACAATTCATATTGGTGATCGATCTTTTTCACACCTGTGGATTTGTTCTTTATAAGTGAAATAATTTCGGAGACCAGATGATTTACATAGATTAATTTAAGTTGACCATCATGAATAATGGTGGGTGTTTCGTTATGCACCAGCTTGTGGCAGAAAGTTGCTACCACTGAGTTGTAATTAGGTTTTCCAAAAGGCCCAAAGACATTTGGAATGATCATGCCTGTGGATTTTGCATCATTTTCTTTTGCCCAAGTTTCAAGTGATTCGCGTGCTTCTTTTTTGGAACGTCCATACAGATTATCTTTTTCTTCTTGTGACGAAGACGAAATCAAAATATGAGGCTTTGAATTTGTACGTAGGCAGGCGTCTATTAAATTTTGAGTAAGAAGTTTATTTTGGGTGTAAATATATTGCTGATCTTCATGTCTATTTAGAGCAGCAAGATGAACAATGGTATCACATTGCGAAACAAACAAGTCGAGTTCTTTGGGTGAATTAAGAAATGTTCTTTTAAATTCTATTAGGGTTATCGTTTCGTCCAGTTTGAGGGTGTTATAAAGGTGTCTTCCGATAAACCCTCCTTGTCCAGTTATGCCTATCTTCATTTTTTTAGTTATTTGAAGGTATTGACCAATAATTTTCATCAAACCGAAAATCATCATCCAACGATGCAGTTAAAGACTGATTAGAAAAAACCATCAGTTCCATTTGCTCTGAGGTGTTGAGAATTCCTGTGGCATATCCTCCAGGAACAAACAAAGTCTTATTTTTTGATTCTTCAAGATCAATGCTAGTGATCTGTATGTCTTTCGAAGGATTGTTCCAATCATCTATCTTGATGAGGTGTATCTTGCAGGATCCTTTTAAAAGCGTAAAATATTTGTTTTCAATTTTATGGCCTTGCCATGCTCTAAGAGAATTCTTTCTCTTAGAACCGATTATGTAATATCTTTTGATTTCGGATAAATCAAGATTGTTGTTGTATCGCAATTCACCTCTTTGGTCGGAGTGAATGCCCCCTTCAAAAACTTTCCAAGTTTTATTTTGCAACATCTTCTCTTATGAATGCTAGCTTTAACAAAAGCTCCTTGGTGCCTTCAACATCAAGACGATGTGTATTGTGAGAATGGTAATCTTCAACTTTAGAAACATCCTCTTCACCTTCTGAAAAATATTTTTCATAATTCAAATCCCTATTATCTGCCGGAATTCTATAGTATCCACCCATGTCTTCAGCTTTCATCATGTCTTCGCGATTGACTAAGGACTCATAAAGTTTTTCTCCATGTCGTGTACCTATGATTTTGATGTCGTTGTCCGCATTATATAATTCTTTTAATGCTTGAGCTAAAACATCAATAGTTGAAGCCGGCGCTTTTTGAACAAATATGTCTCCAGAATTGGCATTTTCAAAAGCAAACAAAACAAGATCTACGGCATCCTCTAAGGTCATCATAAAACGCGTCATGTTGGGATCCGTAATGGTAATGTCGTTGCCGTTTTGAATTTGAGAAACGAATAGCGGAATAACTGAGCCTCTACTTGCCATCACATTTCCATATCGAGTACCACACAAAATAGTATCAGAGGACATTCTCGATTTGGAAACCATAACTTTTTCCATTAGCGCCTTACTCATCCCCATCGCATTGATAGGGTAGACTGCCTTGTCGGTACTTAAGACCACTACTTTTTTGACATTATTGGCTATGGCCGCATCCAGTACATTGTTTGCACCAACAACATTGGTTTTCACTGCTTCCATTGGGAAGAATTCACAAGAAGGTACTTGTTTTAGCGCAGCCGCATGAAACACAAAATCAACCCCTGAAAGCGCGATGTTTATGCTGTTATAATCTCTCACGTCACCAATAAAGTATTTCACTTTATCGCTCAAAAGTGTTCTTCGCATGTCGTCTTGCTTCTTTTCGTCACGGCTGAAGATTCGAATTTCTTTAATGTCAGATTGTAAAAATCGTTTTAGAACAGCGTTTCCAAAAGAACCTGTTCCGCCTGTAATAAGTAGTGTTTTATTTTTAAACATGATTTGTTTTTTTGAGCTTTTATGTCAACGATTGAATGGTTTTATTAAAGATTTCAACGCTTCTATCAGGATGGAATACTTCCTTTAGTGTATGTTCTTGATTTGCTTTAAAATCTTGTTGAAATTTTTTGGACAATAAGTCTTCAATAGTTTTTAATATTTGATTTTCATTTAAACTGTTACATGATTTACCAACAGCATATTGTTTCAAAAAACGTGTAGGTGTAGAATCCTCAGGCCCATGGAAAAAAACAGGAGTACCGGAAGCGATATAGAATGACATTTTTCCTGGAAAAGCTGTCTTAACAAAATGAGCATGCGCTTTATCCATCCAATAGGGCAAGTAAGCGATATCCGCTTCATTTACGATTTTGGCTGCCTCTTCCATTGGTTTTAAAGCCAAATAGTTAACCCACTTTCTTTTTTTTGCCCACCTTGAAACATTGCCAATACAAGTAACAGTTATTTTTTTTCCTCTCAACTTATACTGATTGCTTTCTATTGAATCAAGAAAAGCGTTCCAGGGTTTGTAGGCGTATAAGGACCCGGCAAAAACAATGCAAATTTCGTTTTGCTTGGTTTTTTGTCTAAAAGAATGCCAGGTAGATTTTGGAGGACAAAAAACCATAGGCTCAGAAGGGTGATTGTATTTTTTTGAGTACAGACTACTCATATAATCGCTGACCGTTATGCTTTTTGAACTTGCTTTCATAGCATGATCAAAATTTTTCAACAAATCTTGATTGGCACTTTTTCCAAGTTTAATGCTTTTGGTCAGATATTCGGGAGAATCCCAAATATGCGAAACCATAGGTATAGAAAGACGACTTTTTAGGTTTGCTGCGATTTGTATGGTACAATAACTATTAAGAAACACCCAGACGATATCGATCGAATTTTGTTCAATTATTTCGACTATTTGATTGATACAAGGTTTTATATGCTTTGTTTTAAACCTCCAATATTTTAATGAAGATACAACGGGAAGGACCGATGATTTGAATTCATAAAAATATGGATTGTACTTGTAGAGTTCTTTGGTTTTGTTGGGAGGACTAGGTATTATTGAATATCTATAAATATTGTTATTGGTATATCCGCTAAGCATGGACCCAAGAAATTGTTCTCCAACACCCGTTGAGCTATAGCCATTAATAATTATTAAAATGTTTTTAGTTTGCTTCAAGATTTGTTTAAAACAGATTTATATATTTCAAATACTTGGGTGGCAATAATTTCTGGGTTGTTGTTGACTTCAAATTTTTTTCTAGCCTCCTGTCCCAAACGCTGTCTGAGATTTGAATCGTTAGCAAGCTTTAGGATCGCTTCTGTGAGCTGATCTGGAGACTGTTCATCGATTAAAATTCCATTTACTTCGTGTTCGATTACATCTTCTACTTTGTCTTTCATAGATAGAATGGATGGGATACCAAAAATTCCAGCTTCAACAACACTCCGTGGTGGCGCATTTAGGTGCATAGGAGCGATTAGAACGTCTGTGTTTTTTAATATCGAAGAAATATCTGAAATATGACCCAATAGTTCAACATTTCGAATTTTGTTATCCTCAATCATTTTAAGGAACACATTTGAATCATTATGTAAAATTCCAAACTTAAGTTTTGTCTTTTTTATCAAAGACAAATTTTTTACGTCTATTGGGCTTACTTTTCCTGCGATATTAATTTTTATTCTTTTGTCTTTTTCAAGCTTTTGAGCTGTTTTTAAAATATCAAATACACCTTTGTTCTTTTGTATTGCGGATAATGAGAGAAAATTTAAATTGGTCTTCTCTTTATTAAAAGATTTCTCAGGCTTTATATTTTCAATTGGATTGTATACAATACTGCTTTTGGATATACTTTTTAGCGCATTTTGAACACTACCCGTGATACAAATTAAATGATCACAATATTTTTTTAGTTTTGCAATGGAATAATTAGTTACTCTACAGTATTTCGGTTCTGGCATTGTCCTAGCATGAACAACAACAGGATAGCCATTTAATTTACACTGCTTGGCTATGTCTGCCAAACCCCATTCATTGCAATGAACTAAATCAGGTTTGATCTCATTTAAAACTTTAATTACTCTGTGTTGGTATAGCTTATTTCTTAAGTTTCTTATGAAATGAAAATATCCAAATTTTTGATGGACGATCGGTAAGGTAATTGGGAAAGATCTTTGGCGGAGCGGATATACGTTTGGAGTGATATTGTTTTTAAAATAATCAACAACAGGTCCTTCAGGGCAAATAATATGAGCCTCAATATTTTTTTTTAACAATTCTAAGATTAAAAGACCTAGACTCTTACTAGAACCACCAAAATAATAAGAATGATGTATGTAAACTACTTTCAACTTAGGCATGTAATATTTGATTATAAAGTTCTTTTTTCGGCTCAGTTAACAACTCTGTATTATGCCAAAGAATGGTAAAATCTCCAGCATGTTTTTGACAAGAGCGTTTTAGTTTTACAATTTTATCATACGCTTCGGATAGCTCTAAATTCATATACTTTGAATCTAGAGCGGTGACATCCATCACAACTAATGGTCTTTGAATTAATTTCAATGATTTTCTATTCTCTAAATCATACATGGGAAACTCATAACACACACCGCAGCGAAAACCGATTTTATCTGCGTAACCCAAAGTGGTGTCGTACTTAATTTTTAAGTTATCTAGAAATCGAGCGGTTGTAGAAGTTTTCCACCTCAATACATGTTGTCTACTACCAATATGAGCATAATTAATATTTAATTTTTCCAATTGATTTTTTAAAACATTCAATCCTCTTTTCAACAACTCAGGCGAATTATAAGTCATATATCCGGGATGATATCCAATTTCGTGACCTCTTGAATGGATTTTTCCCCATTGATCCGAAACTAAACAATGATCAATAGGCATTCCAGGATCATATTCGTGTGTTTTTATGGGGATATAGTAAAATGCTGATTTCGTATTGTTTTTTTCTGACTGATCAATAATCCAGTCTGTCAAATCAAATAAATCAGAATAATTCTTATCGAGAGCACTTAATAATCCATTGTAAAAGCGAGAAATACCAAGAGTGATTTTTTTACGCTTTAAAATATCTCCAAGACTTTTTTTTCCAATTGTAGCCAATGATTTATTCCAGTAATAAGATGGATGATCAATATCATGACTTGGCAATAGTCTAAATGTTCTTGTTTTTTTAATAAGTTCTGGCCATAAATATTCCATTGCTCTCCATAAAAAATCAATGTATTCATTTCCTATAGGTTTCTCAATTAAATCAGTGTCTTGTAAGATTGAATGAGTCGATAAAAATCGTTGATGCTTATCTAGAGAATTGGAAACCGCTTCTTCGTATCTAGAGATTAAAAAGAAAATTGTTCCAAATAAATCGAAGTTTAACTTTATTTGATTAGAATCAACTAACTCTATGGGATGTTTATTCAATTGAAAAAGAGAAATTGAATTTATTTTTTTGGATTCTAATTCAAGTTGAAAAGGGACTAAATCCAGTTTTGGAATTGAATTAGATTCTAACCAATGGTCATTTAGATATTGAAAAACAGAATCACTTAAAAGTAATTTTTTGTCACTACCACTAAGTTCAATCTTTATCTCAGGTCTATCCATTATTTTCCATTGAATATCAAAACCAAGTATTTCGTCAAGTACCCAAGAAAGAGTATGTTTCTTTTCTTGAATGCCTAATTTAGAGAGGGTGACTTCTAAAACTTGTTTCAAGACGTTAGCGACTTGTCAATTTTGTAATTATACCTTTGTAAGGTCTTTCTACCAATCGAATAAAGAAACTCAACATCTTCTTGGGATAATTTTTTCGAGTTTGTGGAACCAGAACTCGCATTATACTTTTTCCCAAGTATGGCTTCAATCTCTTGTTTCTTCGGTGTTGTTTCTCCTACAAATTGAAAAACATTCTTGATGGTATGTTCATCAGCAGAAAATAAATCTTCACTTTTGAGCACCATTTTTTTACTCTTTGGTAATTTTTCGAAAAACTCTTGAATCCAATTGTTTGTCTCTACCCAAGACCAAATATTTTTTTTAGTAGGAGACCATTCATTCCAACTAGACTCTATTTCGTCACCATTTCTTGGATTGATCCTCCAATGATCTATGGTGTTTCCGTTATACCATTTTCTTTTTAATCCGCTTTGGACAACTTTTACAGGATTTCTAATGATATGTATAAACTTGGAGTTTGGAAAAACTCGTAAAAGATGTGGAGCTAGAAAAGTCAAATGAGGACTAGTCTCGATGTAAGCTTTTTGATTTAAGCCCTGAAGACGCCCTCTAGCCATTTGTATGGCTTCATTGATAATTGGATTGTTTTTACCACTATTAAGGTTATAAGCTTCTTTACTCAAGCCAAACAAAACGGGTTGGGGTTCATGTTTACAAAGAACATTGGAGTTTAACTGAAGAAGTTTTGAAATAGTTTGTGTACCAACTCTACCAGTTGAAAGACACCAAACATATTCTTCAATTTCCGTAAAATCATTAATACCTAATCTAACTTTTATTCTTTTGAAGTTGTTTATAGGTGGCTCATTACTTAGCCTTTTTAGCACTCTTTCTATTTTATTCGGGGTTCTCATTAGAGCCAAGCGATCGTTAAGTGGCCACGAGTTGTGACATAATTATACCCTAATTCGGAAAGTATTGATTCGATAAGGGTTGAGCGCAATACACCATTTGTTGGATACCATCCGGGAGCCACTATTCTTTTCGGGAGGTTGGATTTTTTCATTTTTTTCAACCCCTCCAAGGCTTCAACTTCAGCCCCATTTACGGTTAATGAGACGAAGTCTGCAGGTTGACCCAGTTCTCGAGTTAAGCTTTTTATGGATACAGTTGGAACATCAATTGTGTTTGTGCCTTTCACAACACTATTGTCGATAGCATTTCCTTGCCTGTGAGTTAGATTAAAAGTAATAAACTCTTTTTCGGTATGCCAAATTGCCGCAAACTTTACGATAACATTATCAAATGAGTTAAGGTTCATTTGCTTTTTAATAACTAAGGAATTGTGTTTAGAGGCTTCGACACAAATCAGTTTGCCCTCTGGTCCAATTTTTTCCCTTAGTTTGGTTGCCCCATGTCCTAAGAAGCTTCCAATATCCATACATTTCCAACCGAGTTGGGGTTTAAAAATTTCCTCAATAGATTTTTTTTCTGTATCCGAAAGTTGTTCCTCTTCTTGAATAAAGTTGACATGTTGTGGATGAAATAGTTGTCTCTCATTTTTAGGGATATTCATTTGTAACGTGGCTACATCTGCATGAGGATAAATATATCGTGTAACTGTATCAAGAAGGATCTTAACGAAGGAAGAATCTAAATTAAATTTTGAGGCGGTTTGTTGAAAAACTTTTGATTCTGCAGGACTCGCTTTATGTCCAATTAATTTGATATTATTTGAGAGGGTGATCATTCTCATATCAACAGAATTTATTTTTATTTTTTCACCCGATCTAACTTCAAAGCCTTCTAATGATTTTTGAAGCGTTTGAATTCTCTTTTTAAAAAACAAATTATTAGTCCAACTTGGGGCATACTTCCCTATTAATGATAGAAACAAGGATTTTAAATATTTCATTTTATAAGTTTTCCACCTACACCACCAAAACTTTTACTTGCCTTTAATCTTTGATAGAGCTGTGTGTCTCTTTTTGATATCTCTTTAATAATGTGTTCTTCTCCTATTATTTTTAAAGGTGGAACATCTTTAACAAGAACTGTTCCTGCCGCAATAATTGCTCCTTCACCTATTGTAACTCCTGGCAAGATAGTTACACAAGCACCTATCCAAACATTATCTTCTATAACCACTTTCTTTTTAATAACAGTGTTGTCATAAGGTAATGCTTTTCCCCTATAGTTATGTGAAGAGGTATACAAGGTTAGCCTTGGTCCAATGTGCACATTGTTTCCGATTTCGAGACCACCTGAACCCTGTATAACTGAGTATTTGTTTATATGGACATTATTTTTTATTTCAATCGATTTCCTTCCCGTTATATGACAAGGCAAATAAATCTTTAATCCTTTTCCACAGGATAATAAATCATCGCTAATGACTTGTGACATTAGAGAAATATAATACGGATAAAGCTTGTTTTTAAATTTTTTAAACAATTGTATTAAAAATACTAATAGAGGTTTTAATAGCATTTAAGTCAACTTGGTTTGAATATATTGTTTTAATAAAGTTCTATCTGATTGATCAAAACCCAAATACCAGAGAACTGTAAAGCAGATCAAACAACTTAAAAAGCCCAAAATTACTGCCCTTACTAACCCAGGGGCAAGAAATAAGAATACTACATAAACCATAATTAGGTTTAAACTAAGGATTAAAAAGCTTGGCAAAAGAGTATATCTAAACCAAGAAGATACCGAAAGATTTAATTTTTTCGAAACCCAAAAAGGTTGCCAAAAGCTTGTTGCAAGGATTAAGCCAATAAGTTCACCAACAGGAAGTAGCCAGGGATTTGTTAATTTGGAACAGGCATACATTGAGGCAATTGTAATTCCGGCAATAACAAGTGTTTGATTTATAAAAGTTAACCAACCAATGTTTCCATTCGCATGAAGAGCCATGGCATGTCCTTTACTGATCATTGTAACAACTAGTGAAACTACAAGGAGTTGAGAAAACAGAACAGCATTTTCAGGCAACTCTGTTCGTAACCAAAAGTGCAAAATAGTTTTGGTTTCAAAAACAAGAGGAATAACTATAGGGAAAACTACGGCAATTCCTATAATGCTGCTAAGTGGTATAAGTCTTTCAATATAAGTTTTGTTACCTGATCCAGTATTTGCATTCATAGCAGGCTGAATAACTGGAGATATTAAACCGACAAACTGTGCAACTAGGTTAGAAAGCCTTATTCCTATTCCATTTGCTGCGGTTACAATATTACCAAAGTATACATTGAGAATTACGGAAACTCCGTTTCTTCTAATTTGACCTCCAATTCCTCCAATTAGTGCTAAGGAAGCATATCTGAAAATTGATTTTGTTGTATCCCAACAGAACAAGTTCATTAAAGGTCTAGCTTGAGGAAATCTTTTTATAGCTATTAAAGCAGTAGCTAATTGAAGAATAATGAATGCAACCAGATTCATGACTACAAAAAACACTAGTTTATCAGTTTTCCAGTAGATCAATAGTATTGCACTAATAAAAACTAGGATTTTATTGGCCAATTGTAGATATGCAATTGTTTTTAAGTGTTGATGGGCTCTTAGGATACCACCATATGTACTAGTTACAATTCCTATAGAGAATTGTATAAATGTAAGAATAAGGCATATTCTAGTTGTTTTTTCATACCCCACTGGTATTGTCAGTGTATCAACAATAACATGAGAAAACAAAAATCCAGCAAAAAAAACAAGAATACCAGAAATTAATTGGATATAAAACGAGGAGGAAAAAGCAATTTGGAGTTTATTCGAATCACTTTCTCCCACACGTATTCCTAATTCTCGAGCAATGCTTAATTGGAGAATATTTGTAAACATGGTAAGAAGCATCCCAGATGCACCTAATGTAGTAAACAACCCGAATAATTCCAGCCCTAGTTGATTGACCAGAATTCGAGTTAGAAAAAAACCTATTAAAATAAAAGCTAGAACTCGAATTCCAGTGATTACGAAATTTGAAATAAGGAGTTCTGTTTGTTTCAAATCAGTTTTAGATTGATTAATTCAAATAATTCCTTATATCCTTGACAATTTCAATTGCTTTTCTGGCCTCCCCAATTCTAAAGCCGCCGCCATCAAGAATATCTTGATAACTTTTGGTATGTAGTTCAGTAAAGCCTCCACTAAATTCAAATTCTTCATCACCGATATGTATCGCTCGATAAGTTCTTGCGCCAGTGGCTCTTATGTGTTCTGGAATTTCGGTGTAATCCACACTTAAAACCCAATCGACATCTCCTCTTTCCAAAATCAGATTTCCCGAGGCGATGGATTTTTCATGTCGAGTTACATGATTTTCTTGAACATCCCCAAAGATCCATGTCAGCATGTCAAAAAAGTGTACTCCAATATTTGTTGCGATTCCACCAGATTTGCCAAGATTTCCTTTCCAACTATGATGATACCATTTGCCTCTAGAGGTATAGTATTTGAGCTTAATAGTATGCCTCTTATTCGGTTCCGCTAAGATTCTTTTACGAAGTGCGATGACACTTTCGTGCAGTCTTAGTTGAAGAATATTATAAACATTCCCTGGGTATTCAGCCTCTAGTTCTTGGAGTGCATCTATGTTCCAAGGATTTAGCACTATGGGTTTTTCGCAGATTACATCTGCACCCAACCTTAAGCCAAATCTAATGTGGGCATCATGGAGGTAATTTGGACTACAAATGCTTACGTAATCGATTTTTGTTCCAGAGCGTTTCAACTTTTCTAAATGTCTATCAAACCGTTCGAATTCGGTAAAAAAATCTGCTTCAGGAAAATAGCTGTCAATGATTCCGACAGAATCGTTTGGATCAAGCGCGGCAATCAAATTATTTCCCGTCTCTTTAATGGCTTTCATATGACGGGGTGCGATATATCCAGCAGCTCCAATTAATACAAAATTCTTCATTCGTTTATTTTGTTAACCCTACCATCGGCAAGTAGGTATTTTTCATTTGATTCAGGACATACCGCTTGATCATTGTGATCAAAAGTTAAGCGGTGTCCATATTCGCTCATCCAACCAATTTGTTTGGCTGGATTTCCAACAACTAAGGCATAAGGAAGTATTTCTTTCGTAACCACAGCACCAGCACCAATAAATGCGAATTTGCCTATGTCGTTTCCGCAAACGATAGTGGCGTTTGCACCAATAGATGCTCCTAAACCAACATTCGTTTTAAGGTATTGGCCCCTTCTATTTATAGCACTTCTGGGATTTATAACATTGGTAAAGACCATTGATGGGCCCAAGAACACATCATCTTCGCACGTTACTCCTGTATAGATCGAAACATTGTTTTGAACTTTTACATTTTTACCGAGGACTACTTCAGGAGAAATGACGACGTTTTGTCCAATGTTGCAATTCTCACCCAAAATGCAATTCGGCATTATATGGCTAAAGTGCCAAATCTTTGTACCCTTACCAATGGTGCAACCTTCATCAATTACAGCACTTTCATGAGCAAAGTATTGTTTGTTATCCATTATGAGATTATGAGTTAAAAAAGGTTTGAACCTTTGAAACAATAAACTCTAAAGTTTCTTCTTTCATCTCTGTATGTATAGGAAGAGACAACACCATTTTACAAAGCTTTTCTGTGTTAGGCAATAATGTACCATCATGATAATCTTGAAAGGCTTTTTGATTGTAGAGTGGGATGGGGTAGTAAATCATCGAGGGTATGCCATGATTTTGTAAATACTCTTTTAATTCGTCCCTTCGTCCATCCGTAATTCTGAGAGTATATTGATGAAATACATGCGAAGAATGTTGGCTTCTATTAGGTATTAAAAGTTGCTCAATATTTTTGAATGCCTCATCATACCTCTCAGCGATATTTTGTCTGGACGTAGAGTATTGATTGAGATACTTTAGTTTAATATTCAAAACGGCAGCTTGAAGGGCATCCAATCTAGAATTAACACCAATCATCGAGTGATGGTATTTCTTTTCTTGTCCATGATTTGAAATCATTTGAAGTTTTCGAGCAAATTCATAATTATTCGTAAACATTGCGCCACCATCTCCGTAGCATCCTAAGTTTTTGGATGGAAAAAAAGAAGTACAGCCTATATCACCAATGGTACCGGTCTTAATTTGAGTACCATTTTTAAAAGTATACGTAGAGTCGATGGCCTGTGCATTGTCTTCAACTACATATAAATTTTTTCTTCTCGCTAGGGCCATTAAATCTTCCATATCTGAAGATTGACCATAAAGGTGCACTGGGACAATTGCTTTTGTTTTGGAAGTAATGGCTCCCTCTACTAATGCCGCAGTGGTATTAAAAGAATCAAAGTCAACATCCACCATAACAGGATGCAGCCTTAAAAGTCCAATGACTTCCGCCGTTGCGGCGTAGGTAAATGCAGGGACAATGACTTCGTCACCTGGTTCAAGACCTAATGCCATTAAGGCGATTTGTAATGCATCTGTTCCATTTGCACAAGAGATAACATGTTTGACATCCAAATGCTTGGCTAAGTCGTTTTCGAATTTATGTACAACAGGGCCTTTGATGAATCTTGTCGATTGAATTACATCAAGGATTGCCGCGTTCATTTCTTCTTGGACAGTTTTATATTGACTAAGAAGATCAACCATTTGAATTTTTTCCATAAAGTATCTTTTTTGCAAAAATTTTCGAATCTACAGAAGGGCAATGTTGAAGTGTTTGCCTTTTAATAGTACACCAAGATGCTGATATAAAAGCAATTCTTTGGCATTGAGCTTTTTAGACCAATTTTTCAATATTTGAAATTCAGAAGGTCGATTGCAATCATCTAGAAATACTGAGAAATTTTCGTTAAGTCTATTTTCTATAAAAGAGAACGCATTTTTTCGAATGTTTTCTGAATTTTGAAATTTTGCATTTGGACCATCAACAAGGATTAAATCCAAAGTTTTTATTCCAGCTAATTTATCATAGTCATACCAAGAATTTCCATTAGAGTTCTTTTTTACAGGGGCATATTTCAAATCACAAAATTTAATCAAGTCAAATTTGTTTAATTGACTTTGAATTAATTCTAACCAAATTTTGTCCTCATCAACAGAAATGAAGGATGCCTTAATATTGTTGGATTTCAATAAACTAGCAATTACCAGAGTTGATATGCCAGATCCGAATTCAATAATGTCTTTTCGATTATTAATCACAATATCATTCAATACTGTTGAAATTGCAGAAGGACTCAAAGCTGACCCTGTAAAAGGTAGATATCCAAAGTCTTTTACCAAAGGATGTAGACCTTGCATGGCTAAGGTGTCGGAATTAGCCAGTTTAGAGAAATTGAACAAACGATATTTAAAATTCACAGTATTGATATTTACGATAGTAAAAAATGAAGATAATTAGTATCGGTCCTATAGTTTCCAATAATTTTCGAATGATTCAGATTCTTTTATCCCCTTTATATCGAATAGAAGTAAAGAATCTTTGCAAAGGTTTTGTAAATCCTCTTTACTCAATCTTTTATATTCATCATGTCCTACTGCAATTAGAATTGCATCATAGTTGCCTTCCGGCTTTTCTATCATACTAATTCCATATTCGTGTGCCACTTCATTAGAAGAAGCATATGGATCTACGACATGTACATTAAGAGAGTAATCCATGAGTTCTTTAATTAAATCAGCAACTTTTGAATTTCGAATGTCAGATACATTCTCCTTAAACGTTACACCCATTACGAGCACTTTACTGTCCCCAGGATTTTTGTTGTTTTCAATCAGGGAAGTGACTACTTTTTTGGCAATGAAATGAGGGATGTAATCATTTACCCTTCTTCCTGCGGCAATAACTTGAGGATCGTGCCCAATTTGTTTGGATTTATGCATGAGGTAGTACGGATCAACACCAATACAATGACCTCCTACTAGTCCAGGAGTATATTTGTGAAAATTCCATTTGGACCCTGCAGCCTCAATCACCTCATTGGTATCTATGCCAATTCTGTCAAAAATTATGGCCAACTCGTTCATCAACGAAATGTTAATGTCTCTTTGAGTGTTTTCAATGACTTTAGCGGCTTCTGCTACTTTAACAGAAGTTGCTTTATACAAACCAGCTTCAATGATAGAACCATAAACTTCAGAAATAACATTAAGCGTAGGTTCGTCGCAGGCACTTACTATTTTTAGAATTTTTGTTAGGGTGCGCACCTTATCACCAGGCACGATTCTCTCGGGACTGTAGCCAAATTTGAAGTCTTGGTTTCCTTTGAGTCCACTGTGTTTTTCTAAAATTGGCACACAATCATCTTCAGTGCATCCAGGGTAAACGGTGCTTTCGTATACGACGATGTCCCCTTGTTTGAGGGATTTTCCTACACTTTCACTAGCGCCTAATAGTGGTTTAAGATTGGGTACTTTATTGTCATCGATATCAGTTGGCACTCCAATAATATGAAAATGAGCTTGTTTTAAATCTTCCGCATTAGAGGTGAAAAGAATGTCACAATTTTCGAAAGCAGAGTCATCCAGTTCTTTGCTTGGGTCTTTGCCATTTTGCATCATTTTCACTCTTTCTTCATTGATGTCAAAACCTATCACAGCATAGTGTTTTGCAAATTCTAAGGCCAAAGGGAGGCCAACATAACCCAAGCCAGTTACACTAATTTTTTTCTTTTTACTTTTTAATTCGTCAATCATTATGTGTCGAAATTTTATAATAGTTCAAGTTTTCGTTTGGACTAATTAGCCAATACATTTATGAAGTTGTTCCCAACAAATTCTGTTGAATAATCATGAATACTTGCAATACAGTCGTCTGCAATGTTATTTTTCCTCTTCATTTTATTATGCCAAAACAAAATCTTATCTACGAGGTCTTCAACATTGTCCTTTTTATATACAGATCCATTAATTTCTCGTTGCAATACTTCGATTTCTGGACCATGGAAGTTAAAATCATCTGATGTGATAAAGGGCAAGCCAAAAGACAAACCATGTATTAAAGAAAGTCCTGCATAATCTGGCATTATGAGAAGATCTGCATGCAAAAAATATGGAGTCAGGGCTTCTTCGTAAAGCGCTCCAGTAAAATTTATTTCCTCTGATAAACCATGATGAGTAACATATTCCTTTAAATCAGTACTGATTGGTCCCTCACCAATTATGCAACAAGAAAAGAGGTGTTTGTTTTCTTTAAGTCTTAGACAAGCCTCTAAGAGAAGATCAACTCTTTTTTGTTCAACTAATCTACCAACGTAGATTAGGCTTATTTTTTGATCGGCCTGTTTGTTTTCAATCTTTTGAGTTTTATAGCCTAAGGAATCATCATTCATGTTGTTTCCAACTACATGGATTTTATCTTCAGGAATATTGATACCCTTGAGTAGGGCGATCCCTTTATTCCCTTGAAGCAATACGCCATCGGATCTTTTATAAAAGAATTTGCGAAACCTACGCCCAAAGCCCCCTTGGTTTCCGAGGGTACCATGGCCCCACCAATAAATTTTAGTTTGTGGTTTAAAAACTTTTAGCCAAAGAAATAGATAAAGCATTGAAACAATCTGTGGATTGACCCCACGTAAAACAACTTTATGGGGATCCAAACTTTTCACCGCTTTAATCACAGGGGTCTGAATATAAAACAGTGATCCCAAAAATTTAAAAAATCTATTTTTAACGTAAGTAACATTGGGCTTGTTAGAATTGTAATACTTAGAATCTGGAAATTGACTTTTCTTTCCACAAATGATATGGAACTTTATTTTTTCTGATTCCGATAGAAAGTCAAATAGGGATTGTCTGTAGTGCAGTAGAGCATAATAGACAAAAACAACCTTTGGTGAATCGGTTCTCAAGCTAGATTTTGGTATAAAGAAATAATTTTTTGCATCTGCTTTTCTTGTTCAAAATTTTGGAAGGCAAAATTGAAAGCTTCTTCACCGAGTTTTTTACTTTTTTCTGGATTGGTTATCAAGGATATAAGCTTTTCGGAAAGATCAATAGGGTCGTTAACTTTTGCTAATAATCCAGTTTTTTCATCAATGATTAATTCGTCTAATACAGGAAGGTTGGATGCTATGCTCGGTTTTTTCATAGCTGATGCTTCAATGATTGGTCTCGCAAAATGACTTTTTGTTGCTGGAAAAACTAATGTATCGCAAACAGCGAACAAATCACGTATGTCAGGATTAAAAGGAAGCCTTCTTATATTTTTTCTAAGGTTTAAGTTGTTTATTAAATAGAATACTTGTTTTTGAAATCGGTTTGGTTTTATCGATTCTTTAAGTATTGTATCAGGCATCAAACAAACAAAATCCGAAACTTTCTTTTTTCGAACATAACTAAGAGCTTGCAACAAAGGAATAATCCCTTTATGACTTCTTAAGCCACCCACATATAGAATTATTTTTTGATTCGGCTTAATATTTAGTTTTTGGCGAAGTTCAATACTATCTTTTATTTCATTAAATTTTTTAAAATCAATGAAATTGCTTACCACAGTTCCATGTTTCGTTTCTCCTGTCCATGCTTCTTGTTCAGCTTTAGACAAGAAGATTACTTCTTTCGCATTAAGAAGATTCTTTTTAATGAATTGATAGCGCTTACCTTTTCTGGATGGGGCGTTTTCCCTTACGTGCCATATGTATGGAATGTTATGCTGGTTTAGAATTTGGGCAGGGTTAGAAAGCGCCACCGAATTAAGGTGGACAATATTGAATTGATGCTTTCTAAGTAGTCCTATTGTCTTATTTTGAGCATACTTCCAGACCAATGCAGCATGGGCAAGAGTAAACCATATATAGGGATTTAACGTTTTACCTTCACTTCCTGACCATGTAATTAATTTGGGAATCCAAGGCATATCTATAGTTGCAAACCCAGCTTTATTGTAAAGCGTATTGAGTTCTTTTGAAGGACTTCTGAGACCTGCTGTACATGTATACCCGGCTTTCTTTAATCCCTGCATAGTATATAGCATACTTAGTGGAGCCCCTCCGTCGTGAGCTCCGTGATGAATGAACAGTACCTTCTTTTCGGATTTCAATATCACTTAATTAAATCCAGAATTTGGGGTAAACCAAACTTTTTAATTGCATAAATCCAGTTTCTCTTAATTCGGGAATGAAGAAATTAAAACCTATTCCTGCGATAAAAGTGGTTATTAATGTGGTCCAACAAGCTGCTATTCCACCATAAATTGGAATGAAAACATAGTTTAAAAATATGTTTATTACACATCCTATTAATACACTATACATATACAGATTAGTACGATTTTCTGAAATAAGATAGAGGGATCTGGCCCCACCTAAGGAACCAAAAATTGTACTCCAAATTAATATTTTTAGAAAAAATGATGAAGATTTGTATTCAGCACCCAATAAAACTTGGATTATAAAATCACTAAATAGCATGAAAAATATTACAAAGCCATATCCACTAAAAGAACAAAGGTTGTAAAGTTTTTGAAGCTTTTTTTTGTACAAGGAATGATTGTAATCTCTGGATTTTACTAGGTTGGGAAATACGGAAACAAACACTGCAGAAGGAAGAAAACTACAAATTTTTGAAAATTTGGCAGCAATAGCATATTTACCAGTTTCACTGATGCTATACATATTCTTAATCATAACCTGATCGATGTCAGTATATAGTTTCACGGCTACTGCAGTAACAACCAAAGGCATTGATTCTTTTAGCAACCTTTTGGCTGTTGAAAAATCGAATTGTAAATTTTTCCAACGACCAATCGATTTAGGAAACACAAAAACTAACAATAAACTTCCAAGAGCAAGTTCTAACATATTTGCCGTAACAAACCAGTAAACCCAAGTATTATTAAGTAAGGCAACAATTTTGATCAAAGTTCCAGTGAAAAAGGCGATAGTTGAAAAAATCACAACCCATTTCATTTGGGTTTTTGATTCATGGTAATAAGCGATTGTTTCAAAAGCACGAAAAATAAATCCACTACTCATGATAGAGATTAGCAAAATTGAAAATTTGCTTGATGAAGAAAAGAGAAATGCACTCAAAGGACATAATACAGTCATTAATACTGCAGAGGACAACATTAAAAAGAAGGAAGTTCCTATTAATTGATTATTATTAGCATTAGGTTTCGATAATTCTCGCACTACAATTTTACGTATTCCTAGTCCTATAAGAACATAAAAGAATGACGCGTATATGACGGCATAACTATAAATACCAAACCGTTCTGGTCCCAACCATCGAGCAATCCAAATACTCATTATGGTTCCAACACCAACTTTAAGTAGGTTGTCGACCATCAACCAGCTAAAATTAGCGGTGATTTGTTTAATGGTGTTGGGATTTAGGTTTTTTAGCAAAGGTCTTTTACTAAGAGGACATGATGTCCTTGTAAATTTTTCTAATAATTATTATAAGGCTGCCTAAAACGACTGCAATTAAAAAGGAGTAAGCCAAGGCTTTTTTCTTTGATTTGCCAATTCCTGTCAATGGCCGCATTGGAGAATCCAACAACTGAATATATGGTTTTCTTCTTCTCAGTGCAAAATCCGCTACCTCTAAATTACGAATGGATTCGGCATACATGACATTTAATATGTTTACCTCTCGTTCAAGTTTGGTTTCTTTCAAATATCCTTTAACTGTAACAAGTTTTCGATTGCGATCTTTAAAATCAGCCAGTTGAAATTCTGCACTTCTTAGAGCATTTTTTATTGAGTCTGTTTTATAGGAAATGACATCAAATGTTTTTTGCTGTTTCTCGATGGCTTTGTTTATAAAAAACTCACTGAGTTGATTATAAATAGCATTTAGCAAAACAAGTGATAATTCTTGTGTTTCAGTAATAACGGATAAGGTTATTATTTCAGAATTTTCATCCAATGCGCTATAAACCATAGGGTTTAATTCTCTTTCGTGATGCCCAACAATGTTGTCATAAAGTATTTTAAGAATTATTTCTTCATGTTCTTTTAAGGAATCAATATTTGTATTGGATGAGAATGAGAAATTATCGAAACCATCTAGTTTTTTACTCCAACTTGCGGGACCATAATCATCCAACAACTTGGAGAAAGTAATTTCTTCAATGATATGGTTAGCTAGGAGGTCAACTTTTCCATTTTTTTCATGTAATGATAACATGGCTCTATCAATTACTGCTCTGGTTTTGAACAGTTGCATGATTTTTTCTAATCCCACCAATTGTCCTTTTTGACCAATGCCTCCTAAGCCAATGCTCCCTAAGATCATATTCATTCCTGAATTATCACCTCCGTCATCGCTTATCATAAATTTTAGTTTGGCAGGATATGTTGTTGGAGTAGTATAAACGTTAAAGAAAAAATAACTGGCAGTAAGAATAAAAAGTATAAAAATCACATACCATCTCTTCACAACCTCCCAAAAAAATTCATGGATTTTAAGAATTAAATCCTTGAGGGTTATTTCGTCCGAATGTGGTGTGTAGTTGTCGTTTGTCATGGCTTGAATCTAATAACTAAACTAATGTGATGGCATTAATGCCATTAATCGATTCTTTGAGCAAGTAAAATTAGGGTTAATAGAGCAGTCGCTTGAGTGACTGTTTTTTCTAAAATATCACCCCAATCTGTTTTGCTACCCTCTTTTTCTTTTTTAGGAGCTTTGGACGGTACTTGTATGTAACAACCCGGTTCTATCTGAGGGTATTTCCAAAAGAAAAGGAACCTCTTTTTTGGACTTTGGAAATGTCCATCTGGATATCTCACCAGTATGTTTCTTTTATCACCTATCTCATCCAGAACACCTCCTGCATAGTTTTGTACATAGTCCAGCGCAGAATTGTTTTTTACAAAAGGGACGACAACTCTTTTGCCATTGGTTACGCCTTCAATCGTTACCAAATCGTTGGTTTTAGGAATCACTATAACGTCGTTAGCTTTCACTACAATATTTTGCTCTGAATCTTTGAATATTTTTCTATCCGCATTGAGACTGATTTTGCCAATACCTGCATCGTTTCTGTCCACGATCATGCCTGGAAGAAAGGCTTCCTCCGTCAAGCCTCCTGCCCTTTCAATGATGGAGCTGAGTTTTTCGTTGTCATTGATAATGGCGTATTGGCCTGGATAGGTCACTTCTCCTAGAATTTGCACCAATCTTATGTTTTCAAACTCCGCGGATTGTCGGAAAACAATGATGTCATTTGGCATGGGTTTATATTCACCATTAACAAGGTTGTTTTGTTCGTCCAAGATTAGATTGGCTGCCAATGTTTTGGTCTCTTCGTTGTCCGAAATTTGCAAACGGTATACATCTATTCTTTTTCTTGAGGCGTTGAAAGTTAGCCCTCCTGACATTTCAATGATGTCTTTGATTTGTAAAGCTGGGTCATAGCTAAATATTCCAGGATTTTGTACCAATCCTCTAATGGTAATTTGTTCTTTTTGACTGTAAGTTGCTTTGTCGTAAACTACAATGTTATCTGATGGAAGAATGCGTATGTTTTCAGCGCTTGTTGGATTTTCAATGGCTTCATTTAAGTTTACTCTTAGATAAGTGGTTTCATCCGGTTGATCAGGGGAAACCCTTCGGATGTATGCAAAGTCCGTGGCAAATTTTTTCGAACCACCTGCTAAAAGTATCGCATCCGCTAAAGTTAGGGTGTTTGAGAAATCGTATTCAAAACTTCCTGGTTCTCTTACGTGACCAGAAACGGAGAATGATTCTTTGTCCAAGAATCTGGCTTTAGAATATATGACCAATTCGTCCCCATTTTCTAAACGAATGTTTTCTGGATCCGCAGAATTGTTTAGGATTTGCCCAAGAGGGATCCTGTAGTAGCTGTAGGTTGTGTTATCCTTATTTTTTCTTTTTAAGTAGGCTATATCAAGATATGCGTGGTCCTTTAAATATGTACGGTTTACAAGCTCATGAATCTTAGTATCCTTATCGATGGCATATCTTCCAGGTAGGTCTACAGCTCCATTGATAGTAGCAAAATTTTCGTAATTATCTGGAATGGAAAAGACAGTAATTATATCTCCATTTTGAAGCGCGAAATCTTTGTTCGTTTTGACTACTTCATTTAAATTAATATCCAAGATTTTTTGTTCGTCATTGGCAAAACGAACAATTTGAATGTTTTTTAATGAAGCGTTTGCTTTTAGGCCACCACAAATTTGTAGCAACTCTACAAGGTCCTCGTTGCTTTTTAATTCATATTTAAAAGGTCGAATAACCGCTCCTTTTATCGTAACTAATTTATCGGCAACAGGAACATGCAAAATATCCTCCTCTTCTAAAAAGAAATCCATCGCGTAGCTAGGATCTTGTAGATATTTGTAGATGTCAATGTTCTTATCCGGTTCGCCAAATCTCTTTAGCGTTATGTTTCGAACCGACCCTATGTTGTTTGGACCTCCCGCTGCCACTAAAGCATTAAAAGCCGTATTTATGGCAGGCAAATTGAAGTTTCCGTAATTAAACACTTCACCTGTGATGTTGACGTTGATTGTTCGACCAAAGCTTAGACCTACTTCAAATTCGTTTTCGTTAAACTTATAATAATTGGAGAAACGATCCATAAGCAAACGACGGGCACTGGAAAGTCTTATGCCCTTTAGATATATTCTAGGAATACCAGCAGGTTTGATGTATCCTTCATCATTAATTTCAAAAATTAGATCTTCTTCCGAATACCCCCAAATTGAAACTGTGACCACATCACCAGCACCAAGCACATATGAGGCTGGAGGTTTGACATCTTCAGATTTTCGATAAAGCTTTATGTTTTGCGATCTAAATATTTCTTGGCCGTAAGTAATGGCGTCAGGCAAACTTTCGTCTTGAGCATCGATCAATTCTTCTGAAACAGCCTCTTCTAGGGTTGCTCCTTCCTCTATGGCCTCAGAGATTTCTTCCCCTTCTTTGGCTAAAATTTTGGCTTGTTCTGCATCTATAGTATCAATAACTGAAGCATTACTCTCAGAAGAAATTTTTTCTTTTTCTAACTCTTTCATCACCTCTTTTAGGTTCTTCTCAAATTGAAAAACTGCAGCCGGGTTATTGATGTCAATATTGTCAACATCAAAACCTCTTTCTAAAAGTCTTTTTCTTACATCCTCGTCTCTCAAGCCGGATTTGGAAAGTTCACTTTTTACACGATCTGCTTCTCTTTGGGCAAACGTGAGAGAAGTACAAAGTGCAAGAAGTATCAGAGTTGAAATGATCTTTAGTGCGAATAATTTTTTCATTTTATTATAGTACTAATTTTGAATAAGGCCTAACAGGTATTGTCCATACCCACTTTTATGTAATGGTGTGGCTATTTGGCGCAATTGCTGTGAGGTTACAAACCCTTTGCGCCAGGCAACCTCTTCGATACACCCAATTTTAAATCCTTGACGCTTTTCTATAACACGTACAAATTCTGAAGCATCCGAAAGTGAGTCAAAGGTACCAGTATCCAACCAGGCAGTTCCTCTTTTCATAAGCTTTACACTGAGTAATTTTTTGCTTAAATATTGCCTGTTTAGGTCAGTTATTTCGTACTCGCCACGATTTGATGGAGTCAAAGTTTGGGCGATGTCAACTACACTGTTGTCGTAGAAATATATTCCAGGTATAGCGTAATTTGATTTAGGCTTTTCTGGTTTTTCTTCGATAGATAAAACGTTGTTTTCGGTATCAAACTCTACCACTCCATAGCGTTGAGGGTCCTTCACTGGATAAGCAAAAACTATTGCTCCAGATTTATTTTGGGCACTTTCAATAAGTAAGTCTGTTAAACCCGCGCCGTAAAAAATGTTATCTCCTAGAATTAGTGCAACGTCGTCGTCTCCTATAAAATCTTTACCTATGACGAATGCTTGTGCCAAACCATTGGGTTTTTCTTGTACCTCATAAGAAAAAGTACATCCTAATTCCTCTCCAGAGTTAAGCAAACGCTTAAATTGGTTTTGGTCTTCCGGAGTAGTAATTATTAAAATTTCTCTTATGCCAGCAAGCATTAAAACGGACAAGGGATAGTATATCATTGGCTTATCATAGATGGGCATTAATTGCTTCGATATAGCCTTTGTTATAGGGTATAAACGTGTCCCAGAACCGCCAGCAAGTATTATTCCTTTCATAAGGTAATTTGGATCACTTTATTTAGAATTATACATTTCGGCATAATACTGTTGATACTTTCCAGTTGTAACGTTTTGCAGCCATGCTGAATTTGCCAAATACCAATCAATGGTCTTTGACAAACCTTGTTCGAATGTATGTGTTGGAGTCCAACCAAGATCATTTTGAATCTTTGATGAATCTATAGCGTATCTAAAATCATGCCCTGCTCGATCACTTACAAATTGTATCAACTTTTCTGAGGCACCGTTATTTCTTTGAAGTTTTTTGTCCATTTGCGCACAAAGTTCTTTTATGAGTGCTATGTTGGTCCATTCGTTATTGCCTCCTATGCAATACGTCTCACCAATTTTACCCTGATGCAGTATGCAATCAATAGCTTGTACATGATCTTGAACAAAGAGCCAATCTCGAATATTTTCTCCTGTACCATAAACTGGAAGGGGCTTATTGTTTAAGATGTTGTTTATAAAAAGAGGTATGAGTTTTTCAGGAAATTGATTTGGTCCGTAATTGTTTGAACAGTTGGATATTACTATAGGTAAACCATAGGTATGAAAGTAAGCTCGAACCAGATGATCCGACGAAGCTTTGGAAGCAGAATATGGAGATCTAGGATCATAAGGAGTTTTTTCATTAAACTTTCCCGTTTCTTCTAATGAGCCAAAAACTTCATCAGTGCTAATATGATAAAAACGTTTGTCTGCATTAGTTCCCCATTGATCCTTGGCCAAATGCAAAAGGTTTTGAGTTCCCAAGATATTTACATGCGAAAAAATAAAGGGTTCCTTAATTGATCTGTCCACATGCGATTCTGCTGCCAAATGGATAATGAAATCAAAAGAATGCCGCGCAAATACCTCTTTGAGTCTGTCTAAATCCGTAATATCTATATGCAAAAACCTGTAGTTCTTTTGGTCTTTGACCTCCTTTAAGTTTTCAAGGTTGCCCGAGTAACGTAGTGCATCAAGATTAAATACTGTATACTCTGGGTATTTGGCAACCAAATGCTTAACTAGATGTGAACCTATAAACCCAGCCCCTCCAGTTACAAGTATATTTTTAGACGCAATCATTTATATAATCATTCCTGCTGCAACAGTATTGTTTGAACCCTCATCTACCAGTATTACGCTTCCAGTTATTCTATTTTCTCTATACTTATCATAGAACAACGGTTTCGTAGTCCGTATGACTACTCTTGCAATATCATTACTTTTTATTTCAAGATTTTCTTGATCTCTATGCAAACTGTTTATGTCAAGTTTATATCTGATTTCTTTCACTAGACAACGAGCTTCTTGAGATGTATGCTTGATCATGTATTTTCCTCTTGATTGAAGTGGTTTGGAATGATCAAACCAGCATAACATAACCTCTAAATCTTGACTAATGGTAGGTTGATTGTTTACTCTTACCAGCATATCACCCCTGCTGATGTCGAAATCATCTTCAAGAAGTAAGGTGATTGATTGTGGAGGGAAGGCTTCTTGCATCTCGCCATCAAAGGAGTCTATTTTAGAAACCCTAGTAGAAAAGCCACTAGGTAATATTACTACCTCATCGCCTTTTTTGAAGATTCCTCCTGCTATTCTACCCGAATAGCCTCTGTAATCATGAAATTTGTCATTATATGGTCGAATAACATGCTGAACTGGAAATCTGCAATCAATAAAATTATGATCACTTGAAATGTGTACGTTTTCGAGGTAATACATTAATGTAGGTCCTTCATACCAGCTCATATTTATACTTCTATCCACAATGTTATCTCCCTTTAACGCTGAAACAGGTATAAAGCTTACATCTTTTACATCAAGCTTTGTAGCAAATGCCTCAAATTCATCATGGATTTTATCAAAGGCCTCTTGTTTGAAGTCTACAAGATCCATTTTGTTGATGCAAACTACGACATGTGGGATTTGAAGGAGAGAGGCAATTATTGCGTGTCTTTTTGTTTGTTCGATTACTCCATTTCGTGCATCGATAAGCAACAAAGCCACATTTGCAGTAGAGGCACCGGTGACCATATTTCGAGTATATTGAATATGCCCAGGGGTGTCTGCAATGATAAATTTTCGTTTGGGAGTAGAAAAATAACGGTAAGCCACATCAATTGTGATGCCTTGTTCTCTTTCAGCTTTTAATCCATCAGTGAGTAAGGCCAAATTAACTTCTTCTTCTCCTCTTTTTTCTGATACCGCTTCAATTTGTTCGTATTGATCTTGGAAAATGGATTTACTATCATAAAGCAACCTACCTATAAGGGTAGACTTTCCATCATCCACTGACCCTGCTGTGGTAAATCTTAATAACTCTGTTGAACTATGATTAGACATGTTTTTCTTATTGACTTATTAGTTAAAAGTACCCTTGCTTCTTGCGGTCTTCCATTGCAGTTTCTGATCGTTTGTCGTCAGATCTTCCTCCTCTTTCGGTCATGCGGGTAGTGGCGATTTCTTGTACAATGTCCTCAATCGTTTCGGCAGTTGATCTCCATACTCCTGTACAGGTTACATCACCAATAGTTCTACATCGTACAGTTTCTAAAAATGCTTTTTCTCCTTCTTTTTTGGGAATAAACTCACTATCAGCGAGTAAGATTCCATCTCTTTCAATGACCATTCTTTCATGAGCAAAATAAAGATTTGGTAATGGTACTTTTTCTTCCGCTAGATATTGCCATACATCTAGTTCAGTCCAATTGGAAATAGGGAAAACTCTAAAATGTTCGCCTATATGTTTTCTTCCATTAAATAAGTTCCATAATTCCGGTCTTTGATTTTTTGGATCCCATTGACCAAATTCATCTCGATGAGAAAAGAACCTTTCTTTGGCTCTCGCTTTTTCTTCATCTCGTCTTCCTCCTCCCAAAGCGGCATCAAACTTCCCTTTCTCTAACTCCTCCAAAAGCGTAAATGTTTGAAGGCCATTTCTACTTGCATTGGTTCCTTTTTCTTCGGTAACATGGCCTCCATCTATGGCATCTTGAACATAACCTACTTTTAACTTTAATCCATATTTTCCTACAAGCTTATCCCTGTAGGCTAAGGTCTCTGGAAAATTGTGACCGGTATCAACATGTAATAATTGAAACGGGACCTTAGCTGGATAAAAGGCCTTAACTGCTAAGTAGGTCATTAAAATAGAATCTTTTCCCCCAGAAAATAAAATCACTGGATTCTCAAATTGCGCTGCAACTTCTCGAAGGATGAATATAGATTCTGATTCTAATTCTTTTAAATGATTAATATGATAATTCACGCTTTGTGTTTGTGATTTTAGAGTAAATAAATACCAAAGATTCTTCTACTGTTTTGTCGATGCTTTTATTTTCTGTTAAAAGCTCTAAACTTGGATTCACAGGTATTTCGTATGGAGAATCGATCCCTGTGAAGCCCTTGATTTCGCCCATTCTAGCTTTTTTGTACAATCCTTTTACATCTCGATTTTCACAAACTGTAAGAGGGGTATTGACATAGATTTCTTCAAAATTCTGAGTACCTATTATTTCTTTGGCCATGGATCTAATGGCAATGGTCGGACTTACAAAACTGTTTAGACAGATGATCCCAGCATCGCAGAAGAGTTTAGAAACCTCTGCAATTCTTCGAATGTTTTCTTTTCTGTCTTCAAGAGAAAAACTAAGGTTGTTACATATTCCACTTCTTATGTTATCCCCATCCAAAACTTGGACAAAATATCCTTTGGCAAATAAAATTTTTTCAAGACGTTCTACAATCGTACTTTTTCCAGACCCAGACAAACCAGTAAACCAGAATACTTTTGATTTTTGATTTAGGAATCGCTCTTTGTCCTTTTTGCTTAGTAGTCTACTAAAAATTGGATGTATATGCTCTTCCAAAAGAATTTTACTTTAATGGATTGATATATTTTCTATAGAGTTTTCTAAATGTGCCACGAGGTATAAGCTGCCAAGCCCTTTCGTGCAAATAATAAAGCACAAATTTTATAATAAACTCTATAGCACCAATTTCTAGGGCTAAACTAATATCACCTGTGGTTAAATAGGCAATGCAAATTATGGTAGCTGTGGCAATGACTCTCCAGGTCAAGCCTTTTAGAATACTACGGACGTGTGATTCTTTGTCAAGGTTCATTTATTTTATGGTTGGTCTTCCAATGCTTTGGTAATAATATCCTCTCGATTTCATTGAATCTAATTCGTAAAGATTTCGCCCATCAAAAATGGTTTTATTCTTTAAAAGAGTATTCATTTTCTCAAAATCAGGTGTTCTAAATACACTCCATTCTGTACAAATAACAAGAGCATCTGCATCAGTTAATGCATCGTAGGGGTTTTGAGCAAAGGATATTTTTTCACCCAAAACTGATTTAACGTTATCCATAGCTTCAGGGTCAAAAGCCTTAACAGAAGCACCGGAGTTTAAAAGTTCGTTAATTATATAAAGGGCAGGGGCCTCTCTTATGTCATCGGTATTTGGCTTAAAGGCCAATCCCCAAATTGCGAATTTTTTTTCACTTAAATTTTCTCCAAAGTGGCTTTTTATTTTGTCAACGATAATGACTTTCTGATTATGATTAACGGCCATTACGGATTTAAGAATATTGAAATTATAATCGTTTTCTGTGGCTGTTTTTTCTAAAGCTTGCACGTCTTTTGGGAAGCAAGACCCTCCATAACCAATGCCAGGAAACAAAAATCTTTTACCAATACGCGTATCGCTTCCGATACCAATGCGCACCTGATCTACATTTGCACCAACCTTTTCGCAGAGGTTTGCGATTTCGTTCATAAAAGTGATCTTGGTGGCCAAGAATGAATTGGCAGCATATTTTGTCATTTCTGCTGAACGCTCATCCATAACAATTATTGGATTGCCTTGCCTTACGTAAGGTTGATAAAGCCGCATCATCACTTCTTTCGCTTTTTGTGAGGACGTTCCAATTACCACTCGGTCAGGTTTTAAAAAGTCATCGACAGCCACTCCTTCTCGCAAAAACTCTGGATTAGAGACAACATCAAATAATGAAGGGTCAAGGTTTTCTTTGAGTTTGTTTGCGACTTTTTCGGAAGTACCAACGGGTACAGTGCTTTTGTCCACGATAACTTTATAATCAGTAATTATTTTTCCTAATTGATCTGCCACCCCAAGAATATATTTTAGATCAGCTGAGCCATCTTCTCCTGGTGGGGTAGGCAAGGCTAGAAAAATGGCTTCTGCATTTTTAATTCCTTCTTCAAGTGATGTAGTAAATGATAATCTGCCGGCTTTTGTATTTCTTTCGAATAAAATATTTAACCCTGGCTCATAAATAGGGACTTCACCACTTTGCATTCTTTTCACTTTACTTTCGTCTATGTCTATGCAAACGACATTGTTTCCTGTTTCGGCGAAGCAAGTTCCCGAAACCAATCCAACGTATCCTGTTCCAACAACTGCAATATTCATTTTTCTAGTTTTTCTTTAAAATATGTGTAGGTCTTTGAAAAACCTATTTTTCTATCTACTAATGGAGTCCAATCCAAAACATTTTTAGCTTTTGTAATGTCAGGTCTTCTGACCTTAGGATCATCTTTAGGCAATCCATGAAAACTTATTTGGGATGTAGAATTATGAACTATTTCTAGCACTTCTTTTGCGGCTTGAAGAATAGAAATTTCATCTGGGTTACCAATATTAACAGGTTGGCTATAATCTGAGAATAAGAGCTTAAATATTCCTTCAATTAAGTCAGAAACATAACAAAAAGACCTTGTTTGTGATCCGTCACCAAACACTGTAATGTCTTTATTTAAAATAGCTTGAGAAAAAAAAGCAGGCAGCGCACGACCATCATTAATTCTCATTCTTGGCCCATAGGTGTTGAAAATTCTGACAATCCGAGTTTCTAATCCATGATACGTATGATAGGCCATGGTAATTGCTTCTTGAAACCTTTTCGCCTCATCGTAAACTCCACGGGGTCCTATCGGATTTACATTGCCCCAATATTCTTCGGGTTGTGGATTGACTAAGGGATCGCCATAAACTTCCGAGGTAGAAGCAATCAACATTCTTGCCTTTTTCGCTTTAGCTAATCCTAATAAATTATGTGTTCCTAAAGAGCCCACTTTGAGTGTTTGTATGGGCATTTGTAAATAGTCTATAGGTGAAGCGGGTGATGCAAAATGCAATATATAATCAAGTTTTCCTGGAACATGCACGAATTTGCTGACGTCGTGGTGATAAAACTCAAAATCTTCATTTTTAAACAAGTGTTGGATGTTTTCCATATCACCTGTAATGAGATTATCCATGCCAATAACCTCGAACCCTTCACCTATAAATTTATCGCAAAGATGTGATCCCAAAAAACCTGCGGCACCTGTTATAAGGACTCGTTCTTTCTTTTTTTCGGACATACCAAATTGGGTATACTATTGATTTGCAGATATGGCTCCGCCCATGATAAGTCGGAAGCAACTTATGCTATGAAAAATCCAATAGACAGATTCTTGCTTAATTTTTAAGCAGGAATCTTATGATTTATAGGGCGTAAAAGCCCTGGTTCAATTTCGATTTGCAACTGAATCCCAATATGATTGAGGTTCACAGCAAATCGATTTTTATTTTTCTTTTCAATGAGTCTACCTTTCAAACCCGTAAGCGAACCGGCTACCACCTCGACCTCTTGGCCTTCAATCCAATCTATTGCCTCAGAGGTAATAGATTCTTGATATTCCCCAACGATTCGTTTTAATAGATTAATTTCTTCTTCTGGTATTGAAATCAGATTCTTTCGAATTTTCACAAAATTCATTACATACTCCGTTTGAAGTACTTTGAGATAGTTGTCTTTGGTAATCTTTACAAAAACATATGAGTTGATTAAAGGAACTTGATATTTCTTTATTTTGCTCGTATATTTTTTAGTGACATTGAGCAGAGGAAGGTAAGCTTCAATGTTTTTTGATTTCAAATTATCAACAATGTATTTTTCGCATTTATACTTCGTATAAACGGCAAACCATTTAGGTTGATCCTTAGACAAATGATTGATATGTTCGGTGGTTTTAGACATTTTCCCAAAGCAACAATGGATCAGCATCTCTAGAGGCCCAATTGATTTCATCATTTGTTTCAAAAATCACAAACCTTATTTTTCTTCCGATCAGCTTTTCTACTTTTTTACAAAGTTCTAGTAGATACCTATGATTAATGTTTCCAACGAAGGTTAGATCTATAATTTGACTATTAAGACCTTTAGCAAACTCCCCAGTAACATATACTTTTTGAACATCACCCATCCTGGTGATGACTTGATTAATTATTCGGTCAAATCCTATTTGTTTGAGAACAATGTTGTGTACTTCGTTAAAAAGTGGATGATTTTTGTTGGCTTGAAAAAACTTTTTATTGCCTTCTGTATAAGAGCGGAGCATGCCAGCTTTTTCAAAACGATTCAATTCTAAGCGGATTGCATTAGAAGATTCGCCGAATTCTTGTTCCAAACCCCTTAAATACCCTTTGGTGTTGCCATTGAGAAAAAACTTCAATAGCATTTTGACCCGAGTTTTAGAAGAAATAAGTGTTTCTATCATTTTTGCCAATCAGACATTAATGAGTAACAAAATTACTCAATTAATAGACACATTTTAAACTCAAAGTCACTATTTGAAGCGAATAAATTAATAGTCAATCTTCAAATTTGACACATTGGCGCGGATTCCACCTCCAAAATAGGTGGTTTGAAGGTCCAAAGCATTGTCTTGACTGTCTTTGTTGCGATATAAAAAATGGAGATCGAAGTAATAGTTATGAAAGAATTCATACGATATATCTACTCCTAATTGCAATACTTGAGTAGCTATTCCTTGGCCTATAGTGTTATTATAGATCGAAGGTTTTAGGTCAGAAGTAACCAAAACATCGTTGCCATAATTTATATCCATGGTGCTTTCTCCGTAATCTGCCATTAACAATCGACCATTTATTAAAAGTTTTGGTGTAATTGGATAGCGTGCGGTCATTACGAATTCTTTGAAATTTGCTCCCAAAGGATGTGCCAAGGGCTGGCTATAATGTGAGTAATTGGAGACAGTAAGTTTAGGAAAATTCTCGAGTTCTCTGCTTTGCCCATAAGTATATGGTCGGACGATGTTGTACTCTGCTTGAAGATCTAAGTGATCAATACCCAAGGCATCAATGTATTTTAATCCTAATTGAGCACCGTACTTGTTGGCCCACCAACCAGACCGGTCTTGAATTTCACTGAGTTTAAATTCATCTATTATTACCTGACCGTATAATGACAAGCGATTCATTAAGTCCCATTTTCCATTCAGGCCAATCAGGACATTATCAGGACTATCTATAAACGCTTCAACTGTTCTATAAAGAATTATGGGATTTAGGTATTGCAATTCGAAGTGATTTTCTCGAGAAAACATCACAGTTTCGAATAATCCCAATTCGACGTTTTTTCTTGGCTTAAAACTTAAATAGTGGCCAGCCATGTATTTTTTGGGAAGCAATTCATCCAGAGGGTTGGCTCTGCTGCTAATTGGAGCAAGTTCAGCAAAGATGTTTTCGTAATGAAATTTCCAAACCTTAGTGCTAAATTTTAGATAGAAGTAGTTGTTGGCATAGTTGGATAAGAGCAAAGAGTTGTAGCCGTTGCCGATAAAATGACTGTTGTGACCCAATTCTATGGCGACATGTTTCGAAACATGAAAACCAACATATGCCTGAGAATTGGGAAAATCATATCCAGAAAATTTATCACTAACCCCACTGTTGAAGTCTTTATATGAACCAAAGCCAGGAATTGCTTGATACCTAGCAATTCTTTCTTCGATGAAATCATTAAAATTTCCTTGCGTCTCGTAGAGATTCGTGTAGAAATAGACTTTTTTGTCTATCAGTCCTCTTAATTCGATTCCACGTGTATTTTGAAAAATAATATCCTCATTGTCATCCACATCTTTTCCAAATTTGACGTTAACTACAGGATTTATTTTCAAAGCAAAAGCATCACTGTTTATCTCGTAAAAATTGGCTGGTGTTTTGAAAAAGTGTTTTAACACAGGTTTTCGCGTACGAATATCTGACCCGAGTATTTCTTGTTTTTCTTGTGCGGAATTTGAGTAAGTATAAAACAAACTGTCTACATATTCTTTTTTGCTTTCGGGTCTGGAGCTTTGAGACAAATTGGAGTCAGATGGATTACTAAATTCATTGCTGTCATCAAGAATGTATTGTATATCTCTTAGGTCTTGTGCACTAAGGTTCGTCGCATTCGCTCTAACTTTTAAAACATATTCAACAAGATCTTTTCTGGAATATTCTTTAAGAGAAGAGTGAATCGGAGACTCAATTCCTGTTTTAATTTCTAAACGATCATGAATAGCAATGGCTGGATTTCCTTTATTCACATAACTGGATTGGCCAATAACAGAAATGGTCGATATGAAAAGAACAATTGAAATAGATAATAGTCGCATTGTCACAATATTCTAGATGTTAGACGATAAAATTTAATAAAGCCTCTTTTATCTGAGTATTAAAAGTCTGTCCTTGATCAAATAAAAATTCTACTTTAATTGGAAGTGCAAATATGGGGAGATTCTTTTCAAGAATAAATTTTGATTGCAATTGAAGCCTAATCGCATCTTTTTCTGTAGTAAGGATAATGGCGTTTTCTGTTTTGTTTTCGGTGTAGACCTTTAGCAAGTATTCCATGTCTTTTGTTGAATACAAATGGTGGTCTTCATATTCTAGATTAATTATGTCTGAGCTTATCGTTTTTAAATGATCTAGTAAATATGAGCTGCTCGCAATGGCAGATATGAGTATAATACGTGTAGTGCTGGTGAGATTTGTTCGAATGGACTGATTCAATATGTGATAGGGCTGATTATAAACATACCTTGAAAACAAAAGAAGTTGATGGCCCAAAGGATTTAGACTTGCTTTTATTTCGAGCATATTTTGATAGTCAAAATCAACTGGACATTTACTTACTATTACGATATCCGCTCTTTTTGCAGAGTCAATGGGTTCTCGAAGTCTCCCCGCGGGAAGTAGAATATCGTGACTGTACAAATCATATGCCGGTGTAATTAAGATATTAATATGTGGCTTGACGGATCTATGTTGAAAAGCGTCATCCAGAATAATGGCTTGCAGCTTAGGCTTAATCTTAAGCATTTGAGGAATCCCTAAAGCTCTGCTTTCGGAAACGGCAACTTCAATATTTGGATGTTTTCTTTTAAACTGCACAGGTTCGTCCCCAGAATGAATGGCCGTATCTTTTCTTAAAACGTTCCTAAACCCTTTAGTTTTTCTTTTATATCCTCTGCTTAGCACCCCTATGTCCAGATAATTGTTCAAAAATTGAATGAGATATTCAACATGTGGCGTTTTGCCTGCTCCACCAACGCTAAGGTTGCCCACTGATATTATCGGAATACTAAATTCAGTCTCTTTGAGCAAACCTGTATCATAAAAAATATTTCTAAGATTTATGAAGAATCCATAAACCAAAGAGAAAGGGAGTAAGAGAAGTTTTGCGAATTTGTTCACGCAGAACGAATTAATTATTTGATGACCAACTTAGCAAACAGTGAATGCTTTTGGCCAGTTGTTTTTTTCAAAGATAGAACAGCCTTGGATTCAATGTATGGGGAATTGAATTAGATACTGTATATGCTTGAAATTTTTTATTTTCTAGTAAACACTTTAAAGGTATAGTCAAAGTCATTTTTAGCATCTTTAAGATGCTTTTCTTCCGAAAGCTGATTCCAGTCAAGCGGATCTAGTTTATCAAAATATACATCACCATCTACCTCTACCTCTACTTCGGTTAAGTATACTTTATCCCAAAGCGACCTGGATTGATCGTATATTTTTCCGCCTCCGATAATAAAACATTCAGACTCTCCATTATCATGCGCAATTTGAAGACCTTCTTCAATACTGTGAGCCACCAATATGTTGCTTGACATAAAATAAGGATCTCGAGTAAGTACAATATTGGTTCGATTAGGAAGAGGTCTTCCGATAGACTGGTAACATTTACGACCCATCACAATATGGTGACCAGAAGTAATTTTTTTAAAATACTTCAAATCTGCAGGCAGGTACCAAGGAATGTCATTGTCTTTTCCAATGACTCCATTTTTCGAAGTGGCTACAATACAAGAAATGAGCATAATTACGGATTGGAGATTAAATCAAGATTTAACATATAGGATTCTAGGTTTTGCCTGTACGGCGAGATTTCTTTATTAAGGTATTTTTCCATTATCAAACTAGCTATTGGCGCTGCAACACTTCCACCAAATCCAGCATTTTCAACATACACGGCAATGGCTATTTTCGGATCATCTACTGGAGCAAAAGCAAAATAAACAGAATGATCTTTTCCGTGAGGATTTTGCGAAGTTCCTGTTTTACCGGCCGAAACGACACCTGGAATTTTTGCATTTGGTGCGGTTCCAGAAGTGATTACTTTTTGCATCCCCCAAATTACAGGATCAAAATATTTTTGATCAATGCTAACACGCTTTTCTTTTTTGAAGGCCGGATCAAAGCTTCTGGATTTTTCATTTATAAAATGAGGTGTGAAGTAAAACCCACGATTGGCTAAGATAACGGCAAGATTAGCCATTTGCATAGTGGTTAATTGGAGTTCGCCTTGACCAATACCGAGGGAAAGGATATAGGTGGATTTCCAACCGTTTCTGACATAATTGTATTGTCTGTCATAATATTCAGGAGTGGGAATAAACCCTTCGCTTTCGTGAGAATAGTCAATTCCCAATTTTGTTCCTAACCCAAATTCCTCCAAATAGGTATCTAATTCTTGCAAACCTGAACCAGGATTGTGGTACCCGTTTTTCTCAATAAACTCCCTCATTAATTGGTAGTAATACGTATTGCAAGAGTGTTGAATTGCGGTTGCAATATTGCGCGCGGGAGGATGGCTGTGGCATTTTTGACTAAATCCTTTTTTCTTATTTATCACATATTCTCCATCACAAGCTATCATTCTACCTGGCCAGGCAATTTGTTCTTGCATGGCTATTAAAGAAAAGATGGGTTTGAAGATCGAACCTGGAGGGTATTTGGCAAGTACCGTACGATCCATTAAGGGTTTGTTTACTTTATTAATGCTGTCGTTTAACAATGCATCGAAAGCTTTTCCTCTCCCTCTTTCCAAATTCATCAAATTAGGATCATACGTAGGAGCGCTTAAACAGGTTAAAATTTCACCAGTAGAAGGTTCTATCGCCACAATACTTCCCCTTTTCATATACATCAATGATTCTGCATATTCTTGAAGACTTTGATCAATAGTGGTATAAAGATCTTGTCCTGACACAGCCATAGAATCTAATTGTCCATCATTATAGGGCCCTACTTCTCTGCCTAGATTATCTTTAGTTACATACTTTATACCTTTCTGACCTTTTAAGGCTTTTTCGTAATACTTTTCTAATCCAGTTTGTCCAATAAAATCACCCGGCTGATAATTTCCGTTGTAATTTTTTATGTCACTGCTGTTTACTTCACCTAAATACCCAAGTACATGGGCTGCGTTTTTAAAAGGGTAGGCTCTTATGTTCTTTTTTCTAGGATAAAACCCAGGGAACTGAAAAAGATGCTCTTGAAATCTGGCAAAGGTTTCAGGTTTTATTTTTGAAAGGAATACAAAAGGAATGGATTTGTTAAACTGAGGACTAGACCAATTTTTATTTAAGTATTCTTCAAATTGATCTTTGCTAATGTCTAGCAAATTGCAAAACAAAAGAGTATCCATTTTAGGATCAATTTTGTTGTACACTACATTAAGGTCATATACAGTAAAATTATTAACCAACAACTTTTCGTTTCGATCAAAAATTAAACCACGACTGGGATAAATGATCTGTTGATCTATCGCTGTGGAGGCTCCGCGGTTTCTATACTTATCGCTCACAAGTTGAAGTTGTGCAGTTTTAATGATCAGCAAAAGTGTAAGTGCAGAAACAACGAAGAGAATAATATGAAACCTAGATAATTTAATTTCCTTAGTGTTTAGGGTTGTAAATAATGAGTATTAAAAATATAAGTATATAGGATACAATGAAAGAACTTATAATTCTCAGTAATATTTCTTTGAAATACACAAACGAAAAAGCCTCTACACTAAAATACCAAGAGAAGTGAAAGAGCAAAAGTAGAGCCACATACCCCAAGAGCCAGGGCATCCTCATGTTTTTAAAATTAATTGCACCATCAACTTTGTACCCTTCAATGGGTTCCAATAATTGAAGGATATATTTTCTAACAAATGCAGTAGCCGTTAGAGCACTTGCATGTATTCCTGGTGAGTCAAAGAAAAAATCAATAAAAAGTCCCGAAAAGAATCCCAAACATATTGTTAGTGGTCGCGGTGTGTTGAGTGGCAAGAGGAATATTGGGACAGCATAAATGAAAATGTGTGCATAATTAAAAGAACCAAAATTTAAATCAATTCTATTAAGAACAATTACTTGAAGTAATAGGAAAATGAAAAAGCGAACGATATGGTGTACTAGCGTACTATTCATTTTCAATGGTTAAAGAATCGACTTCTGTTTTAAAAATACTGTTTATGACATATGCTTCATTAGCCACATTGAAGTCTTCGAATAATTTGATTTTTGTTAAAAACATTTCTCCACCAGGCTCAATTTTAAAATCTGCAATGGAGCCAACGGCAATTCCTTTAGGAAAAATCGTAGAGTAGCCACTAGTAACAATGGTGTCACCTATATTGAGTTGTGCATATTTCCTTATGGCATGAAGGGTAGCATATTGAGGATCTCCAGTATCCCAAATTAAGTAGCCATGATGATTTTGATTTGCTAAAGAAACACTGATACGTGATTGGGAATGTAATATGCTTAGAACAGAAGAATAATTTTGAGAAGTTTGGTTGACTAAGCCTAAAACACCGTTTGGACCTATCACACCCATGCCTTTTTTAATTCCATCTTTTTCTCCTTTGCATAGGGTAAGATGATTGTTTCTTAAGTCCAAAGATTTTGCGCAAATTTTGGAAGGAATAATGCTATACTTATCGGCAAAGGTATCTACTTGATTAGATGATCTTTCTACTCGAATATTTAAAATTTCTTGAAGCAGTTTTGCATTTTCTTTCCTTAACGCTTCGTTTTCTTCATCTAAAGAAAAGAAACTAGAAACTTTATTGGACTGTTCGTTTATATAACCCGAAAACAAATTCGAGCTATTGATGAATATCGATTTTTGTTTTTCATTATATGAAGTAATGAGCCAAAAACAAGTGATTTGAAAGAAGAGAAATAAAAAGAAGGGTCCATATTTGACTATAAAGAGTAGTATATTTCTCATAGCCGTTTAGTAGTATCAGATACTTTTTCTATCAATAAGAAACGAGTATTCTTTTGTGTTTTTTAATGCCAAACCAGTACCTCTAACCACTGCTGTAAGCGGGTCTTCCGCAATATGTACTGGGAGTTTGGTTTTTCTAGATATTCGGACATCTAAGCCTCTTAAAAGTGCTCCTCCTCCCGTTAGGAATAGCCCTCTTTTGTAGATGTCAGAGGCTAATTCCGGTGGCGTGTCTTCAAGTGCCTTAAGAACGGCCTCTTCTATTTTAGAGATGGATTTATCTAAACACTCGGCTATTTCCACGTGCGAGCACAAAATTTGTTTTGGAATACCAGTGAGCAAATCCCTTCCATTGACTGGAAATTTCTCTGGTGGATTTTCTAAGTCTTTTAAAGCCGAACCTACATTTATTTTTACTAATTCTGCAGTTCGTTCACCTATAAGAAGGTTATGTTTTTTACGCATATGATCGATTACATCCATAGTAAATTCGTCTCCAGCAACACGAATTGATTGGTCGGTTACTATTCCAGAAAGTGCGATTACTGCAATTTCGGTCGTACCACCTCCGATATCAATTATCATATTTCCTTGTGGAGCTTGAACATCTAAGCCGATACCAAGAGCTGCTGCCATAGGTTCGTGAATTAGATAGGTTTCTTTGGAGTCTACATGATCGGCAGAGTCAAAAACAGCCCTTTTTTCCACTTCTGTAATTCCTGATGGAATGCATATAACCATTTTGAGGTGAGAAAAGAATTTTCTTTTATCACCAATCATTTTGATTAACTCCATAATCAAACTCTCAGCTGCTTGAAAATCCGCAATAACGCCATCCTTAAGCGGACGGACAGTTTTGATGTTTTCATGTGTTTTGCCATGCATTTGCATTGCCTTGTCACCGACAGCAATAACTTCTTTTGTACTACGATCTATGGCAACAATAGAGGGTTGATCGATAACAACCTTATCGTTTTGTAGGATTAGGGTATTTGCAGTGCCCAAATCCACGGCTAATTCTTGTGTGAAAAAACTAAACAGTTTCATTCTCCTCTGTGGGATTTATAGATAATCGGTTAAGTAGAACACGGGATTGAGTGCCCAAAAATAACCAATCTTATAATAAGCAACAATGATGCCCAAATAATACTTTAAAAATTACCTACTGCCACTTTGTGCATGTCATCGAAATTCAGATGTTCTTGAGCCAAGGATAAGATTTCTTGAGGGGAGATATTTTTTATGGAATCTACTAGATCATTAAAGTTTGTTTCCTCTTGATTATTCTCAATAAGTGTTTTTATCAGCTTGGAGCTTTTTAATGGTCCATCAAGCATAGAAAGAATATTGCCTAGCAAATAATTTTTTGCCATTTGCAATTCTTTTGTTTCTATCAGTTCGTTTTGAAGTTTTTTAAATTCTTCTTGAATGGCCACAAGTGTGGCAGAATGATATTCTGTCCCTACTTCAGTGGAGATGTAAAAACTGCCATCATACTCCATTGGGTCAACTATGGAATAAATACTATACGTATACCCTTTATCCTCTCTAATCGAACTCATTAATCTTGATCCGAAATAACCACCCAAAATGGTGTTGAGCATGACAAAAGAATTATACGAAGGATGCGATCTCGAAAACAAACGCTTTCCAATTTTTATGGAAGTTTGCAATTTGTTTCCTGCTTGCTCTATATTCTGTGGAGGCCTCAATTTTACTTCTTCATATTGGGTAGACACAGGGCTGCCCGAACGAAATGAAGTAAAGTATTGGTTTACAAGGGCAATTGTTTTTGCATCGATTTTGCCAGAAAGATACATTCTACAATTGTTCGAAGTATAATGGCCAAGAAAATGCTTTTTTAGTTTAGAGGATTCCAGTGTTTCAAAGTCTTCGGGAGTTGTATTGTAACCATAACAATGCGAATCGCCAAAAAACAACGCAGAGATGGAGCGATAGGCCTGTACCGAGTTTTTAGAAAGCTGCTGTTTTAAACGTTGTGCTGCGCGAAGGGCGTATTTAGAAATTTCTTCTTGAGTAAAGGATGCTTCTTCCAGAATATGTTGAACCAAAGAAAGGCATGGTTCTAAGTGTTTTTTTAAACAATGAAGTACGACAGTACTTTTGTCCATTCCACTATTACTTGATAAAGAGGCTCCATAAAAATCAAGTTTTTCTGATATTTCTGCCGAACTCATAGAGCTCGTACCTTCCTTGAGCAAATGGGCTGTAGCCTTTGCAGATAGTTTGGACTGCTCTCGACTTCTTCCACCATCAAAAACCAATTCCAATTTTATTACTTCCTGAGAGCCTCCAGAAATTACATAGGCATAGGTTCCGTTGTCCAAAACGATTTTTTCAAAATCTGGTAAAACGATTTTTTGGATTGGAAATATTTGTGGTGCTACGCTTCTATCTAACATACTTTTTAAAAAACAATGCAAAAGTAAGCTTTGACGGGATTAAGGGCCTGACAAAATTGATCTTAAAATGTTTAATTTTACGTCCTCAGAAATTAAGAAGCTTATGAAGTTTAGTGTCTCTTCTTCAGAATTATTAAAAAATGTGCAGATCGCAAGTGGTGCAATCAACCCGAATGCTGTTTTACCCATTTTGGAAGACTTTTTATTCGAATTAGATGGAAACAAATTAAGCATAGCAGCGACGAATTTGGAGACTTCTATTATTAATGGCTTAGAGGTTTCTGGGGAAAAAAATGGCAAAATTGCTGTTCCTGCAAAAATATTGTTGGATACCTTAAAAGCACTTCCAGATCAGCCCATTACTTTTCTTGTTAATGAAGAAAACAATGGCATCGAACTAACCTCAGCATTTGGTAAATACAAACTTGCTGGAGACAGTCCTGCGGATTTTCCAAGCATTCCTGTAGAGGAAGATGTACAAGAAATTAAAGTGGAGTCCGGCGCCATACAAAAAGCGATTACCAACACATTGTTTGCCGCTTCTACGGACGAATTACGTTTGGCTATGACTGGCGTTTATGTTCAAGTCGATTTCAATAAACTCATTTTTGTAGCTACAGATGCGCACAAGCTTGTAAAATATTCGAATTCGAGTATAACGAGTGATCAAACCAGCTCATTTATAATTCCAAGAAAGGGATTAAATCTTTTGAAAAACGCGCTTTCTAACGATGGAGATTTGACTATGTCCTTCAATAAAACGAATGTCTTTTTCAATTTTGGAGAGTCCAAAGTGGTTTGTCGATTGGTTGACGCTAAGTATCCAGATTACAATGCGGTCATACCTGTAAACAACCCCAACACCCTTCATTTGAATAGATCAGACTTTCAAAATTCTTTGAAAAGGATTGTGATCTATGCCAATAAAACCACGAATCAGGTAATTCTCAATATTAACGAAGGTACGTTAACCATCTCAGCTCAGGATTTGGATTTTTCCAATGAGGCAACAGAGCAGTTGACTTGTAGTTATACGGGAGATCCAATGACTATTGGATTTAATGCCAAATTTTTAATTGAAATGTTGGGTGTAATCAAAGGAGATGAAATACGTATGGAGTTATCAACACCTAATCGAGCGGGTATATTATATCCTTCAGAACAAGAAGAGAATGAAGACTTGTTGATGTTGGTTATGCCTGTTATGATGAGTAATTAAAATCTAAGGACCCCGTGAAAGTCGGACTCTTCTTCGGTTCATTTAATCCCGTGCATATAGGACATATGGTTATTGCCAATTACATGGCGACTCGGACTGATTTAGATAAGGTTTGGATGGTGTTGTCCCCTCAGAATCCCTTTAAACAAAAATCTTCTTTAGCCAATAACTATGATCGTTTACACCTTTTGCGTTTAGCGATTGGTGAAAATTTAAATCTTCTGGCAAGTGATATAGAATTTGGCTTACCCGTACCATCATATACTATTGATACGCTTACTTATTTGAAAGAAAAATATCCTGAGAAAGAATTTTCACTAATAATGGGTGGGGATAACTTGGCAACTTTGCCCAAGTGGAAAAATTATGAGAAAATTCTAGCGCATCATGATATTTATGTCTACCGAAGACCAGAATACGAATTAGGCGATTTAGAAACGCATCCGAGAGTACAAATTATGCAAGCCCCTCTTCTAAGTATTTCGGCAAGTTATATTCGGCAATGTATAAGTGATGGACATTCAATAGAATATCTCGTGCCCACCGAGGTGTATCGTTATTTGCTCGAAAATCCGATATACGGAAAGATCAAGGAATAAGGACAATATGTCAATCAAAATAGAGTTTATTTATGGCAGTGAGACATCTACTAATCCTTAGTTTTATTTTCTTCTCCTTAAAAGGGTATACCCAGAGCGAAATACCCATCTATTCTTGGAGATCCTATTTGCCTTATTTAAATGGCGAGGCAGTTACTCAAAATGATACTAAAATTATTTATGGTACAGAATGGTCATTATTGACTTTAGACAAGGAGGATGGTTCTGTTGAGTTTATTAGTAAGGTTGAAGGCCTAAGTGATATCGGAATTAATATTGTTTCGTTTGACGATCAAAACGATCAATTAATTGTAGTTTATGACAACAGCAACATTGACCTCGTAAGAGATGATGAAGTTTTCAATGTTAACAATATAAAGAACAACACCAATATTGTAGGTGACCGAAGAATAAATGCTCTCGAAATAGCTAGCAACAATTTCTGTTATTTTGCGACTGCTTTTGGTATCGTAGAGTATGATTTAGAACAAAGGGAATTTGGGTTTACAAGTTTTACTGATCTCAACATACTTGACATTACTTCTTCTGATAGTGACATTTTTATTGCGACTGAAGATGGTATTTATAAAGGGAATTATATTTCTGGGCTTAATCTAGGAGATTTTGGAAATTGGGAATTGGTAGAGGATACTGTGGCATTTCCAATTATTTATTCTAGCAGTAAGGTGCACTTTTTTAACAATCAATTATACGCGATTGTAGGGAATCAATTGGTTCGACAAGAATCTGATGGAACTTTTACTACTCTTTACACGGAAGATCGTCAAGGGTGGGTCTTTAATTTTCTTTCTTCAGGAACACGATTAATGATTGGACTGTGGGATGGAGATTTGGATAGTGAGGTGTTGTTTTTTGAAAACGATGGATCCTTTACCCAGATTGAGGACGATTGTGTCGTTCGTGTTCAAGATGCCATTGAAGACGAAGATGGAGGCATTTGGTTTGCAGATCTATGGGGAAGTGTTAGAAGAACTGATGGCTTTGATCAACCTTGTAAATTCCCTAAGTCTTTTAACTCTCCAAATGCTGAAACCGCCTCTGATATTGCTTTTAAGAACGGTAGAGTATTGGTTGCTTCTGGGGGTGTTACAGACGCTTTTGGTCCACAAGGTTTTAATAGAGGAATTTATAAATTCGAGGAGGCTGAATGGCGCAACTACACCCAGTTTTCACTGGATGTAATCAAAGACTTTCAACTCCTTAATTTGTGGCAAATAGAAAGTCATCCAACGCTTCCTTTGGTATATGCAGGCTCATATTATAACGGCTTGTTAGAAATAAATATTGAAAACGATTCGACACGAGTGTTCAACAAGGATGTTGGTAATTCTTCTTTACAAGGTACTCAAGGAGATGACCAAAGAACCAGAATATCTGGACTGGCGTTTGATGCTAACAACAACCTTTGGATGACTAATTTTGGTGCACCCAACCCGCTTTCGGTTTTCACAGCAGAAGGGACATGGCATTCATTTAATTCTGCAGGAAACGATCAACTTGCTCATCTTACCATAGACAATCTGGGTTACAAGTGGGCCATTGCTGTTGGAAATAATGGTGGAGTTATGGTTTTTGATGACAACGGCACCCCCAATGATCCCACAGATGATCAAGGGCCCAAGTTTTTCAATGTGGGCAATAGCGAGATTTCTACTAACCTAATTAATTATATAAAGGCAGATTTAAATGGAGATGTGTGGGTTGGAACAGCGGAGGGACCTGTCGTTTTTGAATGTGGATCTGGAGTATTTGACCCTCAAGCCAACTGTAGGGGATCTAGAAGAAAAGTTTTGCAGGATAGTATAGCGGCTTTTCTGTTGCAAACCGAAGATATTCGTGTAATAGAGATCGATGGTGCAAACAGAAAATGGTTTGGCACAAGGAATGGAATTTTTGTACAATCACCTGATGGTGAATCTCAAATTTTACACTTAACTGCAGAAAATTCCTTGTTGTTTGACAATACCATTACAGCGCTCTCTTACAATGGCGAAACTGGAGAAATGTGGATAGGTACTAACAAAGGAATGCAATCCTTTAAAACGGATGCGACCAATCCTCAGCGCACGCATGACAAAGACAAAGTGTTGGCTTTTCCCAATCCTGTAAGACCGGATTATGTCGGACCCATTGCGATTAAGGGTTTGGTGGAAGACGCAGATGTAAAAATTACAGATATTAATGGACAATTAATTTTCGAGACAAGATCGTTAGGAGGACAAGCTATTTGGGACGGAAATGACTACAACGGAAACCGCGCTGCCACAGGTGTTTACTTAGTTTATAGTTCTTCTACTGACAACTTTTTAGAGCCTAATGCTTTGGTTACAAAGATATTGGTGATGCATTAGTTCTTACTTTCTCAATAATCTTTTCATAATACGATTCGTAGACTGGAAGTATTTTTTCAATCGCAAATTTTTGAGCTCTTTTTAATGCATTTGATTTCATCTTTTGATGGAGATCAATATTGTTTAAAATTTCTAGACTATGCTGTGCCATTTGATTTATATCACCCAGATCACAAGTAAATCCTGTTTCGCCAGGTATATTGACTTCTGGCAATCCACCTACGTTGGTAGAGATAACTGGCACCTCGCAAGCCATAGCTTCAAGCGCGGCTAGTCCAAAGCTTTCATTGCTAGAGGGTAAAATAAAAAGATCACCTACAGACAACAGTTCTTCTACAGCATCTTGCTTACCCAAGAAACGAATGTCGTCACACAGGCCAATTTCTCGACAAAGTGCTTCTAAATGAGCTCGCTCGGGTCCATCTCCAATGAGCAAAAGTTTTGATGGAATTTCTTTTCTTACAATTTCGAATACCTTAATAACATCATCCACACGTTTGACCTTTCTAAAATTGGAAGTATGTATTAATATTTTTTCACCCTCAGGGGCAATGGCTTTTTTGAAATGTTCTTTGTTTGATTTTTGAAATCGATTAAAGTCCAAAAAATTATAGATCACCTCTATATCAGTCTTGATATCAAATTTTTGAATGGTTTCTTCCTTTAAATGTTGAGAAACAGCAGTTACTCCATCCGAATTATTAATACTAAACTCTACCACTGGTGAAAACGAACGGTCGCTCCCTACTAAAGTAATGTCTGTGCCATGCAGTGTGGTGACCACTGGTATAGTATATCCTTTTGCGGATAAGATATTTTTAGCCATGAATGCCACAGCAGCATGGGGTATAGCATAATGTACATGTAATAGATCTAATTGTTCGTGTTGTACGACATCTACCAATTTGGAGGCCAATGCTGTTTCGTAAGGCGAGTATTCAAACAAAGGATAAGAAAGGGAAGAAACTTCGTGATAGAATACATTTGTATTAAATGATCCTAATCGAGCTGGACGTTTGTAAGTAATGAAATGAACTTGATGACCATTTCTTGCAAGTGCTAATCCTAACTCTGTTGCGATAACACCACTTCCACCATACGTAGGATAACAAACTATTCCTATTTTCATTCCCGAAATTTTTGACGAAGATAGATCAGTTAATCTTCTAAATACAGTGAACAATTTTCTTTTCGATGTGTTTAACCTCGCACGTACATTTTTATGTCAACCGTATATTCTATAAAAGACATTGAGCGCTTATCTGGTATAAAAGCCCACACGCTACGAATTTGGGAAAAGAGGTATGGTATTATCAAACCCAAGCGAACACAAACCAATATCAGATACTTTTTGGATGAAGACTTAAAGCAAATTCTAAACATTGCGTTACTTAATAAAAATGGATTAAAAATTTCCAAAATTGCAAAGCTAGATGTCAATGAGCTTAGTGCTGAATTAGGAAAAATTGATCAGAATCAAAATGACCTAGATGAAGTAGAAGCGTTTAATCTTGCGGTCTTAGAACTCAATGAGGGACAATGTAAGCGAATTTTTGATCGAGTTATTCAACGGATAGGATTCGAAAATTCTATTGAGGAGTTTATTTATCCTTTGTTGGATCGCTTAAGTATGTTATGGATTTCGGGTAGTTTAAAACCAGTCCACGAATCATTTGTGCAAACAATGATAAAAAACAGAGTCTCCTATGAGATTGAATGCATACCTTACTTTGAAGGGCACAAAACGAAGTTTGCCATTTATCTGCCCGAAAATGAAGACCATGAGTTAAGCATGCTCTTCTTGAATTATATACTTAAAAGCAGGGGAGGAGAAGTAATAAATTTGGGTTCAAGCATCAAGGCCGAAGATTTAATCAGTGCCTGTCAAATTTTTAAGCCAGATTTTACCTTTACCATCATCAATAATAGCTTAAGAGATGACTCACTTCAAGTGTATGTTGACTTCTTGTCCTTACATTTGCCAAGAGTTACTCATTTGTATTCTGGCTTTCAATTTGTGAAGCAGAGCATAATTTTAAAAGACAACTGCAAATACGTAGAATCGTTAAATGCGGTACAAGAATATTTATAATTAAACACAACAAACAATAATTAAATGAAATCAATTACAAAAGTTGGATTATTAAGCCTTATGATCTTATTGGCTTTTTCATGCAAGAAAGAAAATAAATCTGCGGTAAAAGGCGAAGCTGCTCCTGTAGCAGAGGCAATAGGAAATTCTTTTGACGTAGAAACGGCCTTTAGTGTTGTAAATTGGAAGGGCTCTAAAATTGCAGGTTCTCACACAGGTACATTTAAACTTTCTGATGGAAATGTAAAAGTAAAAGGAGGAAAAGTAACTGGAGGAAACTTCACGATAGATATCAATAGTTTGATTTGTACAGATTTGGCAGCAGGCGAAGGAAAAGAAGATTTGGAGGGGCATTTAAAAGCACCTGACTTCTTTGATGCAGCAAAGTTTCCAACGGCCAAATTTGAAATAACGAAAGTTACAAGTCTTGCTGGTAATGAAGATGCCAATGCACTCGTTTATGGAAACCTAACACTTAAAGATGTAACAAAAGAAGTAGGATTCAAATCCAAAATAGATGTTGCGAATACAGGTGTAACTATTTCTACCCCAAACTTCACGATCAATAGAACTGATTTTGGAATGAAGTATGGTTCGGCGAGTTTTTTCGATAACCTAAAAGATAAAGCTATTAATGACGAAGTTGAGCTTTCAATAAATCTAACAGCTCACCAAAGCGAGTAAACAAAGCTGATTTTCGATAAAAATAAAAAAGGGGCTCATTGAGCCCCTTTTTTATTTTGTAACTATTTCTATGAGTTTGCTGGTGTTAAGGTCAGCTTTGAGTAGTTGCTTTTGTTTTTTACCATTTAGAAAATAAGAAAAACCTACCGTCACTTTATCTACAATACCCTCATCAACCGCGTGAATTATGATATAGTTTTTTCCCTCAGGGTTTAGTTTTAACTTAAGTCTGTGGGATTTTTCTTCTAAAGATTTGTTTTCTAAAATCCAATCGCCATTAAAATTTACCGAAACCTTGTCGCCATCTAAAAGCAAGTGATCGAATAATTCCAGAATTAAAACTTCTTGATCGGCTAGCAATTTTTCGTTTTGCAGACTTATTTTTCTTTCCTTCAAAGCCACAGGTAATTCCTCAATTAAGTTGTCGCTGCTTTCTATAAGATCTGGTGCCTTCAATTTCTTTGGATACAAAACCTTAAACATAGGAGGCATGTCCAAAAAATGCACAAATTCGAATTGGTTTTCTAAGAAAAATCTATTTGACGAAAAGGAGATTCCTGAGCCCACAATATTTATCGACGAAGTAATTATGTCGTTATAGTAATAATAGAATTTACCATATCTAATTTGATTTTTAGGAACACTTCCATCCGAAACGAATTTGCTCGCTTTGCGGTGTGCTTTTTTTGCATTGGATACAATGGTTTTCATCCATTGTGGATCAATTTTTATGTCCATCAATGGATCAAGAGATCTAAGTTGCAAAAGCAAAAGCCCTTTGAGATCCACCGTTTTTTTAGCTCTCAAGGCTTTTAATACATTGGTTGATGAGTAATATGCTTCGTGAAGCTTTTGATATGTATAATGTTTTTCCTCTGAGCCATTACCTTGCGGAAGTTGTTTTAATTCGTTCTCCAGCTGGTTTCGGTAACGGTAAATATCCTTAAATAATTTGGCAGCTTCCTCTAATTTGTCGTAACTGGCTTTGAGGTTTGATTTTTGTTTTAGATCATGTGAGGCTATATAGTCTCCTGTTTCGAAGCGCAAATCATTTAGTTTTTTGGCTGAAGAGAAGATTTTGCTTACCAGTTCATTTAGGGTTTTGGCTTTTGTACCTAAAACAGCGCCCTCGCGTAGAACAACAGGGTAGAACTCTTTAGGACTCATCCCTCTGTGTTCGTAATAGGAAAGATCAGAATAAATGTCTCTCCCAAAATCACTGTTTTTAAACGTAAAATTTTCGGTAGCATCGACATAGGCATTCACTTCATTGTTAAAACTTTGAAGCATAAGATGAGCAATAGTCATCCCATGAATGCAATCATTGGTAAAATCAACATAATTATTGAGTGCCTTAATTTTTTGATCATTTTGACCGAATGCGATTTGCGCGGTAAGCAAAAAAAAGAGTAAGAATCTATACATAGTGTTGCGTGTACTTCTTTAAGACGAAAGTAGGACTAATTGGGTTATCATCTTTTGCAATTTCTACATTTCGAAATGCTTATTTTTGTAAGCTAAAGAAGAGAAAGCACAAGGTATGAGGGATCTTTTTGTTTACAACAGTTTAAGTCGAAAAAAAGAAAAATTCGAGCCCATTACTCCTGGTCAAATAGGAATGTATGTCTGTGGTCCGACGGTATACAGCGATGTACACTTAGGTAATGTGAGGACATTTATGAGTTTTGATATTATATATAGGTATTTGTTGTACCTGGGTTATAAGGTTAGATATGTAAGAAACATTACCGACGTAGGCCACCTAACGGATGATGGAGAAGACAGGATGTCAAAAGGGGCAAAAAAGGATCAATTAGAACCAATGGAAGTGGCACACAAGTATACTGTGGGTTTTCATGATATGATGAGAATATTTAACACCCATTCTCCAAGTATAGAGCCAAGGGCTACTGGTCATATAATAGAACAAATAGAAATGGTGCAAGCCATTTTGGACAATGGCTATGGGTATGAGGCAAACGGCTCTGTTTACTTTGACACTCTAAGTTTTATGAAAGATCACCCTTATGGACAGCTGTCGGGTAGAGTTGTTGAGGAGCTTTTCTCCGAGACCAGAGATTTAAAAAACCAAAATGAAAAGAAACATCCAAGTGATTTTGCCATTTGGATGAAGGCTTCTGAGGAACATATCATGAAGTGGAATTCTCCATGGTCCTTAGGATTTCCTGGATGGCATTTGGAGTGCTCTGCAATGAGTACAAAATATTTAGGAAAAAACTTTGACATACATGGTGGCGGAAATGACTTAAAATTCCCACATCACGAAAACGAAATTGCCCAAAATATTGGAGCCTGTAAATGTAGCCCAGCAAATTATTGGCTTCACACCAACATGCTTTTGATGAATGGAAAAAAAATGTCAAAAAGCGATGGCAATACGATTACTCCAGTGCAACTTTTTACGGGAGACAGCCCCCATGTGAGCAAAGGTTATGATCCTATGGTGGTGAAGTTTTTTATGTTACAGGCACATTATTCTTCTACCATTGATTTGACCGATGACGGGTTGTTGGCTGCCGAGAAGGGCTACAAAAAATTAATGGAAGCATTAAAGATTTTGAAGGGCTTGCAAACACAAAGCCAAGCAGGCGCGATGGATGCGGAGTTCGAAAGAATCATGGAAGAAATGCACCAAAATATGTCCGATGACTTTAATACACCAAAAGTCATTGCAAACTTGTTTGAAATAGTTTCCAAGATTAATGGATTGAAAGGAGGCCAACTCGATATTTCGGAATTGTCTGATTCTTGTTTGACCAAGCTTAAAGAAACACTTTCAACTTTTGTTTTTGAGATTTTGGCGTTAAAGGAGGAATTAGGTGGGGATAACAACAGCCAAACCCTTGATGGACTCATGGGTTTAATTCTGGACATCCGTCGAAAGGCAAGGGAAGAAAAGAATTGGGAGACCTCAGATAAAATTAGAGATACCTTGAGTGCATTGAAAATTACTGTAAAAGATGGCAAGGACGATTCTCAGTGGAGTTTAAATTAAAGACATGATCATGCGACATTATTTCCTTTTCTTTTTTGCCTTTGCGCTGTTTTTTAGTTGTAAGAATGAAGCAAGTACACCAGAGCCTACCAAACCAGCTACTAAAGTCAATGTCCCGGTTTTCGATGGGCAAGAAGCTTATGACTTTGTTCAAAAACAAGTGGATTTTGGCAAACGTGTACCGGGTACTGAAGCACATAAAAAGTGTAAAGACTGGCTCGTCAGTACTTTGGAACAACATGGTGCGGAGGTTACTGTTCAAGAATTCAAAGCTAGTTTTCTAGGAGTAAAAGATGCAGAGTCTTTTAATATCATCGCCAGTATAAATCCAGAAAAGAAAAAAAGAATTGCCCTAGCTGCTCACTGGGATACACGACTGATTGCTGACAAAGACGACACGGACAAAAATCTACCGATAGATGGAGCTGATGATGGTGGTAGTGGTGTTGGAGTGTTGTTGCAACTTTCAAAAATCATAAAAGAAAACCCCATTGATTTAGGCGTAGATATAATTCTATTTGATGCTGAGGACAATGGTGAAGATACAGACGACGGATCCAAAACGCTGACTTGGTGTTTGGGTTCACAATATTGGAGAGACAACCCGCACAAAAAAGGATATAGTGCGAAATATGGAATTCTTTTAGATATGGTTGGTGCGAACGGCGCTCGATTTCCGTTGGAGGGATATTCTGCTCAAAATGCCCCTGGTCTTCAAAAGAAAATTTGGGATTTAGCAGGTAGAATGGGATATGGCGATTTGTTTCAAAAGGTAAGATATCGTGGTGGAATCACGGATGATCATGTTTATATGAATGAAGCCGGAATACCAACAGTCGACATTATCAATCTTCCTGGAGATACATTTGGTGATTATCATCACACTCATGACGACAACATGAGTCTTATCGATGCCAATGTATTGCGAAAAGTAGGTCAAGTAGTGACAACTATTTTATATAAGGAATCCGAAGGTAGTTTTTAGGACCTTTTAATTTGATCTTATTTCTTATCTTTATATTAAGAATTTATTTAATATGTATTCTATGAAAAAAGCTATACTTTTTTGCTGTTTTATCTTGGCGGGTTTGACGGGTCAAACTCAGGTAAGTAATGATCAATTTTCTTTAGTGACCAAAATTTCTGCCGATTGGTGTCCTAATTGTGGCAATTGGGCTTGGGATGCATTTGAAGATATGAGAGTTTCTCTGGAGGACAAAAATGTAATTTTTGTTTTAGCTCATCACACGGGTGGACTTGAGAATGAAGTTTCTGGTCCATGGTGCGAAAATTTAGAAAATCAATATCAGCCAGAATTTTTTCTAAACAATGATTTTCAAAACATGAATAGTAACACGGCTGCATCTGTTACGACTTCCATGGGAGAGCAAATAGATTTGCTTGCTGATCTTGGTGCATTCGCTGGAGTTGAGGGTGTTGGATATATGACAGATGATGACCAAAAGCTTTTCGCAGATGTAAGTGTTGAGTTTTTTAATGAGTTGGAAGGTGAATATTTCCTTGGGGTCTATACTATTCAAAACAACATTGTTTGGAATCAGAGTGGTCAAGGAATGGTTATGCAGCCAAAATTACTTACAGGTTCATTTACTGATGATTGGTTTGGAATACCTTTAACTGGAAACACAGGTCAACAAGATTTTACTTTCGAAACATCTACTCCAACCGATTTTGTTCCAGAAGATGGGAATACAGAAATTTTAACTGTTATCTGGAATAAATTGCCCAATGGAAAATATGTTGTATTTAATGCCAATGTCAACAACGAAATAATGTCGATAAGTTCGAATAATGATCTAGAAAAAGATCTTTCAGAAATAAAAACCTATTTACAAGACGATGCGCTTATTCTAGATCTTAATGATGCGGACTTAAATGTTCTACAAGTCAATATTATTGATGTTATTGGCAAATCAATACTGAATAAGAAGTTTGAAAAAAATGATTTAGGATCTGATAAATTAAGTATCGACGTGAATCAACTGACTACAGGCTTTTATTTTATACAAATGGAATCACAAAACAGTCGTTGGACACAAAAGATATATAAGTAATACTTAGTGCTTTAAAAAATAAAAGCCCAAACCTAGCATTAAGGTTTGGGCTTCTTTATTTGCAAGCAGTTCTTATTTCTCTGAGTCGTCCTCTAATTTGAATTTAACCGGCAGAGTATATTCTACATTCACTTTCTTACCATCTTTTTCTCCTGGTGTCCAGGTGATTTCATCTCCCATTTTTGTGAGCATCTTCAAAACTTCTTGGTCCAAAGATCCTCCTGGGTTTTTCACAATTTTACTCGAGTGGACATATCCCTCATCTGAAACTACGAACTTTACTAAAACCATTCCTTCAATATCTGCTTTCCGTGCTTCTTCGGGGTATTTGATGTTAGTGTAGATGTATTGAAGCAATTTTTTATTGCTGCATTCTCGTAACTCTTCGTAAGCAAGATTTTGATCGCAACCCGGAAACAAAGGCATTTTATCTGCTTCCATATAAATGGTTCGCATGGATTCTGCGATACGAATTGTTTCCTCTTTTGTATCCATATCAAAAGTTATGAAGGTATCCACTACAGGAATTTGATAGCTCTTATCACCAGATTTTGCTTTCGCTACCGGATGGACTCTTTCTTGTTCCGTTAAATTTTGAGTTGATTCATCTGTACAAGAATGTATAAAAAATGTTCCTCCTAGAAGGACAAGTGCAAGGGCAAAAATTTGAAATCGATTTGACTTCTTTTTTGTTTGATTCATAACTTTAAGTCTTTTATTAATATTTGATGAAAGAGGATTTACTAGTCCGCTCACTCTCGGCAAAAGGGAAAGCTGGACTAGTATTTCCTTATATTTTACGAATTCTTCTTTTTGATTAAAATGGGTGTCTACTTCGTATTCGTGTACAAGTTCCAATTGGGATTCTAGATACCACAAAACAGGATGCCACCACAGCACTATTTTAGAAATATTGAAAAACAACTTTTCTTGTGTATGTCCTAACTCATGATGTAGGTTTTCGTGCTTGACAATGGTAGATAATTCTTCTTGAGTAAATGTTGTATTTGTAGGCAGAAAAATACTGTTGAAAAACGAACACGGTGCTTCAATTTTATCGCTGTAAATAAGCTTTTGGCCGGCATTATTTTTTAAAAGACCATTAGTCTTTATAGATGATAGTTTAACGAAGCCCACCACGAGTCGCAGTAGAAATAAAAACGAAACCAAAAGATATATGATAAGTAAAATAGGTATCGGGGATTTAGTCTCCAGACTGTTTTGGGCAAGCACTTGTGTTCCTTGACCCCAGTAGACCACTTCTGGAAGCAAGGCTCCAACAGTAAAAACATGGCGCGCAAAAAAATTAGGTAATAATGGTATGGTAAGGCTGGTTACGAAGCTAAAAATTATAAAGAGGCGTTTTAGTTTATGTTCTTGAGAGCGCTCCAAAAAAACTACATAAGACAATCCAAAAAACAACAACAATAGGCTAAATTCTAAAAAGTAATGTATCATTTCTTTTCGCTTTTAGATGATTCGATAAGTTGGGATATTTCCGAAAGACTGAGGTTTTCTTCCTTTGCAATAAATGAGACCAGCTGGTTCATTGATCCATTGAAATAATTGCCAACGAAGCTTTTCAATGAAAACTTGGAGTATTCGCTTTGCGTAATAATAGGGTAGTATTCAAATGTTCTACCAAAGGATTTGTGATCAACGAATCCTTTTTTTTCCAATATTCTTACAAAGCTTGAAACAGTGGTTTGAGCGGGCTTAGGCTCGTCCATCAATTTAATTAGTTGACTGACAGTATTAGGTCCATGGGCCCAAAAAAGCTGCATCACTTCTTCTTCTGCTTTTGTTAATTTTTTATTCTTCATCTTAATTTGTTTTGAGAAAGGCGATCTCTTTCAAATATTTTTTACGTTCTAAGGAATATGTGTTCCATTCTTTATTTGGGTGTTCTGACTGTAAATACTTGCTGTAATATTTTACAGCAATGGATTTATCCTTGTAATAATTGTCTGAGGCAAGAGCCAACAAAAAGAGGACCTCAGGGTCATTTTTATAGTTTAAGGATTTTCGATAATGCTTTATTGCCTTTGGCCAATTTTTCTTTTTTTCGGCAATGCGGGCAATTTTTTTGTGGTAGAGAGGAATCTGCTTAGATATTCCACCTTCTATCGCACGACTATAATGAAAGTCAGCTGTTTTTTCTTCGTTTGTGTTTTCGTAGGCTAGACCAAGATAATAATGTACAGATTCTGCTTCCGGGTCATTAAGTAACACTTTGTGTAAAGTAAACTTTGCTTTTTCAAATGAATCTATTTTCACCAAACTAAAGCCATAAATTTTGTTAAAATAGTCATCCAAATCAATTCGTCCTTTGACGTAGCGAAGAGTTTTTGCTACCTGGTCATACGCTCTTTGTTTATAGAAAATTTTGGATCTAAGCAATTGTACTTTGATGTTGCTGCTATCAATTATATGTGCCATTTGAATGATCGAATCAGCAACTGCTGTTTGACTTAGCGAAAAATTTAATTCGGCCAAAGAAATGATCGTGAGCAAGTCTTTGTCGTTTAGTGCGTGAGCAATGTTTAGAGATTTTAGTGCTTCTAGAGTATATCCTGCGTTTGTATACAGTCTGCCAAGTTTTCGGTGATGGACAAAGTTGGTAGTGTCAATTTTACTGAGTGCAAGAGTGTGTTTTATAGCCTTTGGGTAATTTAATTCACTTTCATAAATTCTTGCCAAAGTTTTATTTGCCGCAAAAGCGTAGTTTTTGTTTTCGACAAAAGGCATCAATTCTTTTTTAGCCTTTTTGTAATTACCTAATCTATAATTTAAATCTGCACGGGTATAGTTGCATGCTTCTAGGGAGCAAGAATCAAGGAGTGTTAATGCCTCATTGTATGACTCGTCAAAAACCAACACTTTAATGGAATCAAACAGCTGGTTTTGACCAGAAACTTGATTCAATACAAAAAGCAAGAGGATACAAAGTAGGTTTCGCATGCTATAAACTTATAACTAAAAATCTAGTTATACAACTAAAAAAATAGTCATTTATTGTTTAGATGCAACGATTTTTGATTTTGGCGTACAGAAGTATTTTATTAAATAGCTCAATTGGAAGTAACCAAAACGGACAGCAATGATTTTTTAGATAAAAAAATGCCCATTGAAATTTCAACGGGCATTCTAAAAATTATCTTCTGCTCTTTTGCTTATTTATGATTCCGCTCCCGGTGCTACTTCCTGCTCTAGTTTTGGGTCTTACTAATTTCATTTCCTTTATAAGGTGATCTGCCCCAGCAAATTTATCTACGATGAATAAGATATAACGGGCATCAACCATAATGTTTCTGCATATTGAGGGATCATAATTTATATCACTCATAGTGCCTTCCCAAACACGGTCAAAATTGAGTCCAACCAGATTGCCATAAGCATCTATAGCCGGAGAGCCAGAATTCCCCCCCGTGGTGTGATTGGTCCCTATAAAGCAGACAGGCACCTTTCCTGTTTTGTCTGTGTATTGGCCATAGTCTTTGCTATCGAATAAGGAAATAAGTTTTTGCGGAACATCAAATTCATAATCTCCAGGCACATATTTTTCTATAACCCCATCTAAATAGGATATCGGGGTATAACAGACAGCATCCCGAGGTTTGTATCCTTTGACTTGTCCATAAGTCACTCTCATGGTACTGTTGGCATCTGGATAAAATCGTTCATTTGGAAACGTTTCAATCAATGAAGCCATATAAACCCTTTGTAAAGAGTCAATATCATTTTTTTGAGAGCTGTAAGGAGCAGCAACCTTTTCATTGTAAAGGGATTCCCAAGATTTTCCTAATTGGTATGCTGGATCTTCTTTAATTATAGAAATGGCTTCTTCTGGATTTTTAGAAAGAAGCTCCATGACCGCATCTTTGTTAGTAAAGATAGATTTGGAATAAATTAAATCCGCTAAGGCTTTATAGCTGTTTTTAGCTTTAAATAAGGGCGCACTTTTCTTAAAATCACTAGGTATAAATTGAGCGTCTACCTCTTGAGAATATAGTTCAGTCAAAGCGGCAAATACTTCTTGGTCTATGTTGGGGCGATAGTTTTTATAGAAATTCTGGAGATAGTTATTTAGTCTCCCTTTATAGTTATTGTATTCATCCTCTCCATTATTTTCATATCTACTGACAAGGTTTCTAATATAACGTTGCATATTGAGCAATTCGATATTTCGAATAGCGACCTCTTGATAATAATCTCTTGTTAAAGCAAGCTCTTCAATATTTTGATAAGCTGTTTCAAAATCTGCAAGCAGTTTTTTGGCACTAGGATCTTTGGCTGATTTGATATATCGCTCTTCAAATTTTGCCTTTTTATCCAAGGCATTGGTAGCTTTTAATCCTTGGTTTTCACCGATCCATTTTTTCCAATAGTTGGCAACGCGAGCAAATTTGGACGCATATTGTAGCCTTACTGCCTCGTCGCCCCTCATATACTTATCGATTATCTTGAGTGCGGTATCTCTAATTTTAATTTTAGCAGGATTGAGTTTTTCTATAGTTTGTTTAACTGCTACTCCAGGTAGATATTGATTGGTTCTTCCCGGAAATCCAAAAACCAAAGTAAAGTCGTCCTCTTCAACGCCGTCAAGAGAAATAGGCAAAAAGTGTTTCGGCTTGTAAGGCACATTTTCTTCTGAATATTCGGCAGGTTGGTTGTCTGGGCTTGAATAAATTCTAAACAGTGCAAAATCACCTGTATGTCTAGGGAATACCCAGTTGTCTGTATCTGATCCAAATTTACCAATGGACTCTGGAGGAGTACCTACAAGTCGTACATCATTAAAAGTCGTCGTCACAAAAGCAAAGTATTGATTCCCTTGATAAAAAGGCCTTATTCGGACATCCTGAAATTCGCGTAGGCGATACCCACCTTTGATGAGTTCTAAATTTTGATCAATCATGGACTGTCGTTCTGTATCAGACATTTCTTTGGTCACACCTTCCAATGCTCTGTCACTAACATCGTCGATTCGGTCTATAAACGTTGCAAATAATCCGGGGTTTGGTAATTCCTCTTTTTTGCTCATGGCCCAAAATCCATTTTTGAGCAGGTTGTTTTCTACCGTTGAGTGGGACTGTATTTGCCCATATCCGCAATGATGATTGGTTAGCATTAGACCATCAGGAGAAATAACCTCGGATGTACAAAAACCACCAAAATGTACTATGGCATCCTTCAATGAAGAGTTGTTTACCGAATAAATATCCTCCGCGGTCATTTTCATCCCTAGAGACTGCATTTCGCCTTCGTTAAGCGATTTCAATAAGAGTGGCAACCACATCCCTTCTCCTGCTGTAGCCAAGTGCACAATACTTAGAAAAACGACGGATAGAAATCCTTTTTTTAAAATGCCCATATTCTATATGTTATCTTGTTTAATTTGTGCGTAATTTAAATCATTTGTAACACTCCAACCAATGATCAACCGATGAAACTCAGTATTTGCTTAAGTGTTTCATTGTTCTCATTTGAACATTTGGCACCAATCTTTTTCTTTCTTCTTTTAGGGGCCATTTCAATCTATATTGCAAACAGACATTTGAACGATAAAGGACAGCGCATCTTGGGTGCTTCTATTGGTGCGATTGCCTTATTGGGTGTGCTTTTACGAGCCACATACTTAATGAGCGTTGGTGAATTTTCCATTGAGGAAGAATTACCAATTCATTTGTGTAGAATCCTAGCCATTGCGGCGCCCTTTGCGTTATATTCTAGAAATAAAAAAGTTTTGGGTGTTTTATATTTTGCTATTTATGCAGGAACGTTAAACGCCAATTTAACTCCTGATGTGGATGCTGCTTACCCGGAGCTCAAATATTTTGCTTATTGGATGATGCATTCGGTGTTGCTTGTTGTGCCATGGTACGCTATTTCTGTGTATAAGTTTAAAATAAATTGGAAAGACTTTGTTAACGCATTTTACTTTCTCAATCTGTATTTCGTTGGGATTACCCTTATAAACTGGCTCTTAGGAAGCAATTATTTTTATACATGCTATAAACCAGTAAGTGGCAGTTTATTGGACCATTTTGGAGAATGGCCTATGTATGTAATCGTGACGTATTTGTTAGGCCTATTATTGATGTTTATCCTTTATTTCCCTTGGTGGATAAAGAATAGAACTACTCAAAATCGTGGAGCGTAACATCGAAGGCAATGACCGTATTTCCAGGAATACTTCCAGACCCAGAGCTGCCATAAGCTAATTGGGATGGAATAATTAAAGTGCCACTAGAACCTTTAGACAACAAAGGAATTCCTTTTTGCCATCCCACGATGACCTGCCAAAGACCAAAGGAAATATCTTGTCCTTCATCAAAAACACCACCATCCAAAAAATAGCCTTCGTAGTCAACAGTAACGGTATTGTTGATGTTTGGAAACTCTTCACTTGTACTGGTTTGGATGGGAATAAAATATATGCCGTCCTCGGTGACAGTACTGTTGGTTATGTTTTGCTCCGTGAGGTAGTTTTCGATGAGCATGATGTCTTCATCAAATTGACTGTCTCCACATCCTCCTAATCCAAGGGCAATTAATAACAAAAACAAAACTCTCATAAGGTATTATTGAAAATCATTAATAGTTATATCAAAAATTATTGGAGCGTTCTAATACGCGAATTTTATTCGCATAAAGATGTTTCGCATTTCTCTATTTAACAACGAATGGTTTAATCTTTTCGCGTTGGTCAATTTTGATTTTTACAAAATAAAGCCCTTTATCTAGTTGATGATTTAAACCAAGCGTTGTTGCACGCTCAAAGTTTTTGGAAAGTAAGATTTTACCCAAAGAAGAATAAATCTCAACGCTCAAATTACTTACGGATTCTTCAAATTTTAAATTGAGTCTTTCTTGATTGGGATTAGGGTAGAGTATAAAGTCAAAATTGTTTTTAATCTCTTTGGTTGAGACCGTTTGGGCACACTGCTCATCCATGAAACTTTGACAAAAAGTTCTTGTTGCCACGGAGCAATCTAATACAAAAGGATTAGGGTTGCCATTTTGATACTCACCAATTGCGAAACTTCTAAAATACTCTAGCGAATCTACAGGATCTAGGATATGCCATTGACAAAGCGTTTCTCTCTGTAATTCGAAGAAAGTAGGATCTGCCGCATTTGCTTCATTTCTATACATCGTATAGAAGTACATTATAGCACGGGCTATATTTCCTTTTATTGATTCTCTAGGTTCAAAATGCGTAGCGTTGTTTTCGCTATACAAATCAATCTGACTAGGGTTGGGTATGCTGCTTTGTTGAAATTGTTGAAAAAACCAATCTTCAGTAAGTTGGTCCTGGATTTCACCAAAAGGTTTTGAGCTTCTTGCATTGTTTACAAATACTCTAGATGGGAATAAATGATGCATGTCGCTTCGTGCATTGCCATTTTCGGCGCCTTTAGATCTGGGGTAGCTGTGTTCGCAATTTATACCGTTGGCTGCACCATCCATAAAAAGAAAAGGCCGAGGTTCCTCTGATGGATCAAGATAAAGTTTGTGGTTGGTATAAATTCCCGCAACCGTATCATTGACATTATATATTTCAGAATATAAGACATCCCGTGCGGCGCCATAATCTAATACGGTAGTTGGTTTGTAGTTAACAACCAACTGATCAATTAATGCTTGGTCTTCTAATTCAGGCAGGACAGAAGTGAAGTACCACTGCGCATTTAATTCGGTAGAAAGAACGGTTAAGAAAAAAAGGTAAAATATTTTTTTACTCATACCACCAAAGGTATGGTAGTATCCTCTTAGTTGAGGATTTTCTTGCGAAAAATGATTCCTTTTTTGGCGTCATACATTGGCTGAACACCTAAATTCATTAATTGCTTTTTAAAAGGATGTGCCTTTCCATCGATGATATAAACTTTACATCCCATGGCTTTAGAAAGTTCTTTGTTTTGGCTTTTCCAACAGTTTGCCAATTCGAATGCAGTGCTGTTATAATCTTTGTCCCATTTTCTACCAATTATAACTTCCAGTTCGAAAATGCCTTTTTCAAAGGATAGTAATTTGGAAGAAACTCCAAAACTCACACGATAGTACATGTCTGTCTTCGTGAAATGTCTTCTGTTTATGTGATCGATGTTCATGATATCTTCTGAGGTGCAGAAATTATGCCGAAAACTAATTTTTCACTCCTCTTTGGATCATGAAGCTCCCTTTTAAAGATGCGTAAAGCCCCGTTTTTATTGAGCCTTATCGACTTTTTTAACCCCAAAACATATGTAAATTATTTTTAATATGTATTTAGAATTAATTCTCTAATACCCTTAAAAATCTGCGAAACTTATTGACTCAATCTATGTTAAACAATGGAAGCTTTATATGTATAAGCCACACAAAAATGTCTCAACCTCTAAATATAGTTTGGTTCAAACGAGATCTAAGAACAAAGGATCACAAGCCAATCTATATGGCCCAAAACAGTGCTTTAGAGTATATCGCTCTTTATATTTTGGAGCCTTCATTGATAAATCATCCACAGACTTCTACTAGACATCTTCAGTTTATATACCATTCTATTAAAGATTTGGAGGAAGAAATCCCGATTCAAATTTTTTTCGGAGAAGCAACAGAGGTATTTGACTTTTTGTGTTTGAAGTATAAGATCAAAGAAGTCTTTAGTTACCAAGAAAGCGATGTTGTTCTGACGTGGAAAAGGGACAAAAAAATAAAATCTCTCTTTGTTGATAAAGGTATTAGTTGGTCAGAGTTTCAAAGGGATGGAATTATGCGCGGCATAAAAAACAGAACAGGCTGGGACCAGTCTTGGTACAAATTCATGAATGAAAAAATCCCGGATGTGGACCTACGTTGTTCGGTGGGTTCTATCGACCATCCTTTTGAGCTTCCCAAAGCGTTAAAAAATGAGCTGCAAGATTTACCAAAGGACTTTCAATATCCAGGACAATCGAATGCATGGAAATATTTGACGTCTTTTTGCACCACCCGAGGCAAGGATTATCAAAGACATATATCAAAACCAAGAGAAAGCAGAAAATCATGTTCAAGAATTTCACCCTACTTGGCATGGGGAAATTTAAGTGTTCGGCAGGCCTATCAATTTATCAAAGGGCATGAAAATTATGCCTCAAACAAACGTGCTTTTAGAGCTTGTTTGATGCGCTTGAAATGGCATTGCCATTTTATACAAAAATTTGAGGTGGAATGCAGCTATGAATTTAAATGCATTAACAAAGGCTATGAACTCCTCGAGCATCAAAAAAATGAACAATTTATACAAGCATGGAAAAAGGGTCAAACAGGTTTTCCGTTGATTGATGCTTGCATGAGGTGCGTGAATGCCACGGGCTGGATAAATTTTAGAATGCGCGCAATGTTGGTTTCTTTTTTTTGCCATCATTTGGATCAAGATTGGAGAGATGGGGTGTATCATATGGCTAACATGTTTTTGGATTTCGAACCAGGAATTCATTACCCACAATTTCAAATGCAGGCAGGAACCACGGGTATAAACACTATTCGGATGTATAATCCCGTAAAACAATCAAAAGACCATGATCCTAAAGGTATTTTTATAAAAAAATGGATTCCTGAGTTGTCGAAGTTAAACGAAAACCAAATTCATACGCCATGGACTTTGACATTGATGGAACAAGAATTATTACACATTCACATTGGAAAGGATTATCCCAAACCATTGGTGCAATTCGAAGAAGCAGCAAGACGAGCTCGTCAGAAAATCTGGGGGCACCGTCGACATCCATTGGTTCAAAAGGAAAAATATAGAATAGTCTCAACGCACACTAGAAACAAATGAAAAGCATAAACCTCGAGGAGATAAGTAAGATGGATAAACTGTACAGAATCAATCTTATTAACTCCATTACCGGCATTAAACCTGCTAATTTGATTGGCACCAAATCTATTGAGGGAGAAATGAATTTGGCGATTATTAGTTCGGTAGTGCATTTAGGAAGCAATCCCCCTTTGATTGGCTTTGTAATGAGACCTTCCAAAGAAGTAAGAAGAGATACTTTTGACAACATTATGGAAACTTCGTGTTATACCATTAATGCGGTGGGCATTGATTTTTTGGCAAAGGCACATTATACTTCTGCTAAGTTTGAGTCTCATGTTTCAGAATTCGAACAGTGCCAGTTGACACCATTATTTGACGATGATTTTGAAGCTCCATTTGTTGGCGAAAGCGCATTAAAATTTGCAATGAAAACTGTCGAGGTTTTGGAGATTTCGAATGGCACAAAATTTATTATTGGTAAGGTCCAAAAAATATTAGTAGACCCTAAAGGTTTGGCTACAGATGGCCAAATAGATTTAGAAAAATTAGACATTGCTGGAGTCTCGGGATTAAACGCTTATTATGCACTAAAAAAATCTTCTAGTTTTCCGTATGCACGTCCAAATAAGCTCCCAAGCTGGGACTAAACCTTCTTTGGCACTTCATGTTACATTGGCATGAAAAATTATTTGATCATTGGTGGTTCTTCAGGTATTGGCAAAGCTACTGCAGAGTTATTGAGTAGTGAAGGACACCAAGTTACTGCCACGTACAACCAAAAAGCTACGGAGTCCTCTAAGGTGAATTACATTTTTTTGAATGTAGATGAAGATTTAGACCAATTAAAGATTCCTGATGTGTTGGATGGCTTGGTTTACTGTCCTGGTGCGATAGATTTAAAGCCATTTTCTAGAATAAAGCCCGAGTCATTTTTAGAAGATTTCCAACTACAGGTTTTGGGAGCTATCAAAGTCTTACAAAAAGCAGAAAAAGCATTAAAGGCGTCTCAGTCAGCTTCCGTTGTTTTGTTTTCTACTGTAGCGGTACAGCATGGATTTAATTTTCACACCAAGGTCTCCACTTCAAAGGGAGCCATTGAAGGATTGGTACGTGCATTAGCCGCAGAATGGTCTCCCAAAGTAAGAGTAAATGCTATAGCTCCTTCCTTAACAGATACGCCCCTTGCGGCCAAATTACTTTCTACCGATGAGAAGAAGGAGGCCAATGCACAAAGACACCCTTTGAAAAAAATTGGTGCTGCCCATGACATCGCTCATATGGTTCAATTTTTATTATCCGAAAAATCCGGTTGGATTACAGGTCAAGTCTATGCGGTCGACGGTGGAATGTCGAGCTTGAAAGTTTAAATCTAGTGCAATGGAATATTTGGATAGAGACACCAATCGAATTATTGAAATGGCTTGGGAGGACCGCACGCCATTCGGGGCAATAAAAATGCAATTTGGTTTAAGTGAGGCAGAGGTGATAAAAGTAATGCGAAAGCACCTCAAACGATCAAGCTTCAATCTTTGGAGAAAGAGGGTCCACAGTGGGGTGAGTCAAAAACATTTGAAGAAACGAAACCCCGAAATTTCGAGATTTAAATGTTCAAGACAAAGAGCCATATCGAATAACAAAATTTCCAAACGATGAAAAAATCTGAATTGCCTTCTAAAATTTGTCTCGTGTGTAAACTTCCTTTTAATTGGCGTAAGAAATGGGAAAGGGATTGGGATAGTGTGAAATATTGCAGTGAAAAATGTAGAAGAAATAAATCGCAAGTTGCAGAATCAAATTAATCTAATATTTCCTCATCAGCTTTTTGAAAAATCTCCTCTCAATTTAAAAGCATACCCATGTATTTTAATTGAAGAACATTTGTTTTTCAGGCAATTTGCTTTTCATAAACAAAAGATTGCTTTCCATCGATCTTCGATGAAATTTTATAAAAACTATTTGACCAAACAAAAAATTACGGTTGAATACATTGAATCCCATCAGGACATTTCTGACATAAGAAAACTTGTAGAAGAATTAAAAAATCGAGGGATTGAAAAAATACATTACATTGATCCAGTAGATGATTGGATAGAGCGTAGATTAACAAGTTGTGCAGACAAGAAAGGAATCCTACTTCAAGAGCATGAATCCCCCATGTTTATCAATACGAAGGAAAGATTGGAAGGATTTTTTAAATCTGATCGAAGGAAGTTTTTTCAAACCAAGTGGTATACCCAAGAGCGTAAGAGACTTAATATTTTAATAGACAAAGAGCAAAAACCCATTGGAGGTAAGTGGACTTTTGATACAGAAAATCGAAAAAAGTATCCAAAGAAAAAACAGGCTCCAATCGTTTTTTATCCAGATGAAAATGCCTTTTTTATTGAGGCAAAAGAGTATGTTCAAAAGCACTTTGGATCCAATCCAGGTATACTAGCTGCGTCGCTTTATCCAACCAATTATAAAGAATCCCAAAAATGGTTGTCTGATTTTTTTGAGCAACGCTTTTCAGAATTTGGTCCTTATGAAGATGCCATAGTCAAGGATGAGCACATCCTTAATCACTCTGTACTTACTCCTATGCTAAATGTAGGATTGTTGTTGCCTGATCAAATAGTAAGGCAAGCTTTGGCTTTCGCCGAAAGGCAAAGTATACCCTTGAATTCGTTAGAAGGATTTGTCAGACAAATTATAGGATGGAGAGAATTTATTCGAGGGGTCTATGTTGCAAAAGGTCGGGAGGAGAGAACAAAGAATTTTTGGTGTTTTACCCGAAAGATTCCCGCCTCCTTCTATGATGGTACGACGGGCATATATCCCATTGATCAAACTATAAAGAAGATACTTAAAACGGGTTATTGCCATCACATCGAACGTCTAATGGTCCTTGGAAACTTTATGATTCTCTGCGAATTTGATCCTGATGAAGTATATCGTTGGTTTATGGAATTATTTATTGACGCTTATGATTGGGTAATGGTCCCGAATGTGTATGGTATGAGTCAATTTGCTGATGGAGGGATAATGTCAACCAAGCCCTATATCTCAGGGAGTAATTATCTCAAGAAAATGAGTGATTACCCAAATGGAGAATGGCAAATAATTTGGAATGCCCTGTTTTGGCGCTTTATTTCTACTAAGAGGGCATTTTTCTTAAAAAACCCACGTCTGTCTATGATGGTTCGGTTGTTTGATAAGATGGAACAAACCAAAGCTACTGCTTACTTGACAACAGCCGACAACTATTTAAAAAGTCTAAAGTCTTAGTTGCTTATGCTAAATAAAAAAAGCCCCAACATTTCTGCTGAGGCTTAGCGCTCCCATCCCGCAGTCCTGCGGGAAACCTTGGACCCTCTGATTAATCCCTCGGTACCGAGGGACTCTACCCAGCAATTTTAGAGTAGATAAACTTTTGAAGTTCTTTATCGACGGGAATTCTTTTGATAAAACTTCTAGGTTTTCCTTTGAGGTATTTTTCAATTTTCATTGCCTTCGCCCTAGAGTTAAATTTAAAGGCAAAAAATAAAGTCCAAGGTTGAAATTTAGAAGTATAAGCTTTGTTCCGCAGATCGTTGTGTTGCTGCAGTCTATTTTCAATGCACTGCGAATGCCCGATGTAAAAAGATAGATTATAAAAAAGCCCCAACATTTCTGCTGAGGCTTAGCGCTCCCTCAAGGACTTGAACCTTGGACCCTCTGATTAACAGTCAGA
>JAHDGJ010000009.1:0-45715 GCA_020627705.1 Saprospiraceae bacterium
CGAATAAGTGTGACCGAACCTTTCTTTTTGACGACATCACCGTTAACTAAGGTCGCCTCAAATACATACATGTACGTATCCGAGGATTGTCTTTTCTCTTTGTAAAGTCCATCCCATCCTGCTTCTGCACATTCTACATCATCACAATTAATCATGGCTTCTCCCCATCTATTAAATACCTTAAATACATTCACTTCGTATTCTGTGCCTGGAGCCAATTCTGTTTCATCTGTCACCATACCGTTGCCGTCGTTGTCAATCCAAACTACATATTTGAAGGCCTTATTCACATCATCAGGTGAGGTATCATCTGGTGTAAATACATTTGGGAAATCAAATTTTGGTATCAAAACTCTGACACTTAAGGCAGCGGTATAGGTACAGCCAAATTCATCTTGCCACTCAATGCTATATTCTGTTACTTCATTTTGTGGTATTTCGGTAAACGTGTTGCCAGTGATGCCTGTATTTTGACCATCGATAAACCATTGAATCGGACCTGCCGGCAAAGGATCAATAATTGCTGTGAGCACAGATTCTTCACCAATAGGAATTGTAATATCCCCAGAGATAAAACCATCTGGTGTTGGCGGATTGTCTGCCATTAAGGAAGCTTGCACAGTACAAGATTGAATTTCTGCATTTATGATTGCAAAACCACCTCCGTTTACGGTGATTTCTGGCGTGGTACAATCCGTACAGCTCAGGCTTAAGTTGGGCCCACTGGTCCACTCAATGTTTTCTAAGGTCCCAGAGGAGGAGAGATCCACAACGAAGGAGTCACCTGGACAAACAATGGTATCTTGGACCGTCAGTTCTAGTACAGGATTGATTACCTCTACATTAATTGACTCTGTAGTCGAACAGCCACCAATAGTACTTGTTCTTATGTAGGTCTGTGATTCTGTGGCGATTAAACCAACATTCAGATTGTTTTGATCCATGTCGAAATCTACAATTCCGACCGATGGAGACCATTGGTGTGTTAAGCCAGGATATAATGCACCATCAAAGTTTTCGGTAAACAGGGAAACGATTTCTCCAAAACAAAAGGGTTGCGAATCAGGAACTGCCATGATCGATAGATCCGGCAATGAATCCACTTGAATAAAGACCGAATCAAAAAATTGGCACTCCGGAGTAATTTGTGATAAATAAACAAATCCTGATTCCGTAGGGGTAAAGGTCACAGAGGATTCGTTGCTAGGACCTTGTATGATTTCGGAAGGAGACCAATTGAAACTTTGATTTTCGCTTTCTCCTGTAAGGGTAACACTTTCGCCAAGGCAAATTTCGTATCCATCTTCGCCTAATATTTCGACAACTCCGGTCAATACTTCAATATCGAATTCAAAACTTTCTGCGCATAGATTGTTGGCACTCGTCACATTCAAAGTAAAAACTTGACTTTCGTTTGCTTCAAAAATCGGATCGGGTGCAGTAGCATCCGAAAGTTGATTGTCCGGTGTCCATTCAAATTGAGTGGTCATCGAAGGGAAGGGATATTGTGCTAGAGCATATGATTCTCCTTGACAAACCGTAGTATCTAGAGGGGTTAACAAGGGGACATCAAACGCATCTACCCATATGTCTAAGGTATCGCTGGCGGTACAACCATTGAGATCAACAGTTACCGTGTATTGACGTCCGGCATCGGCAAGGATCGGATAGATAAAAGTACTCGCTGATGTTGGGTCATCAATTCCTGCGAATTCTGGTCCCCATAGGATGCCAGAATCACTGACATTGTTCATAGCTTTTATGAAAATAGTATCCCCAAAACAAATACTGTCTGCAGATGGAAGTATTAAAACTTCTGGATCAATGATCGAAACAAAAATGGAGTCCGAATCAACACAGTTGTCATTCATTGCATCATCTATGCCACCAAGTACTGAGATCCATCCGCTTTGATCTGCATTGAAACTAGCACTAGGCATTCCATCTGCACTTTGTAACCAGACATCAGGTTCCCAATCATAGAAAACACCTCCTTCAGCTTGCAATTCAAATTGGACTCCATCACAAGTGAAAAGAGTATCTTGATCTAAAGAAATGTCGATGTCAATTTTATCTAAAATCGGAATGTTCAAGGAATCCAAAACGATAGAACCACATCCGAAATCGTTGGTCAGTTTAATGATGATGTCTTCGTCATTTTCATCAATAGCATCATCAATTATTGTAATTGGAAAACTTATCGTCGTTTCTCCTGCTGGAAAGGTCAAAGTGCTTGGAAGAGCCAAGGTATAATCATCGTTGAGCGAAGCACTTCCTTCAATTTCTACAGTAAACGTAATATCTTCTTCCAATGGATCACTGATGGAAATGACTAAAACATCGTTGCCATCATTACAGCTCTCCACAAAATAATCCAAGCCATTTGAAAAATTTACTTCCAAAACAGGAGCTCCCGCACTGATTTCAGAAATAAATACTCCTGAATCAAATGAAGCATCTCCTCTGTCTGCTATGGCAAATTTTAATCTGTATGTTTCACAAGCCGTTACTTCGCTTCGAGCAGTAAGGCTTTTCTTTATCCCCAAAGAATCTGAAGTCAACCCATCATATTCAGAGGTTTGTCCATTGGTGTTGTTTCGATAGTATTGCCAATTTAGACCGTTGTTTACATTGTTAATTTCAACAAAAGTACCGTCAGGTAATGTCGCTAGATTTTTTTGACCTCCGATTTCTGGAATACCGTCTGTTATTCCCGGACCTGATAAAAGCAAGGCAAAAATATCGTTGAATGATCCTACCCATTCGGCATACTCATCCGAACCGAAAATATATTCAAATTTTAATTCATTCGTATTTGCAAAGACATCTACTTCTATGATACATGCGTCGAATGATTCTGTCCCATCACTAAACAATTCTGACAACATGTCAAGATCTGAATCTCCTTCTGGTAAGTCAAAATCATCGTCAGATATACCATTACTTATATTCGGACCAACTGCATTTGCGGCTAACCCTGAAGTCAATACTAATCCTTTTCCTAAACCCAGGTCATTATTTTCCCCGCTAAAAAACGTACCGTATGCTTCTTCACTACAATTTATATTTACTACATCGACTTGAGTAAATGGGGTAGAGAGGGCATCTTCAATTTGTTCTTCTGATATTCCGTTTTCAATGGTTAATCCGGAAATCTCTTGACAGGGTTGTAAAAAGCATTCCCATGATCCAGCAAAGCCCTCTAGATTGATAGAGCCATTAGAAATGAATTGAATGGTTAGACATTCGGTGGCAAACACAGAATAACAAACACCACCGCCTCCATGTGCCGAAGTAAAGCCATCCTCTCCTATAAATCCAACTATTGGTGCATTGGTGTCCGCACCATCATAAAAAATGAGTTGCTCGCCGCCACCTCCAAAGGCATCGCCTCCTTCAATATTAAAATATTGCAAATCAAATTGAATGCATTGATGAATCTCATCTGGACAAATGGTGAAGGTGTGGTTTTCGTTTGGGCCATAATCTGCATCGGGTCCACCGGAATCATAAAGTATCCCTGAACAAGCATTGCTGCTTCCCTCGTCAATGTTTTGATCCACTTCTGCCTCTTCTAGGCATAAAGTAAAATCTCCTTCATTTGCATCTCCTCCAAAATTATCCGCTCGTATAAAATAGGTTTCGCCAGGGGAAAGGTTGGTAAGCGAAAAACTTAATATTTGTTCACCAGCTGTAGAGGCAAAGCAATCTCTGAGCGCCAAGGTTCCCACAGAACAAAAACCTCGATATACAGCCGCCTGAATACTTTTTATTTCGTTGTTTCCATTTACATTACTGCTTTCAATAGTCACATCCAAATCTGAAGTAGTACCCACAACGTTGAATGAAAACCAAACATCATTTTGTGGCGGATTTTCCGCGAAGCAGGGAGGTTCGTTATCCATCCCTATATCAAAAGGGGTTGCACCAATATTAGAGTAAACTGTTCCGTCACAAATAGGAGCAGTTCCGAGATCGATAAGTCCTGAACAATCATCGTTGCTCACCTGAGCTGGGCATATCACTGAAATCAGGGATAATATAAAAAGGAAGGTATATTTCATGGCGTAATGTAAATCCAAATAAATGTACGATTCTCCATGCATTTAACTAAAAATAGTCGCACAGTAGCACCAATTAGAATGGTTTACCTTTCATTACGCTGCTTACACAGATTTAGTTGGCTTTTTATATCCAAAATAGAAATTGGTTTTTTGCCGTTTAAATCGGTTCGAATAAAATTGACAATATTCGAAATCTCTATTTCGGTCAAATGATCAAATGCCGGCATTTCTAATTGAAGATTTGATGGAGGGTGGCCATTTTTAACAGTGCAGGCAAGGCTATATGTATCATCAAGAATCTTTGCATTGTCCAACAAAGAGGGTATTACATTTTTCAAGCCCGAGGCATCATCCATATGGCAAGAGGAGCAATACGATTGATATAAGCTTTTGCCTTGTATGAATGTCTTTGGCTTACAAGAGACCCATACTACCAAACAAAGAAGTGTGACAACTAAAGGCTTAGTTTTTGGCTTCAATTTCAATCAAAAGCTTTTTGATGTCCTTTAATAAGCGCGTCACCTCCTTGGGATCCGTACCATCCGCAAATGATCTAATGTGTCCCTCTTGATCTACTAAAACAATTTGACCAGAATGATTAATGCCACCAGGTGCCAGTTCGTCATCCATGGCGGTGATGAAAAATTCAAAGCAAAGATCATAGGTTTCTTCTTTGTCTCCACTCAAGAAATACCAAGCGTCATGATCAACGTCAAGATTGTCTCCATACATTTTTAGGCGTTCGGGAGTATCTCTCTTAGGATCCAAGGTGAAAGAAACTAATTTGACTTGATCGTTATCCTTGTACGCGTCATGAATGCGCAACATTTGTTTGGTCACTTTTGGGCAAATCGAAGGGCAATGTGTAAAAAAACAGTCTGCCAGATAAATGTGTTTTTTTAAAAAATCATTGGAGATAAACACACTGTCTTGAGAGAGATAGCTGAAGTCTGGGATATAATGGGGTACTTCTTGACCATCCTTTATTTTCGGTTTGCCCAATACAGGAAGCGGAGTGTTGTCAGTACCACATGAATACACTAAACAAAAGGAAAACAGCACAAAAATTACTTTACTCATTAGCATTTAATTTTGACAACAATACTTCTGCATCTTCTATGGCCTGATACATGGCATCACTGACCTGCTGTATCTTGCCTTTTTCGGCATTATAATATTCCATAGGATCTGTGTCCTCTTTTAGCTTGGAAAGTTTTTTGTATTCAGCCATCCAATTCATCATTCCATCGTCTGCTTGTTCGAGTGTTTTTATCGTACCAAGGATTTTACCTCGAGCGGGAGATACGTTTTCAATCTCTGCGCTTAGGTGTTTTTTGAGTTTCTTTTTTAATGTGTGAATCTTTCCCATTTTAGGCATCACTTCATCATGTATTTCCATGACCTCATCCATCAAAGTTTGCAAGGCAGGATCAGCTTTTGGACCACAAGAAGTAATTAAGAAAGCGGAAAATGTAAAAAAAACGAAATGCAATATTTTATTCATGCTTATGAAGTATGTGTTATCTTTTTCAACCTTGCTTCACTAAATTTGTTCTAAGAGAAACAAAATTCTTTTGGACTCAAAAGTAAGCATAGTCTGGTTTAGAAATGATTTAAGATTGCATGATAATGAAGCATTTTTTGAAGCTTCCTCATCAAGCCAAACGGTTATACCTGTTTATATATTTGATCCCCGGGTATTTGAATCGAAAACCAAATTCGGCTTTGCAAAAACGGGCAAGTTTAGGCTGCGTTTTATTCTTGAAAGCATAACAGATTTAAAAAAACAACTGCAACAGCAAGGATCAGATTTAATCATACGTATCGGTGAGCCAGAAAATGTATTGCCAGATCTGAGTAAGCAATTTGATGCTTCATGGATTTTTTGTAACCGCGAAAGGACTGACGAAGAGGTAAAAGTCCAAGACAGCTTGGAAAAGACATTATGGACGATCGGAAGAGAAATCAGGTACTCTCGAGGTAAAATGTTATACTACACTGCTGATTTGCCTTTTCCTGTCACTCATACCCCTGATACTTTTACAAGTTTTAGAAAAGAGGTCGAAAAATTCATCCCCGTTCGTAAACCAATTGGTATCGATCGGTTGCGGTTTTCTACCTTGGATTTTGTAGAGGATTTAGGAGCAGTGCCAAGTTTGGAATCTTTTGGAGTTGAGGATTTTGAGATTGCTAAAGGGATGTCTTTTACAGGTGGAGAAACAGAAGCTCTTAATCATTTAGCATATTATTTCTCTGATCAAAAGTTTCCTAGCACTTATAAAGAGACACGTAATCAACTTTTGGGCAAAGAATTTTCCACTAAGTTTTCGGTATATCTTTCTACTGGTTGCCTTTCACCCAAGATGGCGTATCATCAGTTAAAAGAATATGAAGCCCAGTATGGTGCCAATGAGTCCACTTATTGGATATTTTTTGAATTGCTGTGGAGGGATTTTTTCAGATTGATGGGAAAGAAGCATGGCAATAAGATTTTTAAAATTGGCGGAATTGTCGAAAAGGACTTAGAGCTAAATGCAGATTGGGAAAAATTTAATAAGTGGTCAAGAGGTGAAACAGGGATGCCTTTTATCGATGCAAACATGAGAGAACTCAATACTACAGGATTTATGAGCAATCGGGGAAGGCAAAATACAGCGAGTTATTTGATCAAGGATTTAGGCCTTAATTGGCTCATGGGTGCAGAATATTTTGAATCTCTGCTGATAGATTATGATCCATGTAGTAATTACGGAAATTGGAACTATATCGCTGGGGTAGGATGCGATCCAAGGGAGCAGCGGTATTTCAATATTTTAAGTCAAGCGAAACGCTACGACCCCAAAGGTACCTTTGTAAGATATTGGCTTCCCGAACTCATCAACCTGCCTGATCACTTTGTGCACAACCCTGATCAAATGAATGAAGAAGATAAGGCCAAATATCCTCATCAATATTTTTCAAGTTTGGTGCCCAGTACTATGTGGTCTTCATAAAGCGTACGGGGTATTGCATGCAAGAGGGGATACATTAAAAATTTCTTCAATTTCTTTTTTACAACAAAGACATTAGAGTAAAAGTGTTAGCTGTTAAATGAGATAAAAGACTCATATAACAAGATTTATTTAGCGCTTTTAAGGTAGTAGATTTCTCCTTCAAAAATTACAGGTTACAATACGAATAGTAAATATTTGTAATATTTGGCACAATATTTACTATTCATAGTTGGAATAATTATAATATTAATTATTCCCCACTCATTTATATACACCAACCTCATAGCCGATTACTCAGTCGGACCCTTACTTGTATGCACTTAATTTTTAATTAACTGAACAGTTTCAGTATGATGAAATCAACTTTATTGAGAAAGATGAATAGAATGAATGCAATAAAATCCTATGCCTGTAGCGCCTTGCTGATGTTAATAACAACAGCAATGTGGGCTCAGCCAAGTGTTCCTGTCATCCCAGTTACAAGCAGCTGTGATAATTTGGTACTTACTCCAAGCTCGCTAAACAGAATAGCTTCTGACAACTTTGATGCACAACAAAACGTCACTTCGGTTAGTATGGTTACTGATTTGGGAACTTCTTCTAGCCATTTGGATGTATTTAGCTCAACAGGAGATTTATTTGGAATTACCGATGGAAATTCTTCGGCAGGAATGCCACTTCAAGCTCCTTTTGCACTGGTGGATGATGCTTTCGATGTAAGTTGTCCAGGATATTTTGCAAGCGATAATGCAGGAGTTGTTCCATGTAACTACGGCAACAATTTTTTCGGAATTGTTGATTCTCAAAACGGAGACAACTCTGGAGCAGTAACAGCTACATGGAATTTTGACATTAGTTCTGCTTCATTGGTAACTCAATTATGCATCGATATGGGAGCAATGGGAGATTTTGAATCAAGCAGCGATTATTTTCGATTTTCTATGCAAATTGATGGTGGCACTAGTTCAGTGATTTTTTCAGCCGTTTCTGATGACGATATATCTGCCAGTTATGATGTAGCTAATGGCCCGGTTGTATTAAATGATCCATTGATACTCACAGATGCCAAGGGTAGCCGTGTCTTGACAAATGGTATGACGACTTTTTGTGTTGATGTAAATCAGACAGGATCAAATTTAAGATTAGATTTAGAAGCTTTATTTGATGGGGGTGCAGAAGCAGTTGCTTTTGATAATATCGTTTTATTTGGTCTAGACAATTCGTGTGCTATAACCTACAATTATTATGATGCAGATCCGTCTTCTGCGGGCGCCAATTTGTTGCATTCAGGGTCGACCTATGCACCTGGAAATAATGCCTACACTAGTCCTTTAGAATTATGGATCACTGCTGAAGATTGTATGACGCAAGAGAGTGATGCCATACAGATTTCTGCGGTTTCAGGTCAGGACTTAACCTTGTCTTGTAACGCTCATTTAAACTTAAGTGCAAATGAAAATTGTGAGTTACCACTTGATTTTGATGTATTGTTAGAAGGAGAAGTAGAAAGCGATGCAGTAAACAATGCATTTTTGGAATACACACTCTACAACGAAGATGGCCAGCAAATAACACAAGCTGACATCAACGATTACCTTGGGGATGTCATTCAATTTAAAGTAGAAAATACCTGTGATGGGAACTCATGTTGGGGGACCATTTTTATTGAAGATAAATTAGCACCAGTGCTTGATTGTCCTGCCGATATTACAATCACTTGTATTGAGGAGCATGAAGCGTTTAGTACGCAATATATAGCTGATAATCATTTGACAAATAATTGTGGTGACGCCACGGTTTATTTGGTCTCGGATAGAACAACAGATATAGAATGCGACGATGCCTTAAATCCAAATTTGAGTGCAATCAGAACCATCTGTTATATCGCTGAAGATTCAAGCGGAAATGTTTCCAATGAATGTTGTTACGAAGTAAGATATACTAGGGTACATTTATTCGATCAAAATACAGGCGCGCTGAATATAGTTTTTCCAGCGCATCAAGATTTGACTTGTACTAATTATCCTCAGTGGGAAAGCACTTATGATCCTGCGTTTGGCGCGCCATATATTTCGACCGCTTCTGGGGATCTTTCGATATACCCTTCAATGGGAGAGTGCGAATTGTCTACGACCTATACAGATGAGATTGTACCAATTTGTGGTGCGCAATATAAAGTGTTGAGGCATTGGTTAATTGTAGATTGGTGCAGTGGTGAATCGATGCAACATACCCAAATTTTAAAAGTAGAGGAAGAAGGCTTTACCACCTTATGTCCAGAAGTGGAGATATTATACACTTCTAACGGCGACCCTTATACCTGTACCGCTATATATACTTCTACTTCTAAATCGGAGTTTGAAGATGATTTTGATGCTAATGGAAAAGTATCAAGATGTTCGGCCTGGGAATTTGAAGTTCTTTACAAAATTGCTGACGCAGAAGGTAATCCACCGGTTGGAACAGTCTTTACTGATGCTGGTGTTACAAAAATAGATCTTCCAAATGGGGACTATCATTATACAATTCCTGAATTGCCCTTAGGATGTGTATGGATTAGATATGTATTTACCGATGAATGTGGGGTGATGCAAGAATGTTCTACAGAATTGTTTGTTGTGGACAACACGCCGCCAAATACAGTATGTGAAGAGCATACAGTAGTAACGATTGGTCCTGATGGATGGGGATTGGCAGAAGCGAGTAGTTTTGATGATGAGTCCTTTGATTCTTGTAATGGACCGATAGCATTTGGAGTAAGGAAATTAGATGAGACGTGTTCTGTTGACGCTAATGGAGATCTATTTGGCGTTTTTGGTGGCAATGAATATTTTGAAAGAATTAGCTTCTGTTGTGAAGAAATTGGAAATACAGTACTGGTAGAATTAGTCGTAGTGGATGACGCAAACGGTGATGGCATTTTTGGAAACACCATAAGTGTCGATTTAGAATGTAATGATCAAGATTTGTCTACCATGGTTTCTGATAATTGGAACGCGTGTATTGTAGAGGTAGAAGTTGAAGATATCACTAGTCCTGTCTTTGTTTGCCCTGCGGTTTCAGTAAATATGGATCATACTTGTGATTTTGATCGAGATGTCAATGCTGGCCAACCGTATTATGTGGCTAATTCACAAATTTGTGCTTCAGTGTATAAAGTGGTCCTAATTGACAGCATCAGATCGATTCCAGACAATTGCGGAAATTATTCAGTTACAAAGAAGTGGCAAATTGTTAATGATAATACAGACGAAATTCTTGAGACTTGTGCACAAGTCATCAATATGAATAATGTTGTCGCTTTTACTCCTGATCAAATTACTTGGCCTGAAGATCACCTAGATTTGATTGGTTGTGCGGGGACAGATACAGAACCAAGTGCTTTGGGTATCCCTGAATTCCCAGAGACGGGTTGCGATCAATTGGCATATACGTACCAAGATCAGGTGTTTACTTTTGTAGATGACGCTTGTTTCAAGATCCTAAGAACGTGGACATTGATCGATTGGTGTCAATATGATCCTGCAACTCCTGCTGGTCCTGGCATTTGGATCCATCAACAAGAGATTAAAATCAATGACAATACAGCGCCAATGCCTATTGCTCCGGATAGAGAATTTTTAATTACTTCCAATACAGAATGCTCAGTTACTGGGGCTGTCTCCGTGGATGGCAATGATGACTGTGGTAATTTGAGTTATTACTATACATTGGATGGTGGGGCTACCATTGATACTTTAGGAGCAAACAACAATTTCTCTCAGAGCTGGTCAATAGGAAAACATGTGGTGACTTGGATTGTGGAAGATATGTGTGGCAATACAGCTACTGTGGACCAAACTATTGATGTTAAAGACGTTGCTGCTCCGACGCCATATTGTTTGAGCTCTATTAAAACAGTACTGATGCCAAGCAGTGGTACGATTGATATATGGGCAAGTGATTTTGATTTGGGTACGGTAGACAATTGCGATACCGACATAAAGGCTTCGTTTGAGGACGGTTCTACGAGCATGACTTTTGGGTGCGATCAATTGGGGCCTCAGCTTATAAAAATTGTATTTACCGATAAATCTGGAAACAGCGATTTCTGTGAGGTAGAGTTAGATGTTCAGGACAATTCAAATGCTTGTGGCAATGGAAACAGCAGAATTGCTGGTGAGGTATATAATGAACTTTTTGAAAAAGCAGATGAGGTTAAAGTATTGCTTGTGAATAATTCTACTGAAGAGGTAGAATCACAAGCTACTCAAAATGGTGCTTATAGTTTTGATGATTTAACTCCTAATGAGTCGTACTATGTTGAGGCCAAGAAAGAAGGGGATTACATGAACGGTATTTCCACTTTGGATTTAGTGTTGATGCAAAAGCATATTCTCAACATTCAAAAACTAGACTCTCCATACAAGATTATTGCAGCAGATATTAACAACAGTGGACATATTTCTGCCATAGACTTAATTGAATTGAGGAAATTGATTTTAGGAGTTTATCTAGAGTTGCCAAACAACGAAAGCTGGAGGTTTTTAAATGCTTCTTCACAATTTGTGGATGAAGAAAGCCCTTTCCCTTTTGTTGAAGTCATTGAGCATGATCCTTTGATTAACGATCAATTGGACAGCGATTTTATTGCTGTCAAAATTGGAGACGTTAACAACACCTCTTTGCTCAACTTTAATAGTGTCGTTACCGAAAATAGATCTGGTGGTTCTCTAGAATTAATTCAAAGCGTAAATCGAATTGGTGAGCAAACATTTGAGATAGAAATTTCATCTGCAGAACAAATCTCTATGGCAGGATTACAAATGGCTTTAGACATACCAGATGCGGCTATTGTAAAATCCATAAAAGGTAAGGCCTTAGATATCAATACTTCTCATTTCAATGCAGAGCAGAAAGGTGCGATTTTGTTGAGTTGGAATGATCAAGCTCAGATTGACATTTCTGAAAACGATGTGTTGTTTACTTTAATTATTGAATCCGAGAGAATCCCGGAGGTGAAGACGCTTAATCACCAGCTAGCCAATGAAGCCTACACGGATGCCTTAGAAATTGTTGAAGTGAAATTACGAGGCGAATTAGAGCCCATCGAGTCTTTTGTGTTAAAACAAAATGTACCTAACCCTTTTGTGAATCAAACAGATATTGAGTTTAATTTGCCTGAGGCAGATCAAGTAGAGATAGAAGTGTTGGACATTAGTGGGCGTACAATATATAGACATACAAATCAATATGCCAAAGGATTGCATACCATAAGTTTGAATGCCTCTGACTTAAAAGCCAAAGGGGTATTGTACTACCGATTCAAATCGACGAAGTATGAAAAAACCATGAAAATGGTAGTATTATAAACAATGCGTTTTTCAATTCTTATAAGTGCATCGAAAGTCTTCGGTGCACTTATTTTTTTTACTGCAAGATTTTAAATAAAAAAAGATTTATTCAGCGCCCTAATGATGACATACCCCGTCTCCTCAACAGCGATAGTCTGAGGTGCAAAGCAAATTAAACAAGAAAATACTGGTCCTTTTCATAAGTCCTAGCGAACGGAAAGCGGAAGTGCGTTCGCCGAAGGCGAAAAAAGCATGTAGCTTGAAAGAGAGCGTTCCCGCAGAACTGCGGGAAGGATATAGAAAAGGACTAGCGCTTTGCCTACTTTGCCGTAATGGGAAAGTAGGATCAGAAAAAAATAGGGAACATAATCAATACCAACACTTACTTGTCAAAAGCAGAGGAAAACAAAAAGAAATTAAAGTTATGCCTCAATCAAGCCATCAATCATAGTGAGACTTCGATCACTCAATTTAGCAAGCTCTAAATCATGTGTAACGATCACAAAGCTTTGATCAATTTCATCCCGTAATTTGAAAAACAATTGATGCAACTCTTCAGAAGTTGACTTGTCTAAATTTCCAGTAGGTTCATCTGCAAAAATAATGGCGGGGTCGTTTACCAAAGCTCTAGCTATGGCAACACGTTGTTGCTCCCCACCAGAAAGTTGATTGGGCTTATGATCAAATCTTTCGTTCAAACCCAAATAATCCAATAGTTCCTTCGCTTTTTTTTCGGCTATTGCTTTTTCAGTGCCACGGATATATGCTGGGATTGAAACATTTTCTATAGCGTTGAACTCGGCCAACAAATGATGAAACTGAAAAACAAATCCGATGTTTTGATTTCTGAAATCGGCTAAATCTTTTTCACGAAGTGCAAATACATTTGTACCATTTATGGAAACACTACCTTGGTCAGGTTGGCCTAGAGAACCTAAGATGTGAAGCAACGTGCTTTTTCCAGATCCTGATTTGCCAACGATGCTAACAAACTCGCCTTTCTGAATTTCTAAACCAACACCTCGTAAAACATGAATGTCTTCAAATGATTTATGTATGTTTTCTGCCTTAAGCATGCTCAAAACTAGATAATTGGCTTAATTCCTGTACTTATTAAAGCAGTTTTATTTTACCTGACTATGACAAAAGATTAATTTCGCGGAGCTCAAAAGCCATAATTTAGAATTACGAAAAAGTTATCAATGAAAATATTGCAGTTATGTAAGAAATTCCCTTATCCATTAAAAGATGGGGAGTCTATTGCTGTAAGTTCATTGAGTAAAGCTTTGCACAATTTGGGCTGTGAAATTAGTTTGCTTTCGATGAACACTTCGAAGCATTTTACAGATATAAATGCCCTCCCTGCGGATTATGACCAATACAAGAAAATTTATACCGTAGAGCACGACAATAAGATCAATCCATGGGATGCGGTCCGAAATCTATTCGGCAAAAGATCTTTTCATATTTCGAGATATGATTCTGAGGCCTATCGTGCAGAATTAAAAAAAGTATTAAAAAAGGAATCCTTTGACATTATTCAATTGGAGACCCTGTATATGACTCCGTATATTGAGGACATCAGAGCTGAAACCGATGCTCTAATCGTGCTTAGGGCACATAACATCGAGTCGGAAATCTGGAGACGACTATCACAAAACGCTAAATTCCTACCGCTCAAATTTTACCTTCAGCACCTCACTGATCGATTGGAAGAGTATGAATTAAGTCATCTAAATGATTATGACTACATAGTCGCAGTTTCGGATAGAGATTTGAAGAAATTTAAAACCATGGGGTATCAAAATGGTGCCATGGTATCTCCAATTGGGATTGATCTTAATAAATACGATTTGCAAAATTCTGAAACCTTTGATATTGGTTTTATTGGTTCTATGGACTGGAAGCCAAATGAAGAAGGGTTAGAATGGTTTTGTACGGAAGTCTTTCCGATTATTCAAAAGAATATCCCTTCGGCCAAATTGCACATTGCTGGTAGGAACACCCAAGCATCGACTTTTATCCCTGATAACAACAATGTTGTTATGCACGGAGAAGTTGAATCCGCGCAAGATTTTATGGCCAAATGCAAGGTTATGATTGTTCCTCTGTTTTCAGGAAGTGGAACAAGAGTGAAAATAATTGAAGCAATGGCGCTCAAAAAACCAATTGTTACCACTTCCTTGGGGGTTGAAGGTATTGAGGCTCAAGATCAAAAAGAAGTATGGATTCACGACGAACCAAATTCGTTTGCGACCGCGGTGGTGGATTTATTGGAAAACCAATCGCTTCGAATTCAAACTGCAGAATCGGCATTTAAATTTGCAAAAGAAACATATTGTAGTGAAGAGAATGCCAAGCATTTGCTTCAAACGTATCGTAAGCTTCTCCTGAAGTACGCAGGATCTAATAAACCCGTTGAAGTTAGCTAGGTCCATTGAAGATAGCTGTACTTACATCCAGATATCCTTATCCGTTAGAAAAGGGGGATAAACTTAGAATTTTCAACCATATCAGAATTCTATCGGAAAAGCACGAGGTCATCCTAATATCAATTGCTGAAAATGAAGATTACAAGATGCACCTTGATAAATTGGGAGAATACGTTTCTGCTCAGCATGTATTCGTTTTATCAAAAGTAGAACGAGCTCTTTCTTTATCTAAAACTGCCGTTACCAAAGGATCCTTCCGGAGTGCATATTTTTATTCGAACCGTATCAAAAGAAAAATTTCTAAAGTTCTAACCGAAATAAACCCAGATCATATTCATTGTCATTTAATCAGAATGGCAAACTATTTGGACCAACGAGGGACACGGACGAGCCTTGATTACATGGATTGCTTTTCGGCGGAAGCCAATAAGCGAATGGGCAATGCCACTGGACTTAGGGCATATTTTTTTCGAAAAGAGTATCGACGAACGCTCCACGACGAAGCTCAAGCATTCAAAGCATTTGATCAGCATTTTATCATTTCAGATCAAGACAGAAAATTATTGAATGTGGAGAATCCCGCACAAGTTAAAATTTTACCTAATGGAATAGATCTGGATTTTTTCAAACTCAATACCTCTCGATCACCAAAATTTGATATAGGTTTTATGGGCAACTTGGGCTATTATTCTAATCTTGAGGCGGTGAAGTTTTTAAAACAAAACCTAATTCCGCACGTAGCTGGCCTAAAAATGCTCATCGCCGGTGCGCGTCCACCTAAATGGGTGCTGCACTTGGGAAAGCAGCATCACATAGAGGTGGTCCCTTGGCTTGAAGATATTCGCGAAGCATATTGGAACATCAAAGTGTTTGTTGCGCCTTTGTTTAAAGGAGTGGGGATGCAAAACAAAATACTTGAGGCCATGGCTTGTGGAATTCCGGTGGTGACCACAGATCAGGTCAACAACGCCATTGGAGCCATAAACAATAAAGAAATATTGATTGCAAATACTGGGGAAGAATTTAAAAATGCCATCCATCAGTTGTTGGAGGATAAAGATTTATATACACTGATTACACAAAACGCTTCGTCCTTTGTGCAATCTAATTTTAGTTGGGAGAAGCAAACACAGGTCCTTTTGCAATACATTGATTCCACTAACCCATAAAGGCGGATATGCAGCAGCTAATTCTTTCGATAGGTATATTCGTTTCTGCCGTGCTTGCGGTTTATTTTGATCAAGCAGGCCTAAGCGTATGGTATATGGTTTTTAAACCTCTGACCACCGCGTTAATCATTTTGTTGGTTGCGCTTAATTGGTTTCGTTTTAAGACAAGCTACGCCTTACGTATTCTCGCAGCACTAATTTTTTGTTTGATAGGGGATAGCTTTCTACTTTTTGATAGGGGATTCGTATACGGGCTTGCTTCCTTTTTTGTTGGTCATTTATTTATTTTGTTTGCGCTCATTCCGTTTGGGATAAATAAAAAACTCCTTACTCTTTTGCCTTTACTGCTTTATGGCAATATGTTTTTTTGGCTTCTTTTTCCAAATCTCGAGCAGTTATTAATCCCTGTGGCGTTATATATAGTGGTCATTCTTTGTATGGTACAACAAGCCTTTGGCCCAATTCTAGATGTTAAAAACAAATTTGGGTTTTTACTAATTGCCGGAGCCTTACTTTTTGCTTTTTCTGATTCTGTGTTGGCTTATAACAAGTTTTATGCACCAGTTCCTTATGCTGGGGTGATTATTCTGACAAGCTATTGGTTGGCTGTTTATTTGATTGCTAGGTCAACCAACTATTCAAAGACTTAAATTAAAACTTAGGACACGTGTCAAAGCTGTTGTCGTGCTCTCCAATATAAGTGATAGAAAACTCGAAAGCATTCATTCCTAATCGATCTGTAATTAGATCATTGAGGTGATGATCATAGCTGAAGCCAAAAGAAATATTTTCTTTTTGGTACCCCATCAAGAAAATAATGGATTCGGGTCCAATGCCATCTACGTTTTGCACCCCACGTACCCAAGCGCCAAGGTGGACAGCGGTTCCAGGTTTCTCTGGAAATTTGAGAATAAAGTTATTTCCTAATGTGAATTCTTTATGTTCTTCTTGCAGTTGGATTAAAATCCGAGGAGATAGGGCAAAGGATTCACTTTGATCTATGGTTAAGGCAGCATGAGCAGTAAGTCGAGGTTTTAAAAGGTTTTCGGTTTCTACGGCACAATTTGCACAAGTCTCTTCCGAATAGAAACTCACATTCGGTCTGTTAAAATGATAGTATGCAGCTCCAGCATTAAAGCGAATACCATCATGTTTATAGAGATAAGTAATGCCACCGCCCATATCTAAAAAGCCGAAATTATTAGAAGGAAAGGCCTCCGAGGTAGGTAGATTAAAGGCATCAAGGGCATTAAATTGATCTTGAAAAACCAAATCTTCATAATTTATACTACGCTGTACTACACCAAACATTAAGCCTGCACCTAAGTATTTTGTCTTGCGTTCGTCAAGAGATTTATGAAATCCTGCCATCAACGAAACCGAAGTGGTATTTAAATCAAAAGTCCTGATTCGATCTGTGTTAAAGCTAATGCCAAGCCCCAGTAAATCAGGATTTCGCTTTTTATCATCCAAGGTTAGTTTGATGTCAGCACCTAATGAAAAAGAAGTCATAGGGTCTTCCAAAACAGTAGTCCACTGATCTCTATAAATGGTGTTTATTCTAAAAGTACCACCTACCGTTCCAGCCAATGCCGGATTAAAATTGAGTGGAGAAGCATAAAACTGGGAGTAATGCGGATCCTGAGCTTTAAGCTTAGCGCCTATCAAAAAGAAACAAATACACAATCCAATCAACAACCTCATATCACAAAAATACTAATATTATAAATTTGATTTTAATCTTGTTCTATTTCGATATGGCGTATTATTCCGCCGAAGTCCTCATTTTGAATAACGAAAAAACCCTTTAAAAATTGAACCTATACTATGGAAATAAAGATTCTAATATGTTGTCTTGGATAGACACAATCCTTGATTTATGATAATTTTACATAGATTTTGGCGAAGAGAAAGAAAAATATTGAAAACTACCCATTTGGCCTGTGTATGGTCAGTGTCGCTCCTCTACGGGCTAAGCCCGACGACCGCTCGGAAATGGTCAGTCAAATCCTATTCGGAGAACAAGTAAAAATTCTGAGTAAAAAGGGTAAGAATTGGTTGAAAGTAGAATGCTTATGGGATCGTTATATCGCATGGATAGATCCCAAGCAACTTTTGAGACTGACTGAAAAAGATTCACAAAAACTCCTTGTTGATGTGCATTACGCTTTAGAAACGGTACAAGCTGTATTGTCCGACCAAAGATCTCAGAGCATCTTACTGGGTTCTAATCTTCCAGCATTTGATGGTATATCCTTCAAATTTCCTAAACGCAAATTTGTGTATTATGGTCAAGTAATTGGACCACAACAAACGGCAATAAGCAGAGAAATTTTTATAAAGATCATTCGTAAATTTCTTTATGCTCCTTATCTCTGGGGAGGAAGGAGCCCGTTTGGTATTGATTGCAGCGGCTATACACAAATTGTCTTGAAACTCTGTGGTGTTCAAATACCAAGAGATGCTTCGCAACAAGTGAATAGTGGTGAACTGGTTTCTTTTGTGGAAGAGGCTAGATTAGGAGATTTAGCTTTTTTCGAAAACAGCGAAGGCAAAATAATTCACGTGGGTATTGTGTTAGACGATCAGTTAATCATTCACGCCTCAGGTCAAGTTCGCATTGATAAATTGGACCATCAAGGTATTTACAACCTAGAAACGAAAAAGTATTCGCACAAACTGCGGGTAATTAAAAGAATATTGGATTTGCCTTTACCTGAAACGAATGATGAAGCAGAAAAAAATATTACAGGGCCTGAATAATATCGTATTGCGTGATCACATGCATGCCACCAGTAATGTCTTTCGCCAATACCGCTGGGTTTTCACGACTGATGTACATGTTTAATTTTTTGATTTCAGTATCCAATTCGACCATCGGAAAGGGAGCACCCATTATGGTTTCGATGAGCACTTTTTCTTCCGGATTTAGTCCCGAAAAAATCTTATTCAAAATGCCCCTTTCGGTAATCGAGCCTACGATTTCTCCATCTTTAGATACGGGCATTTGAGAAATGTCGTGATCTTTCATGGTAGTTAAGACCTCCTTTATGGATTGATTATGTTGAGCTGAAATAAAGCGCTTTTCCTTTTTTGCATCAATGAGATCCTTTATTCTCATTTCTGTTTCCAAAAACCCTCGGTCTCTCATCCAATCGTCGTTAAATAATTTACCGACATATCTGGATCCATGATCATGGAAAATGACCACAACGACATCATCTTCTTTCAATTGTTCTTTCATTTGCATCAGGCCCGCAACCGCTGAGCCACAACTGTAACCTAAGAATATCCCATCTTCTTTGGCCAATTTTCTAGCATACACCGCACCATCTTTATCGCTCACTTTTTCGAAATGATCAATTAAATCAAAATCTACATTTTTTGGCAATATGTCTTCTCCAATTCCTTCTGTGATATAGGGGTAAATTTCGCTTTCATCAAATACACCTGTTTCATGGTATTTTTTAAAGACCGAACCATAGGTGTCAATACCCCAAATTTTAATGTTAGGGTTTTGTTCTTTTAAATATTTGGCGACACCACTTACGGTACCTCCCGTACCGACTCCCACCACTATATGGGTAACTTTCCCATCTGTTTGCTTCCAAATTTCTGGCCCTGTACTCTCGTAATGTGCGACCCTATTAGATAGGTTATCATATTGGTTCAACCAGCACGAATTTGGAATCTCTTTGCTTAATTTTTCCGCGACCGAATAGTAAGATCTTGGGTCGTCAGGGGCAACATTGGTAGGGCAGACAATAACTTCTGCTCCAAACGCTCTCAAAATATCGATCTTTTCCTTTGATTGCTTGTCGCTTGTGGTAAAAATACATTTATAGCCTTTTACCACGGCTGCCAGGGCAATACCCATACCTGTATTTCCTGAGGTGCACTCTATAAAAGTACCGCCTGGTTTTATGCGTCCAGCTTTTTCTGCATCCTCAACCATTTTAAGGGCCATTCGATCCTTGATAGAATTGCCTGGATTAAACGTTTCAATTTTTCCTAAAACCAAACAAGGTACACCGCTTACCACCTTATTGAGTTTTACAAGAGGAGTGTTTCCAATGGTTTCTAAAATATTACTGTAATAATCCATGTGCGCTTTATTTGGCACAAAGATAATTGTCCTGATCTATTAACTTTCAGAAATAGGCATCAATTGAGTATCTAATTGAGGCGTAGGATAAGGCAAGAAAAATACTGGATATTATTGATAGTACTTCATGTTGACCCTGCTACGCGCATCTTTTACCCCCAACATTTTTGCGACTTTTGGAGAAAGTATGAGGTCTATTTCCGAAGAATACAAGCGAGAAGGGATTTTGCCAACAACTTGGGCGGTTACTCTTCTATTGGATAGCTCATAATGTATCTCGATTAAGCTGCCCGTCTTCGCTTTTTTATGCAAGACAAAAAGGTTTACCTTATCTGATATTTTACCATCGTAAAGGGCAACGCCTTTTTCGGAAATTAATTTTTTGGTAGGCTTTTCAATGTCCTCTATTTGTTCAAGGTGGGCGTCTTTCTGTGACACACTTTGTTCTGTTTCTTGTTCTTTTTCCTGTGTAAGATCCGAAACGACTTTATCGAAAACAGCTCTTTCATTTGGAAACTCTGGCTTTGGCCTTAATTCTATACTTGGGAGTACCTGTGTAGTAAATTGATCTCTTTTTGGTTGTTGTTGCTCTTTTGATTTAATATTTTCTTCGTCTTGATCCTTCTTTTGCTTAGCATTGGAACTTTGTTTTTTTGCAGTAAATTGATTTGGTACCATCCATCCTACAATCAATTTTTGATCAATCGAAAGATTAAAATCTTCAAGATCATTGTTTTCCATAATGTGATCCATGGATTGTGGGAAAAGCACTCTTGAGATCCGAAACAAGTTATCCTTGGGTTTTACGTGGTACACCACCATGGTTTTTTTAGAATATTTTTCGGCCTCCTTCGGATCGGTGATCAAAACATTTGCCCGAAATGGAATTTTGACAATTTCATTGATTTTAAAAACGTAATCTTTGTCCTTTAAGTTTGATTGATATATTTCATTGACATTGCTTTGAAATACTTTGGCTAAACTATAGATGGTCTGCTTGGCCTGTAAAGGGTGAGCATAAATCAATCCATCTTGCTGAGAAGAAAGAACTCTGATTTCAGTATGTGTGTCAATAATTGGGCTTTGACCAAATGAATATTGTATCGAAAGAACAAAAAGAAAAAGTAGGGCTATATGTCTCATAAACTTAAACCCTCAAATATATTAAAAATAATTGTAATATATAAACTATTGAATTGCAGTATACAGCTATTATTCCAGCGCGATTAAAGTCAGAGAGGCTCAAACATAAATTATTGATTGAAGTCGGAGGTAAGTCCATTCTACAGCATGTTTACGAACGTGTGGAGAAGTCTCAATTTTTTGACCGAGTGATCATCGCTGTGGATTCCAAACGCATGTATTCACATGCCATGAATTTTGCATCGGATGTACGGATGACCTCTCGCAATCATAAGAGTGGTACCGATCGAATTGCCGAAATTGCTCTGAAAATAAGATCCGAATACATCGTTAATATTCAAGGCGATGAACCTTTAATTCGTCCCGAACATTTGTTTGCTATAAAACAAACGATTTCTAAAAAAAATGTTGACATAGCGAGTTTATATTGTTCGTTTAAAGATGAAATGGGGCTCAATGACCCCAGCAATGTCAAAGTCGTTACAGATAAAAATGACAAGGCGTTGTATTTCAGTAGATCTGTTATTCCATTTCCCAGAAGGGTAGTCAATCTGCGAAATTTTAAACATCATATAGGGATGTATGCCTTTCGAAGAAAGGCCCTATTGAAGTTGTCAAATTTGGAGCCTAGTTCGTTGGAGCATTATGAAGGTTTGGAGCAATTGCGTTGGCTAGAAAATGGATTTTCCATTGATATGCAAAAAGTTGCCTCTAAAACGATCTCTATAGATACTGCTCAAGACTTAAAGCAATTTGAAAAGATTTATAAGTCATGAGGTTATTTATAATGATTACACTGACTTTTGTGTTTTGCGGTTGTAACAATAGCCGGTTTGATCCAGACAATAACAAATCAAAAGAAACCAAAATTCTAGAGGACGAAATAGAAGATGTTTCTTTAATCGGACAAGTGACCAAAGGAAGAAATTTAGTTCGGCAATATCTAGATGAGACAAAGGCTAAATCATTGGGACTCAAGGATACGTACATGCATGAGGCCCCATATTCCATTGTTTACGTAAAGGATGAGGACATTATCTGCTACGATGCGATGGCTGTCAAAGCTGAAGATTATGCAACCTATCTGAATTTATTTCACACCGTTTCCAATAAAAATTTACCTAGCAAAGAGACATCAATTGAGGGATACCAAGTGTATTATATTTCTTCTGAGAGCTATGGAAGATTTTTTGTGCAGGCTGTTGTCGCTTCAGATAAACATAAAGAACAAATATTCTTCAAAGTTTCGACTCCTGTAAAGGTTGATGCCCAAAGTCTGTTGGAGAAAAATTTCCTTGTAAATGATTCGTATTAGTGCAAAAAACTGCTGTCAAACCCAAAAGGCAGTAGGACTTTGGAAGAGTTAAAATAATACACTTGAGGTAAATCTCCTTTTAGAATAATTTCTATGGGACTTTTTTGCTTTATTTCATACTCATGGATTACTTGACGACATGCTCCACATGGAGAAACAGGTTGATCCAATTTTTTCAAAAGGTTTTTGGCTGTAATTGCCAAGCTCTTAATGACTACTCCTGGTTTATTTGCTGCAGCATTGTATAAGGCTACTCTTTCTCCACACATACATAGTGGATAGGACGCATTTTCTTGATTGGAACCTGGAAAAACAGTTTGGTCTTCCAACAGCACCGCAGCACCAACATGAAATTTGCTATATGGCGCATAAGCATATTCCAATTGCTCAATGGCCACATCTAGGAGCTCTTTCAAATAAGGGGGTAATTGGGCTATGCTGTCGTAGACCTTTTGATGAGTTGTATGTTGCGCTTCTTTCATAAAAAAGAATGTGCTATTTTGTTAGCAATAATTTAGCCAATATGTCTGGATTGATCGGAGGGTCGGGGAGTACAGGGAGTTCGTTGTTGAGAAGAATACTCAATAGACACTCCAAAATTTATTGTGGACCAGAGAGTTCTCTCTTTTGTAAAGCCGCGCTTTACACCGACTTTAAATCCAATAAAAGGAAGATTCTTAAGAAGGGAATCGGTGGGCTTAGGTCTAACAGTTGGCATGTATATCGTGGAGTCGACCTCGGATTATCCGAATTTGGGATTACACAAAACGAGATCGAGCAATGCCTCCATTCAAGTCAATCATTAGATCAATTCGCTGAATTATTTTTTGGTCAGGTATTACAGAATAACAACAAAAGCATTTGGTTAGAAAAAACACCCGGAAACGCCTACAATTTTAGAGCTTTCGATGCCTTGTTTGAAGGGGCCAAGATTATCCATATCTACCGTAATCCTTATGATACGATTGCTTCTTTATTTAAACGCGGATTTAGTCCTTTTCAGGCGGTAAGCCTCTATTTACTAAATACCTCTTTTGCCCTCTCTGCAGAAAAATTAGACGCTTATTTTGAAATAGCTTATGAACAATTGGTTTCCAATGCTAAAAAATCAATACTTCCTCTATTGTCAAAATTTGGACTGGAATGGGAAGAAACAATGTTGCATGGAACAAGTAAAGTTTTTGAAGATGACGTTAGTAAATTAAAACACTGGGGTTATGATGAAACTATGCCGATCGGTCAAGCGAGTGTTGGGCGATTCCATTCCCTAGAGGAAGAACATCAAAACATTATTCTTGAGGCATGTCAATTGATTTGGATTAACGAAGATCTTGTCCAGAAGAGTGCTTTATCTTATGACTCCATAGCTGCGCTTTGCAAGCGATTAAACTATGGAGAAAAAGAACCTCAAGAATATAAATATTATTCAACCTTAAAATCTCAAAAGCGTATGGACCTAATGTTTCGCGTGCGCAAAGCGGCATATTTTAATTATTTCAATTATCCTGTAGTCTTAAAAAAGCAACTATGACCCTTGGTGAAAGTGTGGATGAACTATTTAGGCTGCTCCTTAAAAAGCACGAAGAAAAAGAGGCTCATGGAATCCTTAGAATTTTAAAGGAAGATGTATCATTATTTAAGAAGGATAGAGATTGCCTTTTAAGTGACGAAGAACAAGCAAAGATCGGAGACATTAAAAGGCAGCTTCTTGCTGAGGTGCCGATTCAGCAAATAACTCAAAAAGCTTTTTTCTATGGGTATGAATTTTTCGTAAATCAAAATGTCTTGATACCTCGACCAGAAACGGAAGAATTGGTCCGTGAAATCATTGCATTTAATGATTTTAAAAATCCTAAGATCATAGATATCGGCACAGGATCTGGCTGCATTGCAGTAAGCTTAAAGAAAAAAATACCACAAGCCAATATACTTGCCCTTGATGCCTCTTCAAAGGCATTGCATGTTGCCAAGCACAATGCGCAAGAATTACAAGCTGATGTAAATTTTAAACTCCTTGATTTTTTGGACGAAGCTATACGTCAGACTTTAGGAGTTTATGACATCATTGTAAGTAACCCTCCCTATATAGCTTTGGAAGAGAAACATCGCATGGACACTCATGTGATTACACATGAACCGTCGATGGCTTTGTTTACACAAAATGATCCATTGATATTTTATAAAACGATTGTTGAATTTTCTAAGAGGCATCTGTCAAACAAAGGTTTCATAGCAGTGGAAATCAATGAATTCTTGCATCAAGAAACCCTAGAAGTATTCCAACAATTTAAAACAAGTGTGGTCAAAGACATGCAAGGAAAGCCAAGAATAATATTGGCTCAATGGGTTGATTAGTTGTCCCTTTTGTCAAATGTTTCTCTATCTCGTTCTTCCAAACGATTAATGATGGCATAGACTAGTATTGCTGCCATGGTAATCCAAAATAGGAGTTGTAAGAAAATGATCATGGTTATCATTAGTTTAATTTAACAGCGGTTCCAAAGGCTAATATTTCTGCGGCACCTTGCATGACCATTGCTGTGGTAATGCGCACATTTACAACAGCGTCGGCACCCAAACTTCTGGCATCTTCCACCAATCTTTGCATGGCTTGCTCACGAGCATGGGCCTGTAATTTGGTGTACTCGCTAATTTCTCCACCTACAATATTTTTTATGCTAGCAAAGATGTCTCGGCCAATATTTCGTGCTCTAACTGTGCTGCCTCGTGCAATGCCTAGGATTTCGGTAATTTCTTTATTCGGTATCGTTTCTGTTGTTGTAAGTATCATATCTATTGTCTTTAATACTGTCAATGCTTCAAATCAACTTTGGATTCCAATGTTGCTTTATTTCTTGTCATTTTTCGATAAAAGCCTCAAAATGGTCCACCAAGGAAGAATGTTTGATTGCTTTTGACACTTTGGTATCTTTAAAATATGAAAAGATTTTTGGTTTTCGTGTTCTTCGCTTTGGTTCTACATGGTTGTGAATTTAAGTCTTCGAAATCTAATCCTACAGCGAATTCTTATACTATTGAACTCTTGCCTGATGCGTATAATGCAGCTTTTTTAATCATGGATGGGGTGTACAATACTGAGCTTACCGCTCCTTATGATATCTTTCAACATACCAAATATCGCGAAGGCATCAAGCCTATAAATGTGTTTACCGTAGCAGATAAAAATACAGCTGTACTAAGTTTTGAAGGCATGCGGATTCTTCCTGATTTCAACTACCTCACCGATTCTTTGCCACAAATAGATATTTTGATTGTACCTAGTGCAGAGCATCATTTAGACACTGATCTTCAAAACGAAACCATGATAGATTGGGTCAGAGAAACGAGCGAAAAAGCCCAATTTGTCACTTCCCATTGCGACGGTGCTTTTGTATTGGCTAAAGCTGGACTCTTAAATGATGTAGCAAGCACAACCTTTCCAAGCGATATTAAAGCATACAAAGAAATGTTTCCGCATCTTGAGGTTGTCTCCGATGTTTTATTTGTCCACGATCAAAAATTCATTACCTCAGCTGGCGGTGCAAAATCATTTGAGGCAGCATTATATTTATGCGAGCATTTATATGGTGCTGACATCGCAAAGCGTTTGGCCAAAGGGCTAGTCATAGATTGGGACTTGTCCACATTGGAATACCAAAAGAAATGAAATTCTTCTAGAAGTTTAGTCCACAAAAAAGTTGACAGAATTAGATCTATCGGCTTCGTTGATTACATAAATCTCATAGGTGTAATAACCCGCTTCCAATGGCGTTTCAGAGATAAAGTCAATGGCTTCTGCACCCCATAAAACATCATCGATATAAAATTGGTAGGCACTAGGGTATCGATAGGCTATCTCCTGAAAATAATAGCAAGATTCCTCTCCGTCTAGCAGTGCTCCTAGGTTATATTGTCCCCAATTTAATTCTAGATTGCATATGTCAAAGCCCGTCGCATTTCTGATCCTAACATTTACACCATTAGCATCTTCGTTGCAATCAGAGACAACATGCTCATCGCAATCGCTTCGAACTTCAACTTCGTTATTACAGGAAATAGTCACAAGAGTTAAGGCAAAGATTAAGGCTGCAAAAGAAAATAAGTTTTTCATCTTAATGCGTTTTAAGTGTTTAAAGCTGGGAGCCTTATGACTTAAAAATAGCGCCTTAGAGTGAATAATTGTGTTAAAGAAAAATTGATTACTCAAGGATGACAATGCTCGGTAAAAAAATGGTGCCTTGTGAGTGTTGGACTAGATGCACAGAAGAATCTTATTTTACAATACTGGGGTCATCGGTAATCACACCATCAAGTCCCATTTTAATCAGTTGTTTAGCTTTTATAGGATCATTAATTGTCCAAGCATTTACTTTCTTTCCATGTTTGTGAAAAAAAGTTAGAATCCTTGGATTGATAAAATCAAAATTGAAGCTATACTCATTGACATACGGCAATGTATCGAAATCCATTGCTTTAATCTGATGATTTAATTCCTGATCTGTTAAAACAGCTTTGCCTTCATACACTTTGTGCAGCGTAAGAGCAGGGTCAATAGCATGAAAAGTATGGAGGACTTCCGTTTCGAAAGAATGGACAATTACCCATTTGTGCGCTTTATACTTTTTGATAGAATAGACAATATTTTCTTCAATTTTAGGATAGAGCTTGTTCCCATCTTTTACCTCTATAACTAAGGTGCTTTGTCCATTGATCAATTGAAGTACTTGATCTAAGCTTGGTATTTTTTCGCCTTCAAATTTTGGATCAAACCAAGAGCCTCCATCCAGTTGCTGAATCTGATCAAAGCTCAAGTCTTTTACTTTTCCAGTTCCATTGCTGGTCCTATTGACAGTTTCGTCGTGTATCGAAATGACAATATCATCAGCACTTTGGTGTACATCTATTTCTATGCGTTCGGGGTTGAAACTGAGTCCTGCGCGTATTGCCGCCAAGGTATTTTCTGGTGCATGAATAGCGGCTCCTCTATGTGCAATCGTTATGAAGTTTGATTTCATTTCAAAAAATTAAAAGTATGATTATTTACATTTCCTTGCTTCGTAAGTGTAGTCAAGTAATAACTAAGCTACCACCAAACAAGAAAAAAAGTTTCAAAGGCATTTTCTTTTTTTTCCCAGCACATGATGGATCTTTTTTCTGTTGCTCCTTTTAAAAGTATCTCCTCTATGTCTTTGAATTTTTTCCAAGCAAGGTCGATGCTTGGGTTCATTCCCCATTCCAATTTGTCTGGTATGTAATAATGGCTAGAGCTGTGGTAAGACACAAAGAATTCTTGGTAGTTTAAATAGTGTCCTTTAACCAAGTTGACGTATGCTTGAGGGAGTGATATTTGGCTGTTTCGAGGGACATACAAAGCACTCAAAAAGCATAAGCTCTGCCTTACTTCGGAAAGTTCTATTTCTGATATTTTCGATTGTGCCACAGGATCGAATAAAAGTGGGAATTGTTTCTCTTTTAGCTTACGTAGCTTTTCTATAAGGGAATCTTTCTTGTTTGGTCCGATCCATTGGCCAATTAAATTATCAGACAGTGTTGGGTCGAGTAAATAAAACTTATAAGCCAATTCTACGTGAAAAGTTTGTTTGTTCTTTTTGTTGCGCAATATGAAGTCGAGTTCTCCAACGGTCTCTTTATCTTTCTTAAGTTGAATGTTTTCAAAGAGCAAATCATAGTTTGAAGACGATCTTATCAGCTCCGACACGATGACTTCCACCATATGTCCCAATCTCAAATTTGTAGGTATGGAGATGTTAGGCAGAGATGGCAAAATCAGTGATGCTAAATTAAATTCAGTAATACCTGTTATGGATTTTTCTAAATATTTGGCATGTAGAATGGACCGAATGCGTTCTGAAGCCTTCATGATGCTTATTGCTACTCAATGTACTAAAATAGCAAAACACCTATGCTTTCCATCTTACTTGCATATCTTCTACTGTAGCAGTCTAATTGTCAAAACAGATTGTCAAAAACCCATTAGTAGGCCTAATGGACGACAATAAGCTCTTTACGCCATTTGCCAAGAGCAGTATCTATTTCAACAACATATGAGCCGCTAGACAAATTGCTTACATCAATCTGTTGGGTCGCAATTTCTTGTTGCGAGAGCGACAGTATTTGTTGGCCAGCCAAAGAAAATACTTTGATGCTGTTTGGCACAATGTTTTGATCTCCTAAGGACAACATGACCTTGTTGGATGCAGGGTTAGGAGAAAGAGTAAAGGAGTTGAATTCTTCATCGCAACGTACGCTATTGGATCCAAGAACGTTTTGGCTTCCATCTTTATCCACTTGTATGAGTCGGTAGTAGCTTGCTGCATTGTTTGTCTTTTGAATCGTTTCCTCATAAACGTAATCCCCATTATTTGGAGCTTTAGAAGATGTTTTCTTCGCTTCAAACCAATCAAAACCATTGGTGCTTTCCTGAATAAGGAAGTAATCGTTGTTTAATTCGTTAGCGGTTTCCCAAGACACTGTTACCATGTTAGAGGACTCACATTTGACTTCAAAGGACACAAGTTCTACAGGCACCACCGCGTCACCAATACCAATTCTAATTTCGCTCAATCCATAACAAGTGCCACCATAATTTGAGCTTGCATTGATCAAAAGATACCGCACTGTAGTATTATTTAAATCGGTCAAAACTTCTCCCTCATAAATACTTGATGCGGGTCCTTGGGACAAGGTATATTCACCATATTCTGTCCAATTCATACCATCCAGCGAATAGTCCAAAATAATATTTTGAATTCCAATGTCGGTGCTGTCAGGAATGTTAGAATTCCAAACCTTTAATTCGCCCAATTGGTAGAAATGACCAAGATCATACATGATCCAATGAAGGGTCCCTCTTTCTTCATTTGGACTTTGACTGGGCGAACAGCTTATCCAACCATCAAAGCTGTTGGTGTTGTGTCTGTCAGGGTACATTTGCGCCAAAGCGGTGGCGTTTAGATAGAGATATATTAGTGTCAGAAGCGTGATTCTTAAAGTCATAGTTTTAGATTTTTGGATTAAATGGACATAAATCCGAGTGGTCCCGTCGCACTGTTGATGTTGTGAAAATTTCCGATGTTGGGTAAAATGATGGGTAAATCAGTCCCTGTGACACCATACCACAAAGCAAGTTCTCCGAAGTATTCATCTGCGGCTGTGGTAGGAATCAAAACACCGCCTCCAATTTCTAAACTATCATTTAAAGCAAGAGAGGGGAATTGACCATAAATATCTTTTCCGTTTACTGCTCCTCCCATAACCAAAGTGTTGCCGCCCCAAGCATGATCTGTTCCGTTTCCGTTAGAGGTGAGTGTTCGACCAAATTCAGACAATGTAAATGTGGTCACGCAATCCGAAACATTTAGTTCTTCCATTGCAGAATTAAATTCATTCAATGCAGCGTTTACTTCTCCAAACATTTCGTTTTGTGCCATAAGCACTTCGTCGTGATGATCCCAGCCGCCATAATTGACGAAAAAGATTTGTCTAGAAACATTTAGGTTGTTTCGAGCAGCGATCGTTTTGGCAATCATGTGGAAGCTTTGCGAAAGGTCGTTGTCCGAAAAGTTGGTGCTTAAGTTTATGTTTTCTGTCGCGGCCGAAAACTGTTCGTGTCCCGTTTTTGCATTTTTTACTACATCAATGTAACTCTGCTTGAATACATCTTGATATTGTTTTTCTAATAGGCTGTCGATACCAGCTTTACGCAATTGACCAAATAACCAAGGATCATCGTAACCATTGATTCCGTAAGAACCATCATACGGATCTATGGCATACTCTACGGTAGTATTGCCCGATTGGAAGACGTTGCTGCCGGCAAGACTAATGTTCATCGAAATGTTTTGATTTTGATTCATAGAGCCTAAAAGGTCTGCGAGTTTTCCACCCCAACCAACTGCACTTCGTGTATCCGGCATACCTGTTTGCCAATGCATTTGTTGATCGGCATGTGAAAATAAACCCAGTGGCAACTGTGACGTACCATTTTCGTAATCTGATTTGGTTGTTGGTTCAACCAAACTTCCAACGTTAGAAATAAAGGCTACTTTACCATCCTCAAACAAATTGCGAACATCGCCGAGTGCTGGATGCAAGCTATAAGATTGACCATCACTTGTATTTGGATTAATCGCGAGCAAATCAGCCTGAGGTAAGGCTTGGTTTGTTCTTGTCGTCGCATATTGGGTGTATTCTGGATCTCCTGCAGGGACAAGCATGTTAAATGAATCGGATCCTCCAGAAAACATCAAACAAACTAAGGCTTTGTAATCGTTGCCTGCATATACCGACGAATTGGCAATCGCAGCGGCATTGGTTGCTTTTAAACTGTTGAGTGTAGAAAACAAGGTGGTGTAGCCCAGCGCTGCACAACCTGCATTTCTTAAAAATCTTCTTCTGCTATTGTGGAATGTATGGTTGTCTATTTTTTTCATTTCAGGAGGTTTATTTCATTACAGTAAAATCTGGAGATAAAAGGAGTAGATACATGATAAGCCGTGTACGGTTGTACTGATAATTGCCGTTTGTAAATCCGACAGCTCGCTCGCGAATTATCTTTCGGGTAGCATCAGACATTTGGCCATAGCAATACAAAATGTCAAAATAATTGAGCATCTCCTCTGGATTAAGCGACATGGACTCGATCGAGGAGGTGTTGAGCTCAACGTTTGGATCTCCAAGGTATCCATGCCAGCTCCACCAAAGGGTTTGATTTACGACCCATTGGTTAACCTTATTTATATAGCGTATGCTAGAGGAGGTATCATGTATTTTAAATTCGGGAGCAGTCAAGCCCATGTTATTTATCGGTCCATTGGGCGAATGATCAAAAGTGTAAAAGTTAAACACAGTGGGAGACAACATCGGAAATTGTTTGAGTTGATTTGCGATATCATATCCGTTGTTCCAGTATCGGCCCAATGGGCTGTCGATAGGAAGAGACTTTGCAATTTGAATGGCTCTTACAATGGGTTCTTTTAGTCTACCAAAAGAACTTTGTGCCATGGCAGTGCCGCTTCGAGCTTCATCATCAAGCAGTATTGCTTTAATCACAGCTTGCATGTCTCCTCTGATGCCGTTTCCATTGTTGTTAAAAGCTGCAACAACTCGTGAAATGTACTGTGGCGAGGGGTTAGAAGTAACCAGCCTTTGGATCAAGCGTAAGGCCACAAAAGGTCCGACATTTTGATGATTAAATAAATGATCGATTGTTTGCTCGATGTCAGTCATTCCATTTTGTCCACTAGGAATAACAAATCCATTCAGCAAATTTTTGGGTCCAGTTTCATGGAAGTTTTCGTACATCACCATGGGGATGGTCATGTCGGCACCCCATATTCCGAGGCCAAAGTATGGCTCATCCGTCCAGTCTACATTGTCGTTTATATCTCCTGGACCGAGTCCTGTAAAGATTTTGGCAAATTCCTTAATATCATCGTTGTCATAAGTAGGAATAGGATTACCATTTCCATCTAAAACATAACTTCCATCTTGGTTTAATTCATAAAGTCCAATCGAAAACAACTGCATGATCTCACGTGCATAATTTTCGTCAGGATGAATGTTGTTTATGGGATCAGCTTTTGGATTATTGAGGTGACTTAAGTAATACCCCATGGCTGGATGAAGGCTTACCTCTAAGAGAATATCTTTATAATTGCCAAAGGCATTATTAATCAAGATGTCGTAATAGCTAGCCATGGAAGGAGCTCTATCTCTTAGGTCAGAATTTCCAGAAGTAACAAAAATTTGACTGAGGCTGTAGGCCACTCTTTGGCGTAATAAATCAGCGTTAGTCATGTTTAAAGTCCACCACCCATAATTAAAGTGTAGTTGATACGGACCAAAGATTTCATCGGCTGGTTCGCCATTGGCCAAATGCAAAGCAAGTACCTCAGCCCACACATCTTCCACTGTAGTTTTAAGGCTGGTAGGTGGTAGGGCTATTTGGTTATCAATCCAAGCTTCGAATTCAAGATTTTCAAGGCTTTCTATAAGCGCCATATCAAATCCAAAGGTGGCTTGCGCTAAAAACCTTGCGGCTTCCATTTTGGCATTGTCCATACCTTTTCCTGATACCGTAGCTGATAGATCAGAATTTTGAGAAGAGCTGCTAGCCGTGACAACAATATCTTGATCATGCCCGGCACCTAGATAGTCGGTATACACCTGGGCAAATATTAAATAGTAGGGGAAGACCCATAAAAGTAGGGTATAGGTAAATTTCCTAACCATGGCTTGGGGTTGTAGAAGTTTTTATAATAGGGGTTGACTGACGCTATCAAATATAGCATCCAACAAGTGGACACTGTTCAGGGGAAATACCCATATTTTAGTCCGGGTATTTTTTTTTGATTCCTAAATGCAATTAGTTCTCTCTAGCCCAATCGATTTTATTTCTCAAGGTATTGAGGGCAGATTCCCATTGGCCAAACGAAACCGCATCATCGTGAATGTTTCGTGCGTCCAGCGTTGCTTCTTCGATTTGGGATTTCCAAGTGTCGAGTAGGTTGTCTATTTCTGCTTTGGAGAAACGAGTGGCAATAAACTCTGATCGCAAATTTTGATATTCGCTCTCATAATCAGCTAGTCCACCAGTCAATTTATCGCATGCGGCAGATTTTTGCATCAACGCAAATGCGCCATACGGGAAGGGATTGCAATTGTTTGTTGTTTCTCCCCAATCGTCAGGTATAGGAGTTACAGGATTGCTGTCGTCTTGTATGTTTTGAAAAGCGAGATCTAAATCCCAAGCGATAAGATGAAGTTTTTGATTTTCTGGTTCTTCGTACCAATAAAAATTATGGCTTTCGCAATCTCCAAAATTGCAATACCAATGAAAAGGTCCATCGTCATGTCTGATCAGTCTATCCACTACGGAGTAAGAGAGCATTTGGTCGATGTTAAGGAAACTTTCTAGAGTGGTATGCAAAGCAGTTTGTGACTCAGCGTCCACAATTTCTTGGGCAAATGTTTTGATGAGGTCTAAACTCGGATTTTCATCTTCATTTGTTTTTAATCCAGCCAAATACCGATCATCAGCATGCAATGTAGATTTGTCTGTGATTGGCCAAACTTCCTTATAGAGGTTACCTTCACCATCTTCAAAATTATAGCGCGTGAACCTTCCATCAATGTGTTCGATCAATGCAAAGAGCCCATTGTATTGTCCGTTAATGTAGAGCTTAGCATGTACAGCCCTTGGTGCGGGGACACCCATAGAGCGAAACAAATGATATCCAAGCCTCTCATGCATTTGGCTTGGATCATTATTCATAGAATGAAACTGTACTTTTTTTAGTCCAAAAAATTTCTCTTCTCTGTTGCCCCAATTGATTTTCACTTTCATCGAAAGTTTCGTACAAGTTTTTGATCCTGAAGGATTAGTCCAAGTGTTGCCAGACAAACAACCTACAAAAGCACCAATTGACCCTTTGTATCGAATGCCTACAGGACTTATGGTATCTCCTTCAAATACTAATGAACCTTCAACATATTCCTCCGCGGCAGGGTCTTGATTGATTTGATTTAAGTGTTGCTGTGGCAAAACCAGATCGAATCGTAGCAACTTGTTTTGATCAAAAATATACTCCGAATCTTCAAGAAGATACTTTTCATCACCATTGGGAATGATGAAGGGGACGTCGTCCTCATTGGGCATCGGATTATCTATTGGGTCGGATGCCGTATTGTTTTCAGGATCATCAGAGCAACCAATGCCTAAGAAAAATAAAAGACTTAGGCTACAAAGTATGGATAGGGTACGGTTCATTTGTTTTAACTCAGAATAAAAGTATGATTAAGTGTGTTATGAATCAATGTAAAACTATCAACGTTTGCTCAGCGGCACCCAACTTTCTTCTTTTACATCTAATGCTTCTTGAATGGTTTTCTTGTATTCGCTGTATGATTTCTTTTGAAGCGATGCTAATTTTTGCTCTTTCATTTTTTGATGCAAGGGGTCCCCAGCTAAGTCAATTTTCCAATCATTGCCCTCTCTATCAAACAAAACGGGCGAGACACTAAAGAGTGATTTAATCGAACCCGTTGCTTGATTCGCATTGTAGAACAAAAGATTCTGAAATTCGGCATCAGAACTCATAAAAGAAATGCCTTGATCGTTTTGAATTTTTAATATATCCTTCAGCGATAAAGAGTCCAACTGCTGGGCATTAAAGCTTTCTCTAAAAGAAAAAATTTGCATTTGTTCTGCCGCCATTAATTTATCCACTACTTTTTTTTCTGAGTGTATCGCGTGATTTAGAATCTTTTTAAGTTTTGCTTTATAGTTGTTAGAGAACAATTCGAATCGAGCATCGAATCCTGATTCTCGGTCATCAAATGTCTTTAGGTATTTTTCAACCGTTTGATGAATTTTTTCTTCGGCCTCTTTTTTATCAGAGAAATTAGCTTCAAGCATTTTAGCGGCCCCCATTAAGTTTTCAGCCTTCTTCTTTTGAGTACAAGAAACACACAAAGCCAGTGCAAAAAAAGATAGGATATAGATTTTGAAAAAGTGATTCATGTAGTGTTATACTGCGTTCTAAAATTGGGTTCGGTCTAAGATAAAGTTTTAAGATCAAACATGTAAGGATTATAATAGTGCCACGTATCAGTAGAATCATTCATAATAATAAGCACCAATGTCTTAACTTCTTTTGCTTTACTTTGCGCTATGAAGCAATTTATAAAATCAGCTTTAAAGAAAATCCCATACGCGTTCACAAAAAATCAAAAATATGATCAGTGGACAAGTCAGATAATTGCAGAAAAACTAACTAAAGAAAGCAATTGCATTGATGTGGGTTGTTTCAAAGGAGAGGTGATGGACGTCATGCTGAAAAACTGTCCAATGGGTACCCATATTGGATTTGAACCGATTCCAAAGCAATTTGAATTTCTTCAAAAGAAATACGCTGAAACCAAAAATTGTAGATTGTTTGAAGTTGCTCTGGCAGAAACGGCTGGATTAAAAACATTTTATCATGTAGTTTCGAATCCTTCGTACAGTGGACTTCAAAGAAGAAAGTATGCCCGTAAAAATGAAGATGTTCAAGAAATCACGGTGCAAACCAACGCTTTGGATCTTTTGATCCCCAAAGATTATAAGATCGATTTCATTAAAATTGATGTAGAAGGTGGTGAATTGGGAGTGTTGGAAGGGGCAGAAAAATTGATGCGTAAAAACAGACCCATTGTTGTTTTCGAGCACGGTCTTGGAGGTGCGGATAAGTACGGAGTAAAGCCGGAAATGGTTTTTGATTATTTCGGATTTTTACATATGAAGGTGTACCTCTTAAAGGCATTTTTGAAAAACGATCCTCCGCTTACTAAAGAGGAATTTTGCATTCAATTTAACAAAGGGTTGAACTACTATTTTGTCGCCGCTAAATCTGAAGGGATTTGACCGAAAAAGTGTGTAGCCCTCAGAAATTTAACCTCCACTCTTTTTAATATTGCTTACCCCTTTAGCAGTTAGAAGATCAATTACCTTATCGCGTTGATTTCCTTGAATCAAAATTTCGTTGTTTTTTGCAGAACCACCGACACCGCATTTGTTTTTTAGGAACTTGCAGAGTTCTGAGAGCTCGTCCTCATACAAGTATTCAAAACCTCTAACCACCGTTACAATTTTACCTCCTCTGTTTTTCTTGTCAAGATGCACGCGCAATATTTCTTTTTGCAGAAGTTCTTCAATCGAAGCGTCTTCCTTTTCTGCTGGTTCGTCTGGGACATTGTCAGGATTTCCTAAGGCTTGAAATTCTTCCCAGGATAAGTTTTTTTTTGGATTACTCATGAGGCTTTTCTCTTCCAGTTGTGGTTTATCATTCTTAAAATTAAAATTCCCAAATCTTCTGTTCCTAATGATGAATTTGATAAAAGTACAACGCCGGTTTGCGTCTCTTTAATAAAAGCCATGATTGCTTTGTGGCCCGAGGTCGTTCCAGAATGCATGACAATATTATATTTTGAACCATGGTCAACGATATGCCAGCCTTTGGCAGCCTTGATTTTCTTATTGTATTTGGTTTTTATTTTAGGGTGCAACATGTTACTCAATTGTTGGTCCATTGGGGTGAAAGAAATGCCCATGTTGGCTCTAACAAAAAAACAAAGTTCTTCCAGATTTGATTTAAGTCCTTCTGAAGCTCCGAAGCTTTTAAAGCTCCATGGGCTACTTTTTTGTTCGTTCCTTCCGTACCCCGGGGTAATGGTTGTGAGACGTTCTTCACTCCAACTCATAAAAGTTCGATTCATCTCAAGAGGATCAAAAAGGTGGATCCGTAGAATGTGCTCGAATTCTTTCTCGAATTTCTCTTCTAACACAAGTTCGATCAATGCATAATTGGTATGAGCGTATCGATATCCTGCTTTGTATTTTTTATCCGGAACATATTCGGAATAGAATTTTAATAGATCATTTTTTGAATAATTGGCGTAAGGATCTTTCGGGGATTTTTCTTTTTTGCCAAAAAACTGAGGCCTTTTGGGTAAACCTGACGTATGCATAATTAAATCCTCGATTGTCAAATCTGACAACCTTGGATTGATGAAATTTGGATCAATGAGATCATTGACCTTTGTGTTTTGCTGCAAGAGTCCATTTTGAATGAGAACATCTACCAGTGCTGCTGTAAAAACTTTGGTACAAGAACCAATTTCGAAAATACTGTGTTTGTCCAATCGTCTTGACATGGATTTTTCAGCGGTACCAAAATCAAGAAAAAATGTACTGTCTTGGTCAATCACGCCAATAACAAAACCAGGAGTTTTTTCTAATTCAATTTCGGTATCATGCAAAATGATTTTCTCTATTTCCTTCTTGAGCTCATCCACTTGACTAAACCCAATAGAGACTATCAGAAGGCCAAACAGCACTTGGGCCAACCGGAAGTAGGAAGTGTACTGGAGTTGCATATCACTAAAGTTAACGACCATTAGAGTGGGATAGTGTTAAAACGAAAAATTTATGGTGTTAAAAAAAAAACTCTTGCCTATGTTATAAACGAAACTTTTGTGGAATAGTAATCTAAATCAAGCGATAAAAAGGATCAGTTTTAGCGGAAGCTGTTGGCTAATTTTAGAGTTCCGCATCCCGAGTATCTTCTTTCTTTGTAAGTAAGCTCAATTTGATGGGAAAAACCCTGCCCAGCATCATCCACACACTTTTCTGCTCTAATGAAGCCCATTGTCTTACCATTAGGTTGTTCTAATACAAAAGCATATTCTTCCTTTTTCTTAGTTGTACTCAAAGAGGCTGTCCCGCTACTTTTTACTTCTCCATAATCCAGCATCAGATTGTATTCTAGGTGGTTGGCTTTTTTGAAGATTCGGATAACCCAGGCGGGTTCGTTGCCATGTCCTTCAAATGATACAAACGGCACAGCTTGCTGCTCTTTCTTGCACGAAAGACAAAATAAAAACAGCACGAAAAGCGAAATCCAAAAAGGAGTTTTATTCATCCTAGGGCTTTAAATGTCTTTGCCTTTCATCGCTTTAGATACATTTATATCCAACGCTTGTTCTGCAATGGGTCTAGAGTAGGTGTTTAATTCTTCCAATGCCTTTTCGATAGCATCTTTATCAGTACCCTTTATCTTTTCGGCTAGTTGCTGTTGCATCAATTTAAGTTTTGCAACAATGTCTTGTGCAATCCATGGGTTTTGAGCAATAAACTTGTCTGTCGCTGCAACCACACTTTGAGCTTCATTTCTGCTTTCTATCAAAGCTTTTTGCTTCATATCCGAAGCAGCATTTTGTATGGAGTCCAAAAGCATTTTGCCCATTTCTTCTTCAGAGATGCCGTATTGAGATTTGATTTCAATTTCGGTTTCGGTTCCTGATCTTTCTTCTAGTGCTTTTACTTTTAAGATTCCATCAGCATCTAACATGAAGTGGATGGCAATTTTTGGAATCCCCGCCGGCATTGGAGGAATATTTCTCAAAATAAATTCACCTAATTTTCGGTTGTCCGATACTAAATCCCTTTCTCCCTGAAAAACAGACACTTTTAGATTCGTTTGACCATCAACAGAAGTAGTATAATTTCTTCCTGCTCTGATAGGTATTTTGCTGTTTCTGGCTACGATAACATCCATAAGTCCTCCAACAGTTTCTATCCCCAAAGACAATGGGGTAACATCCAAAAGCAAAGTGTCTTTATTGTTGCCCGCCAAAATATCCGCTTGAATGGCTGCGCCCATGGCCACTACTTGATCAGGGTCCAAATCCGTAAAGGCAGTTTTTTGGAAAAAATCTTCTACCGACAACTTAACCAATGGAACCCTTGTAGACCCACCAACCAATACAATATGATCTATATCTCCTTTTTCTAGTTGTGCATCCTTCAAGGCCTGGGCACAGGCGTCCAGTGTTTTTATGACCAAACTTTCAATTAGCTTTTCAAAAGTAGTTTTGTCAATTTCGAAAGAATTATGACTGTCCGAATAGTGGTAGCTGTCTCCAATCGATAATGTCTTTTTGGCTTCTTCTGCTTGAATTTTTAAAAGGCCTTTTAATTTATTGTCTTCTTGTATTGAGAGATTGTATTTATCGATCCAATGACTTATGATCGCCTGATCAAAATCGTCGCCTCCCAAAGAGGTATTTCCATGTGTGGACAACACTTCAAAAATACCATTGCTGATCCGCAATACAGAAATGTCAAAGGTGCCGCCGCCCAAATCATACACCGCAATCGTCTCTTCCTTCTCTTGCTTCTTGCCTAATCCATATGCCAGACTTGCGGCCGTAGGTTCGTTTATTATGCGTAATACTTCGAGTCCTGCTAATTTGCCTGCATCTTTAGTGGCTTGTCTTTGGGCATCATTAAAATAAGCAGGCACGGTAATTACCGCTTTTTGCACGGGCTGCTTAAGTTCGGCTTCTATAAGGCTTTTAAGTTCTTTTAGAATTTCTGCGGACAGCTGAATCGGTGAAAAATATGCATCATCTATCTTGATCTTGACGAGTTCATCTTCATTTTCTCCAATCAGTTGATAACCAAGATTCTTTTGATCCTCCACTAAGTCTACATGAGATCTGCCCAAGAGCCGCTTTACAGAAAATATGGTTCTTGAAGGATCAAGGTGAATGTATTTCTTTGCCTGTTCGCCAACTATAAAATCACCATTTGGGTCAAAATATAGTATCGATGGAATGAGTTTGGAAGATTTGCTTTTGTTTTCAATAGTGTGCACTTCTCCATCTTTAACATAGGCCACCAAACTGTTGGTCGTACCTAAATCTATGCCTACTATCAAAGCCTCTTGTTTTTCAACCGAGGCTTCTTTCATATTTATTGAAATCTTTGCCATCCTTCTCTTAAGATTATTGATCTTAGATTTACAAAAGTACGTATTGAATCAACAGACCACCATATATAATAACAAAGCTTCCATATTGTTTTGGATACTTGGAGGCTTCTTCATAGCCAACGCCTTAGTTGCAGAATTTATAGGGGTAAAGATTTTTAGCCTGGAGCAAAGCTTAGGCTTTGAATCCATGAATTGGACCTTGTTTGGTGTAGAGGGTTTAGGCTTCAATTTGACCGCGGGAGTATTGCTGTGGCCGATTGTCTTTGTAATGACTGATGTCATCAACGAGTATTTTGGTCAGCGTGGGGTGAAACGATTGTCTTATTTCACTATTGTCTTGATTTTGTATGCCTTTGTAATGGTGTTTCTTGCCATTTGGCTAGCGCCCAACGATTGGTGGCAACATTCGAGTGGCTTGGTTAAAGACAATTCAGAATTATCAATAGCCAATATGGACGCGGCGTTTTCAAAGATAATGGGCCAAGGATTGTGGATTATTGTTGGTTCTCTAGTGGCGTTTTTAGTTGGCCAACTCGTTGATGTATTTGTTTTCCAAAAAATAAAACAGTGGACTGGAGAATCCAAATTGTGGATGAGAGCGACAGGTTCTACTTTGGTTTCCCAGTTTATTGACAGTTTTGTGGTTTTAATTGTGGCGTTTTACATTGGAGCGGACTGGGACTTGGTTCGGGTTTTGGCAATTGGCTCGGTAAATTATGTGTACAAATTTGTTATGGCCATAGTGTTGACCCCTGTGATTTACCTAGTACATTATGTCATTGATCATTGGTTGGGCCTCGAAGAAGCACATCGTTTAAAGCAAGAAGCGCTGTTATGAATTATCAAGAAATAGTAGACACTCTTTTTGAGCAAATTAAATCTCAAGAAAACAAAGGCGAGGTGGCTTCTTACATTCCGGAATTATCCAAAGTAGATCCGTCACATTTTGGCATATGCCTCAAAACCATGGATGGTCGGGAATTTGGTGCTGGAGATTGGCAACATAAGTTTTCTATACAGAGTATCGCCAAGGTATTAATCCTGAGTTGGGCCTATAAAACATTGGGAGATAGATTATGGGAGCGGGTAGGTGTAGAGCCTTCTGGCAACGCTTTCAATTCGCTCACTCAGTTGGAAACAGATCATGGCATTCCTCGAAATCCTTTAATTAATGCAGGAGCAATGGTCGTTTGCGATATGTTGTTGAGTCAAGCTGAAAGTGCCAAAGATGATTTTTTGAGCTTTTTACGGAACATTTCTGGAAATGCGCATTTTCAATATTCTGAGCACATTGCTCAAAGCGAAAAGTCCGTGGGCTACCGAAATATTGCCCTTTGCAATTTTATTAAATCTTTCGAAAACATTAAGAACGAGCCCGAAGAGGTGCTTGACTTTTATTTCCATATCTGCTCTATCGAAATGACTTGTCAAGAATTGGCGCAAACCTTTATGTTTTTGGTGTCAGATACAATCAAGTCTTTTGAGGGTAAAATTATTTTGGAAGAGTTTCAAGCGGTAAGAGTCAATGCCATAATGCAAACCTGTGGTTTTTATGATGAATCAGGTGAATTCGCTTTTCGCGTTGGGTTGCCTGGGAAAAGTGGTGTAGGTGGAGGAATCCTTGCACTTCATCCGGAGCAATATGCCATCGCAGTATGGAGTCCCAAATTAAACTCCAAAGGAAATTCTTATCGAGGCATGAAATTCTTAGAATCGTTTACCAGCATGACCAAGTCCAATAATTTTTAGTAAAGTCAGCCTCATTTCGACAGGTTTACATAGGATTTTCCAGCTGTTTACATGACAAAAAAGCAGCATAAATGCCAGAGTCTTTAGAGGAACGATGAGCATTTAGAACACTGTGTTAAAGTGCCAAACGGTTTACATAATATTTACATTTTATTTATATAAAAAATTACAATATGTTATCTTCACCGTGACAACTTTGTATTTTAATTAAATCAACTGAAAATGAAAAAACTAATACTCCTATTTATAGGTGTGTCTTTTGCTTTTGCGCTTTTTGGACAAGGATCTACTACCTCTGGAATCCTTGGACAAATTATGAATCAAAATGGTGAGCCTATAGATGGAGCAACCGTCGCGGCGAAACATGGTCCAACTGGGGCATTTTATGGCTCAATTTCTGACGAAAATGGGTATTACCGAATCGACAATATGAAGGTCGGAGGACCTTATCAAATTACCGTATCCTATGTAGGATTGGATGATGTTATGATGAATGATGTTTTTCTCAGATTAGGTGAACCTATGAAGAAAAATGTAAACATGGCTGAAGGAGGGATTCAGTTAGACGAAATTGTAGTATCTGCTCAACCGGGCTCTGTGGGTAAAAACTCAGGAACGTCTACCCAAATATCCGAAGAGGCAATCGAAAAGATGCCTACGCTAAATCGAAGCTTATCAGATTATACTAGATTGACGCCTCAAGCAAGTACAGCTAATTCGGGTACTTCATTTGGTGGAGTGAATAATAGGTACAATGCTATCTACATTGACGGAGCAGTGAACAACGATGTATTTGGTTTGGCTGGCTCAGGTACAAATGGAGGACAAACTGGAATATCGCCGATAAGTATTGATGTAATTGATCAATTTCAGGTGGTTCTTTCCCCGTATGATGTAACATTCGGAGGTTTTGCTGGGGGAGGAATTAATGCAGTCACCAAATCAGGAACGAATGATTTAAAAGGAACTGCTTATTATTTCTGGCAAAATGAAAACATGGTGGGAAAGACTAATGGAGAACTTATTGATCGATTTGGAGGAGAAAGAGAAAAAGTAGATGAATTCAGTCAAAAGACCTATGGGCTTTCATTAGGAGGTCCAATAGTAAAGGATAAAGTATTCTTTTTTGCTAATGTGGAAGTTCAAAACGATGTTACCCCTAGACCTTTTAATTTGGCGTCGTATACATCTGTTAGTGAAGATAGAGCTCAAGAACAAGATTTGAATAATCTAAGTAATTTCCTTTCAAGTGAGTATGGATACGATGCTGGGGGTTTTGGGAATACTTCTTCAGACTTAGAAGGTCTCAAACTATTTGGAAAATTAGATTTTAATTTGAATGATAAGAATAAACTTACCCTTCGTCACTCTTACACAAAGGCGGAGCAGTTCAGAAGAAATTCTAGTAGTTCAAGTAGAATAAACTTTTCTAATAACGGTGTTTTCTTTCCATCCACTACAAATTCAACGGCACTTGAATTGAATACAAGTATTAGTAACTCTATGTCAAATAATTTGATTATTGGGTATACAAGTGTTGAAGATGATAGAGATCCTCTCGGTCAAGATTTTCCATACGTGATCATTTTTGATGAGGATGGAGGATCTATACGTTTTGGATCGGAGCAATTTTCAACGGCAAATTATTTGAACCAAAAAATATTTACGATTACGGATAACTTCAAATTGTACAAAGGAAATCACACATTTACAATAGGTACTCACAATGAATTTTATGATATCCGTAATGTATTCTTGGCATGGAATTATGGAGAATATGAATTTGCCAGTGTTGATGATTTTATTAATCAAGCGCCTGCAGTGGGCTATACACGTGTTTATTCACTTGTTGATGATATTTCAGGTGATGAAACTGCTGCAGCTGCAGAATTTAATGCAATGCAATTAGGACTTTATGCTCAGGACGAAATCGCAGTAAACGAAAAATTAACTGTTACTGCCGGATTGAGATTAGATATGCCTATAATTTCTTCTGATCCTGAAGAGGCTCCAAGATTTAATGATGAAGTGTTGCCTAGATTACTGGCTGCTTATCCAGAATTTGAAGGTAATGTTGAAGCTGGGTCTGCACCGGATGGACAACTAATGTTTAGCCCAAGATTGGGACTAACTTACGAACTTGATAACAATTCTAGAATTAGAGGAGGTGTTGGAATTTTCACTAGTAGAATTCCTTTTGTATGGCCTGGTGCCATGTTTAATACTAATGGTCTTTCTTCAACTTTCTTAGGAGAATGGGGAATCCCAGGTGATGTAATATTTAGACCAGATGTACAAAATCAATATACTTTTGAAGAGCCTAGAGTACCATCAGGAGACATGAATTTGTTTACTAAGGATTTTAAATATCCGCAGGTGCTTAGAGGTAATATTGGTTACGATACCCAATTAGGTCAAGGTTGGAATGCTTCTTTAGAGGCAACATACACCAAAACATTGAACAATGTGAGATATACAAATTTGAATACTTCAACTGAAATTGAAGGAAATTTTACAGGTAGTGGAGACAACAGACCCATTTTTGAAAGGAGCGAGATTGATGAAGATGATTTTGGCGCTGTGTATTTAGGGTCAAATACGAATGAAGGTTATGCTTATAACCTAACTGCAAGTGTTGACAAAAGGTTTGATAATGGACTTGCATTAAATGTAGCATATACTTACGGTGACTCATATGCATTATTCGAAGGTACTTCTAGCCAGAATTCTTCGCAATGGAGAGGTGGTGTTCATGTAAATGGTAGAAATGCTGCTGAGTTTGGCAGGTCTGATTTCGCTTTAGGAAGTAGAGTAATTGCTGGTCTTTCTCAATCCTTTAATATTTTGAAAGAGTCTAAAACAACTATTTCATTGTTTTACGAAGGTCAAAATGGATTGCCAATGTCTTATGTAATTGGTGGTGATAGAGATGCTAGAAATCTGAACAATGAAAGAGGAAGTACTTCTAGATACAGATCATTAGTTTACGTACCAACAGATGCAAATGACATTAATTTAGTGGATATTGTTAATAATGACGGAGTAGTTACTTCTTCAGCAGCTGATCAATGGACTGCTTTAAATGAATTTATTGAAAGCGATCCACATTTGTCAAGTAGAAGAGGACAATATGCTGAAAAAAATGGAGGAAGAGCTCCTTGGGTAAGTATGATTGATTTAGCAATTCGTCAAGATATTGGAGCAGATCTTGGTGGAAACCTTCACAAATTCCAAATTTCATTTGACGTTTTTAATGTTGCGAATCTTATAAATAAAAATTGGGGAACTCGTTACGGGATACCTGGAGATTTTAATAATTATGAATTGTTAAATTTCGAAGAATTCGGACCAGATGGAACAACTCCTTTGTATACTTACAGAGGTACTGAAACAGGAACGGCTGCTTATGATGTTTCAGATTTTAGTTCAAGGTGGAGAGCAAGATTAGGAGTTAGATATATTTTTAACTAATTCTTATCTAATAATAATCCCAACCGATTTAAAGGGGAGTGCTTCATTGCGTTCCCCTTTTTTATTGCCCTAATGTTAAAACACGAGAAATCATAATATGAATCTCTAATGATTTATATGTCCTTGTTTTTGTTATGTATATTTAAAGCAACCAATTAAAGAGAAATGAAAAGATTTTTACCATTATTTATTTTATGTCTTTTTGCCCTTAGCGGGAATGCCCAAATAGTGATTTCGGAGATCATGTATAATCCACCCGAAGGAGGTCAAGATTCGTTGGAATATATTGAGATTGTAAATACAGGAAATGCTGCCTTAGATATTTCTGGCTATTATTTTGATCCTGCAGAAGGTATTGGAGATACTTTGCCTACTGGCACAATGCTCGGAGTAGGAGAGTTTTTTGTTTTTGCCAAAAGTGCATCAGCGATGTCTAATGTATTTGGTGTATCTGTACGCCAATGGACAGATGGTGCCTTAACCAATGGCGGAGAAGACATCGTTTTTAGAGATGCAAATGGTGATGTTGTTGACATAGTAGAATATTCTGACGAGGCCCCATGGCCTGGATTTGACGATGGTACGGATGGTCAAGGTGCATCTAT
>JAHDGJ010000009.1:45815-49740 GCA_020627705.1 Saprospiraceae bacterium
GGTAACCACAACATCAATGGTACTCAAGCCACATACCCAGATAATCCTGAGAGTTTTGGAAATGGAGCTGCCTCTACCGATTTGTGGACCTATGATTTTACGTTTAATCAGGTAGGCGTTCATGATTATCAATGTGACCCTCATGTAGGACTCGGTATGGTAGGTACAGTTACAGTTATCGATCCCAATGCGCCAGCATATCCAGCCTATGATATTGCTACGGTTACTTCGACAGATGCAGATGGAGTAGCTGATTCTTTGTTTGTTAGTTGTTCTTTAACCGGAACGGTACATAGTCCAAACTTTAGACCTGGTGGATTGACCTTTACAATTATTGACTCCAATGGAGATGGTATCAATGTCTTTTCGAACTCTGCCAATTTAGGATATACCGTAGCAATGGGTGACGAAGTACAAATTAATGGAGAGATTGGTCAATTTAATGGATTAACGCAGATAGTACCTGACGAAATAACCGTGCTTGGAAGCAATGCGCTGATGGATCCTGTCCCAGTCTCTGATTTAGGAGAAAGTACAGAGTCCCAATTAGTGGTAATTGATGGCACATTAGATGTAAGTCAATGGTCAGGTGATGGGTCGACGTTTAATGTTGATATGACCTTAACCAATGGAAGCACGGTTGTAGTGAGAGTGGACAGTGATGTGGATCCTTCAAGCTTGGCTTGGGATTGTGCTGAAGTGAGCGTTATCGGTATTGGTGGACAATTTGACGGAGATGCTCCTTATGACAGTGGCTATCAGATCTTTCCTAGATTTAATGAGGATCTCATGTGTGTGTTGAGCAACAACAACTTGAATGATGATGGTGAAATCAAACTTATTAGCAATCCTGTGCAAGATCGATTAAATATAGACACAGAGGTTAGCATTGATCGTTATAGAATCTTTGATCTTTCTGGGAAGTTGATACAAAATGGAACATATAGTTCTTCAATTTTTGTAGATCAATTAATGAGTGGTATGTACTTCTTACAATTAAGTCAAGCCAATCGAACACATACTATAAGGTTTGTGAAACAATAAATCATTTAAAGCGAAGGGTGTTCCACATCCTTCGCTCTTCAACTTCCATGTAGTATTATGAAATTTACCGAGCGTTTTAATAAGACCTTACTTATTCTCATTGCCCTTACCCTTGTTTTTATTCTTTGGCAGGCATATCTAGAGGTAAATGGTATTAGCGGAAGGAGTGTATCGCATCCCGAAAAAAATACGCCGTTTAGACTAAGAATAAACTTCTTAAAAGGATTATTTTCTATTTCAGCTTTTTGGTTAGTCTTGGGATATCTTTTTGAAAACTGGAAAGCCATTATTTATGGTCTGGTTATTTCTGCAGGTTTGAGTATTTATCATTATTTCAGTCCAACCACTAATGAGTCAATAACGTTGGTAAATTTTTTGTTTTTTACGACACTAAATTTATCCAAGTACGCAGTATTTGGGTATTTGGTCTTTAAGCATCCCAAAGGACTTTGGTTGATGTTGATACCGCTCATTGCTACAAGCCTAAATGTAATGGGAAATACTTATGCATACGAACGTTTTTTAAATGGCTTCTTTAGAATAGTTGGATGGCGTGATGCTTTCGAATTCAGAATCCCAACAGGTGAAAATAGTTATCGTCCGCTAAGTATGATTAGACTTATTGTTGGGCAGATGGAAACCCTTGTTTTGGTATTGGTTGCGTGGTCGGTTTATCATAATGTTAAACGAAGAAATAATTTTGATTTCAAGTTTTTTGATACCTACTTACATGACGATCACAAAGGGTGGAGGTACTCCATCGTCTATTGGTCTTTACGTTTGACTTTAGCCGTAGGCAGCATGGGTATCGTTTCATTTATAGGAAGAAGTATTAATAAAGGCTTTGAGTGGAAATCGACCTTTTGGTTGCTTTGCTTTTGCCTTGGATTTTATTTGATCGCAAGTATGTATCGCAATTTCATGACCTCAAAGTTTTTGAGCGGTGAGAAAATTCCCAACTTTTTGTATTTCCTTCTCAATGTGCCCATACTTAATTTCTTTGCTTGGATATATTCGCTTTTCTATTTAGGAAGCAATGTACAGGTAGAAAAGGATCAAGCCTTCATCGACCGCCTGGATAAAAAGTTTTCTTTGAATGGTAGAAATGCAGGCTTGAAAGTAATGCTTATTGTTTTACTGGGACTTACCGTTGTAGTACAATTTACCAATCTACAATTTAATTCGTTCTCTGGGTCAAGTGGAATGCAAGGGACGATGATTGCCATAACTGGTCTAATAAACATCAGTCTGTTGTGCTGGTTTTTATATGACAAAAATGCGTACTTCATTCTTGTGATCTTAAGCTTTATTGGATTTTTTACGGTGCTTTTGTTAGGTCAAGAAGACTTGATTTCTTTGGCCAAAGGTGGGGCATTGGTGAGCCTCATTTATTATGTCGGATTGTTTTATTGGGATCGATTAGAGTTAATCCCAACAGGAACAGTTGCTTCCAAAAACAATGTTGAAGGGCAGCCAATCTTTGATGAAGAATCGGAGTAATAAAGTAATATGACGTAGGGGTGTTTGACATTTAATGCGTAGAGCACATATGAAAACCACACTAACCAACTTCTTTGTTTTTTTTGTATTTGCCTCTTTCGCTCAATTGCCGTATCAATCGATTTCTGCCGAACGAGTGCTTACTGGCATTCACCAGTATGGCGAAATGTTTCGATCAGAAGATCAATCGCGCGCAGGATATTACATAGATTACAACCCAATCTTTAGCAATGTTGCCAGTGTTTTTTCTGGTAATGTCTGGACCTCAGGAGTGGATAATGAGGGAACGGTTTGGGCTTCAATGCAACGGTATGACGGATGGCAAAATCAGGAATACACTGCTGGGACTTACGACCAAGGGAGCAATGTTTTTGAAGGCGTTTGGAAGGTTGATGGAGAAGATTTACGTGGTTTTCGAGAAGATTGGGCAGATGGACAATTGGATGGTATTATCCCAGAATCAATTCTTGTTTGGCCTGCCAAAGGAAACCCGCACATAGCAGATCCGCCACAAAATGATCTAGCGCCGTTTTTGGATTTTGATTTGGATGGATTGTACGATCCGCAAAAAGGAGACTTTCCAATTATCGGTTATGACTTGCGAAGAATCATACCTCGAGAAATGGTCTTTACAGTTTTTCATGATCGAGCGATTTTTAGAGCGACCGCAATGGAGATGCAATGCATCATGTATACCTTGGAATGCGATGATTCTGATGGTTTGATGGGAAGGAGTGTGTTCACCAGACATGTAATTACGCCAAAAGAAAGAGATTATAATGAGCTTCAGTTCGGCTTGTGGCTAGACATGGATTTGGGATGTTATACCGATGACTATTTTGGAAGCCATCCTGAAGAAGATATCATGTACGGGTATAACCAAGATCCCGAAGATGGAGAAATTGGTTTTTTCTGTCCGCAAGGGGTAAACACTTTTGCACAAGATATCCCCGTGCAAGCTAGTCAGTTTTTGAGTCATGATATGGCCAATTATTTGGTTTATTTTTCAACCAACGTAGACGCATCCCAAGCCATGCATCCTCCAGTTTCTGCGGAAGAAATTTACCATTACCTCAATGGCAAATGGAGAGATGGAACTCCATTAACCCAAGGAGCCTGGGGCTATAATCCCGGAAGTATTGATACAGTGTTTCATTCATTTCCAGATGATCCCTTAGATACTACTGGTTGGAGCATGCGGCAATTAGAATTAGGTTTTTCCGACAATAGGATAATTGGTGGAATTCAATTGGGCCCTTTAAATAAAGACCAGTCAACCACCATAGATATGGTCCACTTTTTTACCAAAGAAGAAGGCTTAAACTTTGTTGAGCGTGTAGAATTTGCTCGACAAGAGGGCATAGTGCAAAAGGACAGATAC
>JAHDGJ010000009.1:49840-155625 GCA_020627705.1 Saprospiraceae bacterium
TGTTGAGCGTGTAGAATTTGCTCGACAAGAGGGCATAGTGCAAAAGGACAGATACCATGTTTTGTTTGAAAATACGTGTGAGCAGATTTTGTCTGACGATGCAGTATCATTAAACCAACATAAGATTGATTTTCGTTATGATCTTCATGCCTCCGAGTTTTGGATAGAGAATCAAAATCAAGAAATAAAATTTGAAATCATAGATTTTCTGGGGAGAAGGGTGATGGTTGGTACTGTTGGGATTGGAGAAAAGAAACATTTGTCACCTCTCGATCAGGGGATTTATGGGATTGTATTGGAAGACAAAAAAGCTTCGCAAACAGAGAAAGTCATTAAACCTTATTAAGATTTCTTTTTTCTTTTCTTTCGGTTTTCGAAATCTTCTATTTCTTCCATTATCGATTCGTAATCTTTTTTTCGAGATCTATGAATGTTTAAGGTTTCTTCGTAGTCTAGTTCAGAAAGTTTTATGATATCTATTTCCTTGCCAATGGTAGCTTGGATTTCTTTGAGCATGGCCTTTTCTTCAGGAGCACAAAAAGAATAGGCAAAGCCTTTTTTATTAAAACGACCTGTTCTTCCCACTCGATGCACATAGTTTTCTGGTTCTGTTGGCAGATCATAGTTGATTACCAAATCAATGGAAGGAACATCTATGCCTCGAGCAATGACGTCAGTGCCTATGAGCATTCCTGATTCGGCCGCTGCAAACTCCTTTAAAATTTGTTCTCGTTGGGATTGGCTTTTGTCTCCATGAATAAAATGACTGGTAATTCCAACTCTATTCATTGCAGCATGCACTCTTTCGCAGCGGACTTTAGTGCGGGTAAAAACTAAAATTTTTGAAGTTTTATTTTCTTGATATACACGTTCGAGGAAAAACCTTTTGTGATCCATTTCTACCATCATTACTTTATGATTGACATTAACGGATACAGGGTTGTCAGGAGAAAATTGTATACGAATCGCGTTTTGCTTTACAATTTTGTAAGCCGTCTTTTTTATTTCTTGGTTGATGGTCGCAGAGAAAAACAAAGTTTGTCTTCGTTTTGGGATTTTTCGAAGGATATCATAAATGTCTTTCAAAAAACCTATTTCCAACATGTGATCCGCTTCATCCAAGATTAGAATTCTAACATCTTTGGTTACAAGTGCACCTTGTGCAATCAGATCAAACATCCGACCTGGCGTCGCGATCAACAAATCTACTCCTTGCTGTAATGCATGAATTTGAGGTTCTTGAGAAACGCCTCCAATAATGGCCTGCGTTTTTAGCTTAAGGTTTTTAGTAAAGGATCGTGCTACCTTTTCACATTGCAAAGCCAGTTCGTGAGTTGGCACCATGACTAGGGCAATAGGGTACTTAGAATACTTGTCTTTCTTTTTTTGCTTAAGTATCAGTTCGATGACCGGGATGAGAAAAGCAGCTGTTTTACCAGTTCCAGTTTGCGCGATGGCCAACAGATCCTCGCCCTTCAAAATACTTGGTATACATTTATATTGTATATCTGTTGGACGTTTGAAACCCAATTCGTCCAAGGCAGATTTCAAGCGATCGTTTATCGGATACTTTTCAAATTTCATATTTCCTGATTCGAATCTTCAACCGCAAAATCTTGAGCAATCCTCTTAAACATAGCCAAATGCATGTCCTTAGTTAACCCCCCTTGAGTTTTAAAATGATGATTGGCTGATAGTTTGGCGATCAGCAGATTTGACTTAGGTTGCATATAGACAAATTGATTGTAAATCCCGACCATAAAAAAATCGCCTTCATCAATCTGAGGTACCCAAATTTGATACCCATAGCCGTGATGATTGCTGGATAAGGCAGTTTGGTTTGGTTGCAAATGAGGTTTTGAAGTATCCAAAGATTTGTTAATCCATTCCTTCGAAACAATTTGTTTGTTGTTAAATATCCCCTCCTTTAAATATACCGCACCCAATTTGGCATAATCTCTAAGTGTTGCATTTAGACCTCCTAGTGCCAATTCTAATCCTTCATTGTCTACAATCCATTGTGCGTCATGCTCCATTCCCAAGGGATCCCAAATCCATTCTTTGGTTAATTGTGTCAAGGACTTTCCAGTAAGTTTAATCAACAAAATACCCAAGACCTGAGTATCAATGCTCACATAATGATTAAAGGTGCCAGGAGGTCGTTGATTTTGTAAGCTTTTAGCGAAACCCTCTAGGGAAGACCCTTTGGCAAAGGCCCTTCCAAATTTATTTATATCCGAATTGAAATCTCCATAATCCTCGTCAAACTTGACACCTGAACTCATCTGCAATAGATCTTCAATTTTTACTTTGTCATAGGCAGTTCCTTTAAACTGCGGCAAATATTTGGTAACCTCATCTTGCGGCGAATAGAGTCCTTTGTCGTAGGCTATCCCCAACATCAGTGCAACCAATGATTTGGACATTGACCATGATATATGGCTCTCATCTTCCTTCAAATCATTGTCGTACTGCTCTAATACAATCGTATCATTATGAATGACCAACAGGCCTTCAGTTCTGGTTTGATTCAAATAAGCCTGAAGATCAATTCGATCATCTTTAAAGGTGAATTCACTCGGAAGAGCATAGGAAGGTTGTTTCGTAAATTCAAAGGGCTGGTCAGATTTTGATATGTTTTGAGTGGGATAATCCAAATGCATGTTTTGAAAGTTTTGGACGATCACATCCTCATCAAAAAGATGCATAGTATGGAATAAACGATCAATTGTTTTCCACTTAAATAAGGCAATAATTACCAAGAAGAACAAGGTCCATAAAAAGAATCGGACAATAGATTTTTTCATGAGGACAAATTAGCAAGAATTAGAGTTATAAAAGCATTCTGACCTGAGGGTAATAATATATTTGTGTCTCAAAACCATTTTTGCACTCAGAATGACGCTAAAAAGAATAATCCATTTTATATTTTTTACATTGTTTGGTATTGTTCTCATTGCACAATCCGAAAATACAATTGGATTGTTAAGTTACAATCATACAAAATCCTATGATGGTTATACCTTGCTATACCCACACAACCAATCCACTGTTTTTTTAATTGACAATTGTGGGCAATATGTACACACATGGATCGACAGTTCTAATTTCCGACCCGGAAATACTGCCTACTTATTGAAAAATGGCAATTTGGTAAAAACCAAAAGAGACAAAGATGCTACTGGAAGTCAACCTATTTGGGCTGGAGGAGGAGGAGAGATTGTAGAAGTTCGTTCATGGGACAATGAGTTGCTTCATTCGTTTGAGCTCAACAATGACTCCTATCGCTTGCATCATGATATTGCTGTTATGCCCAATGGCAACGTCTTGTTGGTAGCGTGGGAAAGAAAAGATTCTTTGGACTGCGTCGAATCCGGTAGAAATCCTTCATTCTTGCCTGATAATGAAATTTGGTCCGAAGTGATTTTCGAATGGAATCCAACACAGGACTTAATCGTTTGGCAATGGCATGCATGGGATCATTTGGTACAGGATTTTGACAGCAGTAAAAATAACTTTGGTGTAGTAAGTGAGAAGATTCATAAAATAAACCTAAATCATTTCATTAATGACGGGACTGCTGATTGGTTGCATATTAATTCGATAGACTATAATCCTATTCTAGATCAAATTATGTTAAGTGTCCCATATTTTGATGAAGTTTGGATTATTGATCACAGTACTTCAACCGAAGAGGCTGCAAGCAGCACAGGAGGGAATATGAATTTAGGTGGTGATCTTTTGTACCGAATTGGCAATGCTTCAACATATGGCTTGGATGATCAAGATCAGCTCTTGTTTTTTCAACATGACGCACATTGGGTCAACGAATTTGTAGAACCCTCAAACCCTTATTTTGATCATGTAGTAGTGTTTAATAATCGGGTAGGTGAAGACTATTCTTCAATAGAATTATTTAAAACCTCTTGGGACATGTATGAAGCAAAGTATGTCGTATCAAATAATTCTTTTGAACCCTTTTCTTTTGAGCAAACAATTACTCATCCTAATCCTCAATCTTTTTATTCTACCGGTTTGTCTAGTGCGCAAGTATTACCCAACGGAAATATTCTGGCTACTAGCGGACGACAAGGGTATTTGGTGGAATTAACACCAAGTAATGAGGTCGTATGGGAATATATAACGCCGTTTGTTGCAGGCAATACAGCAAATCAGGGGGATGAGCTTGACTTAAATGATAACCTTACTTTTCGTGCATTTAGATACCCCATGAACTATGAAGCTTTTATAGACAAGGATTTATCAGTCAAAGGTTGGATCGAAAATAATCCAAATGAGGACTATTGTGATCGATTGGTGTCCAGCATGGAAGTGAATGAGGACGTTTTTTTTATTTCTCCTAATCCCGCAAACAACATATTAAGAATAGAATGGAATTCTGGTCAAAAATTTGAAGGTGAAATTTATGATTTACTAGGAAGAAAACATTTGTCTTTTGAAGCGGTTGGAGGAAACTATTACCTAGATATTTCTTCTTTACTTCCGCAGATATATTTAATGCGTGCAAATGGTAAGTCTGTTACCAAACTGTTTAAAAGAGGATAAATAATACATCTTTAAATACTTACATTTGCTAGCCTAAACCAAATGATTTGATGCAAAATCGATGCGCTCTAATATGTCTTTTTATTGCCTTTGGGTTATTTGTTCAAGCCCAGACAGGTACGTTGAGGGGACATGTTTACGATAAGAACACCGGAGATCCCATTGTTTATGGCAACTTGATTCTTGAGGGTACTGATTATGGTGCCACGACTGATGTAAATGGCTTTTATAATTTCCCCTCTGTCGATGTAGGATCGTACACGCTCAAATCATCTTATGTCGGATATGAAGATTTTAACTCAGAGGTGACCATACGAGCAGGGGGCATTACCACAAAATCTATTTATTTAGAAGAAAGCGGTGTTCAACTAGGTGTGGTCGACATCTCTGCAAAACGAGATCAAGCCCGAACCGAGGTACAGATTTCTAAAATTGAGGTAAGTCAAAAACAAATTAAGGCTCTGCCATCCACTGGAGGAGACGCAGACATCGTACAATATTTACAAATCCTTCCAGGAGTTGTGAGCACCGGGGATCAAGGAGGTCAATTGTTTATTAGAGGTGGTTCTCCAGTACAAAACAAAATACTGTTAGATGGCTTGACCATTTACAATCCATTTCACTCGATAGGTTTTTATTCTATTTTCGAAACGGAACTCATTAGAAGTGTAGATGTCTTGACGGGAGCCTTTAACGCAAATGAAGGAGGGCGAATTTCTGCGGTAGTAGATATTAATACCCGTGAAGGAAACAGAACGAAGATGGGCGGTCAGCTTTCCGCAAGCCCATTTATGGTCAAGGGCTTGGTAGAAGGGCCAATAAAGAAATTTAAAGAAGGAGAGGGAAGTACCTCATTTGTGCTCACCGCTAAAAAAAGCATAATCGATCAAACCTCCAAAGAGTTGTATAGCTACGCTGCCAATCCAGACAGTATCGGACTACCATTTAATTTTTTGGATTTCTACGGTAAGATAAGCTCGATTACAAGTAATGGAAGTAAGTTCAACTTTTTTGGATTCAACTTTACAGACAGTTATGAAAATCCTTTGATCGCAAACATCGATTGGAGGTCTTCAGGAGGTGGATTAAATTTTAATTTAATTCCTACCAGCAGTGGGATGATCTTAAATGGAATGCTTGGATTTTCTAATTATGAGGTTAACCTTGAAGAAGATTCGGATGATCCACGACGGTCGTTGATTAACGAGTTGACCGCTGGACTAAATTTTACGGTATTTGAGAAAAATACAGAATTCAATTATGGGTTTGAAATCAAAGGAATCAGGACAGAGTTTGAATTTACCAATCCTTTTAACCAACTACTAAATGAGTTTCAAAACACCACTGAATTTGCAGGATTTCTTAAGGTGAGACATGTGTTTGGCGATAAGTTTATCCTTGAGCCCGGATTTAGGGTGCAATATTATGCGTCGCAATCAAGCTTCTCTCCAGAACCTCGTTTAGGTCTAAAATATAACATCTCTGATGACCTGAGGTTTAAGGCAGCTGCGGGCTTGTATAGTCAAAATATTTTGAGCACCTCCAACGAAAGAGATGTAGTGAATCTTTTTAGTGGATTTTTAACTGGGCCAGAATCTGATGTTGCTGCTTTAGAAGGCGGTGTATTAAAAGACAAGATTCAAAAAGCCGCCCATGTTATTGCAGGATTTGAATACGACGTCACGGATCAATTACAAGTCAACGTAGAAGGATATTTCAAGGATTTTAATCAGTTAATTGTTGTTAATAGAAATAAAACTACGGCTTCAGACCCTGACTATTCTTCCGAAACTGGAGAGGCTTATGGTATCGATTTTAGTGCCAGTTATCAAGCGCAAAAACTCTATTTATGGGGGACCTATTCGTATGGCTTCGTCAATAGATATGATGGGTTTCAAAAGTATCCAACCGTTTTTGATCGGAGACATAATGTCAACTTTTTAGCCACCTATAATATTGACGACGATGGGGATTTTCAAGTAAGTGCTCGTTGGAATTTGGGATCTGGTTTCCCTTTTACTAAGACTCAAGGATTTTATAATTACAATCCTTTTCAAGATGGAGTGAGTACCGACTTTATACAAGATAATCCTGATGATGTAGGTATCCTTTATTCTACCGAAAGAAATGGAGGAAGATTGCCATATTATCATAGGCTTGATTTATCTGTAACCAAATTTTTTAGGTTTGGAGATGATCTTAATCTTGAGGCCGTGGCAGCTGTAACAAATGTGTATGATCGAGGGAATATTTTTTACTTTGATCGAGTGGCGTATGAAAGGGTAAATCAATTGCCTATAATACCTAGTTTGGCTTTAAAACTGAATTTTTAAATAAAAACTGCGACAAGTTAGAAATAGTAGTATTTTTGCACCGCTAAAATCTCTTCATTTGCTAGACAAACGAGAGGAGTATGGTTAAACCAAGTAAATTTTAAAAAACATGCCTGTAAAAATTAGACTCGCCAGAAGAGGTCGTACAAAAAGACCTTTTTACCACATTATTATTGCTGACGTAAGATCACCTAGAGATGGTCGTTTTATCGAAAAGATTGGTTCGTATAACCCAATGACTAAGCCTGCTACGATTGATTTAGATCGAGATAAGGCTTTTGATTGGTTATCTAAAGGAGCTCAACCTACCGAAACGGTGAAAGCAATATTGAAATTCAAAGGAGTATTGTATAGAAAACATCTTCAAAGAGGTGTTAAGAAAGGAGCATTGACTCAAGAAGAAGCTGATCAGAAGTTGCAAGAATGGATTGATGCGAAGGAAGCAAAAGTTGCTGCTCGTTTTGAAGAAACTAGAAAAGAAAAAGAGGCATTTTGGAAAATGGTTTCAGGAGAAGCAAAGGCTCCTAAAGCCAAAGCTGCAAGTGAAGAAGATGCAGCACCATTTAGAGAAGATGCTACTCCAGCTGAAGAAGGGGCAGAAGCACCAGAAGCTGAGGAAGCAGCGCCAGTGGTAGAAGAAGCACCAGCAGCAGAGGTGACAGAAGAAGCTCCAGCCGAAGAGGCAGCTCCAGCTGAAGAAGCTGCACCAGCCGCTGAAGAAGCACCTGCAGTTGAAGAAACTAAAGAAGAAGCTCCAGTTGCTGAAGCAGTTGCTCCTGCAGTGGAAGAAGCACCTGCAAAGGAAGAAGCACCTGCGGCGGAAGCAGATGATTTGAAGAAAATAGAAGGCATTGGTCCAAAAATTTCTGAGCACCTAAGCGAAGCTGGGATTGCTACTTTTAGTGCTTTGGCAGAAAGTTCTGTGGACAAGATCAAAGAAATCCTTACTGCTGCAGGTCCTAGATACGCTGTTCATGATCCAACCACTTGGCCAATGCAGGCTAAAATGGCTGCTGAAGGCAAATGGGATGAGCTCCAAAAATGGCAAGATGAATCTGATGGTGGAAAACCAATAGATTAGTAAGTAAGCGAACAAATAATCCTCGGAAGCGAAGATTACAAAATATTGGCATCATAGTGATGCAACATACTACCTTCGAAAACCTGATAAGGCTTAAAAATCTTATCGGGTTTCGATGTATTAAGACATCTGTTCAAAATTAAATTTTCCTCGTTATGGAATCGATAGATCAAAAATACCTCACTTCAATAGAATCGATAAAAAGTGGCATCCAAAATTCTGATTTGCTTTCCGCTTATTTGGACACGGAAGAAGAAGAAGATTACGCAAAACTTAAGGAATATTTCGAGCCTAAAATAAACGAACTTCACGAACAAGTGGCTAATGAAAATCCACTTCAATTGGTAGCATTTGAGAGAGAATTGTTTGATGAAGGTTTTGAAGGGCTTTATTTGCCTCGAATAATGGGCTATTCAGTATTGCGAGGAGAGGTGAATGAACGAGTCAAATATATTCGTCCCCAGAATCATTTTAGAGATATTTTGGTGGCTATTTGCAATTCTGCCAATTTCGAAAATCTCAGAAATCGTATAGGTCAAACGGTTCAAGTGGGCTTTGGCTTAAGTAGTGATATTTGGATCTCCAACCTCAAAGGTTTATTCACCAATAAGAAAATTTTAGCTTTTCTGGATAGCCAAAGACTGGCAAAATATAGAGACGAAAAAAGTAGATTAACGGGTTTAGTAAAATTTAGAAAGCAATTTGAAAGCCTCAATTATCAAACTACATCATTTCCTGACAATGCTACGGATTTAAAATTGATGGCACCTTCGATCAAAAGTTTTTTGATCCATAGAGCCACAAAGGGTTTTGATAATTCAAATCTTACAGGACCGATAGCAGGTTTAATTGAAAATGACTTATTTGTAGGTTCTAATGAATATGTCGAATTGATGTTGATTGTAGGCTTGTTTTACGATTTGGATGCTTCTTCTAAATCATCCTTAACTAAAGCCTTGGATGTATTGAGAGAGGACAACGAATTTCCTCAGAAATTCTTTGCGCAATACAACGGCCTTTTGGAGGAGGGCATTGGACTTACCCCTGCAATGGATAAGCGATTTTCCGAAATCATTAGTCGAACTAAATCTGATGCTTTAACAGATTTTTACGAAGTGATGGATGTGGTGCATACCAAGGGATATATTCATGAGGATTCGATTGAAGTCGTTAGAGGATTTTACGACAATCACGAAGGGCTTTCTGTTTATAACGAGTGTTTGAGAAAGCAGATAATGAATAGTTTCGAAGGCTTTTTGAGTAACCTACCAGAGGAGAGTTATACAGAATACTACGAAATCAACAAGACTTTTATTCAGTATATGGATATCTTCTCAAACCAAGAGTTTAACCAAAAGGTAAAACAAATCAGTTTGAAGTATATCAAGAAATTAAAGAAAAGATATACGGATAAGAGAGGTAAAGATTATCAAGACATCAAAAAGTTTGTTAAATCCACCTTTACAGATTTAGGTTTCATGACAGAAAAGCAAATTGTCGAATTGTTTAAAACAAAACGTAAGCCTAAAGCATAATTCGCTTTACAACGCTGAATCATGAGTTTTGTCAAAGACTTTCTTGACGGATTGCGTTCTTACGCTTCCGTATTCCAGCTGGCAAACCAACTAAAGCTTTGGAAATACATTTTTTTAAGTGGTGTGATCAGCCTGATTATTGGCTCATTAATTTTGTGGGCGGGTTATAGTGTTTTTGACGATTTAGGAAGTTGGATGTCATCGTTTTATCCATGGCAGCGTGGAGCTAAATTTGTACAAGGTCTTTCCAATTTTGTTTCGGGTTTGGCCATTTCGGGGATAGGCCTTGTCTTTTATAAATATGCTATTATCATTCTGCTATCACCTATGATGTCGTTTTTATCAGAAAAACTCGAGAAACACATTAAAGGAGATATTAAAGGCCAAAATCTTATAGAGATAGGGATTTCTATCGTGCGTGGTATAAGATTAAGTGCTCGTAATGTCATACGCGAGCTTTCCATTATACTGGTTCTACTTATTTTATCTTTTGTACCTGTACTAAATATTGCTACCTCAGCATTGATTTTCATAGTTCAAGCGTATTATGCTGGCTTTGGGAATATGGACTACACCATGGAAAGACATTTTAAAGTGCGCGAAACTGTTCCATTTGTACGGAGGTATAGGGGACTGGCAATTGGAAATGGAACCGTCTTTTTAGTTATTCTTTTTATTCCAATACTAGGCCTGTTGCTGGCACCTGCTTTGGCTACCTGTGCATCAACCTTGGAAGTGCTGAAACGTCTCGACGAATATCGGCGTTAACTTGGTGGTAAAAACTTATAGCCTACACCTCTGATCGAAAGGAAATGGACGGGATTTTTAGGATCCGTTTCAAAGTTTTTCCTGAAAGAAAGAATAAAGTTATCAATGGTCCGTGTAGCTGGAAATACATCATACCCCCAAACAGATTGTAAAATCTGTTTTCTAGATAACACCTCACCACTTTTATCTATCAAAAGTCTTAAAAGCAAGGCCTCTTTTTGTGTTAAACTTATTTCTCCTTTTTTTCCAACTGCTTTAAAGGATTTAAAATCAATCGTATTGCCATTAAATTCATAATGATGCAATGCATTTTTCTCTTCAGGTTTTGTTCTTTTGATATGGTTTTCTACTCGAAGAAGGAGTTCTTCCAAACTGAAGGGTTTTACCAAGTAATCGTCGGCACCTATTTTTAATCCCTTGATCCTATCCGAAGGGCTGTCCTTAGCCGAAATAAATATTATTGGGATTTCACGATTTTTTAGCCGTACATTTTCACAGATTTGCAATCCACTAATCTTTGGAAGCATAATATCTAAAAGCAGTAAATCGAAACGCTGTTCTTGGGCATATTGCAAACCCTTGTCACCTGTTTTGGCTCCTACAACTTCATAGCCTTCCATTTCGAGGTTAAGCTTTACAACCTGATGGATTTTGTCCTCGTCTTCAACCAAGAGTATTCGATGATTCTTATTTGTCATATGCTGGAATCGTTATCCTAAAAATACTTCCTTTTGGATTGTTGTTTTTCACAACAATGTCACCTTTATGGGCCGTGACTATCTCTTTGCAAAGGTATAAACCTAAACCTGTCCCTTTCGTTTCTCTTGTGTCTTCGTTTCCAATGCGATAGAATTTTTCGAAAATGGTCTTTTTTTCTTGGTCAGATATCCCTATACCGCGATCTTCTATCGAGATAACGGCCTTGTCGTTTTCAAGAGAGAGTCTACACATGATCTCCTTGGATTCACCACTATACTTAATGGCGTTTTCTAAAATATTTGAAATCATAATCTTAAAAGCGTCATCATCTACTTTTCCATAAACGGACTGTCGCAAATCCGTTTGTATATCAAATTGAGGGTGAATTTTTTCAAAGTGTAAAAGGATGTTTTTTAGTAATTGGACTAAATCTCTTTGCTCAAAATGAAAAGACGTACCATAACTGAGTTTATTGGCGTACAATAGATTTCCGACCAAGGTATTTAGCCTGTCAGTTTCTTCTAAAGCATTCGTATTAAGTGTATCAAAAGTTTCTTTGGGTAACTCACGTTTTTTAAATGTATCCAGGATAAGCTGAATGGCAGCGATAGGGGATTTAAGCTCGTGTGTTATGGATAATAAGAAATTGTTTTCTTTTTGAGCTACCGCGAGTTCTCTGCTGTAAGATTTAACGATTAGTCGAATACCTATGATGAGCATGATACCGAAAACGAGCCCTTCTCCGATGATCATATATTTTTGACGGGCATGCTTTTCTTCAATTTGAGCATATGCTTCGGAAGTCAAATTGCCCTCGTTAAATCGTAATGTCTGAGAATTAAACGCTTCGTTGTTCTTAGAAAAAAGAAGTACACTCCACCAGACCAAGGCAATGAGCATGTAAGATATAACCAATATGGCTATATACTTTGTTCGACTTTTATTTTGCATATCCCAAATTTAGCCTTTACCAAGTAAGTTTGTGGCTCGAAATTGGATTAAGTGTTTTGTTGAAACTGTATAACAGATTAGTATCTTTATAACCCGATGAAAATTGATATTGTTGATTGTATTTTGGAAGTATTAAACAGGGATACCTCGGTAAACATTCCGGGTATTGGAAGTTTGCGTATTGATAAGAAAAATGCAGCGATCAACGGAAACTTTATTCATCCGCCTTTTCGATCCATTCAGCTATATGATGATGAAGTTCCAAATATATCTTTAGAGGACTGCATCAAAACCAAATACAGTATCAATCAAAAGGCGGCTCGAGATGTAATTAATACATTTTCTAAGTTGGTCATTAATAAGTTGGTCAATTTTGGGAAAGTCCGACTGCCTAGAGTAGGAGAATTTCGAAATGCTCCTAATCAAAAAATTAATTTCTTAGAAGAACAAAATGTGGTTAATGCTACGAGGTATTTGTTTCCAACCTTAGAGCTGCCAACTGTTAAAGCTGTTGAATATGCAGCAGACACCACGATCAAACAACAAAAAACGCAAGTTGTCAATGTGGCCAAAGCCTCTGCGGTGATTGAAGGTTCCGGGACTACTTCTGTTTCAAAAACCAATACTTCAAGTCAAAAAGAATGGAGCTCAAGCAGTCAAGCGTATTATGAAGATGAAAGGTCCAGTTGTTTGTGGCCCCTATTTTGGCTGGTCTTATTTCTTTTACTTTGTTTGTTTGGATTTAAAAAGTGTGTCGATTACGCCAATAAAAATAATCCCGAAGGGGTAGGTATTGTTGATTCTTCAACTGAAGGAGAGGCAAGTTCTGATGCAGAGACTTTCAATGAGGGCGAAGATGACCAGGAAGGACAAAGTGAAACTTCTGAGAATTCTGCAATTAATTCAGATGGTGAAACTGTAGATAACTCCGATGCGGAAAGTGGAGACAATGTTAAAAACAATGATTTTGTCTATGATCCGTCCAAAGAATATGCATTAGAAGATTTGGATAAACTACCCGCGGAAGCTTTTGAAAATGGCTGCGTTATTATTGTGGGTTCCTTTGCCAAAAACAGAAATGTAGTTAGGATGTACGAAAAAGTTTCTGCCATGGGCTACGAACCATACAAAGCGTTGGCTTCAAATGGACTTACAAGAGTTGGATTAAGACTTGTCTGTAATAGATCTAATATTGTAAGCGAAATACAAAGAGTTAGAAACGAATTTGATTCAAAAAGTTGGTATTTACTGCCCAGAGTAAAAATTGAAACCGACTAAAATTTAGTTGTAAGACTATTTTACTTATAGAACTTGTGTTTATCACGACCATTACTCAAGTAATGCCAAGGTCGTAACGATATTTGATTTAGTTTTCCTATGTATTAAAGCCAGCATTTTTTTCACACGTAAAATTTTTTGTTTATGAAAAATCAACTGCGGCTTTTTACGATGTTATTCTCTTTGATTGCCTTTGGCTTCACCAACGCGAATCTTAGCTATTCTCAAACAATTCTTTTTGGAAAAGTCTTAGACTCTTCAAATTTGGAGGGAATAATTTCAGCTCAAGTAGCTGTATATAAAAACAATGTATTTGTTTGCGGAACAATAACAGACCTCAATGGGAATTATAAAATAGAAAATATAGAACCGGGTACATATGACTTAGAAGCTTTCTATACTTTATATCCTGCTGTAAGGAAAACAGGTGTTCTGATCAAACATGGAGAGTCGACTGAAGTTAATTTCCAATTATCTGAAGGGGTAATGCTTGATGAAGTAGTTATTGTCGAATACAAAGCACCTTTGATACAGCAAGCATGCACCACTCAGGGAAAGAAAGTTACTGTTGAGCAAATTCGGAGCATGCCGACCAAAAACATTGCAGCAATCTCAGCCACTTCAGCGGGTTTGACTACTAAGGGGAAAAATCAAATCAGTGTTAAGGGAGCTAGAACTAATGAAGTTAATTATTACGTAGATGGGGTAAGAATAAATAATTTTTCCTCTAAAAAAGAAGAGGATGTAAAGCGTCAATACTTTGGCAATGAAGAGTACAAGTTTATTCCAGAAAATGAATTTGTGGCGCCTCAAAATGAACCGCTTTCAACATTTTCTATAGATGTTGACAGAGCGGGATACAGCAACGTACGGCGTTTTATTGATAATGGTGTGATGCCGCCTATAGATGCTATACGTATTGAAGAAATGGTAAATTATTTTGATTATGATTATTCCCAACCTAAAAACAGTGACCCCATAGCATTACATTCTACTTTGACTTCGTGTCCTTGGAATAAGGAACATGAGTTGCTGCATGTCGGGTTAAAGGGCAAAGCCTTAGATCTGACGGAAGTGCCGAGGAGTAATCTGGTTTTTTTGATTGATGTATCTGGGTCGATGGGAAGAGTCAACAAATTACCCTTAGTCAAGTCTTCTTTTAAAATGCTACTAAATAAGCTTAGAGAAGATGATCGCGTGGCAATTGTAACTTATGCTGGCAACGCCTCTGTGGCCTTAGAATCAACAACCATTGCTGAAAAGAAAAAAATACTTCAAGTGCTAGAGTCCCTAGGATCCGGTGGATCTACTGCAGGTGCTCAAGGCATTCAGAGCGCTTATCAAATAGCGGAGCAAAACTTTATTAAAAATGGCAACAACAGAGTCATACTGGCAACAGACGGTGACTTTAACGTAGGGATTAGGGATGTGGCGGAGTTGGAAGCATTTATCGAAAAAAAGAAGGAAGGAGGTGTTTTCTTGTCGGTACTGGGTTTTGGTATTGGAAACTATAAAGACCACAAAATGCAAACGCTTGCCGATAAGGGAAATGGGAATCATGCATATATTGACAATATTCAGGAAGCTCGAAAAGTATTGATTTCAGAATTTAGCGGGACACTCTTTACCATTGCCAAAGATGTAAAGTTGCAAATTGAGTTCAATCCGGAGCATGTGTTAGCCTATCGTTTAATAGGCTACGAGAATAGAATGTTAGAAAAAGAAGACTTTAATGATGACAGCAAAGATGCTGGAGAATTAGGCGCTGGGCACGTGGTTACTGCAATATATGAAATCATAAAGTCGGGATCCCAAAGTGTATTCAATGGTAAAGTTGATCCATTAAAGTATCAAAAGAACAAGAGGAAAGCGATTCCAGTTGAGGCACTAAGTGATGAACTGGCAACCATTAAGTTTAGATATAAAAAACCGGAGGGTAGAAGAAGTAAAAAAGTTGTTTCAATAGTTTCTACCAAATCTACTCCTTTCGAAAAATGCAAAGCAGATCTTCGTTTTTCTATAGCTGTGGCCCAGTTTGGCTTACTCTTGAGACAATCAAAATTTATTGAAACGGGTTCTTATCAAAATGTTGTTGAAATAGCCCAAAATGCTAGAGGAGAAGACCTCGAAGGATATCGCGCAGAATTCATTCGATTGGTCAAATCTGTAAAAGAAATGGAAGCCAGTATGGTTTCAGAAAATTAAAGAATAAGGTAAATACTTCAACATTGATTATTGAAGTATTTACCTCTTGTTTTTTAATTGCAGCCTAATTCGACTTTTGATATTGCATCTGCATTCGGGAAGCAATTGCCTGATGGCAAGCTCTGAGGTGCATATCTTGGCAAATCAGGATCGCGTAATCCATTCTTAATGAAAAGAACGAGTTGGTTTTTTTCTTCTTCAGTGAGGTTCAAAGGTTGAAACTCCTCGGATATTAATTCTTGAGGGACATTTGGGTTTTCCGTTAAAGCTAAGTTTTTATACTCGATCACTTCTTCCAAACTTTCGGCACTAGACCCATGAAAAAAGAATGGGGTCTCATGGACATTATAAATCCCTGGCACTTTAAATTTAAAGTTGTCCTCAGGGTTTAGAGTAAACCCCGCTCTGCCCAAATTTCTTCGATCATCAGGGTGTGCGTCAAACGAACCCTCGGGGCGCTGATACATATCTTTGACACCTAAGGCATGAAACTCCAAAGAACCTAGGTTTTCTTGGTAATGACAGTTCGTGCAAAGTGCTTTACCAAAGAAAAGAATTGCACCTTTCTTTTCGTCATAAGATAGGGCAGAGGTATTGCCTTTTAAGTAATTCTGAAAAGGAGCCTTGTCTGATATTATTGTTCGTATGTAAGCTGAAAAAGCCAAAGAACCCGTCATGACAGTGTATCTTTCTTCTTCAGGTATTTCGGGAAACGCTTCGTCAAATAAATCTTTGTAGCCCAAAGAATCAATAAGTTCTTCATTGATTTCAATTCTATGATCCACTAAGCCAATGAAGTTTTGCGTTTCGATGCCTTGAAACCCTAAGAAATTATTGTTTGTTGCTTCTCTTTGATCCCAAACACTTTCCGTCCCAACATTTACACCTGTTGATCCAAATTGACCATTCCAAAATGTATTTTCAACAAATCCTACATTTACCATTGTGAGTGGTCTAGCGGATTGAACATCTAATTGTGATTCTTCATATTCTGTATCTCTCACTCTGCTGTCTCCATTGATCCCAAATCCTTCACCGCCATCAGCAATACCCTGAAAAGCACCAGATTTGAACCCAGCCTCAGGGATATGACATGTCGCACAAGAATAAGTACCACGTCCTGAGTCTTTTACCGCATTTTGTGCTAAGCCCGTTTCGAAGAACAAGAAGTTACCCAGCTGGACCTTGGCTGGATTCAATGGATTTTTAGGATCTTGAGGTATTTGTGATAAATCGGATCCATCAGGAAGAACATAATACTCTAATGTGCCATCTTCGGCGGCATCCCGAATAAGCAACTCCAATTGACTGTCCAATTCGCTCGAAATGATCATCGTATCTTTCGTACAACCAAACCACATTAAGGATAATGAAAGTAAGAGTGTTTTTTTAATCATCGTCACAAATATTTCTGAATCCACAAATATATTAAATAAATATTTAATATGTAAATATCTCGCTACAAGTATAGTAGCTTATGGTTTCACCTTAGGCCACAATTTTATTAATGCGAAAGTAGCACCTAATGCCACTGCAGCAAACGCTAAGGAAGGGCCAAAATTACCATACAATACTGATCCAATCAAGAACAATAAGCTATAGACCAATATACAACCCAACAACATAGCTAAGATACCATATGGCAAAGAATTGCTGTTTGGAGAATCTGTATTTTTCAGGTATTCAAATTTCTTCCAACCTGGTCCGCTTGGGTTTATTTTTTTATAAAATTTTTCTAAAACCTCTTTTTTTTCTGGAGGGGTGGCATAGGTCACTATGACCCAAAAAATGGTTGTTATTAAAACGGCTACCGAAAAATGCCATTTTTCGTCAAGCCAGAAAAAGATATTTCCTTTTTTTATGGCCAACGCTAAGACGCCCGAAAAAATCATGGCAGATATTTCGCTCCATATATTAATTCTCCACCAAAACCACCGAAGAATAAATATGAGACCTGTGCCTGCTCCAAATAGAATAATTATATCGAAGAGCTCTGCTGCGTTTTGAAGTTGAAGGGCAAAAAGTACTGCGAAAATCATTAATGCTACCGTAGTTAGACGGCCTACAAGCACTAATTTTTTTTCACTTGCTTTGGGATCAATCCATCTTTTATATATGTCAAAAACCACATAAGAGGATCCCCAATTTAAATGTGTACTGATGGTACTCATATATGCGGCCGCCAGTGAGGTGAGGACCAAACCCAATAGGCCACTGGGTAAAAAGGTTAACATCGCAGGATACCCCAAATCATGCCCAAGCTTATCTTCGCTCACGTTGGGGAAAGCCGCAGAAATACTTTCTAAATCGGGAAAAATAATTAAAGAGGCTAAGGCCACGATGATCCATGGCCAAGGGCGTAAAGCATAATGTGCTATGTTAAAGAAAAAAGTAGCGCCAATAGCATGATTTTCATCTTTTGCCGCTAGCATCCTTTGTGCTACATAACCACCACCGCCAGGCTCTCCACCCGGATACCAACTGGACCACCACTGTACGGCGATGGGAATAAGAAACACCGAAAAGAACAAGGAAGGGTCGCTGAAGTCAGGGACAAAGTTGAGTTTATCACTGACATTAGGGTGAGAAAACAACCCAGAAAGCCCATCGACTTGAGGTAGACCCAAAGCGATGACCGCAGCTCCAATGGCCCCAATCATCGAAATGATAAACAATAAAAAATCAGTAATCACGACGCCTCTAAAACCACCCAAGACAGAAAAAACCAACGTGACCGCCGAGGTAAGTATGATGGTTTGCCACGCATCCCAACCCAGCATAACTTCTCCAATTTTTATAGCAGCTAATGCTACACCACTCATGGCAAGCACATTAAAAATTACACCTAAATAGAACGCCCTAAAAATTCTCAAAAAGGTAGCTCCTTTGCCACCGTATCTCAATTCATAAAATTCTAGATCGGTATTGAGGTTTGATTTTCGCCACAATTTGGCGTAAACAAATACCGTCAACATTCCGGTTAACAAAATAGCCCACCATTTCCAGTTGCCCGAAACACCATTGGTACGAACAAAATCAGTAACCAGATTCGGAGTATCTGTAGAAAACGTTGTAGCGACCATAGAGACACCCAACAACCACCAGGGCATATTTTTGCCGGAGAGAAAAAATTCTGCGCTGTCTTTACCAGCTCTACGAGCACTTAAAATGCCGATGAGTAAGGCAATTGTAAAGAATCCGATAATTATGCTCCAATCTAGTGTACTTAATGTCATTTTGTGAGTCTAAATAGTGGTTCAATATATGTAAAAGTCCTTTATTAATTAACTTCGAGTAAAATTTAGAAATTGAATACAAAGCCTACATTATTAGTTCTAGCGGCAGGAATGGGTTCTCGGTATGGCAGCCTTAAACAATTAGATAGTTTTGGTCCAAACGGAGAAACAATCATCGATTATTCGGTCTATGATGCCATTAAAGCAGGATTCGGTAAAATAGTTTTTATCGTTCGCGAGAGCTTTAAAAAAGAAATTGAAGACGTCTTTTCCAAAAAGTTTGGTGATCGAATAGAGCTTCAGTTTGTCACGCAAGAGTTGAACAAAGTTCCTGATTTTTTTACCCTGCCAGAAGAAAGACAAAAGCCATGGGGAACGGCTCACGCCGTCTGGGTTGGAGCAGAAGTCATCAATGAACCTTTTGGTGTCATTAATGCTGATGATTATTATGGTGTTGAGTCTTTTGCAACACTTTCTGAGTTTTTGACTAACGACAAAACGGAGGATTATGCCGTGGTGAGTTATTTTCTCAAAAACACCATGTCAGAACATGGCACAGTAAATAGAGGTGTTTGCTTTGATGATGGTACTGGAAACCTCTCCGAAATTGTAGAATGTTTGAAAATTTCAAAAGTAGATGGTGGAGGTTCTTATGATAAAGACGGTACAGCTACCTTCTTGAAAAATGAGACCTTGGTCTCTATGAACATGTTTGGTTTTAAGCCAAGCTTTTTTAAATATGCTTCCGAACAATTTAATGATTTCCTTCGAGCAAGAGGGACAGAAGAAAAATCCGAGTTTTTTATTCCTTTAGTTTTAGATAATTTGATCAAAGCGGGGGTTTTAAACGTTAGGTTGTTATCCTGTGATGCGGAGTGGTTTGGAGTAACGTATAAAGAAGACAAACCTTTCGTTGTACAACGGATTAAAGATTTAATTGCTCGGGAGGTATATCCTGAAAACCTTTGGAATTTATAATATGGATTTTAGATTAAATGAAGATCAGCTCGCGGTTAAAGAAGCAGCTAGAGATTTTGCTCAAAACGAATTAAAGCCAGGAGTTATCGAAAGAGATTCCTCTATGACCTATCCTACGGATCAAGTGAAGGCTATGGGAGACTTGGGTTTTTTGGGTATGATGGTAGACCCTAAGTATGGCGGAAGTGGTATGGACACCATTTCGTATGTATTGGCTATGGAAGAATTGTCCAAGGTGGATAACTCTTGTTCGGTTATCGTAAGTGTCCAAAATTCGTTGGTATGTTGGGGCTTAGAGCAATTTGGGACAGAGGAACAAAAACAAAAATATTTAACTCGTCTAACGAGCGGAGAGTGGATAGGTGCTTTTTGTTTGTCAGAGCCTGAAGCAGGATCTGATGCTACGAGCCAAAGAACAACTGCAGAAGACAAGGGGGATCATTATTTATTAAATGGGACCAAAAATTGGATCACGAGCGGTGGGACGTCTAAATTACATTTGGTAGTTGCTCAAACCGATAAAGAAAAAGGACATCGTGGCATAAATGTATTTATTGTAGAAACTGATTGGGACGGTGTTGACATTGGCGCGAAAGAAGATAAATTGGGAATTCGATCTTCAGACACCCACACTATAATGTACTCTAATGTTAAAGTACCTAAAGAAAATAGGATAGGCGAGGATGGCTTTGGATTTAAGTTTGCCATGAAAGTCCTCTCTGGAGGTCGTATTGGAATTGCGGCTCAAGCTTTGGGTATAGCGCAAGGGGCTTACGAATTGGCGGTGGCATATAGTAAGGAAAGAGAAGCATTTGGAAAACCAATAGCGGAGCATCAAGCCATTGCCTTTAAGTTGGCTCGTATGGCATCTGACATCGAAGCTGCGAGAATGTTGGTCTATCGTGCGGCATGGCTGAAGGATACAGGTCAAGATTATGCTATGGCAAGTGCAATGGCAAAATTAAAAGCTTCGGATGCCGCAATGAAACATACTGTAGAAGCAGTTCAGATTCACGGAGGCTACGGCTTTGTAAAAGAATATCATGTGGAGCGGTTAATGCGTGATGCTAAGATCACACAGATTTATGAAGGGACTACAGAAATTCAACAAATTGTAATCTCAAGATCGATATTAAAAGGACAACTAGAGTTGCCAATAGAATAATATGAAAAAAGTAGCGGTTATCGGAGCAGGAACTATGGGTAATGGTATTGCGCATGTGTTTGCTCAATCAGGACATCAAGTTAATCTTCTAGACATTTCAGAAGAGGCTTTGGCCAAAGGAATTCAAACGATTACAAAAAATTTAGATCGTATGATTGCCAAGGAGAGGATTACTGAAGAAGATAAATCAAACACGCTTGGAAGAATACATAGCTATACAAATCTTCCGGATGGTGTGAGTGATGTAGGTCTAGTGGTTGAAGCAGCAACAGAAAGACTAGATCTGAAACTCAAAATTTTCGAACAAATTGATGAGCATGCTCCAGAGGATTGTATTCTTGCGAGCAACACCTCTTCTATTTCGATCACAAAAATTGCCTCTGCTACCAAACGACCTAGTAAGGTCATAGGAATGCATTTTATGAATCCAGTACCAATTATGAAATTGGTGGAGATTATTCGAGGGTATTCTACTTCTGATGAAGTGTGTCAGGAGATTATGGAATTGAGTATTTCTTTGGGTAAATCTCCTGTAGAGGTCAATGATTTTCCAGGATTTATTGCCAATAGAATTTTAATCCCGATGATCAATGAAGCCATTTATAGTTTGCATGAAGGCGTAGCAGGAGTTGAAGAAATTGATACAGTGATGAAGTTAGGTATGGCACATCCAATGGGCCCACTTCAATTGGCAGATTTTATTGGTCTAGATGTTGTGTTAGCGATTGCTAATGTGCTTTACGAAGGATTTGGTAATCCTAAATATGCGCCATGTCCTTTGCTAGTAAACATGGTTACTGCTGGTAAATTGGGAAGAAAATCCAAAGAAGGATTTTATAATTACTCAGCGGGAGGTAAAGAGCTTATCGTTTCTCAAAGCTTTAACTAAAAAGCACCCGTACTTTTCAGCAAGAGTACCTTGATTTTATTTAGAAATACTACGGGATTGGTGGTAATAATAATTCGATGAATTCCTTGTTAGTTGCAGGAGTATTGAAATTCATAACTAAATCGTTCTGTCCCATCGGCATTAAACCATGTATAGGCGTCCTCCAACCCTTGGATATCGTAGGAGTAAACGATATATGATCGTAAGGTGTTAGAAGGTGAATAAATGTCTTTTCTTTTGACTTGATTGTTGTCGTTGTAGCTAAAAAGCCAATACGAAGAGAGTTTACCTTCTTGATTATACTTTTCTTTTTTTATCACTTTGCCATCTTGATCACAGCTGAATTTCCAAGTTTCTTGAAGCAAACCATCCAAATCGTAATATTTTTTAAATGCCTTGTTGCCATTTTTATCATATTCAAAACGGTTTTCACTGGTTATTTGGTTGGAGCTATTATAATGTAGATATTTTGACCTTCGTCCATTGTTGTCGTAAACAGATTCGTTAGCGTAATATAAAGATCCATTTTTGTAGTATGACCATTTTTTTTCTCGACCTTTTTCGTCAAAGGTTTAAGTACTTGTAGCGTTGTATAGGGTAGCACCATCTTTGCTTTTTATTGCACTTACTTTTTTGCATTCTTCCATGCCATAAATGGGGTCGTTGGAGTTGTTGTTTTGAAAAAGGCCACTGAATGCCAGCAGAGTGGTTAAGCTGATTAATTTAAACATGACTATTTTTTTTAGATTATAAAGGTCCAACTGGACTGTCATGTAAGTAGTACAGCACAAACAATGTTTTGGTTTTCAGTAGAAGTATTTTTTTAGCCGTGATAAAAATTATTTCATATGATATGACCTTTTAGCTGAATTGATTTTGTCTTCTACACTTTGTTCAGGAAAGACAAAATAACTAGGAGCAATGATTGGTTTGACAGATTCTGTTTTGAAAAGAAAAATATTTTTGATCGGATATTGCCTCGCAGTTAGTTGATCTAATGGCTTAAAATATGTGTCCCAGAGGCCATCTGTCGGATGTATAATCGAACAACTCCCTTTGAGTTGAAATCCCTTTTGCTTTAGGATGTGGATAAAGCTGATACAGGCTTTAGGGTTTTGCTTAAGGTTTCTTTCAGAACCCGGAGAGGCAATATTTGCGATTAAAATGAGGTCATTTAAAGAACAAAAAACCTCTTTGGGACTCACACTTGGTAAACCTGAAGAATCCGCTGTAGCCAACCAACACAAAACGGATTCTTCCAAAGAGTTTTTTATTTCTTCAGATAAGACCAATTATATTTTAATCAATTTTCGACCAAGATAGCCTTTGTCTGTAATTATTCTTACATGATAAATACCACTATTAAAAGTTGTCCACTGATCAAGAACCATTGTATTAGACAAGCCAGAGGTCTGTGTGTTTACCAATTTTCCTTGGGCATCATAAATTTCTAATCGCTGGAGTTCTGACTGGTTAAGTTCTAATTCTATAGTAACTTCCTGTCCAAACGGATTCGGATAAATTTCTAATGAACTCAATCCAGCTTGACTCAAATCTTCTGTTGAAGTTGAGCACCAAGCTTGAAATTGGAAATCCACATATTCACTAATGCTGGTAGCGCAAATAGTTCTTACTCTTAAATCATATAGGCCGCATTCCATAAGGTTATTGACCGTATATTCTGGTTCTAGGGTAGAAAGTACTTCCCAATCCGTTTCGGTACTTAATTTGTACTGAATTTCGAAAGTAACATCACCTCCGGCGGTCCATTCAAGAAAAGCCTGACCTGGTGCCGTATTTACGATTAGCTCAAAAGGAGCAACACATGCTTCTTCTGAGAAATAAGCAATGATGGTGTCGTTGTCTACCAAGCTTAAATCTATCAGAGGATCGGTTGAAGAAGGAGTGAATGCATTGTTTTTGACTTCCCAATTTAAAAAACTGTGGTTGGCGTTGGCCAAAGCTTCAAGCTCAACATTTATCCCTCCAAAGTAAGTAGATTGCCAAGGGTAGGATAGACCAGTTACAGTGTTTGCTCTTACATTTCCTGCTCCTTCTGGAACCACTTCTATTACTACATCATATGGACCTGTGATGCCTTCATCTTCATAACAATCGACAATCCCTTCATCGAGTATGGTGCATCGTGTTAATATAAAGTCTTTGAGTTGTTGTACGTTTTGTTCCCACTCGCTGAGGCTTCCTCCCCAACGATCAAATTGTCTTGGCATTTCTGCAGCGATGTTGCCGATTAAACTATCCAACAACGGAATGGCATAATCGCAAGACAAATACGTATTGTTTAAATCGGCGTACCTATTTACATATAGCTGGACAAAAGTTTGATTTTCAAATAGCTTTTGAAAAATCCCAATATGGCCTTCAAAATCTGTGAAACCCCCAATCTCTTCGTAATCGCAGGGATCTGCTATGGGCTCAGTGCTTGGCACGTTTGAGTAGTTAATATAATGATCAAAGGTGGCATCTTCATCCCATAAAATATATCTCCATTTTTGAGCTCCACCATCTGGATTTCGGCCTCTCCACCATGCGGTATTCCAGTTTAGCCAATCTGAGCTAAGATTGAAAGAATGTAATATGAGGTAATCAGCTAAACTCAAAAGATTTAGTCTTTCTTCGACATATTCGTAATTGCTTTCGATGGTTAGATCATTGTTTTCTATAAAGTCAGTGAGTTCGTACCAATCATCCCAACTGCCATATTCTTCCCAGGTTCCTCCCCAAGTTTTTATAAAATCAATGTCTTGCTTATCCTGATCGTAATAGTACTCAGTATAGTCGTGGTCGTCCACCTTTTCTCTAATTTCGTATACCCCCCAATATTCTCCGTTAATATAAACGATACAGGGTTCGTAACTCCTTTCGTCCATCTCCATATTGGCAAGTTGTGAAAGTGTATGAACATACGCATCTCTGATATGTGCACCACCAGTTTCGAAAGTTGCATTATCATTGGCTGCAGCTTTGAGGATTAATCTTTGAAATGACGTCCTGTCCGAAACATTAAATATTTTGTCGTCTATATCCGCGTCATAACCCATCTCGTCTCTCGAAATAAAATCAATACCTCGTTGGTCATAAAACCAGGAGTCATTCCCATGTTTGTTAAATTCTCCAACAGCTTCATCTCTTTTTGTACCATCCGCACCGAAGTATTCAAATGAAGCTGTGGGTTCTACAAATCCACCAGACATAAGCTCTGAGATGCCATCACCCCCAGCGATGGAGATTACATTAACCTGATGATTTTCATTAATCAAGTAGGTGTTGGTTTCGGTAAATCCTGGTCTAATATTGTTTTCAAAAACTTTAGATCGTACTACCGTAGTAGCGGAGACTGTAAATGGTGCAGTATATTCAAAAGTATTAGGCTGTCCAACTTGTGGGATGGAGCCATCCAAAGTATAATAAATGGCGCCGCCTTGTAGGTCATCGGCTTCAATACTCACTTCTACAGGATCACTATAAGCACCAGAAGCAGGTTTAATATTTACGTAAGAGGCATATCTAGGAAGGATGATCCCACTGTTCTGATCTTCAGGACTTGGCGCAACGGAGACGCCAAAATCACCAGTCCCATTCGGTTCTCTCGCCCAAGATTCACCCAATTGATTGGGTACATCAATAGGATTGCTATCAATAATGTTTCCTTGTGGATCGCTAAAAACAACGGCTTCGTTATTTCTGGTTTGTGTTATTTTAAAATTGGTATGATGGTAAGTATTAAACTCATCTCGACCGTCAGCCCAAACCAAAAGGTATCCGTTTGCAGGGATTCCTGAGCCGTTTGGAAAAGTCCATTTTGTTGGATTTGTTTCACGATCGCTTAAATGATATCCAGACAAATCAAAATACGAATTGCCCGTATTGTAAAGTTCGATCCAATCGCCATCTTCTCCGTATTCATTAAAAAACTGATTCAAATTGGCAGCAGAAAATTCGTTAATGACGACTTGAGAAAAAACGGCAAATCCCATTATTGAGAATAGAAAAGCGGGTATTGTTTTCTTGAGCATGATAAGCTTTACTTGTGAAAATTAAGTCAACACTCTAAGTACGTTAACTTTGGTGCAGAAATTAGTAAATTTTGAGGATAATTTCGGACTTAAAAGGCAAATTAGAATGGACCAACAACAAATTTCAAAACTTATAATCTATGTAGGACTCTTTTTGGTGCTTTTTGGTGCTATATATTACCTCTTTGGTGATAAATTTCGATGGCTGGGCAATCTGCCCGGCGACATAAAAATCGAAAAGGAAAACTTTAAATTTTACTTCCCTATTACTACCATGTTGCTTTTGAGTCTTATCGTAAACGCCTTGATTCGATTGTTTAGACATTTGTAATTTCTTCGCTGTTACACTTCTTGTTAAACGAGCTATTGCTTCCTATGCAGAGTACTTGTAATTGAAGAGTACATGCGAGGTTTCGAAGAGGATAAAATAGAAGAGGGTAAAAAAGAAAGAAGCCATCGGGCGATGACTTCTTTTCGAAAAAGTATGAAAAAACTATCTACTACTATTACTATTAAGACGTATTTTTTGGCTCTGTGGTACATCTAAAAAAAGAAGTACCGTCTAACAACACTATAAATATACATATAATTATTTAATTTAATATGTAATTGGCTCATTAGCATTATATTGCAAGCGCTTTTTGCAATTGTTAAATTTATATTAAATGTATTAAGAAAGAAAAGAGATCAAAACTCCTGCAGCCACCGCGGAGCCAATTACACCAGATATATTACTTGACATGGCATATTGCAAAAGGTGATTTTTGGGATCGTGCTTTAAGGCAATATCATTGGCAACCCTTGCCGCCATTGGGACTGCACTTAATCCAGTAGCTCCAATCAAAGGATTAATTTTCTTTTTGGTAAATAGGTTGAAGATTTTCACGGCTAGAATACCTCCTAATATAGATATCGCAAACGCAAAGAATCCTCCAAATACTATGAGTAAAGTTTCTTTTCGCAAGAAGGTCTCAGAGGTCATAGTGCCTCCAATGAGCAGACCTAAGAATATAGTTGCAGTGTTCATTATAGTATCCGTAGCCGCACTAAACAAGCGTTTAGTGTCTGAACCCACTTCTTTGATCAGATTGCCAAATAATAACATTCCAACTAATGGGACGGAAGAGGGGACAAGAACAAAAATGAAACAAGCCAACACAATCGGAAAAATTATCTTAAGTGTCTTAAGGTTTTTTATTTCGTTTTTGGCAGGATATAATTTATCCTGTTGTTTCATATTGATTAACAACTCTTTTTTAGTAACACTAAATCGTACTACCAATGGAATTATAATTGGTACAAGTGCCATGTACGAATAAGCAGCGATAGCTATTGGTCCCAGAAGGTGCGGAGCTAAAACAATTGCTGTATATATTGCTGTTGGGCCATCTGCTCCACCAATTATCCCAAGAGCAGCAGATTCTTCAATACTAAAGCCCAAATAAATCGCAGCTATTAGCATCGTGAAGATCCCCACTTGAGCTGCGGCACCAAAAAATGCCAACCTCAAATTTCTAAGCAAAGGGCCAAAGTCTGTCAACGCGCCAACACCTAAAAAGATCAACGGAGGTAATAAGCCCGTCTTGATTAATACATAATAAAGCATGTTCATTATGCCGTGATGTTTGGCTAATTGGATCAAGGTCATGTCCATAATGCCATTTGCTTCTGTTGATTGCACTACAGCCATATTTCCGCTTGGGAAGTTTGCCAACAAAATACCAAATGCTATCGGAATAAGTAAGAGGGGTTCAAAGCGCTTTTTTATCCCTAAATAAAGCAGCACCATCGAAATCAAAATCATCAATAACGCACCAGGCTGAGCTATAAGCTCACCAATAGCCGTCATATCATATATTTCTTTAAAAACTTCCAAGCTAGCTTAATTTAATAATGTGATCATCTTCTTCTACCTCATCACCAGAATTGAATAATATCTCAGCCACAGTCCCTTCTTTATCTGCAGTAATCGCATTAATCACTTTCATGGCTTCGATGTAAGCTACCGTTTGTCCTTTTTCGACTCTATCTCCAATCTTTATGGCCGTCTCACTTGAATTTTTGGTAAGAAAAAATTTACCCTCTAAAGGAGCGTCAATAAAAGTACCTGCATGGTTGTCAGAGCTTTTTGCATGCATTACATCAGGACTTAGTCCCAAGGATTTTTCCGAAGGATAAGAAATATCAACTTTATATTTTATTCCTTGAATCGTTAATTCTACCTCTTTAGGCAATGCTGTAGATGTGCCAATCGGTGCATTTTGAGTTTCTTGTCTCTTGGCCTTGTCTGCCAAAAAATCTTCTTTCGCTTTGCCAGATTTAAAAGCTTCGTATTGAGGTGGATGCATGGCATATTCTAAAAGCTCTTCATCGTCTTGACCAAAATCCCAACCTTTCTCTTTCATTTTTTCTCTGTAGACATCAAGTTCATCTGGATAGAGATCTTGAGGTTTTCCTTCAAATTTTTCTCTGCCTTGATCACCAGCAAGTTTTTGAAGGTCAGGATCAATCGGGCCTAATAATTGGCCGGATTTGCCCATCAACATTCCCCATGTATTTTCATCAAGCATCGACCATCTCTCTCTTCCTTTGATCATTTGAGAAATATTCATCAATGCAGCGTTCTTCACATATTGACTAAAAGGGGTAACCAGAGGAGGATAACCCATCATAGGCCAAATAGTTTTGACTTCTTCAAACAATCGGATGAGAAGCTGGTCTTGGTTTAGAAGCTCTTTGTTGTTTTTGGTCAACCACTTGTTTATACTTTTTAAGTTTTTCTCAAGATCTGCCATTAACGATCCCATCATTCCACCTGGTAATCCAGGTCCAATGAGCAATGGATTCATAAACCTATTTTGCTTATTAATATAAAGCCCAAGGAAGTCATCAATAAACTCTTGAGATAAGCTTCGCACTGCCATATAGGCATTCATGTTGATGTCAGGAAGCGAAAATCCCGCATCTTTGAGCATTTCATGGACTGTCAATAGGTCGGCATGACCCGTTCCCCAACTCAAAGGTTCCATACCGACATCTATTATATCTGCACCATTTCGGGCAGCTTCTAAAGAAGAAACAACAGAAAACCCAGGGGTAGAATGCCCATGATATTGAACTAAAATATCAGGATGATTGGATTTTATACCTGCTACAATTTTTCCTACAGAAACTGGTCTTCCAATTCCTGCCATATCTTTGATGCAGATTTCTTTTGCGCCAAGATCAATATATTTTCCAGCTAAATCTATATAATAGTTCACGGTGTGCAAAGGAGAATGTGTCAAGCTCAAGGCGGCTTGCGGAATCATGCCTCCTTCCGTGGCATATCTAAATGATAATTCTAGATTTTGTGGATTATTTAAACCATCAAATGATCTGCTGATGTCCGTACCTTGTTTTTTCTTAACTGCAAACATTAACCTTCTGACATCTGCTGGGACAGGGTGCATTCTGATTCCATTTAATCCTCTTTCTAACATCTGGGTTTGGATACCAACATCGTTAAAAGCCTGAGTCCATTTTCGGACTGAGATGTTGGGGTTTTCACCAAACAACAAATTGATTTGTTCAAATCCTCCTCCATTTGTCTCCACACGTGCAAAACACCCCATATCAATAATGGGAGGGGCGACTCTTACCAGCTGATCCACTCTTGGGACATACTTGCCGGAAGATTGCCACATATCACGATATACTAATGCTAATTTTATGTCCTTTCCCAAACTATTGGATTTTTGTGATTCTTTTGACCTCACCTTTTCCGTTGGTCAATGTGCTAATCGCTTTTTTCGCAATGGCGGTATGCAGTTCTAAGGTAGCGTCTGATTTTTCTTCCACTTTCTCTGGAGACCAAGAGTTGACCATTAGGATTAATATTCGACCCGTTAGTGCTACACACGCAAGAATGACAAAGACGGTAGCCATTCCAATCATTAAAAGATACATTGCGTTGCTTATAGTGGTTTCCATTTTTTAACTGTCAGGGCATAAACTTAAGGAATAAAAAGACAACTGTTGTGCCGAATTGCGTGGCAAAATAATGTGAAAATTGCAATAGCTATATTTGCCAAATAAAAGCAAAGAAAATTGGCTTTAGAAGTATATAAATTTGGTGGAGCCAGCGTAAAGGATGCTCCTGGTGTAGAAAATGTAAGTCACATAATTCAATCCAATCAGGTTGAAAAACTAGTAGTAGTGGTTTCGGCTACAGGTAAGACTACCAACGCCCTCCAACAAGTGGTACAGGATTATTTCGATAAAGAAAAAGACCCCTTTGTTAAACTAAACGAAGTAAAAAACGATCATTTAAACTTGGTCAAGTCCTTGTTCCCCAACAATAGAGCTGCTGTCGAAGATGTGATGGACGCATTCGTCGAAATCGAATGGATGTTGGAAGACGATCAAGGCGATCCTTACGATTATTTTTATGATCAGGTAGTCAGTGTTGGAGAGGTAGTTTCCAGTAAAATTGTCCAATATTATTTAAACACTTTGGGACTAAACGCAGTCTGGTTAGATGTAAGAGATGTGCTGCTTACAGATAATACGTATCGAGAGGCTAAGGTAGATTGGAAGGAAACAGAGCGAAGAATTTTTCAAAAGTGTACCGTTCTTTTTGAAACACACCATATTGTGGTAACGCAAGGTTTTATTGGATCTTCAAGCGAAAACTTCACCACAACTCTGGGCCGAGAGGGATCGGATTTTTCAGCTTCGATTTTTGCATATTGCCTTTCGGCGAAAGCCTTGACTATCTGGAAAGATGTCGCGGGCGTCCTTACGGCAGATCCGCGTCTTTTTCAAAATCCAAGCAAACTAGATCGGTTGAGTTATCGAGAGGCTATCGAAATGACTTACTATGGAGCGAAGGTAATTCACCCCAAAACCATAAAGCCAGTCCAAAACAAATCGATTCCTCTTTATGTAAAATCATTTAAAGAACCCAAGGCTTTGGGTACCTTGATTGATGAGTATGTCTCAGAGTCTTATCCACCAATTGTGGTCTTCGAACATGCACAATGTTTGTTACGTATTGCAACCAGAGATTTTTCATTTGTTGCTGAAGAGCACTTAAGTCTAATATTCGAAAAAATAGCCAAACATCGAGTAAAGGTCAAAATGATGAAAAATACAGCGGTCAGTTTTATTCTTTCAGTCGATGATGACCCAATAAAAGTAAAGGCCTTATTTGAAGGATTAAATGCTCAGTTTAACGTGTCAAAAGAAAGTGGCTTGGAGCTGTTAACCATTCGACACTACAATGAAGAAACGATAAAAAGTCTGACCAGTTCTAGGGTGATTCTTTTTGAAGAACGCCTCCCAAATACCATCCAGATGGTGGTAAAGCCAATAGATACCTTGAAACTAAAGGACGAAGTCTAGAGCAATCGCTCCAGAAACATCATAAGGCTTTTCTCCAATTTGGAGTATTCTCCATCGGTATCAAATAACTCAGAAATGGACGCGAGCAGTTCTGCCTTTTGTTCTGCAGTAGGATAATATAGCCCTTTGTGATCTAGAATAATTTGGAGTTTTTCAAAATCCGAGGCTTCGTGGTAGACTGCTTCGATCTTTTCTAACTGCTCTTTTGAAACAAGCTTTAAGATCATGGATTTTTCCTCATCCGAAAATTCCAAATCCGCATAACTTGCGTAAATCAATAAGTACGCATTGAACTCTGAATAATTCCAATTGTGATCCATAATTATTGATTTAAATAACCTTTAACTCCTTGCCGATCTTTGTAAATGCTTCAATGGCCTTTTCGAGGTGATGTTGCTCATGTCCAGCAGAAACTTGCACACGTATTCTGGCTTTTTCTTTAGGAACTACAGGATAATAAAAGCCAATTACATAGATGCCTTCTTCTAAAAGTTTGTTTGACATTTTTTGAGAAAGTACCGCATCATACAGCATAACGGGTACAATAGCATGTGTGCCCTCGATGATATCAAATCCAGCCTCTGTCATACCTTTTCTGAAAAAAGCTGTATTGTATTCTAATTTATCTCTTAAGGCAGTAGAAGAATTTAGTACATCTAATACTTTTAAGCTTGCACCAACAATTGATGGGGCTAGGGTATTTGAGAACAAATAGGGACGTGATCTTTGCCTCAGCATTTCAATGATCTCCTTTTTTCCCGCTGTAAAACCTCCAGATGCACCACCCAAGGCTTTTCCAAAAGTACCAGTGATAATGTCTGGTCTTCCAAATGCGCCGCAATGTTCGGCACTGCCTCTTCCTTTGGCTCCCACAAATCCAGTGGCATGACAATCATCAACCATAACCATTGCTTCGTATTTTTCTCCAAGATCACAGATTTTGTCAATTTGAGCAATTACGCCATCCATAGAAAATACCCCATCCGTGGCAATCATTATTCTTCTTGCACCTTGAGCTTTTGCTTCAATTAATTTTGCTTCAAGGTCCTCCATATCATTGCTTCGATAACGATATCTTTTAGCCTTGCAAAGACGTATACCATCTATTATTGAAGCATGATTTAGCGCATCAGAGATGATAGCATCTTCGGCATTAAGTATAGGTTCAAATAATCCGCCATTGGCATCAAAAGCAGCTGCATAAAGAATGGCATCCTCCGCACCAACGAATTTTGCTATTTTTTCTTCAAGTTCCTTATGGATGTCTTGAGTACCACAAATAAAACGAACGGAAGATAAGCCGAATCCACGTTGATCTATAGTGCTTTTTGCCGCCTGAATGACCTCTGGATTTGAAGAGAGTCCTAAGTAATTATTGGCACAAAAATTAATTACTTCACCCCCTGCATTGGTTGTAATATCGGCGGCTTGGGCAGAGGTAATTACACGTTCTTCCTTAAAAAGTCCTTCTGCTTTTATTTGATCTAACTCCGCTTGAAGTTGGGTTTTTACTTGTGAAAACATGGGTTAATTTTTTGAAGATAATTTAGATAACATGTCTTTGGTCATGGTGTCAAGGTTATATTGTGGCGACCAATTCCAATCATTCCTTGCCTTAGAATCATCTATGCTTTCTGACCAAGAGGCCGCAATGGCTTGCCTAAAATCAGGTTTGTATTCAATAGTGAAATCAGGAATGTGTTTTTGGATGGAAGCAGCTATTTCTTTGGGTGTAAAACTCATTCCCGACAAATTGTATCCATAACGTAACTTAATGGATTCTTTTGGAGCTGCCATTAAGTTAATCGTGCCGTTTATAACATCCGGCATGTAAATCATAGGGAGCCGGGTGTCAGCTTCTAGGAAGCATTCGTAATGTTTTTGCTTTAGGGCCGCGTGATAAATTTCTACAGCATAATCTGTGGTCCCTCCTTCAGGAATGGATTGCCATCCTATCACTCCTGGGTATCTTATAGATCTAATATCCAGACCGTGTTTTTTATGAAAATAATTACACCACAGTTCTCCACTTGTTTTGCTCATACCATATACAGTCTCTGGCAATAGCGGTACATCTTGCGGAGTATTAATTTGTGGTGTAGTATTTCCAAATACAGCAATGGTACTAGGAAAAAATAGTTTATCAATCTTGTTTTTTACGGCAAGTTTCAAAACTCCAAGTAATCCGTTGAGATTGATGTTCCAAGTAAAACTCGGATTTCGCTCTCCATTGGCAGAAAGGATTGCTGCCAAGTGGTATATTTCTGTAATCTGATATTTTTCTATTAAGGATTGAAGCCGTTCGGTATTTAATATATCCAGATATTCAAACAACCCTAAGTCTTCAATGGCACTGTTTATGTCCGTTGCTAATACGGAATCAGCACCGTATTTTAAACGAAGGGCCTCTGTGAGCACTCTACCTAGCTGTCCTGCAGCGCCAGTTATTAAAATCCTTGGTTGGGTCATATACGTTGGCAAATTTACGCCATAAGCTGTGTTGGACTATAAGAAAGCAGGGATTTCATCAAGAATTTTAATTTTCTTTTCAGCATAATTTATGGCATACGAAATGTGTGTTGTCCCGTTGCTAATAAGTAGAAACGGAGATTTCAAATTCAAATTGTAGCGACTGATTTGGTCAAAGGTTTGTTGATGAATCTTTATTTTATGTGATTTGCATTCGATCAACAAATAAGGATTGAAGCTCCGATCAAATGCTACAATATCATATCTCCTTTTTATCCCGTTTACCAGAAGTTGTTTTTCGACTTGTATGAGGGCAGGGCGATAGTTTTTTTCGGAAATTAAATATTGAATCAGTAATTGCCGCGTGAGTTCTTCTGGCAAGAGAATAACATACTTCTTTCGAATGGGATCAAAAACATAGGATTTAGATCCAATGTTTTCAATTCGGAGTTGGTCCTTGTATTGTAATAGATTAATGCTCAATATTATTAACTAGGACTACTCAACCTTATTACCATTTTTATAAGTATAGCTCAAAATAACCTCTCCTTCTTCGTTATAGTACTCCATTTTACCATGTTGTACACCATTTTTGAATTCAACAAGTTCTTGAATTTTACCAATGTTTCGACCGCTTTCGAAATAGCTTTTCATTTCTCCATCCAATTTTCCGTTAGAGTAGTTGGATTCCTTTAACGGTCTTCCATTTTTATATTCGCCATAACTTCCGTTTAACTGACCATTGTTATAATTGGCAAGAAGTTCGATTTGACTCCTTTTGTTGAATTCTACATGCGGGCCGGTTTTAGTATTGTTTGAAAAAGTGGTCATTGACTTAATTTTACCATCTGGATAGTACGTCAGCCATGTTCCGTTCATCATCCCATTAGAAACAAATCCTACTTCGGAAGTATAACCCTCCATCGTTTTTTGAGCCTGAGTAACTCCATTGCCTAATTCGATTAATTCATACCCTTCTAAGTTGACTTTTGTAGGCGTGTTACTGCTAGGAGCACAAGAAAAGAGGACAAACGACAGCAAAGAAATAATAATAATTCTCATAATAAAATTGTTAATCTAAGATTCCAAAATTAATGGATTAGCCTAATTTCGCCAAACCAATCCAAAGCATATGGGCAACAAAGAAATAGCGAATGAATTTCAATTTTTGGGCAAAATCATGGAATTGCATGGAGAGAATCCTTTTAAAACGCGAGCCTACAGTGCCGCATATATTCAAATAAGGAAGATGCCTCATCCTTTAGCCGATATGTCGCAGGAAGAAATTTCCAATATGCAGGGAATAGGAAAAGCCATTTCAGAAAAAATTCAAGAGCTTCTTTCGACCGGTGAAATAAAAACGTTAGAACGGTTTAAAGAAATGACTCCCGTAGGGATACAGAATCTTTTACGAGTTAAAGGCCTGGGGCCCAAAAAAGTCCGGTTGGTCTGGGATGAACTGGGTGTTGAAAGTCCAGGAGAACTATTATATGCATGTAAAGAAAATCGATTGGTTGAACTCAAAGGGTTTGGCTTAAAAACACAAGACCAATTGCTGGCCCAGTTGGAATATTTTATGTCCTCCGAAGGCAAATTACTATGGTCTACGGCTGAAGAATTAACTGCACGACTCATTGGTCAACTTGAAGCTAAGTGCAGCGGACGTTTTGTGGCTACTGGAGAAATTAAGCGGCTCATGCCCATCGTGGAGCAAGTTGAAATATTATCAGATACAGATTACTCTGATGAAGAACTGGCTGATCACGTAGAAGGCCTTTTTTATGATCCAGAAAAAGAAGAACTAAGTTTCGAAGGGATCAATATAAATATCTTAAAAACGGAAGCGGATAATTTTGCATTGGATTTATTGGAGAGTTCTTCTACCGGTGAATTTTTGGATGCTCTTGGTAATTACTCCTCCGCTTCAACAGAAGAAGAAATTTTTGAATATTTAGATTTACCCTTTGTCTCTTCAGAATTTAGAGACTCTTCTTACGCCATCGAGGATGAAGTCCTTGATGCTTTGGATGATGTGATCAAAGAGCAAGAGATCAAGGGTGTGATACACAATCACTCGACCTATAGCGATGGGGTTAATAGTTTGTCACAAATGGCCGAGGCTTGCATAGCCTTAGGGTACAAATATTTAGTGATTTCTGACCATTCACAGTCTGCTTTTTATGCCAATGGATTAAAGGAAGATAGACTTTATCAGCAATGGGAGGAGATTGATCAATTAAACAAAGGATATGCTGATTTTAAAATTTACAAAAGCATAGAATCAGATATTTTGAATAACGGTGCATTGGATTATCCGGATGACTTACTATCAAAATTTGATTTGATCATTGCCTCTATACATTCCAACTTAAAAATGGATAAAACCAAGGCCACCCAAAGATTACTTACAGCCATTGAAAATCCTTATACCAGGATATTGGGACATCCTACTGGCAGATTGCTTTTGTCTAGGCAAGGGTATCCTTTGGATTTTGAAAAAGTAATTGATGCATGTGCACAAAACAATGTGGTTATAGAGCTTAATGCAAATCCCAGTAGGCTAGACCTTGATTACGAGTGGATACCATACGCTGTAAGAAAGGGAGTGCTTATTTCGATCAATCCAGATGCACATAGTATAAAAGGTATTGAAGATATACGATATGGAGTAAATGTGGCTAGAAAGGCATTTTTACAACGCAACGACTGTTTGAATGTCCTTACAAGAAGTCAATTTGAAGACTGGATTAAAGAAAAATAGCATTGATCTTTTACATTATATTAATCTATATATGTAAATTGCGTCGCTTTAAAGGCTTAGATCTTGTTCTTGTTAATGCGTTGTTAACCATTGCAAACAACTAGATTAGAAGGCAGAGTCAATGTATTTTTGAAGTATTAAATTAATATTCATCATTAAATTTTATAAAGTGAAAATTTTAAAAGTTTTAAGTTTATTTGTTTTCGCAGCTATGATCCTTGTTTCGTGTAAAAAAGATGCAGGCACGGATACTTCAGTTGCTCCAAGTGTAAATACATCACAACAAGCTGTTACGCCAAATGTGGCTAACCCTACTCCTGCTAAAGAAGCAACCGAGGCGCCAACAGGTCCATTGACAACTATGACTTTTGCTGAAACGTCTTACGATTTTGGTGAAATTATGGAAGGTGAAAAGGTTGTTCATGAGTATACTTTCACCAATACTGGAAAAGAAGCATTGGTTATTAAAAATGCAAAAGGATCATGTGGATGTACAGTTCCTGATTGGCCAAGAGAACCTATCGCTCCTGGTGCTGAGGGAGTAATCAAAGTTCAATTTGATTCAAAAGGAAAAGGAAAAGTTGATGCTGCTGCTCAATCAAAGAGAGTAACAATTACTGCAAATACTGATCCTGCGAATACTTTCTTAACAATCAAAGGAAAAGTAAAGAAAGACCCTAACGCAGCTCCAGTAGCTACACCAGCTCCAAAGCCAGTTGGCTAATCTGTAATAGGTATAAAAAATTAAAAAGTCCGTGAACATCGTTCATGGACTTTTTGTTTTTTTGGTAAGGTATGAAGGAGTATTTAAGTCTTGTAAAATTTAGTCATACAATTTTCGCCATGCCCTTTGCATTGGTTGGGGCTTTTCTGGCCTTCAGAATGAATGATATCGCATTTGCTTGGCCAAAATTGATTTTGGTTATCCTTTGTATGGTATTTGCCAGAAATGCCGCAATGGCTTTTAATCGATATCTTGATAAAGATATTGATATGGCTAATGATAGAACACGATCTCGAGAAATACCCTCAGGTTTAATTTCTGCTCAAAGTGCTCTTACCTTCGTTTTAGCCAATTGCGCATTGTTTATTCTCACTACATGGTTCATTAATTTGAAATGCTTTGCGCTTAGTCCAATTGCTCTTCTGGTTATTCTTGGTTATTCCTATACCAAGCGTTTTACATTTCTTTGTCATGTAGTCCTTGGCCTAGGTTTAGCCTTAGCCCCAATAGGTTCATATCTAGCTGTCGCCAATGAATTTAATGTGATTCCCGTACTATATGGATTGGTCGTTTTGTTTTGGGTTGCTGGATTTGATATTATTTATGCGTTGCAAGATGAAAGTTTTGACAAAGGGCAAAATCTTCACTCTATACCAGTTTTATTAGGAAAGACCAAAGCCTTGATGCTTTCAAGAGTATTTCATGTAATTGCATTGAGCATATTAATTTGTGCAGCCATTTTACTTAAAGAATTTAACGGCGCTGTTGAAATTCTACATTGGACGGGGGTTTTAATATTTGGTGGCTTGTTAATTTATCAACATGGCTTGGTGAAACCCAATGATCTGAGAAAAATCAACCTTGCCTTCTTTACTACAAATGGAGTGGCCAGTGTTGTCTTTGGATTGCTCTTACTTTTAGATTTGTATTTCTGATAAGAATTTGTGCATTTTTAAAAAGGCTTTGGTTCTATGGCTCATATGTATCTTTTCCTCACTTTTCATTTCGGCAAAAGAAATCGTATGCCCTTTGGGAATGAAGATCGGATCGTAGCCAAATCCTTCTACTCCTGATCTGGTGAGCGCAATGCTTCCTTCACAAATTCCTTCAAATAAGAACTCTTGATCATTTACTATTAATGCAATTATTGCCCTAAAACGCGCCTTTCTATTTGAGGTGTTTTGAAGATTTTTGATCAAAAGATCCATATTATCTGAGAAGGACTTGTGCGGCCCAGCATATCGCGCAGTATAGACACCTGGATCTCCATTTAGAGCTTCAACCTCAAGTCCTGTATCTTCGGAAAACACATTTTTATTAAATCTTTGATGTATATGCCTTGCCTTAATCAGCGCGTTGGCTTCCAATGTATTGCCGTCCTCAACTATTTCTTCGAAAAATCCAATGTCAGCCAATGATTTTATGTCTAAATCAATTTGGGACTTCAATAACTGACCAACTTCAAATACTTTATGGGCATTGCCCGTAGCAAAAATGAGCTCCTTCAAATTTTATATTCTTTTATTGCATTCCACAATTGTATTTTTTTCGACTTATCCTTCATCAGTTCGTATATCGAATCCGCTTGAATATGTTGTACATGCTCAAAGCAAAGTTTTTGGTATTTAGAAGATTGGATTTGAAGTCCAAGTTGCTTACTGGTAAAACCAAAAGTAAGTACCACTCGAATTTGATTGCTTAGTAAGAATTGATTTATTGCGATCTGCTCATCTTTTTGCAGTTCTATTAGTTTGGCATTCAAACTAAAATTCCAACCGAGTGCTGATATAATTTCACTGAGCTTTTCTCTTCCACCGTTGTTCAAATCATCAGCATAACATATTACGATATAAAAGTCATCAGGCTCCAATTGGATAGGAGAGATTGCGTCTTCAATTTTATAAATTTCTTCTTCGTTGTACAGCTCACTCTTCATAACTATGACTCAAACTTTTTGAATGTAATCTTTCTAAGACCTATAATTATATGGCAACTTTTAAAATTTAAACAAGAAAAAAATGCAATCTAATTAAATCTCAAAACTAAATATATGTGTTTTGTATGTAACAATTTATACCAAAAATAGTTAGTAGCTTTGTAGAAGTAATTATTTTATTACTCGGTCAAAAACTGTAACTGTGATTCGAATATTACCTACCTCACAATCGAATGTATCACAAGTTGATTTCGACAACATTCCCTTCGGAAAAATTTTTAGTGATCATTTTTTTTCTTGCGATTTTGAAAATGGTGCTTGGACCAATTTGGAAATAAAAAAATTGGAACCTATTCCAATTCATCCAGGTAATTTGGCGTGGCATTATGGTCAGGCAATTTTTGAAGGCATGAAAGCTTTTAAAAACAAAGATGGACAAGCGGTATTGTTCCGACCAGAATTGCATTCTGAAAGGTTGAATGCATCTGCTCGCAGATTGTGTATGCCAGAATTGCCCAAAGAAATATTCTTGGAAGCAATTCATACATTGGTAAATCTTGAATCTGCGTGGATCCCACCACAAAAAGGTGCGGCACTGTATTTACGACCTTTGATGATTGCAATGGATGAAGCCCTAGGGGTTAGGCCTTCTGAGAAATATAGGTTTATGGTAATGGCTTTACCTGTTGGACCGTATTATCCTAAGCCCGTAAAGTTGATTACCGAACAAACATATATCAGAGCTGCTGATGGAGGAGTAGGAGAGGCCAAAGCGGCAGGGAATTATGCCGGATCTCTTTATCCAGCCAAATTAGCTAAAGAAAAAGGCTATGATCAATTAATGTGGTTAGACGCCAAAGAGTTTAAATATGTTCAGGAGGTTGGTACCATGAATATCTTTTTTGTAATTGATGGAAAAGTGGTGACGCCAAAAACTACAGGTACTATACTCAAAGGAATTACAAGACGATCTACGTTGTTGTTACTACAAGATCTTGGTTACGAGGTCGAAGAAAGACTCATCGATATAAACGAACTGGTTGAGGAATATAAGGCTGGTCGTTTTACAGAGGCTTTTGGAACCGGTACTGCGGCCGTATCCTCCAAGATATCATTAATTCATCACGATGGATTTGACATGAGTTTCGAGCAAAGTGATTATCCTGTAACGAGCTTAGTGAAGGAGCAATTGGACGGAATGCGATTTGGGGATGTAGAAGATAAGCATGGTTGGATCCTTCCAGTGAAACAAGAAGTTGCTATCTAATTCGCAACAATTTTTTAGTAGGATTTTCTTTGAATAATGTTCAGGGCTTATGGCTATAACTAGCCATAGAGTTCCAAGGTATTAGTTATTTTTTTTGTCTCATCTTGTTCTTGTTCTAATACTTATTCTGGGTATTATGCCATTGGTCAAGCAGCGTTTATTGAGTTTTGTTGGTCTCAAATTATATAGATTATCAATTCAAAACCAACATTATGAAAAACGCTAAGTTTCTAATTTCTTTCACCCTTTGTCTTTTTTCTTTATGTTTTTTGCAGGCTCAAATTAGCAGTGAGGTGTATCTTCCTCTTGTCCAGGGTAATGGAACTGCGCTTAAAGCCACAGCGGATGGGACACAAGGATTTTCTTCTGCAGTGCGATCGATACATGGTTTGGTAGAGGCAGGTAGGGGCTATACATTTGGAGTGCAAGGCGTTGCAACCTCTTCAGAAATAAGTACTGATGGCAGAGCATATGGTGTGATGGGCTTAGCTGCGAACGCTGACATTAATTATGGCCTTTATGGAGAATTGCAAGGTGTAAATCGAGGTGCAGCAGTGTTGGGACACGTAGGGCCATTTACGAGCAGCAGTACGTTATTTAACGGACAGTGGGCGGGATATTTCATTGGTGACGTACGAGTCAGCAATAACATATTTGCTTTTTCTTTCAATACCTTATCCGATAGAAAGGTGAAAATGGGGATTGAAAAAATAAAGAAGCCAATGCAAAAAGTGATGCAGATAGAAGGAGTAACGTATCAATACGATGCGGCGGCTTTCCCTAATCAAAAAGTAATCCAGGGAGTACAAACTGGATTCATTGCTCAAAATATTGAGAAGGTAATCCCTGATGCAGTGGTTATGGATCAAGACGGTTATAAAACCGTAAACTATACTAAAGTTGTTCCTCTTTTGGTCGAAGCTGTGAAAGAACAGCAACATGTGATTGTAGAGTTACAAGAGGAGTTAGCAGAGATTAAGGAGTTGATCTCAAATCTTAATACTAATCAAGAAGGTCATTCTATCGGCGCTTTACCTAAGGATAAGCAAAGTATACAGCAAAGGTTGAATGTTTTTCCTAATCCTGCTTCAAACAAATTGACTTTTGCTTTAAACGGGGCTACAAAATCTAATTCGGCAAAAATATCTCTGCTTTCGAATTCGGGTGAGCTGTTAGATAGTTTTTCAGTAAAGCAAAAAGGAACAAACGTAGAATATGACATTTCAAATTTAATCCCCGGAGTTTATTACGTTTCATTTCAAATAGATGGACAAGTAGTAGGAACACAGCAATTTATAAAACAGTAAGATATTTATACATCTTGCAGCTCTTACTCATTTCTATACATCCAACTTGGCGTATGATTTAAAAGGCTTTTTTTGGATTTGCTTGCACTTTTATCTTGAAAAATTCTTTGAATGACATGTATCAATTTCTTCATTTTTAATTTGTTGTAGGTTATGGAATAATGCTTACTACCTACAAAATTGAAGTTTTTTACCATATATTTAAATATATATTATTTATGATTGGCATAAATAATATTTATAGTATTGCGAGTTGTTTTGAAAAGCACGTTTTTTTTTGAAGTGGGCTATTTTCATAACGTCTTGCGGGTTGTCGCTCATAAATTTTTTCACAATGTCTAGGATATGAATTTTACTTTTCATCAATTAAAAATTTTTCTGGAGGTTATACGATGTCAGAATATTACTAAAGCTGCTGAAAATATGTACATGTCTCAACCGGCACTGTCTATTCAGCTTAAAAATTTTCAAAAGCAATTTGATATTCCGCTGGTTGAAAGAAAAGAGAAAAAGATAGAGCTTACAGATTTTGGGAAATCAATTGCTCAAATAGCTAAAAATATATTGAGAGAGGCAGAAGGGCTGAACTACAAAACCAAAGAATATAAGGGCTTAATTACGGGCAAACTAAAGATATCTTCTGCGTCAACTGGTAAATATGTTATTCCGTATTTCTTAAGTGAATTTGTTCATCACTACCCGGGCATTGATCTCACACTAGATGTTTCCAATAAAACCACAGTTATTCAGCAACTTCAAAAAAATGAAATTGACTTTGCCTTGGTATCTGTTTTGCCAGAAAAATTAGAAACGCATGAAGAAATCTTACTTGAAAACAAGTTATATCTCATTGGTTCAACCGAGACTATAATAAAATCTCGTCCATTGATATATAGAGAAAATGGATCTGCGACGAGAAGCTCAATGAGTCGTTATTTTCGAAATTCGACAAAACGAAAGAGTATTGAGCTGACGTCAAACGAAACGGTGAAACAAGCAGTAGTCGCAGGGTTAGGGTATTCAATAATACCTTTAATTGGAATGAGAAATGAATTACAAAACAAAGATGTTTTTATTATCCCGGCAAAGGGATTGCCTATCCTGACACATTGGCGATTGATTTGGCTAAAGAGTAAGATTCTTTCGCCAGTTGCATTAGCTTATTTGGAATTTATAAGAAAAGAAAAGGAGAATATTATTAAGAAGCATTTTGACTGGTACGTAGGATATTAGTACTAAGAAAGCTTATGGTTAGCGTTGGTTTCAAAAAAAAAGAGCTTTGAATTATCAAAGCTCTTTTTTTATATCCGAACTACGAAAGCTTAGTTCGCAAATTGATCATAGGTCAAAGTAAGGTGTATCATTCTTCCAATAAATGGACCACCATAATTTGTTCTATAGATATCTTTTAAAATGTTTGTAGCACCCAGTTTAATAGTTGTTTTGTACTCAGATAATTTATACCCAATCTGAGCGTCTAAAGTTTGGTAAGCAGGAATCGTTCCTTCTCCAAATGAACTTGTGAAGAAATGCTCTTCTTGCCATCTGTAGCTTACACCACCAGAAAGATTTTTAATAATTTTTCTATTGGATAAACCAATGTTAAACTTATTTCTTGGAGTGTTAAAAGAAGGATCATATTGCTCGAAACCAGTTGGTAAATCATCTGCTACATCAAAATCATTGAAGGTATAATTTGCAGAAAGTTTCCAATTCTTCTTATCTCCAATGAGATATTCAGTACTCAAAGAAACTCCGTAAGATGAAATATCAACAGGTGCATTGAAGTAAGGCCTCCATGTTGTTCCAGCAGGAACTAGATTTCCTTTGTGCTCCGTGTCATTCTTGCTGATTACATTGTTTTGAGTAATAAAGTCATTATAAATATTATAGTACCCAACTACATCAACAAACAACTTATTGTTGCTCATACCTTTATAACCAATCTCGTATGTTTTTAATTTTTCAGGTCTAACATAGTCTAAATACTGCTCCACCAACAAAGACTCGTCTCTTGTCTCTGCACTAGATCCAGAACCTAAATACGCAGCATAAGAAGCTTCTGACCACGCTCCTCCTTCATAGATTCCATAACGTTCTGCATTTTCTCTCGTTCCTCCTAGTAAGATATTACTGGTTGGGAAATAGATATATTGTCCTTGTGTTGTTGGATTTCTAAATCCTGTTTGGTATGATACTCTGAAATTGTGGTTTTTATTCTCACCCGCAGAGTAAACCACAGATATCCTTGGACTAAATTGACCATCAAAGTTTTCGTTCTTGTCATATCGAATCGATCCTTTGAGTTTTAGTCGATCGTCCATTAAAGACTTTGATGCTTGTGTATATACACCATATTCACTGATGTTAATTCTTTCATTAACTCCTGTGCCTTCAGGATCTTCGTTAAATACGGTACCATCAGTAAACAGACTATACCTTCTAAAGTTTCCACCCACCTGTAAGCCTATATCACCACCAATGGCCTCACTAAGATCATACTGGCCTTCAACATGATCCATGTGAGAATCATCAATAAACCCAGCACCACCTCTTTGGAAAAGTCCTGTCCGTACGCCTTCCAATAATTCATTAAATCTTGCAGATCCAACCTCAGGGCGTGCCTCTCCACTTGCTAATTTAAACAGCTCAAGTGCTGCAAGTCTTTGAAACTCCGGATCAGGATTTAGACCACCAAATAAAGCAGGACCAAATACTCCTGACAATTGTTCCCACTGTGACATGGGCAAAGAGGAAAATCCACCAGCATCCGCAAATGCTTTAGCAGCTGCAGCATTACTACCAGGCAGTGCATTCCAAAGATTGGCAGCTACCGCCCATCCGCCTTGTAGTGGAATAGTAACGTCTTGTCCTTGATAGTTAAATGTAGCGTCTTGTGCAAAAATAGTAGGGAAGATGCCCTCGTTCACAAAAGCACCTAATGCCGTCATATTATAAGAATCTCCATCGTCTGTTTTTGATCTATAAGCTCTGATGTTCCACTTGTCAGAATTTAATTCAAACTTGGTGAAAGTCTGCACTAAGTCTCTCAAAGCATATCTTTCTGATCCTTGGTAAACAGAAGATCCTGAACCCCACTGGTAACTGAAGTTTGCTTCAATGTTGTCGTTTATTCTATAGAACAAGGCACCATTGAGTTTTAAACTTTTTGCATCTCTATTGTCTAACAAATCTTCTTCGTTCCATCCTGTTCTTTTCAAACCTGTACCCACTGGAATAGGTACTTCATCACCGTATGCATTTATACCATCAAACGTTGCTCCTCCAAAAAAGGATTCGCTTCCTGCAGCGAAAGGATCTGGGGCTCTTTGGGTCTCGTAATCGTTGGCTTCCCAATCTTGTGCTTGGAGTAAACTCGCATTAACCTTAAACGCAAATTTGTCGTTAAATGCTTTTGCATACCGTATGGATCCACCGTAATAAGGATCTGTAGAAACTCCATCTGTCATACCTGATTTAAGTTGAACACTTAAACCTTGATAGTTAAATGGACTTTTACTATTCATGATCAATATTCCGTTGAAGGCATTCGGCCCATAAAGTGCCGATGCTGCTCCAGGAATCATTTCTATATTTTTGATATCCAAATCCGGAATTCCCACAATACTACCCGTTGGGAAATTCAACAAAGGCGCAGCATTGTCGATTCCGTCTTGCAACTGTATAAAACGTGTGTTTCCGTGCGCAGCAAAACCTCTGGCATTTATGGAGTTAAAAGTGACAGAAGCTTGTGTGTGATGGACGCCTTTCAATTTGCTAATTTCATCATAGTAATCTGAAGACGTTGATTGTTGTAAAGCAAGCAAATCCAACTTTTCGATCGTTACTGGCGATTGAAGAATACTTTCTTCAACTCGAGAGGCAGAAACAACAATCTCGTTTGCTACAATAGACTCCGTTCCTAACGAAACATCAATAGATTGGCCATTTTCGCTAACAGTAACCGTTTGAGAACCAAATCCTACCAAAGAGAAGGTCAGTTGATAAGGCAACTCTTTGGTTGTGGTTAAGGTGTAAGAACCATCGAGATCAGAAATAGTACCTGAGACTGTTCCGACGACCAAGATATTTACGCCTATGAGCGCTTCGCCATTATCAGCGTCTCTCACAACTCCAGAAACACTGTTTTGTGCAAAAAGTCCCGCACCTATCAGGACCAATGCAAATGATAATAAGTTTTTAAACAATAGTTTTTTCATGTTACAATATTATTTGTTTTAGCCTAGTAGGCTATCATAAAAGTATCAAAATTGATGAGAATTTCAGATTAATATTAGTTGATACTTAAGGACAAGAAAACAAAATTTTTACTCTTTGTTAAGAAAATGAAGAAGTTTATAAAAATCAAGTTTTCTCAAAGATGGATTTGGTGACAATAAATTTTTCCTCAATGAGTCCTCATTTCTTTTCAACCAGTTGAGGACTAAAGGTGTGAGCCTTAGTTTGTCTATCCAATCAGCAGCTTTTGTTAGCCTAGTTTCAACAATTTTACCTTCTTTAATTAAGTTTTTTAAGTTCTCAATGCCCACTTCGGTTTTGGCCAAAAAGTCAACAGATTTTTCTAAACCCAAATGTTCTAAAGGGTTGTCAATATGAAGAATATCGATTTCAAACTTTTTAAGTTTTTCTGCGAAAGCAAGATCCTCATAGCCATATCCCTCTATACTTTCATCAAACTTGATATCCAAAAATATATCGCTGCGAATTAAAAAGTTGTTGCTCATAAAGTTGAGATATGGACGCCTTTTACGTTTTTTAGCCGGTAAGGCCTCTCGTTGAGAACCATACTTCCAGTGCAGTGTTTTGCTTTTTGCTCTGGGTTTTGATTTTTTATAAATTCTTCCTCCATAGACAACTTCACATTCGTTGGCAATTTCTTTTTTATATCTCTTTATATACGTTGCGTATTTCACCTTACTGTCGCAATCCATAAAAAGCATGTAATCAAAGCTTGCTACCGAGGCTAGTTTGTTTCTGATCTTTGACCTTCCAAAATTTTCGGAAAGTTCGACGTAATTGACTCCCATTAAATGAAGAATGGCCTGGTTCTTTGCTTTGAACTGCCTTTGAGATCCGTCATCAAAGCATATGATTTCGTAATTGATCTTTGCTTTTACGCATTGTTCAACCAATTTGGAAACCAATTGGGTAACATCAAAATTGTAAATAGGAATCAGTATTGAAATCATCGCTTAAAAAAAGTGCAATTTAATATTTCTAAAAAGCAACTTCTGTGAGTAAAGTTTGTTATTTGCTTAATACTTTCGTTCTATGAGCAAAGCAATCGAATTATTGATTCAACAAAAAGACCTTCCCCATGAGGCTAGGGATATTGCCCAAAAGGTGCTGGATAAAGCAAGAATTTCAGTTCAAGAAGCAGAATGGTTATATGCCCATGGTGAATTATCTTATTTAGGGGTGTTGGCCAATGCCATAAAAGAGGACAAGCAAGGAGATAAAGTATATTTTAATAAGAATTTCCATGTCGAACCTACAAACGTTTGCTTGTACACTTGTACTTTTTGCAGTTATTCGAGAATGATCAAAAAGAGAGAAAATGGTTGGGAATATTCTCTTGAGGAAATCATGGATATTATAAAATCCTACGACCAACAAGATGTTACAGAAGTGCATATTGTAGGTGGGGTACTGCCACAATATGATGTTACTTTTTATAGTGAATTGTTCAAAGCCATTCGTACTCATCGCCCGGATCTTCATATAAAAGCTCTTACTCCAGTAGAGTACCATTACATTTTTAAAAAGGAAAAGATCAGTTATGAACAGGGAATGAAGTTGATGGTGGATGCTGGCTTGGATTCTATGCCTGGTGGAGGCGCTGAGATTTTTCACCCAGAAATTAGAGATCAAATAGCAGGCGGGAAATGCAATGCGGAGCAATGGTTGAATATCCACGAGATATTACATGGCCTAGGTAAAAGAAGCAACGCCACCATGCTCTATGGGCACATTGAAGATTTTTCTCATCGGGTTCATCACATGGAGCAACTTCGAATTTTACAGGATAAGACGGGTGGATTCCAAACGTTTATCCCTCTGAAGTTTCGAAACAAAGACAATGAGATGTCTCATTTGGCTGAAGTCGGAGTGGTTGATGACCTCAAAAATTATGCGATTGGACGAATCTTTTTGGACAATTTCGATCACGTAAAAGCCTATTGGCCCATGATTGGAAGAGACACTGCAGTGATGTCTTTGGCTTTTGGGGTAGACGACTTGGATGGGACAATAGACGATACGACCAAGATTTATTCTATGGCTGGATCTGAGGAGCAAAGTCCGTCCTTAAGCACAGAACAATTGGTAAAAATGATTCGGTCAGTAAATCGAACTCCAATAGAAAGAGACACGCTGTATAATGTGGTTAGAGAATTTGAAGGAGTGGTTTTTGAGGATGATACTAAATACAAAGGCTACACCTCCTTGCCAGTGGTAAATAATTAAGAAGATGAATTAAAAACTAGGTTAAAAGTTTTTTAAAACTTCTAAATCTTGGGTCCAAATAGCAAGATGTGCGATTCGCATTATTGATGCCAACGGGCGTTATTTTTCATCAATGGATTCGATGAGGTCTTCTAGTGCCTTAAAGATATCGCCAGATTCTTCTTTATATTTTTCTAATAAGACTTTGATTTCTTCATCTTCCGCAAATTCTTCGATTTTCGCTCGCCAAATGGCAGTATCCTTGAGCATTTCTTTTCCTTTTACTTGAAGCTCGTCAGCGATATCTTTGATCTTATCCATTTCCTCTCCATCAATGAATTTCTTTGCTTTTTCTCCAAAAACATCAATGAGTTCTTTGATATCCTCAGAGGCTTGGTCAATTTGTTGAGAGGGCTTTGGTGGAGCATCGGCCTTTTTTGTTGTAGGTCCTTCACATGAATAAAGAAAGATTAAGAATAGGGAAGTGACTAGAGTATACAAGGATTTCATCGGAGATGTTTTACTTCGAATGATAAATATAGGGTGTTCTTTTCAAACTACTTCAACCAACCATTGGCAAGATACCAATCTGCGGTTTTCTTGATGCCTTCTTCAAGATTTACAGATGCATGAAAATTAAAATCCCTCACTAAGTCTTGCGTGTCAACAACCCAATTTCTAGCTTTTAATTCATTTACTTTATCAGAATTAAGCGGAGGTAGATTGCCTCTTAGTTTTCCAAATTGTTCACTGGTAAAGGCAACGGCCTTAAGCATGAAGATGGGGAGACTCAATTTGATCGTGGATTTACTTAACGCCTCGCTGATGAGGGCATTTAGCATTTTAGCGTTGTATTTGTTTCCATCTGAAACCAGATAAAATTTATTGCTATGTTTTGATTTTAAAGCAATGAAAATTAAACGGACCAAATCTTCCACATATATAAAAGATAAAAACTGCTTGTCGAGTCCAACATGAAGTTCGATCCCTTTATTGATGATTTCGAATTGAGTAAACAAATCTTTTTCTCTCGGTCCATATACAGCCGTTGGCCTAATGCCAATGTACTCTAATTTGTGGGCATCCGATTTTAAAAAGTCTTCTGCTTTTTTCTTACTTCTCCCGTAAGCCGTAACAGGAACGGCTTTCGAATCATTTCGTACAATGTTGTCTTTTTTGTCATCTCCTGGCCCCAAAGCAGCTAGGCTAGACATGAAGATGAATTTTTTTAAGGAAAGTTTGGCAGCTTGGATTTGGCTTACTAGATTTCTTAAATACGTAACATTTACCTTGTCATAAGTCTTTTGATCTTTTGCCTTTGTTAATCCAGCATTATGAATGATATAATCAAATTGATGCTCTTTTAATTGGGAAAGGAGCAAGGCTTGATTTTCAAAATCCATGTAGAGGAAATTAATCCTTTCGTCCGTAAGGTAGATTTTGCTGCTTGTTTTTCTTAAGCCAGCCCAAACTTCATAGCCTTGATTTAAAGCTTCCTCTACAAGATATCCTCCGATAAATCCGCTAGAACCTGTAACTAATACTTTGAAAGCCATAGAAAGAATTAAAGCGGCTTGGAATAAAGACGATAAGTTTTGTAGAGTTGTCCATTAAGTTTTTCAGCCGCCGCTCGCATAGGGCCATTAGATTCTAAAATCCACGAAGCTTCTCCTCCGTCTAGTTTTCGTTTTCTAGCTTCTGCAATGTTTTTAGCAAAAAAGATGGCTTCGATGCCTTTCATTCTAAATTCTTCTACAACGCCAGAGGCAACAATTCTTACTGAATTAACTTTCTTTTTATTCAGTAAAAGTTTTAGGATGTTAAATGGAAACAATCTTCCTTTTTTGAAATTCTTTGTTATTTCATTGATGTTAGGAAGACTGATAGAAAAACCCACAGCCTCATCTCCTTTTTCTGCCACGTATGCAAAATCCTTATCGACCAGAAGTTTAAGGCCATCTGCTAGATGCTTGAATTCCGCATCTGTAAAAGGGACAAAACCCCAGTTTTTCTCCCATGCTGAATTATATATTTTTTTCACTTTGGCCACTTCGTTTTTCCAATCTTTTGGATTTAGGTTTCGCACTGAGATGCCCTTGGATTGAAGTCTTTCTTCTAGCTTGTTGGAGAGGCTTAGATATTTTTCGGAAGCTTCATTGGATTTAATATAATATGCGTATAAATCCATTTCTTTTTTGAACCCATACTGTTCAACTAAGTGTTCATAGTACGGCGCATTGTAGGTCATCATTATTTTGGGAGAGTTCTCAAAACCATTGATGAGTAAGCCAGCAGTTTCGTTGGTGCTGAAATTTGTAGGACCCATAACTTGGTCAAAGCCTTTTGATTTTAGATATGTTGAGGCTTTTTCGAATAGGGCAGTACTGACTTCAGTTGAATTAATACAATCGAAAAAACCAAAGAATCCAACATTGCTCGAGTGATATTGGTTGTATCTCGGGTTGCTGATGGCGCTGATGCGTCCTACAATTCTATCCCCATCATATGCCAGAAAATTTTTGACCTCACCATATTCATAGAATGGATATTTTTTGGTGTCAAACATTTCTTTTTGAGCTAGATAAAGCTCTGGAACATAATACGCGTCATCTGCATAAAGGTCATGTGCAAAATCAATAAAGTTCTTTATTTCGCGCTTGGAAGAAACTTCTAGAATGGAGACCGACATTACTATGTCCTATGATAGATTTTCAATCAGATCAAAGATTTCTAATTTCTTCGCAACTTGAGTAATCTTATCAACAGACTCCTCAATTTGAGCCTTGGTATGCGTAGCCATTAAGGAATATCTGATCAGACTTGAAGTACTTGCCACAGCAGGAGAAACCACTGGGTTTACAAATACTCCCATTTCAAGAAGTTCTTTCGTTAACTGGAAAGTCTTCATGTCATTTCGTACATAAATAGGAATGATAGGAGTTTCTGTATGGCCCGTATCAAAGCCAGCCTCTTTCAGAAGCTTCAAGGCATATCTTGTATTTTCCCAAAGTGTATCTATTCTCTCTGGTTCTTGTTGAATGAGTTCTAAAGCTGCAATAACAGATGCTGCATTGGCAGGTGCAATTGAAGCTGAGAAAATTAAAGACCGAGCATTGTGCTTCAAATAATTGATGGTATCGTTGTCAGCTGCGATAAAGCCACCTATAGAAGCCAAAGACTTACTGAATGTTCCCATGATCAAATCCACTTTATCGGTCATTCCAAAATGCGAAGCAGTACCTCTACCTTCTTTACCTAAAACACCCAAACTATGCGCATCATCAAGCATGATGTTCGCGTTGTATTTTTCAGCCAAAGCCGAAATTTCAGGCAGTTTGGCTATGTCTCCCTCCATAGAAAACACACCATCCACTGCGATTAATTTTATTTTATCCGGCTCGCATTTGGAAAGAATCTTTTCCAAAGAAGCCATATCGTTGTGCTTGTATTTTAAAACTTTTGCAAAAGCTAAACGCGCACCATCGATGATACAAGCGTGATCTAATTCATCTATAATGATGTAATCGTGACGCCCAGGAATCGAGCTAATTACCCCAAGATTTACTTGAAAACCAGTGCTAAAAACCAAAGCTCCTTCTTTCCCCACATAGTCAGCTAGCTTTTCCTCTAATTCGATGTGAAGATCTAGCGTACCGTTTAAGAATCTAGAACCGGCACAACCAGAACCATATCGATCAATCGCAATTTTGGAAGCCTCTTTTAGTTTTGGATGATTTGTAAGCCCTAAATAACTGTTAGAACCAAACATCAAGACATCTTTCCCATTGATCTTAACGACGGTATCTTGCTCGGATTCAATCGTTCGGAAATATGGATAAAACCCCATGCTCATGACCTTCTGAGGGATATCATAAGCTTTCATTTTTTTCCTTAAAAGAGACATATGTAGTGGTTTTTTAAGAATTTAAAGTTGTTGTATTAATTAAAAACTTGTCAGTCTTAATGTAATCAGTAAAGGTAAGACAATTTGCCAGCAAATTGAATATTAACGGGATTCAATTTAAATATGTAAAAGCTTAAAGACGAAGGGTTTGTTGTATGCTTTTTCCAGTTTTAACATCCGTTCCATAAAATTCCATGAATTTTACATCTGGAAAGAGCCCAAACTCATCCGCATGCACATAAACATTACTCAACTGGATTAATTTACCCTCTCTTTTGTAAAAAGTAGAAAAAGCCCCTTCTTTCTCAGCTAGGTAAAATTTCATTTCGGGAAACGATACAAAATGAAATTCGAACGAATTGTGACTCAGTTTTTTGTACTCACAACCATAAGCAAGCTTGTTCTGTAGAAAGGTAAGCTCTTCAATTTCTCCAGCCTTATTATACATGATCCATTGGATATGCATAGGGACCTCGGCATTTATTTCTCCAGTTGCCGTTCGGTTTAACTTGTAAATTACGGTGTTCCAATTATGATTTCTCTGAATGTAGAAGAGTAAATCGGTGGTGTTTTCGGGCTTTGGGTAATCGGGAGTAAGGCCATGAAGCTTTTGAAACTTCCGTTTATTTCGATTTAGATATGGCCGTTGAAAAAACATATGCAATTATGACGCTCTATTTTTAACAAGTTACTTCTAATTTATGTTTAATGATTGAAGAATACCCAAAATTATTGGGACTTTTGAGAAACTAAAGCATTGCGTTAAAAGAGATTGAAAATGAGTTTGAGGGTAGTATTGGTCGAATATCATAATACATTGCCATTTCTGAGCGAATTGAATAAATATCCTGGGGAGTTTAAAGTGATTCGAAAGCATCCTTCGGCATGTGCACAATGGTTCAGCGAAGGCAAAGCAGATTTGGCTCTTGTGCCACTTGCTTCTTTTCTAGGGATGGAAAATGTTGTCAGAGTTAGTGATTATGGCATCGCCACAAAAGGTATCGTCAGGACAGTGAAATTGATGAGCCATACGGGTTTGGAGCATTTGAAGAAAGTTTATTTGGACCATCAATCGGAGACCTCTGTGCGCCTTCTCAAGATTATTTTAAAAAAGAAAAAATTCTCCAATATAATATTCGAACGGGCTGAAGTAAAGGGTTTAAAACTCAATGAGGGAGAAGGGGTATTAATGATTGGAGATAAAGTTTTTGACCATGAAAAGGACTTTCAATTTCAGTGGGATTTAGGTGAAGAATGGAAAGAATTAACGAGTTTGCCCTTTGTGTTTGCCGTTTGGGTGGCACGTGTCGGGTTTGACAAAAAAATGGAAAAGCGACTGAACCAGATCTTTAAAATAGGAATTGACGAAATACAAAGAAATATTGATAATTGGACGAAGCTTTCTAAATTCGATCTTTCAAGTTATTTTCAAGAGAATATTTGGTTTGAAATAGGCGAAAATGAAGTCGAGGCTATGGAGAAATATCGAATGGAATTGGAGCTCTTAGAATAAATCTTAAACTTCCGAATCATAAGAATGGCTTTCGTTATTTTCGAACTTTAATACTTTGATGTGAATTATCAAGAAAAACTAGAAGAACTTGGGTCTATGGCCCTTACGTACTTGCCGAAAGTATTGTTGGCCATTGTCATTTTAATTATCGGACTTAAGGTTGCAAATAAAATATCGGCCATAGCAGGAAAAGCGTTGGAAAGAACCGGTTTGGGCAAAGAAATTATTCCTTTTCTCAAATCGTTAATTGGCGCAATATTAAAAGTATTGGTTGTGTTTTCTGTGGCAGGTATCGTCGGTATAGATACCGCCTCTTTCGTTGCTGTTTTGGCAGGTATGGTTTTCGCCATTGGAATGGCGCTCCAAGGAACTTTGGGTAATTTTGCTGCAGGTGTAATGATCTTGATTTTTAAACCTTACAAGCTAGAGGACTATATTCATGTTGGTGATCACGAAGGCTTCGTAAAAGAAATAAATATTATCAACACGGTAGTAAGAACCTTGAATAATAAAGAGGTAATTATTCCTAATTCTACAGTTATTGGAGATGTAGTAACGAATACTACCGGCGAAGACGGAATAATGAGGGTAGAATTTGAAGTACCGATGCCTTACGAGGAAAGTTGGCCCAATGTAAAATCTATTATTGAAGGCGCACTGAGAGATACACCCAAAATTTTAAAAGAACCAGAACCATTGGTTGGAATAAATAGTTATGACAGTCATACAATCTTGATTGCGGTCAAACCGTATTGCAAGATTGAAGACTATGAAGACGTTTATTTTGCTTCCACTGCCAATGTCAAATCCGCTTTGAGTTTAGCGGGAATAAGAGTTGCTTATTCGGAAGGAGTCGAATTGGGCAAAATAGGAGCGTAAAAATTAATTTAAAAACTATACATGCCACAAACAAAGATCGCAGGAATTGGTCATTATGTACCAGATCAAATCTATACAAATGATGATTTGACAAAATATATGGACACCTCTGACGAATGGATTCAAGAGCGAACGGGGATTAAGCAAAGAAGATATGCTAAAAAGCACGAGGAGACCACAACTACGATGGCTGCCGAAGCCACGAAAATAGCTTTAGAAAGAGCTGGGATCGATAAGAATGAAATAGAAATGATCATTTTTGCAACATTAAGCCCGGATTATTATTTTCCTGGTTGTGGTGTATTGCTGCAACGTGAATTGGGCATTACAGAAACAGAAATTGGTGCATTAGATATTCGCAATCAATGCTCAGGATTTATATACGGATTATCAGTAGCTGATCAATTTATCAAAACAGGAATGTATAAAAACATTCTGCTCGTGGGGTCCGAAATGCATTCAATGGGACTGGATTTTAGAACCGAAGGAAGAGGAGTAACCGTCTTATTTGGTGATGGTGCAGGCGCGGTTATTTTGCAGCCAACCACTGAGGAGAATCAAGGTATTTATTCCACCCATTTGCATTCTGATGGAACGCATGCAGAAGAATTAGCAATGATAAACCCGGGGTCACACGGAGGCAGACATTTAGGTAAAGAGAAGTATGGTTATCCCGATGAAGCAAATCCAGGTGGGGTTTTTGTAACCCAAAAAATGGTTGATGATCATTTGTTGTCGCCAAATATGACGGGCCAATTGGTTTTCAAAACGGCGGTAAGGAAATTCCCTAAAGTAATCAATGAGGCACTTGTCAAAAATGGTTTTGAGAGTTCAGATATAGATATGTTAGTCCCGCACCAAGCTAATTTGCGGATCAGTCAATTTGTTCAAAAATCACTTGGTTTAAAAGACGAACAAGTATATAATAACATTCAACGCTATGGCAATACAACGGCGGCTTCTATACCCATCGCACTATGCGAAGCATATTTAGAAGGAAAGGTTAAAAGAGGAGACCTTGTGTGCTTAGCTGCTTTTGGTAGTGGATTTACATGGGGAAGTGCGCTATTACGTTGGTAAGCTAAATTAAACTTATGAAGCTAGATGTTTTAGCCATTGGTGTTCATCCTGATGACATCGAACTTTCATGTTCAGGAACGCTGCTGTCATTGATCAAGCAGGGTAAAAAAGTAGGGTTATGCGATTTGACCCAAGGCGAATTGGGTACGAGAGGATCTGCCAAACTTAGATTGAAGGAAGCCGCTTTAGCAAAGAAAAAAATGGGTGCCTTGGTACGAGATAACCTGTCCATGAAGGATGGCTTCTTTAAACACGACAAAACCAATTTGCTCAAAATCATCCGTGTGTTGCGTAAATATCAGCCAGACCTTGTTTTGGCCAACGCCATAGAGGATAGGCATCCTGATCATGGAAGAGCAGCAAAGCTTACAGCTGATGCATGCTTTTATTCGGGGCTCAAAAAAATTAAAACAAATCAAAAAGTATGGAGGCCAAGATCTGTGTATCACTACATTCAAGATCACAATCTAAAGGCTGATTTTGTAGTGGATATCTCAAAATTTATGGATCAAAAAATTGAATTGATTCAGTGTTTTGGATCTCAATTTTTTAATCCAAAGAGTAAAGAAAATAAGACCAATCAAACGCCCATTTCTACGGCTGCATTTATGGAGTTTGTTAGAGCTAAAGCAAGAAGCTACGGAAGAGCTTCTGGATTTGATTATGCCGAAGGCTTTACTATGTCACGAACTCCAGGCATAAAGGATATATCAGAAGTATACTAAAAAAGAAAAGGGACAGTTCTTAGAACTATCCCTTTTTTAAATCTTAGAAAATTTATGTTTTCTTACTGCTTAGTTGCAGTATAAACACAAGTGTCAGTAATGTCTGGAATAGTACCAGGAACCTGACCATTGATTGCAGTTTCAACCAAAGTGAAAGTCAAAGGACCTGACAAATCACCGTTTGATTGTCTATCCAATGTTCCGTCTACAGAAATGTTCCATACTGTACCAGCAACAACACCTCCCATACCATCAGGCAAAATCTCCAAAGGCACACCCATTAAATCTTGAGTCATAGCCATTTGATCTTTACTGTTAACTGTTCCGTTAACCAAAAGTGGCGCAGGAAGAGTAGAAGAAGATACTGTTACGATTAACATATCTGCTGAACTTCCGTTTTGAGCAATTGCTGCATCAGCTGAAGTAAATAAAGCTGCTAAAGCACCTGCACAATCAAAAGTACCCACATAGTTACCAGCGAATCTATTGATATACGTACAGCTTCCATCAGACTCATCAGCGTCTGCATTGTAGTTGTCAGCATCAACATCTGTACAACCAGGTACTGGATCATCACTACAAGAAGTGATCGTAAACATGGTGAATGACATTGCTATAATGAATAGTAAAGAGGAAAAATTCAATTTTTTCATTGTAATAATTTAATTAAATAAAGGTTCTTCAAATTTTAAGTTGGCTGCAAAAATAACAAAATAGCTATTTGCTTTCCAATTTATTAACATAGTCAATACTACCTAAACGTATTCGGACTGGAATTCGCGCTTCAGATTGCAATTTATGTTCCCATTTGCAGAAAAATGGGAGTTTGTTTGAATCAAATCTCGATGTTGACATCAATTGAGAATTATTGGAAGGATATACCTTGGGACTTTGGTTTAAATTGTAAACATCAGGGATGTCAAAAGGCTTGAAATAGAATTTGATGTCTTTTTTGTTCCAGGCTGCTATTGGCACTTCCTGCCCTGAAAGCGAGAGTGTTCCGATGGCCAAAAAAACACATATCGCAAATTTAACTGCCTTCATACATTTCAAATTTATGAAATCTTGCCTCAATAGGTCCGTTTCGCATTTCAATTCGTTTGCTTGTTTTAAGCCCCATTTTTTTTAAAGCTTCAATGTTTCCACTCAACAACCAAGCATCCGAACCAGCAAATTTCTTCTTAAGGGTATCGCCAATTTTGCGATAATATTTAAAGGCATCCAAAAGTGGAATTTTTTCGTCGTAGGGAGGGTTACTAATAATGCAGTGGCTCCCGCTTTCTTTGGTTCTGAAAAAATCCTGTCTTTCTATAGTGACAAAATCTTGTACTCCTGCACTTACAGCATTATCCTTAGTCGCTCTAACCATCGCCATATGCGAATCGCAAGCCTTAATCTTAAATTGCTCAAGTCTGGGGAGTGTTTCCATTTTGATTTTATTCCAAAGCTCCATATCAAAATTCTTCCAGCTCATAAAACCAAAGGCGCGGTCCTCTTCGTGAGGAGATTTTCCTAAAGCAAAAAGCGCAGCTTCGATAACTATTGTCCCAGACCCACACATGGGATCCAAAAAAGGTTTCGAACCATCCCATCCAGAAAGCAATACTAAACCAGCACCAAGAACCTCGCTTAATGGAGCAAAACCTTGACGCACGCGATATCCTCTTTTGTGCAATGATTCGCCCGAACTATCTAAGGATATAATAAATTCATCGCGAAATGCATGAACATGAAATCGTACATCAGGATTAAATGTGTTGACATTAGGTCGCTCGCCAGTTTTCTCCCTAAACTGATCTACAATGATGTCTTTGGTTTTTAAAGCCAAAAATTTGGAATGTGTAAAAATGTCTGTAAAGCTTTGAGCATCAATGGCAAAGCTGGAATCATTGGATAAGTAGTGATCCCAATTATGTTTGTCCATATTCTTTTCAAAAGCATATTGTGTTTTTGCTTTAAAAGTGTAGATAGGTACAAGCAATCTAATGGCCGTTCTTAAAAAGTAATTCGCCCGATAGAGGATTTCTTTGCTGCCTGTAAAGGTCACGGCACGATTCGAAATTTTTATCTCCCTACCTCCAAGATTTTTTATTTCATTTGAAAGGACTTCTTCTAGACCAACTAAGGTTTTCGCGACTATTTTCAATTTCTTCTATGTTTGGATGACACCCACATTAAATTTTTCAATCTCTCCATGATTGGCCATTTCAATGCCTTGTGAAATAATTTTTCTCGTTTTCCTCGGATCAATGATGGCATCAACCCAAAGTCTTGAAGCCGCATAATACGCAGTGGTTTGATGATCGTATTTGTTTTTCAATTGATCAAATAATTCTTTTTGCTTAGCCTCATCAGGTTCTTTTCCCTTTGCCTTGAGCGCACTGATCTGGATTTGCGAAATAACTTTGGCCGCTTGCGTTCCTCCCATTACTGCAATTTTGGCCGAAGGCCAAGCAACGATCAATCTTGGGTCATAGGCTTTGCCACACATGGCATAATTTCCGGCACCATACGAGTTGCCCATTACGATTGAGAACTTAGGAACTGTTGAGTTTGATACAGCATTTACCATTTTAGCTCCGTCCTTTATTATGCCGCCATGCTCTGATCTGGTACCCACCATAAATCCTGATACATCGTGTAAAAAGACCAAAGGAATCCTTTTTTGATTGCAATTCATAATGAATCGGGTAGCCTTATCCGCAGAATCAGAATAGATCACCCCACCAAACTGCATTTCTCCTTTTTTGGTTTTAACCACCTCTCTGCCATTGGCTACAATACCTACTGACCAACCATCGATTCTTGCATAGGCACAGACGATGGTTTTGCCGTAATCTTCTTTATATAAGGTAAGAGTAGAGTCGTCAACTATTCTCTTTAGGATTTCGACAATATCATAAGGCTTGGTTCGATCAGATGGGAATAAACCCAAAATTTCTTTCTCGTCTAATTTTGGTTTTTTGGATTTAATACGATCAAATCCGGCTTTCGGAAATGCCCCAAGTTGACTCATCAGGGTCTTTATTTTTTCGATACAGGCTTCGTCTGTCTTGACTTTGTAATCCGTTACGCCAGAAATTTCGCTATGGGTAGAGGCACCCCCTAAAGTTTCTTTGTCGGTTTGTTCTCCAATCGCTGCTTTAACAAGGTATGGGCCCGCTAAAAAAATAGAGCCGGTGCCTTCCACTATGATGGATTCATCAGACATAATTGGAAGGTAGGCACCGCCTGCCACACATGATCCCATAATTGCGGCGATTTGAGGGATTCCTTTACTACTCAAGACGGCATTATTGCGAAATATTCTCCCAAAATGTTCTTTGTCAGGAAAGATTTCATCTTGCATTGGGAGATAGACTCCTGCACTATCGACTAAGTAAATAATAGGAAGTCTATTTTCTAAAGCGATCTCTTGCGCTCTCAAATTCTTCTTACCAGTCATTGGAAACCAAGCTCCAGCCTTTACTGTGGCATCATTGGCCACGACTATACACATCCTTTCTGAAACTTTGCCTATTACAACAACTACGCCTGCAGCGGGAGCTCCTCCGTGTTCTGCGTACATTTCGTATCCTGCGAAAGCACCAATTTCAAGAGCTTCGCTAGGTTCGTCAAGTAACAGATTAATTCGTTCTCTTGCGGTTAACTTTCCTTTGCTGTGTTGTTTGTCAATCTTTTTTTGACCTCCGCCCAAATAGATTTCTTGAAGTCTACCATTCATTTGGCTTATAGCCAATTGAAGTTCATCGTCATTCTTATTGAATTCCAACTCTTTCTTGTTCATGTTGCAAAGCTAGAACAACTTTGACTAAAACTGCACTATGAACGGCACTATGGATTTATAAAGCGGTAAGGGAATTCTCCTGGATACTTCTCATAGAAGCCCTCAATATTTATTAGTCCTTTGTTTTTTTCTAAGTAATCAATTAAGTCGTTGGCATTATTTATTGGAACCTCATTGACAGTAGTTATGATATATCCGGGCTCCATGTTGGTGTCTTTAATTTTACTGTTGCCATAAATGCTCACGACATAAACACCATCGGTGTTTAGCCTCTTGGCTTCCACTGAATCAAGATCCCTAATTTCAAAGCCTAAGTCCGTTAGGACTTTATCCTTTCGGACCGCAACAAAATCTGTGGTATTTAACTGATTGCGTAATTTGACTTTTGCCTCTTTTTTCTGACCATCTCTGATGAATCCAATATTGACCACATCACCAGGTCTAAATTGTGCAATTTGTTCCATAAAAGAAGGTACCGAATTAGTTTTAATACCATTGACAGTGGTCAATAAATCTCTTCTTTTTAGACCCGCTTCCTTTGCAGCGCCGTCTTTGCTTACCAACTCCAAATAGACACCTTCTACAGCTTCAACACCAAGTTGGCGCGCTTTTTCTGCGTTCATATTTATAATGGTGATGCCCATCCATCCTCTTTGAACTGCACCAAATTCTTTGAGGTCATAAATTATTTTTTTTGCCAGATTCGCTGGAATGGCAAAAGAGTATCCTTCATATTTTCCGCTGTTGGACATAATGGCGGAGTTTATCCCTAACAAATCTCCCCTTGTGTTTATTAATGCACCGCCACTGTTTCCTGGGTTTACCGCTGCATCCGTTTGAATAAAAGACTCAATGCCTTGCGGGGATAATATATTTATACTTCTTGCCTTTGCACTAACAATGCCAGCGGTGACGGTGGATTGCAATCGAAATGGATTGCCAATTGCCATGACCCATTCTCCAATTTGCAACGAATCCGAATTGCCAAACATTAAAAAGGGCAATTGGTCACCTTCTATTTTGAGTAAGGCCAAATCGGTCGTTGGATCTTTCCCAATAAGACGAGCTTCATATTCTTTGTTGTCATTTGTTAATACTTCAATAAGTTCGGCATCCTTTATGACATGTTCGTTGGTAACAATGTATCCATCATTCGAAATGATAACACCGGATCCAGTAGAGGTGTTAAATCTTCGAGTAAACTTGTCTCTTTGATTCTTATCTTTTAGCGAACTGATAAACACCACGGCTTCTACACTTTCGTTGGCCGCCTTGATAAAATCATTGGGCTGTGAGGCATAAAAATTTTGATTCATACGGTCCGAAAAAAGCATATCATGTGTTACTTTTTTCGCAACATTTTCTTCCTCAATTATTATTTGGGTTGGGAATAAAAACTTGAAAGCTATAATGGCTAGGAAAGCACTTAAAAATGAGCTTAAAAGAATAGGTAAATATTTGCGCATAACTAAGTAACGTAATTAAATCAAAATTAGTTTTTACCTACATATTAAAGAAATATATAATATGTAAACATTTAGACAATGTTTTGATTTTGTTGGTGCAGTTAGCATAATGGAAAATTTGCTTGGGTAGGGGATTTTAGGAAGGCATATTAAAGCAATGTGTCTTTTTTTTTGGACTTTTGAGTAATGCAAATTTCGTTTGAAAAATACCAGGGCACAGGAAATGATTTTATTTTGATCGAAGACGCCGAGTGCTTAATCGAGAAAAAATTAAAATCTGCTCAAATAAAAAAAGCATGTGATCGACATTTTGGTATAGGTGCGGATGGATTGATCTTTCTCCAAAAGCACAAGACCTATGATTTTACGATGTCCTATTTTAACTCGGATGGGAAGCGCTCATCAATGTGTGGGAATGGCGCACGCTGTTTGGTCCATTTTGCAATGGCAAAAAAGTGGATAAGAAATTCGTGTAATTTCATGGCTTTTGATGGCATGCACAGTGCTAAGATTAATGCTGGAGGTATTGTTTCTCTTCAAATGTCAGACGTAGAAGAGCTAAAATTTTTGAGGAAGGATGTATTCTTGGATACAGGATCTCCGCACTTTGTGAGATTTGTGGACCAATTAAAAGGTTTGGATATTGTCAAAAAGGGGCGATCTATAAGAGAAAGTGATCGTTTTAAAAAAGACGGGACGAACGTCAACTTTGTCAAAAACTCACAACGGATTACGCACGTTGCAACCTACGAAAGAGGTGTTGAAGATGAGACTTTGTCTTGTGGAACTGGTGTCGTAGCCTCAGTACTCGCCAGCCACAAAAAGGAGTACTTTAATTCTACTAAACGCAAAGTCGCGACTAAGGGAGGATCATTAGAAGTTCATTTTGAACCAACGTCACAAGGGTACAAAGGCATTTGGTTAATTGGTCCAGTTCAAAAAGTATTTGAAGGGGTACTTCAATTTTAATCTACAAACCAAGCTCTAAATTGGTTTTTACATTTTGCAACTCGCTCAACGCATGCAGGTCGTTTTGCTTTCTACATTCTTCGATACCTTGATTATAAATTTCTAAAGCACGTTGATCTTCTCCTAATTCCTCCAGCAGTTTCCCGAAATGATAGTAATTTCCGACATAATCCGAATGATTTTTATGCAAGTGCTCATAACTCAATTTGGCTTCCGTGAGGTGTCCAAATTTTTCTAATTCCTTGGCTTTTGCAAAATGTAAAAAAGCTTGATTCGGATCTTCTTCTAGTAAGGCATTTATTTGGCTTAATCTATCCATATCGCATTAGATTTTTAAATATATGGAATATTACATTTAGTATATTCAATCATATATCTTTATGCACTCAATAATTCTGGATTGAAGAAAATAGAACTTGATATAGTAGCCTTATCTCATAGCGTAACACAATCGCATAATTATGCTGTCGTTTTAGGTGAATTGGATGGAGATAGAAGATTGCCTATAGTAATTGGTGGCTTTGAAGCACAAGCAATAGCAGTGGCCATGGAAAACATGAGCCCCAACCGACCCCTAACTCACGACCTGTTTAAAAACACCCTAGACACATTTAATGTCCAGTTAAAGGAAATCATTATTAATAACTTGTTGGATGGAATATTTTATGCGCAACTGGTGTGTGAAATGAATGGGGAAATAGTTAAGATCGATTCGAGGACTTCTGATGCGATTGCTATGTCCGTGCGTTATGGATGTCCCATTTATACTTTTGAGTTTATTATGGATGCGGCTGGAGTACACCTCGATGAGTCGGAATCCGAAAAGCCTTTAAAGTCTGCCAAAAAGGTAAAGGGCAAATCGGGAAGTTTGTCCAATTATTCTTTAAAAGCCCTAAACAAAATGCTCGAAGATGTTTTGGCTGAGGAAGATTACGAGAAAGCCGCCAAAATTCGAGATGAGATAAACAAGCGTTCTTCCGAATAATCAAATACTTTTCAGCACATTACAGACTGTTTTGTGCATTTCAGCATTGTAATCTTTATGGGTTACAAAACGAACGGTATTTGGACCGAATAGGGATGCCCCAATGTTGTTTTCTTTTAATACTTCAACAAAAGAATCTCCTCTAAACCTTTCGTTTAGATCGAAAATCACAATATTCGTTTTCACCGGTTTTACAGAATCTACAAATGACAAGGAGTCTAAGAGTGTTCCCAATTCTTTTGCTCTATTATTGTCTTCAATCAATCGATCAATGTTATTGTCTAGGGCAAAAATACCGGCTGAAGCCAAAAAACCAGCTTGACGCATGCCTCCACCCATGACTTTTCTAAACCTTCGGGCTTTGGCTATAAAATCTTTGTTGCCAATCAGTACCGAGCCTACAGGTGCGCCCAGTCCTTTGGATAGACATATCGAGATGCTATCAAAGCACTTTCCGACTTCTGTGGTGTGCTCTTTTGTTTCAACCAAAACATTAAACAACCGGGCTCCATCTAAATGAAATTTTAGTTTTTTTTCCTTGCAAACTTTGCCAATGGACTTTATCTCCTCTAGGGTGTAATAAGAACCTCCTCCCTTGTTGCAGGAATTTTCGATCACCACAAGTTTTGAAATAGGAAGCCAATCATACACAGGCTTGATGGCATTGGTCAGTTGCTGTGGGGTAAACTTTCCGTTTTCACCCTGGATCAAGTTAATGGCAACACCAGAATTGAATGCATAGCCTCCAGTTTCGTATTGGTATACATGCGAATAGTGATCACAAATCATTTCGTCCAATGCCTCGGTATGGACTTTTATGGCAATTTGATTTGTCATCGTGCCAGATGGGCAAAACAAGGCGGCTTCCTTGCCAAACATCTCAGCCATCTTTTGTTGTAAGGCGTTGATGCTTGGATCGCTTTGAAAAACATCATCTCCAACCTCTGCTTTAAACATATAGTTGAGCATAGCCTTATCTGGCTTCGTAACCGTATCGCTGATTAAATTGATCATTGACTAAAAATAGAAGAAAATCAGGATTTAAATTAAATGATGACCCCGGTGGAGTGCATCAAATTTATTTCTAAACCAGGGTGTTGAGCTCTAAAAAGAGTAATGAATTGCTTTAATCCTTCTAGATCATTTGCTTCCAAGAAAAGGAAACTTACTGGTGCATTTTCGGTGAAAAAGTTAGCGGTAGTAAATATTTCGAAAAGGCCATAATTCCCTCTTGAAACTTTTGGACTATGTTTGGTGTATATCTGCATTCCATCAAGAAAATCTTGCCAATCTTCTGAAGACAAAGACTCCAAATGTAATTCCCCCCAAACATGATTTTCAGGAATTCTATGGATTAAAGAATTTTGGATATTTAACCCAGGAATAGGCTCTAATTTAATTTCGAAATGCTCGTTTGTTACCTCGAGAATCCCATTCTCCGATCGTAAGTCTCCAATCGTTACGTCAAAATTATAGGTTCCAATGTCTAAGAACTTCGAAGACTTTCCTCTTGCTGGCAGTTCTCCAGCACTGCAATCTTCTGGAATTATTATGGAGATCAAATCTAAAGACAGCGCGTCTAAATGTTGATCAAGGTTTGATTGAATGTGCGCATCTTCGCAATCAAAAGCATCAACGCTTGTGAGTTCAAAACTTAACTGCATTCCTTCTTCGCTTGGAATTTGGCTAAGGTTTAAATTGATCTCTTCCTCTATAGAACTAATGTCGTTGGGTTCGGGATCCGAAAGACAAGAGTTCATCAATAAGAGTAGAAATAATGCGAAAATACTATAGGTCTTCATAAAGGGTTTGCCTTTCAAAAACAATAAAACGAAATAATTACCTTATTGCTGCTTAGGGATCAATTAATTGTAAATAATTTTGACGATGTTTTTTTTGGAAGAGCAGATTTATTCACCATCACAGCGACAGTTTTCATTTTAACATAGGCTTCGGACATATATAAGTACCCTTTGAAAGGACTCAATTCGCCCCAAGAGTTTTTAATGATATAATATTTATTTCCTTTTTGATCTTTTGCCGATCCTACAAGGTGCATCAAATGATCGTCCGTTGTGGCATACGATTCGAAAGCATCCTGGCGACTTTGTTGAGAAACTTCTTTTTCTTTTCCAGGCGCTTCAAACAGATCTTCACGAGTTGGGTCTTCTGGTAGGACAGCAATGCCTTGTTTTGCACTGAATCCTTTTTCACTTACATCTCCATCCCAAGCCAAACTATATCCATTTGCTAAGGCAAAATCAATAATGGAAACAAGCTCATCAATCGGCACATTGTAAAAAGAACCATTGGAGTAATTATCAGGAATTTCAAGAATAAATTTTTCGTAAAAAGGGTGATGTGTAAATGAACTAATACTGATGTAGTCGTCTGCATCAAGGCCCAAAGAGGAGGCAAAACTTTTTGGAGTATACGAAGATCCTTTGTATTCAAATGATTTGGGCTCTTGGCCCAAGTAAGTATCTAAAATGGAATTAAAGGCAACGAACCATTTTTTTGAGAGCGACTTTCTTTTCAAAATACCGTCCAAAAACCCTTTCAGTCCCGCTTCCATTTCGCCATGATTGTGGCTTTTTTCTTGATCCAACAAACCACTATATACGGATTCTGGGACTACGCCATTTTTTGCCATAATCCGAATCAAGTCATGTGACAGAGAACCTTGACTAAAATTTGCTTTGCCTTGTCTCAAAACATAATTTTTGGCCTTATCCTCATAGATGTTACGAACCACATACATTTCGGATAAGTCTACATCTTTGTGTCCTGCTTTTATCAATTCACTTTCGATAAAGGATGCTGTGGCAAAGCTCCAACACGTGCCTGTACGAGCTTGATTTTTAATTTCGGTGCAGTGTATGGTTTTTTCTGCTTCGAAAGTATATTGAGCCGTGATGTTTGAGTTTAAAATGGCGATAAATAAAAGTAAAGCAGCAAACCTTTTCATCTTAGTTAATTTTGAGGTTCAAAGTTAGTTTAATCCCTCAATTCTTTGCCTTTCGGGTCGTTTCAGATTTTCAAAAGGTATATCTTTGCCGGCAATGGAATTGATTCGGAATTTTTGTGTTATCGCCCATATTGATCACGGCAAAAGTACTTTGTCTGATCGTTTACTAGAGTATACTCAAACGATCGCTGAACGCGATATGAAAGATCAGGCTTTAGATGATATGGACATCGAAAGAGAAAGGGGAATTACTATTAAAAGTCATGCTATTCAGCTCTACTATAAGAGGGAAGAAGATGGTGTGACATATACCTTTAATTTAATAGATACTCCTGGTCATGTTGATTTTTCTTATGAGGTCTCTAGATCGATCGCAGCATGTGAAGGTGCGTTGCTGTTGGTCGATGCTTCACAAGGGATACAGGCACAAACCATTTCCAATCTTTATTTGGCCATCGAGCATGATTTAGAAATCATACCTGTTTTGAATAAGGTAGATATGGAAAGTGCAATGATCGAGGAAGTCAGTGATCAAATTATTGATTTGATTGGATGCAAGAGAGAGGATATAGTTTTGGCCAGTGGAAAGACGGGGATTGGTATTAAGGACATCATGGAGGCAGTAGTAGATCGGGTGCCTGCTCCACAGGGTGATCCCGAAGCTCCTTTACAAGCATTAATTTTTGATTCTGTATTTAATTCTTTTAGAGGGGTCATCGCCTATTTTAGGATTGTCAATGGCCAAATGAAAAGTGGAGAAAAGGTACGTTTTGTAAATACCGAAAGTGTATACAGCGCCGATGAAATTGGTGTGTTGCAACTCGAACAAATCAAAAAGTCCGTTTTAAAAACAGGCGATGTAGGATATATCATCACCGGAATAAAAGAATCCAAAGAGATTAAAGTTGGCGATACGATTACTAGTGAAGAGAATCCTTGTGCAGAGGCTATTCATGGTTTTGAAGAAGTGAAACCTATGGTTTTCGCAGGAATATTTCCAGTTGAAAACGAATACTATGAAGAGTTAAGAGATAGTATTGAAAAGTTGCAGTTAAATGATGCCTCCTTGGTGTATGAGCCGGAAACATCTGCCGCTTTGGGCTTTGGCTTTAGATGTGGTTTTTTGGGAATGTTACATTTGGAGATCATTCAAGAAAGGTTATCTCGTGAATATGATCAGGAGGTTATTACCACAGTACCAAACGTGTCATATTTTGCTTATACCAAGAAAGGTGCGAAGCTTCTAATCAATACACCTTCTGATTTGCCAGACCCAAGTTTCTTGGAAAAGGTAGAAGAGCCCTATATCAAAGCCCAAATCATTACCAAGCCAGAATATATTGGTTCAATTATGACATTGTGTTTAGAGAAGCGTGGAACATTAACCAAACAGACTTATCTGACACAAGAAAGAGTCGAGCTCACTTTTGAGCTTCCTTTGGCCGAGATTGTTTTTGACTTTTACGATAAACTCAAGTCTATTTCTCGAGGGTATGCCTCTTTTGACTATGTAATGACGGATTACAGATCGTCTGATCTTGTAAAATTGGATATTCGTCTAAATGGGGATCCTGTGGATGCCCTTTCTTCTTTAGTACACCGGACTAAAGCCGAGTCTCTTGGAAGAAAAATTTGTAAGAAGCTCAAAGAATTACTTCCAAGACAGCAATTTATGATTGCTATACAGGCTTCTATTGGTATGAAGATCATAGCCCGTGAAACCATTTCTGCCTTAAGAAAAGATGTTACTGCCAAATGTTATGGAGGTGATATTACAAGAAAAAGGAAACTGTTGGAAAAGCAGAAAAAAGGGAAAAAGAAAATGCGTCAAATAGGAAATGTTGAAGTGCCTCAAAAGGCGTTTCTCGACGTATTAAAATTGGACTAGGGAAGCGATATTCATTACTTAAAACTATAAGTATAACTTACTCCATCCATTACAGGACCGCCCGTATTTGGATCTGTATTAAGTAGGGTAATGTCTACAGAAATTTCTTCTACCACTTCTTTCTTACCGCTGTCAAATGAAACAAAAATTTGACCTTTTTCACCTGGTGCTATCGGATCCATCGTCCAATCCAATGTCGTGCATTCACAGGCATCGACGATATCAATTTGAATGTTTTCGCTGCTGCTGTTGGTAAAGGTAAAAACGGTATCAATAATATTGCCTTTGGTGATTTGACCAAGCTCAATTTTTCTATGATCAAACTTCATATAATCCGTATTCTGACCAAAAACATTAGCCTGTAACATCAATCCTAAAACAAGTACAAAGAAAATTCTCATACTACAAAATTAAAGTACTTTGATGACGAGAAGTTTTAAAGACTTGTTAATTATTGATGATTAATTTTTTTGCCCATTCTTGATTTTGATGGCTGACCTTTATCAAATAAATCCCTGAATTAAAATCTTGAACATTTATCTTGATCAATGAGTCGGATGGGTTTTGTTGATAAAGTAGCCTTCCTGTAAGATCATAGATTCCAATATTGTTGGGTATAAAATTGCCTTGACTAAGATCAATAAAGACAAATTCTCCAGCTGGATTAGGGTAGACCGAAATCTCATTGGCTAACACTTCATTGTTGGAAGTTGTCGCTTCGACCACAAAAACAATTGACTCATAGGTACAACCGTTTTGATCGGTGACAATACATGTGTATTCTCCAGGTGCTAAGTTGTTTAAATCCTCCTCCATGCTCAGTAAGGATCCATTGAGATACCACTCATATGAATATGTAGGAGCGCCCCCTGAAGCCGTAATGTCAATCGAACCATCCATAGAATTGGAAGTCGTAGAATTGAGTACAGTAAAATCAGAGATTAGTAAAACAGGAGGTTCAAATATTTCGAACGAATCATTTACAACACAACCTCCTTCATCCAAAATCATAAAGTCATATGAGCCGGCCTCAATAAATTGTGGATCATAATTGACTGGAATCACAGAGGTTAATCCGGCACTAGAACTTGATGTAATGTTGACAGATCCATCTTGGAAATTGAAGCAACTAACATCTGTGGTTTCGACTTCATAATCAATACTGTTTTCTACAGTCACATCGAAACTGCACTGGGCCGTATTACCGTATTGATCTGTGGCTTGATATACCACGGTATAATCTCCTAATAGATGCAATTCACCTGAGGCTGGGCCTGAGATTAATTCTAGATCAACTGAGCAATTGTCGCTAGCGGTTGGGATCTCATAATGCGCGGAATCGCATTCAAAGCTAACGAAGTCGTTAGCGCACAAAATTTCTGGCTTGATGCTATCCAAAAGGGTAATTAATAGGGTGTCATAGGCAATGTTTCCACTTAAATCTTCTAATTGTATCGGGAATAATATGGAGTCTTGTACACAATCAAATGGTCCTGGATCGTAAGTGAATCCCAATAATTCGCAATCATCAAAACTGCCCAAATCAAACATGGAAGTGTCAACCATAGATGTCATTCCCATACTGTCCAGATACAAGCTAAAATCCTGCGCAACAATTGTTGGCAGTCCGTTGTCAGTATTCGAAAGCACAATTGAAGCAGATGCAGTACAATCATTTTGATCAGTAACCGTCACCGAGTACATGCCTTGCATGACATTGATAGTGTCTTCTATCATCTGATTGCTCCACAGGTAGTCATAGGGCATAGTTCCACCCAAGGGAAGAGCCGTAACTGTTCCTAAGGTCTGGCCATTGCAACCAGGAATTTGTACTACAGATGGTAGAATAAGTAAAGTGTCCGGTTGGTCTACTAGGATAGAATCTACTTCGATAATACACTCTAAGGAATCAATGATTAACACAGAATAATATCCGGCCTCCAAAGAATCTATATCTTCTGTCGTTTGGCCGGTAGACCAAGTATATGCCACTGGCCCAGAAGTCCCTTGAGTGCTTAAATCTATAGCTCCGTTTTCATCGTTAAAACACAAAATATCCGTTACAACAGATGATGCGGTCAAAACATTTTCTGCCCCTACCTCCACAGTATCACTAATCATACAACCAAGGGAATCTGTTACGGTGGCGGTGTAGGTCCCAGGCGCCAATGAAAAGCGATCTGATCCATGCCCCCAAGTAAGAGTTAAAGGCCCTGTACCGCCCACAAAGGTCGAATCAATAAATCCATTATTAATCCCGTTGCAAGTGGCAGGGGTACTAAATAAATCTAGAAAAAGAGGAATTGGATTATTAAGCTCAAAGCTGTCAATGAACGAGCAACCCAAAGCATCGGTGACACTTAAATGGTACATGCCATCTTCTAGGTTAAAAATGGTTGACGTGGAGTCACCGTTTGACCATGCGTAAGAATATAGTCCCGTTCCATTGGTAGCCAAGACGGAAATGATTCCTGTATTGTCTTCAAAGCAAAGCGGATCGACAATATTTAAAGTATCAACGATTATATTTCCTGAGTTTTCTGGTACAATTATTTCCAATTCAGCCTCGCAGAAGTTATCATCAGTTACTGTGATTTCATAAGTACCAGCACTTAATCCCGTTGTCTGTGTTCCAGTATCTCCATTGGACCAATCCAAATCCAGGGTACCCATTCCGCCAGAAACAAATACCTCAATTGCACCATTCATGTTACCACAAACGTCTGGTTGCACTTCTATGATATTGATTTCTATGCTGTCGGGTTGACTGATTTGGAATTCACTTGTACCTTGGCATCCCAATGCATCCGTGGCAGTAACGATATAACTGCCAGCTGTTAATCCGCTTTGTTGTGCTCCATTGAATCCATGTGACCAAGAGTATACAACGCTTCCCACACTATTGCTTGCAATTACATTTAAAAAACCATCATCGTCTCCAAAGCAGTCTAGGTCATCTTGTTGTACAAGATTGATTCCTAAATTGCTGTTGTTTTTGTCTATAGTAACGCTTGAGGACCCTGTGCACATATTACTGTCTGTTACGGTAATTCCATAAGTTCCTGACGAAACATTATTTAATGAAGCCCCAGTATCGCCGTTGCTCCATAAGTATGTATATGGTTGGGTGCCATTTGTACCCATTACAGTGGCAGATCCATTACCAGCAAGGCAATCTTCATTAGAAATTCCTATGATGTTAATTCCTAACGGAAGAGGTTGTGCAATGCTAACAGTCGTAGATTCCGTGACATTAAGATTGTCTGTGACCGAAACGGTATGCACGCCAGCACTTAAATTGGTCGCTATTGCAGTAGTTTCTCCGTTTCCCCAAACAAAGGAATAGGGTGGTGCGCCGCCAGTAGCCGTGGCTTCAGCAGAACCATCGCTTGCTCCATTGCAACTTGCATCATTTAGTTTGACAGCTGTGATGTCCAAAGTTGAAGCGCCAGTTAAAGTTCCAGAAACAGAGGTGTATCGTGCTCGATCCCCTGAGGTACTTCCATTCCCGTTACTTATGAGGCCTGCGCCATAAAAAGTAATCGTTTCTCCATCTGGGCCATTTGGTGCTGTCCAATCGACGGTATAAGAAATAGAGTTGCCAGAATCGAAAGGCTGCGCTGGTTGATGTTCGTGATATGCTCTTCCGCTAAACATACTTATAGAAGAATTTGCATCAGGATTTGACATCGTCCCAACATTGATGTTGCTCGCATTTAATGCAACCCATTGAAATCCACCTTCGACTCCATTTCCATTCGGATTATTTACTGTAACCGTTATCGGATAAGTAGTATTGGAAACGATGGAAGCAGGGAGTCCTGTGATCATAACCTCACCATCAAGAGAACTATTAGAACCTCCATGGCAGCTGCTACATACACCATCGCCAGGAGCTCCGGTTCGTCCATTCGGTGGGTTCGAAGAGTTGGCAAGTAATACAATCGTGCTTAGGATAATGAATCCAGCTAATCTTGTTTTTTTTAGTTTTTGGAACATAAAAACAGTGCTTTAATAAGAAAATGCCAATACTCTGGAATGTCTATAATTCTTACCCTTTTGAGTTCGCCAAAATTAACTAAACAATTTGAGACATTTCACCATCCAATTTGACAATCGATACGTTTCGAAGGGAGAATGGATTTTGAAGAGCTAGAAAATTTAAACTAGTCAAACAGTAAATCAATGAAAGCCTTTCTGTTAAAGAGTTGTAATTGTTCCATACCCTCACCAACTCCAATATATTTAATAGGAATTTTAAATTGATCTGAGATGCCCAAAACCACACCTCCTTTTGCCGTCCCATCCAATTTGGTTAGCGCAATAGCACTAACATCTGTTGCTTCTGTAAAGGCTTTGGCTTGTTCGATAGCATTTTGACCAGTACTTGCGTCCAAGACAAGCAATACTTCATGAGGCGCTCCAGGTAAAATTTTATCTATGGATTTTTTGATTTTGCTCAATTCTTCCATCAAATGTTTCTTGGTGTGTAAACGACCTGCAGTATCTACAATGCACACATCAAGCGATTTATTTTGTGCAAATTGGACTGCTTCATAAGCCACGGCTGCTGGATCAGTATTCATGCCTTTTGAGAAAAACTCTGTTTCAGCACGATCAGACCAAATCTCGAGTTGGTCTACAGCCGCTGCTCTAAAAGTATCTCCAGCTCCAAGTACCACACTGTGTCCATTTTTTTTATACTGATGCGCGATTTTACCAATGGTTGTTGTTTTCCCAACACCATTCACTCCAACGACTAAAAGAACATGAGGTTTTTGTTCTTCGGGAAAACTAAAAGCGGTTAGATCTTCAGTATTGTTTTCACTTAGTATTAGAGAGATTTCGTTTTTTAATATCGAATTGAGATCTGCTGTATTTAAGTATTTGTCTTTTTTAACCCTTTGCTCTAAGCGATCTATAATTTTAACCGTAGTATCTAGTCCTACATCAGAACTTATAAGGATTTCTTCCAAATCATCTAAAAAACTTTCATCTACTGTAGACTTACCAGCCACGGCTTTGGATAATTTGCTAAAGAATCCTTCTTTGGTTTTTTCTAAACCTTTGTTAAGATCTTCCTTTTTCTCGCGGGAAAAATATTTTTTAAAAAAGCTCATCTAAATAGGGCAGAGGTTATAAAAACAAAAGGCTACCATTTTGGTAGCCTGCTGAATTACTTATTGTTGGCAAAGAACTCTTTTACCTTGTCTTTGTGAATCATCACTTCCTTGTAACTGTATTTTCCAGTTTCAGGATTCTTGATACTTTGAACCACTTTGACAAAATCTCGTCCTGATCCAGCATTTGCAGCTCTTTGTGCTACCCGGGCGTTTTTCGATACTTTAGCCATTATTATTTAATTTCTTTGTGAACAGTATATTTCTTTAAAATAGGATTATATTTTTTAAGTTCCATTCTGTCTGGAGTATTTTTCCTATTTTTTTGCGTCACGTATCTAGAAGTACCTGGCATGCCAGTGCTTTTGTGCTCTGTACATTCTAGTATAACTTGAATTCTATTTCCTTTTGCTTTCTTTGCCATAACTTATATGGTTTACAGTTGTACTCCGTGATTAATACCTTTTGATTCTAATTTCTTAAGATATTCGTAGAGACCTAATTTATTAATAGTTCTTAAAGCCTTGCTCGAAATTTTTAGAGTAACCCATTTATCCACTTCAGGGATGTAAAACTTTTTGGTATGAAGATTAGGAAGAAATCTTCTTTTTGTTCTACGTTTTGAGTGCGAAACATTATTTCCGCTGATAGGCCTTTTTCCAGTTAGTACACAAATTCTTGACATGTCTGTATTTTAGGACGGTTGTCTAATTCAAATAAGAGCGCAAAAGTAAGGGATTTATTGATAAAAAGTATTAAATGACAAAAAAAAGGGTGAGAAAATCTCACCCTTCTCATATTAATTAATCTTCTAAAAATCCTCTTCGATAACCTAGGTGTATAATCAATCCACCTAATCCTCCACTTTCAGTAGTGGTACCCGCAACATCAAAAGAAAACTTAGTAGGAAGCATATAATCGATTCCTATTAAAACGCCGTTTAATTCGATACCAGCTTCTAACCCAAGTCCAAAACCTGTACTAGAAAGTCCTTCCGATACAACTTGTCCATTAACCGTTACTTCTGGTGTAGTCAATCTTGCTGCACCAACCGTTAGACCAACATAAGGTGAAACTCCTCCTGGGTTCACTCTATACAATCCTTTTACCCCAAAAAGTTCTAGTCCATAGTTATCGGTAATGATGCCTTCTCCTCCCAAAATAGCAGACATACCCCAACACCAATTTTTGGCTTCTCAGGATCCAAATGATACAATGCATCCAAATCGTAAACTAATCCACCCTTTACATTAAATTGATCTGCACCGTCACCTACGCCGTCACCACCAGGTAAGATCCATCCCAATTGCCCAGAGGCACTAAATTTTTGCGCGCTTGCCGTTAATCCAAAAGAAAACAAACAAACTAATAGAAGTAATTTTTTCATATATAAATAAATTTTATTTGATATGAATATACATAGTCAGAGCTTTAATAGTATACTTCAAATAAAGAAAAGCCAAACGTGTTGTTTTTTGCGATGAACGTACAATTTGAATGGATTAATGGTTGTATCGAACGCCAATATTTATGGTTTGGGCATTGCCGTCGTTTTGCTCTAAAAATTGATTGTCAAACCAAGTGGTTAAAAGTTCGAGCTCTAATTGCGGGGTAAATTGATATTTAAACCCTGCTCCGATTTGTACAAAATAGTCAAAAGCACTTCCCCAGAACGGAGAGTAACCAGAAAGGAAGTAGGTACTTATTTTTTGCGTAGGTACATAACTCAATATAAGCATGATCGGGGTTGAGAATCGATTGCTATATCCTTCATTAGAGTTTCCAATATCTTCCACTAGGAGATCGATTTCGGTAAAAAGTGAGAATTTATCTTTGATACTGAAATCATTAAAAAATTGCGTATTCCAAATAGGTCCTTGCCATTCAAGGAATAAAAGTTGGGCGTTTCCCTCTAGATCGGCGCCCAGCGGAAAAAGAAAGGTGCTTTGAATAGAAAAATTTTCCCATTTTGGAACTGGGGCATATCTGATCATTGGGCCGATTCCTGTGAATCTTTGTCTTTTGTTAGGTGTCGAGTTGAAAATGCTAAATGGCGTAGAGTCTCCAAAATGTTGCGTGGTCATCCTAAATCTACTTTGAAGACCAACATTTAATCTGTGGTTTAGTCCATATAAAGCCGAATAAATGGTCGTAAAATAAGTGCTTCGAACATCATTTATGGTCTGGCTGTACAGGTTATTGAAAGCCTTAAATTCATACGTTCCTTTTGGAATAGTAGAAGAAACGATATATCGGTATTGATTTGTAGAATTGAGAGTATTTTGTTTTGATGAGGTGGTGTTTAGGCTCCAGTCGTAGGGGAGATACTTTATTTTGCTTTCTGAAGAAAAATTTAATCCGCTTAAGCTGTTAATTAGCTCAATCCTTTCTTTTGTATTTTTCCCAAAATCATCTTTGTACCAATCCAAAATTTTAGATACAAAAAGATTTTCTCCTTTGGCATAAATAAAAGAGGCGTCGCTTAAGGCCAGCTTGCTTTGCTTATCTAGATCTTGATCGATTTCTTTCGTGTTGAATGCTCGAGGAAACATTTTAGGGCATCCCTTCGCGCCACAAATCAAGGCAAAATGCATTCTCGGATCTGGGTATGTGTCAAAAAGAAGTTTTTCAAAATCGTTTAGTGAAAAGTTTCTATCTCCGACAATAATTTTTTGTCGAGTGAAGAAACCCGGGATATCTTGAACAGAGCTTCTAACATTGGTTTTAATTATTTCGCTTATAACCGCAAAATTATAAGCGTTGATCCAAGTGGCCTTGTCAATATTTGGCTGAGTCCAATCCACTTTCCATTGCTTCATGTTTTCTTGATACCATTCCAAGTCTTTTAAGCTCATCTTATCGTAATCCACTAAGCCCTCCTCAACATGGTTCTGCACAAACACATCCCATTTTTCATTGAATGAATGGAAAGGATCTTGAGCATTTATAGGCAAGTAGAAACCAATAAAAAGAGCAATAAGAAATACTTGATATTTTCGCATGGGGTCAATTTATCCAATCAAAAGTAATCAAGTGGTCAAAAAGTTTTTGATATCAGCGGATTAAGATAAAAACAGTCTTGGGCGTAACAATTGGTGTTGTAAAAAGTGGAATTCAATGCAGTTTAAAACGCATAACCTATAGAAAAATCACTTTGGAATCCGGAACCATCTGCGTCAATATCAATAGAGCCTTGAGCGGCAATGGATAAACTGATGCTGATTTTCTCTTTTACGATAGTTGAAAATCCGAGACCTGCATGAGCGATAACAATTCCGGCTGACGAACCGCGGTCTGCGTCAAAAGGTTGGCCTAAAAAGACTACATTATTTACTGTTTTGAATTTGGCATATCCAAAGCCTGTTTTGACAAATATTCCTTTGAAAACATTTGATGGATAAAATTTTAAACTGGGTTGAATGATTACAAACCTCCAAAAATCTTCCTCTCCAAAAGTAATATTTCCAGCAAGTGAAAAACGTTTGCTCATTTTAGCTTCTGCACCCAAACCATAAGAAACGAAGGCCTCGTCAAAAGAATCAATACTGTTGTATGCTGAAATTAAATTAAAGTTTAAGGAAGGCTTAGTCTGAATTGTTTCAGTTGACTGGGCAGATGCAAAGAATGATGTAAAAAGGAATATTGGAAATAAGTATTTCATATTATAATGATTATATGGAACAGAAAAATATCTACAATCTAGATACAACCGAACCTATAAAATGTTGCTTTGGGAAGAAAAATATTTTTGCAAAGAAGACGAATAGGAGATTTTGAGAAAATAGACAGCCTATAACAAGCAGAAATTAAAAGCCAAATGATATTCAAAGGAGTGCCTTCGGCGATCCTTCAGTGGACCGAGGTCAAAATAGAAAGCCATATTGCTGCGCAATATTTTGGCTTTTGGTTGAACTAAAGGTCAATCAATAAATCAAAGAAATGTGGAAATGAAAAGAGGAGTGCCTTCGGCGATCCTTCAGTGGACCGAGGTCAAAATAGAAAGCCATATTGCTGCGCAATATTTTGGCTTTTTTATTCATCTACTTTCAAGTAAACTTGACGTAGCATAAATAAAAAAGCCAAGTACTATCGCACTTGGCTTTCTATTCTCTAGTGACCACAGAAGGAGTCGAACCCTCAACCTCCTGAGCCGTAATCAGGTACTCTATCCAATTGAGCTATGTGGCCTAAAGAGCGCAAATATATAATAATGCCCACTTCAATTTCTATGATTATATCATTTTAATACTTTGTTTGCCTTCCTGTTAAAATGTCTCCGCACCAACATTGTTAAAAAGAAAATGTAAAATGAAAGTAACTTTGCAAAACCTTTTGGTTATATACAGATGTTACTAATTATTTCAGATATAAAATCATTTAAAATCAACACATGAAACGACAATTATTAGGACTATGCTTAATTGCAGCGACATTTCTTTTCAGCGTAGAAGTTGGCGCTCAAATAAAAACCCCTTCAGCTTCTCCTAAAGCAACAGTAATGCAGCAAGTAGGATTGATCGATATTACTGTAGAATATTCAAGACCTGGCGTTAAAGGGCGAACTATTTTTGCTAATGATGGATTAGTTCCATATAACAAATTATGGAGGACCGGAGCGAATGCGGTGACAAAATTTACATGTTCAGGAAAGGTTATGATTGGTGGTCAAGAATTAAAAAAAGGAAGTTATGCTATGCTTTCTAAGCCATCAAATGCAATGTGGGAAGTTTACTTTTACCCTTATGAGAGCAGTAGATGGTCATCATATAAGGAAAAAAGTCCTGTAGCCACTGTACAAGTTAGACCATCCAACAATAACAGACCTGTAGAAACAATGATGTTTTACTTTGCAGAAGTGAAAGATGGATCTGCTCGTTTGGTTATGGATTGGGATAAAGTAAATCTAGCATTAGACATTACTGTGAATACAGATGAGGAAGTGATGAGTAATATTGAAAGAGTACTAAATGGTCCAAGTAAAGGTGATTATTACAATGCTGCTAATTATTTCTTCAACAATGGCAAAGATATGAAGACTGCTTACGAATATGTCAAGAAAGCTACTGACGGCGACGATCAAAAATTCTGGCAAATGAGAAGAAGATCTCAAATAGAGGCGGCTTTAGGAATGCATAAAGAAGCAATCGCAACAGCCAAAGTGGCTATGAATTTAGCTGAAAAAGCTGGAAACATGGAGTACGTAAAGTTCAACAAAGACGCCATTGCAAAATGGTCCAAGATGAGAATGTAAACTCTTTGTTTTGATCTAAGAATTACTTAGGGAATTGACTTTGTCAGTTCCCTTTTTTTTGCCTAAAGAAATTATATGAGCGAATATTATTACGCCTAAAGCCCCAATTAAGTTGAGCCATAAATAACCCAAACGGTCATCATAATAAATGGCTACCACTAGGCATTCTGTAATAACAGCAGCCCAGAATACAGCGTTTCCTCCAATTTTTTTAAAGTAGAATGCAACCAAAAATATTCCTAGTATCGTTCCGTAGAATATACTACCAACGATATTTACAAACTGTATTAAGTTTTCAAATAGGGTGCCGATTGAAGCAAAAAGAATAGCTACTATCCCCCAAAATAAGGTTAATAGTTTCCCTGCAAGTACATAATGTGCATCCGATGCATTAGGGGCAAAAAGCCTTTGGTAAATGTCAACGGTAGTTGTTGAGCCTAAAGCATTTAACTCTGAGGCTGTTGAAGACATTGCAGCGAAAAAGATCATGGCAAACAATAATCCGACGAGGCCTTTTGGGAGATGATTAAGTATAAACGATATAAAAATATAGTCCTTGTCGTTGCGCTCAATGTTTTGATCGGTCCATTCAACCAAAACTTTGAAATTGTCTCGAATTGCCAATTCGTGATCTAAATTTTCCTTCCAAGCCTCTTTCCATTGATCGCTAGGGGGCGCATGTTTTGGTAATTCGCTTTGTAAGGTTTTTTTCTTTAATAATACTTCGTTAAATTCTTCTAATTGGTTGCTGGCCAAATATTTATATTTTCCTTCTTCAACTTTTTCTACAATGTTTTCATTGAAAAATATAGGGCTTTTGTTGCTCTGATAAAACACAAAAACAAGTACACCTAAAAAGAGAATGAAAAATTGTAATGGTAGTTTTAATCCAGCATTCATTAACAAGCCTTTTCTAGACTCCTGTATGGATTTTCCTGAGATATACCTTTGGACCTGACTTTGATCGGTTCCGAAATATGATAAAAACAAGAATGGCGCGGCGATTAAACACGTGTATATGTTATATCGATCCTTTATGTCAAATTCGGTATCAATGATTTCCAATTTATCGCTGGCTCCAGCAACTTGCATAATTTGATTCCAACTAAATTGTTCGCCTAAAAGAGAGGTGAGGATATAAAAGATTATAAACAAGCCAATAAGGATTATAATCATCTGGAGCATATGGGTGACATGCACGGCTTTAGTGCCACCAATGACTGTATAAAGAATAGCAATACATCCTATGAAAATAGTAGTCATATTCAGGTTCCACGCCATAATCGAACTGAGTATTATGGCTGGGGCATAAATTGTAATGCCTGTAGCCAAACCCCTTTGAATAAGGAATAAGAAGGAGGTCAGCGCTCTTGTTTTATAGTCAAACCGATTCTCTAGAAATTGATAAGCTGTATAGACTTTCAGCTTATAATACATTGGAATAAAGGTGATGCAAATGATTATTAGAGCGATGGGTAGGGTGAAATAAAACTGAATAAATTCCATTCCGCCGTAATAAGCTTGACCTGGTGTAGATAAAAATGTAATAGCACTTGCTTGAGTGGCCATTACGGAGAGTCCAACTACCCACCATTTTGCTTGATTTCCTCCAAGAAGGTAGTCCTGCATATTTTTATGGCCCGAAGTTTTCCAAATACCATACCCAATCACAGCAATCATGGTTATTGCCATTACAATCCAATCCAGTGTACTCAAATCAAATAGGATTTAGTAAGTAAATAAAAGATTGAAATGTACAAGACGTTTAGAACAATTAAGCCCCAATAAATCAAGCTTTCGTTTTTTTCTTTGGACATACCCAATTTGTATCTCGCTAAGATAACATATGCAACTAGAATCTATATGAAATTTTGAGCTCGCTTAATCGTGTAATTCGCTAAAGAATTTTATATTCGTTAGCTCAATTTAAACCGATGCTTATACTTACTATTTTGCTAGCAGCTTGTGCTATTTCTTTGTTTTTGCGCTTTGCCGCGACCGATTTGAAGTAAGTTTATTTATCTACCTCAGGCATTTTACAATCTTCTTCAGGAAGTTTTCCACACACAGTACATTCTCCCATATTGTTTTTAATCATAGGATTGTTGCTTGCGCATGTTCCCCTAAATTCATTTCCCGTTGCGATATAGCGTATGTTGATTAGGATAAATGAAATGCCAAACACAGCAAAAATTATAAGAAACATGGATAAAAAAGTATTCATAGATGTGCCTTGTAGTATCTCAACAAAATTAATACAATTAAGTTTGTGTTCTAAAACATAACTCCTTGGATTCTAGACTTCTTGCATTTAAACGGTTGTTGGACATCATGGATGATCTTCGCGAAAAATGTCCATGGGATAAAAAACAGACTTTCGAGACGCTAAGAAATTTGACTATTGAAGAAACTTATGAATTGGCTGATGCGATTCTTGAGCGAGATAATGAGGGCATTGAAGAAGAATTAGGAGACTTGATGTTGCATATGGTTTTCTATGCGAAAATTGGTTCAGAGAACAATGCCTTTTCTATAGATACTGTTTTAAATAAGGTGTGTGAGAAACTCATTCGACGCCATCCTCACATTTATGGGGACATTGAAGTAAATGGAGAAGAAGATGTCATGCGCAATTGGGAGCAAATTAAACTAAAGGAAAAAGGTGCTAAAAAGAAGTCGGTGCTATCAGGAGTACCAAGTTCATTGCCTGCAATGGTTAAAGCTTACCGAATGCAAGACAAAACAAAACAGGTAGGTTTTGAGTGGGAAAACGCAAATCAAGTATGGCAGAAGGTAGAAGAAGAAATAAATGAATTAAAAGAAGTTATAGACGGAGAGGACCAGGCTAAAAAGGAAGATGAATTCGGAGATGTTCTTTTTTCTTTGATTAATTATGCGCGATTTACCGGTATTGATCCAGAGTTGGCATTAGAAAAAGTAAACAAGAAGTTTAAGTACCGTTTCGAATATATTGAAGAGCATGCACCGAAGCCACTGGAAAAAATGACTTTAGAAGAAATGGATGCACTATGGAATGAAGCCAAAAAGAAATAGTCTTAGATATTTATTTATTCTTTATAATGCCTTACCTTTGCACTCGCTAAAACTGTATTCACGAATCCTTTTTGGTAAAAAATTAAAAAATGGCAGTTTATTTAACAAAAGAAAAAAAAGCAGAAATCTTCAAAGAATTTGGAGGTAGTGCAACAAATTCAGGATCTGTTGAGGGTCAAATCGCTTTGTTTACATTCAGAATTAAAGAATTATCAGAGCACTTGAAAGTCAACAAAAAAGACCATGCTTGCAGAAGATCATTATTATCGCTTGTAGGAAAGAGAAAAAGATTCCTCAAGTATCTTGCTGCAAAAGATATTGCTAAGTATAGAGCTCTTATTGAAAAGCTCAACATAAGAAAATAGAAAATTTCGAGTGCCTCAAAGTGAGGCACTTTTTTATTTATTGGGTTTCTTACATAGAATAGAAGGATAAAATTTAAAATCGATTTATTTCCGCTTACATTTTCTCTCCAATTTTTTCCGCTTAAAAAGAGAAACCCACAAACAACAAGTCTAAAAAATTATGGGTAATCAAATACCATTAACCACGGCATTCAACTTGCCTGATGGAACAGAAGTAACCATCGAAACAGGAAAATTAGCCACTCAAGCACATGGTTCTTGTGTTGTTAAAGTGGGTAAAATGATGCTCTTTGCATCCGTTGTATCTGCAAAAGAAGCGAGAGAGGGACAACCTTTCTTTCCTTTGTCTGTAGATTATCAAGAAAAATTTGCCGCTGCAGGTCGAGTACCGGGCAATTTCTTTAAAAGAGAAACCAGATTATCAGATTACGAAATTTTAATTTCTAGATTAGTCGATAGAGCTATACGTCCCTTATTTCCAGATGGTTATATGAACGATACTCAAGTAATCATTAATCTGATTTCTGCACAAGAAGATTTAACTCCTGATGCCTATGTGGCATTGGCAGCTTCAACAGCTCTTGCTATTTCAGACATTCCTTGGAATGGCCCGATTTCAGAGGTTCGTGTTATAAAGCATGACGGAAAGTATATCGTAAATCCGTTGAAAGAACTTATTGCTGGAGCTGAGTTAGATATCATCGTTGCGGCAACTATGGAAAACGTTATGATGGTTGAGGGTGAAGGGAAAGAGGTTGATGAAGCTGATTTAATTGAAGCGATCAAAGTAGGACATGAAGCCATTAAGGTTCAATGTCAGGCGCAGTTAGATTTAGCTCAGAAAGTTGGAGAAAAAGCTACGGTTAAAAGAGAGCATGTAGTAGCAGAAGAGATTCCTGAATTGAAGGAATTGGTAAAAAAAGAAACCAGAGATGCGATCTACGAAGTAGCTAAAGGTGCGTTAGATAAACATACCAGAAAGTCTAAGTTTTCTGAAATAAAGGATGCTTTTGTAGCCAAATTAGAAGAGGAAAAAGAAGAAGAATGGCTGGAAGAGAATTTAGGTACTATAAAAGAGTACTTTGAAAAGCTAAAGAAAGAAACCATTCGGACTATGGTCTTAGAAGAGTCTATCAGATTGGATGGAAGAAAATTGGATCAAGTAAGGCCAATTTGGACAGAAGTAGATTATTTACCATCAACACACGGTTCGGCCATATTCAATAGGGGCGAAACGCAAGCCTTAGCTTCTCTTACTTTAGGTACAAAGATGGATCAGCAAATGATTGATACGGCTTTGGATCATTACTATGAGAAGTTTATTCTTCATTACAACTTTCCTGCGCTTTCTGTGGGAGAAATAAAGCCAATGAGAGGGCCTGGTAGAAGAGAGGTCGGACATGCCAACCTTGCTTCAAGATCATTAAAGCAGGTTTTACCAGAAGAAAATGCTTACACAATACGTATTGTTTCAGACATTTTGGAATCTAATGGTTCTTCTTCCATGGCTACTGTTTGTGCCGGATCATTGGCATTGATGGATGCAGGGGTAAAAATCAAATCAGCTGTCTCGGGTATCGCTATGGGAATGATCTCAGACGGAGACAACCATGCAATATTGACGGATATTTTGGGAGATGAAGATGCTTTGGGGGATATGGATTTTAAAGTTACTGGAACTCGTAAAGGGATCTGTGCTTGTCAAATGGACATCAAAATAGATGGTCTTCCTTACGAAACCTTAGAAAGAGCCTTAGCCCAAGCTAAAGATGCGAGATTGCATATACTTGATGAAATGGATAAGTCCATGTCGACACCAAGAGTGGATTTAAAATCACATGCACCTAGATTGGAGCAAATGATTATTGATAAAAGCTTTATTGGTGCGGTAATCGGACCAGGAGGAAAGATCATTCAAGAGATTCAAGAAGTGACTGGAGCAACTATTACTATTGAAGAAATAGAAGGAAAAGGTCATGTGATGATTTCTAGTGCAAACGGAGATTCACTCAAAGCAGCGATGGATAAAATTCGAGACATTGTTTTCGAACCAGCAGTAGGGGATGTTTACGAAGCGAAAGTTGCCTCAATAATGCCTTATGGTGTTTTTGTAGATTTCAAAGGAAAAAGTGGACTGTTACACATTTCAGAAATTTCTCATTCCCGCATTGAAAAGGCAGAAGATGTCTTTAGCGTGGGAGATGATGTTAAAGTAAAAATAATTGGGATCGACTCTAGATCCGGTAAAATGAAGTTGTCGAGAAAGGTGTTGATACCGAAAAACGACTAAAAAACACATTATTTATCGATATTATACGACCCAAAAGACTTTTTATTAAGTTTTTTGGGTTTTTTTTCTCTTTTGGAAACCTTTTTGTAGGAAACATTATTAGTATTACAAACGTATTTACTTAAACAATTTATTTGTTAAAGTCAAGTTTTAAATAAGGGACAACTCCAAATAAACCACCATGTTAGTATGAGGCAATTAAAAATTACAAACAAAATAACTTCTAGAGAGAGTGTCGCTCTTGATAAATATCTAAATGATATTAGCAAGATCGAGATGATCAATGCCGAAGAAGAAGCAGTTCTTGCCAAAAGAATTAGAGTCGGAGACGAAGAAGCATTGGACAAGATGGTCCGAAGTAACCTTCGTTTTGTAGTCTCCGTTGCAAAGCAATATCAGAATCAAGGCCTTTCATTGCCAGATTTGATCAACGAAGGAAACGTTGGATTGATGAAAGCAGCAAAAAGATTTGACGAAACCAAAGGATTTAAATTTATCTCCTATGCCGTATGGTGGATTCGTCAATCGATACTGTACGCAATCGTTGAATATTCTAGAATGGTTAGATTGCCATTGAACAAAGTCACTTCTTATAATAAGATCAATGAAGCCATCGTATCTTTTCAACAAGAGTTTGAAAGAGATCCTTCGCATGATGAAATTGGTGAGTTGTTGGATATAAAACCAAAGGAAGTAAGTAGAATGATGAGAGGCGGAAACAGACATTTGTCTATGGATGCACCTGTAGGTGGAGAAGAGGGTGATGCTACAATGTTGGATCTTTTCGTAGAGAGTGATCAAATTAATCCAGAATCGGACTTAATGGAAGAGTCTAAAGTCTTAGATATTAAAGCAGGACTTGCTGAACTTTCTCCAAGAGAAATAGAAGTGATTAGTGCCTATTACGGACTTAATGGTCATAAATCTCTCACACTTGAAGAAATAGGTGAATTGTATGGATTGACTCGAGAAAGAGTAAGACAAATCAAAGAGCGAGCAATTAGGAGATTGCGAAAGTCCTCAACAAAGGACATGCTAAAATCTTATCTATAATATAAAAGCAACCCCGAATTATTTCGGGGTTTTTTGTTTATGATCGCATTGTTAAGAGTTTTAATTGTTTTAGGAGGGGTTGCCAGTGGATTACTTTATTTTGTACGAAAGCTAATGGTACAAGCCCAGTGGCGTAAAGGGATAAATCAAGCTGATTATGACTTGTTGCATCGTCATTTGTTAAATAGTCCTGTCGAACTCGTCGCACTTTCAAAGGAAGAATTGCAATTACTTTCCTTAAACGTTGAAAAGAAGAAGATTAGATTTAAATCTGGGTATTTCGATTATGGCATGTTTAAATCCATTTACGAAGAAAATCATGTAGAGTTTTGCGTTTTAAACTACGATAAATTTCAACAATTGATCTTAGCGCGTACAGCGCAATATGATTTTGCATATAAAGTAGGTGCAAGGATAACCGACATCTATGTAAATGGAAATTTAATTGGAAGGTTAGATCATAGAGGGGCGCTAAAAAATCCAGAAAACCAAAAGCAAATTGCAAAAATTGATGCCAGTCGTCAGGCCAAATTCCAACAGATCCAAAGAGATGGAAAAGAACTCGCTATGGTTTTCAACCCGATGTTCGAGCATGGATACAATGAAAGGGCAATCCAAAACGTTCAATACGCCGACGACCAAGAAAAATTGATACTTCTTTCTTTGGTTTTCCTTAACGCCATCCAAAGATCTTAAGGGAATTATTTTGCTATAAATCATGTATGTATTATGTGTAGTATAAACTGCACATTAAAAAGAAATTATGAAACGTATTTTAGTTCTCTCATTATTTGCTTTTTTAGGTTTCAATGCGCAAGCCCAGAATCAAAAGTCTGTAGAGAAAAACTTAGATCAAGCTCTAGAAGAAATGTCTTCTTTGCTCAGTGAATTGGATTTGAACAAACTATTTAACCAAGAACTTTTTGGTGAAATTGACAAATTAAAGCCATCAGAAGATCAACTAAAGCAAATGGAAGGAATGATGAAGCATAGTATGGAGTCAATCAAAAAGATAGATTTTTCTGCTCTTGATGCATTAATGTCCGAAATGGAAAAGGCCTTTGGCGACTTAGAATTTGTAAAGCCACAAGAAACAAAAACTAAAGAATCGCCAGTAAAAAAAGGTCGGAAGATCTAAATTATTTGGGGTAAGCGAAAGTAGGGATACATATAGATTATATATATGTGAACAATTTTTACTTTTATGTATTTTAAAAGAAACAAATGATATGAGTGTATTTGATCAAATACGTGTGATTTTTTATCGTGTGCATGAAAAAGGCCTAGAGGTGATGTTGATAAATCCTGACTTAAAAAGTGATCCTAGTGTTTGGAAATTACCGAATGGATTTGATATTGATCAAAACAATACACTCAACAAAGAAGTTATTCAGCTCGAAAACGTCACAGGAGAGGATGGTTCAATCCTAAAAGCAATTGCTGTTGAAGCCGACTGGCATGACATTCCTTCCATCAGAGCCATTCTTCAGCATGATGTCAAAAGAGTTAAAAACAAGCTAAAAAAAGTAATACCAGAATTTGAGAATGCAGCTTATGTTCAAGTAAAAGATGCCTTTAAAAAAGTATTACCAAACGAATATGAAGCTTTAAAAGAATTGAAGGATTTGATTCGTGAAAAGAACTCAATTACCTATATCTAAACATATTCCCTTTTTTAACATATTTCTTTTTTCTTAGCTTTGAGTCAAAGCTCAAAATATGTCCTTCGGCCCATTTAAGTTTTCTAATCAATCCGGGTTTTACTCTGGGAAAGTCAGAGATGTTTATTATTTTAATCAAGAACTAGCCATGGTAGTCTCGGATCGTATTTCAGCATTTGATCACATTCTTCCTAAGCCGATTCCGTATAAGGGACAAGTCCTAAATTCGATTGCTTCCCACTTTTTGCAAGCGTCCAAAAGCATTGTTCCTAACTGGTTGGACGAAATTCCTCATGCCAATGTAGCGATTGGTAAATATTGTGAACCAATAAAATTAGAAATGGTTGTTCGTGGGTACTTGGCAGGACATGCTTGGCGCACCTATGCCAAAGGAGAGCGGGTCCTATGCGGGGTAACAATGCCTGAGGGTATGAAAGAAGGGGACAAATTTTCCAAGCCTATAGTGACCCCCGCGACAAAAGCAGAGGAAGGGCACGATGAAGACATAAGTGCTCAGGATATATTAGCTCAAGGCATTGTTGATGAAGCCTTATGGCAACAATTGAAGAAAACAAGTTTAGCCTTATTTGCTCAAGGCACAGAGATGGCGGACAAACAAGGATTATTGTTGGTGGATACCAAATACGAATTTGGTCTTTATGAAGGGAATTTAACCTTGATAGATGAAATCCACACGGCAGATAGCTCGCGGTATTATATAAAAGATGGATATCAAGAACGTCAACTTAGGGGAGAGCGTCAAAAACAACTTTCCAAAGAATTTGTAAGAGAATGGCTTATGGAAAATGGATTTCAAGGCTTAGAAGGACAACAAATGCCCAACATGCCCGAAGAATTTGTGAGCCTCGTTACAGAAAGGTATATCGACCTACATGATCGAATTACTGGAAAGTCGTTTGAGAAAAAGAGTTATGATAATATTGATCAACAAATTTTTGAAAGCATAGAACAAAGATTTTCGAATGAATAAGGGATCCGCACTTTTTATTTCAATAGCCCTGGTTCTTGCAAGCATCATTTTGGCTTTTGGCATAACCAGAATGCACAGTAAATCCAATTATGTTACGGTTAAGGGATTGTCCGAAAGAGAGGTGATGGCAGATAGGGCTTGGTGGTCGTTAAACTCGCAAATCAATGCAGGGAGTACCGATGAATTAACCCGACAATTGCAAAATTTAGAACAAAACATCCGATCCTTTTTGTCAAAACAAGGTTTTACAGAGGATGAGATTGGCAACCCTAACGTCAATGTATATCAAAATACTTATCAAGGCAGGACAACGCTAAATGGGGATTTTCGACTTAGCGTTACAACGCAAAACATCGAAAAAGTTAAAAAAGCTTCCAAGGCTTCTGGTGATTTACTCAATCAGGGGATCTTTCTTCAATCTGATCAATGGTCAGCAGGACCTAAATACTATTTTACCCAATTCAAAAGCCTGAAGAAAGACATGCTGGCAGAAGCGACGAAGGAAGCTAAAGCAGCTGCTCAAGAATTTGCAAATAATTCAGGAAGCAAAGTTGGAGACATACGAAGAGCCAATCAAGGTGTTTTTCAAATTCAACCAGGCAACCGCACGCAAGAAAATGAAGTCTTTTTTCCAGATAAAATAATTAGGGTAGTGAGCACCGTAGATTACTATCTCGATTAGCAATGCGAAATAAAACATTAAAAATTCTTACTCTTTTATTTTTTCCTGCATTTATATTTCTGGGATATACATTTTTAAAAGAAGACCAATCTCATCAAATGCAAGACGTCAAAAATGTTTTTGGAAATCCAATAGCCCTATGTTGCAATCAGCCCAAGACAGGGTTTTATCGCAATGGGATATGTCAAACAGGTGCTGAAGACTTTGGGACGCATATAGTTTGTGCCCAAGTGACTGACGAGTTTTTAAAGTACAGCCGTACATGTGGTAATGATTTGATCACAGCCAACCCTAAGTATAATTTCCCTGGTTTACAACATGGCGATTTCTGGTGTTTGTGTATAAGTCGTTGGATTGAAGCCCATAATGCAGGAGTAGCACCAAAAATTAATCTACATGCTACACATATCAAAGTTTTAGATTACGTCGATATGGAGGTGCTGAAACGATATGAATTAAAGTAACCCCTAACCCCTAACCCCTAACTCCGAATCCCTATAAATAGGGAGATTAAAATCTACAGATTTACAGGATTGTAGGCGGACACCTCTGTCAATATCTTCACAATATCATTAAAGCACAAGTGCCATCGCGCATAGCCCACATTATACAACTAAACCCAATTCTATGAAAAGAAGATTAGACACTTTCGCTTTAGCTATTTTAATTCTTGTCACTTTGTGCTCCTCTACATTCATGGTCTCCATGAAATCAAATGAAGATGAAAAGGATCAATCGGTATGTCAAAAAACAAGTCTCAATAATGAGGAAATCAAATTAGAGCTCCTTCTGGATGAAGGTATTTTTCATTTTGTCCACGGGCACTGGCCCAAGGCAAACAGCAGTTTTTTCAAATATATTTTAAACGAACCTAAGACCACAGAAGACAAAATAGAAGCCTTATACTTTTATGCTAAAAGTTTATTTAGCAGCGAAAATTATTTAATGGCATCAGAAGTCCAACGAAACCTTTTGACTTTTTTAGATGACGAAGACGAAAGATTTGAAGAGATATTATGGGATACGGCACTGGTCAGTCTTGCCATCAATGAAGAAGATGCGATCCGGATCCTACACTCAATTTCTATGGACAATGAATCTCAAAATAGAGCAGCAGCTCAGCAATTGTTGAAGCTGCTTCAAGCATAAGCATTTTTAAACTCAATAGCTTTTTTCGAACCAGGTCAAATGTTGTCGAAAAGTCGATGCATTCCTGGTTTGAAAGCAAATAAAAAATATCTTTCTCAAGTCATTTTAATGACAACCTATGACATTTTGAAGAATGCCAGTCTTGGGTAAATTTTAATCTCAGGGCTGGTATTTTTCCCCAAAAAAATATTATCGATTAACTTAGAATCAATGCAACGCAAAAAACTACTACTAGTTGACGATCACAAAATACTGTTGGACGGCCTCAAAGCTTTGCTCAACATGCTGGATGAATCTCTTGATATTGAAATGGAAGAATCTGGAATCAAATTTCTTGAAAGAAGCGATTTGGAATCCATTGATATGGTCATTATGGATATCAATATGAAAGAAAAAGATGGTATCCAAGCATTTAGAGAGTCAAAAGAAAAAGGATTCAACGGAAAGTGTATTTTTCTTTCTTCTTACAACGATTTGAAACTGATTAACGAAGCAATTCAATTGGGCGCATCAGGGTACGTGACCAAAAGTTCAGCGACCGATTGTATTTATGATTCCGTAACAGCCGCCTTCAATGATGATTTATACTATAGTCCAGACATAAAGGATCGAATACTCAAAGCTTTCTCAAGATCAGATGATTTGCAGGCCGAGGCAGATGGAGAAAAAGCAGTGTTAAGACAATTGACAGAGAGAGAATTGGACGTATTGAAATTGATTGCCCAACAATTCACAAGCGAGGAAATCGCGAAAAAATTATATATTGCTAAAAGCACAGTAGACACACATCGTAAGAACCTCATCAATAAACTCAAGGTTAAGAATGCAGTAGGACTCGGTTTGTTTGCTGAGCGCAACGGACTTATATAAACAAAACGAAATTTTAATTATGAACAACATCAAAATAATTCTCATTATTTCAATTTTAATTTTGGTTGGAATAATTTCTCTATTTTTTTACTTACATCAGGCTCATAAGAAAATAGCTTCCAGTTTGACTGGAAATGATGGACATACACACAATGTTGTAGAAGAGCCCACTGAAGTAGATGGGCAAAATGTTAACGAAGAAATTGTTTCCATAGGAGACGCTAAGAAGTTAGTGGAAATTCCATTAAATACTGTGTTTAGAGAAATGACCTCTGGTAAAATTCGAATTGAAGCCAAAGCGGATGATAATGAAGCGAGTTATTTTAATTTGCATATTTCATGTACGAATTCTGAAGTCCAAACAAAATTTGTTCAAGTCCCTCATCATCCTATTCGTGTGAAGGATAAAGATTCTTTTAATGCGATCGGATTCCTATACGCTTGGGATACCTCTAAAACGGAGAAAGGATTAAATGTACCAGAAAAGACTACTGACAACGAAAAAGTACATTCAATAAATATCCCGAAAAAAGTAATGGAAGCGTTTGATTATAAGGCGCATATTTTGGTTTATTCCAATCAGGGAAAGGTGCATTCTGGGAGAACACATGGCGACGATCATATTGCCGGTCATCCTATTCTTGATCCAAGAGGTGGGGGATAGAGTTATTTTGCCTGTAGTTGAATTGTTTTCGTGTAGATTCCATTGTTATGGAATATTTTGAACTCAACATTTTGAGTTCCTGATGAAAACCATTTTAGCTCTGGAGTAGAGCTTTTGAAATTTTGATCAAAGGTTAGCTCTATACTTCTTTGGATTAAATCATCCGATCTCATATGCACAGAATAGATTTCTGATAGCCTCGGATTTATTTCTATATCGTAGTAAGCGCAATCTTTCATTTGTGGCTTATTTGGCGTTGGGGTTACGCTAATTTCAATGTTGGGAATTGAAATTTCTGTACCGCTTGTTAGTTGTGAGGTGGATTGGTTAGCTGAAAAAGCATTGACGAATCCATAACCCACGGTATCATTTCTGCCGAGTATATTATAGATTTGACTGCTTGGGAATGTTTTATTAGTAGTACTTATTAATTTATGAGTGATATGCTCCGAACTTAAATTAAGGTCATTGCTTCTTATCAATCCTGCAATTCCTGCGACCATTCCTGAAGCGGCGCTAGTTTGTCCAATTGAACCGATAAGATTTTGTTCGAATTCATCTTTTGGCAATGCGCTGGCAACTTGATCAGAAATACTAACTAGATCCAAACAAGAACCAGTGGATAAATCATTGTCAATTTCTTTATCCAGGCATACTCCGCTCACAGCAATTACTTCAGGTAAAGAACAGATTTTAAAATCATCGCAGGCCGTAGAATTTGGATTATTACCAAGCGATGCAACAATTACCACTCCTTTTTCATTTCTACCATTATAGTAGAGATCGTCTAATGCCACTCTCAATGGACTTGATAAAGTGAGTGTAGATATACTTATCAACAAAACATCAATATTATTTTTAATGTTTGAACCTCTTAAAAATTCTGGAACACCTAGCAGATTCTCATTAATTTGAATCGGCAAAAAACTACAATTTGGGCATGTCCCAATAATTTCATTCTCTTGATTTGTAGCATTGTCTGAAGCTCCGACTGCTAAACCAGCCAAAAGTGTTCCGTGGTCGGAATCAATTGTTTGAGTGGATCTAATTTCGTCTTCATCAACCACATAATACTCTTCTCCAATCCAATTTTCGTTAATTTGCTCATGTGTGTAATCTATACCTTCGTCTAAAATTGCTATGACCACATCGGAATTACCCTCTGTGTTGTTTTGAAAGACTTCAAAAGTTTCTAATAGTTCATGGTGTTTATTTGCACGTTCCCTGGTACTCAAATTTGAAGTATTACAAGAATGAAACTCGGTTTTAGCAATAAAACGAGGTTCCGAATATAGAACTTTACCTGTTCTAAAAATTTCATTCGAAATTTTAATTAATTCATTCGAATTACTTGGCGTTAAATCCCATCGTCGTTCTGGTGCGAAGTCATAATTCCGTTTTTGCGAAAATTTATATTTTGCCAACAGTGCGTTTATTTCTTCAGGCGAGACATTTTTTTTAAATTCTACAGATATTTCTCCCGTAAGAATTAACGGATAGTTTTGAGTTGGTTGTGATATAACTTTTTCAGCAATAGAATATCTATCGGTGTCCACTAAAGGAGAAGCAGAGGGGTCTGTTTTTTTTAGAAATAAAACATTTTGGTCTCTAAACGCCCGGAAAAAAGAATCCGTAACAAGGGTATAGCCATCAGGTGCTTTGAATTTTGCATTTTTAATATCCTGTTCGAATGCTTGTGAGGTTTTATAAACAACGGCAAGAATGTCCTCTTCTTCTTCAAATTGTATAACACCTTGCATTGTGTAAAATTCGGATTCTTTTTCTTTCAAACAAGAATAAATAATAAGAACTACAACTCCAATGAAAATTGGTAAAGTATTGCGAATGGAAATTGAACTAATCACTAGATGACGTATTGGGTTTCATTAAAATAGCAATATTTTAAGAATGAAGCCCAATGTCTTTTAAACTGAGTAACTTAATATCATGTAAATAAATCAATAATGAGATTTATAGTGAACACTTTCCTGTTGGTATTTCTGTCAGTGCAATTGTCTTTTGCACTTGATTCTTTGGAATTAAAAAATGCCGCACGCCTTGATCGAATTAATGAGATGGATAGTTTGAAGATTACATTAGACAATTGGACTGTGAAGAATGATGAAGAGTCAACTTGGAAGAATTACTTCTATAGTAGATACTATCGATTTATCGAACCAGCAAATAGAGACTTGAGATTAAAGTTTTTGTACCAAGCGCAAGTAGATTGTGATTTTAAATGCGGAAAGGAAATTCAAGCAAATATTTTTGATGAACTAACTATTGTTTTGAAAAGTGGCGGGGAATTGGAAAGAAAAAAATGTTTGGAATATTCTAATCAAGCAATTGAATTACGCAGACAAATTAAAGATGATAATAAACTAGGCTTGTCTTATGTAATTCGGGGAAATTGTTTTCATCAATTTTGGATGTTTGAAACAGAAAAAATAGGTGAGGATGCAAATTATTTGTTGGACTCTTTCTTCTTTTATTATACCACTGCCACTACGCTAAATCTTTCCAATTATCTAAAAAATTATATTGAGAAAACATTACCGAGTATTTACATAGATAAAAAGCAATATTCCGAAGCAGAAAAGGCTTTAGAAGAATTAATTGCTCAAAATAGATTTGATACCACAAACGAATTGTTTGTACTCCAAGCAAATCTGGCGGATTGTAAACGTTTATTGGGGAAAACTAAGGAGGCCGAAAAGAATTTATCAGAGTTATGGAATGATTCAATCGCAATGTCAAACGATCATTTGAAAGAAAGAGTCATGCATTACAACTTTATGTTGGCTTTAGATTTAAAGGATATAGAAGGTATGTATAAATGGTATGATTTAATAGGTACTCATAGACATGCTGTAGAAAATAAAGCCAACGCAGAAGCAATGGAGAAATACAATAGTGAGCGTCTAGAAGTGCAATTAACTAAAGAACAAGCACAAACACTTCGGAACCGACTGTGGGCTTTAGTGTTTGGGGGGCTTTCGCTGTTGTTGGTTTTGCTTGCGTTTGGGATTTATAGGATACAAAAGTTACGCAAGAAGCAGGTAGAGAACGAACTCGAAAACACCAAGATTAAGGCCGTGTTGGATGCTACTCGTGCACAAATGAAAGGCGAGCAAAAAGAAAGACAGGCTATTGCCTCAACGCTTCATGATCAATTGGCTTCTTTACTTACCGCTGCAGACTTACACTTGACTGTTGCAGAAAAATCTCAAGATACTCAGCCTTCATTGGTTAAAGCCAAAGGAATTTTGAAAGAAGTAAACATACAGGTTAGAGATATATCGCATCAATTGGTTTCGCCATCGCTGATGAAATTTGGCTTGGGGTCGTCCTTGGCTACGCTCACAGAACAAATGAGCACAGAAGAAAAACCTATCATTTATCATAGCGATGTAAATGGCAAAAGATTTGAGAGATCAAAGGAGATCTTTATTTATCGTTCTTGTGCTGAATTAATTCAAAATGCTCAAAAGTATAGTAATGGCAGATTGATTAAAGTTTCAATTTGGCAGAGAGGCACTACATTGCATTTGAAAGTTTTCGATGATGGGACATCCTTAGATAAAGATTCAACAAAGCTTGGTTTTGGATTGGTTAATATTAAAGATCGGGCGCATTCCTTTGGAGGTGATTTTACTTTGCGAAGAACGGAAGAAGGCACAACAGCCGAGCTAATAATTGTAATAGAATCCTCGAAGCTTAGCTAAGCTTTTCCATCCTATCTTCGCCTAATAATTTCTTAGCCAAATTGCCAATGGTTAAGCCTTGGACAATAATAGAGAACACTACAACAACATAAGTAACCGTTATAAATAGCTCTCTATTCATTTCTTCAGGAAGACTTAGTGCCAAAGCAATACTTATACCACCTCGTAAGCCTCCCCATGTCATCAAAGTGGTGGTGTTAGGTAGAAACTCTAATTTTTTGGCAAAAAGTCTCACAGGTGCAAGCAAGGATAAATATCTCGAGAGTAAGACGAAAACAATGGCCATTAAACCAGCCATGACATAGCTCTGTTCGAAGCTAACTACCAAGAGTTCTAATCCGATCAAAACAAATAGCAAGGCATTGAGAAGAATGTCCACAAGCTCCCAAAAATGATCTACAAATTTTTCGGTTGTTTCTGACATAGACGTGTCACGCATCGTGTCATTGCCAACAATCAACCCTGCCACCACCATAGCCAGTGGAGCAGATAAATGCCAATGGTGCGCGAGTACATATCCGCCCATGACGCAAGCCAAGGTAATCATGACTTCTATTTCGTAATCGTCAATAGATTTGAGCAGGCGGTAGGTCACGTATCCAATGAGTGCACCAAAAATTATCCCCCCAATGACCTCTTGACCAAACAATTGTACGACGGCCATGATACCGCCTTCTTCATGCCCGGCATGTCCACCAGATCCCGACATAGCTATACTCATGATGGTTAGAAAAATTACCACACCAACCCCGTCGTTGAAAAGGGATTCGCCTACAATTTTGGTTTCCAAAATTTTTGGAACCCCTGCTTTTTTCATAATTCCTAGTACTGCGATTGGATCTGTTGGGGAGATAAGGGCACCAAATAATAAGCAATGCACAAATTGGACTTCAAGGCCAATGGCATTAAATAAAAAATAACTAGCTGTACCTACCAAGAAGGTGGATGTTAGGATACCCACTGTCGCAAAAATGAGCACCGGCCAGCGCTGTACCTTCAATTGATCAAAATTGGTATGCAAGGCGCCTGCAAAAAGCAAAAAGCCCAACATGATGTCTAACAAAATGGTTTTGAAATCAATTTCAGCAATGAGGTTTTCGGCCATTTCTAACAAACTCGGTGTGACATAACTAGAAATGAAAAGCCCCAGCGTAAAGATGATGGCAATAATCATCAAGCCTATAGTATTCGGCAGTTTTAGAAAGCGAACATTTACATAGCCAAATAAAGCCGATAACACGATTAATATTGAAGCAACGGTAAAAAGATCCATATTTTTGAGAGATAGCTTAGTGCATGAAATTACGATACATAGTTATAACACTCTTGTTTCCTATGTCCTTATTTGGGCAGCTGGATACAATCTATTTGGCCAATCCAAGTTTTGAAGGTGTGCCTTTAAAAGGATTTAAAGCATTTGATCATCTTAAGGGCTGGATGGATTATGGACAATTTCAATTTCCAAATGAGTCAAGTCCTGATGTGCATCCAAATGAAAATTGGGGAGTGACTAGCAAGCCTTATGACGGAAAGACTTACCTTGGTTTGGTAGTTAGAGACAACGAAACATGGGAAGCCGTTTATCAAGATTTAAGTCAACCACTCAAAAAAGGAGTGGTGTATACGCTTGAATTGTATATGTCTAAATCTGAGCAGTATATGAGCCCAACACGCAAATCTCCTGATGCGGCAGTCAATTTTGAAACTCCAACAACTTTGAGGATTTTAGGTACTAATATGCTTGTGGCAGAAACAGAAGAGTTGGCCAAAAGCAAGAGTGTAGATCATACACAATGGAAACGTTATGTGTTCGAATTTACACCTCAAATGGATGTGAGCCGCCTCATTCTGGAAGCGTTTTACAAATTGCCGGCCCTCAAGGCCTATAATGGACATATTTTGATTGATCACATGGGACCCATTATTCAAATCAAAAAATGAGTGATTCTCTTCTTAAAGATTACATGAAGTTTTCATTTCTTCTCTTGCCCTTGGTGTTGATCATATTCATATGTGCCTATTTTGAAGTTGGGGTACCTGAAAAGAATGAGATTGAATCTCAAGCAAAAATCTCAAGTAAACAGTCGGTACAGTTAATGCTTTTGGGAACAACTCAAGATGCAGGATATCCTCAAATAAATTGTAAAAAAAGTTGCTGTGCTTCTCTATTGGCGAAGGGTGAAGTTGGAGGAAGAGTGGTTAGTTTAGGCTTGGTGGATCAAAAGGAAAACAAAAAATATTTGTTTGAGGCAACCCCTGACATCATCACTCAACTAAGTAGTTTGTCAACAATGGCTGGGACGAATAAGTCTTCTGATGTACCAGATGCCATATTCATTACACATGCCCATATAGGTCATTATACCGGCTTGATGTATTTAGGAAAAGAGGCTATGGATGCACAAGGGCTTCCCGTGTATACGATGCCGCGAATGAAAGGTTTTTTAGAAACCAATGGACCTTGGGATCAGTTGATAAAAAGAAGGAATATTGTTCCAATGGCCTTGGAGAATGGAGTAGAAGTTAAGCTTTCAAATCAAGTAAGTGTCATTCCTATAGAGGTCCCACATAGAGATGAATATTCCGAGACTGTTGGATTTAAAATTTATGGCCCCAAAAAGAAGGTACTTTTCATCCCTGATATAGATAAATGGAATAGATGGGATAAGAGCATCACTGACGAAGTTAAAGATGTAGACTATGCTTTTTTGGATGCTACCTTTTACAGTGGTAAAGAACTAAATAATAGAGATATGTCACAGATTCCGCATCCTTTTATAGTGGAAAGTTTTGAAGAATTTGAGGACTTGGATATACAGCAAAAAGAAAAAATCATATTTATCCATTTTAATCACACCAACCCAGTGCTTAATTCGTCAAGTGACGCTTACAAAGAAGTGTTGGATAAAGGATTTAAAATCGGTGTTGAAGGAAAAGTGTACGAACTATAGAAAAGAGCAAAGAAATGAAACATGGTGCGATTGAATTTATTGCGGGACGCTTACAGCTTTCTGTTGAAAAAATTAACAAAGTAACTCAGCTTTTTGATGAGGGATCCACCATTCCTTTCATTGCTAGATATAGGAAGGAGCTGACAGGAGGTTTGGATGAAGAGGTGTTGTTTGGTATCCAAAAAGAATGGCATGCCATAAATGAATTAGTAAAAAGAAAGCAAACCGTTTTAAAAAGCATTAAGGAGCAAAACAAATTGACTCCAGATCTTCAACATCGCATTGACCAATGTTGGAGCTCGCAAATACTTGAAGATATTTATTTGCCCTTCAAGAAGAAAAAACAAACTAGGGCAGAGGTAGCAAGAAAAAAAGGTTTAGAAACCTTGGCAAAAATCGTAATGAGTCAGCGATATCCCTTTCCAGAAAATGAGGCCAAACGATTTTTAAATGACCAAGTCCAATCAGTCGAGGAGGCCTTGCAAGGTGCTCAAGATATCATCGCAGAATGGATCAACGAAAACGATATTGCGCGAAAAAAAATCAGAGATCAATTTAGTCGATTTGCACGCATTGAATCCAAATTGGTTAAAAAGAAAGAAACGGAAGCACAAAAATATAGAGACTATTTTGAGTATCAATCATTGTTAGATAAATGCCCAAGCCATCGCTTGCTGGCAATACGACGTGGTGAAAAAGAGGGATTTCTTCGAGTGAAATTATCGGTGGATTCCGAAAAAGCTTTCCAAAGATTAGAACGGATTTTTATAAAAGCCAACAATGAATCTTCAGATTTGGTCAAAGCGGCCATCAGAGATTCATACAAAAGATTGCTTTCTCCTTCTATTGAAACAGAGTACGCCAAAATCTCAAAAGTAAAAGCTGATGAAGAGGCGATAAAGATTTTTGCAAACAACGCCAAGCAATTGTTGTTGAGCCCTCCGACTGGAGATAAGAGGACTTTAGGCTTTGACCCTGGGTTTCGTACAGGTTGTAAATGGGTGATGTTGGATGAGAAAGGAAGTTTGATTGATCATGGTGTGATTTACCCACATCCTCCTCAAAGCAAAAGAGATGAATCCAAAAGAGCGCTATGGAATCTTTTAGAAAAATATAATCCAGAACAAATTGCCATTGGCAATGGGACGGCGGGAAGAGAGACCTATGATTTTGTGAAAGCGATCTGTAATAAGAAAATTGAGGTTTATTTGGTAGACGAATCTGGGGCCTCGATATATTCTGCGTCAGCTGTGGCAAGAGATGAGTTTGGTAAACTGGACATTACTGTTAGAGGGACTATATCGATCGCACGAAGACTTATGGACCCTATGGCCGAATTGGTAAAAATTGAGCCTAAAAATATAGGTGTAGGTCAATATCAGCATGATGTAGATCAAAAAAAGTTAAAAGAAGAATTAGATCAAGTAGTACTAAATTCTGTCAACCGTGTTGGTGTAAATGTCAATACTGCTAGCAAGCATTTGTTGTCTTATGTATCTGGGATTGGAGCAACTTTGGCACAAAATATTGTGGATTATAGAAACCAAACATCCGGCATAAAAAATCGTAGAGAGCTCAAAAAAGTAAAGGGCTTAGGTGCCAAGGCTTTCGAACAATGCGCAGGTTTTATACGAGTTCCCGAAAGTCCAAATCCATTGGATAATACTGGTGTTCATCCAGAGTCCTATGCTATCGTTGATCGTATTGCCAAAGAAATTGGTGTGGCAAAAGAGCAATTGATCCAGAATGAACAAGTACTAAATTCTTTAGATCTAACAAAGTTTACCAATGCGTCTATTGGGGCCATGTCCTTAACTGATATTATTGACGAATTAAAAACTCCAGGCAGAGATCCAAGAGGTTCGGCTTCCGCAGTTGAGTTTAGCGAATCCATCAAAGACCTAACAGATTTAAAGATAGGCATGGAGTTAATTGGGGTAGTAAATAATCTTACCAAGTTCGGAGCATTTGTGGATTTGGGAATTAAAGAATCAGCCTTGTTGCATATCTCTCAAATTACGGATCGCTATATTTCGGATCCAGCAGAAGTACTGGTTTTGAACCAAAGAGTCAAAGTGAGAGTAATTGGGATAGAGCAAGCTCGAAAGCGTATTTCGGTCAGCATGAAAAACATATAAATAAAAAATAAAACTGCCCTAGGAATCAAAAGATTGCTAAGGCAGCGTAGAATTTGATATTGTAGTTATTGTTTTATCTAAACTTGTTCCAGAAGTATACCACCCCCACAGAAAGTCTTAAACCCGAACTGTTATACGGGAGGTTGATTAATTTTTCTCCGTTAAATTCTATGTCCGGATTGGTTGTGTTTTCATCAATGCTTATGCTGGCAAAGTTGGAAGACTCTCCATCCCCAGGACTAGGATTTATAAAGTTTATATCACTGTTGTTAGTGGAAGAAGCGATATCCAGGTTGAATTTGGCGAATGCCCCAAAATGCTCGCCAAAGTTGGCAAACAAATCCAATTGAGGGCCCCAAACTGTTGCTTGAGAAGAAAGTTTAGTTTCAAGATATTCTCCATAATATTCACGTTCACCGATTTGAATGTATCCTGCATTATTGACTAGGTCACCCAAGTCAAAATGGTAATTAGCTCCACCCACCATGATAGCTGGCCGCAATGAAAACGAATTATATCCTTTGGCCATGGAAAAGGTATATCCCAAAGAAAAGTCAAAAAGTATGGTTTTGGATATGTCAAAATTGACGTCATAAGAAAGCCCCTTGTACTTTCCCCACATAAAACCAAACTGAACACCCACACTATTGTAGCTGTCTTCGACTAAGGTGCTTGAGCTCAAATTATCCATAGATGGACTGTTGTCAATAAAGTTAAAATTGATAGTTCCTGCTTCAGCAGTTAATACTCGAGGACCGGCTCCCAGATACAAACCTCGGTATTTCCAGGGAAGTTCGTCCTGACCAATAAGTTGTAAGCAAGTAAAAAGGAGTAAGGCAGAAATAAGATGTTTTTTCATCATAATACATTGCGTTTTTAAATAGTAGTTAATTTCAAATTTAATGATACCACTATTTTGCAGATATCTATATCTTTTCTAAATGATTCAGAAATAATTGCACGAATCCTAAGGTTATAGTCATGTAAATAAAATCCTTGAGCGCTTTTCGAAAGCAGAAAAAAATAAAGTATGAGATTCCCAGTCAAAAGTGTGTTAATAATTATTATTTGTATTTCTTCATTTTCCGTATTTGGCCAAAACATCATAAGGACACCCAAAGGCTTTACACCGCAAATTGGGACCACTTTTTCTATGATGGAAGATTTAAAGCGGAGAATTACTAATAGTGTTCAAAATTTGAGTTTGGAAGAAACCGATTTTTTGTTGGATGAAAAGGCTAATCGAATCGGGGCGATGATTTTGCATTTAGCGGCCACTGAAAAGTATTATCAAGTGTATACCTTCGAAAACAGATCTTACAATCAAAAGGAATCTGAATTTTGGAGTCCGGCAATGGATCTAGGAGATATGGGTAGAGAGCGACTTCAAGGAAAACCTATTGATTATTATTTGAAAATCTGGGATGAGGTACGTGCGGAGTCCAAAAGACTGTTGCAGTCAAAGGATGATCAATGGTTTAATCAAAGAGTAGAAGGTTCAAGTATGAATAACCATTGGGCTTGGTATCATGTTATGGAGCATCAAGCGAATCATATGGGGCAAATACGGTTAATTATTAAAAGGTTAAAAAGTTAAATTTTAATCAATCAGTTTTGCCGACTATCTAAGGTTTTGCGAAGAATGAATTAACAAAGAAGATCAAAATATTTTGATATCTTTCTTTACACCTTGGTGTTTTCACATCATAAAACATTTGGAATGTATAGAACTATCCTGCTGCTTCTTGCTGTATTCACGTGTCACTTTGCATTTGTGTTTCATTCTACTTTGCCGCCAAGCATGGCACAAAACTCCGCTTGTACATGTCTAGAAGCTTCGGCCTTATTAATTCCTAGTTCAGATTGTACTGGGCTTAACATTGATTATACGAGTTGCAGAACAGATGACATTTCGACGGGATGCATTCAAACACAATACACGGATTGTCAACAAGATCAAAATCCAACCTTATGGTATATTTTGGTTGCTGGTAGTTGTGCTCAGCGATTGATTTTGAATGTAGAATCCCAGGAGGATTGGAAGCCCTCGATTGTTGTATATGAGGGCGCTAACTGTGAATTAACACCACTGATCAATACAATCAATAATTCTGTTTGCAGCCAAATAGGAATAAATTCCAATGCAATCGGGGCGTATAATGTAGAGCCAGATCAATTGTATCGCATAGCTGTTTCTGGATCGGGCGATTTTAGTAACCCTTCCTTCGAAATTTGCAGTGGGACTCATCTAAATGCGATTAATTGTTTAAATCCTCAGGCCACTACTTTTTCAATTGATCAAATCAATATTGGAGGAGAGAACTGGGATCCTTTTTTAGAGGAAAATTTGTTATGTACTGGAGAGACTTATGAGATTTGTTTCGATTTTTTGTACGATGCCTCAGGAACAGGTGCAGACTGGCTGCATGGTATCATTCCTTCTTTTGGGCCTGGATGGGATTTGGATGAATTTGATCCTACCCAAGTGGTTATTTCGCCACCCAACAGTTTTGGACAAGGAGGTCAAGATGTGGACTGGTACACAAATGCCAATTTGTCCGAACCCATTCCCAATTTATGTTCTTTTATAAATGCTCGAGGTGATTTAGAATTGTGCAATGCTTTAAATGGAGCATGTCCTTGTGATACTGGGATGAATGCTGGTGATGAATTGCCACCTGGGTGGTTTTGGCTTTCCGTTGGTGGTAATGCGGGGTGTTTGAACAATGGAGAGCCTGAAGAACATTGGGGAATTGGATCCACGACTGTTAATATTTCCTCTTGTTTCGAATTGAAGGTTAAGGATGCTGCAGATTTTGATCATTGCGAAAGTGAGAATAATTTGTACATAGGTTTGATGCCTTTTTCAGATGGAGTAGCCGGCTGTTGGGAAGATCCTTTGAGCGAATGTCTAGTAGACGTAATGCAATATATACCCTTGCGTGCGGCTTGTACCAATGGCGTTGATTTTGAAGTTGTAGGAGATGGTATAAGTCCTGATCAAGCTATTGAAATATGTTCAGGTGAATTACTCACGTCATTAATTGATATTGTAGATCAAGATAATGTTTCCTTTGATGTGATATGGAGTCCAACAAATGATGCACAAGTATCTGGAGGTACGGATCATACCTTTGTAGGCGCAGGTAGCCTTACGGATGTTTTGATTAATTCTAGCGATGAAGATATCGAAGTGTTTTATGATGTATATGTCAGTGGATCAAGCAATGCCTGTGTCGGATCTGATGCACAGTTGCGGGTCGTAGTGTTGTCCAAGTGGGCTTGCCCAACGATTAATGGGGCTGGCCAATGTGGAAATGCAGAGGTTTTTTGTGACTTAGATCCATTAGATAATTTGAGCTCGAGTATGCCGGTTTACCAAAGTCTTGGTACTGGTCCGATGCCATTGTGTCCCTCAGGAGGAATTCCTAATAATATGGTTTGGCATTCTTTCATTGCTCCTGAGGTAGGAACAATTGAGATTTTAATTACTCCTCTTGATTGTATAAGTGATCCGGGTGTTGCTCCAAGCTTGCAATATGGTATTTATGACGGATGTGATTTTTCTAATGCAATTGTCTGTAATCCTGATTGTATAGGTAGTGGGGATGTTGAGCCAATTTCGATCGAATTAAATCAAGGGCAATTTGTCCCAGGCGAAGAGTACTGGTTGTTTGTTGATGGATGTATGACGACGCAATGTGAGTATATGATAAATGTGCTTCAAGGTGGAGGCGTATCGAATCAACTTGTCCTGCCTAGTGGCTTGCTTTGCGAAGATTGCGAATTGTTGTCTTCCACTCCATTCGGAAATCCTTCAGCAGAATATCAAATTTGTGGGTTACCTAGTTCTAATATTCAAATAGGTTTAACTGATGAGTTGGGCTTTTATGAGGGATATACCGGAAGCATTGAGTACCATTGGTCATCCTTTCCTGAAATTGCGGGACTCAGTTCAACGACAAACACTTACGCGCAAAGCTTGCAACTTGATGTAGCTTTTGGGCAATATCAAATTTGTGTTGACTCTATGACCACTGAGTGTCAAACCCAAAATGGTACTTGCATGCTGTTGAATGTATTGGATGCGGAAGTTGCCATCCCTGAAATAACTTGCACTAGCCTTACGGAATCCGTGATGCAGTTTTGCTGGGAGGCCTTTGATGGAGAGGAATATTGGCCTGAGATAAATACTCAAACTGGGTCAGGTGATTTAAGTTACAATGCAGATACTGATCCTTCTTGTTGTTTTGTAGAAGGATTAAGCTTTGGAGATACTATTTCAGTGTTAGTCATAGCTTCAAATCTTTGTACTGCTAGTACGGGTTTGGTCGAATGCACTGTTTCTATCTGTGATGCGGCTAATTTGATTACTTTTTATCAAGATATGGACGGTGATGGGTATGGTGATGTTGAAAGTCATGAGGAAGCTTGTGAACAACCTAGTGGATACGTCGAGAATTCAGAAGATTGTGATGATAGCAATGCTGCAATCAATCCGGCAGGAATGGAAATTTGCGATGGTGTGGATAATAACTGCAATGATTTAGTCGATGAAGGGTTGACTTTTATAAATTTTTATAGAGATGCAGACGAAGATGGATTTGGTGACCCAGAACTCAGTATTCTATCTTGTACCCAGCCTATGGGGTATGTAGAAAATTCGAATGATTGTGATGATACCAATGCTGCAATCAACCCACAGGCAAGCGAGCTTTGTGATGGCTTGGATAACAACTGTAATGATGTTACAGATGAAGGCTTAACTTTTATTACTTATTATGAGGACGCAGATGGAGATGGCTTTGGAAATCCTGAGGTAAGTGTGAATGAATGCAATATACCAGATGGCTTCGTAGAAGATTCGTCGGATTGCGATGATACGAATTCAGAGATCAATCCAAATGTGGAGGATATTGTTAATAATGGAATCGATGAAGATTGCGATGGTATGGATGCCATAAGTTCGACACACGATTTGAGCTTTGGTCGTCTCAGGGTCTATCCAAATCCTGTAGCAAGTATCCTGCACATAGACTATAATAATTTAGAGGATATTGGTTTAATGCTCTATGACCTTAGCGGAAAGCAAATATCACTTACTCGTCATGGGCAGATAGAAATGTCAAGTTTCGAGCCTGGGGTTTATCTCCTAAAGATTATCGAAAAGAGTACCAATAGTGTTATTGTTGAAAGGGTAGTCAAGCAGTAAGATTTAGTAGTACTGGTAAAATTAGTTATGGAAAGTGAGAATGCCTTGCGGCGATCTATGGCTTTCCCGAGGTCAAAAGAGATTGCCTAACGGCGATCTCAAACTTTCCCGAGGTCAAAAGAGAAAGCCGCAATCTTTTTTCAGAAAATAAGTATCCCCTTGTAAGGGGATTATAGGGGTTTAGAGATTGCCTAGCGGCGATCTCAAACTTTCCCGAGGTCAAAAGAGATTGCCTAACGGCGATCTCAAACTTTCCCGAGGTCAAAAGAGAAAGCCGCAATCTTTTTTCAGAAAATAAGTATCCCCTTGTAAGGGGATTATAGGGGTTTAGAGATTGCCTAGCGGCGATCTCAAACTTTCCCGAGGTCAAAAGAGATTGCCTAACGGCGATCTCAAACTTTCCCGAGGTC
>JAHDGJ010000010.1:0-73256 GCA_020627705.1 Saprospiraceae bacterium
TAGGTATATCCTCCGCTTCCGCCTGTCGCACTTGCACTCACAGTACCATTTGACTCACCACAACTTGTATCTGTTGAGGAGGTGTTCGCGGACGGGCTCTCACTGGGTGCTACATTTATATTTGCCACATCTGTACATCCTTCAGAGTCCGTAACAGTTACTGAATAATCTCCAGCTGGTAAATTATTCTGAGAAGCATTTGAAGAACCATTGCTCCAAGAATAGGAATATCCACCACTTCCTCCAGTCGCAGTTGCACTTACGCTTCCGTTAGACTCACCACAACTTGTATCTGTTGAGGAGGTACTTGCAGCAGGACTTTCACTTGCCCCAACTGTTACCAAAGATGTATCTGTACAACCTTCTGAATCAGTTACAGTCACTGTATAATCACCCGCAGTCAAATTACTTTGTGAAGATCCTGAACCGCCATTACTCCAAGCATAGGTATAGCCACCGCTTCCGCCTGTTGCACTCGCACTCACACTTCCATTATCTTCTCCACAAGTTGTATTGGTGGATGTAGCATTCGCTACAGGACTTTCACTCGATCCAATTTCTATAGTTGTTATATCTGTGCAGCCTTGAGCATCTGTTCCTGTAACTGTATATGTACCTGCTGCCAAATTATTTATCGTTGACCCTGTAGAACCATTGCTCCATGAATAAGTATAAGGACTTGTTCCACCTTGAGCACTAACGCTAACACTTCCTGTAGCGTTTCCACAACTAGTATCAGTAGTCTGATCAATGGTAATTGATGGGTTTTCGTTTATACATAATTCAACTTGATTTGATAAATCATGACATAAATCCAATTCGTTCAGACCCATTCCAGGTTTAATCCCAGCGCAAGAAATAGTTATTGCCCCATTAGCAATATTGTCAGTACATGCAAATGAAGTTGAGCACACAATCAATTGATAATCACCGGCGGTCAAGCATGCGCCACCAATTTGTGTAATTCCGACATCTTGATCGGAGTGCCCACCAAAAGCTAATAAGTTATCTACGCTGCAGCTGTTGGTGATATCAAAACCATTTAAAGGGTAAAGGTTAAATATATAATCGCATGATTCTGCTGGGGTAAAACTGTAGTATCCATCTTCTGGAATAGTTACAGTAAATTCTTTAATAGGAAGATCAAACGTTCCAACAGGTGGTACAGGATTTATAAAGAACGATGCCAAAGCAGCACATTCAGGATCTTCCAAATCAAGAGTAACAACATCACTACTTACCACATTTTGATCTGTGTTAACCGTAAATTCGCCACAAGAACTATCATAACTTATATGTTGAATGGTATAACATCCCGTATTCAGATCTGTTACATCAATTGGGTTGTTATCAACCTGTATAATATCATCATTTTCGTCCAAGACTAACCAAGCAGAATTTGCACCAACATTATTTAATAGAGCCATAAATACTTGTTCTTCATCACCCTCGCAAATGTTTTTGATTACGCTTCCGTCATCAAAAGTTATTTGTCCTCCATCATTTGGGTTTGAACTTGAACCAACTGTAGTGGTAGATGATGCCGTACAGCCTTCCGCATCTGTAACAGTTACAGTATAATCTCCAGCAGCTAAATTATCTAGAGTAGCATCTGACGACCCGTTGCTCCATAGATACGTATAAGTTCCACTGCCTCCACTTGCACTTGCTGTCGCAGTACCATTATTTTCTCCACAACTAGTATCTGTTGAAGTAGCATCAACTGAAGGTGCAGCACTCGTACCTACCGTTGCACTTGCAATATCAGAACAGCCTTGAGCATCCGTAACAGTTACAGTATAAGTCCCGGCTGGTAAATTATTTTGTGTTAACCCTGAAGCACCATTGCTCCATACATATGTGTAAGGACTATCTCCGCCAGAAACATTGACAGATGCTGTTCCATTAGTAGCACCACAACTGGTATCAGTTGCGGAAATCGTTGCGTTTGGATTTTCATTTATACAAAGCTCAACTCCATTCGACAAATCATGACAAAAATCCAAATCATTTATCCCAGTACCTGGCGCTAAGCCTAAACATGAAATGGCTATTGCACCACCTGTAATATTATCAGTGCATGCAAAAGATGTCGAACAAACAATCAATTGATAATCTCCTGCCGTCAAATATGCGCCTCCAATTTGTGTAATGCCACCATTTGTTACGGAATAACCTCCAAAGGCCAATAGATTTGCCACACTACAACTGTTGTTTATATCAAAACCATTTAAAGGATACAGATTAAAAATGTAATCACATGATTCCGCTGGCGTGAAGCTATAATATCCATCCTCTGGGATAGAAATAGTAAACTCCTTTATTGGTAAATCAAAGGTGCCCGCTGGTGGAACAGGATTAATAAAAAATGTGGCAAGAGCAGCACATTGCGGATCTTGCAAATCAAGCGTTACGACATCACTGCTCACAACATTTTGATCCGTGTCTACTATAATCTCCCCACAATTACCTACATAGCTTATGTGATGTATGGTGTAACACCCTGGAGTTAATCCAGTGACATCGATTGGATTATTATCCACCTGGATTATATTATCATTTTCGTCTAATACAACATATGCAGAATTTTCTCCAACATTATTCAACAATGCCATGAAAATTTGTTCTTCTTCTCCCTCGCAAATATTCTTAATTACACTACCGTCGTCAAAAGTAATTTGTCCCCCCTCTACTGTGGTATAGTTGTTTTCATTAATCTTAATATCCTCAAGATCCCAAGCATTAATGAAGCCACCATTTCCAACAGTACAATATCCTAGCAATTCAAAAGAAAAAGTAGTTGGGCTACTCACTGTAAAAGCAGGTATACCAGAAAAATCAAAAGATTCTAAAGTATAGTCCTGTGTGGTAGCTATATCTATTTGTTTGAAAATTTCTACCCCATTAACAGTAACTCTAATTCCATAACGTTGAGGATAATTATTGAGTCCTTGTGCACCTGCATTCCAAAGAAAATATTCTGGAGCGGCCTCATAAAAACTCAAAGTGCTTAAAGACCCTGACCCAGAATTTCCTGGTGTAACAAGAATATCAAACCGTACAGCACGATCACTGTCGTCTTCAAAGTCACAGGAGGTATTAGAACTTACACACATGGCAGAAGTACCATTATTCCCTGTAGTACAAGAATGCGGATTAACATCTGGATTATTTACATACAAATGTCCTCCAACCAATTCTAATTGAGAACCCTCAGGATGATTTGTTACCTCCCCTGTAAACTCAGAGTAATCCGCTGCAGATCCATCCCCTGAAAAAGAATAACAGTCATCAAAATCAATACAAATCGAAGACAAAGTCTCCGGTTCACAATTTTGAGCTGATACATTCAATAAAAAACACATCGAAAAACAAAAAACAAGGAGTGCTATCCTCGTTATACGGTTTAGATTTTTCATACTACTCTTAATTAGTTCAAAAAAAAACAAGGGCATTTAAATTTAAATGTCGCCTAGTTGTCAATGACTTATACGTCTGTTTAATCTTATGACTAAGGTGTGTTATAAAGTAACCCAAATTGGGTCGGATTCTTAAATTCTCTTCCAACCAAACTAATTTTCGTCGGATTTCTAACAAAAAAATGCCAAGTCCCTTTCGGGACTGGCATCTTAATATTTTAAACTTGAGATTAACTATCAATCAATTGATGTTTTTAGTTAACAATTACAATTTGCTTGGTTTTAATAAAGCCGTTCGCATTGACTTTGAGCATGTAGGTTCCTGGTCTTAAAGAACTTAAATCAATTTCTATAACTTGTCGTAAGTTATTGTCAGACTTATACCTGAATTGCTCTTGACCCAATTGATCAAAAATCTGATAGGTCAATTTATCATAGCGTGACACATTCAATTGTAAATTAATATTCGTACTTGTCGGATTCGGGAATACTGAAATGTTGCTTACACAATCTGTGATTTCAATATTTATTGGGTTGGAAGTATCCATACAACCCAAAACGTCCGCATAAAAATCATTGCCCGGAACTATCCCTGCAGTACTTCCATAATAACTTACATTCACTATTTGATAATTGCCAATTTCCAATCCATCTAGATTATAATTTGACAATTCAGTAAACGAGCTAAAGCTTTCGACGATGACATCATTAGAGTTGAGTAGTACCAATTCGGAAGTACCCAAGAAGTTGCTAAGTTGTAAGTCCGTAATATAATCTGCGTTTCCATTTTTACAGAAGGAATAAGGACCTCCACTTAAAAAACCGCCTACAGGTGATGCTTCGCATTCGGTCGAGATCATTATATTATCGATATCCCAAATTGACACAGAAACCGAAGAAGTAGGATCAGCGCAATAAGGAATAAATTCAATCGTAAAGTCAGTAACCGCATTTACTATAAAGTCTGGGTTATTTGTAAAATCGAATTCATTTAAATTCCACGTTCTGCTTGTAGGAATTTCGGTTTCTTCAAAGATTAAAGTTCCCCCTTTCAAAATTCTAACCGCTAGTTTTGAAGGATAGTTATTGGCTCCGGTCGTTCCGTCTGTCCAAACAAAATTATATGGAGCTTGCTCATGGAACGTAAGTTGCTCAATAGAACCAATCCCATTTGATCCAGGAGTAACTCGAATCGGAATAGTAATTTTCTTGGTTGTTGAAGGATCATATGCGCAGCCATTTTCAGCTGATATACACAATGCCACTCCTTCAAATCCAGGAGTACAAGAATGAGAATTGGGACCTTCTAAATGTCCTCCAATTACTTCGTAAGATGTACATCCAGGATAGCTATCAAAATCTGCATCAAATTCGTCAAAATTATTATTCGCAGCGCACGCATTTAGATCAAACGTCAACTTAGGATTTACCACTTGGATATTAATTCGGTTCACTTCTATCGGACCGACAATATCATAACATCCAGCTAATGCATTGGCATTTGAACCCATCGCAAGATTTATAATCACATCTTCATAAGTCACATACCAAATGTAACATTCACCTACCCCAGCCTCATTAAAGTCAATGCTTTCTAGTTGCGCAAGGGTCTCTGGTAATCCTAAAATTTCGCCAGCCGCATTGGTTACCACAAAAGTCCCATTGGTTCCTATAGCATTATTTACTTCTATACCATCAACGAAGTCAGGCATATCGTCTACACAGAAATAAAAAGGCCCTCCAGTTAATATTCCGGCATCAGGAGTAATACTTCCATCAACCACTACTTGTCGAATGGACTCACAGCCTTTTGCATCCGTTACCGTAACAGTATAATTCCCTGCGGGTAGACCAGAAATATTAGGAGTTGATGCTCCATTACTCCATTGATACGTATATGGCAATGTTCCTTGCACAGCAGATACCATAGCAGAACCATTATTAGCTCCACATGTTGTACCCACAGCTGTAGCAGTGGCATTAGGACTAGTAGAACTCAATACAGTAAATGATCCTGATTCGGATTGTCCTGTATTATCGGTTACTGTCACAGTATATAATCCTGGAGCTAAATCATTTATTTGAGCGGTAGTTTCTCCATTACTCCAAAGAATTTGAACCGGATCAACTGCACATTCATAAGTCACATTTACCGAACCATTATTTTCTCCACAACAGGTATGTTCTCCAGTAACTGCAATCTCCAAATCGGTAATATTATTAATGGTAACGGATCTTACTACAGAACAATTTTCTGCGTCGCTTACAGTGACCGAATATTGCCCAGCAGATAATCCACTAAGTGAAGCACTTGTTGCTCCGTTACTCCAATTATATTGGTAGGATGGTGTGCCAGAAGTAACAGTCAATGCAATCGATCCTGTTGCATCCGTACATTCCTCATCTTGAGCATTGATCGAAACCGCTAGCTCTGTGGAAGGAAGAATTTCAAGACTTGTCACATCTGTACATCCTGAAACATCGGTAACAGTAACAGTATATATACCAGAAGTCAAATTGTTTTGGGAGCTTCCAACACCACCATTGCTCCAACTGTAACTATACCCTGTACTTCCACCAGTAGCATTTACTGTTGCACTACCATTGTTTTGCCCACAGGTAGTGTGACTTATATTGCTTAGACCTAAACTCGGTTGAGGATTGATATTCAAAGCCACTGGATTAGATATATCATAGCAGCCTTCCAAATCAGTTAGTAAACCACCCGGTGCTAAGTCCAAACAACTTATGGTAAGAGCACCATTTGCAATATTATCTGTACAAGCGAAAAGTGTGGAACAAATAATTAATTGATAATCACCTGGAGTTAAATATGCCCCACCATTTTGAACAAAGCCCATATTTGTTTCGGAGTATCCTCCAAAGGCCAATAGGTTGTTCGTGCTGCAAGGATCATTTTGGTTAAATCCTCCTAAAGGATAAAGATTAAACACATAATCGCATGACTGAGCGGGTGTAAAATTATAGAACCCTGCTTCAGCTATAGTAATGGTAAATTCTTTAATTGGCAAATTGAATGTCCCGGTTGGCGGTACTGGATCAACAAAAAATGTTGCCAGGCTTGCACAATTGGCATCCTCTAAATCCAATGTAACCGCACCAGCTCCAACCACATTTTGATCAGTATCAATGATCATTTGGCCACAAGTATTGTCATAACTAAGGTGTTGAATGGTATAATTACCTTGCGGTAATAAAGAAATATCAATTGGATTACCTGAAACAGAAGTTACCAACCCATTTTGATCTGTGACAATCCAAGATGAATTAGCACCAGAATTATTTGCAAGAGCCATAAATAAAAGATCGGCATCATCCTCACAAATATTTTTCACACTATTGCCGTCTGCACAACTTATAATGCCTCCGCTGTTTTCGTTTACACTCGCGCCCACAGAGAAACTAGTTTCATCCGTACAACCCTCTGAATCAGTAACTGTGACACTATAGTTTCCGGCTGCCAAATCATTTAAAATTGGTCCGTTGGCTCCATTACTCCATGCGTAGGTGTATCCTCCACTTCCACCCATAGAAAATGCATTTAAGCTTCCATTAGCAAAACCACAATACGTGTCATCACCTTCGATGGATACCGTAGGTCCAGAGCTACTCTCAACGAATACATCGGCAACTGTGGAACATCCTGCAGCATCAGTAACCGTAACGGTATAACCGCCAGAGGGGAGATTTGACTGGTTTGCCTCGTTAGAACCATTGCTCCATAAGTAAGAATAAGGGGCTATACCTTGCGTCACGCTAGTGTTTACAGATCCATTAGTTTCACCACAACTGGTCGGATTCGAAGTAGCCACAACCTCAGGAGTCGCACTCGAGTCAATATCCATATCTGAAACAACTGAACATCCTGCTGAGTCAGTTACAGTCACTGAAAAAGTTCCAGGATCTAAACCAACTTGTGTAGCTTCCGTGCCTCCATTACTCCATAAATAGGTATACACTCCTGTACCACCTGAGGCAACTACAGTTAAGGCACCGTTATCCTCTCCACAACTAGTATTGACTACTGAAATATCAAGACTAGGATTTGAACTACTTCCAATAGTTATTATGGATACATCAGTACAATTATTTGCATCAGTCACTGTTACTGAATATACACCCGCAGCCAAATTAATTTGAGAGTCTCCAGATACTCCATTGCTCCATTCGTAGGTATATCCTCCAACTCCACCTGTAGCTGTTGCTAAAACACTTCCATTTGATTCCCCGCATGACGTACCAACCTCATCTACAGATACAACAGGGTTAGTACTACCCAACACTTCAATACTTTCTATAGCAGAACATCCTTCTTGATCTGTTACTGTAATTGTATATACTCCAGCAGCCAAATCATCAATGCTTGTTGCATTTGAGCCATTGCTCCATTCATAGGTGTAAGGAGCAACTCCGTTTATTGTGCTTGAGCTAACACTTCCATTTGCCAATTCGCATGTGGTATTTATTGCTGTTAGAGATACCACTGGCACCTCACTTGAGCCTACATTCATACTTGCGACATAAGAACAACCTGCAGAGTCAGTTACCGTGACTTCATAGGTCCCCGGTATTAAATTGGTTTGGACAGGTGCTGTACCTCCATTACTCCAATTAAAAGTATATCCACCAGTTCCACCGGAAGCAACAGCATTTAGGGCTCCATTTGATTCTCCACAAGATGTGTCGGTTTCCGTAATATCCAACGTAGGGCTAGAACTTGCCCCAATAGTAATATTTGCTATCCCTTGACAGTCGTTTTCATCAGTTACTGTTACCGAATAATTTCCAGGTGCTAAACTACTTAGCATTGGATCTTCAGAACCATTACTCCATAAGTAGTCATAACTGCCATTGCCATTAGTAACACTTACTGTAGCCGATCCATTGTCCTCCCCACAGCTTGTATCAACCCCACTTATTGCAAGAGTTGGACTTGTACTTTCGCTAATAGAAAAAGTACCCACAGCTGTACAGCCCTCGGCGTCAGTTACCGTGACCGTGTATGTCCCAGCTGCCAAATTATCTTGAGCTGATGATGATGAGCCATTACTCCAAGTATAGCTATATCCGCCATTGCCAGAAACGACAGAAACGCTTGCTGTACCATTTGATTCTCCACAAGAGGTATTGGTTGAAGATTGACTAATATCTAAGCCTATCGAACTTTCTACTGTTGTAGTAGCTACACCAGTACATCCATTACTATTTGTTACTGTTACCGTATATGTTCCAGGAGCTAAATCCGAAAGGTTCATCTGACTAGATCCGTTACTCCAATCGAAGGTATTTGGACCATTAGAACTGCTTACGCTAATGTTTATCGATCCATTATTAACCCCACATGATGAATCCTCTACAGAATCAATTGTTGCTACAGGGTTTTCACATATAGAAATAGTGACTGCGTTTGAAAGATCATAACATCCTGATAGTTGGGAAATATTTTCACCCACCTCTAAGCCATCAATGTAATCATAAGCCACGTGATAAATTTGGTATTCTCCTACTGTAGCATCTGGGAAAAAGGCAATGCCCTCAACTATATTTAAGATCTCTCCATTTTGCGAAGCCAAAATCCATCTGTAATTGAGACCGTTTTCATTTATAAGCTCTATGCCAAAATCACCAACCATTTCGTTCAAACAAATCTTATATTCTAATTGCCCTCCAGAAAATGATATATCACCTCCATTGCTTAAATTATTACTTCCACCAACTGTCACGCTTTCAACGCTCTCACAACCCACGGCATCCGTTACCGTAACGGTATAGGTATCTGCGCTTAAGTTTGATTGACTTGCACTATTAGATCCATTACTCCAATCATACGTATAGGCACCAATACCACCTGTAGCGGTGACATTTACCGACCCATTATCTAATCCGCATTCTGTTGGTTCTGCACTAAGTACTAAAGTAGGGCTTTCGCTTGCCCCAACATTTACACTGCCTATATCGGTACATCCTTCAGCATCTGTGACAGTTACCGAATAACTACCAGCATCTATATTTGATTGACTGGATGCCGTTGAACCATTACTCCACAAATAACTATAAGGGGCAACACCTTGATTCGTTGTCGCACTGACTCCACCATTAACTTCCCCACAAGTTGTATCTGTCGAGCTCAAACTAACTATGGGTGCAGTACTTCCTTGAATGGTAAAAGTTATAACATCAGTACAACCTACTACATCAGTCACGGTTACTGAGTAAGTGCCACTGGATAGATTAATTTCACTGGCAGAAGAGGCTCCATTACTCCAAGAAAAACTATTTCCTCCAGATCCACCAGTAGCTGAAATAGAAACGCTACCATTGTCTTCTCCACATGAAGTATCCATGATAGAAGTGATATTTAACATTGGGCTTTCACTTCCTTCAATATTTATAGTCCCAAAATCCGTACAGCCTGCAGCATCAGTTACTGTAAACGAATAACTGCCAGATGCTAAACTTGACAAATTGGCAGCCGACGCTCCATTGCTCCAAGTGTACGTGTAAGTTCCTGAGCCACCACTAACCGTTAAATCAATACTTCCATTATCTTCTCCACATGAAGTGTTTTGAGATCCAACTTCAGTAATTGGGGAACTGCTCGATTCTATAGTGAAACTAACTTCATCCGTGCAACCTGCAGCATCAGTTACTGTAACATTGTATGTGCCAGCCGGTAAATCAGATAGCGATGTTGCTGAGGCTCCATTACTCCACATATATGTATAACCACCAGAACCTCCTGAGGCTGATACTATGGCAGAACCATTATCAAAGCCACATGAAGTATCATTTACTGAAACCACATTTAATGTTGGAGTTTCACTAGCTCCTACATTCACTGTTTCGACATCTGTACAGCCTTCTGAATCAGTAACGGTTACAGAATATGTACCTGAAGGAATATTGTTTTGACTGGCTGAAGAAGACCCATTACTCCATGCATAAGTATATCCTCCATTTCCGGATACAACTGAAACATTTACAGATCCATTCGATTCTCCACAAGATGTATTGGTCGAAGATGAAGTGATTTCTATTCCTTCTGAATCTCCTACCTCAGCAGAAGCTGTACCTGTACATCCATTAGAGTTTGTAACGGTTACTGTATATGTCCCTGGTGCCAAACCTGAAGGATTCATTTCAGTAGAGCCATTACTCCATGCATATGTATTCGGCGGATTTAAAGTAGTCGCTACTATCGAAATAGAACCATTATCCATTCCACAGGACGTGTCTTCTACAGTAACAGTAGTAATTACTGGATTCTCACATATCGAAACAGTAATTGAATTTGATAAATCAAAGCATCCTGTAAGATTAGATACATTTTGTCCTGTATTTAATCCCTGGATGTAGTCATAGGCTATATGATAAATGAGATATTCTCCTGGCGTCGCATCAGGCAATGATGCCGTACCTTGAGAGACGTTGAGTATATTTCCATTGTTGTCAGTCAAAATCCAGTTTAAGTTTGAGCCCTCTTCGTTTGTCAGCTCTACTCCGAAATCTCCTAAAAACTCATTTAGACATATCTTGTAATTAGAAGCTCCCCCTGTAAATTGGATATTTCCACCATTATTGGTATTAGCACTTCCGCCAACATTAACAGAACCTGCATCCGTACAACCATTGGAATCAGTAACAGTGACAGAATAATTACCTGCAGGCAAATTGCTTTGATTAGCTGCCGCAGATCCATTACTCCACATGAAGGTATATCCTCCTGAGCCCCCAGTTGCACTCGCACTAATGCTTCCATCATCTTCACCACACTCGGTATTGGTTGAATTAATTTGAATCGTTGGATGATCACTCGCACCTACACTTGCTGTTCCTACATCGGTACAACCCTCTGAGTCTGTGACCGTAACTGTATAATTACCAGCGGATAGATTGCTTTGGCTCGCTGCTGTCGAACCATTGCTCCACATGTAAGTATAACCTCCTGAGCCCATAGAGGTGTTTGTAGTAATATTTCCATTGTCTTCACCACATGTAGTATTCGTTGCATTTACAACTATAATTGGAGCACTGCTTGCCTCTATTTCTATATTCTCTTCAACAGAACATCCTGCTGCATCAGTAATAGTCACCGAATAATTCCCTGGAGCAAGGTTTTCGAGACTTGATGAAGTCGCTCCATTGCTCCAGTCATAGGTGTAACCTCCTGTGACCTGAAGCGCAACACTACCATTATCTTCTCCACAAGAAGTGTTTTGAAGACTAGAAATGTTGACAACCGGATTTTCACTAGCTCCTATAGTTACATTTTCTGTAGCGCTACATCCAGCTGAATCTGTTACTGTAACAATATAATTTCCGGCAGCGAGGCCACTTAGATTTGAGGATGATGTATCATTACTCCAGTCATAAGTATATCCACCATTACCTGCTACAACCGATACAGTGGCGGTACCATTAGAATCACCACATGTCGTGTTTGTAGAAGTAACAGTGATCTCTACTCCAACAGAACTGTCTATTGTTGCAGAGGCAGTTGCACTGCATCCATGCACATTGGTAACTGTAAGAGAATAATTACCAGGAGCTAAATCATTCAAGTTCATTGTCGTTGATCCATTACTCCATGCATATGTATTCGGTACATTATCCGAAGAGGCAGTGATTGAAATTGATCCATTGTCTAAACCACATGTAGCATCGACAACTGATGATATTGAAACCGTTGGATTACTGTAAACTCCTAATGCTAAAGGATTAGATAAACCAAAGCATCCTTCCAAATCACTGATATTTTGTCCAATGGCTAAACCTGTTATATCGACATATGACACATGATAGACACTATATTCTCCAATCGCTAAGGACGGAAAAGATGGTCCATCTTCCAAGCGTAAAATTTCTCCATTTGTATCAGTTAGAATCCAATTTGAATTGCTGCCCGCGGCGCCATTGACAGTTAGTCCCAAATCTGAAGGAAGCTCCTCTATACATACTTCATAATTATCCACTCCTCCATCAAATGAAATGGCTCCACCATTAATATTTTCTCTTTCCTTATAACTTATTTGAATTTCATCCAAGTCCCATGCATTGATCAAACTTCCATTCCCAACAGTACAATAGGCCAACAATTCGAAGGTGAAAACTGTAGTTTCGGAAACTGTAAAGCCAGGTATATCAGTGAAATCAAAGTTTTGAAAGGTATAATCAAGTGTTGTAGGTATACCTGTTTGCTCATAGAGCACATTATTTCCTACCAATACGCGGATCCCATATGATCTGGGCAAGTTATTTAGTCCCCAAGAACCATCAATCCAATTGAAATATTGTGGGGCTGACTGATAAAAACTTAAACAACTTAATTGCCCTTCGCCGTCATTTCCAGGATTCACTTGAATATCAAAACGCACCGCTTTATCGCTGCCGCTTTCAAATTCGCAACTATTCAATGAACCTACACACATCGCACTTCCACTTACACCAGGGGTACATGAATGCGGGTTTTGATATGGATTATTTCGGTATAGATTACCACCTACTACTTCAAAACTTGTTTCTCCTGCCACATTTTGTGAAGTAGCAACAAATTCGGAGTAATCTGCTTGAGAAATATCGCCTGCAAAAGACAAACAATCATCCATACTAAACAACAAAGAACTCACTTCTTCAAGCTGACAAAACTCTGGCTCGGGAAAGCTAATCGAGGTAGGGAGATTTTCTTCCGCTTCCCCTGATCCATTAGGATCCGGATTGGTCCCATCTGTGGATTCATCAAATGCTTCTCCACATGTGCTTGGGAATAGACTTACATCAAAAGACGCTGTTACACTTGCCTGATTGTTAAGTGATAATACTGAATCATCTACGGCAACATCAAAACCAATGAATACGGTTTGTGAAGAGTACCCCGCAATGGATTGTCCGCTTGACAATATATTGGAAGTTGGGAATCCTTTCCAATTTGGATTGGTAGCCAAAGTATTGCCACTAAAATTGGTATTAAAGTTTGATACCAAAGCATTTGCAAATTGATCCTTAACGTTATCATAAAGCCTTAAATCAGTTAAGCTTTCGGAAGACAAATTTTGAATTGTCATCTCAAAAACTAATGAAAAGCTTCCATTGGCATTCTCACTCATTGAGCTCAATGATTTAGCTAATCCAATTTGGGGACAATCACTTTGCGCAACTGAGCCTATGGAATAAAGCATAAATGAAAGCGAGAACAGAATAATTTGCTTAAGTCTAGACATCATCTCAAGTAGGTTTTTTTATTTCTATCCTATCGAAAACTTCTCTGAGATAATTAATTACTCAGAGACAATAGAACATTCGGGGATAAAGATAAAAAAAGATGAATTCATATTGAATTTTATTTAATATGTAAAATTCATATGTGTTTAGACAAAAAAATATCGGTCAATGCGACGAAACACTGACCGATTGCTTTGTTTAATAACCTTACTCAATCTTAAACGCTGTAGAAGTTCAATATTCATGCCATATGAAATTTTTATTATATGATACCAATAAAAAAGGGAAGACAGCAAGCTGTCTTCCCTTAGTTCTAGGCTTTACGCCTTAGATTTTGGCCTTATTAATCAATAAGGATCATCTTCTTGGTCGCTGTAAAGCTTCCGCTTTCTAATTGATAGTATAAAATACCAGCAACTGGAATATCTGATTTATTCAAAGTGATTTGATTAAATCCTTTTTCGAAGTCTCTTTGAACCTGAGTAATTACTTTACCACTAACATCAAAAACAGTAAGCGTTGCTTCACCATGTGTTGGCAAATCAAACCCTATAGTTGTAGCTTGTGTAAATGGGTTAGGCTCATTTTGGTACAGAACAAATGTCTCATCGATTTCTGTTCCGTTTCTAAATTCTAAATCTAGATCTAAAATTTCGGACCCATTGGATACGTATGCCTCAGATCTTAACAACCTATCTGTCAGAGATATCGTGTTTTGCAATTGAGCATTTTCTTTAGAATTAAAACTCAAAACGAACAATTCTTGTCCTTCTCTCACTTCTAAGTCTTCAATATCATTCCAAGATACCGTCAAAGCACCTTCGTGAATACCAATGTTGCTTGAATTCAATAAGCCACTCTTCACTTCATTAAATTGAAGATTTGCTGTATTCAAAGTAAACTGATATCCTGATAATGACATTGCTTCTTTGGCAACAAAAGAGATTTCAATATTATCACCTTCGGCCACTTCCACATTCTCAACTACCATTTTAAAGCTTTTTGGCGATCTATTTTCGGTCGTTACCGAAACAGCATTCGCTTGAACAGTATTGTTTACATCACCAATCTTCACCCCTACAAAGTCCTCAGCCATCATTGGAGTGGTCACATTTGCAAGTTGTAATACCTCTGTGAATGGGAATGGATCCATAGCATTAGACCACGTCTGTCCAGCATCTACAAACCTCCAACTATCATTGCTTGGTAATTCTAAATAAATACCTAAAATTAATTTTCTCAATTCGATCAAATCAATCGCAGATATATTAGAATCACTATTTACATCAGCTGCAATTACCTTATATGGTGAATTAAATGGCTGAATGTTTAACAAGTGCTTTTGGATCAAAAGTAGATCTAAAGTACTTACACCGTTCATATAGTCATCCGACTTATTACCTTGCACCTCATAATCTAAATACATTGGGTTATTATAGAATGCATAATCACCTGCTGCATTAGTCATTTGATTAATAGGGAATCCAACAATACCATCGGTACTTAATTCCATCTGTACATCTTCAACATTTTCTCCCACTTCAGTAGATACTCTACCTGCAATTGGTGCTGTTAAAGTGCCTAGACCGCACGCGTTATTGTTGTCAATTAGTGTCAGATAAACTGTGCAGAAGGAGTAATTATCCTTTTCATCCCATACATATACATTAACTGGAACTTGAGCACCAGGTGTATCAGGAATATCAGAACAGTCAAAAGTATGAGCAGAACTACTTAATGATGGTATATATGAGGGATCGTTATGTGGTGGTACGTCAGAGAAAGTAAAACGCAAATCATCTTGTTCAGTACAATTATCAGATGCGCCTAAATCAAAATCAATTGCCCATAAATCTACAGTCCCACTTTGCATCAATGCAGTACTGATATTAACACAATATGGAGTTGGCGCTTTTTTGTCCACGACCATAAAGTATTGGGTACAAGAAACAGTATTAGCACAACCGTCAGTCACTTTCCACAAAGCTTTGTGGTTATTCATACTACCATCGATGTCTGGCAAGTTAACTGTAACTACGCCACCATTGGAAGTAGGTGCTAAATAATATGGGTTATTAGATGGTAAAGCACTGCTATAAACATATTCGTACGAACCATCTCCCCATAGATCGATTGAAACTTCCCATTTCAACCAGTCACTTGCACATGCACCATTATCCATCGCTGTATTTGTAAGCGTTAAACCTACACCTTCACATATTACTCCATCATTATCGCTGTCTTCGTGATCATTTACTTCTAACATTACATCGCTGCATGTCATTGTAGCACCTTCGTTATCAATTACTTTAACAACTTGGGTATGATACCATATCCCGCCTGACAATGGATCGTTTGGATCATACTGACACCAATCAATCACAGTAAATTGATTTAAAACCTTCAAACAAGCTCCACTTTCAAAGTAGAAAGTATCAGACTCCATGCTGTGTGCTACAATATCACAAGCACCTGAAACCCAAGTTGGGATTCCTGTAAATCCTAAATCAGTACAATCTGTTTCTACATCATTAGGCCATTGGATATCATCACCATCAAATGGATCACCTGGTAAAATATCTATTCTTTGTACACAGAAAACATCAGGTCTGCCTACTACTGACCACTTTCTATTGATGTAACCATAGTTACAACTGTTCATGTTAACGTTGTCAACATAAATTACACTCTTGTTTCCACAAGGACTTGTTGAAACTGCCTCACCAACCATATCAAGGTTGCTTGGATCATCATCACAATCAATAGTAATGTCTGGAGGACAAGTTAAGTATGGCGCAAGCTTGTCTTCCACTCTTACGTTTGTCCATGTTTCGTTATAGTTTCCATTTAGATCGAATACTCGCATCCAAACTTTGACTATACCGTAATCATTAATCCCATCACCATCAACATCTACTCCGTTAGGGCCATAAACGTCATCACAACAAAATTTAACAAATTCGCCATCATCTGGATCAGTACTACTATCAAAAGAATGACCGTCATTATTATATGTTGAATTACCCGTAACTCCACATGCAGGACTACTAGCAGTACCATCATCTCTTCTAATTTCGAAGAACACATCAGTACAACCATCATGAGAACCGTTATCAACACTAGTGTTAAATAACTTCGCCCCGCCATCAAGTCCAGCACCATCATATGTTAACGATACTACAATGTCCTGAGTTGCAACGGCAACCGGTGGTGTTTCATCTACTACATAAAGTGTAATAGTTTCTACCGTTTGATTTCCGCAACAATCAACTGCAGTATAAGTAAGTGTATGCGTACCAATACCTAAACCAGTAACAACATTCCCATTTACCACAGACCCCAATGGACCTGTAATTTCATAGGTAACTATATTGTCACAATTATCGTGAAGAATATCTGGTTCTGGTGCAGTAAAGTTTACTTCACAAGTCCATGGGTGTACAGAAGAAGTAAATTCTGTTTGATTTAAAGTAATAGTTGGACCTTCGTTGTCCTGAGCAATAATTACTTGAACAAAAACTAGTGGAGCACTACCAGGCTGACACCAATTTACCAAATTCCAAGTTCTAATTACTTTAGAATTGCCGTTACAACCTGATCCACAAGTAGGTATTACTTGATCAGTATAAGTTACAGCTATATTACAAATTGTTTGTTCATCCATTGCGGAACCATAGTACATTGGCCACGCCGAGTTAAGAGCAACTTGCTCAGAAAATCCATTGTCTATTAAATAATCATAAATTGACTGAGGATCTGAATCTACTCCACAAGAAGTATAAACAGATGGGTCTGGTGCCAATACCTCGTTCAAATCCACCGGGTCGATTGTAAATACTTCATCATAAGTAGCCGAAATATTCCCACAATCATCTTCACAAATCCATGTTCTGGTTACTATTGAACCGTTACAAATGTCAGTAAGAACTACATCTGCAAAGTCACATGTGTAATCATTACATTCGTCAACTAGAGGCTGAGCATTGTAGATTTCACCATCTAAAAGAGCAGTTAAGTTATTACAAGAGAAAGTACATTCTCTCAATATAACATCCGAACAAGTTGGGTCGATGGAACATATAACAAGTTCGTAATTACCTGCATCTAAACTTGCAGTACCCGCTTGTGAAATACCGCTAATGGTAGAAAGGCCACCAAAAGCAAGTAAGTTATCTGTATTACAAGGATCAGCTGGATCAAAAGCACCAGCAGGATACAAGTTAAACACATAGTTACATGCGGCTCCGTTTTGAGGAGTAAATGTATACGCTCCATTAACTGAAATTGTTACAGGTGTTACTGTATAAGCTAATGGAATTGAACCTGTTGCAGGTAAAGTACCGGCAACAAAGTAAGAAGCTAAAGCTCTACAATCTTCATCAGCAAAATCAAGATTAACGACTGGACCACCAATTGCAAAATCAGTTGCATAAGGTGTTGCAGCACATGCTTGTGCATTAGCGCTTCCTGTGATTACTGGAGCGATCTTGTCTTCAACAGTCATTGTACCCCAACAAGAATTTGCATTCGTTGCAGAAGATTCATAAACTGTTACTTCGTATGTTCCTTTTTCTGTAACAACTACAGAAGGCATTCTAGGTCCACCATCAATCGATAGCAATGCACCTGGAGGAACTGCCCCTTCCAAAATCATATCAGGAGTAATGACAGCATTACATGTGGTCCCATCAATGGAAACCTGAACACTGTTGTTACAGCCAATTCCTTGAGCTGTTACATTACTAACCAATACAAACTGGAAACAAAAAATGAAAAGAATTACAGATAAGGACATAGCCCTATCATTGCGTAAAAATCGTTTACACATGTCTTAAGTTTTGGTTAAAAAAAATGAGTTTGTGTTCCGTCGTCTACGGAACTGTGTTCAGATGATTAGGGGGAATCTTGTAATCTTCGGGGGAAAAAGATTATTAATAGATTATTATGGATGCCACAAATATGATATCTAGTTGACAATAAATTTTGAAAACGCTTCGGTAATTATCAAATTTTTATTTCACTGATAGAATAAAATTCTAATATGAAGGAGTATCCCTCGGCTTTAAAAGTGAATCACAATTTACGGTAGTCCATTAGGCAGTTTGTAATTCAAGTAAGGTAATCTCAGGCCACATCCCTACTCTTCCTGGAAATGCCAAAAATCCAAATCCTTTGTTTACATACAACTTTTGATTTTTCTCTTCATGCAGGCCCATCCACCTTTTATATCTGTATTGTGCAGGACTCCAAGAAAACCCTGGCATCTTGATGCCAAACTGAAATCCATGCGTGTGGCCACTAAGTGTAAGGTCAATATGTTTTTTATGTGCTAAAACTTTTTCATCCCAATGTGTAGGATCATGAGAAAGCAAAATGCAAAAATCATCCTCTTCCACATTTTCTAAAGCCATGTCTAAGTCCCCTTCTTTGGGAAACCATCTTCCTGCTCCCCAATTTTCTACACCAACTACTCGAATCATCTCCTTGCCTTTATGAATTGTAGCATTGGAATTATTTAATAGATTAAAGCCCAAACGGGAGTACTTCGAGAAAAAATCATCCCAGTAGGCAGGTTTTTCTTCTTCCGACAAATCATACAAGCCGTAATAGTCATGGTTACCTAACACTGCAAACTTTCCATCTTTTGCTTCAATCTTATTGAAGATGTCTATATAAGGATCAACTTCATCTTTGCTGGAATTAACGAGATCTCCAGTAAACAATACTAGATCTGGCTTTAAATCATTTATCAGTTTTACCCCTTTCATAACCTCTTCTTTATTGTCTAAACTTCCGGCATGAATGTCAGAGATTTGCACAATCTTATATCCTTCAAATGCAGAAGGCAGGTTATTAAATTTTACTTTGATCTTTTCTAATTCATACCTGTATTTGCCTTTGGTCACTCCATAAAGCATAGTGGCAAAAGGAATCGTGGCAATACCAGCAGCAATGCCTGTCAAAATTTTTCTTCTGGAGGGAATAAAAGGCCCTTGTATATCAGTATTGAAAAAAGAACCTAAGTATTTGCCCCCACCGTACAACATTCGAGGTAAGTCTTGAAAAAGCAAAAGAACGGCAAAAATCAGCTTGGTTACAAAAGCAGTTAAAAACATGCCCAAATAGAAGTTTACAGCTGTACCACTAAACATGCTTCTGGATTTTGCGATATACCAAATTTGATAAAAACAGTATATCGTAAACAGTGAAACACAGAAATACAGAACGCTAAAAAGGATTATACTCCGTCGTTCTGTAAAAAGTGATTTAAGGGCAAAAAACCCAAATAAATCGCACAACAAGTAAATCAATAGAAACCTTCCAAATAACGACATGTGGCTCAAATAAGAAAAGGTTAAAATTACGATTGCAAATTCATACATAATGTACTCTACCTGGTTTTAAATCGTCTATAGAACAAAGAAGGCGTTGAGAATTAAGATTTCTTTTATGACATCTGAAAGACAATTTTGAATTGTACGCTCGTTATAATGCTGTTTGGAAAAATAATTGTGTCCTCTTTGATATAAACACCTAAAAAAATCGGTTTAAAATATCTCTCTTCATTTTTAGTGCTTCTCGCATATGCCTCTTGCTATGCACAAGGATACTCTGCGTATCAAAGTCTGGGAGACCCAAGCATTTCTATGATACAAATCAATCCAGCCACCTCTAGTGGGACAAATTATGGCTGGAATTTTCGTCTCGGAGGCTTTGGTGTTGACCTTGGCAATAGCTACATTGCCTTTAACAATCAATCCATTTCCTCCTTCATTAAAGAAAGACAAGACAATTTGGATCTGATCAATTCTGAAATTTCTTCGATGTCAGAATTGCCTATTTTGTTTGACTTCAGTACCTACGATTTCCAAAGATCTTCTGCTCATTTTGAAATTGAGGTTTTAGGTCCAGCACTTAAGTTTCAAATTCCTTCTGGATCAATCGGTGTTTTCAGCAATGCCAAAGCACTCGGGTTTGCGAGTTCGCCCAATTGGAATGAATTAAACGACATTGCCGAACTTCCAAGCTTATCACCTTTTGATTTTCCAAAGGCAAAGATCGGTGCAGTCCATTATGTAGAATTGGGATTTAATTACAGTCATATTAAGAATATTGACAGGGAAACAATTCTTACGCTCGGTGTAAATGCAAAATTTTATAAAGGTGGAGAATACTTTGGTGCTCGAAGTATTTCTCTAGGCGAAGCCATCAAACATATTGACAGCCTTACGCTGCGAAACGTAGAATTTGAAGCTGGGGTATTTTCTAATTATACCTATGACGAAGAAACGAATCAATCATCATATCGTCCCATGTACTTTGGGAATGGAGGTGGACTTGATCTTGGAATTCAATATGCAATAGCAGCACCTAATGCTAAAAATCAAAATATAATATTGGGTGTCTCAGTCAATGATATTGGTCTTATAAAATTTAAAAATGGCAACTATCATCATTTTGAGGTAAGAGAAGGTTATACCTTAAAAAGTGAATTCTTAGATGAATCTATCATTAACGAATTGAGCAAGGATGTAGAAATTTTTGGTGCCGCGTATAACAAAAGAGGAAGTGAAAAAACCATTTGGATGCCAACAGTGCTAAACCTTATGGCCGATATCCCCATCAACTCTGATCTATCTTTGGGCTTTTCGTCCAGATTAAATGCCCTACCAGCAAACACATTAAAAAGAGTTCAATTTTTAACGGTGTCCCCAAGATACAAACTTGGACCTCTTCAGATTTATCTACCCGTTTCGTATTATGATTTTCATTTTATTCATGTAGGTACTGGTATTCATTTTGGACCTTTGAGATTTGGGAGTGAGAATGTGATGCCGTTTTTGACAAAGTCAAAATTAAAAAGTGCCAACCTCTATCTTTCCATTGAAATTACGCCAAACGACTTACCTAAATTTCTTCGGTCCAATTCGGGGAAAAGATCAAAAAACAAAAAATCTAAAGATGATGTAAAATGCTATTACTTTTAGCATTTAAATTTTTCCCAAATGGCTATAATAGAAAAATCAACGCTTGCTTTTTGTAGAAAACTCTCAAAAAACAACAACCGTGAGTGGTTTAAGGAGAATAAGGAGACATATCAAATGGCTTTAGAAAACGTAAAAGCTTTTCAAGCAGATCTTCTTTCAGGGCTCCAAAAAATGGATGAGATCGATAAAAACAAAATGTTTCGAATTTATCGAGACGTTCGATTTTCAAAAGATAAAACGCCTTATAATCCTGATTTTAGACTTTCCTTTTCTCGGGAAGGTGCGCATCGAAGAGGCGGATATTATTTACGCATTGCACCAGGCAACTCCTTTGTCGCAGCTGGCTTTTGGGGACCAGAGCCCAAAGACTTAAAACTCATTCGATCCCATATTGCTCAAGATGACAAACCGCTGCGTAAAATCCTTAGCTCTAAAAAATTTAAAGCACAATTTGGAACACTTGATGGAGAGCAAGTAAAGTCTGCGCCTAAAGGATATGCCAAAGACCATCCGGCGATTGATTTGCTGCGTTACAAACAAATGATCGTCTCCAAAAAAATAGCAGATAAAGTGGTTTGCACCTCTGATTTTAAAAAAGAAGTGCTCACTTCGTATAAAGCCATTAGACCATTTTTTGACTACATGTCGGAGATTTTAACTCATGATCTAAATGGGGTTTCGTTGTTGGGAGGCGGTAAGTAATAGGCCTTCTATCGCCTAAGCCACCATCCTAAACAAGCACCCACAAGCCCCCACGATGCCAAAGCATCTATGAGATTGCCAATACTACTGGTTTCAAACCATATGCTTTCTATGTAAGACATATTGAGCCACGATATTCCGGCAACCACAAGAGAACCTAGAAGAACATCAGAAAAACTCAAATCTGGAATTTTCAATAATAGCCAACAAAGCAGCAGCGCAGAAATAAAGTTGACTACAAATCCTCTCAACATGTTCATACCCATATTTGGACTAAAGGATGAACCGTATTTTATTTTGGCCCACGGTTTTCCAGCGATATCTGCTCCAAACGCCTCTCTTTCTTCAGCTGTAGAACCTGGCGGTAATCCTGGCACCATATACTCTCCATCCGTCAATCCTGCAGCGGTTAAACAGTCAATAATTTGTTGTTGGTTTGGAGTATATACATTTTCTTTTGCATGAATGTTTAAGGCAGTCCAAGACAAAAATTGCCAGATAAATAAAATAATACCTCCTAGGAGCCCTCCTACAATAATTTTTTGCATTGGTTAGTTGTTTTGTTTTCCAAAAGATAATGAAAATGACGCAATGCCGTACTTTTGGCTTTAGATGAAATTTGATCTAGCTGATACAATTGTTGCTCTTGCTACACCACATGGTGAAGGAGCTATAGGTATAATAAGATTAAGTGGGCCTCAAGCAATCTCATTGGCTGATACCTTCTTTTTTGGTAAAAACTTACTGCAAGCGCAAGCCAACACGATCCATTATGGCAAAATAAGAGATGAAGAGGGATTGATTTTGGACGAATGTCTAGCAAGCGTATTTAAAGCACCCCGATCATATACCAAAGAAGATGTCATCGAATTGAGTTGTCATGGTTCAAGTTATATCCTTCGGTCAATTTTGGAATTGTTTACTCGTAATGGCGCGCGATATGCCAAGCCTGGAGAATTTACCATGCGCGCTTACCTTAATGGTCAATTTGATCTAACTCGTGCCGAAGCAGTGGCAGATCTTATAGCCTCTAAATCCAAGGAGCAACACCAATTGGCTATGCGCCAATTGAAAGGGGGAATTTCTGATCTTATTGCGCAAATGCGTGCTAAACTCATCGAGTTCGCGAGTTTGCTGGAGTTAGAAAATGATTTTGGTGAGGAAGATGTCGAATTTGCAGATCGCAGTCAATTGATCACGGATTTAAAAGAAAACATAAAAGATTTAGAGCAACTCAAATCAAGTTTTATTGAAGGCAATGCGGTTAAGGAAGGAATACCTGTCGCCATAGTTGGCCCGCCAAATGCAGGAAAATCTACCTTATTAAATGCTTTGCTTAATGAAGAAAAAGCTATCGTGAGTTCGATCCCTGGCACTACACGTGATGTCATTGAAGACACGTTAATTTTAGATGGTAAGATTTTACGATTCTTAGATACTGCTGGGCTAAGAGAAAGTGAAGATGAAATAGAAAAAATCGGAATAGAACGAGCCAAAAGTGCGGTCAAAAATGCTGGGCTCATCCTTTATGCCCACGAAATAGAAGAAGACTCAAAAACCATTGCTAAAAAATTTGAAGCACTCGGACTTACAAAAGAACAAACTGCCATCATTGTGCTCACCAAACTTGACGAGTACGATCACAGTTGTCACAGCTATGATATCGAAGAGTCTGTCAGCACTTTGACAAGAAGAACTCCTACTCTTTTGATCTCTGCGAAGGAAAACAAAAACTTAGATCAATTAAAAAAATTGATTTCTCAAAACTTAAGGTCAAATAAGCTGGAAGACGACCAAGTTTTGATCTCCTCTGCACGTCATTATGAAGCGTTACAACAAACGATTAATCACTTAAACGCAGTGTTGGAAGGTTTAGCAAATCAAACTCCTTCGGACATTCTGGCTCTTGATCTACGTCATGCCATGCATCACCTTGGAGAAATTTCTGGAGAAATCCATACCGACGATTTGTTGGATTCGATCTTTAGTAATTTCTGTATTGGAAAGTAAAAGCTCTTCATTCATCCACAAGATTGATCAGGATCACATGCTAGGGTGACCGCGGTCATAGAAACACCTGCTTTATCATATAATCTTTGAAGTATACTTTAAAATTATAGATATGAAAATGTATGATGCTTCTTTTGATACGATATTTTTGAGATTCAATTTAATGATGGCAGTGGTGGTTGTTCCATTCGTTTTGGATATACCCGTTGTGGCCATTTTGGCTTTGCCAATTTTCTTGTCATGTATGTTTGGGATTAGATTTTTCCCAAAAAATGCTTTTGACAAACCAAGCATTACAGTCTATCCAGATCTTAGTAATGATACGATGGGCAGAAAGGCCGCATGATTTATGCTATCAAGTCTTTTAGTTCTTCTAAGTCTTCGATTACTATTGAATTCGACTGAAGCTGGATAAGTCCTTCTGCTTTAAAATCTGATAATGTTCGAATCAAGGTCTCCTTCGCAGTACCAGCGGTAGTAGCAAGATCCTCTCTTGATACCGTAATGTTTAAGCTATTGCCGCTGGTTTCTTTAGCGCCTAAATTTGCAAAAGAAACAAGTGCGTTGGCCACTTTTTTGCGCACTGAACTGTATGCCATGTCAATAAGTTTCTGTTCTGTCTGGATTGTTTTGTTTGCAATCATTTCTATAAACTTGGCAGCAAAGTCTTTATTATTAAAAAGCAATATTTTAAAATCTTCTTCAGGAATTAGTCGAAGGCTAGTATCTGTGACGCACGCTGCACTTGAAGAATATTTTTCTCCAGTTAGTAGTGGGAAATACCCAAAAAACTCACCTGCTTTTAGCAATTGTGTGGTCAACACTTTGCCATATTCATTGGTCTGAAAGAGTTTCACCTCCCCTTCTATAATATAATACAACCATCTGGCTTTTTGCCCTTCCCCATAAATCTCATCTTTGGTATTATAGCTTCGCAATTCTCTATCCAAAGAAAGGTTTTCTAATTCTTTTTGTGCCTTGGCCTCAGAGAAAAAATGTTGCAGTCCATCCTCTGACGAAGTAAAATCTGAGGCAAGCTTTTCTGATTTTTTAAGACGAAGTTCTACCGCCTCCAAAAGCTCAACATCATCGTAGGGTTTAGTCAGGTAGTCATCTGCTCCTAATCCCATACCTTTCCTAAAATCTGTTTTTTCGGCCTTTGCCGTTAAAAAGATAAAGGGTATGTGATTAAGCTTTGCGTTTTTGTTCAAAACTTTGAGCACCCCAAACCCATCCATCTCTGGCATCATCACATCACAAATGATAAGATTAGGTAAAAAATCTAGTGCCTTTTTAACACCCAGTCTGCCATTTTCAGCAGAATCCACTTCGTAGTCAGACAACTCTAAAAGTTCTACGAGATTTTCTCTTACCTCTAGATTATCCTCAATTACCAATATCTTTTTCATTTCCAGTTTTTTTATTCTACTTCCAATTTTAAACTAAATATACTTCCCTCCCCTTCAGAACTTGTAAAGCTCAATTGTGCCCCTAGAAGTATGGAATAATTCTTCACAATATTTAAGCCTAAGCCTGTGCCCTGAATGTTTTCAACATTAGACGCTCTATAAAATCTCGAAAACAAATGTTTTTGATCTTCCTTCGGAATACCAATACCCTGATCAATAATTTCAAAAATCAAGGAGCTATCTTCTTCTCGTATCCTACAAATAACTGTATCATCTTTTCCACTATACTTTATTCCATTTGACAATAAGTTTAATAAGATGTTGTGTAAAATTTTAGGGTCCGAATGAATCGTATCATAACTTGTATTTACCTCACTCACTACATCCTGTCCTTCTTTTAACAAGCCAGAAACTTCTTCAACAATACCTTCGACAAAAGGGACCAAATCAACAGCCTCCTTATTTACTTCGATCTTACCTTCTTCTATTTTGCTGAGAGATAAAAAATCATTAAGAATGTTGGTTAGATTAGATACCGACGACTTGATACGGCCAATATGTTTTTCTCTTTGAACCTGCTGTGACTCCTTTTCGTACCTCTTTAACAAATTGGCAGAGGATAGAATTGTACTCAGTGGTGTTCTGAATTCATGAGAGGCCATAGAAACAAATCGAGATTTCAATTCGTTTAGTTCTTTTTCTTTTTCCAAAGAAATAACGAGTTGCTTTTCCTGGTCCTCCAGTTTTCTATTTAGAGACAAAAGCTGATTGATGGTAGATTCGAGTTCTTCAGTCCGATTAAATACTTTTCTTTCTAAGTCATCATTAAGGAGTTTTAAATCGGATTCAACCTTTTGTATTTTTAAAATTTTTTCTTCCAATTCCAGCTCGTATTGCTTAAGAGGTGTAATGTCCTGAATGTAGCCAAGTATAGAGACAACCTGTTTGTTTTGATCTAATATGACTTCTCTTTTCCCACTCAAATGTCTTTCTTTTCCTTTTGCGTCTTTAATCTTAAAAGTAATTGCCTCAGCAGATTTGGTAACCAATTGTTCTTCAAAGGACTTAATCATTTGTTGACGGTCTTCTGGAACAATAAATTTTTGAATCTCAGACAACCTAATCAACTTGTTTGCGTGTTGACTTTCATCCATTCCAAATATATGAATGGCTTCCTTTGATAGTTTTACATGTCGCTCCGGAAGAATTATCTGAAAACTTCCAATATGGGCCAAACTCTGCGTCTCTTCGAGGCTATTCTGACTGTCCAAAATATCAGACAGCATTTTTTTTCTGCTGGTATCATCAGAGACAAAACCTATAGCAAACATTTCGTTGTTAACCATTGTATGGCTTAAACTAATCGCTACAGAAAATGTAGAACCATCCTTTTTTACTCCAAACAATTCTTCATGCGTTCCCATGGCACGAGGTCGAGGATTTTTTAAATATCCATCTCGATGGTGCACATGTGCTTTTTTATACTTTTTTGGTAAAAGCAGTTCTATGGTCTCACCAACAAGTTCTTCTTTTGAGTATCCAAAAAGATTTTCAAGATAAGGATTGGATTGTACGATTTCTCCTTTTCTATTGACTACGATTATACCAATAGTCGCTTCACTAAAAATAGACTTAAATACTACAGCTTCTTGCATTCCAATGATTATATGATGAATCTACACTTATTCCAATCCCAAATTGCAAATTGATCAAAATCTTTTTCTACAATGATATTAGTCATGTCGCTTGCTTTAAAAATGGTCTCTTTTTGAAATAAAAAGATATGAAAACGTTGACCAAAATTTTAATTCTTCCAGTACTCCTTATTTACAGTTGTTCTCCTCAGATTATATATAACAGTGATGTAAGCTCCAAAGATTATCGCTTCGTCTGCAGTGATTATAAGATTGTTCCTGATTTGGCTCAAGCGCCATCAAATTTTAACCCTATTAACATATCAAAAATCAATGAAATCTTAGAAAAAGAAGTTTTGTCTTTAGAGGGTTTACCATCCATGTACCCTTGTATAGTATACGAATGGGCATATATCGAGACAAAATTTGCTGATCACAGTTTTTTCCCAATGCACAGGCAAAATGATTCGTGGTTTATACCCCAAATAAATGTTAAAGAATTTACTGAATACCAATTAGTGCTCAATTTGTTTGACAATTTTAAGGGCAAATATGTATGGCACGGAAGGGCATATACCACTCATGAAATTTTTCCTTATGGCGAAATCAATCCCATTCTAAAAAATATTTTTCGTGGTTTGGTTTCTCAAATGAAAAAAGATCTAAACATCCGCGAAACCCAAGACTACGCAAAAAGCTTTAGGTATGAAAACCAATTCTAAATATAAAAATAGAGCTGTAGCGATAGCCTACTTGCTTTGGTTGGTAATTCTTGTTTGTATTATCATCATTTATTGGGAATTCACATTGGCTCACTCAATATGACAAAGATCATTAGAAGCATTGATCCCTATCATTTTGTGACAATTCAAGTCGTAAGATCTTTAAATCATCAAAAAAAAGAATTATGAATTTACTTGCTCCTGTCAGCACCATCATGACAAAAAACATCATTAGCGTTGATCGCTATGCAAGCCTAAAATTAGTAAAGGACAGTATGGGAAAACACAAATTTCATCACATGCCTGTGACTGAAGGCGGAGAAATTATTGGGTTGATAAGCAAGTCTGATCTATTGTGGTTTGAACAAGGATTTAAAAACGGGAGAGACAAATTTGATGACTACAAACTTAAATCTTACAAGGCGTTTCAGATCATGACAAAGAAGTTGGCTACAATGCAACACGATGAAAAAATAAATGTCGCATTGGAGATTTTTAATGCCAATCTATTTCATGCGATCCCAATATTGAACGGTGAAAAACTTGTAGGGATATTAACGACCTACGACATAATAAAAACCTTGTCTGAAAATAAATCTGCCATCAACGAATATTTAAACACATGATTACTGTAACCCTATTCGGAAAGCCATCTTATCCCTTTCATTACTTAAAATCTGTAGTGAAGGATAAGTTAGAAAAGGCAAAGGTTCATTATAAGATAATTGAGAAAACAGAGCTTAGTGACTTTATGAATCAAAACATTGATCAAATCCCTGCTCTTCAGTTTGAAAATCAAATAATGTATTTGGATAAAACACACAGTAAAAGTTCGATACAAAGAATGACGAAAACAATTTTAAAAAATGAAAATTTTGGAAAAATGACAAAAATTATATCACCAGTTGATTATTCTGAAAATTCTAAAAATGCGTTTGAATATGCCTTTGAATTGGGCCAAGATTTAGGCGCTGTCAATAAACTTATACATGTGTACAGACCTAGTGCTACAGCAATTGATGAGCATGTATCGGTTTATGTAGAAATGGAAAAAGCGGAAAATAGAAAATTTAAAAAATATGTCTCTTCCATTTTTCAAGATAAGACAACGAAGTTAGGTAAAGATCAAATTCTAGATTCCGAGTTTCTTATAGGCCTTCCTGGAGACACTATAATTGAGTACTCCAATGCGCCTAATCATTTGATAGTAATGGGAACCAAAGGAAATACAGGAATCGCAAAAAGATGGTTTGGTTCGGTCTCAACCAAAGTAGCCAAAAGCGCACAATGTCCTGTTCTAGTAGTCCCACCGCAAGCGAAATATTCTGGAATAGAAAACATTCTTTATTTGGCCGATGAATTAGATCTGGATGGAGGAATAGTAGAGATCGTAAAAAAGACCTTCAAAGAAAAAAGACCTAACATCCATGCTGTACATATTGATGATGGAGAGTATTATGATTTCGAAAAATTAAAATCGGTTTGGAGTAAGTTTTATTCAAGTGAAAAACTTAAGTATCAATTGTTAAAAGATATTTCTACGGCAGCACTAGAAGAATATATCGAAAAGAATAGCATAGGCCTAATTGTTTTGAATCGACGTCAACGAAGTTTTATGGAAAATATATTTCATGAAAGTATGACCAAAAAATTAGTCCTCCATTCCAAAACACCCCTACTTATTTACCACGCAAACGATCAAAAATGAAAAACATCTTAATTCCTATGGATTTTACTCAAGTCGCTTGCAATGCACTTGAGTACGCTTCAAAATTGTTTGAATTCGAAAAATTGCACATCGTACATACCACCTTTGGTACTTATTTTAATGATGGCAAGTTTGACGAACCTCGAATCGAAAAAAAGCAAATTCTAAAAACCGAATTGACAAAGGATGTCTTACGCATTCTAAAAGTTGACACCTTACCGGAAAATGTAGAAGTAAAAATTCTTAATGGAGAAACAATCCCTACGTTGATTAAATATGCAAAAGAAAACAACATCACTGAGATCGTGATGGGAACGAGAGACAAATACTCTTTGTTCGACAAATGGCTAGGTACAGTTTCTTTGCGGCTTATAAAAACTACAAATTTGCCCGTCTATCTAATACCACCCAGAGCAAGCTTTAAAGGTTTTAAAAAAGTATTGATTGCCAGTGACGCTCATTTAAATAAAAGCTCTGCAATATCAGAAATCAAATCTTGGAATGAAACCCACCAAGCATTTTTAGAATTTTTACATATTAATCAGCCCAATCAAAAAGATAAATATGTCAATCCGTTGGATTTACTTTTTACAGATAGTGAGCCAACCTTTGGATTCGAAATGAAGCAAATTGTAGATACAGACATATCCGGATCTTTATTGGCACTAGCACATAATGATCATTGCGATTTGATTATCGCGGTGCCGGACAATCAGAATTTTATACAAGGCCTAATGTTTATAAGTATTTCAAAAGATTTAATTCTGAAAACGGATACGCCATTACTGTTTCTTAAGGGTTAATCTAACTTATCTTATTCATTTTAAATAATCTAAAGACAAACCATGAAAATTTTATGCCCTGTTGATTTCTCTACATCATCAAAGAATGCCACAGCATATGCTTTACAACTAATGCAAAAGTTTACAGGAGAAGAGCTAGTTTTTTTTCACTGCGTAGATTATTTGGGAAGTTTTGATAAACTAAAAGTAGCAAAAGACATCCTTAAAGAACAAGCCGAAAAGGAAATGGAAAAATTAATATTGGAAACGAATATTGCTTTTCCCAATATTAATTGCAAAGGAGATATTTATATTGCTTCACCGAAAGCTCTAATCCCTAAATACACGAAAGAACATGACTTTGATTTCGTGGTCATTGGGTCTACTGGATTGACAAATCTAAAAAACATTTCAGTAGGATCTGTCGCAGAGACTGTGGCAAGAAATGTCAAAATTCCTGTCTTGATTGTTCCTCCATCAGCATCATTTGATCAGGTTGAGGATATTGCTATCGGAATTTCTGAAGATCAACTAGACCTTCCGAATCCTTTTCATTCGATTCAAACACTTTTTGGAAGTAATGAATTACATTTCTATCTGGTCTATTTCTTTTCTAAATCTCCTTCAAACAAACTAGATGTCGAAATCCACGATTATATGAAGGGTCTTAATCACAGTATGCATCAAGTACTAAAAAAAGAATCGATCTCTAAATCCTTAAACCATTTTGCTCAAAACTACCGCATGGATTGGATAGGTATTTTACATAAACATAGAAATTGGTTTTCTGATTTATTTCATCATTCTATTTTGAGAGAAGAACTATTTAATCTCGAAAAACCAGTGTTGATTTTGGCTAATTAGAGACCTAGTTTTTACCCCTTTATGTTAAAGGTTCTAATCACTTTTGATTAGAGCCTTTTTTTTTGATGAAAATCAATGATGATGATGATTGAGATCATTTCATCCTTTTTCGTTTGACCCCATCTTTGAAACATATTAATTCACTAAAAAATTATTTCATTATGGCACTCACTGATTTAACTAGAGTAAATGTCTTTCCAAGTCTAAATCCTTTTTGGGATGATTTCTTAAACAATTCTTTTGAGCCTATTCGCTCAATGGGAACTTTCAAATCAGTTCCCTCTGCAAACATTTCCGAAAGCGAAAAAGAATACTCTATAGAGTTAGCAGCTCCTGGATTAACAAAAAATGACTTCAAGGTTGATGTCGAAAATGGCATGTTATCAATAAGCTCTGAATTAGAAGAAAGCAAAGAAGAAAATGAAAAAAACTATTCGCGAAAAGAATATAGTTACACTTCCTTTAATAGAAGTTTTCGATTACCAGATAATGCAAACGAGGATAAGATATATGCTCGATATGAAGATGGGGTTTTAACCATCACAATTGAAAAAGAGGCTGCAAAGGAGGATACAAAAAAATCCGTTTCTATTGATTAAAACATATTAGGCAGGGGTAATTACCCCTGCAATAAAACTAAAATTAATATCATGATAAAATATTTAAACATCGAAGCAAAAAGACTTATGAGCGATTCATTAATCAGCGTAATTCCTGATACCATTGTAACAGAAGTAGATGAAATATTCAAGTCAAATTCTTTTCACCATATACCAGTAATTAATGAGGACAAGGTTTGTGTTGGTATCATAAGTAAAATGGACTATTGCCAATTGCAACATCACTTCACCCGAATTGATGGGGAAAGAGATAAAGAGAATAATAGATTTTTTGCTAGTCTTTTGGCCTCGGATATTATGACCCCAAATCCTGTAACCGTTACAGATGATATTTTGCTTTCGGATCTAATCAAAATTTTCAAGAATCAAAACATTCGATCTGTCATTGTTACCCGGAAAAATGAATGCGTTGGAATAATCACTCCGATGGATCTAATAGCATATCTCGAAGAGGTACTTATTAATTATCAAAAAGCAATCGCCTAATGAAAAATATATCACATTACATGACTAGGGAAGTAGAATGCGTGTCAAAAGATATGTGTCTAAAAAATGTTCTTAAAACATTTAAAAGCAAAAATGTTTCTCATCTGATTGTAACTAATACAAATGAAGAGCCAATAGGCATGTTATCAATCAATGACATCAATAAAAATCTGTTGTCAATTCTAAGAGAGACCACTGGAAAATATTATACGGAGTTGGAGCTCAATGGTACAGAGGCGGAAGACTATATGAGTAAAAATTTAGTGCTCGTACAAGAGGCGGATTCAGTAGAATTGGCAGCAGAGATATTCCTACAAGGTAAGTTCCACGCCTTGCCCGTGGTTAAAAGAAACAAACTTACTGGAATCATTACAAATACTGATCTATTAAAAGCCTACTATGAAAAAGCCAACAATATCCAAGAGCTATCACTTACAAAATCTTAAATGTGGATCATGTCAGCGCAGAATTGAGCAAGTCCTCATCAAAATTGATGGAATTGAAAATATAAAATTCGCAGGTAACACGATAATCTTAGATATATCCGAGAAGTTTAACGATATCCAAGTCAAAAAAACACTTTCAAAACTTGGCTATCCAGCAGCAGGTACATCTAACAGTTTGATCCAAAAAAGCAAATCATTTATTAGCTGCGCAATAGGAAAAACGCATTCATAATATTTAAAACTAAAAGCTTAAATGATGATAACACCATCTATCATACTAATTATTTGGGGCTCATTACTCATCCTATCTTCGCTTTTCTTTCTGCAGTATTATGAATTATGCCTACAATGCATTTCGATCCTTAAAAAAAACAAAACGCGGGAATCCATTTATATGGTTGCTCAAACCGTAGGACTTTTTCAGATTTATATGGCATTTTCGATGCCAGATGAATACTACTCTGCCCTACTTACGACAGGACTATTTTTCGTTTTTGGTGGCATTTCCATATTTGCATTCTTTCCGCTTGTCACCAATCATCTAAACAAAATATTTAGTTCCAATACTGGATACTTTTTATTATTTGGAATTCTTTTTTACGGTCTGTACTTACTAAATCTAGTTCTCAAAATTGCTAGGATATGAAAAACTTAACTACCATAATATTGATTTTACTCAGTTCTAATCCAATGCTATTCCTGACCTCACAAGAGGGTTTTGTTTATAAAGCATTAGACCAAGCTGTCATAACACTTTTGCAAAATGCTCATTCAAGCAGCATGATAAGTAAAACAGCTCAACTCGATGAAATCATCTTTCAGCTAGAAAACACAAACGACGATCTTATTAATAAACCAACTCCGCATTTTGACAAATCACAATATTATAAATACTGCAAAGGCCTAACTCATTTACTTGCTCGTTACATCAAAAAAAACAATGCGGATAAAATAGAATTTTTTTGCTGGGAATTGTTGATGGAAAACAATCAATTGAGACAGTGCATGGGCATATCCAATTATCCTCTTGATCCTTTTTTAGAAACTTATGAAGCCATGAAAAAATTGGACAAAACAATTAACGATCCGATGATGGACCTTCTGGAATGGAATGAATTTGAAGACGTAATTGAAGACTTTATTAATTCGTGGCAAGTGTATGATTGTTTTGATGATAAAAATTTTAAAATATACTTCCCAAAATTTGATCAAGCAAAACATGACACGCTCAAAGGATACCTAAATTTCAAAATGGACCATTTTCTTCTTGTTTTAAATGAAGAAAACCAAGGTGCCTTTAAAGACCCATCGTACGAAATAATTGAAATTCTGAATTCTATTCTTCATCTATATCACTTACCGTTATGAGTCAATTTCCATCTATATCAGATTTCAAGTTAAGACTCGATAATTCAGAATACAAAACCTGGAAAAATTTAAAAACTGAATCTTATCGAGTATCATCCCATTTGATGGAAAACAATTTGAGTATTTCTATCGCCGAAAGCATGACTGGAGGAAGCTTGATGGGTAACTTAACCAAGAATCCAGGAATATCGAAAATATTTAAAGGTGGAATAGTTTGCTACCAGCCTGATATTAAAATAAAACTATTGGGTGTACCGCAAGATAAAATTGACCTGTACAGTTGTGAATCTAACGAGATGAGCAGCATACTTGCGTATCAAATCAAAACAATCTTCTCTACAGATGTGGGAATAGGTATAACAGGACTGGCTTCTCCGGGAGCGTTGAGTACTCCCTCAAAACCTTCAGGGTCTGTCTTTATTTCAATTTATTTTGCTGGGTCTATTTACGAGTTTTCCTATCAACTTAAAGGAAATAGAATACAGATTTTACAAGACTGCTGTCGGTTGGCTTTATTGGATGCTAAACGAGTGGTTTCGGACAACCATTTCAAAACAAGTGCGGCAATCACATCCAAGGACATAAATTCGAAAGGAATCGTTTTGTATCGAATCGAACAAAATCATTTTCTTCAATGACTTTGATCATTTTAGATCTTCCTTAAGGCATCGATCTTAGTTGAAAATTAAGGATATGAAACCTATTGCGATTACAGAAATAATGACTAAAAAACCTTTATCGGTTCATCCAAAAGAAGAGATTTCTTTTGCCGTGCAGTTGATGAAACAAAATGCGATTCATCATCTTCCTATAACCGTTGGTCAAAAAGTAGTAGGAATAGTTAGCATGGGTGATTTACTCTTTTTACAAAATTGTGTCAATCAAAACAAGGACATGTTTTTAAAAGGGACAAATTTTCAACTAAGTGCTTTGGATGAAATCATGACCAAAAACCCTATCTGTTTAACTAACAATTCTTTTATTCAAGATGCAGTTTTAGAAATGCAAGAATCAAGGATTAATTGCCTACCCATAGTGGACGAAAATAAAAATTTGGTGGGTATTGTAACAACACATGATCTCATTCAATTCTTAGGAAATCTATATAATTAATCAAATGCTAGATATAAAAAAATCAATTCAGACCATTATGTCTGAAGATCTTATTACTGTCTTGGAAGGTGCCCAACTAAAACATTTTGAATACAAATTAACTCCTCGTAAAATTCATCATTTGATTGTAGAAAATTTACAAGGAGAATTAGTAGGGATCATAAGTACGGAAGACATTGCCAAAGCTACATCATGGATAGTTGAGGATAAAATAACCACCCAACATATAATGAGTAAGGATTTAATTACTCTTCCGCATACAGCAAGCATCAAAGATGTCCTATTAAAACTATTGGAAAACAAACATCGAGCAATCCCGATCATAAAAAATAAAAAAGCTGTTGGGATCGTAACAGCATATGACTTCTTATATTCCTTTTACTTAGATAAAATAGCTTAACGATGATTGGATTTATCAAAACCAAAGTGGAAAGGCATTTTACCTTTTGGGACATCGGACTTTTAAAAACTTATGGGGCCATACCTGGACTTATGATAGGAGCATATTTCCCCCAAATAATCATAAATGTTCAATTGCTGCTAGGTGTAATTTTTGGTGCTCTTTTGTTTAGATATGTTTATTTGATTTTCATAAAGAATGATTTTAAAGAAAAAGCATGAAAAAAGTAATAGTAATTCTTCTAGTGGTTTTACTTCTTTGGGTATGCCTCACATTATTTACACAATATTCGGGGCGTGGGCCTAGCATCCCAATTACTTCGGATCATTCGAGTCAAAATTGCTTGATCGTTTACAATCCTGATCCATTTTACAATTTTGACTTTCTCATTTGCGATAAGATCGCTGAAGGTCTAAAAACTGTAGGTTTCGATTCTCAAATAATGACATTAGATAAAACCAAAAACGTTGAGCTGTCAACTTATGAGTTAATCGTTATTTGTTCTAATACATATAATTTTTCTCCAGACTGGTCAACACAAAAATGGATCAAAGAAAAAAACCTACTGAACAAAAAAACTATTGCTGTGACACTTGGAGCCGGAAGTACCAAAAGATCAAAAGATAAACTAGAAAAATTGCTGCTTCACAATGGAGCTTCAGTCATTGAATCAAAAAGTTTTTGGTTGATGAAACCTAATGATCAAGAAAAAAGCAATAAAACCAATGAACAAGTAGCTTTAGAAATGGCTTTTGAATTGGGGCGTTCGGTGAAGCTAGAAAAATAACATAACTTTGACTTACTCTTTGATTTTTCAATTATTCTATCAAATCGCTTTCGAACTTCTTAGTTGACCTAAATAAACCCAAAACTGGAAAATAGCTCCCAACAAGAATTCCAGAGATAAATAAATAGTATGTCACATCAATCATGAAAAATGGTGTGACTAAACCAAGAATCCAAAAGCAACCCGATAAGAGTGCTAATACAAATTGAGAATTAACCCTAAATAACATTATCGCTTTGAGTTTCTTTTCAATCATTATCAAAATATTACTTGTTCTATTGGACGTTCTTCAAAGTTCATTGGGTAAATTTTAAACACCTCTCCCTTAATTCTATGATTAAAGATGTGATCAAATTGTTCTGGATTAGGATTCACAATCCGTTGAATGGTACCATCACGACTTTCCCTTTCTTTATAATTATCTATAACATTTTCGATAAAATACTCCTCTGGAACATCTAACATTTCCCACTCCAAACTGCCATCTTCTTGTGGAGAAATCACATGAACTATCCAATTTTGCTGGGCATTGAGATAATTTAAAAACAACCGTCCATCCTTCATTTTTGCAGAATGAACTGGATCAAAACAAAACAACGTATCTACTTCATAATACTGCACCAATATTTTGCCATCATCCAATCTCTCTATGGGAAAGCATTTCTTCAAATCATAGCTATAGATGCCACCCTCTTCTATTTCACAGTTTTTCAAAAATTTCAATTCGCTCTCTTCAACAATGTCCTGATAATACAATTCTTGAATAATGTGACTTACACTGACTTTAAAAACGCCGTCATCCAATGACCAAATGAAAACACCTTGAAACTCATTTGGTAATTGATCCAGAATTTTTGCATTTGGGGGAACTGGCTCCTCAAAGACTATTGCGGGTTCGCAAGAAAAAATACCTAGGAAACTAAGGAAACAAATTTGAACATACTTTATCATGCTTATTTCATTTTAGATTAATAGATAACACTGGGACTTCTGAATGATTTACAATAGACTCGACATTACTACCCGTAAAAATCCTTCGAATGTTTCCTTTTTGATGGTTGGCTATTCCTACTAATGAAACATTTTTTTCGTGAACGAAATGACGTACTCCTGCCTCTACAGAATAGTCTGCATAAAAATGCGTTTGTACATTAAAATCATCTGCCAAAGCTTTAAAGTCCTTTAAAGCTTCTTGCATTATAAAGCGAGGTTGAGTAAAATAAAAGGCAGTATCGACTGCCATAATATGCAGCATATTAACTTTAAAATGGCTTAAAAACTCTAAAAAGTTTTTGAAGGCTGGTACATCGCTCTTATTTAAACTAGAAACATAAAGCACATTGGAGACATTAAATTCATTTTCATTTTTAACAACCAATACATTGTGCTCAACATTACGTACTACTTTTTGAGCATTGGATCCCATAGTCCACTCTCGAAAACCAGAGGCTCCATGTGATCCCATAACAATCAAGTCATAGTCTTCTAATCTTTCAATGGATTTGATGTTTTCAATGAAGTTTCCTCTTCGAATAATTACATCCGATTCAATCTCTAATTCGTGGTTAGCTTGCTTCAATTTTTCTAATTTATCTTCGATCTCATTCACCAAAATATTTACATATCCCTTCATCAACTCAGAATTATTCTTCAATACCTTCTCTAATTCTCCATTTTCAAAACTGTGAAAAAGGTCAACACTGGAAGAAGATGTGTTAGCAATATTTTGGGCCACTTTGAGCGCATTCAAAGACATACTAGAGAAGTCAATAGGTACTAATATTTTCATGCCACTAGTTTTATATATTTTGATAATGCTTCACTCTGTATTTCTCAACTTGCGGTTGGATTTTTCGAATACTATTGTTAAAAGCGATTTTAACATCTTGAGATACAGATGATCCAAATAAATCTGGTCCGTTTTCAGTATAGGCAAGAAGGCTTACTTCTACCTGATCACTCTTGACCGATTTAAACTTCAATCGTAAAGAATTTATAAATTGAAACTTGCCAAATTCTTTTTCCAATTTTTCTCTAAAAAAGGAGTCAGAACCTTGTCCTGCAAATTGTCCTTGTGCTTCTATTATTATTTTCATCTTATATGTTATTTGAGTTTAATCCTTTCCTGTTTTGTTCTGCTAATGTCCAGTCGTCCGTTGCGGTTGTTTGCAACCACAGATCGTTGGATAACCGTGACACTTGTACATTTAAAGAAAATCTTGTTTCAAACTGATTTTCTAACTCTGATACTGTTAAATCACTTGAAAATTCAATCTCATCTTCGACTAACGATGGTGAAATAGATCCTAAATTTTGTTGTTGATCCAGAATCAAATCTTCCTTTGGGCTTCCTTGATTAGAGTAATGTGGTTGCTTATAAAAATCCAATTTCAATCCAGGGAATTGGGACTGAAATTCCTTTTGAATCTGTTGTAAAGTTGTAATCCTATTTAGCTTCATTCCTAGAATTTTAATTACTTCAAAGGTGATCGATGTCAGACCATTATCAGATGACCCCCGTCATCATTAGAATTGATTTTGATCAGATCAAATAAAATTCAGCTTAGACATTGTATGCTTTACAAACCCATTTCCTTTCATTAATTTTAAAAGCTATGAAAACCATCAAAAAATACCTCGTCTATTTTATTGCCTTAAACCTTATCATCTTGGGATTTGATAAATTTTTCGTTTTTATACCCGAGGCATGTTCACTAATGACAGATGGTCCTAAAAACTTACTTTATAGTATCGGAGTTATCGAAATCGTTTTAGGTCTTTTTCTTTTTTTTGGGAAATTCATCAAACCAATTTTGATTTTGGTCATCCTATTGATGCTCTGGGCAATTTACGCGCATATCAGCGTCGACACAACAGACTATGGAGGAGCTATTTTTATGGGGATTGTGGCATTGATTCCACTTATTATTCCGGAACAAAAAACTACACTGGCTTGATTTAGCCCTTGCTGTTTGACGCCAAATACTTTACAACTAATTATATAAGTTGATCTTATATATTATGATTTTATTTAATATAAAATAGTACCTTCGCTTTCCTTTTAACGTCTTATTGATAGAACACTCCTACCTCCTTGAGAAAGATTTGATATCAAGCATAGATCACTTCTATCGAACGTTCTTCCATATTTTATTACGTAAAGAAATTAACAAGTTTATTATGAGAAAATTGTTTTTGTGCAGCCTATTGGCTTTAGGATTTATAAATTTTAGTTACGGGCAAAAATTTGCCAAATCAGAGCGGCTCTCTGTTATGACCTTTGACGAAAACGGAGAAATGGAGAAATTTCGTTTAAGGGGAAAGGAAGCCGTTGCTTTTGACGTTGCCTCTTTCATTAAAGAAAACGATCATTTACAACGCATCATCATCAACGGTTCTTTTCGGAGTGCGCTTAATACAACATTGATTAGATTTGATTCACATGATCAAAAAATTGAAGAGACAGGCAATGTCTGCAAAGAAGTAAAGTCTACCTTAACTCCATTCTTAGGTGTATGGGGAACAGGTACCCAAAATCATAATGGTGTGGACATTAAAGAAATTATAGCTCATACTTCGGCAGAGAGAGCCGGGATTTTAGCATCAGAAAACATTATTGCCTTTGATGAGGTCCAAATCAATAATTTTCGTGATTTAAAAGATGCAGTGTTAGCGAGTAATGTAGGAGATCATGTGGAATTAACCCTCCAACAAGGCTCCCAGATATACACTAAACCTGTGATTGTTGGAAGTAGAGGAACAGAGACCATCACATATAATTATTGTGAGGAAGAACCAGAACAAGTCCAAGTACGAGATATGAATGTCAACTCTAAAGAAATTTCTTTGACCGCTTTTCCAAACCCTACGAATTTGATCTCTCATGTCAGTTTTGAATCATCCTCAAATGAAGATGTTTTATTTAGTGTTACAGATCTCGCTGGAACACTTGTCCATAAAGAAGTTTATAAAAACACAAACGGTCGCATAAGTTTCGAATATAGTTTTGATAATGTGGTAAGTGGAACCTATATCCTTACTATGCGTCAAGGCACGGAAAGTTCTAGTCGAAAAGTACTTTTGATCAAAGAATAGCTAGAAAACACTTTTAATTGTTATTTAAGAAATACAACACAAATACAAAAAGCGAGGGTTTCAGAGATCTTCGCTTTTTTTTGCCCCTATAAGTAATCAATCACATGTAGGTATTCCTATGTGCAACATATTTACAAGTTTTTTGCTTTACTTTTGTAATTGATATGAGAAGGTTCTGTGCCATAGTATTATTAACTCTTATTTGCAAAGCAAGCTTTGCCATGAGTTTTTCGTACGTTTTCTCTTCTTCCTGTTGTAGTGAGGGAACACAAACAGAACTTAGCTGTGGAATGGAAGATGGCAACAAGGAAAATATACCAGCCAATGGATGCTGCGAAGATCAAATCTGTGATTGCCTTTGTTGTACTGTAGTTTTTATTTCACAACCAGAGCACTTTTTATTGTCTAAGCCTCAAATTATTTCTTCAACTGATTTCCAATTTTTCACGGCACCGACTATGTCGATAGATATTGGTATCTGGCATCCTCCCAAAATTCTTTTGTAAAAACTAGAATGTTCTAATAGATCTAACCTATTGATTACAAAAGCTTTTTAAATGAATACTAAATATTTGTTTTCGATCTTGCTTGTACTACTAATGTATACGAGTGGATCATCACAAGAACTATATACATACCAATTTGAGGTAGCTGGTCTTTGCGGCATGTGCAAAGAGCGCATCGAAAAAACAGCCATCAAAAAAGGCAAGGCCAAATCCGCAATCTATGACCTGACGAGTGGCATTCTTACTATCGAAATAGACCACAACAAAACGGCGGTCAGCGAGGTAAGATGGGAATTGGCACAAGCAGGCCATGATAACGGCGATTTTAAAGCACCAGATGATGTGTACAATGCATTACCGCTTTGTTGCCAGCATCGAGATATGGAAAACCTTATTCATCACGAAGAGATATCACAAGTCCCCAATCCAACCCTTGGGGAAATACAAGGCAATATCTATGCAATCGAGGATGGCAAAGAGATTCCTTTGGAGGGAGCTACGATATATCTCCAAGGCACATACATTGGGACACAATCAGATGATAAAGGATTTTTTGTCTTAGATAATTCTATGTCAAAGGCGAAAAAATTAGTCGTTTCTTATGTCGGTTTTGAAGATAAAATATTAGAGCTCAATGGAAATTCAGAAGTCGATATTTACCTAACTCAAGGAGAACAACTGGAAACGATAGAAATAAAATACCGCAAACGTACCACTGAAGTGTCCTTTGTCAATGCCATAAATGTAGAGACAGTCACACGTGAAGAATTGTGTAAAGCGGCATGTTGTAATCTTTCAGAAAGCTTCGAAACCAATCCATCCGTTGATGTCTCTTACTCCGATGCTGTTACAGGTACGAAGCAAATACAAATGCTTGGGCTTGCAGGAACTTACGTGCAAATCGGAAGAGAACTCATCCCTGATGTAAGGGGAATTTCATCCATATATGGATTAGGGATGACTCCAGGTCCATGGATAGAAAGCATCCAATTGATCAAAGGAACCGGCTCCGTAGTGAACGGCTTCGAAAGCATTACAGGTCAAATCAATGTCGAACTCAAAAAACCAGAAAAAGGCGATTTGATTTTCCTTAATGGCTACACCAATATTGGTGGACGAGTAGAACTCAATGCCAATGCCCGTAAAAAATTAAGTGACAGAGTTCATACAGGAATCTTGGTGCATAGAAAAAGTATGCGCGAAGCTCATGATAATAATAGCGATGGATTCACCGATATGCCTATAGAAAAAGACTTTGTCATTGCCAACCGTTGGAAGTTTATGGATTTTGGGAATTTCCAAGGTCAAGTGGGCGTCAAGTATAGCGCGCTAAGTCATGAGGGTGGATACCACGACCATTTCTCAGGAGACGATGTCAATCATGAAAGTCATTGGCGAATGTTTAACGAGACCCAACGGATTGAAAGCTGGGCCAAAATTGGCTACATCGATCAAGACAATCCTGAGACCAGTGTTGCCTTACAGATGAGTTATGTGCATCATGATCAAAATTCCGAATTTGGATTCCAGCAATTTGATGCGTTACAAAAATCCTTTTACTCCAATTTGATCTACCAATTCATTCCCAATGAAAAGCATACCATTCGTACTGGCCTTAGTTACCAAATGGATGTAGTTGAAGAGCTCATCGGAAAGGCTGGATTCTTTGAGCGAAACGAGCATATCCCTGGTGCTTATTTAGAATATGCCTACAAGGACGATTCTAAATTTACGATCATCCCCGGAATCCGTGTAGACCACCATAATAACTATGGGCTCTTTCTAACCCCAAGATTGCATGCCAAATACAACCTTAGCGATCGATCCATTATTCGAGGCGTTTTAGGTAAAGGATGGAGAACCGCCAATATCTTTGCAGAAAACCTAGGAATCTTCAGTTCAGCACGAGTTGTAAATTTGATTGAAACGGAAAGCCAAAATCCATATGGTTTAAAGGCAGAGGAAGCACTCAACTTGGGCCTTAGTTTTACTCAAGGAATTGATATCGCTTCGAAGGAATTAATTATCAGTACTGATTTTTACAGAACCCAATTTGACAATCAAATCATTGTTGATTACGAAACACCCACTGAGGTATCCATCTATAATTTGCAAGGAGAGTCGTACTCTAATAGTTTTCAAATCAAATTGGAATATCCCGTTTTAGAAAGATTAGATGTAAGAGTTGCCTATCGGTTGTTTGATGTCCAAGCAGATTACATTGATGGAATAAGGTTAGAAAAACCCCTGGTCTCCAAGCATCGGGCATTTATTAATGCAGCGTATAAAACCAAAAGTGATTGGCACTTTGATTCTACCCTAAATTTTATAGGTCAAAAAAGATTGCCAAATACACAATCCAACCCTGAAGCATACCAGTTGGAAGACTATTCACCCAATTATATGCTTTGGAATGCTCAAATCATGAAAAGATGGGGCAACAAATGGGATGTATATGTAGGAGCAGAAAACATCTTAAATTATAAACAAGACAATGCGATCATTGCAGCAGATGATGCCTTTGGTCAATATTTTGATGCATCAATTGTTTGGGCGCCTTTGTTCGGAGCAAATATTTATGCTGGATTTAGGATGACAATCACAGACGAATAAAAAAAAGACTGGAACAATTTGAGAAAAAATAGTTTTTTCATACATCATTTCTGATAATCTCAAATGTTCCAGTCTTCTAAATCTAAAGGTAGTATTACTTAAAAACTACTATGCCATTGTATAACGACTGTATTGAAACTAGTGCTGCCTCCGTTAATTTTTTTCTTCAAACCAAAGTTTCTCATTTGAACGGACGTCTATGTAATTGATAAGTATTTCATCTCCAATATTTATTTTTTGGATGCACTCAAAATATATCAGTCCTTCATCATAAGATGGCGTAAAAGAGGCATTCGGATTAGACGAATGATTGTAAAGAGATCCATAACCAAGTGCAATGGCGGCCTGTTTCTCTTCTTTGCCCCATGCGAAGTAGTAGTCGTGAAGATGCGTTTGGTGAATTATTGCTCGTTCGCTCGGCGATAAGCTTATTACTGGACAAATCTCAATCAAGTCACCAATTTCAAACGAAACGCCTGCAAAAACCCCACGGCCCTTCAGCTTGTCATCGACGATATAAAGCCCATTTTGCTGCATAATTTGTCTTGTAGTATACTCTTTTAAATTCTGACCAAAAAGTTCATCATCCATTACAAACTTATTAATTAAATTTTCTTCGACATTAAGGGTGTTAACCAGGGGGTGTGTTTCTGTCTAGAAGCCACCCTCTTTGTATTCATACAAGAGTTAGCTAAATTCATCTAAGTTTTCACTAACTTGATATAAGGAATATTTTACTTCAATATTTATTCCTTTTCTTCAATAGCTAAGTAGTTAAGTATTAGTATGATAAAGAACTTAAAACACGTATTGTGTAGCTGTCTGATCAGTATCAGTCTTATATCCTTTGGACAAAACAGCAACACACCCAAAAAGGTAACCAATACCTATCTCATCAAAAACGTATTCATTACGTCAAATCCTGATGTTAGTCCAACTTTTGGATCGGTATTGATTAAAAATGGATTAATTCACCAGGTGGGTGCAGCGGTAGCGGCTCCTTTTGATGCCGAAATCATAGATGGAGATTCGATGTATATCTATCCAGGATTCATCGATGCGCTTTCGCATACTGCGATCAAAAGTACTGACGACGAAGACAGACCCAAGGCAGAAAATCCGGGTAATCCTCCCAACGATCTCGCTGGGATTATGCCCAACCGATCCGCTTTTTCTATGCTTTCTTCAGAAGAGAGCAGCCTAAAAGACATGAGAAAGGCCGGAATTTGCATTTCTCATGTAGTCCCAAAAGGAAATATGTTGCCCGGCAATGGCGCAATTATTCTGACAGATGGCGACAGCCCTGAGGCATTGACCGTAAAAAAAGATGTTTCTATTTTTTCACAATTCAAGGGTGCAAGTCGCATGTATCCAGCCACGATCATTGGTGTTATGGCCAAATGGAGGGAATTGTACCGTAGAGCTGAAATCGCAATAAAACATGTCAGAAACTACAACATGAACCCTAGTGGTTTGTCGAGACCCAACCATGACAAAGAATTGGAAGCCCTTTTTCCAGTTGTGGACAAAACAAAGAAGGTCTTTTTCAAAGCATCCAAAACTCAAAATATTTATCGCGCACTATCGCTTCAAAAAGACCTTGGTTTTCCTATTGTACTTACCGAAGTTCAGCACGTTTCGAATGCCTTGAACAAAATAAAAAGTGCCAAAGCGGGAGTTTTGCTTTCGTTAAAACTTCCAAAAGAAGAGAAGAAGAAAGAAGAAAAAGAGGAAGACGACAAAGAAGAGGGCCAAAAAGATGACAGTGGGGCCAAAAAAGAAAAAAAGAAGGATACGGATCCAGAAAAAGAAGCACTTGAAAAGCGAAAGAAAGAAAGCGTAAAGTCGTACTTGGAGCAAGCTTCAATCCTAGAAAAAAATAATATTCCTTTTGGTTTTTCATTTATTGATGGAAAGGCAAAGGATTTATTGCCCAATGTTAGAAGAATGATTGAGGCTGGCCTGAGCGAAAAAGCAGCCCTCAAAGCAATGACAATATATCCAGCCAAAATTTTAGGAATCGACAACATTTGTGGAAGCTTGGACAAAGGAAAAATTGCCAATCTGGTGATGTCAGACAAACCAATTTTTGATGAAAAAACAAAATTGAAATATGTCTTTGTCGAAGGGAATCCATTTAAAATGGAAGAAAAAAAGAAAAAAGCATCTGCATCGGATGAGGATGCTGCAGATATTGTTGGCAAATGGAGTTACGAAATGGACATTCCAATGCCTGACAATACCGGAATCATTCTGATTTCAAAAACTGAAGATGGTCATTTAATCAAAATAGCAAGTGTAGATGACCTTACTGATTTCGAAGAAATTGAAGATGCCGAACTAGACGGTGATAATCTAAGCTTTTCTTTTGATGTCGACAATGACGGCATGACGATGAATATCGGTATGGATTTAAATTTTAGTGGAGAAAGTTTTGAAGGTACAATAACGCCAGGCGCTTTTGGTACATTCAACATTACCGGCAACAGAACTTCAAAAACCCCAGAAAAAAGATAGGAATCATGAAAAATAAATATTCAGCAATTATATTTTTCTTGATGTTGGCGCTAGGCCTGCACAGTCAAGATGTTTTAATAAAAAATGGAACACTGCTCACGATAACAGATGGTGTAAAAGAAAACACCGATCTTCTGATTCGAAATGGGAAAATTGATCAAATAGCAAAAGGGTTAAAAGCAAGTGCCGGGATAGAGGTCATAGATGCCCAAGGCATGTTCGTCATGCCAGGCATTATTGATGCACATTCCCATCTGGGCATCGATGCGGTTAATGAGGCCACGGATCCAAACACCGCAATGGTTTGGGTTGGAGATGCTTTAAACCCTTACGATGTTGGTATCTATCGTGCATTGGCTGGTGGCGTCACCATTAGTCATGCCATGCATGGATCCGCTAATGCAGTGGGAGGTCAATGCGAAACAATCAAGCATCGATGGGGCGTACACGATCCAGATGAACTCCGAATGGAAGGAGCACCAAGAACCATCAAATTTGCCTTAGGTGAAAACCCAATGCGGGTGCACGGAGAAGGCCGAAGAATTACTCCTCGGACCCGTATGGGCGTCGAACAAGTATTTAGAAAATCCTTCGCCGATGCACAAGTCTACATGGAAAACTGGAATCAATTTAACTCGGGCAAAATCAAATCTCCACCGCAGTATGATCTAAAAATGGAGACGATGGCGGACATCCTCAAAGGTGAGATTTTGATTCATTGCCACTCGTACAGAGCCGACGAGCTTTTGATGTTGCTCAATGTGCTTTCTGATTATGGCGTAAAAAACATCACTTTCCAGCATGTAAATGAAGGATTTAAGGTCGCGCCCGAATTGGCTGAATTTGGTGCACATGCCTCGGTATTTTCTGATTGGTGGGCTTATAAATTTGAAGTGTATTACTCCACCGCGTACAATGCAGCCATATTGACAAAAAACGGTGTAGTTACTTCTATAAATTCTGACTCTCGTGAATTGATTAGACATCTTTATCACGAGGCGGCTAAAACTCAAAAATATGGAGATCTTTCTGACAATGAAGCCTTGCGCCTCATTACGATAAACCCGGCCATACAATTGGGTATTGACAAGCGGGTAGGCTCTTTGGAAAAAGGAAAAGAAGGCGATGTGGCTATCTTCAAAAACCACCCTTTATCGATTTATGCCGTCCCACAAAAAACGATAGTGGATGGTGTTGTTCGATTCGATATCGATGCAGATCCTGATGACATTCGGATCGACGTTGATCCCAACGAGACTATACCAGCTTACATCGAAACACAATCACAAAATGCAAAAGGATGCAGTGATGGATGCATGCAAGGAGTTCACGAAATTTTAGGCCACAAACATTAAAAGCGAAGACATGAAAATTACCAGATATATAACGATGCTGACTTTTTGCTTCACGGCTTTTCTCCTAAATGGCCAAATGAGTCAAAAGTCAAAAAATGGAAGTTTCTTAATTAAGAATGCCACCCTAGTCACAGTAACTAACGGAAGTTACGTAGGAGATCTTTTGGTTAAGGATGGGATCATTGCAGAAATAGGCAAAGATGTTTCTGCTCAAGCAGACCAAACTATTGATGCCACTGGAAAATTTGTTTATCCAGGCATGATTGATGGCGCGACACATATTGGTCTTGGTGAAATTGGGGCGGTGTCTTTAACACAAGACTACAACGAACTTGGAGACTTCATTCCTCACATGCAAGCACTCACTGCAGTTAACCCAAACAGTGTAAACATTCCAGTAAATAGAGTGGCTGGGGTTACTACGGCACTAACCTACCCTTCTGGAGGGCTTTTCCCAGGCACCGCAGCTTTAATCCATTTGCATGGGTATACTCCTGAGCAAATGTATGCTGACTTCAGAGCTCCAATTATGAATTTCCCTTCCTCCGGCAAAAGAGGACGTTGGGACAGAAGATCAGAAGACGAGATCAAAAAGCAAGAGGAAAAAGCGTTGAAGAAACTAAATGACATTTGGAGCAAAGCAAAGCAGTATGCTCGAATAGATTCTTTGGCACTTGCTGGCAATAAAAAAAGAAACGACTACAACCCTCAAATGGATGCTTTGCTTCCTGTGGTCAGAGGAGCGCAATCAATGATCATAAACGTAAATAAAAAGGCGGATATCTTATCCGCAATTAAATGGGTGGAAGAAAAAGAGATCAAAGCAATTTTTATGGGTGTAGCAGAAGGTTGGCGCGTCGCTGACGAAATTGCCAAAAGCGGCATACCGGTAATCGTTGGGCCAGTTCTTGATAATCCAAGAAGAAATTCTGACCCGTACGAAATCAATTATGCCAATCCTGGCATTCTTCAAAAAGCTGGTGTCCTTGTGTGCATAAGGACAAATGAAACAGAAAACGTTCGAAATTTACCATACAATGCTGGTTTTGCTGCAACTTACGGCATGGGTATCGAAGAGGCCTTAAAAGCAATCACAATCAACGCTGCTAAGATTTTTGGAGTGGATCAAAAACTTGGAAGCTTGGAGAAAGGAAAAATTGCAAACCTCTTTATTTCTACAGGTGATCCATTCGAAACGAAAACAGACATTACAGATTTGTTTATTTCCGGATGGAAAGTGCCAATGGAGAGTCGACATACCCTACTGTATGATGAATTTTTAGAAAGAGATCCTGGGCTTGATTCGAGGAAATAGTTTCTAATATCGTGTTTGCTTTTGTAGTGGAAAAATTTTGACTATGCGTGTACTCTTTGTTTTGAGTTTTGTTCTTGGTTGTTCGATCCTGTTTGGACAGACCAAACAAAATGAGATAAACTCCTTTGCTAATAAGAAAGAAAAATATTGGCTAAAGAATCAAAATATTGATTTGTTTAAGGTTCCACTTAACGACAAAATGTTTGCCACCAACGTTTCGAAATCGATCTCTTTAAATGAATCCTATAAAGATGAAACTGCGAAATACAGCGCCTTTCTGGCTGGAGGAGTGTTTGGAATCCTGACAGGGATTGGTACGGCTATCGCAGGAAAATCGAATCAAACCAATGCAATACTTGGAGGTTTAGGTCTAGGCTGTACAGTGATGGCGATTAATATCAACAAAAAGAGAAAAAAAACCAAAGTAAAACTAAAAGATCAATTAGATCTGACTAGAAGTCAATATCAACTGCTGCTCAAAAACTAAAATGCTTCGCTCCGTTTATATTTTAGGAATTGTTGCCTTTGTGAACTTGGCTGGATATTGTCAGCAAAATTTTAATCAATTAAACCCATACGTTAGCAACTCACAAATCTTTTGGTTGAAAAAACAGGACATTGATCTCACCAAAAAATCAATTTTTGAGGCAGATTTTCAAAGCGCCATTCAGAAGAGTATACGGCTACATCAATCCGAAAAAAAACTCCAGTCTCAGTTTGGATTACTTTGCGCTTTATCAGGTGTGGGCATAGGTGCAAGTCTATCAAACAGCAATACCTCATTTACGAGTAAGAGTCTCAATTCTGTATTTGGAAGCCTGGGAATTATATGCGGAGGAATCGCTGTCAAAAAATTTATTGACATGCGAAACAAACGAAGTGAAAAACAGCAACAACTCGCTATCAGCAAATCCCTATTTGACAAATATTTTTAGCTTAAAGAGTCCTTACCAAATGCTTGACTATTAATTGCGGCAGAGCTAGTTTTGCGCACTTTTTAAAATCTACGTTTATGGATGCAAAAGAATTTATATCAGTCACGCTTATTTTGTTTTCGGTCATAGACATTCTTGGGAATATTCCAATTATTATATCTCTAAAGGAATCTGGAAAGAAAATCGAGTCAGGCAAAGCGACCATAGCATGTGCCATTATTATGATTTTATTTCTTTTTGTCGGCGAAAATCTTCTAAAATTATTTGGTGTTGATTTAGAGTCCTTTGCCTTAGCGGGTGCCTTGGTTATCTTTTTAATCGGTCTCGAAATGGTCCTTGGAAGAGACATCTTCAAGTCTTCGCCAAATTTAAATTCTGTGTCGGTTTTCCCATTGGCGTTTCCCTTAATAGCTGGAGCAGGAACCTTGACAACTATTCTTACCCTAAAAGTGGAATATCAGATTCCCAACATCATCATTGGGATAGTAATAAACTTGCTAATAATTTTTGTTGTGCTGAGATCTTCTGGCTGGATACAAAAAAGAATTGGTTCTCAAGGAGTAGAAATATTGAGAAAAATATTTGGGATTATACTCCTAGCCATTGCGATTAAAATTGGGAAAACGCATTTGACCACCATGTTTATGTAATTAAAAAAGGAGGCATCAATACAACATTGATGCCTCCTTAATATTAAATCAATCGTAAAAAACGATTAGATGTTTTTAATTCGACGCGCTGGGTAAGCAACAGTAATACCTGCTTCTCCAAAGGCTTTCTTAATTTCTTTGTAAGAATTAAAATATACATCCCAGTACGTAGCGTCTGTAGCATATGGTCTTACAGCCAAAAGAATATTGTTTTCGTCAAATTTCTCAATTTCTATCGTTGGTTCGTCTGGCAATCTCTCTGTCACTTTATCTAAAGCGTTTCTGATAATGCCTTGCACCTTTTCAAAATCCTCTTCATAAGGCATAGCTACATTAAGATCCACACGAAGTTTGCCATTTGCAGTTAGGTTTGTCATGATTCCACTTGTAGCAATTCCATTAGGCATGATCACTTTTTTGTTATCCAGTGTATTAATGATTGTATTGAATACCTGAATCTCTTCAACGTGTCCGACAGTACCTTGAATATCAACTAAATCACCAACTCTGTATGGTTTGAATAGAAGTACCATTACTCCAGACGCGAAATGCCCTAAAGTGCCAGACATCGCAGCTCCAATTGCAAGACCAGCACCGGCAATCAAAGCGGCAAAAGCAGTAATTTCTATTCCTACAGCGCCAGCAGCAGTAATCACAACAAGTACTTTGAGCAAAACACTTACGAGTGACTTCAAAAATGGCTGAAGATCTTGATCCACACCAGATCTTTGCATGGATTTTCCAATAAAATTTACTATCATTTTAACGATCCAAAAACCAATAATTAAAATGAGAATAGCGCCAACAATCTTAGGTGCATAGCCTATGGCAGCATCGATATATCCAGGGATACGATCCGAAAAACTAAATACTTGATCAACTTGTTCTTCCATTTTTTAACGTTTGTGTTTGTTTTAAAAAAATTGGGACGCGGGCAATTATTAAAAGTAACCTCACAAAAAGGCATTACTTCAAAAAAAACAGTGTCCCAATATTGCTAGATTGAAACTATGCGTAATCACCAGATGTTAAGAGGAAACTTAAACTGATTCGAGGACGAAGTTTAATGAGTTCTGCATAAACGCAGCGCGATCACCTTTAACTTTCTTTTACATACAATTAATCAAAAGAACATTATATTGTATTGAAGCACTTCACTTTTTACATTGGTTTTAACAAGGGATTTATATCTTGAAATTTTTAGAAAGTCTAAAACGAATTGTTGCATCGTTGATGTATCAACATTAGAAATAGTAGAAATCAATGAGGCCTTTTCTTTGGCATTCAATATCAACCCCGCTACTTTTCAAACAACGTCAATAAAAGAATTTATTGATCAAGAGGATTTAATTCTTTTTGAAACAGATTTGCAAAGTATTAAATCAGGAAGGAGTACTTCTTTTCGAAAAACATTAAAATTTTGTACTCGCGCTAAAGAAACTTTTTGGGGAGATCTAGATCTGATTGATTTAGAAGAAAAAAAACCTCACTTGGCTTTTGTATCCATAAGAGATGTATCTCGATATAAAAATTCAGAGTTCAAATTAGTTTCAAGCGAAGCCAAGTACAAACAACTTTTCGATCATTCTTTAAATGCAATTAGCATATTTGACGTAGAAAAAGAATGCTACATTGATTGCAATAAAACATTCACATCACTCTATGGGTACACCAAATCTGAACTCGCTAAAATCTCGCCCGTAGACCTTGCTTGGAGTCAAAGGAGTGATGATATCTATAAGATTAGGTTCGAGCAAAACCTAATACGACTCAAAAACAACGAAACTATCAGATTTGAATCCGAACACAAAAACAAAAAAGGCGATAAGGTATTCGTGGATGTCATTCTTATTCCCTTCCTAAACAATGAAAAGCTCCACATTAAGCAAGTCACTACAGATATTTCGGAAAGAAAAAAGTCGAGAGAACAGCTTCAGCAAAGCATGGAAGATTTGAGGTCAAAGAATGAAGAACTAGAGCATTTTGCCTATGTAACTTCTCATGATCTTAAAGAACCTCTTACGACTATTATTGCCTTTACTAAGTTAATTAAGCGGGAATTTGAAATCGAAAAAGATCCCAAACTACTTGAATATTTAGATTATGTAATCAACTCTGGGATAAGGTTGAAAGCCATGGTAAAAAACATACTCGAATATTCTAAATTAAATTCTAAAAGCATCAAGTTAGAGGACATTCCAATCCTTAAACTGATAAGAGAAATAGAACTAGATCTTCAATCCCTATCTATAAATCAACCCGTTCGATTTCATCTAAATCAAGAGTTGCCCAAAACTATACAGGGAAACAAAAGCTACATATACCAACTTTTTCAAAATTTATTGAAGAATGCCTTAAAGTTTAAGCATCCCGAAAGAGATTTGAAAATTGAAATTCAATACCAAGATTTAGCCAAATTTCATCAATTCACGGTCGTAGACAATGGGATAGGCATTGAAGAAAAACTATCATCTGAGATTTTTACCATTTTCAAAAAAGGCAATGCATCAAATTCCAACGAAGGAAACGGAATTGGCTTGGCAATTTGCAAAAAAGTTGTGGAGTTACACAAGGGTATGATTTGGATAGAGTCAGAACTTGGCAAAGGAAGTAGATTTCACTTTAAACTTCCCAAAAAGCAATGAAATAAAATGTAAGAAGATTTTGAAGTACTATTACCGGATCTCTAACTGACCAAATTCCGTATGCTCTTTGATTAAATCTACATGTTCAAAATCAATGGTAGTCTCTTCCAAATTCCCTTCCACACACGTGATGCTTATCGTTTTGACTTTATCTTCTCGATTCATTATCAATCCATTGGACAAATCGCCTTTGGATTTATCTCCATGAAAAGCCATTATTTCCTTTTTAGAAGGTGCCGGATGTGCAGTGCTCCATTCTTTAAACCAATCGCGACGCATAGCTCTCCATTCATTAGTATAAAGCGTGGAGGAGGCCCAAATGTGACGTTTACTGTTGTCCAATTGCAGCACATGTTTTTTTATTCCATCCCATCTTAACTCCAGCAACAAATCATGGGCACAAATCACCAAAGTAAAAGGCTCTATATTTTCAAGGGAATATTCCAATATAAAATCATCGATGGATGATGAAGAAAGTGCATCCAAAACAACAAGTCCCCTGCTCATCCTGTATGGCGGATTTCTTTGGTGAAAATCAAATGCTCCATTCAAAAGACACACTACCCTTCCATTTTGAGAAGCACCAATCCAACTTCCGTGGGCATGTGGATCTTCAGGGAAAAGCACTTCTACATCATTTATTCGCTGCTTTTTTATCGCCAATGCAGCCCTTCCAGGTGCCTCATCTCGATTGGAAGTCAATAAGAAATTTTTGTTTCCCATCATGGGAATGTAAGTAACTGTACACATCGAATTGTAAACAATTTATTAATAGTATATTAGGTTAAAGATTAATGCGGTCATGAATTTAATATCTTCAACACTAGAGGTACTCAAAAGTAATGTGGAATTCTTAAGCTGCATCGATAATAAAGAGTATAATACCTCTATAGCTGCACTTTCTAATTCTACCATAGGACAACATTTTAGACATCTCATTGAGCTATACCAATGCCTTTTTGATCAATACTCTAGTGCACGAATTAATTATGCACTGCGCAAAAGAGATAAGTCCATTGAAACAAATAAAGAAATTGCTATCAGCTGTATAGAAAATTTAATGTCTCGAATAAATGATTTGGATTTTGAAAAAAAATTAGAGCTCGCATTAGACACCAATGAGGAAGAATTTATTTCTACCAATGTCAAACGAGAGCTTTTGTACAACTTAGAACATGCGATCCATCACAACGCAATGATTAAAATTGGTATCCATGTGCTAAACAAAAACTTTGAATGCAGTGCTGCTTTTGGTGTGGCACCCAGTACAATTGAATATCAACGAAAGTCATCCAAAAGACTTCAATGAAAACGCTGCTCAGAAAATTAAGCAATACGGTCACAAAGTATACGCGTTGGGAGTATCTTCCAATGTCGATTTCCAATATTCCCGTATTCTTTTTTTGGATTTACTTTGGCATTAGATCTAGATCACTTTTCTTCTTTACTCGCGTAAATCCTGCCATAAAAACAGGAGGCATGGCTGGGGAATCAAAATCTTCCATCCTTTCTGCCTTTCCTGAACAATACCTGCCGAAGAGTATATTGATTTCTAAAAATGAACTTTCATCCCAAAATATTATCGATCGAATTGCCCAAGCCAAAATTTCATTTCCTTTTATACTGAAGCCAGACATGGGCAATAGAGGATTTAAAGTGTCGCTTATAAAAAGCGAAAAAGATTTGGCGTCTTATTTAAAAGGAATTCGAGCCGATCTTATACTTCAAGAATACATTGATTACGAAACAGAACTTGGTGTATTTTATTACCGTTATCCATCCCAAACCAAAGGAAAAATTAGTAGCCTCTGTCTTAAAGAATTGCTCAAAGTAACGGGAGATGGTGTTTCGACAGTAGAAGAACTCATGATGACCAAACGCCGATCGAAATTACAAATCGATCGAATTCAAAATGATAATCCAGAAATTTTAAAGATTATTGTTTCAAAAGGTGAAGAGCTGTTAATAGAACCCATAGGAAATCATAATAGGGGTACCAAATTCATTAACGGCAATCATTTTATAGATGATCAACTTTGTCGTCATTTTGATCAAATTTCCACATCTCTCGAAGGTATTTATTATGGTCGTTATGATATTAAGTGTCACTCGATAGAACAGCTTAAAAAGGATGGAGCTTTTAAAATTTTAGAATTTAATGGCGCCAATGCCGAAGCCACACATGTGTATGATCCCTCGCTTAATTTTTTCCAACGTTATAAGGACATCTACAAGCATTGGAAAGTAATGTTTGAGATAAGTGCATTACAAAAAACAACAGGAGTGAAATCTATTTCGTGGGCTGAGGCTATGAAAATTGCAAAAGATTACAATCGGCACAAAAAGACTGCTGGGCTCGAAACCTGAACAAGCTATAACTCTTGGTCCTTCCTCTTGGCCTTATATCTTCCCTTACCAAACTTTGAACCATTAAACTCGGTAGTGATCTTTAGTCGATCTTGTTGCTCTTTAGGAAGTTGAACAAATTCAGCACACGTAGTAGAACAGGTTGCCAAATATTTAGTTTTGCAGGACTTGCATTGTATAAACAAGATGTGGCAGGCATCATTGGCACAATTAGTATGATCATCACACGGATCTCCACACTGATGACAATAGGAAACAATTTCATTTGTAATTCTTTCTCCTAGTCGATCATCAAATACAAAATTTTTGCCCTTGAATTTATTTTCTAACCCGAGTTTTTCGGCCTGACGAGCATACTCAATAATCCCACCTTCCAGTTGATGTACATTTTGATATCCTTTGTGCTTTAGGTAAGCACTGGCTTTTTCACATCGAATTCCACCAGTACAATACATTACTATGTTTTTGTTTTTATGTTCTTCAAGCAAATCAGAAACAATAGGCAAAGATTCTCTAAAGGTTTCAACATCAGGTCTAATGGCATTTTCGAAATAACCAACTTCACTTTCGTAGTGATTTCTCATATCCACTATGACGGTGTCCTCTTGATTTGCCAATTCGTTAAATTGCTGGGCATTTAAATGGACGCCTTTGTCCGTCACATCAAAACTATCATCATCCAAACCGTCTGCGACTATTTTGTCACGTACTTTAATTTTGAGAATGTAAAATGATTTGCCATCATCCTCTATAGCCACATTCAATCGAATGCCTTTCAAAAAAGAAATGGAATCAAAATAGGATTCAAACTTATGTAGGTTTTCTGATGGCAAAGATATTTGTCCATTGATCCCCTCTTTCGCAACATAAATTCTACCTAAAACTTCTAAGGCATTTAGTGATGCATAGAATTTATTTCTGAATTCTTGCGGGTCTTCAATTTTTGCGTATTGATAAAAAGAGAGCGTGGTTCGCTGTCTTTTATCTGCAAGGATCTTAGCTTTTTGTTCTTCTTTGTTATACTTATTATATAGCTTCATCGCAAGTGCAATTTACGAGTGAAGAAAAAAGAGTTCTTCTTATTTCTTTTTAATAGCGCGAGAGATAAGCAATATTACTATTGCCCCAACGGTTGCCGAAACCAACATTCCTACAAAATCTTGAGGTAACTCTACCCCAAACGTATCCGAGATCATTGTTACGATTCCTTTCCCTGGCGTAATTTTTAAAAACTTAAAAATATATCCACCTACGATTGCCCCTGCAATTCCCAGTAGAGAATTTATAAGCAAACCAAAATTATCTCCTTTGACAATTCGAGCAGCCAGAGATCCAGCGATCATTCCAACAACAACCATTACTATCAATTCCACATTCATATCTTACAATTAGAACGCAAAGATATAAATACTTGATTTTTACCGCTATAGGGAGCTCTTTTAGAAGTAAGAACATTATGATTGCTCAATTCTTATATTTGCAGCGTTTACAAATTATATCATGGCTAAGAAGAAAGAAAAGACACGATATACGGCTTCGGAATTGAAGGGATTTGAGAAGATAATAAATGAAAAACTGAAAGAGTCGGAATCTCAATTAGAATTTTATTTATCCTCCTTGGCGGAAAGTGCTGATGGAAGTAAAATCAAAGGTCTTGATGATGGAACCGGCACCGCTGAAAGAGAACGTATGGTAACTCTTGCTGCCAGGACTAGAAAGTATATGCAACACTTAGAAAATGCCAAATTGCGTATCAAAAACGGTGTTTATGGCGTTTGTAGAGAAACAGGAAAGCTTATTTCCAAAGAAAGATTAAAAGCAGTGCCGCATGCTACACTAAGCATCGACGCAAAAAAAGAGAAGTAAATACCTAAAATTTAAAGCCAATCTATTGAAACGATCCACAGCAGCTGTTCTAGTTATACTCCTAATATTAGTATTGGATCAAACGCTTAAGTTTTATGTCAAACTTAACATCCCATACCTGGATGGCTTTGATATATTGGGGTGGAGTAAAGCCAGAATACATTTTATCGAAAACGACGGTATGGCATTCGGATTAAGTTTTGGAGGCGAATACGGCAAGCTTTTCTTGAGCTTGTTTAGAATAGTAATGATAGGCTTCCTCATATTCTTATTGCGAGGATTGATTAAAACTGGAGAATCCATGGGTTTGATTCTTAGTTTTAGTTTTATTGTTGCTGGAGCAATAGGAAATATGATCGACAGTGCTTTTTATGGGATGATTTTCTCTAAAAGCAATGTGCATCATAGAGAAATAGCTACCCTATTTCCGCCGGAAGGAGGGTATTCGTCCTTCTTACATGGAAACGTCGTTGACATGTTTTATTTTCCTTTAGTAAATACAACTTGGCCCGAATGGGTACCGTATTTCGGTGGAAAATCTTTCCAGTTCTTTAAACCTGTATTTAATATTGCCGATTCTGCCATAACTTGCGGAGTTGCGAGTATTCTTTTATTTCACCGTAATTTCTTCAAATCCGAATCAGATTCAAAAAATCAGTTACAGCAAGAAGTAAATTCTGAAGAGGAATAGTTGCTAAATTCAGCCTACCTAATCACTTACCCAAAAAATTATTCACTGCACGCTCTGCTCGTTCCAAAATAGGATAGTTGATGTCGTAAATCATAAACTTTCCTTCTTTGGTAGCATTTACTACCCCAGCCATCTTCAATATCTTGAGGTGCTGGGAGGTTATAGACTGTTCGATTCTTAGCGTATTGTAAATTTTATTCACCTGAATTTTTTCATTCGAATCAATAAATTCCAATATTCTAAGTCTTAAGGGATGGGCCAATGCTCTCATAAGTTCGCAAGAGAAATTTAATTTCTCATTGTCGAAGATTACCTTAGTCTTCTTCATTTGTAGTTGTCTTATTATTGTGACCGCAAGACAAATATCAAAAGAAAAATCCTTTTAACAAAGAAATATTACGAAAAATCGTAATATATCTTTTTTGTTAAAAGGATTCTGGACAAAGTCCGGTTGTATTTTTTAACTGTTGGTCTAAATAAGCTCGAGTAAAAAGCTGTTATTCAGTGAGTTACAGTTTTATTTTGGTTTTAAGCAACTAGCTCCTCCACGAGTTTAGATATTTGCTCTAATCTTGATTGGTCTAAGGAATAATAAATGAATTTTCCTTGTCTTTCCGTAACAACTACCCCTGCCCTACGTAAAATGGCGAGGTGTTGTGAAGCTACAGACTGCTCCAGTCTCAATTTGATGTAAATATCCGTTACTGTCATGGTGTCACTATCTTCGAGCAAATCGATAATTCGCTGTCTCAATTTATGATTGACAGCTCGTAGTACAAGGACAGCTTTTCTAAGATCAGCATAATCCAATTGTACTTCTTTACCTCCTTTCTTTAGAGTAACAGTTTCGTTCTTTTTATTTCTCATCATCGGTTGGTAATAAAATTTGTTAGATAGTTCACGGTTTACTCTCTCTAGTTGACAAATCCTATGCCAAACGCGTAGATTCCGCAGTAATCTATAGATATAAAATAAATTTAATGCCTAAAAGGTTCTAAATCAGCGATTTATTTGACTTAGTAATGTTGGGAGGCTTAAAATAGTTTGGAGTAAAATAATTGACATCTTCAAAAGCCTTTTGTTTTAAAGCCTCTACAGCCATTTTTTGAAAATATGTTGAGGAGATTTTGGCCGTAGAAACAGTCATATTTTCGAAAGAAAGAAGATTTTGAGCTTTATCTGCCCCACTGCCGCATAAATGCCACTTGGCGTTGGTTTGTCGAAATCTTTCGAAAGACTCGGCATGTAACACCTTGGGCTTTCCTGGGTACAATACATGATGATTGGGATCATAAACGGCCACATAAACTTCATCACGTCTGGCATCAATCATTGAAAAGATATAATTGTTACACCCCTTTTCTATGGCATGTGGTGCGTAACTGAGGCCTTTTAACGTGTCCAAACCGATAAAAGGAAGGTTACTGGCAAAACAAATGGCTTTAGCCGTAGAACTCCCTACACGAAGTCCAGTGTATGATCCAGGTCCCGCACTTACTGCTACAGCACTTAAATCCGATGTTTTAAGCCCATTTGCCTTTAAACTCTTTTGGATGAGAGGCACCAATTCTCTGCTGTGCACAAAACCTTGTTCTATTTCTTCAAGATGTAACACTTCGTGTTCGTCGACGACACAGACCGAACAAACTTCAGTAGAGCTTTCAATTATCAGTATTTTCAAGGCTTACTTCTTTAAAATCTTATTATACCTATCTGTGTCCTTCAAAAGACTTATGGCTTCAATAATTTCTGAATCATTGTCGAGCTTTTGCTTGACTTTGCCCGTTTGATAGTAGTAACGTGTTGCAATTTCGCTTTCGATTTGATCGATGATTAACTCTTTATTTGTTGTGATATCAGATTTAAACTGCATTTCTAACTTTGATTTTAATGCCGTGATATCACTTAAAATAGTCAGTTCTTCCTCACTTGCCACTGCTTCAGCTTCACCGATGAGCTCTTGTATTTTAGAATCGGCAACAAAATTGTTTTTATCTAAAAAGGACTTAAAACCTTCAAAATCCTTGAATTCAAACTCTCCTATCGCCTCAATACTATCTTTATTAACAACCCATTGGTTGACATATTTAAAGATCATATGATCATCTTGCAAAGCTTTGACCACTATGGGCATTTTTTGCTCTTCTAATTTTACATCGGGTGTTACCCCACCGCCATCCAGTACAGGCCTTTTATTCTTCGTATAAAACGTACTTCTTTCGCTATCAGGAATATCCACAGGGCTTCCATCCTCATATTCCATGCCTTGTATACATCGACCACTTGGAATATAATACTTCGATGTGGTGACCTTAATCCTGTTGTTATAGCCAACATCACGCGTGTTCTGGACCAATCCTTTACCAAAACTTCTTTGCCCCATAATGACGCCTCGATCCAAATCCTGAATTACACCAGAAACAATTTCGGACGCTGACGCTGATCTATTATTAATCATAACTACCAGCGGGATCTCCAAATCAAGAGGTGAACCTGTTGTTTTGAAATGCTGATCTCGTTCTTTCACCTTACATTTCGTACTCACAACCTCTACTCCTTGGGGTACAAAAAGATTACAAATCCGTACAGCTTCACCCAAAAGGCCTCCACCGTTGTATCTCAAATCAAGCACTAGTCCTTTTACCTCGTTTTCACGTTTTAATTCTTTGATGGCTCGAGCAATATTTTGGGATGCCTTTTGTGTAAAAGTGGTAAGCGAAACATATCCAATCTCATCGTCGATCATTCCATAATATGGGACATTCTTTATGTTTATGGAGCCTCGCGTGAGCACTTTTGAGCTCACCACACCATCCCGATCTACTTTAAAGGTTACGTCTGTCCCTGGTATACCTCTTACGATAGTGTTTAAATCTTTTATCGTTTTTCCTTTGGTAGGCTGGCCATCTACTTCCAAAACAACATCACCTGCCTTGAGTCCAGCTTCATCTGCTGGTGAGCCTTCCATAGGTTCTACAATCGTTATTTTATCATCTATCAATTTGGTAACTGCTCCAATCCCATCATACTTTCCCTCTGTATTGATCCGATAACTTGCGACTTGAGATTCCGAAATAAAGTTGGTGTATGGGTCCAGCGAACCTACCATTGCATCAATACCCGTACGCATTAACTGGTTCGGGTCAATATCGTCCACATAATTTGCATTGAGCTCTTTGTATACATTGACAAAGATTTCGATATTTTTCGCGATTTCGTATAATCTGTCGTTGTTGTATCCAATGGCAGACATTCCTACTACTAGGGCTAAAAGAACCGTAACAAGTCTTGATTTTCTATTAAACTTCATATTATACTAACGCTTTAAACTTCTGCTAAGTTATGGGATATTACATCCAAAAATTCAACGAAACATAAAGTTCTAGAATTTAGGCAAAAATCTTAGATCTGAATCCATGTACACCCTATCTCCCTTACGTTCTTTGACTATATTCCAAAGTGCTCTAGCGTCTTTTCTTGACCTATCTGGATTAGCCTCAAAAAAATCTCGGAAATACTGATTGTATTCAAATTGAGGTGCAATCGATGTTTTTGCCCCCTTTTTAGCCAATTTTATTTCTCTCCAAGCTGTAATTGCATCTCCTAAGTTTTTCCCTGTATTGAATTTCATCCAATTCATAAATAACACAGAAAATTTGAACGATGGCCCAATTTTCTTTTCAAAAAACCTTCGTACGTTTTGACTATTCTGGTAATTGTCCGTGATAATAGTTTGGGTAGAAAGAACTTCCTTGCTCCAATCAAATGTAGATTTTGTTGCTTTTATTCTTTTACTTTTTAGGATCAATCCGGTTTCAAGAAAGTGTGCAATGCGCAGGGTAAGTGCTGCCTTTGATCCTGATGTAGGAAGCTTCTGCTCCTTACAAAAAGCATGTAACTCTTCTTTTAACCAATAATATTCTACAAAATCTTTTGACTTTAATGATAGAGTCAAGGAAGGTCTCTTTTCAAAACTCATCCTTCAAAAAATAATTGTACTTGTTTTAAAAGTTCTTCAGGTTTTTCGGCATGAACCCAATGTCCAGCTTCCAAACCCAGAAATGAAGCAAGAGGAAACACTTCTAAAATTTTAGACTCATCCTCTGATAAGATGTAATCAGATTTTAGACCATTAATAAATAATGTATCTACTTCTACCCTCTCTCTTTGCGAAAGATCGTGGGCCATCAAATCAGCATAACTCTCTTTCAACAAGGACAAATTTATTTTCCAAGTATACCCTCCTTCAGGATTGCGCGTCAGATTTTTCATCAAAAACTGTCGGACGGAAAATGAATTAATTTCTTGAGACAAATGCTCCTCTACCATTCTTCTTGAAGTTACCTCATCTATGGGGACATTGGAAAGAGCGTCAATGATATACTCATGTCCACCTTCATAGGCCTTAATGCCCATATCTACCACTACCATTTTCACTACTTTGTCAGGATGAGATAGTGCAAATTCCATAACCGCTTTCCCACCCATCGAATGGCCGATCAAGTGCACTTTTTCTAAGTTATGTTCTACAAGAAAATCGAAAATATCCTGTGCAAGAATGGGATACGAAAATTCATCAGTATGTGGAGATCGTCCATGATCCCTTTGGTCGATAAGGTACACCTTATGTGTTTCGGCAAGCTTTTTTCCAAAGCTGTTCCAATTGTCCAGCATTCCAAAAATCCCATGAAAAATAAGCACAGGGGATCCTTCTCCATATGTTTTATAATTAAGCCTAATCAAAACAGTGTTGACATGTCAGTTTTAGCGAATACCTTCGACTTTAATTCATCAATATGTACTCTTTCTTGTTGTAACGTATCCCGGTCTCTTATTGTAACTGTTTGATTTTCAACGGTATCGAAGTCGATGGTTATACAATATGGAGTCCCAATCGCATCTTGTCTTCGGTATCTTCGACCTATGGCATCTTTCTCATCATATTGACAATTAAAGGAGTATTTAAGTTTGTCATACACTTCTTTTGCCGTTTTTGTGAGCTCTTCCTTATTCTTGAGTAATGGTAAAATCGCACATTTTACTGGAGCTATGGCAGGATGTAATTTCATAACCACTCTGGTAGATTCCTTTCCATCAGCATCTGGCACCGTCTCTTCCTGTAGCGCATTGCTTATTTGAGACAAAAACATTCGATCACAACCGATGGAAGTTTCTACCACATACGGCACGTAGTTTTCATTCACCTCGGGATCAAAATACTGCATCTTTTTGCCAGACAAATCTTGATGTGCCTTAAGATCAAAATCTGTTCTCGAATGAATACCCTCTAGTTCTTTAAACCCGAAGGGAAACTCAAACTCGATATCTACGGCTGCATTGGCATAGTGCGCTAAGTTATCATGATCATGAAAACGTAATTTAGATTCTGGAGAGCCTATCGCCTTATGCCAATTTAATCTCGTTTCTTTCCAGTATTTATACCATTCCATCTCGGTTCCTGGTTTTACAAAAAACTGCATTTCCATTTGCTCGAATTCTCTCATTCGGAAAATGAATTGGCGAGCTACTATTTCGTTTCTAAAGGCCTTCCCTACCTGTGCTATTCCAAATGGCAGTTTTTGACGCGTAGATTTTTGAACATTTAAAAAATTAACGAAAATCCCTTGTGCTGTTTCTGGTCTTAAATAAAGTTTGCCTTCTTCTCCAGCCACATTACCAAGTTGAGTAGAAAACATGAGGTTAAATTGCCTCACCTCCGTCCATTCTTTTGAACCACTTACAGGGCAAGCAATCTCGTAATCTTCAATTTGCTGTTTTAAGTCTGCCATGTCACCATTCCGCATAGCATCGGCCAATCGTTTGGCAATTGCATCCATTTTGGCTTGTCTTTCTACGATCCTTCCATTTGTTGATCGAAACATAGCCTCATCAAAATCATCGAACTTCTTCCGAGCCTTTTCTACATCTTTATTAATCTTTCCTTCGATCTTAGCCATGTAGTCTTCAATCAAAACATCCGCTCTATATCTTTTTTTCGAATCTTTATTGTCCACCAATGGATCATTAAAAGCATCGACGTGACCAGAAGCTTTCCAAGTTTTAGGATGCATAAGTATTGCGGCATCCAAACCCACAATATGTTGATGCATTTGGACCATGCTCTTCCACCAATATGACTTTATGTTGTTTTTTAATTCTACCCCATTAGGCCCATAGTCATAAGTGGCTGATAAACCGTCGTATATTTCTGAGGAAGGAAAAATGAATCCATACTCCTTACAATGTGCAATGATTTGTTTAAAATCCATCAAGCTAAATTTTGGAAAGCGCAAAGGTAAATAAAGTGCTAGGAGAATACACCCTTTAGGCCATCTATATCAACATCCGATATTCAGGCGCAGGGTATTATTTGGAAAGCGGTACTTTTCTTCGGTCGTCAGAATAGAAATCACATCTCCCGGTATCAACTGTTTCGACAAAACCTTCAAATCGATATTATCTACAGGATGAGGCGTATACATCCAATTCGTTTTGTTTTGGATATTCTTGATCGAAACAAGAAATAATATAGCGTTCGTTTTTTTTACACCAGCTTTGGAACGAAATATTTTGTAGACCTCCAAATTTCCAATTTCATTTTGCTCAACTGCACAAATCCCATCTGAACAAGATTTATCTATAAAAACTTTATCCTCAATAACGATAGACACTTCTTCAAAACCACACGCCGTCATATTCTTTAAGTCCAAGGCAAACGCCTCTTGCCCAGAAGCAGCATATGCGCAGAAACAAAATAAAAACAGCATCAAAAGACTACACTTCGACATGCTTAGATCTTTATAGAAAACAATGAATTTTGCCTTCGATTTAATTTATATTGATCATAATCAAAACTGTATAATTTAGCCGGACGATGACTTACAGAAGATTCTGTTTCATTTAAATCAATAAGTAAATCCTTACTCAATAGTTTTCTTCTGAAATTTCTTTTGTCCAACTCAAGTTCTAACACCACTTCGTACAAGTTTTGCAACTGTTGAAGTGTAAATTTCTTTGGCAATAATGAAAAGCCTAAAGGTTTCTCCTTGATCCGACTTCTCAAGGTTTGAAGACAGGATTCGGCCATTTGTTTATGATCAAAAGCCATGTCACCTAAGGCATGATAGGGCAACCATTGGAGATTGTTTCTGCCTTTGGGCTCAGGAAATTTTTGAAGCGATACTAAAGCATAATACGCAACGCTTACCACCCTTCCTAATGGATGACGCTTAGGACTTCCAAAAGATTTTACTTGTTCCATGTATAATCCTTCGATTCCTGTCCAGTAGCTTAAAATTCTTTGGGCGGCTTCATCCAAGGTTTCATTAGGTTTTACCAACTCACCAACTAAAGATTTTTTGCCCATAAACTCGTCTATATCACAATCCAAGACTAAAATCTTAAGTTCTTTCTGGTCATAACCAAAGACCACACAATCCACCGAAATAGCTGTAGAAACATTGGTCTTAAAATGTTGTTCCCAAGAAGTAATTATTCTTGATTGTCCCTCTGGCATTAGTATCAAATTAAAAAAATCTTTAGTAATATAGGGCAAAACATTTGATTATCTTAGTGTCCTTGTGACACAAAGTAGAATGATGATAAAAGCTTGCATTTTTGATTTAGACGGGGTTATTGTCGATAGCGCTAAATATCACTTTACCGCTTGGCAAGAGTTAGCAAATTCTCTTGGCATTAGCTTTACAAAAGAGCAGAATGAAGATTTGAAGGGTGTTTCTCGAATGGACTCCCTCAACTATATACTTAAGCTAGGTTCTGTTGAGCTCTCGCAGGAGGAAAAAGAAAAATTGGCAGCAAGTAAAAACGATCGATATTTACAATATGTCGACAAAATGGATAAATCCGAAATCTTGCCAGGAGTGGAAGAGTTTATTCGAGAATGCCGTGAGGCATCAATAAAAATTGCCCTTGGTTCATCTAGCAAAAACGCTAGGCCTATCCTCGAAAAAACCAATTTGATTGATCTCTTTGAAGTAATCGTGGATGGCAACAACACCATTAACACCAAACCAGATCCAGAGGTCTTTATTAAAGGAGCCACAAAACTTAAGGTCAAGGCCGAAGAAACAGTGGTTTTTGAAGACTCCATTAAAGGTATTCGAGCAGCAAATAAAGCTTATTTCCGATCCATAGGAATCGGAGAATGGCATACCCTAATTGAAGCAGATTATGTTATTCCTGGCTTTGAAAATTTTAAACTAACCGATTTGAAAGAAATATTTTAATGAAAGACTATTTAGATAAAGATCCGTGGAAGATTGTAGAAAATAGCTTACACACAGATTACAACGAAGTATCCGAAAGTATAGCCAGCCTAGGAAATGGTAGATTAGGAGGAAGAGGAAATTTTGAAGAACGCTTTAACGGTCCTAGTCTTCAAGGCAATTATATCGCTGGCGTCTACTATCCAGACAAAACAAAAGTTGGTTGGTGGAAAAACGGCTATCCCGAATATTTTGCTAAGGTGATCAATTCAGTAAACTGGATTGGTATGGATGTTTGGATCGATGGAGAGGATTTTGAACTGTTCCCTGATCAAATCAAAGAGTTTAGAGCTGAACTAGATATGAAGGAAGGGATTTTGAGAAGAACTACTGTAGCCGAATTGCCAAATGGCAAACAAATCAAAATTGAGTCCGAGAGATTCTACTCTATGGTAGACAAAGACAATGCATATTTAAAATATAGCTTAACTCCACTAAATTTTTCAGGAGAGGTTTGCATTGCGCCCTATTTGGATTTTAATGTAATAAACAGAGACTCCAATTATGAAGAAGGATTCTGGAAACGAAATGATGAAGGAATCGATCAACGCTGGGGCTACGTTTACTCACAAACCAAAAAAACAGCATACCATGTATTGGCCGGAATGAAAATAAACACAATGCTCAATGGACAGAGCATTGCGTTGGACTATGACGCGGTCAAACAAAACTCCTTTGTAGAATATCAACCCAAACTAAAACTTAATGAAGGAGAGACGTTTACGATAGAAAAGTATTGCTGTATTTGTTCTTCTTTGTATCATGAAGTTTCTACGCTTTCTGAAAGCTGCCAATCCCAGCTTGAGCAGAGCTTTGAAGAAGGATTTGAAAAGGCCAAAATCAAACATATTAATAAATGGGATTCCATTTGGAATGATTGCGACATCAGTATTAATGGAGATGTATCCGCACAACAGGGCATTCGTTTTAACATATTTCAACTGTATCAGACCTACAACGGTGATGATGCTCGACTAAACATTGGACCAAAAGGATTTACAGGCGAGAAATATGGTGGAGTTACCTATTGGGATACCGAAGCATACTGCTTGCCTTTTTATTTGAGCACTACAGATCAATCTGTGGCTAAAAATCTGCTTATTTATCGATATCGTCATTTACAAAAGGCAATCGAAAATGCAACCAAGCTTGGATTCTCACATGGTGCAGCACTGTACCCCATGGTCACAATGAATGGCGAAGAATGCCATAACGAATGGGAAATCACCTTTGAAGAAATTCATCGTAATGGAGCAATTGCTTATGCTATCTATGACTACATACGATATACCGGTGATAATGAACATCTAAAAGATTATGGTCTTGAAGTCTTGATTGCAATTTCTAGATTTTGGAGACAAAGAGTCAATTGGTCCGAGCCCAAGCAAAAGTTTGTAATACTTGGTGTTACAGGTCCTAACGAATACGAAAACAATGTTAACAATAATTGGTATACCAACTATATAGCATGTTGGTGCATGCAATATACAATGGAGGCCATTGCCTATGTCGAACAATCACATCCTGAAGCCTATAAAAACCTTTGCGAAAAACTAGACTTTAATGCGAAGTATGAAAGTACTAGATGGCAAGAGATCATTGATTCGATGTATTTGCCATCTGACAAAGAAAGAGCTGTTTTTCTACAACAAGATGGATTTTTGGACAAAAACTTAATGCCTGCCAAGAACATTCCTGCAGACGAATATCCTATTCATCAAAATTGGTCATGGGATCGGATCTTGAGATCTTGCTTTATTAAACAGGCAGATGTCTTACAAGGACTCTATTTCTTTGAAGATCATTTCGACAAAGAAACCATAAAACGAAATTTTAATTTTTACGAACCACTTACTGTTCATGAGTCTTCGCTTTCTCCCTGTGTGCATGCGATACTAGCAGCCAAAATAGGGAATTATCCGAAGGCTTATGAAATGTATTTGAGGACCGCTCGATTGGATTTAGATGATTATAATAACGACACCAAAGATGGATTACATATTACCAGCATGGCAGGTACGTGGATGTCTGTGATCAAAGGGTTTGGAGGCATGAGAATCATCAACGACACACTAAGCTTCGATCCCTTTATACCTGAAAATTGGTCAAGCTACAGTTTTAAAATAAAATTTAGATCACATACTTTGAAGCTCATTGTAAGTCATGAAGGGGTAAATATTTTAAACCTTTCTGACGAAAAAATCGAGATTCTACTAAAAGGTCAAAAACAATCTATATTCCCAAAAGAAGTTCAAACCATAAGTTAATATGAAAAATCTACTGCTATTTTGTTTCGTACTTTTCACTCTTTTTTCTTGTAAAGAAAACAAACAAGAAGAAGCCGCTATGGCTCAACCCAAAACATTTGAGTTGCCCAAATGGGTAGCAAACGCGGTTATCTATGAGGTAAATACGCGGCAGTTTTCACCTGAAGGGGATTTTGCTGGTGTCGAGGCTCAATTGGACAGATTGAAAGAAATGGGGATCGATATTCTTTGGATGATGCCTATACATCCTATTAGCGAACTCAAAAGAAAAGCTAAAGGAGATCTTTTGGTCTCTGAAATTAAAGATCCCGAAGAGCGCAAACAATACTATGGGTCTCCGTATGCCGTTGCTGATTATAAAGGAGCTAATCCTGATTATGGTGGGATGGATGGATTCAAATCATTGGTAAACGCCACACACAAAAGAGGCATGAAAATCATCATTGACTTTGTCCCTAATCATACAGGTTGGGATAATCCATGGATTACCAAAAACCCTGAATGGTATACACAAGATTCTTTGGGTAATATTATTGATCCCATTGATTACAACACTGGGAAATCTTGGGGATGGACCGATGTGGCTGACCTAAATTATGACAACAAAGAAATGCGGGCTGCCATGATTGACGCCATGAAGTTTTGGTTAACAGATGTAGATATCGATGGTTTTAGAGTTGATGTTGCACATGGCATTGCACAGGATTTTTGGGACGAGTGGGCACCAGAAATGCTTGCTGCTAAACCTGATGCTTTTTTACTGGCGGAATCAGAAGTGCCTTCACACAGAAACAACAAGACATATCACGCAACCTATGGATGGAGCTTTCATCATTTGATGAATGAAATTGCAAAAGGAGAAAAAAACGCATCCGAAATTCATAAATGGATGAAAGAGGACCGAGAAAAATTCAAAACAGGTTTTCACATGCACTTTACAAGCAACCATGACGAAAACACTTGGGCTGGAACTGTTTTTGACCGAATGGGCGATGCACATAAATCCTTAGCGGTTTTGGCCTCTACTTTTGATGGTATGCCCCTGCTCTATTCTGGACAAGAAGAGCCGATGAGAAAAAGACTTCCCTTTTTCACTAAAGAATTTATCGGGTTCAAAGACTATGCTTATGCCCCATTCTACAAAAATCTATTCGAGTTAAAAGATAGAAATGAAGCGATTTGGAATGGAAGTTATGGTGGAGAACTAAAAAGTCTAATTGATCACGAACATATCTTCGCTTTTGAAAGAGAGAAAAACGGCGATAAGGTAACGGTTATCTTAAACTTAAATAAAGAACGACAGTCCTTTACTCTTCCCAAAGAAATTAAAGGGAAAGATATTTTTGAAGGACAATCCATACATTGGAAAGCAGAAACTGCCCTAGGCTTAGAACCTTGGCAATATTATGTAATAGAACACTAATTTCATTGAACTCCACAATTTAAATCCATGCACAAAAAGAAAAAACTATCCTTCCTCAATATCTGGAACATGAGTTTTGGATTTTTAGGAATTCAATTTGGATTTGCACTTCAGGGAGGATTTATGTCTCGAATATTTCAAACCTTAGGTGCGAGTAAAGATGAAATTCCGATGCTATGGATTTTTGCACCCTTGGCTGGATTAATCGTACAGCCCATCATTGGATACATGAGCGATCGAACGTGGAGCGAACGCTTTGGACGACGAAAACCCTTTTTCCTTATTGGAGCCATCTTTGCTTCGGCAGCATTAATTTTTATGCCGTACTCACCAGTGCTCTGGGTTGCTGTAGGTACTTTATTAATCCTTGATGCCAGCATCAACATAAGCATGGAACCATTTAGAGCTCTTGTTGCGGATTTACTTCCTGAGTCTCAGCGCAGTTATGGTTTTGTAGTACAAACATTAATCATAGGAATAGGAACATGGGTCGCAAGTCAGTTGCCTAGAGTACTAAACCAAATGGGTGTAAGCAATGAAGCCGCAGAAAATGTAGTTCCTCAAAATGTAAAACTGGCATTTCTAATTGGAGGAATTGTTTTTATATTATCAATTCTTTACACTGTATTGACTACCAAAGAACATCCACCTGAGGATATCAACGAATTTGAAAAAGAGAAAAAAGCCAATGCTGGGTTTGTCAATGGAGTGAATGAAATTTTCGAAAACATTATTCGCATGCCAAAGACCATGATTAAACTTGGTGTGGTTCAATTTTTTAGTTGGTTTGCATTTTTTACCATGTGGAGTATGGCTGTGCCTGCATTGACAGAACATGTATACAAAGCACCAAAACCAGAGAAAGAATCAATGACTGAATCTGCGTATACTGCAGCGGATTTGGCATATAACAATGCCGCGGATATTATTGGTGCGGCAATGGGAACTTATGGACTTTCTTCTATGGTATTTGCGCTCATCTTAACCTTTATCGCTAGTAGAATAAACATAAATAGAAAACTTACCCACATGGCTTCTTTAGTTATCGGAGGAGTTGGTTTTATACTTATGCTTTACGCTAAAGACGAAACAATGCTGCATGTTTCGTTTGCTTGTATAGGAATTTCTTGGGGAAGTATTTTATCCATGCCTTATGCTATGCTTTCGAGCACGATTGATCCAAAGAAAATGGGCATCTACATGGGGCTCTTCAATATGTTTATTGTAATACCTCAAATACTGGCTGCCGTAGGTGGAATCAACTTTGCTTATAAAACCTTTTTTGGTGAAGCTACCATCAATACGATGTTGTTAGCCGGTGCAAGTTTGATTATTGCTGGTTTGAGTAATTTACTCATTACCGATCCCAAAGCAATTCGGTATTCGGAGTAACAAAAATTAAAAACGTAGAGTTAGAATTCGATTAGATTTCGTCTAAAGTAAAGGCAATTCTTTTCCCTTGTTCTCGGCCCATGTCTATCATATAGTCTGCGCCTTTTGAAGGCCCACCTATCCTTAATACCACATCGCATTTGCTGATCAATCGAACGGCTACGGGATGGAACAGCTCATTCCAAATATCATCGCCCATTTCTTTTGATCCTGCGGTTTCGATCAAGGGCAAAGCAAACCATTCTCCTAAAACTGGAAGATGTCCACTCTTATAAATTTCCAAAGCTATCTCCTTCATGTGATCCACATTTTTTTGAAATAATGCAGAATCATCATTTGTCCCTGATCGATAAGGACCAGCGACTAAAATCATTAAAGGATTCTTTGGCTCCATGCTCTGCGAAGGTTTTACTTATCTGTTTTTAAATAATTAACTAAGCTTTCTTTTAGCAAATAATTCCAGCCTTTTTCTGCACTTTCTCTTTTAAATTCTGGTATGCCACTTGGAAAGTTTTGTAAGGTCGAATTGGTCATTACTAATTTACATTGTGAATCTCCAACAGATGATAATTCAAAACAAGAAACTGCTTTACCCATATAACCTTCAAAAGTCCATTGGTAGGAAATTTTTTCATATTCCCTGACTTCAGTTACCTCCCATTGGTGAGGATAAATTCGATCTTCTACTTGGACAGTAAATCTGGTCCGGAATCCTACCCTTGGTTCGAAAGCAGTTAACATAGGGAAATACCATTGCTTCATTTGATCTAGTTGTGTTAGAGCATTCCAAAGCCGTTCTTTGGAAGCCATTACTATGACCTCTACAACAATTGGTTCTGTTAGTTTATTGTTCACTGCACTAACTTACCAATCAATAGCTTGAATTAAGCAGATACACTTTATTTTTTTGCTATCAACTTAGAAATAAAGCTCCCCCTCTCATCAAAAACTCGAACAATATATATTCCAGAAGAATATTGACTTAAGTCCAATGTGATCAATTCATTTTGCCCTGTAGTTGGTAGGTCAATTTCTGACAACAATACTCCTGCAATGGAGAACAACCGAAGCACCCTATCTTCATTGCTATTAGCTCCTTCGAACTGCACATTAATAAATTGATTGGTTGGGTTAGGAAACAATTGAATCTGGTCCGTTAACAGCTCCCCAGTAGAAGAAATTTCGCAGTTGAGGTTATTTAATAAATACTCATATCGATCACTTACAAACGATTTCAAACCATAAGAGGTGCCTCCGCCTCCACCACCTCCGCCGCCGCCAAGGTTGATGTTTTGCTCTAGATTAGTATCAAAGTTTGCATTGCTGTACATTTTATTATTATCAGCATAAACATAGTCAGCGATCAACGCCTTGAGTTCATCTACTCGAGCATGTAAATAGTCTTCATTAAAATACTCCTCAACTATTGAACAAACTTCATTTTCATATCTTGCGTAAAAAGTAGCATTGGTCAATATATTTTCTAAAAGAGGGCGGTTATTGGCTCTGTAATCTAAGGGCAAGGCAGTAAGGTTATTTATGCCTTGTCCTGCACGATAGGTCCCGAACGATTCGTTGGCATCCCACTTGATCCACTCCCATTTCTGTGTACTCAGATTATGATAGATATAATAGTT
>JAHDGJ010000010.1:73356-74705 GCA_020627705.1 Saprospiraceae bacterium
AGATTCCCATCATCATCCAGAATTTTCCAATCCAAAAATTGATCGTCAATTTGCTCAATCAAAGTATAAAATCCCCAAGGCGTTCCATTAAACAAAACTTCAGCATAATTTGCTCGAGGAGCTGGCACCCCAACCAATCTCGTTACATCAAAAAAGATTTTCTCACGCATGAGTGTAGGATCTTTAAACGCATTGCTAAAATTTAGCTTCTTCAACCCATCATAATTTTGGCCACTTACATATTTATTAAAATCTATCTTAAATGATTTCTTATTACCCGGATGACCATAACTCGAATTTCCTTTTAAACGAACCCCTACGTCTTCGAACGAGTATGCCCCCGTGACATCGGTCAAAATCAAATCAGCTTTCATGTACGTACTGGTCTCATAATTAATCGTAAGGCTGTCCCAAAAATTGGTTTGCTCAAAATTTAGTTCGATTCGAACCACTTGATCTGTGGAGAAAAGGTTGTCTCCGTCGATTTGCGCATTAAGCATATGGCCAGATAAAAACATAAGGCAAAATAGAAGAGTATTTATAGATTTCATATTTAATATTTAGGCGTTAAAACCTTCCGAAATTAAGATGTCTAGACTAAGTAGCACAAATAAAGAAAGACACCGCCGTATTTACCAAATAATGTCTAGGTATTTATTAAAAAATGTATCATTTTGAGTCCAAATAAAATAGACGATGAAAGCCTTTTATTCCTTCGTTTTACTTCTGCTTTATACTTCTTTAGGAGTCGTCCATGCCCAACAAATAGAAAGAGTCGAACCTCCCCACTGGTACGTAGGAATGAATGATCTTTCTCTACAACTTATGGTGTATGGAGAAAACATACAGGATTACACCCCTAGATTTGAAAATCGTAAAGTACGCATCATTGATGTTCATAAGGTCGAAAATCCAAACTATCTATTTATAGATTTGGATCTTAGCGTACTTCAAAAGAAAACAAAAACAAATCTAATTCTAGAGAATGCGGAAGGGAGAAAATTGAAATGGAAATATGAATTTTTAGAACGCAAAGCAAATCATCCTGCCTTCAATAGCTTTGACAGTAAGGATGCCATCTATCTTATCACACCCGATCGATTTGTCAATGGCAATCCTAAAAATGATGAAATCAAAGGGATGAAAGAAGGCTTAAATCGAGAAGCCGAATACGGCCGACATGGTGGAGATGTTGAAGGTATTTTAAACCAATTGGATTACATCGAAGACATGGGCTTTACTGCCATCTGGTTAAATCCAATCGTAGAAAATGATCAAAGCGAATGGTCCTATCATGGATATGCCACAACGGATTATTATAAAATTGACCCAAGGTTTGGAAGCAATGA
>JAHDGJ010000010.1:74805-99468 GCA_020627705.1 Saprospiraceae bacterium
ATGGATATGCCACAACGGATTATTATAAAATTGACCCAAGGTTTGGAAGCAATGAGGAGTACGTCGAACTTTCAAAAAAAGCACAAGAAAAAGGGATCGGAATTATCATGGATCAAATTGCCAATCATTGTGGACATCAACATTGGTGGATGAATGATCTCCCTTCCAAAGATTGGATCAATTATATTGATCACGAACCAAAAACCTATACCAACCATAGAAAATTCTCTTTATTAGATCCGTATGCGTCTCCACAGGATAGAGAAATTATGACGCACGGATGGTTTGTAGAAACCATGCCTGATTTAAATCAACGTAATCCATTTCTAAAAAAGTACCTTATTCAAAATTCGATTTGGTGGATTGAGTATGCTGAGTTGTATGGAATACGCCAAGACACCTACTCTTATCCGTTTAGAGAGTTTATGACGGATTGGACCTGTGCGATTCAAAATGAATATCCTGGTTTTAATATCGTAGGTGAAGAATGGGTCGACGATCAAGGCATCATAGCTTATTGGCAAAAAGGAAAAGTTAATCAAGACGGTTACACCTCGTGCCTTCGAAGCCTGATGGATTTTCCGATGAATTTTCTTTTAGCAAAATCAATGAAGGAGGAAGAAGCATGGGGAAAGGGATTGGTACGATTGTATGAATTTTTAGGAAAGGATTATCACTATGCCAATCCTATGGACCTTGTGTTGTTGGCAGACAACCATGACATGAGTAGAATTTGGGAGCAATTGGGATATGACTATGATCTCTTCAAAATGAGTATGATCTATCTAATGACGACTAGGGGAATCCCTCAAATCTTTTATGGAACCGAAATCCTCATGGATCACCCTGGTACAGATAGTCATGGTATGATCCGATCTGATTTCCCGGGTGGATGGAAAGGAGACACAAAAAATGGCTTTACAGGAGAAGGACTAAGTGCGCAACAAAAAGATGCTCAGCAATTTTTAAAGCAACTCCTAAACTGGCGAAAAAACGAAAAGACCATCCATTACGGCAAACTGATGCATTTTGAGCCTCAAAAAGGAGCCTATGTTTATTTCAGATACGATAAAGAAAAAACCATTATGCTTGTTTTATACAAAGGAGATGAGGATATGAATTTGTCTACAGATCGTTTCGAAAGATTTTTAGGTGACGCCACCAGTCTACGAAACATACAGACTCAAAAAGAAACCAATATTTCTCAAGGCATTCCGTTAAACGCTAAGTCAGGACATATCTTTGAAGTCATAAAATAATTATGGATTGGATCTATTGGCTGGATCTTTTCGGAACATTCGTCTTTGCTATTTCGGGAGTACTCACCGCCATTGAAAAAAGTTTGATTTAGTCGGCACCCTGGTCATTGGGTTTGTAACCGCTATTGGTGGAGGCACACTAAGAGATATCTTAATAGGCCGTTTTCCTGTAGGATGGATTCAGGATAATAATTACATCTACGTCATCATCCTAGGATTAATCACCTCCTATCTTTTTAAAAACACCATTAGTGGCTGGAGAAAAAGCATGTTTCTCTTCGACACTATCGGTATTGCACTATTCACCACTTTAGGTATTCAAATCAGTCAGCAATTCGAATTAAGCATTATAGTCTGCCTAATACTGGGAGTGGTCTCTGCAGTATTTGGTGGCGTAGTAAGGGATGTATTAACCAATGAAATTCCTCTAATCTTTAGAAAAGAAATTTACGCCACTGCATGCCTGGTTGGCGGCATTGTTTTCATTTTATTACAACAAACTACTTTAGATAAAAACCTCGTTGTACTTCTATCCATACTTGTGGTCATGCTCATACGCTATGTATCTATTCGAAGAGGTTGGAGTTTGCACATAGGTAAAAGCCAATAATCCAATTGACCTTCTTACTTTTACCAGCACAACTTTTATTTCATGTCATCATCTACTATTTTCTCTTGGGTACTAAGAATACTCATCGCCATTATTTTTTTGCAAACCCTCTACTTTAAATTTACTGGGCATCCAGATGCCGTTCATATTTTCTCTGAACTTGGCGTAGAACCCTATGGCAGGATTGGCCTTGGTGTAGTCGAGTTAATAACAAGTATACTTATCCTATTGCCTCGGACGAAAATCTATGGCATCCTTATTTCCTTTGGAATAATATTGGGGGCTATTGGTTCACATTTTATGGTAATTGGCACGGAGGTAAAAGGAGACGGCGGGGTACTCTTTATTTTGGCTTTAGTTGTATTTTTTGCATCATTGATTCCTATGTTTATGTATAAAATTGAACTTACTGACACGTTAAAAAAGTTACGCTTTAACTAAGCTTAAGGCAATCAACTTAGCTCGTAAATATGAATGAAAGGGAAGGCTTGAACATGAATTGCATAAACATTGTTTCACAAAGGACATTAATCATGAACTAAGCATAGAGATTGAAATGGATTTTAATATTTGGTCATTTATTACAGATAATTTAGAAGCAGCTGGAGCGATCGGAGGCTATGTATCGCTTTCTATTATTGGATTCGCATTAATTAGTTATGCCACTAGAAAAAGAAGAAAGCTAAGTGAGCAAATTGGTCCTAAATGGTCTCATCCGATTATAGGAGCTTTGATGGGTGCTATACCTGGATGTGGAGCGACCATTGTCGTGGCCTCAATGTATAAGAATAAAAAAATATCATTTGGTGGATTATTTGCCACCTTCTTGAGCACGCTTGGGGAAGGTTCTTTTGTTCTGCTGGGCGCTTCAGATGAAGCCGACGTTGCAGGGAATCTAACCGCTTACGCTACCATTACCATATTTGGAGTAATCGCTGGAATTGTCTTTGGATATATTGCCGATCTCTTCGGTTTTAGGGTAAGCAATGAGAGTATTCAGAATAATTTTATTCACGAACATGATTTAGAAAAGGGTGCAGATTCCTTCGCCGGAAAATTTATCGAACACCTCGGCTTTTATATGATTCTCACCATGGCTATCCTTTTAGCACCAGGGTCTATCATGGCATTATGGGGAGGAGGAATTGAAAGTATTTCTGTACCCACCTATTGGATATCAATTTCTTTGACCCTGCTCTGCATATTCTATTATTGCATCAATCGATTTGTGTACAAGCATCCTGATCATTGTAATGTAAACGATATTCGCTCTACCCTATTGCATGCAGTTCTAGATGTAGCAATGGTTGTGACCTATGTCTTTATCGGATTAATTATCGCAAACTATATTATTGATGTTTTAGTAGGCGCAGAAACTTTCGACAAATGGATGACCTCATCCCCCTACCTAGTGGTATTACTTGCAGCATTGATTGGAGTGCTACCGGGATGTGGAGGTATGATTGCTGTAGCTGTAGCATTCATCACGATAGCGAATTTTCCTATTTCCGCATTAATCGCCGCAGCGATTGCCACCAGTGGTGATGGGATATTTCCTTTACTTGCTGAAAATAGAAAGGATGGGATAATTATATCTATTGCGAGTTTTTTAGTGGCAATATTAGTGGGTTATGTTGCTTTGGTCTTTACAAACACGTTGTTTTAGCGAATTTTGAACACAAACCCTAAAGCTGAAAATTATAATGTAATCCTTCCTAAAATTTTCTTCCCCAATTATCGAAATCTACTTTACGGATAATCCAGGGAAAAACATTTTCTTGAATGACTGTCATCTTAGAATTCCTCCAGCTGACAGAATTTTGCAGATCAATCAATGTGGAGTTAAACCCTAAGCTCTGAAGCTCCTTATGAAAATATACCATGTCTGTTTTCTCTTTTGCCAAAGAAACATTATTAGGAAAAAGTTTCTCTGTATTCGTTAACAACAATACATTAGTATTTTTAAAATTTTGATTTTCTTCTTCAAGCCTGGCATCTTTTAAATCCTGATCCAAATAGATTTGATATTGAAAAAACAAGGGGCTGTCTGAAGAATTAAGTGATTCAAAAATCTCCGTTGATTGAGTATCAAAAGAAACTATTCCCAATTTATTTGGATCAATTCCCCAATGTTCGAAATAAGGCAGCAATGTTTTTTGAAGAATGTCTAAGTCTTTTTGCAAAATGTCTTTCTTACAATTTTCGGAAACCATGCTAGGCAATCTATACGTCCAAATTCCGACTCCAATATTTAAGTTTTTCAGCTCATCAAACAACTTTTCTCCTTGCGATCCGTATAATATAGATTTTTCATCATTACCTGGGATCACGATAAAAAAAGGAATCTTTCCGCTTTTAAACCTATTGGGCAAATGCACCTCAAGCTCAGGATTCCTAACATGCCTAATGAGCTCTCCTTTCCAAGCCTCTTTATACTTGTCCGCAATTTCTCTAGAGTCGCATGGAATCTCATCTTTGTATTGATTAAATCGAAAAGACTTTGCAGGAAAATATTGATCTTTTTCTTCACACCCAAAGGCTAGACAAACAAACAAAAACATTAAAAGTCTTATTCTTATAAGCATCAATAGGTGAAGTTTCTAGTACAAATAATATTTGCTTGTTCCTCGTCTAACAACTCGTGATGTACTTTGTAACACCTGCCGCTTTTTCCATAAAACTCAATTTTATAACAGCAATTGTTTTGATAAAATTTTTGACTTGACATATTCTGATTTACAGAAAACAGCTTTTCATACTGTTTAATTCCATTATCATAAAATGCTTTGGAGTAAACCTCTCCTGAAATATAAAAACTGAACCATTCGCCAGAATAATTCTTGCAAGGCAAAACAGAAAAATGAATAGGCGAATCCAGAATTGCGATGAGGTCAACCGTATGGACTACTTTTCGAAACCGAACGGCGTAGTTATGATCAAGTTGAACAGTAACAAAATTATCATAATTGGACTCTTGTACATCTTCCTCATCCAACTCAAAGTCTTTTAAGACCGATTTTAAATCCGTAGTGTTAACACGAATCTTACCATCCTCTAGAGGTGTGTATCTATTGAAAACTGATGCGATGCTCTTCGACTCCCAAAAGCCCTTTTTGTTTTCGATAATATTGCCAGCAGCTACCTTATTAAGACCATTGTTTACCAAATAAGAAATCCTTTGGGCCGCAGAAATTCTTAAATCAGATTGTGTACTCGACAACAATTTTATCAATTCCCGTTCGCTAAGTTCTTCTACCTTTTGTTCATAATTAAAATCCTCTGGAAATGGCTCCTGAGCAAGCGTCGAAAAAGACGCCAACAAAAGGAAGGATAGTATAATTGTTATAAACTTCAAAAATTGTGATTTAATGCACACAGCTAAGCTACAAAAAAGCCTTTAGCAAATATATTCAAGCTCCGCTTCTTGAACGCTACTTTCTGATTTATCAAATGAATCCTCTCGGCCTTACATTGAGTATGATTATAGCTTTATCACTTTTCGCTCAATGACATGCTCCCCGTTGATCCGTAGTTTTAAAATATAGACGCCCTGCGGCAAAGGGGTATTGAACGCTTCTTTGCCTTTCCCAGATTCTAGTACTTGTCCGTTGGTGCTATGTATCCAATATTCTGTTGCATTACAATTCGTACAGCTCCATTGGATACTACCCAACGTTGGATTGGGAAATAATTTTAAATCAAAATTTTCTCCCTCCTCTGTGGACAACATGATGTCATTGTTTGAACCAAAGGTTACAAACTCAGAAAATTGAAAATCACCTGAACCATTTGGAATACGCGCATAACTTTGATCGGTGTTCTGGGCTGGGTATTCGATTCCATCTATTGGAGCAAAATTGTTTTCCGTTCGATCAAACAATCCAATAAATTCGCCTTCGGACTTCAATTTAAAATTACTGTGGTTTTCCCCTTGGGAAGGTTCTGAATCTGCCCAAATTATAACATATCCTTGAGGACCAATAAATTCATTGGGCAAACGCCATTTGTTTCTTTCGTTTGGATTATCAGACAGATAAAGCTGCCCCAGATCAAAGGCCAGATTGGTAGGATTATGAATTTCAATCCAATCGTCAAATTCTTCGTATTCATCTTGCACAAACGAACTATTGCTGGCCATAAATTCGTTGATCACAATATTGGGAACCTCTTGATATCCCAAATTTATCCTTCTTGTGTCACATCGAGGCCAGCTCCACTCCTCCCCATTGATATTTCGGCTTACCAATTGCACATCCATAAATCCTGTCTCCGAAACAACATACGAAAACTCCACTACCCCACTTCCATCAACTGTCACAGCAGAAGTTTGTACAGGCCCGTTGTTTACACTGTAACGAAATTCGATTTGATCCAATTCATTAGGGTCATAGTAATTAAATCTAAATGTGATGTTCTCTTCTGTCCAATCCAAGTCCATAAGATCCAATACAATCGGAAAGTCTTCCAGCACAAGTTCGTCCTGAGCAAAAAATTGGCGATTCGCAACATATTGCTTTAAACCCTCCTCGGCATGTCCCCATAAGCCAAAATTGTAACTGGTTAAGAAATCATCATAAGTATATCCATAATCGTATCCTGCATACACATCATCTACTCGAAAAGACTTAATCATGTCAAGCTTATCGTCCAAATACAGATACAACAAATCTGTATTGAACGCAGTATTTAATATCTCATCGAAATAATAACTAACGCGCTTTCTGTACTCATCATCCGAGATAATTTTGTCGTAAATGGGGCGGCTTTCGCCAGAATAAGAGGACCAATCATATATAGTAGAACTGGACCACTGCACACCAAACCAATCTATCCCAAATGTATTGTCCAAATCATATGGGATATATGTTATTCGTCCAGAGCTTGGATTATGGTATAGATAAAAATTGTTTTTATTGACCATTGGCCCATCCCAGTTGCCAATCAGTATGTCCATGGCAATGACTTTTAAATAATTTTCTACATCAAACACTTCTTCTAAGGCACATCTAAAATTCTCGCCACTGCCAGTGTTGTTAAGTACATCTATAAATTCAGCTAAGGGAGTATAATCCCATTCTTCGACATTAGTCCGAAGATCATAAGCCCGTCGTCCCCAAGATTCTGGCTCGGCATAAACCAAAGGATTGGAACCCTTATATTTTAAATCTGCGGGCCAAAGACATTTCCAGAGATTTCCAGATCCATCATCCATTCTGCTCTGTACAAATTCTTCATCTACATGTTCTACATTTATATAGAGGCCCTTATATTCTTCATTGATATAAACAGCAACATGATTTGATCTTGAACTAGGCACACCTTGCCCATTAAAAAGATCCCACGAAAGTTTGGCTCGTATAATAGAGGGATCATTATGCTCTCCGTTAAGATTCAATTTTTCGAGGCCATGATATTTTCTACCTGGCTGAAATGTATTGAAGGATATCTTGAACGATTTCTTTCCTGACGTACGTGAAGTATTTCCGCGTAAGCGAAAGCCAATTTCTTCAATCGTATCCTGCGCTTCGGAAGAGCTAAAAATAAAAGTGGCTGGATACTCTGTATTATTCTGAAGGCTATCCGGATGTAGAATATTATCTAAAAAGCTTTCCTCTATATATACATCCACTCTAGGAACTTCCGTATTCGTAAATACCACTCCTGCCTCTGGATGGATATATTGCCCAAAAGCAAAATTCAGCACAAATACAAAAAGAGCAGTTATAAAAAACCTCATTATTCGAAGATTACTAATTTTCTAAAGTACTGTTTTTTGTTTGCTTCAACTTTTAGGAAATAAATACCTGCAGATAGTTCTTTTGTAGAAATCCAAACGCCTTCTTCCACTCGACTCATTTGAGCATCGACTTGCACTCCATTGCTGTTCAACAATTTTAATCTGCTGTCGTCAACATCAATATCCAACATTACACTTTCTCCAGCAAGTACTGGATTTGGAAATAGACTCATATTGACAGCTTCCAACTCTTCTTCAGTTGAGGTAAAAATTTCAAAAGGGGTGTCCACTTTTTTAGAAGTATAAATTCGGTATTCGCCTGGCAGAAAATCCAATACCTGATTAGCTTCGGTAAATTCTTTTTCAACTCCTGTAAAGTATTCATACCAAATGCCCGAATATGGAATTCGACTGTTTACTTCCGCCACATTCACATTAAAATTCGCCAAAGACACCACATCCATTTCTGGGTGGTTTAAGCGTACCGCTTTAATTCGACTATTGCCATCAAAAAGCTCAAAATCAGTTGTTTTAAAACTTTCGTTCGTGGCTTTTAAAAAATTCAGTGCGGATATCTTCTCGTATAATTCGTTTCTACTAGCGTCTTCAAAATAATCCCATCGAATGGGTTTGGGATCTAATCTGCAATCATTACTAATGGTACCATTGGTACATCTGTTTATGGAAAAATCATAAGCCAACTCCCCAAACTGCCACAGCATCTTAGGCCCCGGTATCGTCATATATATCACACTTGCTGCAACTACACGCTCTGCCCCTGTTGCCAATTCTTTTGTATCATAATCTCCACTGCTGTTCCCAAAAGATTTTAGTTTGTATCCCATACGTTCTTCATCATGGCTCTCCATATAAGCAATCAGATTTGGTTCGTTCCAATTTCTTTCGGTATAATCAGCCCATCCTAAATTCGAAGAATAACCCATTGCTGCCTCTTGAAAATCATGCGTCATATTGCCCCAAAGCATCATGCCTAAATCCGAAAGTGCAAGCTCTTCCCCATTGGCCGCAAAATGTTCTAAAATAACATAAGAGTCCTCATCCAAGGACCAAATATGATTGGCGTAATCTGTAAGAATATCAATTCTTGACTGATCATATTGCGACATTAGATTAGAATTATTTCCACTGAAAGTCTGCGTCAATCCTTTGGACAGATCAAATCGGAATCCATCGAAACGATATTCCTCAATCCAATGACTCAATACCCGCTTAACCCACTCTTTGGTATAAGCACTCTCGTGATTAAAATCATATCCGACATTAAAAGGGTGTCTTGCGGTTTCGTTTAGGTATGGACTGTCTGGACTGGGTCTAAAATCGGCAGCATTCCAATACAATTGACAAAGCGGACTTTGCGAAAAAGCATGGTTAAAGACAACATCTAAAATCACGGCAATTCCTCTTTTATGACATTCGTCAATTACTGCTTTTAATTGATCCCTACTGCCATAATATTTATCTAGTGCCATATGGAAGCTTGGGTTATAACCCCAACTTTGGTTGCCCTCAAATTCTTGGATGGGCATCAGTTCGATGGCATTGATTCCAAGGTGTTCTAGATAATCTAGTGTATCCAATAAAGACTTATAGTTTTTATCAGATAAAAAGTCACGCATTAAAATTTCATAAATAATGAGGTCTGCTTTTTGAGGAAGTTCGTAATCATTGGCTTGCCAATTGTACTCCTCACCTGAAGGATCAAAGGCTGTAACTATTCCAGTAGTTTGGTTTTCAGGATAAGCTGGAAGCTCCTCCATCACATCTAAAGGAACGCCCCCATCGTTCCAAGGATCTAATACTACCTCCGCAAAAGGATCGGCAATTTTTATTGATCCATCTACCAAATACTGATACATGTGTTGATCGGTTCCAAAAAGAGATTTAGGCAATTCGATCCAAAATTGATCCTGGTCCTCTGTTTTTTTCATTCTAAACGAAAGGTCAATTTGAAAATCATTGGCAGGACATAAAAAGAATACATGCTCTTTCATCGGTGCGGTTAACACAAACACATAGCTTGATGCCAAATAATTAATCCCTGGCCTAGATCCCGTTGGCGGGTTTTCGAGTAGCTCGTCCGCCTCTAAAACAAGTACTTTTCGATATAATATTTCTTCATCCTCATCTAAAGAAACTTTAAACTCCAGTTCATGATCTCCAATAGAATTAATGGTATGCCAAAATCCAGTTTGCACGATGCTGTCCTGGAAAATATTGGTTTCATTGTCTGTAATTTCTAACCAGGCCTTTTGATTCAATTCGAGTTGAATAAAAACACTATCTCCAGAAAAAATAATCTCTCCTTCTGGATCAGGAGAAACCAAACTCACTAATAATCCTTGATCTGGTGGATAAACATCAGCATAGATATCAGATCCATCTTCAGATCTTCCTACGATGCTGCCGTTTCCGTTTCTAAACACAAAAGCCAATTGCTCGACGACCTCTCCTGCATTGATCCCATAATAGTCTGCAATGTTATATTCTAGCGTGTATAAATCTGTATCCACTCTAGTCATTAATACATTAGGATCTTCAGTCCCCCAGGTGCCCTGGACATGTTGCCAATCGGTTGGACTATTACTATTGGTAGTGATCAAACCAGTATGCGCATAAACATCTCCAGTAAATCCTGCTAAAGCACCATTACCCTGAGTTGCATCAAAATAAACAAGAACATCATCTTGTTGCGTAGGAAAAGCAGGATCAGTCCATACCACTGGACCGTTACCCAAAATACCCCCTTCTTCATGAATTCTTAAAAAACGATTTGATTCAACATTTTCAAAAACTTGGACTTTACCACTTGGCCAAAATAAGCTAAGCTTATCCACATGCTCGGCATCGTTTAAGCCAAAATGAAGACTCCCAGTGCTTTGTGAAGCATACCCAGACCCACAAGTGGTCTGATCGACATACGTAACACCTGATACTTCCAATTCTGCCCTGACCCCTACGCCTTGAGTGTTAGAATTTGACCCGATAAAATCCAGATTGATAAAATTCCCTGCATTGCTTTGGTTTCGAAAAATTTGATTGGGCGCATCGCCTCTGTTTATTACTACAAAATCCAACTTTCCATCTTTGTCAAAATCTGCATACGCTGCTCCATAGGAAGCATGCATATTGTTGACATCTTCGGACATGGGAGGCGCGGCAAAACTTGATCCATCAAGATTTAAAAAAAGTCTATTTGAATGGTTTTCTCCGTTAACTGCAAAATGACTATCGTTTGCCAAATAAAGATCTTTTGTAGTATTATTTTCTGCATCAAAAAAGAACACTCCCCATCCCATACCTGGATCCTGCAACTCATTTTCGGAAATCGCCGTAAATGTTTTATCCTCATTTTGTTTTAGCAGCACATTGTCGTACAGGTTCGAAAAATATATGTCCATTTTGCCATCTCCATCAAAATCCGCTACGTCAACACCCATGCCATCTCCAGCATAATTGGTGAAATTGGACGCACTAATTTCTACGAAAACACCATCTTGATTTTCAAAAAACAAATTGCCATCTTGAAAATCTCTGGTTTGATACAAATCCTGATCTCCATCCATATCATAATCGAAAAACACCGCACCCATCGAATGCAGATCATCTGCAATACCGGATTGGCTAGTTACATCGATAAAATAAGACCCTTCATTGCGAAGCAATAAATTATCCTGAAGTGTACGCGCTAAATATAAATCTAAGTCACCGTCATTGTCGTAATCAACTGCTGCTGCGGATTGAAGATTTGAGGTGTAATTTAGATTAGCAGAAAAGGTCACATCGCTAAAACTCTCTCCATCATTTTGATATAGACGACAAGCCTCAAAAGTATTCCCGATAAGCAAATCTTGTTTGCCATCATTGTTATAATCAAACCATAAACTTAATCTTGTGTTGCCCGCATGGGCCAGACCATATTCTTGGGCTTGTTCTTCAAATTGAAAATTGCCTTTATTTATATAGAGGAGATTAGGCTCATTTTTTCGGCTGACATAAATATCCTCCCAGCCATCACTATTCGCATCGCCAATAGCAACTCCGCTGTTTTGGCCATAGACATCAAAAGCCGTATCCGAGGACTTGTCTTCAAAATGTTGTGCCTGAATTGAAAATGAATAAAGAAACAACAGGCAAGGTGTTATGAGTTTTGACAAGTCCTCTATCATATTATTCTGTTTGTATTATACTGACCTTTCGGCTTAATGTTTTATCGTCGATGCTTATGTTTAAAACATAAAATCCAGGGGTTACTCGGGGCAATGGCAAGACCTTTTCTTGACGACCAGCATTCATTTGCTGTGCTTGTTGTGAAAAGGCTCCTACTTCTTTGCCTAGCGCATCTAGCAACTGAAAACGAACTTGGGCATTTTCCGGAAGATCAAGTCCTACTGTAATATATTGATTCGCTGGATTTGGAAAGACATGTAGATCCAAATTCTCTTCTAACTCATCATTTGAACTAATGGCATCAAAGACAGCAATCAAAGTATCAGACTGTGTAAGGGTAATGTTTGCTTGAAAATCCATTGGGCTTGGAAAAATTACATTTCCAGCTTTACTTTCCCAATGACTGAATGCATAGTTGTTCAAATATTCATCAAAGACCCTTGCCTTGATCGTATTTACCATTCCTCCAAAATACTCTCCTGTCCAAGGAAATTCTCGAATATCAAGGGTATTAAAATCAATTTCACCAGCGAAATCTGGCTCTGTCATTAAAGTGATTTCGTAAGGACCACTTACCTCATAGCACTCTATCAAGCCATCATCCAACAATTCACAACGCGCCGAAATGAAGTCTTTTAAACGCTCGACGTTCGTTTCCCATTCTTCACGAGAATCGTCGCTGTTAGGCTCTGCCCATCTTTCTATTTGTCGATCCATCTCAGGCTCAATAACTGCAATCATTTCATCCAAGGTAGTCAACATGTTTTCACAAGAAAAAACTGTATTCATCATGTCGGCATATCTTCCATAATATAGTTGGGTAAAGTCTGCATTCTCCTCTAAAAGCTTCAAGAATATTTTTTCATGAGCCCCAACATTTCCTTGTTGATTGAAAAAATTGCCCCACATTTCAATCTGATTATAGGCCTGTTGACAATCGGCAGACCAATTATCACAACACATTGAGCCATCAAACCAAAAAACATTGGCTTCTACCACGTCAATAAATATTTCATCATCGGGAGGATATGGAGAACTGCCATTTAAAATGGAAGGACACATGGAGTAATCCATAGTATCTACTGCCCCAGAAATATTACTTAAATCACCAAAGAAGTCGTCCATATAATCCGAGATATCTTCAATGTCACATGGATCTGCATTTGGTGAAATATTTGGTACCTCTGTATAATTAATGTAATAGTCAAAAGTTGCATCCAAATCCCATAGAATGTACCCCCACTTTTTGTGATCCCCTTCTGGATCTAGTCCTCTCCACCATCCTGTATTATAATTTAACCAGTCGCTTGCGACTACATTTAAGTTGACCAGCATGTAATCAATCATACTCAACAAATTGATCGAATCCGAAACAACTTGATAATTGGCATCCACTGCCATACTGCTGTCTATCGCAAAATTTCGAATAGCTTCCCAATCACGAAATGCCTGATCACCACCATATTCGGCTTCAGAATCGCCCCAGGTGGACAAATATTGAATGTCGAATTTTCCTTGGTCGTAGTAATAATCTGTGTAATCATGATCCACCGGTCTATCGCGCATTCCATAAACACCCCAATATTGACCGTTTAAAAATACTATGACTCTTTCCACTCGACGGGTATCCAGTTTCATTCCGCCTTGGTATGCCAAAGTCTGAACATACTCATCCCGGACATGCGTACTTCCCACATGAAATTCATCGTTTATTGCTGGATAATTATCGTCTCCACTGTTTCTAAACATAAACTTTTGATATTCATCGCGATCTGTGCTAGAAAACAATGGTGCATTTACCGCCTTGGAGTAACCCATTTCATCCCTAGAGATCCAATCCAAAGATCGATGATTCAATACCCATGAATCTTGTCCATGTCTATTCAAACTCCCAAAAGAAGTCGCAGCTCTTTCGCCGTCAAGGCCAAAGTACTCGATGCTACCGATCGGAATTAGTTCTCCTTGACCCCCTGCCAATTCTAACACATCATCAGCAGCAACGGAGAAAACGGCCAAAGTAAAATCATTTTCATCTATAAAATAGGTGTTGAAATCCATTTTTCCCGGAAGGATATTGGCATCATTGCTAAATGCCCTTGCCTTAATTACAGTGGTAGAATCAACTGTTATTGCCCCGCCATATTGAGGCGAACTTTCGATCACATTGGTGCCATCTGTGGTATACCGCAAAATCGAATTGGGTTCGTTGTTGGTCAAATTAACAACCAGTTGATCGCTATAAAACCCTGCATCTTTATCCATAGATGGGGTCTGCGTATATCTCAAGTATTTTTGAGCCGAATCATTTGAATTTCCTGGAGTTGGATCAGTACATACCATCATACTATCACTACCATCCGTATCTCTTGCAATGGAGCATTCTACTAATGTTAGACTTAATTCATGAATTTCTTGAATCTCTGCTGAGGCATTTGCAAGCAGTATTTTATCCTTACCTGTAGTTTGCGCCAACTTAAAGTTTGCATGGTATTCCCCCTGATTTGTAACCAAGTTTCTACCCGAACAATAAATCAATAGATAACCATTTGGCGCTATAATTGTCCCTTGAGGAAATTGGAATTTTGTGGGATTTAACTCTTTGTCTGACAAATACCAACCACTAATGTCTACAGAGGCATTGGAAGTATTGAATAATTCTACCCAGTCTTCGGTTCGTCCAAATTCGTCCGTGAATTCTTCAAGGTTCGACGCAGAAAACTCATTGATAACCACTTGTGCATCAGCAGGTACAAAACATAGAATAGAAAGAAAGGTAATAAAGGCTCTCATTTGCTTTTTGTTTGGCTTATAATACCAATATTACGTTCCATTTAGGCTATTCGATAGGTAGTTAGGACGTTTTTGCACGACAATTTGATTTAATATCCTGGATTTTGAACCAAATTTGGATTTGCCCCTATGTCAGAACTCGGAATGGGATAGACATCTCTAAATCCTTCTACCGCTTGCCCCTCTTTGACTCCACCTTTCCAAGCCCAAGTATAGCTGCCATCAGAAAATTGGCCAAATCGTACCAAATCTGTTCTTCTGTGGCATTCCCAATACAATTCTCTTGCTCTTTCATCCAAAATTTCCTGAAGATTAATCTGGCTTGCGGTCAAGTTTGCTCCAGCCCCACCATATGCTCTAGATCGAACGGCATTAAAATAATCCGCCGCTGTTTGAGGATTGCCACCACTACGCAGCTCGGCCTCTGCAGCCATTAAATAAATGTCTGCCAAACGAAAAACTGGAAAATCTGTATCTGGAAAATCCAAATCAGATCCCAACGAACCGTCCGAGTTTATGTTTTTAAACTTATTTACCGCGTACCCATTGGTAAACTGACTCACGTCATCAATTTCTAAAGTCTGTCCTTGACTAAAAAATAAGGGCCTACGATCAAAGCTGACACTTTTAATTTCTACGGTATAATCGGGTCTGTTGAGAAACAAGGTAAACTGAAACTCTCCTTGAGGGACCAAAAGTGGTGTTCCATTGCCATCAAGAATAGCGTCTGCATTATTATCACCAAGAATAAAACCGTTGGAAGCTTGGAATTGTATTGCCCCATCACTAACAATTGTGGTTGAAACCAGTGCTCCTAGATTTTCATCCCATTCAAATTGAGCACCACTTACCACATCACCAACGATGCTCCATTCTACCAATTGCAGCGTATAGGTGTTTTCGGTTAAGTCTACTTGTATATAATATAAACCCGGTTGACTCACTGTTATAGCATCACCGCCCGCATCTAAAGTCCCATCATTGCCATTGTCTCCCAAAAACGGACCTCCTAAAGAAGGAATCGTTCGGACCACAAAGTCATCTCCTGCATTTCCAAAATATTTATAGCCTTCAAAGACATCATTGCCATTAGGACTTGTTATCGAACTTTCAACACCAATGGATTGCTCGCCTTGCCAAGATCCCGGAACATACACTTGACCGTACGAACTGGTTAAACCAGTATTTGGCTGTACCAAGACACCTCCAATCCCTTCAAATTGATTGACCAATTGCTTTGTCGTGCGGACACCACCCCAGCCTCCAGCGACACCAGAATCCGCTGCAGTCATAGCACCTCCAATGGCTGCGCGTATTATAAAAGTCATCCCACCCCAGGTACGGGTATTAACGCCATCAAAAGCAATTGGGAAGATAATTTCATTAGTGGTATGGTTGTCAGCCAAAAACAAGTGTTCGTAATTCTCTTCTAAGGTGTATCCCGCATTTATTAATTTTTGACATTGCTGAAGACACTCCTGATATTTGGCCACACCAGTATATACTTCTGCATTTAAATACAGTTTAGCTAATAGCGCCCAAACTGCCCCTTGATCTGCTCTTGCATATTCGTTTGATCGAGCAGTGGCGATTAAATTTTCTATTTCCAACAACTCCGATTCTAGATAATCAAATAAATCCGAAGCAGTTATTTGCTGTGGGAAAAATTGACCTACGGCATCTTCCTCTGTTACAAAAGGCACATTTCTAAAATGATCCAAAGCATGCCAATAACTCAATGCTCTTAAGAACCGCGCCTCACTTCTGTAAGCATTTACTTCATCTGCAATATCAGCATGGTTTCTGTCAGCCAATTTTGCTTCGGTGGTTTCACGCAAAAACTCATTGCAAGCAGAAATTTGATAAAACACTCGGCTGTAAAAAGCAAAGATAAAACCATCAGAGGAGGACCAATCCTGGTCATGAAAATCACCAATCGTTTGATCGTTCCACCCAACCAATGCTTCGTCTGTCGAAAACTCTTGATGATACCACAGCCCTCTTAAATACTGTCCAAAGCCCTCGTCAATGCCCTCGATATCAGATTGACCTGCAGGTCCTTGTTGGCCAGAAACAGCCAGACCAGCATATAATTTTGCCAAGACTTGTTTGTAAGCATCTTTAGATTGAAATACCTGTTCTGAGGTAACCACATCTTCATCTAAGGGAATCGTATCCAAGTCTCCAAAACAAGATTGAAAACAAAACGCACAGAACAAAAACAAAACTGCCGATAAATATGTACTTAATTTTTTCATGATCTTACTTTTAAAATTGAACATTCCAACCAAAGACAAAGGTTCGAGGTCTTGGATATACATTGTTATCAATCCCGTTTCCTACCTCGGGATCCAAGCCATCATAAGAAGTAAATAATAATGGATTTTGAATCGTAAAATAAATACTTGCATTTTTTCCAATCACATCTCCAAGTGAATATGAAAGGGTCAAATGATCCACTCTCAAAAATGTTGCATCCTGAATAAATGCATCACTAAAAGTCAAATTTCCTTGCTCGAACACCTCTAGGTCAACTGCCGATTGATGGATATTATACAAGACATTTGTACTGGTGACCATCCGATTAAGGTAACCCATGTCTGTTTTTACATTGTTATATATATAATTACCAGTTAATGCCCTTGCCGCAAATGAAAATCCGAGTTTGCCAATATTTAAGTTACTGGTTAATCCAAAAGAAAAATCTGCAGCTGGTTTATGGATTCTATAAAAATCATTATCTGTTTCATCACCATTTAAATCTGCAAATTGACCCTCCAGCAAAGCGCCATTTTCATCATATAACTGCTCTTTTACATAAAAAGCAAAAGGAGAAAAACCAACGCTATGGATTTGAATATTAGATCCTACGCCACCAGCGATTCCTCCTACTTGTATTCCCTGATATTCGGGATCATCCGTAGCGGTAAGTTTGGTGATTTCATTCTCATTATATGCAGCATTAAAGGCAACATCCCAACTTAAGTTTTCCTTTTTAATAGGCGTTAGATTTAGGGAAAGTTCGACCCCTTTATTTTCCATGTCCCCTACATTGGTTGTAATGAAATTGGTCAAATTTGTGCCGGCAGGTACTGGTATACGGTTAAGCAAGTCCTTGGTATCCCGTCGATATAAATCTAAACTTCCTGATAACCGATCCTTGACAATAGAAAAATCTAAACCGACATTAAGCGTACTGGTCTCTTCCCATTTAATATTAGAGTCATATCCCTCCGCTCTCAGCGTTTGTATAAATTGATCGCCAAATTGATAGGCAGCATTTTCGAAACCAAAAGTGTATTGTGGCAAGTACGCATATCGGTTACCAATACCTTCTTGTCCTGTCACTCCCCAGCCCAAACGCAATTTGGCTCTATTAAATTTAGTGTTGTCGTTGTCTATTAGTTTTATAGCCAAAGCCGCTGCAGGAAACATCCCCCATCTGTTTTCTGGTGAGAAACGACTGGTCCCATCGCGTCTCAAACTCAAGGTAAGCAAATACCGTTCTTGAAAACTGTAGTTAAGTCTTCCAAATAATGAAACCAAGTATAATTCACTGCCATCACTTCCCATTGTTGTTTCAGACTCTGTCCCATTAAAATCAGAGTTCATAAAACTACTCTCGTCTTTAAAAAATTGCCAAGAATATCCGGCCATAAGGTCTAAGCCATGAATGTCAAGATCCTTTTTATAGTTTAGGTAGAATTCTAGCAAATCATTTTGCTTGTTTTGCTCATAGGTATTATTAATACCACCGCCTGTCAATGGATCATATGCAAAAGAAGCCGTCGTATCAATCATTACCGTACCGTCACTATTTACTCTATCGGTAGCGATGTTTAAGTTGGCTCTCAATTCTGGCATAAAGGCAAATCGATAGTCAGCACTTGCGTTTAGTAAGATTCGGTTTACATTGGATCGATCCTCTTTTAGTTCTAGCAAAGCAAGCGGATTTGTGGGCGCAATAAATTCGGGAACACCATTGCCATCCAACCAGGTAGTATATCCACCCCAGCTTGTCGTATCACTTAAAGGAGACTGCGTCGGATCAAAGCTCAAAGCATTTCCTATCGCTCCTCGATCAGCAAATCTATTTTTTGCCCATGATCCTTTTACCCCAAAATTTAGTTGTAATCGGTTGTCTAAATAACCTGGATTGATATTCAAGCCCAAAGAAGATCTACTGTATTGATCATTTAACAATACCCCTTTTTTATCAAGATATCCAACCGACAAACGATAAGGCAATTTGGCAATACCTCCCATAAAATTCAAATTGTGCTCATGCCCAAAAGCACTATCATATATCTCGTCTTGCCAATCTGTATTGGCATCTCCCAATCTTTCTAAAGCGGTATCATTTCCTTCGAAGTATTGATTGATTACATTTCTATATTCTGAGGGACTAAGAACATCTACTTTATTGCTTATTTGTCCAACACTCACATTGCCTACATATCCTACTCTTAAATTTTCGTTGCTTTTTCCTTTTTTAGTGGTAATGAGTATAACACCCCCTGCTGCACGATTTCCATAAATGGCAGTTGCCGATGCATCTTTCAAAACAGTGAAGGATTCAATTTCATTTGGATTAATAATGTCCAATGGATTTCGATTCCCATTTATTCCGCCACCTTCCAATGGTACTCCGTCAATAACTATGAGCGGATCGTTGTTTGCATTGAGAGAAGATTCTCCTCGAATCCGAATTTTAGCTCCGCCACCTGGATCACCAGAGTTGGTAATGGACACCCCTGCCACTTTTCCTGAAAGCAATTCTTGAGGACCCGTAATAGCGCCTCGATTAAAATCCTTTGAAGTCACCGATTGAATTGAACCGGTCGCATCATCTCTTTCTATGGTTCCATATCCGATGACAACCACTTCATTTAACAATTTACCGGCACTCAGAGAAATGACGTATTCATTGCTCCCATCGAGTGCTATTTCTTTATCCTCATACCCTGTATAACTTATGATTAAGGATTTGGCATCACTCGTCAAGCGCATACTAAAAGATCCGTCAATATCTGAAACAGTACCTATGGTTGAGCCTTTGACTAAAACATTCGCACCAATTAATCTTTCATTCGATGTTGCATCCATAACTACCCCTGATATGGTTCGTTGACCAAAAACAATGGACGTACAACAAAAGAGCAGGACTAAACTCAAGAATTTTATTCCAGCGTAATAGTTTTTCATAGTTTTTTCTTTTGTGCAATAGCAGTTTTAAGATATAAATTAAAAATACCTTACATTATTATGACAAATTCCTTTTATATTGTGTCATTATGACACTAAGCTAATATTAATCTTTTATTAGAAAAGTGAATTCGTGTAATTAAAAATCAAAAAGTTATAACATTATGAAAAAACTATTACTCCTATTAGCGCTTTTTGCGTGCGTTAATGTGGTTTCTTCTCAATCCGTAAGCTCTGTTGGATTAATTGGAGAAGCAAGCCCATTTGCAAACTGGGATGATGAAGTACCTATGGTTCAAGATGCTGTGGACACATCAATGTGGACATTAAATGTGGTACTGAGTGATGGACCGGTAAAATTTAGAGCCAATAATGATTGGGCCATTAATTGGGGAAATACCAATCCTGCCGACTTTATGCACGGAATTGCCATCCAAGATGAAGGCAATATGAATGCCTTTGCAGGTGAATACAACGTTAGTTTTAACCATGTTACTGGAGAATTTAGATTCGAATATGTTTCGGACATCGGTATGATTGGAGAAGCTACGCCTTTGGCCAGTTGGGATGACGACGTAAATATGTACCGTGATCAAAACGATCCAAACAAATTTTTTACTGGCATTAACTTAACTGCTGGTCCTGTTAAATGGAGAAAAGATGATGCTTGGGTTACAGATTGGGGAAACAACAACAGTGACTTTCCGGCGGGTGTTGCAGCAATCGCTGAAGGAAACATCAATGTTCCAACGGCAGGATTTTATGTTGTTACATTAGACACATTGACTGGAGATTACCTTTTCTCTGGAGAAACGGTATACGATACTATTAGTTTGATTGGAGAAGGGATTGCCGGAGATTGGGAAACTGATTTTATTTTAGACCAAGCCTCAAACCCTCATATTTGGACGACTAGCATCACCTTAGCCGGTGGTGGAGTCAAATTTAGAGCTGAGAAGGATTGGGCTACAAATTGGGGAGGCACGGCATGGCCAGTAGGAGATGCAGTATTAGGGTCAAACGACAACATTCCCTCTGAAGCAGGAGATTACAACGTGTACTTTAATTCTAAAGAACAACAATACAGATTCTGGGCAGCAGATGCAATAAGCACAGTCGGAATTATCGGAACAGCTACTCCAAATGGATGGAACGACCCAGATACGGATATGGAGCAGGATGCAGACAATCCTAATGTTTGGAAATTAAGACTTGATTTGGTTGCTGGAGAGTGCAAATTTAGAATCAATGACGGCTGGGATAATAGTTATGGAGCAGCAGATTGGCCTACAGGGTTTGGAGAACTAAACGGAACAACAAACATTACTGTACCAGAAGACGGAGATTACATTGTGACTTTTAATGCTCTTTCAGGAGAATATAGTTTTAATCCTGTAGTAGAATATGGCACTATAGGAATTATTGGTAAGTCAAGTCCAAACGCAGATTGGGAAACTGATACGCCAATGAACAAGGACGAAGATGACTTTAATCTTTGGACGATTGATGAAATAACATTTACGGATTCTGTTGATCCTTGTACTGATGATACAGGTGTTAAATTTAGAGCGGAAAACGATTGGGGGGTAAATTGGGGCAATTGTAATGATTTCCCATCAGGTGTTGGTGTTGCAAACGATCCAAATATTGCAGTTACTGCAGGGACATACAGTGTAGTGTTTAGATCAGATACCGGTGAATATACATTTGCTGATCCAATATCAAATACCGAAGAACTTTTGGATCCATCTTCTATAACGCTGTATCCAAATCCGACGAATGCAACTTTAAATGTTGATCTTAGTTCGACTGATTTATCAGGATTAATCACATTGAGTATTCTAGACATGACAGGAAAAGAAGTACTCCGAGTCAGAAAAGATAAGAATGCAATAAACACATTGGATGTTAGCCAATTGGCTGAAGGAAATTATCTATTAAATCTTTCGAATGATTCGTATTTCATTGGAAAAAGATTTAGCATTGTGAAATAAGGCATATATACTACTATTGAATAAAGGGTAAGTTTCAAATGAGACTTGCCCTTTTTTTTGTCCTTTACTAGCAGTAGTGATTAATGCTGATACTGCCTAATTATAGAGATACCTCTCAAACAACGCGGTTAACGAACCACTGTTATATCTCCAGCTACACTTTCTATTTTTCCTGAAGGATGTTCAAACTGAGCCATATATACATATACTCCTCCAGCCACTTTTTTGTCTTTAAACTTTAAATCCCAACCTTTCATTTCGTTTATCATTACATCTTCTTCTTGGTATAATCTATTTCCCCATCTGTCATAGACCAAGAAAGATTCCATCCTGGTTAAATCACTTTGTGCATAAAGTTTGAATGATTCGTTGCTATAATCAGAAATAATGTTCGGAACATAGACATTGTATTCTTTTTCTAGTGTAATGTTAAATTGAAATACCTCTTCGCAACCGGTTTCGTAGATCAATGAGGCATTGACACTAGTAGTCTGAAGAGGCAAGAAATCTATAGAAATGCAATTGTCGAGATCATCCGTTTCAACACAATCGTATTCTTGCTCTGATTGCCATACCACCATATATTCGCTTTGTGTCGGAAGACTTTCTGCAATACTTAGTATTTGATTTTGACCTTCATTGATTGTAACATCTTGCACAACTGTTGGTGTTGTTGATGATTCATTCTCTTCAATCTCAATAGTTTGAATAGGCACAATGCAATCGGTGCCATATTCCAACTCAACCAAATAAATTCCAGCGGGTAAATTACTTTGCACCTCTGTTAAAACAGAACTTGTATTCTCCGAAGTAATAAGCAGCTCTTGACTAAATTCTTCGATGTTCAGTATTTGAAGCTCTCCTGTTTCACCACAATCAGGATAGCTAATGTTGTATTCTAAAGCTGGCAATACGATATCTTCGATCGTTTCGCTAACGACCATCTCACAACCATTTGCATCTTGAACGATCAAATTATATACTCCTGGAGAAAGCCCAGTAGCCACAAAAGCGTTTCCTTGATTTATTATTTCATATGGTTCTACCCCTCCCGATACTTCCAATATGATTTCTGCATCGTTTAAATTAGGGCAAGAAATAGGCAAAACGGTACTATTGACTTCTAATTGATCAGGACTTTCCAAAACAATCTGCTCCGTATAAATACAACCATTTAGGTCAGTCACTTCCAACACATAACTCCCAACTGATAAGTTGAAATTTTCCAGAGCTCCAGCAGTGCCATTCAATTGAATGTCATAAGGAGCTGTGCCTGTAATTTCATCGATGATAATGCTTCCATTAGATGCTCCAAAACATGAAATATTTTGAGCAACAACTTGTACCTCAAATGTTCCGTTGTCCAATACTTCAAAATCTTGCTCAAAACTACAACCGTTGCCATCCAATATTTGGACCGAATAAATACCAGAAGTTAAGTCAGAGATCAAAGCAGTAGACGCACCAGTATTCCATGCAATCTCATATGGCTCTATTCCACCACTTATGTTGAGGTTTATACTGCCAATGGCCTCATTGTCACAACCGGCATGCTCGATATCTTCTTGGACTACCATAGCCTGAGGACTTTCGATTTGAAAAGATTCTGTATGTTGGCATCCCAATTGGTCTGTAGCAATCAAACTATACGTTCCCTCTTCAAGGTTTGAAATTTGATTCGTTGTTTCGTCTGTGCTCCAAAGGAGTGAAATATTTCCCTCTCCTCCCGATACGATTACCGAGATATTTCCATCAGCACTATCGCTACATAAAGGCTCAACAATAGCAGGATCAAAAGCTAAGGGCTCCGAATTGCCAATTTCAAAATCATAGGTATTTTGACAACCCACATCATTTGTTATGATCACAGAATAATTACCTGCTGCCAAATTTGTTTGGGTGGCATCATTATTACCATTGTTCCAATCATAGGTGTAAATTTCTTGATTCGGTGGTATCAACTCAATGATCCCTTCTTGTGTGCCAGTGCAAATGAGTTCGGTATGCGTGGATTGAAATTCGAATAATTCATTTGCTTCTACTTCGTAACTAAAAGTCTTTTCACAAGCTAAACCATCCGAAACAACAACAGTATAAACACCCGGGGCCAAACCAGACAAGGTACTTTGGGTAGATCCATCTTCCCAAAGGAAAGTAGGCATAGCTGCACCAGTTACATCAAGAGCAATACTTCCGTCCAACACTGAGGCACAAGAAGCATTGATAACCGTAGGAGTTACTGAAAAATTTGCCGCGTTGGATAATAAAAATTGAGCCTCTTGGGTACAATTTTCTGCATCTGTTACGATAACAGAATATTCTCCTGCAGACAACTGAGAAATGGATGTTTCACTTGAGCCATCTGGCCACAATATTTGATAAGGCGAAAGTCCACCAGAAATATTGAGATCAATCTCTCCATTGTTACTCCCATTACAATCAGGTTCTACCAAGGTTCCTTCGATAATAATTTCAGAATTTTCTTGTATCACGAAAGTCTCTTCGGCCGTACATAGATTTTGATCCGTCACTGTCACCGTATATGCCCCAGCACCAACATTGGTTAATGATGAAGTGCTCTCACCCGTAGACCATAAATAGTCTACTGATCCGCTTGCGCCATTGACATCCGCTTCCAAAAGTGCACTTAAGGTCCCACTACATATAAACTCATCGAAAGCAATTGTCTGTATTTCTAATTCTGGCAGCTCTTGTATGATAAATGTCTGTTCGGCTGTACATAGATTTTCATCTGTTACCGTCACAGTATATGATCCTGCACCAACATTGGTTAATGATGAGGTGTTCTCACCTGTGGACCATAGATAGTCTACTGATCCGCTTGCGCCATTGACATCCGCTTCCAAAAGTGCACTTAAG
>JAHDGJ010000010.1:99568-151633 GCA_020627705.1 Saprospiraceae bacterium
TATATGATCCTGCACCAACATTGGTTAATGATGAGGTGTTCTCACCTGTGGACCAAAGAAATTCGACATCCCCAAAACCACCACTCACATTTGGCTCCAAAACACCATTTGATGCACCATTGCACACAAACTCATCACTTGGACTTTGAATAAGTAATACTTCGGGTTCTTGAATCACAAAAGTCTCTATATCTATACATCCATGCGCATCAGTAACTGTTACTTCATAGGCTCCTTCTGCTAATCCATCAACAAATCCTGTGTTCCCTCCAAAATCCCAATTAAAGGTAACGGGCGTATTATTACTATTTATGGCTAAGTCTATGCTTCCGGATAATTCGCCATTACACTGAATGTCTTCCACAAATCCATCAATCTCCAAAATCGTTTCATCAATAATGATGTTAATTGGGTTAGAAATACTACATCTGTCGTTATCAGTGATCATGACTTGGTATTCTCCTTCTGCAGCCGCATTTTCTATAATATGCGTATTTGAATTTGCTCCTGCAATGGCTACACCATCGAGATACCATTGAAAGTCTGCATTTCCATTTACAGGGTTCAACAACTCCACAGATACACCTTGCAAGCAATCCCCAAAAGAAACTAAATCCGCGGGGACATCATTGCCAGGTCCTGAGATTTTAATATCATCTAAAAAATGATACATTTTGATCGGATAATCTCCACAAACCATAGCTATACCAATAGCTGCATAATCCTTAGTAGGAACAAATGTTTGATTGACAAATACCCAATTATCAACAAACGGGGAGGATACTGGAATTGGAGTGATTAACTCCCAATCATTATAGGTGGTCATACAATCATCATTACCTCCCATCCACAAATCATTACAGTCAACTTTGCCGTATAGGCCCAAGGTGATATTTAATGTCGAAACATTAAATCCTTGATCAATTCCAAATCCGACATGCAGACTAATCTCATGATTTTCTCCAGTGGTCATTGGAGCATCAAGACAGTTAGCGATGCTTTCATAAAATGGGAATGGAGCCCCTAAAGTTTCTGTAAAAGTAGCAATACCCATCACTCCATCTCCAGAAGGCATAGGTAGCGGAACAAAAGGAGATTGTGCATCACCCATCCAACCGCAGGTATGAAAATAGTCTGCCGATCCTCCCGCGGTAAACCATCCTTCATCTAGGCAATCAATAGAGGAGCTGTAATTTCTATCAATTGGACAACAAGATTGCAATTCAAAACTTTTGTCAATCAAAAAAGTTGATGCCTGACAAGTACAGTCATCAGTATCCTGAATATCGATTTGACCGTCTCCATCATCATCAATCCCGTTGAAGCAATTTTCTTGTCCCAAAATAGATCCAGAGCACATTAGAATACAAAGGATTGCAAGAGACCAAATCAAATTTTTTTTAACTACTACGTTTTTCATATCAAACCGAATTTTAAAGTATCCAACATTGTTCGAGGATTAAACAATCTTGACATATAAAACTCTACCAGAAAAAGTGATGTTTAAAGAAATATTCTTCAAAAGCATCAAAGCAAAAGTGTCATGAAATACACTTAGAGATATTATCAGAAGCTTAATTCTCGTTAAAGTGTTAAAATTGACTTAGATTGAAATTTATATTGGAGAAAAACCGATTTCCAGCCATGCAAGTTAAAACACTCTTTTTTGTACTGATTCTCCTCTGCTTTTCGTGTGAAAAAGAGGACATCGTAGAATTTAATTGCACCACAGACAAAGTTTCTGAAGCACAAATGATTCCTTTCTCAAACCAAGAGTTGGGTTGTAAGTCATATTTGGATCTTTACACTTTTGAGGGAGAAGAATATTATACCATAGGCAATCTTTGTATGGACATTGAAGCCATTTATACCAATTGCAATGGAGACATGATTTGCAAAGAAGACAACAAAAGATGTCGCCGTTTCAACAAGGATGCAGAATATTTTGGGATTGTAGGTATTGCACCTTAATTCCACCAAACCGCATATCCTTCTTTTTGCAAAGATTTCGCTAATCGCTCTTCCATAATTTTGGCATCCGCCGCACTCAGAGGGTTGTATTGCTCGTACAAGCTCGGCCGCAAATACAAACCAAACTTTTCAACAACATAGGCAGATATTTTATACCCTTTTTTACTTCTAGCCCCCGACTTGTGTTTTTTAAATCTAATCTCTGGCGAGGTTCCAGTCATCCCAACATAAAGACATTCTTTGATGCCCATATAGTGCGGATTTGCTGCACGAAACTTATGGTTTTCGGTCCAAACCCGTTTGCTTAATTCTACAACATATACATAATGTGATTTGACTCGCTTCGCCATGTTACTAAGGTAGTATACCTACTTTACCTCTAGAGTCCTCAAAATCTTTAACATCTTTTTTCGAGCTGGTCGATAATGCCCAGTTTGCGCAGACATTGTTAAAAGCATCATTTCTTCCTCCAATGGAAATATCAAATGATAATGCGTTGTCGCGTTTCCTAAAAAGTCCGAAGTCGAATATTCATGGGCATATGCCTTTTTCCTGCCATAATCCACCAATCCAGATCGAATGCGCGAATAATTAAACGCGTTGCTTGTCCCTTGAACCATATTATCACCTAATTCTTGCAGCTTACCTTCGACATCATAGGGCTTGATGATCATATTCAAGCGTAGCGTTCCATTTTTTTGTTCGCTGTTATAGATGTAAACGGCATCTTTTAGATCATCGGAATCTTTTGCAGTGGTCTCTGGCGGATGCTGCAGGCTTAGGTTTATCTGATCACTAGTAAAACTTTTCCAAGATCTTTTTTCTTTAGGACTTAGATCGAATTCATTTAAATTTTTTAGGGAAGGACTACATGAAGCAAATAAAAAAATTGCGAATCCAAGTATTGAAATATATTTTGGCATAAAGCTTTTAAATTCTGACCCTTAAGCATGCTACAGGTCACGGTTTGGAGATTGAAGCGCTCTTTAAATCTGAGCAGTATATTCTGATGTCAAATGAAATTCTACTTTGGGATGGTTCTCTTTGGCCATATTTAAAGCCCAAGAGGATTCTGCCAACATCACAAGTTTGTTGTCTTTATCTACCGCCAAATCTCTTTTTCTTTTGACACGAAATTCTTTAAGTGCTTCAGCATCACCACATTGTATCCACACAGCTTTGTGTAAAGCCACTGGTTCGTATTCACAAGAGGCTCCATATTCATGTTTTAATCTGTATTGTATCACTTCAAACTGAAGGGCACCAACAGTCCCAATAATTTTTCTGTTGTTGACCTCTTTCGTGAAGACTTGTGCTACCCCTTCATCCATCAATTGATCGATACCTTTTGCCAATTGTTTGGACTTCATAGGATCGGCATTGTTGACGTACCTAAATTGCTCAGGTGAAAATGCAGGAATTCCTTTAAAGTGCAACTTTTCTCCCTCTGTTAATCCATCGCCTATTTTGAAATTGCCCGAATCATAAAGGCCAACGATATCCCCTGGATAGGCATCATCGATTACCTCTTTACGTGCAGCCATAAAAGAAGTGGGATTTGAAAACTTCATTTTTTTGTCCTGTCTAACGTGATAATAGTTTGTATTTCTTTTGAAGGTGCCTGAGCAAATTCTAAGAAAGGCAATCCGATCTCTATGTTTTGGATCTATGTTAGCATGAATTTTAAAAATGAATCCCGAAAATTTGTCCTCAAATGGGTCTATTTTTCTTTCTTCCGTAAATCTTGGCAACGGATTTGGTGCAATTTCTACGAAGCAATCCAACATCTCTTTGACCCCAAAATTATTGATCGCACTTCCCACAAAGACCGGAGACAATTCACCTGCCAAATATTTTTCTTGATCAAAAGCAGGATATACTTCTGTTATCATTTCGATTTCTGATCTCAATTCTTCCGCTGCGCGTTCTCCCACTTTTTCGTCCAACAAAGAATCACTCAAATCATTTATAACCAAAACTGCCTCTTCTTCTTGTTTTCCGTGTGCTCTGAAAAGTACCAGCTCCTTTTTATACAAATTGTACACTCCCTGAAAACGTTGACCCATTCCAATTGGCCAACTCAAAGGACATACCTTAAGTCCAAGTTTCACCTCAATTTCGTCCAACAAGTCAAAGCCATCTTTACCTTCTCGATCCATTTTATTGATAAAAACAATCATTGGCGTATCTCTCATCTTGCAGACACCAACTAGTTTTTCTGTTTGCGCCTCAACCCCTTTGGCAACATCAATGACCACAATAGCACTGTCCACCGCAGTAAGGGTACGGTAGGTATCTTCTGCAAAATCTTTGTGACCAGGGGTATCCAGAATATTTATTTTCTTATCCCTGTATTCGAAAGCCATAACCGAAGTTGCTACTGAGATTCCCCTTTGCTTCTCAATCTCCATAAAGTCAGAAGTCGCATGTTTCTTAATCTTATTGGACTTTACCGCTCCCGCAGATTGAATGGCTCCACCAAAAAGCAAGAGCTTTTCGGTCAATGTTGTTTTTCCTGCATCTGGGTGAGAGACGATACCAAAGGTTTTTCTCTTTTCAATTTCTTCTATTCGAGACATAAGTGTAAAAATAAGGCTGCAAAAGTATTAACCCTCAATGAATTACTGCTCATCAAAAAGATTTATGATATTTGACAGGCTTTAAGTAGATATAAAATGGTAGAATTAGCAAGTATTATTATTCTAGGAATTTTTGCTCAATGGTTGGCATGGAGGTTTAAAGTACCTGCAATACTGCCTTTGATACTTATTGGTCTTGCGGTAGGGCCATTTGCTCCATTTTGGATGTCAGATCAAATTTTGGAACATGGCAAAGACAAATGGCTAAACCCAATTTATGACGGACATAGTGGATTGTTTCCTGGGGACAACTTATTTTATTTCGTAGAGCTTGCCATAGGAATTATTCTGTTTGAAGGAGGACTAACCTTAAAACGAAATGAAATCACCTCAATTGGCGGAATAGTAGGAAAGCTAATTTCCGTCGGGTCACTGATTACCTTTGCCGGAGCTACTTTGGCCGTACATTTTATCGTCAACCTAAGTTGGTCCTTATCTTTCTTATTTGCTGCTTTGATCATTGTCACAGGACCGACTGTGATCGCCCCAATACTAAGAAATATTCCACTCAAAAAGGATGTAGCCAACATCCTAAAATGGGAAGGAATATTAATCGACCCTATCGGTGCCTTGGCAGCGGTTTTAGTATACGAATTTTTAGCAAGTACGGTTGGAGGACACGTAGGTTCTCATGCAGAGCATGGCTCGTTTAGTATTGAAGCATTGAAACATTTTGTTACGCTAACCTTGGTTGGATTCTCCTTAGGAACCATTGCTGCATATGGGCTAAAAGAAGTGATCAAAAGACATTGGGTGCCCCACTATTTAATGAATGTTTTTACATTGGCAGTGGTCCTTTTAGTATTTGTCGGTTCTGGTCTGATTGTACCTGATTCTGGTTTATTGACAATTGTTGTCATGGGTACAGTGATTGCCAACATTGACATGCCTAGCCTTGATGAGATTCTTTACTTCAAAGAATCCTTAGCAGTTCTGCTGATTTCTATGCTGTTTATATTGTTGGCGGCAAACATAAGTTTGGATGATTTAAAGCTTCTGTTAAATTGGAGAGTGGCTGCGCTGTTTCTATCAGTCATTTTGATCATTCGGCCCTTAGGTGTTTTTATGAGTTCTTTAAACAGCAGTTTGGTACTTAACGAAAAACTCTTTATTTCTTGGGTTGGACCCCGAGGAATTGTAGCTGCAGGGATTGCGTCGTTGTTTGGCACAAAATTGATGATGATGAACAGCAAGGCGATTGCTGATGGACTTGAAGCTCCATTTCCAGGTGCAGAATTACTGACTCCCTTAGTTTTTATGATTGTCTTAGGTACGGTTTTACTCAATGCTACAACCGCCGGAATGGTAGCTGGATTCTTGGGAGTAAAGATTACTCAAAGTAATGGTACACTTATCATTGGAGGGAGTAAAGCGGCTCGTTTAATTGCTTCATACATTCAAAAATGTGGCTTATCTGTAGCTGTGTTGGATAATAATCCGACAAACATATCAAAAGCCAAAGAAGAAGGCATTCCGGCTTTTCAGGCCAACATCTTCTCAGATGAAATAAGAGACAATATCGAACTCAACAACATGGGTTTTTTAATGGCACTAACCGGATCTAACGAGGTTAATGGATTTGCAATGAATAAACTGAGTGAAAATTTTGGAGAAAATGGTTCTTTTAGACTGGTGACCTCTGATGAAAAATCTAAAAATGCCAACCCCAAAAATGGCCTGTTTTCACCAACAGATGATTTTATAAACTTCGCGGAAACTGCAAGAGATTATCCAGCTTTTCATGAAGTCGAACTGCGTTCGAGTGAGGACTTACATCAGAAGTTAGAAGCTTTGTATAAAGAAGAAAAAAGTATTCCGATATTTCTAAAATCCTCAGATCAAAAACTGACGATTCTTAACTCTCATGCTACCGCTACCATTACTTCCATTAATGAGGGTGATCATTTGGTCTATTTAGGGAAAGAAATTCCATTTCAAGTGCCGCAAACTGAGGTGGCAGGATAGAAAATAGTGCTTTGTCCGATTTGTCTTCTTGGCAGCAAGAAGGGTTAAGATTACGTTATACAAGGGCAATTAGGAGATTATATCTTAAATTATAGTGTAAATTCCGATTATGGATTTTGTATTAGATTTCAACTTAGAAGAATCTAGCTTCGTAGCGGCCTGTATCAAGCAGGAGCGTTGGGCTCAGCAAAAACTGTATGAGGTTTACTATCCTTCAGTTATGCCTTTGTGTTTGCGTTATTCCAACAATTCTGAAGATGCGATGGATATAATGCACGAAGGTTTTATCAAAGTATTTAAAAATATAGCAAAGTACAAAGTTGGGACGTCCCTCAATTCTTGGATTAAAAGAATAATGATTAATACAGCAATTGATCATTACAGAAAAATGTCAAGAAGAAGGACTGAAGATATTGATACTGCGTTTTCGGTACGTTCTAATGACCCTGATGTTGTTAGTCAAATGTCGGCAAAAGAAATTTTGTCCTGTTTACACAAACTGACTCCAGCTTACCGAACTGTTTTTAATATGTATGTGATTGAAGGATTTTCGCATAGAGAAATCGCAGATTCTATGGGAATTACGGAAAGCACTTCCAGATCTAATCTTGTAAAAGCACGAAAAAAATTACGAGAACAATTGCTTTCTAAGGGAAGAACCCAATATGACCGATAAGGAATTCGACAAAATATTGAAACAAAAAATGGAAGGGTTGCCTTCTGGAGATGTTGTTGGCTGGCAAGAACTGAATCAGCGCATCGAAAAGGAGTTAAACCTTGATCAGTTGGTCAAAGAGAAAATGACCAACCTTAAACTAAACGAAGTCCAAGGTTGGGAAGCTTTAAATGCCAAGATTGATCAAGAAATTGGCAAAGACACTACAAGTGCAGAAGACAGCAATTTTGACCAACAAATCTTATCCAAATTAGGCGGGCAACAGACGCCATATTCCTCTGACTCTTGGGATCTCTTGGAAAACAAATTGGATGAAAATGAGGGTTTACGCAAGCGACTGCTTCTTGCTGGCTTTTTACAATTCTTAGCTGCCCTATTGATACTACTAAGTTTATGGAATTGGAAAGGGGCAGAGTACATACACGAAAGAAATATAAAGCACCAAGCCGAATCTGAGATTGAATATGCTTTTGCTCAAATGAAAGAAACGTTTTATGAGCAATTCATACTTGATCTGAATGAAAGAAATACCCTACTCTCTAGTATTTCTATAGTAAGTGAACTTCCCGCCTCAATAAAATCAATACCAAGCTTCGAGCAAAATATTGCAACGACACAGAATAGTGGTATTGTGACTAATACCGAAGAAGTAGAAGAAGTAAAACTGGCCGCTTATCGCAATGTAGATGATGCTATTTTGTGGGAATCAAACAATGCTAAACCAAGGACAGCAGACAAATCCACAAGTAATTCGGCTGCTCCTAGAGAAGCTTACAAATTGTTGGATCAACTGTCAAGTTCGGAAGACATCTCATTGTTAGGTTTAGAAAGGCAAATACCACACAAAAATCCTTTGATTCAATTTGTTCAACAGAAAAAGAAGGAAATTAAAACCAATGTAGGCATTGCTTTCTCACCAGACATTTATTTGATTAGAAGTCCTGACGATCCAATTTATCCATCCCCCTCTTACTTTACGGATTCTTTTGGAAAGTCTGGGGGTTTTACTTTTTCAGCAAGACACAAAGGATTTGAAGTAGAGACCGGTTTACTATATTCTACGGTATCTTATCGTCCCCGTGAAATCAACGAGACGTATAGTTCGCAAGGAAGATTTTATGAAACCTCTTTGCAAAACATATTCTTTAATGTGGTAACCCTACCCTTACAGATTAAGAACCACATCAACATTGGTAAAAAAAGCAGCTTCTTTTTTCATGCAGGAGCTTCTTTTAACACGATAATAAATTCCAATTTCAATATCAAGAATACTGCCATTGCAGCACCTCTAAATCCTTTGGCCGACAATTCTATCAATCAGCCTTTGCTCGAACTAAAGGATTTTGAACCAGGCGTCTTAGAAGGAGGAAACATTTTTGACAATGCCTTTGCAACAGTAGATGTTGGTATTGGGTTTCAGCAAATGGTAGTAAAAGATTTGTTCTTTTATGTACAACCCTCCATCTCAACTCAATTCACTACTGGGATAGGACCAAACGAAGACAAACTCCATAAGCTGTCTTTAAATATTGGGGCTAAATACCAATTAAATTAATTGAATCTTAAGAGGTCAATTTTTTGATTCTATCAAGGTCTCTTTTGTTGTCTTTCTCTTTGATAGATTGCCTTTTGTCGTAGGACTTTTTACCCTGAGCTAAAGCGATCTTCAACTTGGCAATTCCTCGTTCTGAGAAGTAAAGTTTGAAAGGCACTAAGGTTAGTCCTTTTTCGGTTACGCGTCGATGAAGCTTTTTCAATTCAGGTTTTTTCAATAGAAGCTTTCGATCTCTTTTGGGTTCATGATTGTTGATGTTACCAAATTCATATTCTCCTATAAACATATTCTTTACGAATAACTCATTGTTGTTAAATAGACAATAAGCATCTGATAAATTGGCATTTCCTGATCGCAAAGATTTTACCTCTGTTCCTTTCAACATAAGACCAGCTTCATACTCTTGCAAGAAGCTATACTCATATTTTGCTTTACGATTTACTATTTCGACTTTCTTATCCATGATTAAACGAAATGCAAATGTACATACAAATAGAGGTTCGAAGATTGCTACTAAATACAGAATCAAGCAAAACTCTAATGCTTATTTAGAAAATCTTGCTCTTTATTTCTTTTCTTAAATTCCTGTTCAATTGGTTCAATCACTTTATCATAAGAGCGCTTCATTTCAATGGAATGATTTGCCATGCACATCAATTCGAAAGCAAGATGTAGTCTTACTACTTTATCATTGAGATCATATTTTTCATACTCAGTAAAAATAGAACGGTACTCATGAGATGAAAGAGATTCTTTATTTTCAATTTTCGCTTTGATCCGTTCTAAGTGCTTGTAATGAATAGCTAAATATTCATTAAATACACGTTTATACTTTCCTGTTAAATTTAATTGATACAAGTTCAAAGAATCAACTAATGCTAATGGAGGAGTAGTCCCAGGAACAAAATGTGTTTTCGGGATTGAGTAGGTGTAAAATATTTCTGATTTTAATGAATCATTTATCACATTAAATAATGTTGCCAATTGAGTCTCATCTATATGGCTTTCTATAAACCCTAATTCAAAGTCTTTATTGAATTCTTCGAGATAGGAATTCAAACAGTTTGGACTTGATTCATTTTGAATCAAACAAATAATCCTATCAAACTTTTCGACCATTTCTTCAAGTTGGACAAGTTCATTATTATTAAAAATATCTAATGATTCAATAGACTCAAAAGAATCATACTGATTGCAATGCACACATAGGATTATGGTTATAATTGCCCAATAATATTTTCTGAAGCCTTCCATAGCAGAAATTTTAATAGTGATAAAAAACCTAAACGCCAAGCATTTCTAATCCTGATAATCGTACTCCTCCACGCGATTTAAAATAATAAGGGCACAAAGCACTCCTGGCACCCAACCACATATAGTCAGAAGTAAAGTGATGACGATCGATCCACATCCTTGGTCTATAACAGCTAAGGGAGGAAAAAATATAGCTAGAAGCACTCTTAAGCAGCTCATAATGGTAGTTTGTAATATTAACCATAGAGCTCAATCTGTCAGTTCCAGGGTATCGACCAAAGCAGATAAATAGTCGATTAAGTCCTACTATTACAATTTAATCAAGCGCAAAATGACTTCTTCAGACTTTAAGATATATACTCCTTTCTCTTGATTGGTCAAATCGATTGTTGGTGACTGACCTGAATATATTTGTTTTCCCCTAAGATCAAAAACCTGATAATCTCCATTACTCAATCCTTCGATATTGTAAACTCCTGTGGATGGATTAGGATATAGCTTTATTTGACCTCGGGTGTATTTAGTTAATAGAATTTCTGAATATTCGTAAGATCCATCCAGATCAACCATTTTCAACCTGTAATAAACTTTTTCTGAAGGTCTGTTGATATCCGTAAATTGATATCCATGTAAGCCTGGACTATTCTTTGCTTCAACGGATCCAATTGGCCTAAAATCTATGCCGTCCGTAGATCTTTCAATTTCAAAATGACTGGTATTGATCTCTGCACTGGTTTTCCACTGTAATTCTACTCGATTTTCAATTGCCTTAGTGATTTCAAAAGAAAGCAAGTTGAGCGGCAAACCTAAATCCTCAGGAGGGCAATTCACCCAAACCGCATAAGATCTTGGAGGCAATTCTACATGCATTTGACCGGATGAAATAACCGTTGATAATTCGGAAGAGCTCCCTGCTATAGCTGTTACCGTTTCTCCATTGGACAAATTCACTCCATGATCCATGGTTAAGTTAGTTCCGGAATAATTGATAGCCACCAATACTTCCTTTCCCCCAACTCCACCGGATAATTGATAAAACAATGTAGTATTAGGCGCTCCTTCAGAATAAGTGCTGGAATATGGCGTACCAAATCGACTTAAGTAGTCATGCCCACTGGACTGAAAAATATAATTCTTATGTACTTCGATCAACTCATCAATTTGAGAGGATAAATTAACCGTTGGATAATTTGGAACAGTTGCTCCAAAATAGTCCGGATAAAACACACAAGGAAGGCCCACCTTGTTGTTCGTCAAAATATACGCATAGGCCAACATAGGATCATTCAGTACGGGCTCTCCTGCACTACGATAATCATGATTATTTACGAAGGTCACTGCATTAAATCCAGTAGCTCCAGTGCCTCCATCTACCATACCAGAATTAAACACATTTCTTACATCATACCCAAACTGATCACTGGCATCCTTTAAGGATTGCCGTAGTGCAAAATCAAATGCTCTAACATTCACCCCTGCAGGAGGGGTGACACTATTAACCCAAGCTGTTAGAGTGCCCGCATTGGTATCAAAAATCTCTCCTACGAACATCCCAGGAGTAATCCCGTTTGAAGCCAATTCACTTAAAATTTGATCTACGAGTAATGGATCAAAATGCTTAACTGCATCCAATCGATAGCCTCTGTAGCCTACATCGTTCCATAACCATTTAGACCAATCTCCATATACATTAGCTGTTGAGGATTCATCTTCTTCAATATCATTGAAGAAATAAGGAAAATCCCAATCCCCAGTCATACACGTGGGGACTGTGCCATTGGGTTTAAAGTTTAAGTAATTCATGCCCCCTTGAGCTGAGGGCATCGCTGTAAAATCTGTTCGTGTTTCATAGTCTAACTGAGCTATGATATCTGAAGCACTTCCTGCAGACCAAATGCCATAAGGTCTAATGTCAATACCAGTACCTCCCCCACCAACTTCCTCCAAATAGATGTATAAGTTATCTCCTGCTGCATCAAAATCAGATGCTCCTAAGTTCAAATAAAATTCATCTGTGTTGCACGCACCGATCTCTTCTACGGCCAACATATTTATCCCTAAGGAAATTGTATTGTTTGGTTCTCCGCAGTCTCCACCACCATTGGGTTCACTTTCAGATTGATCTGCAGCGGATTGCCATCCAACGGTATTCGTTTCGAAATAAAGTTTATAATCTTTTCCATTAAAGCCTCCAAGTCCTGATGCTGAACTAAATTTAAAATAATAATCCCCCGCATTGTTTCCGCTGGATCCTCCTAAAGGCAAAACCATTCTTAATTTTCCATTCACCGGATATGGAGAAGCCGAACCACAAGAACCTGGATAAGTAGTCATATAGGTTTTTACTGCCGGGTTGACTTCCCAGTCTCCTCCATCCCTATGATTGTAAACTACATCAGCAACAGCATTTATTCCATTAGAGGATAAAGAAGATATAAGAACATCTAGTTCAGCCCTTGTCCCCAAACCTGTAGCTCCTAACCCATACTCTCCAAGATCATACAAATCTTTTGGATCATACCCATTACTACACGAACCAAAACTAGCTCTAGAGGACGGGGGAAGCCACATATAGGTAAAGCCAGCAGTTCCAAGTTGTGCCGTTTGACTGTTTAGGGTAACTGCCCAATTATTACTCGCACCACATGCACCTTTGGGGAAATCCCAATACCACCCCTGCATCATAAAGTCTTGAGTAAAAGTATTTTGGGCCAGAAAAAGTAGGGAATAAACAAAAAGTGTTTTTACAAATTTCATTCTCATAATTTCAACATTGTCCTCAAGTGTTAATATCGTATAAATTTTCTTTTCCTTCGAAATACAACCTTTATTTTAACATCACTAACCAATTTGAGAAAGATGAAAAGACTATTACTAGGAATAGCTATTGTGCTATTTGTCAGCAATTATGTTTTTGCGGCTTTTGGATATTTTGGAACCGCAGCAAACATCGAAACCACCCTTGCTCCAGGAACAGGGTTTTATAACATGACCCCATTAGCAGGAGATCCAAACGCGATCGGAGCAAATAATTATCAAGGCACAGATTTTGGCTGTCATACAATGAACAGCGGTACACTAAAATTGCTCGGCGGAGAAATAAAAACTTGGAAAGACGGAGGAAGTAATGTTTGTGGAGGTACTTTATTTTACACCGTGTATTTAAGCGGCATGAGACCTGCTTCGCCCATATTTAACAATATCAATATTTCATTTTTAGAAAATTGTGCGGGAGGTTCATTTCCTTCAGGAGGACCATGTGGAGGAAATGATCAGAAGTGGCAATCACTTGGAGCGAATATAGATCTAACCACATATGCCCCAGGCAATTATACACTTGAAATTTATTATAGTATTGAAGGCAATAATTCTAATAGTTCTGCCTGTGGTGAATTTGTCTTCGACAATAATGGAGGTGCCGCTGACAATTATACCGCTACTTTTAAAATAGATGCCATAACACCTGTGCGATATAAATTTGTGGAAGCTCAAAATAGAGACGATTATAACCTTATTAGCTGGAGTACTACCTCTGAGGTAAATAGTGATTACTTCAGCGTTGAAAAATCTACAAATCTGAAAGATTGGAAAGAGATCGCTCAAATCTCTGCAGCAGGCAATTCTTCCACTGATCAATATTATTCTACAAAGGATTACGAGATACAGAACACCCAATGGTATCGATTAGTGCAATACGATTTTGATCGAAGCTTTTCTTTCAGCGAAATAGTTTTTGTACAAAATGAACTACATCGGTCCGCTCTCCCTTTTCCTAATCCCGTTTATGATGAATTATTCATTTCTAATTTTGAGGAGATTAAGTCCTATGAGTTAAGGACGCTTCAGGGTCAATTGATCATAAAAGGAGTTAGACTTGAAAGAATAGGCATGACTGAACTAGAACAAGGCTACTTTTTACTGATCCTTGAAAACAAGCTAGGTCAAAGGCAAACGCATAAAATCTTAAAAATCTAGATCTTCTACTTTTACAAATTGGATTTCGATGGCTTTACGATCTGCTCCAGATAAGTCCACTTTTATGGTAGAATCATCCTTCAACTGATATTTTATTTTTTGAGGGAAATCATGTGCTTTGTTTTCAAAAGAAAGGATACGATCCATTTCTTTGGTTTGCACAAACTCAATGGTCTCACCATTGTTTTGACTAGGAACCGTTGCTGCATATCGCCACTTGCCGTCAAGTTTATACAATCGTAGGTACTCCGTAGTTTGAACATCTTCATTTACCTTTTTCAATCCCATACCCTGGAATGAATGCGAGTTGACCTTACTCCAAATTTCGTAATTACTAGTCCCTTCCTTTTGCCATGTGCCCTCTAACCAGTCGTAATTAATAACAACCGATCCTTTTTCGGTTTTGCATCCAAGAAAAAAAACAAGCAAACAAAAAAATATATTACGCATAGGAGCAAAGTAAAAAGTCCATTCGATTTTAAAACGAATGGACTTTATGAATGCTAAAAATAAAATACTTTTTGGTGATTAGAAAGCAACTACTTTTTTGGAATGGACTAATCCTTTAGATTCAACTGTCAATATATAGATGCCAGGACTACTCATTATATCCTTTGTCAACACGAGCTCTTGGCCTCCAAAATTTTGCATGTATAATCCTTTACCATCGATGGAGTTAATTGATATGCGGCCATCAACATATTCAATAAATCTGACTATTAATTGGTCACCTTGCCAAAGAGTTTCAAAATCCATATACTCTTCAACAGAACTTGTTTCAACAAATTCTATTTCTAAACCGTCTTCGCCATTAACATTAGCGACAGTATTATTGAATAGGGTGTTTAATGCAATCACATCACTTAATCTTCCCTCGCTATTGGCTGTAAATGTGATTTCGAATTCCCAGGTATTATGTGATTCCTCATCTAAAAGTTGAATTCTGTAGTCGTTTTGAGTCACTTCATTACTCATCAAAACATTGCTGCCATATGCACTTCTAATATCCTCAATCGAAATACCACTAAAGTCAAAAGAAAGTTGAGCGCCAAACATATTGAATCCTTCTCCTTGAATCTTAACTGGCACAGTATAGGACTGACCACTAAGCATATCGAAGTCTTCGATAATTATTTTTTTATTACTACGTACCGTTGCATTTCCAGAAGTAAGGCTATCCAAGACTTCGTTAATGTCACCCATTTGATATGTATAAAATTTGAGGTCCTCATTGGTCACCGTTGCATCATCAAAAGTGAAGTTTCGAAAATCAAGGTCAGTAAAATCAAAAGGATCAAAATCTGAAGGAAATTCATAATTTACTGGAACAAACAAATTGCTCTTCGCTGGAACAGTAGCAATCATCCCCAATATTAATTGTCTTCCAAGAAAGAGATCGTTTACTCCCAAATACCCTGAATCATCCAAATCAAATAATACAGACCTCAACGGGTAAGTGTAATCGTCAATAGAAATAAACCGCTGCGCATGTACCAAATCTAACGTAGACAATCCTGCTAGTGGAAATTGCTCTGTAGCTGGTGGAAAACTTAGTGTATTTTGTCCAGGAGTCAATGCTGATTTTGGGATTATATCCATCCAGTCATATACTTCTTCAATAGGTGCTCCATTAAGAGTTACATCTGTATACAAAGGTCCAAAAGAGGTACGTCTTATATATTGACAAACCAACGTGTCAGGTCCAAATTGAGGAGTACATGCTTCCAATTTGTCTTCGATTAAAATATTACCCCAACAAGAACTGCCATTTCCTCCTACCTCTCTCACAGTTATTACAAAGTCCCCAATATCAGCACAATCCACATCAAGTGCAGTCGCCCAGGGCGTTAACTGATTGTTTACCCATACAGGATGAAACAAAGCGATCTCCAAGTCACTACATCCAGTGGCAGATCCTTCAATAATCATGTCTGCAGTTATGGTTCCTTGGCCATTGTTATCTAAAGAAAAATTTACAAAGGAGTTACACGTTAGAATACATTGCGTGTGTGCAACGCTCAACATTGCTACAGAAAATGTAAAAAATAATATAAATTTCTTCATGGTAGTTTAATTTTTAGAATTGAATAGTCAATCCCGTTTTTATTTTTAATGAATTATTTTTTTGTTCAAAAGGATTAATTTCTGCATCAATCCCATTTATTGCGTAATCGTATTGACCTAATATTCTCCAACTCAGATACTTGCTCAAAGGAACTTCTACTCCCAGGTCAAAAATCAAATCTGTATTAAAAGTTTGACCAAACAAGCTGCTGTCATCAGAATCCAAACTATATTCTTTATCGTCTGCGTCTAAAATATTTCCAGTAGCAAATAATATTGGATTAATGCGCAAACCACCGCCGAGTTGAAGCTTAAGTTTTTGTCCACCAAATTGATACACCATCTGAATGGGAATACCGACCTGATGAAAATAATTATAACGTCTTCTCGTGGTTGCCTCTGTCTTGACGGCAGTACCCTCCCCTAAAAGATTTTCTACGCTTCCGTCTGGCTTGATGAGAATATCCGTGATCACTGGATTTGCTGAAACAAATGAAATTTCTTCCGATCGTGTTGTAAACCGCTCTGCTGTCATTCGATAATCTAAGCCTAATCGAAATATCACATGAGGACTTACATGTACATTTAAATCGAGCTCTGTAGACCATTGGTCTAAGGACTCCTCGGTTACATTCCTTTGAGCCAACCACTCCTCATTGTTGCCGCTTTTATCCTTTAACATTCGCATTGACGAACCATATCCTAGCAGAATAGAATAATTCACAAAGCGCTTAAAGTTTGATGATTGAGGCATCTCCTCCATCGTCAATGCATGATTTAGCTTCATACGCTCTTGTGTAAGGGGTAATACACCCATCTCCAAAATTTTTAATGAAGACAATGCTGGCAACGATAGAAATTGAGCCCTATCGCTCCGAATTTCTTGAGCTTTATTAGACTCCAAAAAACGATTCTCATTTGTCTTAGACCTTAGCAACTCGCCACTTAAAATGGGATCAGAAATAGTCTGAAAAGGGATTTCGTTTAACGCTATCCCTTTATCCAAAACAACAGCATTGTTGTTCGCCTGTGGTCTTCCCATTTCGGCTTTAATCGAATTTTCTTCCTTAACAAGCGATGGAGCCTTAGTCGTAAGATCATTTTTGAATGCTTCTGAAGTTTTCGATTGACCCTTTTGAATTTCGGCCTTTAGATCACTTATCGAAGATTCTATGGAGTCCAATTGCTTTTGTGTATTTGAGGTGTATGTATACACTACTGTTAAAAGCAATCCTGCTCCAAAAGCACCCAAAAGAATCCACAACCAAAAAGCTTTGCGCTTAGGTTTCTTCTGAATCTCTGGTTTGATTTTATTCCAGAGCATGTCTTGGTCAAGCTCATGTTGTTCTTTTTCGAACTTGTCCTTGAGGATATTTTCCATTTCTCTAAGAGACATAAGCGTAAATTTTATTTCCTTTTAAAATAGATTGCTGCATTTTCCTGCGAGCTAAAGTCAACTTTGATCTAGAAGTACTTGCCTCAATATTTAACAACTCTCCAATTTCTTTATGCGAATACCCATCGATCACAAATAGGGTAAACACTTCCTTATATCCCGGTGGCAAGTTTAATACATGATCCAAAATCTCATTGGCACTCATGGTGTCTATTGCAATGGGTGATAATTTTGCATCTGCACTGTTGTGTAATCCGATCTCTTCATTCTTAAACCAAGAACTTTGTTTCCTTCGCAACGCCGCATTTATTACAATCCTTTTCATCCAAGCCAGCAACTTACCTTCCTCCCTATATTTCTCGAGGGATTTAAATATGCTGATCCAAGCTTCTTGAAGGGCGTCTTCAGCATCCATTTTGTTTTTTGAATACCGCATACTAGCTACAAAAAGTTGCTTGGTATACTTTTCAAAAAACAAGCGTTGTGCTTTTTGATCTCCTTCTATTGAAGCCTTTATGAGTTGCTGATCTGTCACTTGATTATTCTACTCTTTCGCTAACGAAAGAACCAGTATACGTTTGATTCGTTTGAACGTCGGTTGCCATAAAAGTACCTTCGATAGAATCTCCAATATTGCCAAACTTGGTAATGGTAATGTCTAATTCTAACATTCCAAGATTGCCTAAGAATGTTCCAGTACAGGAGCCAACACCCATACAATCCATACCCAAAACTTGTTGCCCTTGGTCGTCAATAACTAGTATTGTTTCGAAAGGCTTCACCTTAGCAACCACAGGACTAAGCAAAATAGTAGTACTTGGATCACTAAAAAGAATATTGGAATCTATAAAATCATTACATAGATCTACATTAACCATATAGTTGCCGCCAGTAACATTTGCTACATTGGACTGACCATCCAAAGCAAGATCAATACTTACAGCATAGACTTCCAAATTTTCAATTGGATCGCAATGAATAATTTCTTGGTCATACTCTCCATTGGCGTTTGTAATGGTTGTCACAGTGTTGTTGTCATAATTAAATTGAACTATAGCATCAGGAACTACATTCCCAGCACAATCTGTAATAACTCCAGAAAATGAACTGGTCAAAATAGCATTAGAAGCATTAATTATGATTTGTTCAAAAACCGGTGAATCATTTGAGGTATATGGACCAACTACTTCTGAATGAATGGGTCCATTGCAATTGCTATTGCCAGTATTAATAAATATCTCCAATTCCGTATTTTCTGGCACTGTGCCGCATAAATACCCCAAAGAATTGGTATAACCTGTCGCACATCCAAAACCATTTAGACTCTTTACACTTACGGATAATCCCTCTAGAGGATTACCATCGTTGTCCAGCACTTCCATACAAAAATCTACAATAGGGTTGATAAAATCTGCGTTCCACCAACTAAAATGAGAGACATTCCCCACGTATTGATTTCCTACCAATTGCGCGCTGGCTTCTTCTATCCAAACGCCCTCAATTTCATCAAAACTCCAAAGTGGAATAGTCGAAGGTGCTTCAGAAATTAACTCATCTGGGACCTCAAATTTGATTTCAGCAGTTGTCCCTGGAAGAAGGTTTAATTCTTCCCCATTGTCTCCTCTTAATTCTACCCCCAACATACCTAAAGAACTCAGCATAACGCGTTGATTATCCAAGTTGATACCAGTAAGATCCCCAGGGGTTAGTTGAAGCAATTGTTCAGATGAAGGGTCGATCCAATTACCAGAAACCGAAACATTACCCGTGTATACATCCATACCGTTTGCAGTAAACGAGTTTGGCTCAAAACTCACTAAGCTATTCGGGGATAAGGTAGCAGCACCTCCAACATTGGAATTAAACTCGTTAGAGAATTTGTCTTCCATCAATTTTATTTCAACAAAACTATTGGCGTTATTGCTAGCATATAGACGATATCCTCCATACAAGTATCCCTCCTTAATCGCGGAAACTTGAGTTCCTTTATCACCTATTGCTGCGTTTTCTATTAGAAACAAGCCCATTTCATCTGTTAGGGTCATTTTGTCCTTTAAAGAAACCGTAGCTCCACCAACAGGATTACCATCGGCTGTTAAAACTTGGCCGTATACCAATTGCTCATAATTGGTATCTGGCTCCAAGGGGTTTATTGTTGTTTCTGTCTCTGTTGTTTCGTCTCGACAAGAGAACAAAAGCAAAAGCATCAACATTGACATCGACAAAAGTTTACATTTATTCATGTTTTTCATTTCTTCTTTCCGTTTGAATCTCGGGAAAGGCGGTTAACTAATAAAAAGAATCCGGATTCTATCTTTCTATACCAATACAATACATGGAAAACCAAAAACGCTTAAGAGAAAAGGATTTTTTTTACATCCATTGAGAAAGTTCTAACCACCTGTCTTCAAGAGCTTCAATATGGTTTTGTATTTCTGACATTTCTAAAGAAAGCTTTTTTATAGATTCTGGATCAAGATCACTCTGTTCAAATTGCTCAGTGATCTCCATTTTTCGTTTTTCCAAATTCTCAATTTTCGGTTCTATTTCCGAAAATTCTTTCTTTTCTAAATAGGATAATTTTTTTTGTTTCGGTTTCTCCTGAATCTCTTGTGGTTTAGAAACCTTTTCGATTACTCTTTTCTCTTCTCGATTGGCAATGTTATGGATAGCTCTGAAATCGGAGTAATTGCCATTATAATCTTTGACATTACCATTTCCGTCTAAAACAAATAGATGATCCACCAATTTGTCCATAAAATATCGATCATGCGATACAATAATTAAACATCCAGGGAAACTCAGTAAATACTCTTCCAATACATTGAGTGTAACAATATCTAAATCGTTGGTGGGTTCATCAAGTATTAAAAAGTTGGGATTGGTCATAAGGACGGTGAGAAGCAACAACCGTCTTCGTTCACCTCCAGATAATTGAGAGACGAATACTCTATGTTGGGATCTCGGAAATAAAAATTTCTCCAATAGGCCTTCTGCAGTGAGTTTGAAGCCTTTTTCTAAAGGGATATATTCGGCAATATCTCGAATGACTTCAATCATTCGTTTGTCTTCAGAAAAATCAATTCCTTCTTGTTTGTAATGCCCAAAGACCACGGTATCTCCTTTAATTATTCTTCCACTGGATGGTCTTATTTCTTGAGTAAGTAATTTTAAAAAGGTAGATTTCCCTGACCCGTTAGGGCCAACAATCCCAACGCGTTCTCTTTTCTTGAACTTATAAGAGAAATCATCAATCAAAACTTTATCATCAAACGATTTACAAATCCGATGCGCTTCGAGAATTTTGCTTCCCAATCGCGCAGTTTTTAGAGCAATGTCCATTTTCTCTTCTTCCAATCGTTTGGATGCTTGAGATTTTATTTCATGAAACTTCTCAACTCTTGATTTTGCCTTGGTGCCTCGAGCCTTGGGCTGTCTTCTTATCCATTCTAACTCTTTTTTAAATAACTTCTTGGTCTTTGCCAATACCACAGACTCGTTCTCTAGTCGAGCGCTTCGCTTTTCTAAGAACTCAGAATAATTTCCACGATAGGTATGTAATTCCCCACAATCCAACTCAAGGATGGTATTGCACACTCGTTCTAAAAAATATCGATCGTGAGTGACCATCAGTAGGGTCAAATTGGGATTTTGAAGATACTTTTCGAGCCATTCGATCATTTCGATATCCAGGTGATTGGTAGGCTCATCCAAAACAATAAAATCCGCATCTTCAATAATTAGGCGAGCCAAAGCCAATCTTTTAATTTGGCCTCCTGACAAAGTGGAGACTTGTTGTTCTAAGTTTTCAATTTTAAGCTTAAATAAAACTTCCTTTATTTTGGCCTCCACACTCCATGCCTTAAACTCTTCCATTTTTACCAATGCAGAAGTCAATAGTGCTTCTTCATCCTTTAGAACAGCCCATTGATACTCCTTTACCGCTTGTATTTCTGGCAGATCTAGATCAAAGATGACATCCAAAACCGTTGCATTTGGGTCAAAATTTTCTTCTTGCCATAATACAGAGAGCCTGACTCCCTTATTTAAAGCAACCTTTCTATTTTCTCCTTCTGCATCTTCGATACCCGCAATTACTCTCAAAAAAGTAGATTTTCCTGATCCGTTTTTTGCAACCAGCCCGATACGGTCCCCTTTTGAAATGGTCAGGTTGATAGAATCCAGAAGAACCTTCTCTCCGTATGACTTGCTTAGATTTTCAATTTTTAAAAGTTGCATAGTCTATGACAATTGCTTATCCGCTTTCTTCCTTTCAAAATAAACCCAACCCAAATAATTGGTTACCCCTACAATGAGTGCCCCGGTTCCTATAAAAATCCAAAAATCCAATTTTTGGTAATTGACAAAATCACCTTTTTTATTCCATCCGAACATAATTGCCATCATAATTAAAAAAACAATAGCCTGCATTATCGCATGATTTCTAGCTCCTTTGGACATAAGTACCTTCTTTGTATCGCCACAAAATAAAAAGACCACAGCTGGTGCCATGGCCTTTTGTACAAATATTTCCTTTTTCGAACTACTTAGTTCATTTCAGCAAGAATATGAAGACATTCGTCAATATAAATATCCTTCTGAATAGCAGAAATCCAATCCTCATGTTTTTCTGTGGATGCTTCATCCGCATAAAAATTATCTTTATCAGCTTTCAATGTAGAAATCGATAATCCTATGATATCCGTTTCCATGATATCATCAAACCTCTCTGCTTCTTTTTCTCTTTCTTCCATTAGAGAAGAAAAGGTCATTTGATCCAAAGGATACGATGTGGACTCCCTTCTTTCTTTGAAACGGGTGGCATTTTCGAGTATCAAGTTAAATTCAGGATTTGCCTCTACTCGCTTCTTAGAATTGGCAATCAATTGCTTCATGTTACTAATACGATACACATCCTGCTCGTAATTTTCGAGGGCTTCGATCTTTGTCCATTCCATAGCATCGTCATATTCTTTTTCTCCTCTATCCAAGAATGAATACACATCTGGTAGAATTATATCTGGTGTTACACCCTTCAACTGCGTAGACCCACCATCAATTCTAAAGAACTTTTGCATGGTCATTTTGACTTGACCCAAAGGTTTTAATTCACCCGCTCCTCTAATAGCATCATCCAGATCAAAAAACCGTTGAACTGTTCCTTTTCCAAAGGTTGAGTTACTTCCTACAATAACAGCACGATCATAATCTTGTAATGCTGCAGCTAATATTTCTGAGGCAGAAGCACTGAAATTATTTACCATAACCAACAAAGGGCCATTAAAACGCACCTTAGGATCCTTATCCGTATAGACATACGGTTCTTTTTCTCTTGATTTAACTTGAACAATTGGGCCTGACTCAATAAAAAGACCGGTCATATCTACAACATCTCTTAGTGATCCACCTCCATTAAATCTTAGGTCTAAAATAATTTTCTCCGCACCTTCTGCTTTTAGTTTTTCTATTTCCTTTTTGACATCCGCAGCACAACTGTTGCCATCTTTCTTTTCAAATGAAGAATAAAACTTGGGCAGCTTTATATACCCTACATCTTCTATCAAATCCGACTTATCCAAAATCAAAGATTTAGCAAAGGTTTCTTCGATATTGACGATGTCTCTTGTAATCTCAATATCTTCCATTTCTCCATTTTCCTTTTTTACTGTAAGAATCACTACAGTACCTTTTTTCCCTCTAATTTTTTGGATTACATCGTCAATACGCATTCCAGTAATATCCAAAGGCTCCCCATTTTTTTGAGTGACTTTATAGATCAAATCATTGACCTCCAATTTCTTTCCTTCCCATGCAGGACCACCAGGAATAATTTCTACAATTTTAATGTAATCTCCTTCCGCTCTAAGTCTCGCTCCTATTCCTTCCAACTTACCTCCCATATTAATATCAAAGTCTTGCTTTTCTTTTGGATTGAAGTAATCACTGTGTGGGTCATAATTGTGCATTATAGAATTAAGGTATGCCTCAAACCGATCTGATCTTCTCAATTTGTTGACCTCTTTAAACCATCTATCATAACTTTTTTTAGCTCCTTCAATCGATTTTTCAACTATTTCTTCCTTTGTTAAGGGAGTTTCTCCCTCTTCTAATTCTTCTTGACTTTTGGTCTTATCGTAAATTCTACCCAAAATCTCATACTTAATTATTTTCCTCCAATAATCCTTAAGCTCTTCGTCATTTTTGGAATAGCTTTTTTTATCGTTGTCTACTTCAAAATTTTCTTTACGATCAAAGTCAAAATCTGATGTAATAAGTTCGTTATAGATTTTTTCTGCTTTGGAAATTCCTTTATCCAACAAAACCAATGATTCCTCAAAAAATTCGAATGTCCGAGCATTGGTTTGATCGTCAATAAGAAGTTTATGTTTGGACAATTGATCAATGTCGTTTTGAGTCAAAAACCGCTTACTGCCATCTACATATTTTAAATACTTGGTGTATACGGTTTCCGAAAATCCATCATCCACTGATTTGGGCATAAAGTGCGCTTGATCTAAAAAATTCATTACCGCATGAAGAATCATGCCTTCTCTTTCCTTGAAATTTACTCCTGGATAGAATGCACCAAACACAAGAAACCCCAACAACAGGGTAACTAAAATCGACTTTTTAAATTTCATTATTTCCATATATATCAGAATATAAAGATACTTCAATTAAGACACACCAAAATTAACTTGGTTAGTATGCACTATGCACTTTAACGCTTCTTTAAGTAAAAATAATACCTATGGGCATAAAAAAAGGGCATTACCTAGGTAATGCCCACACATTAAGGGAATTAACGAAGTCGTTCCCTATGCAATTATGATATAAATGGAGCTATAACGAGCGCCACTACAGACATCAATTTTAATAAAATATTTAAAGATGGGCCAGAAGTATCTTTAAAAGGATCTCCAACTGTATCTCCTACGACGGTTGCTTTATGCGCATCAGAACCTTTGTAATGCATTTTTCCATCTATGTCTACGCCTTCTTCAAACATCTTTTTAGCATTATCCCAAGCGCCACCAGCGTTAGATTGGAAAATCGCCATAAGTACACCACAAACAGTCACACCAGCCAAAAGTCCTCCTAACATCTCTGCACCACCACCAAAGCCAACAAGAACTGGCGATACTACTGCAATTACCCCTGGTAAAACCATTTCTCTAATAGAAGCCGCTGTTGAAATCTCAACACATTTGCTGTAATCCGCACTTCCATCGGCAGCTTCAAACGTCTTGCGGTCTGCATCAGACCAATCGTTCATCTCTTTACCATCATTTTTCTTCATCACGGCAAGGGCTGCATTAAGCGCAGGAATTTCTTTAAACTGTCTTCTTACCTCTTTAATCATATCCATTGCTGCTCTACCTACTGCATTCATAGATAAGGCAGAGAACAAGAATGGCAACATTCCTCCTACTAAAAGACCTGCCATTACTTTAGGATTCGCAATATTAATTTGGGTAATTCCTGTGGTAGTCATAAAAGCTGCAAACAAGGCAAGTGCAGTAAGTGCCGCAGATCCAATCGCAAATCCTTTACCGATCGCTGCAGTTGTATTTCCTACCGCATCCAATTTATCAGTACGTTGTCTAACTTCTTTTGGTAACTCCGCCATTTCTGCAATACCACCTGCATTATCAGAAATTGGACCATAAGCATCAACTGCCAATTGGATTCCAGTGTTTGATAGCATACCCACAGCAGCAATTGCAATACCGTATAGTCCCGCAAAGTGGTGCGCGCCAATAATCGCAGCTGCGAGGATAATAATCGGAATAGCGGTAGAAATCATTCCTACACCTAAACCAGAAATAATATTTGTAGCTGCACCTGTAACGGATTGTTTTACAATAGACAATACAGGTTTGGTTCCTGTGCCGGTATAAAATTCTGTTACAATACCAATTAGAAGGCCAGAAGCCAATCCAATTAATACCGCCCAAAATACTCCCATTGAGCCATAAGAAACACCATTAAAAGTCCATTCAGCTGGAAGCATATATCTTACAATTCCAAAAGTCGCTGCCAACATTAGACCTGCAGAGATAAATTCTCCTAGGTTAAGTGCTTTTTGAGGATCACCACCCTCTTTAACTTTTACGAAGAATGTTCCGATAATTGAAGTAATGATACCTACCGATGCCAGAACCAAAGGAAGCATAACTGCTGATAAACCATTAAACTCATCGGCCCAACCTGGGATAGACATAAAGGCTGCTCCCAAAACCATGGTACCAATAATTGATCCCACGTAAGATTCGAAAAGATCGGCTCCCATACCCGCAACATCTCCAACATTGTCTCCAACGTTATCTGCAATCGTTGCAGGATTCAGCGGGTGATCTTCAGGAATTCCAGCTTCTACTTTACCAACCAAATCAGCTCCTACGTCTGCAGCTTTGGTATAAATACCACCACCTACTCTTGCAAATAAAGCGATAGAAGATGCACCAAACGAAAATCCGGTTAACACCGTAATTACTTTAATAGTACTCCATCCATCTATTCCGCTAAAAACTAAGAAAAGAGTTCCTAGACCTAAAACACCAAGTCCAACAACTCCAAGTCCCATAACAGAACCTCCGGCAAAGGCGATTTCTAAAGCTTTTCCAAGACTCTCTCGAGCTGCATTCGTTGTTCTTACGTTTGCTTTTGTAGCTACTTTCATCCCAATGAATCCTGCAAGTGCAGAACAAATAGCACCAAGTATAAATGAAAGGGCAACGAGTGGTGAAGATCCTTCCTGAGTACCACTCCAAGCCATTAAAGCTGCAACAGCAATTACGAAGATTGCCAATACTTTATATTCTGCTCTTAAGAATGCCATTGCACCATCTGCAATGTTATTCGCTATTCTTCCCATCTTCTCTGTTCCAACATCTTGTTTAGAAACCCATGAAGATTTGATGAACGTATACGCTAGTGCGATAAGCCCGAAAACTGGTATCGCATAAATGAGGTTTTGTCCCATAGTAAATTGTAATTTTTTCTTTAAATCAGGCGCAAAAATACTTCTTTATTGTTGATTAGAAGCCTTGTTAGAGGTTTAAATGATTGCTTATTTCTTATCAATTTATCCTACTAATTGCTTAATGGTTCTTTGAAGAAATTCATACCTTGACTAAATAAGTCCATATCAATGAAATATTTCTTTGCCCTTTTGATCATACTGTGCAACGGCTTGAGCCTTTGTTTTGCTCAAACTACTTTCAATCGAAAAGAGATTCAACCGATTGTAAAATTAAAATCCGTTGATTTTTCAACCATTGATGATGTTTATTTGCCGGCATTGGTTTCAAAGGAAGTAAATGATGTGTCATCAAAAAGCAGCAAGAAATTTTTAAATGAGCTGAAAAAAAAGATCGCTATAGAATACCCTAAGAATGATACTCCTATAGTATCCAATCGTGGAAATGTGGATCCACCGGAAATAGACAATGGATTTATAGTTTTTGGAGTGCAGCCTGGAATTCCACTTGATAATCATTTGGCAATGCACAATGATACTATTGTAACCGCCATCAATTCTTTTATAAGTATCAATAATTCGAGCGGTGGTTTTATAAAGAATTTTTCTCTTGCCTCCTTTGCAAGCCAATTGGGTTTTAATGATGATTCACGCCTTTTTGATCCCAGATTGATTTTTGATCCTATAGAACAAAAGTATGTCGCTGTATTCCTGTTTAATTCTTCGAGTTTGGATAGTGAAATTGTCGTTTGTTTTTCTGAAACCAGCGATGCCAATGGAATTTGGCACTGTTACTTACTCACTGGAAACCCAAATATGGATAATACCTGGACAGATTATCCAATGGTGAATTTCACCGAAGACGATATGATTATTACAGTTAATCTCCTAAGAGATAACGAAAGTTGGCAACTCGGGTTTGAAGAATCATTGATTTGGCAATTGGATAAAAAAGCTGGATTTAATGGAGGAGATATAGGGACTACTTTATGGGATGACATCAATTTTGAAGGAGCCTCGATTAGAAATCTTTGTCCGGTGGAAAGTGGCACTTCCGCTCCCTTGCAAAGCAGTAGATTTTTGTCCAATCGGAATTTTGATATCGAAAACGACACCATTTTTTATTTACATCTTCAAGGATCACATGATGACCCCAATGCTACGTTGACCGTAGACTATATTTTGGCCGATGTTCCATATGGCGTACCACCCAATGCGACACAAAATGGAGATGCGTTACAAACCAATGATGCACGGGTTTTAGAGGCTTTTATAGTCGAGGACCAAATTCAATTTGTAGGCAATACCCGAAATCTTACGAACAATCAAGCAGGTATTTATCATGGGGTGATTAATGGAATTGATGGGCTCAACGAATTAACATTGACACACATCATTGGCGAAGATTACGAATTGGGCTATCCTGGTATTATCTATACTGGAGATGGAATCGATGAAAGAGACGCCATTATCGCATTTGATCATACCTCCTTTAGTCGCAATCCCGGGGTATCTGCGATGTATTATGATCCCAATCTTGGTTATTCTGATATCATTAGCATTATTGAAGGACAAGCGCCATGCGAAATGCTTCCGCCTACGGTGGATTCTATTCCATACGAGCGTTGGGGCGATTATTTAGGTACCCAAAGAAACTTCAATGACCCAGATCAAGCTTGGATAGCTGGGTTTCATACCTTAGCCACAGGAAATAATCATCCCTACATTGCATCAGTTAGAAGACCCATGCCTTTTTCTTCTAATGAAGAAATTGAAAAAAAGATACAAACAAAAGTATTTCCAAATCCTGTAGGTCACAGGGTTTTTGTCGAATTAGAAATCCCGGTGAATACCCAAAAAGTTTCCATTACTTTATTGGACATAAACGGAAAAAGAATCGACTCCATAATGGAAACTAAACCCAAAAGATATGGGAAAAATGAGTTCTCGTTTAATGTTTCTTCCTTAGCACAAGGGATATACCAATTAAATATTAGTATGGATGATGCTCCACCTCTGCTAAAGAAAATAGTGGTGCATTGATTAGACCCATCGTACTTTTTGGTCCAAGGGTTTCCTTTCTCTAGGAGCTAATACAATGTCATCCTTAGGATGCGCTATATAAAAGAAGCCTAAAGATTTCTGGGTTTCGTTTAAGCCTAAATACTCTTCCATTTCTGTGCGAAATGAAGGGGTGCTCCAATAGCCTACCAAATCGTTTGCTTGACAACCTAAATAGATATTTTGAACGGCCATTGCCACTGCTGCTATTTCTTCCCATTCCGGGATAAGCTCCTCATGTCGATCCAATACAACAGCTATGATAGCTCCAGCTTTTAGGGGATTTTTTTCTATTTTTTTCATTTTCCTTTCGTTCCATTTGTCTTGAGAAAAATACCTTTTATAAGCCTTCATCATTTCTGCTGAAAACTCCTTTAATCTTGACTTCTGGAAGACAATAAAACGCCAAGGTTCCGTTTTTTTATGGGTTGGAGCCCATCGGGCATTTTCTAAAATATCTTCTAATATATTTTTGTCGATTACTTTATCCGAATAATCATTGGGATAGGTAGACCTTCGTTGCCGAAGGAGGTCGTTCACTTCTTTATTGGATATTTTAGGCATAATGTATATATATTTTTAGAGTCCTCTAAATATTAATATCTTTAAACAAAATTAGTTCGCTAATGATCACTAAAACTGAAGAAAATTATTTAAAAGCTGTATACAAACTCTCAGAAAAAGAGAACAAATCTGTAGGTACAAATGCTATTTCGAAAGAAATGAATACGACGGCAGCATCAGTCACAGACATGATTAAAAAATTGTCGGAAAAAAAATTGGTGAACTATGAGAAATACAGGGGTGTAGGGTTAACCCTAGAGGGGAACAGACATGCTACGCAGCTTATACGTAGGCACAGACTTTGGGAAGTATTTTTAGTTGATAAATTAAACTTTAGCTGGGACCAAGTACATGATATCGCAGAAGAATTAGAACACATCGAATCCAAACAACTTATAGAAAGACTGGATTCATATTTGGGCAATCCTAGATTTGATCCCCATGGTGATCCAATTCCAAATTCTGAAGGCAAATTTATGCTCCGACATCAAACGCCCTTATCAGAAATGCCGGTGAACCAAAGTTGTATTTTACTAGGGGTACGCGAACACAACACGCCATTTTTAGAATACTTAAATTCTCTCCAAATAAAGTTGGGTACAGAGATTAGAATTCTAGATAAAATCCAATTTGATCATTCACTCAAAATTGAGATTAACCAATCCGAAACGACTATAATATCTGCTAAAGTAGGTCAGGATCTCTTTGTAAAACTTAAATAATGAAACAACCCTTTGTATTATATTTTTTAGTTCTAATTTTCTCTCAATCTATCTCCGCACAGAAAAAAATAGTGGCTTCTGCTTCAATTTTTCAGGACATGGCGCAACAAATAGTAGGAGATGTTTTTGAAGTAGAAAGCATCGTACCCATAGGTGGAGATCCGCATTTGCACGAACCCACGCCAAGAGATGCACAATTGGTTACTCAAGCAGACTTGATCATTATTAATGGTCTTACGTTTGAAGGTTGGATTAATGAGTTGATACAAAATAGTGGAAGTAAAGCAGCAATTGCACTTATTACCGAAGGTGTTAATCCATTGAGCAGCACCGAATATGCAAACTCGAGTGATCCGCACGCTTGGATGGATGTTTCCAATGGCCTAAAATACATTGAAAATATTTGGAAGGCCCTTATAGAACTTAGCCCAGAACATGCCACTACTTTTACGACCAACTATAAGAGCTACAAACAGAAATTAGAAGATCTAGATCAATACATTACGGACCAGATACGTAAAGTGCCTTTAAATCAAAGAGTTTTAATCACCTCTCATGATGCCTTTGCTTACTATGGCCAACGGTATGGTATAAGAGTGGAAGCATTGGTAGGTATATCTACTGAAGCTCAAGCCAAAACGAATGACATGATTCGAGTTAACAAGGTCATTAAAGAAAATAAAATCCCGGCCATCTTTGTGGAAAGTACCATTGATCCAAAGCTCATTAAGCAAATAGCAAAAGACAACAACGTCACTATCGGTGGTGAACTTTTCGCTGATTCCATTGGCGATGAAAATTCTGAAGCACATGGCTATTGGGAAATGCTCAAACACAATACTGACACTATAGTCAAAGCCCTTATGAATGAAAATCCTCAAGATTCGTCGGCTTCACATACTCATGAAAATGAACAGTCTAGTTTATGGTTGTACTTATTGGCTGGAATTCTTTTGTTGGGTGGACTACTCTTGGCAATATTCAAAATAAATAAATGAATCTTCCTACAGTTCAAGTCAAAGGGCTATCGGTTTCTTATGGTCAAAAAAGAGTATTAAGCAATATACATCTTCAACTAAATGCCGGAAACATATATGGTGTAGTAGGACCTAACGGCGCTGGTAAATCAACGCTGTTCAAATCCATACTTGGTCTTATAGAACCTAACTCTGGATCGATCAAAATTTTTGAAAAAGAAATTGATGATGTTCGTAAAAGAGTCGCCTACGTACCACAAAAAGACGAAGTGGATTGGAGTTTTCCAGCAACGGTGATGGACATTGTGCTTCAAGGCAGATACCCGCATAAAAAACTATTTCAGCGCATCGATGATCATGATAGGAAGATCGCTCGTAATGCACTTAAGGATTTGGAAATTGAAGAATTAGCCGATCGCCAAATCGGAAGGCTATCTGGTGGTCAGCAGCAAAGGGTATTCATAGCTAGAGCGCTTGCCCAAGAAGCCGAATTGTTTTTTCTTGACGAACCTTTTGTAGGCGTAGACATGATGACCGAACAAAGAATTATAAATATTCTCAAAAAACTATCAAATGAAAACAAGACTCTTTTGGTAGTGCATCATGATCTTTCTACAGTAAGCGAATACTTTAATCAAGTTATTTTACTTAATCAAAGACTCATTGCTTATGGCGATACAAAAACCATCTTTACCCAAGAAAACATATCTGCTTGTTATGGCCCGCAGCTTACTATTCTACATAAAACAGGAATGATCACATGATTCATATTATAGAAACCGAAAGGCTTCAATTAATCCCTACTGAATACAAACATGCTCCTTTTATAATTGAACTCTTAAATTCTAAGGAATGGATAGAAAATATCGGTGATCGCAATGTGAGAACTATCGAAGAGGCTAAAAAATATATTGATACTGTAAGAAAAGAACTTGATCCCAAAACGGAATACGGGCAAAGATGCATCTTGCTTAAATCAACCAATGAAGTAATTGGAACGGTGGGTATTTATCAAAGAAAAGGAATGAATTATCCCGATGTCGGTTTTGCCCTATTGTCAGATTATTTTAGAAAAGGCTATGCTTTTGAGGCCACTTACGCCTTGCTAAAACGAATAAAAAAACTTGGTCAAACGAAAAGGGTTGAAGCCATTGCTCTTCCTCAAAATGTTCCTTCTACGAGTTTATTAAAGAAGTTAGGTCTCAAGTACCAAAAAGAAATCAAACTTCCAAACGACGACGAAATACTTGCTTTATATGCAATCGAATTCTAACTAGTTGTCTTTATTCTTTCCGATGAATACATTAACCATTGGATCCATTGGATTTCCAGCCGACCTTCGATAAGAAACTATTTGACCCGTATGATAAAGTGCATCAGCAATAGGGCCATTAATTAGATTCCAAAAAGGAAAGGCATTTTGTTTTCCTGACCGCTCAAAAACCACTTTCAGATCCGAAACATCGACCCCGCCATTTTTTAAAGCATCGCTAGCTTCCTTGAGTAAGGAAAGAGCAGCCAATCTTCGTTCTTCAAATCCCCAGGCCTCTGGAATATTTAGTGGCCGAAGATTTACTTCGCCTAAGCAAGTATTTCTTATCGTAGATGATAAGCCATACATATGGTCCATGGTTTCTTCAATAGACTTTGTTTGATCGCCTTCAGGTCTATAGGCAATATCCTTTGCACTTAAACCCTCTGTGGCCCAAAAAAATCGATAAATCAATCCATCGATCATTCGCGCTACCGAAGTATTGGCAGAATATTCGTCTTCGTAAACCGGTATTTGTTTAAATTCCTCGAGTTTATACATCGTTTGCTCGTTTTGACCAAACACTGTAAATGCAATAGATACAGTTAACCATGTGGCGATTATTTTAATCATTTTTGAATTCATCGTTATAAGCCCTATGGGCTTTTGTTATTAATTGCATTGCGCTTTGCTCATCTTCAATCCCTTCAAATTTCATCTTACCCTCCCCTTTGTAATTTGAAAACCAGGTCGTCAAAATATTCAAAATAGATTCATAACTTGATTTCATAGATGAAAGACTTTGAGCCTCCAAACCATCAAAAGTAGTAGAAAGAGAAAGAATCTTATCGTCTTGCTCTCCCCTATCTTTAAATTTCAACACACCTAATACTCTAGCGGGCACAATTTGGCCTTGTGGTACTGCATCCCCTATAACCAAAATGTCTAAAGGATCACCGTCACCACCTAGCTCTTTTGGCAAATAGGTTTGTGGTATCATTCCATAGTTAATTGGATAAGGCAGATAGTTTACGCGCCGATTTGATCCATTTATAATTTCAATATCCATGGCGCCTTTTTCCTTATTGTATTCCCATTTTTCTGAAGTGCCCATCGGTATTTCTACAAGTGCAGAAACCGTATTATCTCCCAAAAAACATGAAACAGAATGGAACAAATTATCGGATTGATCCTTAGGTCGTTTTTGACAGGCCGAAAAGAAAAATACAAAGAGAAATATTATTGCTGACGCCTTCCTTTCCATGAATAGTTTTTAGCAAACAATGCAACACATCCTGAGAATATAATATTGACTACCGCCCACAAAGAAGCCCTAAAAAAATATTTCATCGCTTCTTCGGTTTTAAAATAAGTACTCAAGTTTGAAAGTAATAAATAGTCCATGATAACCTTGATCATCAATTGAATCAAACCAATAAAAAACAATCCACCAACGAAAAAAGGTCCAACGACTAAATTGACCACCAACATAACATTAAACAGGAAAACAAACCCCAAGACAAATTGAAGGCCCCGATCTGTATAAGCACCAGATTTGGTCGCCCATCTTTTTCTTTGACTAAAAAAGTCTTTTACCTTTTCTACCCCTAAGGTTTCGACAATGGCAGTTCTTGACTTCACGAATGAAACTTTATCGGGAAGTTCTTTCGCCATTTTTTGAATTAAAAAAACATCATCACCGGAGGCATATTTTTCATTTCCTTTATATCCATTGAGATTTAAGAAAGCCTTTTTTCGAAATCCCAAATTTGCACCGTTGGCCAAATAAAAAGATGAAGTATTTATACCATAAGCCGTAATAGCCATCATTGCGCTCAAATCCAAAATTTGGAAGGCACCCAAAGCCGACTGCATTTCTTTAAGACGAAGCGGACCCGTTACAAAATGTTTTCCATGTAAGGCCGCAATCATCGATACTATCCAGTTTTTGCCCACAATACAATCAGCATCAGTACATAGGATGATTTCTCCTTGAGCCAACTCAATACCATGAGACAGGGCAGACTTTTTACCCATTTTATCCGCTGGCAAATTGGCGACTTTCACTCGAGCATCATTTATGTTTTGAAGTACTTCTAGTGTGTTATCCGTCGAATGATCATTGACCACAATGACTTCAAATTTTCCCTGATAATCGTTTTGTAAAATCGAGTGGATACAAGTTGATATGTTTCTTTCTTCGTTTCGAGCAGCTATCACTACACTAACTCTTTCTTCTGAAGCAGTCTTACTAACTTCTAGCTCAGGTGTTTTTTCCCAGAGTGAAAATATATTGTACAAGAAAAAAAGGTAAGCTATAGACAAGCAGAAAACAACAAAGAAATAAATGCTTACCCACATTTATTCAAACAGATCTTCATAGTCATTTTTAGCTCCTTTAGTGCTTTTAACTATTTCTGGTTCTTCTAAAGGTTCCAATTCTAAGAAATCATCCTCTTCTACTTCTTCGTATTCGGTGTATTTCTCTTGTTTTGTTTGTCCTCCATTTTGGAAGTCCGAGATCTTTTTACTCATGTATGCTCTGAAGGCCAAGAAAGCCGAAACAAATGGGTAACCAAAAATCGTTAGCACACCTAATCCCACCCCCATCACAGGTCTTTTTTGAATAAGATTAAAAATGTATTTAAAATAATCCGTGACTACAGTATAGTCTAGAATCAATGCAATCAGAATAAAAGGAATAGTTAGCCAAGATAAAATAGTGAAGATGCCAGTAGCCAACTTATACAATAAAAAGAAAAAACCAACAAAAAGAAGCAAAGGTATTACCCCGGATAGAGGTGAGCGGCTTGCAAAATATTTCTCGTTTTTTCCCATGTATAAACTTTAACTAAAAATAATTCAATTGTTGATTTATGCGGCAGAATCCTCAAATTGAATCTCATACATCTTTTTATATATACCGTTAGTAATGCTTAAAAGTTCATCATGCCTACCGAATTCTTTGATTTGGCCATCCTTTAAAACCATAATATGGTCAGCATTTTTGATGGTCGAAAGACGGTGCGCAATAATAATCGAGGTTCTTTTCTCCACCAACTTTTCTATAGCATATTGTATCACCGCTTCTGTTTCTGTATCTATCGAGGATGTAGCTTCATCCAAGATTAAAATATCGGGATCAAATACAAGCGCTCGAACAAAGGAAATTAGTTGTCTTTGCCCCATTGATAAATTTGAGCCACGTTCTGATATTACAAAATCATATTGGTTAGGCATTTGCTTTATAAACGAATGAGCGCCAATCAATTTTGCTGCTTCGTAAACTTTTTCTTCTGATATGCTTTCGTCTCGAAGTCGAATGTTGTCCAATACAGTACCAGTAAAAAGAAAAACATCCTGCAATACCATAGACAATCTTGATCTTAAATAATCCAGTGTGTAGTTTTTAAAATCTTCTCCATCTATATAAACATTCCCAATGTTTATATCATAAAATCTATTTAAGATATTTATGATGGTTGTTTTACCTGACCCCGTGTTGCCAACAATAGCCAAGGTTTCTCCCTCTCCAAGTTTGAAGTTGATGTTTCTTAAGACTTGTGTGTTTTGGACATAAGAAAAGCTAACGTTTCTAAATTCGATTTCACCTCTAAGTTTTCCTTTGTCAATAAGCCCTCTGTCTTCAATTTTAGAATCAAGATCTAGTACATTGAAAATCCGATCTGCAGCGACCAATCCCATTTGTAAGGTGTTTAACTTATCAGCTAACAATCGAACAGGACGAAAAACCATATTTAGATAAATAGGAAAGGCAATCAAAGCTCCAAAACTTACCTTATCGTTTAAGTACGCCCCTGCTCCCCACCAAATCAATAAAGCCATGGCGCATGCTGAAATAAGTTCGACAACAGGAAAAAATACAGCATAATAAAAGATCGAATCCAGGTTGGCTTGGGTATATTTTCTGTTTATTGCTTTAAATTTCTCTTTCTCTTTTTCTTCTGCATTAAATATTTGCACAATACGCATACCTGAGATATGCTCTTGCAAAAAAGCATTCATATTAGATATTTCTGTTCTAACTCTTTTGAATGCCGCCTTGACTTTTTCTTTAAAAATATAGGTAGCCCATATCAAAAATGGCAGCATGATTAAGCAGATAAGCGTAAGTCGCCAGCTTGTAGAAAACATAATACCCAACACCACAAGAACTCCAAAAACATCGGCAATAATCTGTATGAATCCTTGCGAATAAACATCATTTATTCTTTCAACATCATTTATTGTTCTCGTCGTTATCGTGCCGATAGGAGTCTTGTTGAAGTAGCTCATTTTTAATCTACTTACATGATCAAATACCTTCACCCTTAAATCTCGAATGACGGATTGACCCAATAAGGCAGTGGTATAGATGAAAAAATATCGAAGAATAACGACCAAAATCACGACGCCCATATACAATAAAACGACATTCTTCATACTCGGCACATCCAAATCCTCGATGTACTCATCAACAATTACCTGAATAAGTTTTGGCCTTAGGGCATTTAATGGGGCGATGATTAGGGCCAATAGGCCGCACATAAAAAAAATGAAACGATAAGGCTTTGCTAAAGAAAGCACCCTCTTTAGTATATCCCAATCAAAACTCTTCTTATTCGATTCCTCCGACATAAAGCAAAAATACTTTATATGCTAAGTCTAGAAAGAGTAAAAGGTTCAAATCTGATTAAAGTAATCCTTCGTCTTTGAAACTGAAATAACTTTTTTGGCTTAAAATCAGATGATCCAAGACTTGAATATCCAGCGTAATTCCTGCCTTGATTATTTTTTTCGTCAACTTCAAATCTGGAGCAGATGGCTTTAGATTACCTGATGGATGATTATGAAATAATATAATGCCCGATGCCAATTTCATCAGGGCAGGTTTAAATATTAATCTGGAGTCGACAACGGTTCCGGAAATTCCACCTTTGCTTATGCAAAGTTTGGATAACACTTCATTTGCACGATTGAGAAGCATGATCCAAAATTCCTCATGCTCCAAATCCATAAAAACAGACTGCATCTGTTTGAACGCATCTTGACTAGACTTGATTTTGGTTTCATTTTGATGCGACAAGGCTGTCCTTCTCCTTCCAATTTCGAAGGCAGCCACTAAAGCAACTGCTTTGGCCTCTCCAATCCCACAGAATTGAATAAAATCATTGACATTCTTTTTGGCTAATAAATCAAGATTATAATTTTCTGAAGCAAGAAGGACTCGTGCTAAATCTACAGCCGTTTGATTTTGAGAACCACTACGTAATATAAGTGCAAGCAATTCGGCATCAGACAAATTATGCCGTCCTTTTAATATCAGTTTTTCACGAGGTCGGTCTTCTTCAGACCACTTAGATATATTCACGAGTATTTAAAAAAGGGTTCATTCTAAATACTCGTGAATAATGAAATATAATCAAACCAATTACTGTACAGTCACTTTTTTGACTACTCTGTTATTGGCTGTTTGCAATTGAATCACATAGACGCCTGGTGCTAGTTGTTCATTAATCTCAATGGTCGACTGACCGTTAATCGAATTAAATGTCCATGTGTTGATCCTTTTGCCCTGAATATTTAACAAAGCGATTTCGGCCTCTTGTTGATCCATATTTATCAATTGGATTTGAAAGTCGCCTTTATTCGGATTTGGTAAAATTTTAAAATCTGAAATCAACTCGATCTCAGAGGTATTGGTAGTAATCTCAACGGATCGAGATGTAATTTTTTCATCGCAATTTTCTGAAAAACACGTCAGTTTAGCTATGTAGATTTGATTCCAAACATAAGTATGTGTTGGATTTTCCAGAGTACTCGTCTCTCCGTCGCCAAATTCCCAAAAATAGGCGTCGCAGTGCATCGATTCGTTGACAAAACTAACTTCCCCATTGCTTATCATTGAAGAAAATGAGGGGTTCGGTGTTTCTTTAACCAATACGTCCTGATAAAGGGTATCGCTCCCATTTTCATTGGTTGCAATTAAGGAGATTGTTTTGAGTCCAGCCGTTTGATATAAAATATTAAAAGGACCATTTCCAGTAGCACTTTGCATTGATGCACCATCGCCAAAATCCCATTCATAAGAATTGCCAAACCCATCCGAAGCATTGCTAACCGTAACGACTTCAAAAACACAGGTGGATTCTACTACATTCATTTGAGCAGTTGGCGGCTCCGCATAGTTTAGGATATTGATGTTATCTAAAAATAAACTATTACCCCATCCAGTGGAATTCACAAAATTAATTCGTACTTTTTCTCCATTAAATGAAGACAAATCGATGGCTTCGTTTTTCCAATCGTTGGCGCTAAACGGCACAAACAAAGGCATTTCGTAATCACCCGTAGTAGAAAGATCTAGACCACTCTTTTCAAAAATAACAGCGGAGAGATCTTGTCCACAATTGGTGTAAACCTCAATTCGCAATGCATCAGAAAACGCTTCGCTAAAAGGAGCATAAGCATAATCAAAACTTAGAATAGGCGATGTCACCCCATCGAGGTCCATTAAAAAAGAAGACAAGACGTCTTCTTGGCCTTGATCCTGATAACTGTAATTATTTATATATGCAGCAGAAGTGGACGTCCCATTGGGTCCGTTGTCTAATTCAAATCTTTGCCAACCAATCCCTTCGTCAGGATTTAATACTTCCCATCCAACAGGTGGAAAGTCAGCCTGTTGGAAGTCTTCTACCAATGGGGCTTGTCCAATTTCATTGATTGTAAATTCTACCCTTCTTGAATCATTTTGAAAAATAGTATCCAAGTCGTAATTGACTTTTGCTATCAATGCATAAGTATCATTGGTTACAACAGAACCATCAATTGGTGCTTGAAAAGTATAGCTTATTTCTTCCTGCGCAATCAATGTCTCCGTTATGGTTTCTATCACAGGTGGGGCCCCATTAAATTCGTAAGACACTTCGAAGGAATCAATGTCTACCAAACCATTATTTCTAATAGTAATTTGAACCTGTATGTCTTCTCCAATAGGACAAATAAAGAAATTACCGTTGTACGGGTTTTGAACTCCTGTTATGCCTAAATCATCGTCTCTAACACAAGAAATGCTTTCCTCCGTTGTCCCTACAGCGATAGCTCTTCGTCCCGAATAATTTTCATCTCCTAGAGCCCTAACAGAATACCAATTGTCCTGCTCGTAATCAGTCACAGGGATTACCATCTGTAGCTCAGTGGTTGTCCCAATACTTTCCATATATCGATCGCCCAATTGAAAGACCTCATAGCCCGTCGCATTTTCTACCGCATCCCATTTAAAAACAACTTGATCATAACAGATCTCATCGAAATCTAAATTTTGAGGTACTCCGCCTATGGAGAAAGCTGCATCAGATGTATCCGAAACTCCCTCTCTCGAAACTCTCAGCATTGCCCTTCCAGTCAAGGCATCAGGGACTTGCCATTGGGACAATCTTGAAGTCCCAGGCAAACCATCAACGATCGTATTCCAACTTGCACCTTCATCCAAAGAATACTCCAACAAAAAAGTACTTTCGTCGCCAATCGCATCCCAGTGTACAAATTCAAATTCACCAGGCACAAAAGCTTGTCCACCACTTGGGTAAACCACTGTAATGTCATTCTCTGGGATTATTTCGTAAACGATATAATACTTTACGGCATCGAAAGGAATTTCAAAACCCTCCACATTTATCTCATATGATCCTTCCTCAGGATTATTAATTAAGACCTGCTCTACATTATTTAAATTATCTACACCATTGGTTGCAGGTGCACTCAAACTGGCGGCATTAGGAGTGCTATTTAAAAGCCATGGCAAAAGCTCAGTTGAATTTGGTGTCGTAACCGTAAGGTTCAAATCATTTACCAATGCCTTATTTACCATCTCCGTAGCCTCTTTATCCGTCCAATAGAGCATATATCTCACCTGCTTTGTATTAGCTGGGACATCAATGGTATGCGAAACCACTTCTCCTTGATCCACACTATCACTTAAGTGACGTTCGTCTTCCAGCAAGAGCACTGCTCGATAAGCATTCAAATGCCCCCAACCAAACCTAAAATCTGGTCCGTCGTTTCCTAAATCATTGGCAGTATTTAGCAAGGTGGCTTTAATCAATCCAGATTCTGGCTCTTCGCCTCCATGAATTTCTCTATAGGCTTGATATAATTGTGCAGAAGTACCCATGACGCAAGGTGCTGCTGCAGATGTCCCACCAAAAGCATCATAAATATTGTCTTGAAAAGTGGATTGTTGTTCGGCTCCATGTGCCGCTAAATCTGGTTTGATACGACCATCATGTGCAGGGCCTCTGCTGCTTGAATTTACCAGACCAGCATCAACTGTGAGGTTAGCCGTTGCAATAACATTTTTGGCTTGTTTATGACCTCCTGTAATGTTGCCCCATTGATCACCAGCACCATAATCACAATCTAGATTATTCGAATTTCCCGCAGAAAAAACATGAAGAAAATTAGGGTTTTCGAAGGTCTGCTGATCCATTCGCTTAGTTCGGCTCGTATAACCATCGTTGCATCCGTCCGAGTAAGAGGCGTTGGCAATAACCACGTTATCCGACAAATGCAAATCAATGATATCCTCTTCTGAAGAAATGATTGCCTCATCATTGAGATATTCGTAATCTCTGATATAGAAAAAAGCGCCGGTTGCTGCTCCTCTCATCACGGGGTTTAAATTGCCTGCTGCTCCTGCCACACCAGCCACACCATCACCATGCGAGCCAGAACCTGTGGATGCGTTTTCTTGATTCAATCTTCCTTTAAAATCAATATGAGGACCCACAACTCCATCATCTCTAACCATTATGTTTACCCCTACGCCATCATAATGTCTCCCCGTTGGATAATCTGCATCAATCATACTATTTCTGTGAAGTCCTCTTCCCCCATTATCTTCAGGGGTCCCAGGTGGTCTTGCTTGCTCTATATAAGAAACAAATGGAAGATCCTTAAGAACATCTATTTTACCTGGATCAACCAATATAGAAACCATAGAAGAGTGGCGCGACATATACAAGATACTTGCCCCTTGAGAACGCAGTTCTTTTTGGATCAAATCCTTGGAAACGTCTTTAAAAAAACTCAAAGTCAATCTAACTTGATCTTTGGTTATGGCATAATCATCAAAATTTCGCAGAGCAACTTTTTCCTCCAATTTCCATTCGGACTTAATTGGAGATAGAGCCCTCAAACCTAAATTTTGCAACTGATTGAATGTTATAGATTTAGGTATACTTGCCAAATAAGATTTATTGGGCACGTATTCTAAAAGCACAATATCTAATGCTTTGATCTTATTTTTTTGCTCCTTAGAGGGCATCTCATAAAACTGTACAAGTCGATAATATCGATCGTTTACGAGCTCATTAGAATCGTATAGTGGCCGACTTCTTAATTGATCCAAATTAGGTTCAAGCTGCACTTGATTGTTTTTCAATAAAAGCTCAAATTGATTTGGAGCTTGAGCAAAAGATAGAACAGCGATAAATAACGCACTAATAGAGGTAAGGACTTTTCTCATTTTCAATTCGGGATAAATTATAATAGATATAGCTAGTAAAATACTATTATAATTCTATTGAAGCGAAACCTTACTAGAAAGTAATTCCTTTTACGTACTCAAAAAGACTATTTCAACGCATTAGACAAGTCCTTTTTCAAATCAGCAACATCTTCTATGCCAACACTTAATCGAATAAGAGAATCTGTCAAGCCCACTTTGAGGCGTTCTTTTCTGGGTATACTCCCATGAGTCATGCTGGCAGGATGACCTATCAATGACTCCACGCCACCCAATGATTCAGCTAAAGAAAAAAGATTCGTACTCTTTAGCACCTTGTTTGCGGCTGTCTTGGTATTGGCCTTAAGGTCAAAAGAGACCATGCCTCCAAAATCCCTCATTTGTGCTTTGGCAACCTTGTGGTTGGGGTGCGACTCAAATCCAGGATAATATACTTTAGATACTTTTTTATGTCTTTTCAAAAATGCAGCAATTTCTCTTGCATTATCGCATGATCGTTGAACCCTTAGGTGTAAGGTTTTTATTCCTCTCAAAACCAAAAAACAATCTTGAGGGCCTGGAACAGCACCTGCTGCATTTTGAATAAAATACAATTGATTGGCAAGATCTTCATCTTTGACAACTATGGCCCCATGCACTACATCCGAATGCCCTCCTATATATTTGGTCGCCGAATGCAGCACTAAATCTGCACCCAAATCCAGTGGATTTTGAAGATATGGTGACGCAAAAGTATTGTCCACACAAACCAAAATATTTTTTCCATTAACTGCCTTAACTACCTTCTTTATGTCTACTACATTAAGCATTGGATTGGTCGGAGTCTCCACCCAAATCATTCGGGTATTTTCGTTCAACTTGGCTTTTAATTCGTCCATGTCATTCATACCTACATAATGAAACTTGATGCCATATTTTCCAAATACCTGTTTCATCAGTCTATAAGATCCTCCATATAAATCATTGGTAGAGATCAATTCGTCACCAGGAGAAAGCAACTTGAGTACTGCATCCATGGCACCTAGGCCGCTGCCAAAACAAATCCCATGTGTACCGTTTTCGAGAGCTGCTAAATTGTTTTGCAATACATCTCTTGTTGGGTTTTGAGTCCTAGCATATTCAAATCCTTTATGTTTGCCTGGAGCATCTTGCACATAGGTAGAGGTTTGAAAAATAGGAGTCATTACTGCACCTGTACTAGGGTCTGGTTGTATTCCGGCATGAATTGCTTTGGTACCGAATTTCATCTCTTTGTTCTTCATACCACAAAGATAGTTTTACTCCTTTATTTAATCCACAGAATCAATGCTCATGTGCTTGAGAAGAACCTTTTGGGATTCGGATGAAATCCACCATTTTTTGAACTTCAATGGGAGGCTCTTTTCCCAATCTTGAAACGGTCAATGAAACCAAAAGATTTAGCAACATACCAAGAGTTCCTATTCCTTCAGGAGATATTTGAAACCAATATTGGTCCGGTGTCCCTCCTCCAAATTTGAAGTAAATGATATAACTCAATGTAAATGTCAAACCTACTACCATTCCTGAAACAGCCCCGGAAGTATTCATTCGTTTATCAAAAATGCCCAAAACAATCACAGGGAAAAAGGAGGAGGCAGCCAATCCGAAAGCAAAAGCTACAATGGCTGCGACATAATCTGGGGGATTATATCCTGCATATCCCGCAATCAGTACTGAAACTGCAATGGCAATACGTGCGTATTTGAGTTCTTCTTTTTCTGAGATGTTAGGCCGCAACCATTTTTTTAATAAATCATGCGAAATAGAGCTTGAAATCACAAGCAATAAACCGGCAGCTGTAGATAGAGCCGCAGCTAATCCACCTGCGACGACCAAAGCAATGACCCATGAAGGTAATTTTGCAATTTCTGGATTTGCCAAAACGATAATATCTCGATCTATATGTAGTTCGTTTCCAGCCCAATTCTGGGGTTTGGCAACTTCTTCTACGAATTGGGCATTGGCGTCATTGTAATATTGGATTTTTCCATCCTGATTTAAATCCTCAAAAGAAAGCAATCCGGTTTTCTCCCAACTCTTAAACCAAGCAGGTACTTGAGCATACTCTTTGCCAGGTATGGTTTGTAAAAGATTGGTTCGTGCAAATATGGCTACTGCTGGAGCTGTGGTATATAGTATTGCTATAAATAATAAGGCATATCCCGCGGACTTTCTAGCATCACGTACTTTGGGAACTGTAAAAAAACGAACAATTACATGTGGCAATCCTGCAGTTCCCAACATCAAAGCAGCGGTAACACAAAATAGATCGATACGGGGTTTGTTTGGTTTTGTGTACTCATCAAATCCTAAATCTTGTGAAATCAAATTAAGCTTATCCAACAATAAGGTTCCATCATTCACCGTACCACCCATCCCCAGCTGAGGTATAGGTTGATTAACCATTTGAATAGAAATAAAAATGGCTGGAATAGTAAAAGCAGTAATCAAAACACAAAACTGCGCAACTTGGGTATATGTTATGCCTTTCATTCCTCCAAGCACTGCATAAAAGAATACGATCAATACTCCGATTATTACACCTGTACCAAAATCTACATTTAGAAATCTGGAGAATGCTACTCCTACCCCTTTCATTTGTCCCACTACATAGGTAAAGCTTACGAACAGAGCACATATCACAGCCACGATACGAGCAGTTTGTGAATAGTATCGCTCTCCGATAAAGTCAGGCACGGTGAATTTTCCAAACTTTCGCAAATAAGGCGCTAGCAATAAAGCAAGGAGTACATAACCGCCTGTCCAACCCATCAAATATTGAGAACCATCAAAGCCTATGAACGAAATTAATCCGGCCATAGAAAGAAAAGAAGCTGCAGACATCCAATCTGCGGCTGTTGCCATACCATTCAAAATGGGATGAACGCCCGAACCAGCAACATAAAATTCTTTAGTACTTCCTGCTCTAGCCCATAATGCCACGCCTACATAGAGCGCGAAACTTAAACCAACCAGCAAGTAAGTCCACGTTGTTAAACTCATTAATCTTCGTTTACACCAAATTCTTTATCGATTGTATTCATACGCCAGGTATAAAAAAAGATTAAGAGCACAAATACATATATCGAACCCTGTTGTGCCATCCAAAAGGCAAAAGGTACTCCTAGTATTGAGAATTGGTTTAAATAATCTGCACAAAGAATCGAAGCCATGAATGAAACAGAAAACCAAATAATCAATAAAACAAATAAGAGCCTCAAATTCCTTTTCCAATAAAGCGCATTCGAATTTTCCATGTCTTGATTTTTCGCAGAAGTAATTTAGGCAATCTTAGTATCTTTCTTCAAAGAGTAGAAATCAAAAATGGAAAAAATCCATAGTGTTGAAGAATATATTGACAAGAACCAAAAATGGAAAAAAGAATTAAGCTTTCTTCGGCAATTATTAATTGAAACCGTTTTGGAAGAAGGTATAAAATGGTCCTTTCCAGTTTATATGCTTAACCGAAAAAATGTTTTAGGAATCGCTTGCTTTAAAGAATATGTAGGCATTTGGTTTTTTCAAGGAGTTTTCCTCAATGATCCCAAAGCTATTCTTGTTAATGCCCAAGAAGGAAAAACCAAAGCCATGCGACAATGGAGATTTAAAAATCTTGGGGAGATTGTTACATCAAAAAACACGATCAAAAATTATATTGAAGAAAGCATTTCCAATCATTTAGATGGTCTAGAAATAAAACCAGATCGCAAAAAGAAAGAAATAGCGATTCCCCTTTTGCTTCAAAATAGATTAAAGGGCACGATTAAAAAGAATTTTGAAAACTTTAGTCCTTATAAACAAAGGGAGTTTTGCGATTATATTGCTGAAGCAAAAAGAGAGGAAACCAAACACAGAAGACTTGAAAAAATTATCCCTATGATCGAAGCAGGTATTGGCTTAAGTGATAAGTATAGAAAATAAAAAAGGGGCAATTTGTATTGCCCCTTTTTTATGATGATAAACATCTTTTATCTGACCAAGGTGACACTTCCTTTATCTTTGTAATCTATACCGAACCAAGTATACGAAGCATACCACATATACACATCGGAAGCTTGATTCTTATCTTTATACATGCCATCCCAACTTTCTGTTGGATCTGTACTTTCAAATACTTTCTCTCCCCAACGATTAAATACATTGAGTTCATAATTCTCGACTCCAGCTGGGCTACCTACAGGTCCAAATCTTATATTTCTGCCATCCATATTTTGATCCTCAGGGGTAAATACATTTGGAAATTGTATTTGATCACATTCGCCAGCATTAGCATTGTATGTAAATGTATTGCCACATTCATCAATTAATTCTACACTATATGGCTCTTCATCAGCAGGAACAATAATGGACTCGACATTCGTTTCTCCATTACTCCAGTTAATAGAATATGCTTGATCTATGAATCCTACAAGGGTAAGTTGAGATTCACCAGTTGCACACAGTGTATCAACTTGAATAAATTCTGGTCTGGTTGACGGATCGGTTACCAAAGAGGGGAATTCTTCAATTTCAATTTCGTCAGTATAGAAATTATCACAAAAATCAGTGACACTTACACCGTAATTTCCACCTTCAGAAATGGTTGTTATGTTTTGTGTCCCACCTGTTGTCCAAAAGATCTCAAGATCTGCTGCATTTGAGGGATTAATGATTACTTCTAATGTAAAAGGATCAGTACTACAAATTGTACTTTCGCCTACATCGATACTAATATCTGATACTAACACTGGAAAATCAGCAACATCAACTGTTGCAGTGGCTTCAAGGCTACATTCGTCCAAAATAGTTACACCATAGGTCCCGCCGCTACTTACAAAAATCGGATTAGAGGTTTCATTCGTGCTCCACATAAAAGACTCAAAGGGTGTAGTCGTACCATTTGGCACCGCCGTTAACTGGTAAACTCCTTGATCACAAAAAGCCGAATCGTCCACAAGTATGGTAACTTGAGGCATTTCCAATATATCAAAATCTGGATCAAAACTCGCTGTAGCTTGTAATCCACAATTATCTACTACCGTGGCAACAACCTGACCAGGTTGCGATACATTGATCGTGTTTCCAGATTCGCCAGTAGACCAAAAAATAGAATCCACTCCTGCTTCCGCATTTGGCGTGGCAATAAGAATCAATTCTCCAGTCTCGCACAAAATTGAAGCATTTTGTGCAATGCTTAATGTCGGCTCTTCAAAGGTTTCTAATGTGGCTGTATCGCAAAGCGTGTAACACACATCTTCACCCATTGTAACAATGACATTGTACATTCCAGTTTCGAAAACTTGTAAGGTATCTGCAGTACCTATAGTATCTCCGTCTTCATTTTGCCATAAATAAGAAACCGCTCCGTTGGTTGTCGCATCAAAGGTCCAATCAATAGGCTCATTTGGACAAAACGGTCGGATCTCTAAGGTCAATACGGGTACTTGATACATGGCAAATGCCATCGAGCTAACCTGAACATCAGCACAATCCGTAAACTCCTGATACAAACAATACTCATTTTGATCCCACGATAATTCTTGGAATACAAACGAAGCAGTATCTACTCCAAAAGTGTCCAACATAACCTGGGTTTGTACAGTATCAAAAGAATAACTATATGTTTGGCTCGTCAAAGAGGTATCCATTAAACAAGCAAACAAATCACTTTCTGAACCAATGCCCACTACAAAGTCTCCTCTTCCCAAAGCATCAGAACCTCCCTCCGATAAAACAAACGTACCGTTGTCAAAATCTAGATAAGGATTCGAATCCAAACCTGGACGTTGAAGCGATGATACTTGAGCCAGATTTAATTCCTGATTTAAATCAATCTCATATCTCATTATTATGCCTTCACCATCCAGTCCTGTTGAAGTAACGAAAAAATTATTGTCGTTAATTATTGTAAGGTTTCTAAATGCCGAAATTTCTTCTTGTTCAAAATAATTGGTCGAAAGCACATTGAGATCCGCATCCAGCAAAGAAACCAAGCCATAAAAAGTAGTTACGTCAGCTTGTCTAACTGATCCACAAGCGAGGTAATTGCCGTTTGAAAGCTGCACAAGATCATTGAAGTCATTGTTTTCTAAACTTGATCTAGATAAGATAACACTTCCATCAGCGCCGTTTACATTATGGAATATAGCTTCATAAGTACTTCCACTATCACCATACATAACTAAATTTCCATCAGCAGTTGGAAAAATTCCATCCGTTTGTGTATCCGAAACCGTTGCATAATTATTAATCCAATTTATATTCAAGTCTTGATCCAAATTAAACAAGATCGTTTCATCAAGTGTAGATGGATTATTGTTTATAGGATTTCTAAAACCCGAAACGTAATACGGAAAATCTGCATTTTGAGGATTTGGATGACGCACAATATACCTTAATTGGTTTCGACCTGGACTGTCGTATTGTTGCTGTTTCACCACGTTTCCATCAGAATCAAATTTTAACATGATTGCAATGTTATCCGTGTTGGGTTCGGTCATTCCAATTACGATAATCCCTCCATCCTCTGTTTCATGAAAATTAGTAAATCTGGAAGGAGAAATCATTTCGTAAGACCATATCAAATTCCCACTCAAATCAAATTTATTGAAAGAGGCCACTCGATCATTAGCCAAATTGGTTCTGTACGAACAAGTGTACACGTTGCCTCCAAAAACCTTAGAACTTACGAGTGTGTTGTTACCAAATCCATCATACGTGCTGTAAGCATCACAGCACTCTAAGATATAAGCAGACAAAAACTCATTATTATTTAATTCCAAGGTATCCGTATTAAATGAAGCATCAAATACGATGTTTTGATCTATGGTATCATTACAAAGTGTCATTCCAGTAGAATCCGCAGCTATCAAGTATGAGATATATTGCTCTTCTACATTTCCTCCCGTAAGGAAGTAGGACATCCCGCCAGTCCAAGAAAGTCCCAGTCCACCAAGTTGTACATTATCAACAGCATTCTCTTTATACTTCGCTTGCCAAACTACATCACCTTGCTGTGTGAGTTTTAATCCAAAAGCAGCAGTGTCAAGCACACCTATCTGTTTTGCAGACATTAGAATATCGCCTTTGGTGTCTTCAACCAGATCTAATAAATACACATCGTTCGAACTAAAATCAAAATCAATTTTCTTTGCCCACTCTACATCTGCCAGCGAATCAAGCTTAAGTACATAGCCATCGTATTCTACTCCAACAAAATAAGACCCAGCCAAAACATACGTAGAATCTTGAAGCTGAATTAAGCTGTTTGCAAAACTGTTGTTTGGAGTAACTCCTGTTTGTAAGGATTTATTAAATAGTATGTTTCCATTCTCATCTAACTTAGAAACAAAATATTGCTGTGTTGAGGCATCAATCGCTGCAACCATTACACCTCCTTCCATACATGCACTGATGCTTCCAAAAATTAAATCATTGTCTGGTGATTCTATATAATTGCTCCAAATCATTTCTCCATTGGAAGCATTTACTTTTGAAATAAAAATTGCTTCTTTGCCTTGCGACAATCCTTTATTCGCATAATAGATGTGATTATCGACAAAGCTCTCTGCCAATCTTGGTTTTACGTCTTCAAAAGAACTGCTGTCTTGGTAGATCGCATATCTTTTGGCCCATTGCACATTTCCGCCTTCATCCGTTAGCACGATAAATTGACTCAAAGAATCTTTAATGCCCGATAACGCCGAAACCAAATTGCCAGAAGAATGCGCCAACAAATCCCCTTCCAAAAGAAATTCTAAGGAATCTTCTACGACCAAATCACGAGACCAAGCTATATCTCCTTTGGAATCTAACTTTGTAATGTTTGCTGATTTATAAATGGCTGAATCTCTTTGGGTGGTTAAAGCCAATTTGACATATCCATCTTCCCAATTCATCCCATCAAGAGTAAGATGCTCGATGGTCATATTCACTGGATACAGTCTTTCAAATCCAACTTGAGAATAACTTATAAAGCCCAAAAAGGAAAAAAGAAAAAATAGCGATGATCGTTTAATCATGGTTCTGATTTATAAGGATAGCAAAGGTATAATCTTTGTTTAATGAATACTTGTTCTGGATAACTTTCCGAAACAATTTAGACCTTCCAAAAGTAGTACATTGTCGTGTATAAGAACTAGAATAATATAGTATGAAAGCCGTATTCGATGACTTATACAAGGATTTTTAACTTCTTTTTACCGAAATACTCCATTTCTGATTCTTATTGTAAGAGAAATTGATAGTTTCTGGCCCTTTTTGCCAAAATTAGAACCCTCATGATTTTGAAACATATTTGGAGCATTTAAGCACTATTATGCCTTACAATCGTAGCTTCGCAACTAAGCATGAAACCAGAAGAATATTTACTTCAGCTTTCTGAAGCTGTTGAATTTGAGCGCAAACATGAGGAGCGATATTACCGCAATTTATCTATCACAAAGACCAAGGCAGAAAAAAAGGAAGCTGGTATTTTGCTCTATCCTCTAAAACTTCTAAAGAAATATTATACGGTTGGCGAATACATTGAATTAAAACTGGAAAAAGGATCACCTAGCCAAAAAGCGCATAAAATTAATGTTGGGGCAGGTGTTCTTCTTCACTTCAAAGAAAATGCGCTTAAAGCAACCGTCTCCAGCTTGAAGAAAAATGAAATAAGTATTGTTTTAGGGCAAAAAGATTTGGATCTGTACTTCCCCGAAAACGAGAGTTACTCTATTGAATTAATTTACGACGAACGGCCCTTTTTGCTGCAACAAAGTGCGATACAAAAAGTACTTCATTCTAAAGAAGAACATATTAAAGGCCTATCAAAAGCAGTAGCAGAAAAACAATTGATTGACAATAGTCATCAAATTCATGAGGGTGCAAGTCATTACAACAATACGGGTTTAAATGTATTTCAGAATAATGCGGTACGGCAAATGGCCAATGCCAATCTCCTTGGAATTATTCATGGACCACCCGGTACGGGTAAAACAACTACATTGATTGCACTCATTGATTTTCTACAAAAAGTAGAGAATAAAATACTTGTCTGTGCGCCATCCAACAATGCGGTGGACTTAATCTGTCATATTCTTTTTTCGAAAGGGCTCCTTCCTACGCGAATTGGAAACATCAGTCGTATTAGTGATCAGACGGTAGCGCTTAGTTTAAGTGAGAAACTACGAAACCACCCGGATTGGAATCATATCAAAAAAGTACGCGTTGAAGCGGAAGAAGCTAAAAGACAAGCAGAGAAATATAAAAGACAATTTGGTGCAAAGCAGCGCAACTTCAGAAACACCATGTACCATGAGGCCAGAGAGCTCAAAAAATGGGCAAGAGAATTAGAGTCCAAATTAGTAGATACTATTTTGGATAATTCTAAGATTATTTGTGCGACCCTCATTGGCGCAAGCCACGAAAGCATTAAAGACATCAATTTTGATACAGTAATTATTGATGAAGCCTCTCAAGCAACCATACCCGAATGTTGGAATGTTATCTTAAAAGGAAAAAGGGTGATTCTTGCAGGAGATCATCTGCAACTTCCTCCAACTGTAAAAAGCGATAAGGCGAAAGAATTTGGATTGGAGGAAACCATTTTGGACCGTATGATGCATAACATACCAGACTGCGTACTGTTGCAACAACAATATCGCATGCATGACAACATCTTGTCATTTTCTAATCTGACCTTCTATGAAGGAAAATTAAACTCCCACGAATCTTGTGCGCAACGTAAACTTTTTGAAGAATCAGAAGTCGTGAGTTTTGTGGATACTAGTGGATGTGGATTTGAAGAAAAACAAAGCAAAGAGTCTCGGAGTCTAAAAAACGAAGGAGATTATTTTATCCTTCGAGAACATTTTCTACAGGAGAAAAAAAATTATGTCAATCAAAGCATCGGGATCATTTCTCCATATAAGGATCAAGTAAAATACATTACCAATCAAATCGCAGAAGAGGAGGTATTTCGCGGATTTGATATTCTGGTGAATTCCATTGATGGATTCCAGGGCCAAGAAAAAGATGTGATTTATATAAGCTTAGTCCGTTCTAATGATCAAGGAGACATTGGGTTTTTGAAAGACTATAGACGATTAAATGTAGCCATGACGCGGGCGAGAAAAAGACTTATAATTATTGGCGATGGAGTTACTTTAAGTCAAGATAAGATGTATAACCTACTCATGGAACATATAGAAAAAAACGCGCATTATCAATCCGCGTGGGAATATATGAGTGGGTAAAGCGGGGTTCGTAAAGCGGGATTCGGGGTTCGGGATTCGGGATTCGGAGATCGGGGTTCGGGGTGACTGAGGATTAGACGAGGGACTAAATGTCGCTCGGCCCGAAGGAACCGAAGGCTCTTGCCTGAGGCGTGTTACAAGGTTCAAGGTGCAAGGTTTATGGTGCAAGGTTTATGGTGCAAGGTGCAAGTGACTGAGGATTAGACGAGGGACTAAATGTCGCTCGGCCCGAAGGAACCGAAGG
>JAHDGJ010000024.1 GCA_020627705.1 Saprospiraceae bacterium
TTGAAAACAAAGTGGATCATTTGCCTAAAAAGAAACACGGGAATATACCGTTGTAGCGGGGTTCGGGGATCGGGGATCGAAGTTCGGGTTTCGGGTTTCGGGTTTCGGGTTTCGGGTTTAAGAAAAATATTAAGCCACAATCATACTTTTTGAATTAAAGAATATATGAATTACCAAGACATACTAGTTAGCAACGAAGAAGGCATTGTGACCTTAACGCTTAATCGTCCGGATCAGTTAAACGCTGTAAATTCTTCGATCATGCATTCCTTGTATAGTTTTTTTACGGAAGACTATAAAAGCATCGAAGGTTTTAAAGGTGTCATTATTACAGGAAGTGGAGAAAAGGCTTTTGCTGCAGGTGCAGACATTAAAGAATTTTTAGCCGTGGCAGATGATTCGATTCCTTTTGTCAAAAAAGGGCACAACACCTATTTTGCTATCGAAAATTTTCACAAACCTGTGATTGCGGTTATTAAAGGATATGCCTTGGGTGGAGGACTAGAACTTGCCCTTGCCTGTCATATGAGATTGGTCAATCCAAAAACGAAAATTTCTTTTCCCGAAGTCAATCTAGGACTCATTCCTGGCTATGGCGGTACACAACGAATGTCTCAACTTATCGGAAAAGCCAGAGCAATGGAACTCATGATGACTACAGATATGATTGATGCCAATCAAGCCGTACAATATGGAGTCTGCAATCGTGTGGTGGAAGACGACGAGATTATGCCAACGGCAAAAAAAATGATTGCCAAAATTGCGAGTAAAGGTCCAGTAGCTGTAAAGCACATCATCAAGACAATTAATGCGGCCTTTGACGAAAGTAAAAATGGATTTGATATTGAGCTTCAAGCTTTTGCAGATTTGATGCAAACCAAAGATTTTGAGGAAGGTGTAAAAGCCTTTATGGAAAAAAGAAAAGCCCATTTTATCGGAGAGTAAAATCATCTCACATCCGTTATCTTTTTTTTGAATATCTTGAAAGCAAAATTGCTTTATGCCAAGATTTACAAAATCCAACAATCCTTTACTTAGAGACAAAACTTTTGAAACCCTCGATCGAGAACTTATAGTTGATGCTTCACAACAATCCACCGTTGCTGGGGCTGTAAATAAAACTTTAATCCTGTTTGGAATCTTATTGGGCACGACCCTACTCTCGTATCAAATGCCCAGCAATGCGTTTTTGTATACTGGAGCGATAGGAGGATTGGTTGTGTTTTTTATCGTGATGTTTAAGCCTCACACGGCCCCAATTTTAGGACCAGTTTATGCAGGATTGGAAGGTCTGTTTGTAGGAACTATTTCTTTTATTTATGCCTCTGCTTTCGAAGGCATTGTTTTTCAAGCGATCTTATTGACATTTGGAACCTTGCTATCTATGCTTGTCTTATACAAATCCGGTCTAATAAAAATTACTGAAAAATTTAGATCGATTGTTATGATGGCAACTGGTGCGATTTTCTTAGTATACATAGCCTCTTTTCTTGGCAGCTTCATTGGATTTAACGTACCATTTCTTCATGATTCTGGCCCCATAGGTATTGGCATAAGTGTCGTTATAATTGGTGTCGCTGCGCTCAATTTATTGTTGGATTTTGATTTATTCGAAAGAGTTGAAAAAGAACAAGCTCCTAAATACATGGAATGGTTTTGTGGCATGGCACTCATGGTCACCCTAGTGTGGCTTTATATCGAATTTTTACGATTGCTCTCGAAACTAAAGGAATAACTTAGTACTCTTACACTTGAATTAGGCGTGGACATTTTTAGTAATTAATATGCAATGCTCAGCTAATCAATAAAAACATAAAAAATGAATTATAGGAAAATTGCTTATTGGTTTTTTACCATTGCGATGTGTGGATTGTTTTTGTTTTCTGCTCAGATGTATTTTTTTAAAACCGAAATGGTCAAAGGTTTCTTTGAAGGGATGCAATTTCCCACTTGGTTGGTTATTCCCTTGGCAGTGGCAAAAATACTTGGAGTAGTGGCAATACTCACGGATGCCAGTAACACCCTAAGAGAATGGGCGTATGCTGGTTTTTTCTTTGATGTCATTTTAGCCACGATGGCTCATCATTATGCTGGACATGGCTGGTTGGGGCTTTCTTTTGCAGGTTTATTTTTGGTGCTGGGATCTCGTTTCTTTTATCAAGATCGGTAAACGACAGCACAAGTATTTCTTTACTTTTTTTGATCTCTCAGAAATTGACTGATGTCCAGCCCAATTTCTTGAAGATATTTTTCTGGTTCGGCCATTGAACGTTTCAAACTTTGGGCCTTTGAAAAAATGGATTTTTGATAAATACAATTTTCGATCAATTGATCTGTTTCTTCAATAATGCCTCCTACAGCAACACAAGGTTTCGAATACTTTTTGCAAAGACTAAAAACATTACCTACCACTTTACCTTGAAAAGAAGTGCTGTCAATTTTACCTTCCCCAGTTACAATGACATCCGCTTCTTTAATTCGTTGTTCTAACTGAGTAAGCTCTGACAACATTTGAAAACCGCTTTGCATTTCCGCGTTCAATAATGCAAGCAAAGAAGCACATACGGCGCCTGCCGCTCCTACTCCTTTTGTTTTAGATAAATTGACACCATATTGGGCTTTCAATACGGCCGCATAATGCTGAAGGCCTTGATCTAATTTTTCTATCTCCTGACTCGTGGCTCCTTTTTGTTTGGCGTAAGTATATGCTGCGCCATTTGGCCCAAACATCGGGTTGTTTACATCACAGAGTGCGATCAATTGTGCCTCGTCATTCGATGAATATTTTGGGGCAAGGACACGTTCTATTCTTAACAAATTATCTCCTATTGGCTTTAGGGCCGCACCATTTTTATCGACAAAATGAAAACCTAAGACATGAGCGATACCCATGCCCGCATCGTTGGTCGCGCTTCCTCCAATAAACAAATAGATTTTTTTGCACCCATTGCGCAAAGCATGTTTGATCAAGACTCCTGTCCCCTCCGTTGAGGTCCAACAAGGATTTCGCTCGTCATCTTTAAGCAAAACCAAACCACTGGCAGAAGCCAGTTCGATAAAGGCGGTTTTTTTTGAAATGTAATAGGAGGCTGAAATCTTCCTGGCCAGAGGATCAAGACTCTCAGTTACGATCTCTTCAAGATCAAAATTATCTTTCAATATTTCAATCGAACCATCTCCACCATCTGCCATTGGGTGATGAAGGATCTCAAAAGCACCTCCGCCATTCATCAAGCCAACTCCTATCGCCTTGCAAACTTTTTTGGCGGAAATAGACCCTTTGAATTTATCTGGACAAAGAAGAATTTTCATTAGAAGTGAATTTAAATAAAATCACGGTCGCTAATTCATTAATGGCCATAATTATACATGGCAAAAGAAGAAGACTTTCAATGCTATCCATTGGGCTTGTTAACATTTATTATGAGGTACATTTTGTATTTTGATCATTCATTAAATAAAACCACCATGAGAATATTAAAAGCACTTTGCTTCACCCTTTCCCTTTTGCTTGCATACCACGCTTCTTCACAATCCTTTGCCAGTACTGACCCTACGTACAAGATTTTGGTTGAAGCTGGAGAAAAAGCATTGAAAGAAATGAAATACGACTCCTGTATGTATTATTACAAACAAGCTTTTCAAATCAAACAAACAAGCTATTTAAGTACGATGAGAAATTGCGCTTGTGCTTATAGCGCCAAAGATGAAACCTATTTAAACGAACAACTCAAAATTACCTTTGATTTAAATTGGGCAGGTTCAAAGCAAATTTTTGACAACTATCCGGAGTTTGATTATTTGAGGACTACCCCATTTGAAGACATCATCAACACCAAATATCAAGAGTACGCTAAAGCCTCTGGAGTCGATTTAGAACTTATGGAAGAGTTTGAAAATATACTCTTTGAAGACCAAAGATACCGTAGAGAGATGAACGCAGTTGAAAAACAGTTCGGTTGGAAATCACCTCAAATGGATTCTTTATGGCAGTTACAAAACAAGGCCGACTCAATTAATACAGCACGGATCACTTCGTTTATTGACGAATTTGGCTATCCGGGAAAATCAAAAGTTGGCCCAGGACAAGCTTCGACTGCATTTTTGGTTATTCAACATGCAGATTTAGAAATTCAAGAAAAATATTTACCTATCATCACCAAGGCTGCTGATGAGGGTGAGGTTCGATGGAGTTCGGTAGCGCTGTTGGTGGACCGTGTAAACATGCGCAAAGGATTACCACAAATTTATGGCAGTCAAGTAAGCCGCCACCCAGAGAAAGAGCTTTATTATTTTGCAAGAATTGAGAATCCTAAGGCCGTGGACAGCATCAGAGCATCTATAGGCATGCGGCCTTTGCAGCAATATGCTGACAACTGGGATATCACCTGGGACCCCGAGCAACACATAAAAATTAATGATGAAGTAGATGCTATAAAAGCAAAAGAGGAAAAAGAAAAAAAATAACTATTTGGAAGCTGCAAAAAATAAATTGCAGCTTTTTTTTTACCTCATGCAGCTTTTCAAAGATTGATTACATTTTACTATTAACAAACTAGTTTAAGTAACGAAATCACTTTGAATCACCATTAATAAACTAAAAATAAAATGAAAAAATTCTCATTACTGCTTTTATTAACGCTGCTTTTATTTGCCTGTCGAGATGAGCAAGATATTACTACTCCTCCAATGGGACCAGATCCACAAATCATTGTTAATGCTTCCGTTCATGGACTAGTGATTGACGGAAATTCGAATCCTGTGGATGGTGCCATGATCGTTTTCAATAATAAAGAGTACCGAACAGATGAAAATGGAATTTTTGCCATGACAAACGAACAATTGTTTGAAGATGGTACCTATGTCCAAGTTTTTAAAGAGGGCTATTTTCATGGATCAAGAACCTTCTACCCAACCGTTAATGAACTAAATCACATCGTCATTCGATTGATTGAGAAAATAAGTGTAGGAAACCTAAATACTGCGGACGGTGGATTGATCGAATTTGAAGATGTCGAAATCTCATTCCCCAAAGATGCTTTTGTAAGAGAAAATGGAAATGAATACAGTGGAAATGTTAATGTATTCGCCAAGTACCTTGACCCAACAAAATCCGAAACTTTGGAGGAAATGCCAGGGGATTTGGTAGGAGTAAATTTAGACGATGACCTTAGAGCCCTTGTTTCTTATGGCATGATTGGTGTGGAGCTTGAAGATAATCAAGGCAATCCACTGCAAATTAAAGAGGGTCAAACTGCCGAAATCAGATTACCCGTGCCTACATTACTTCTTTCTTCTGCACCGTCAGAAATTCCGTTGTGGCACTTTGATGAAGCTTCAGGCTATTGGATAGAAGAAGGAAAAGCTCAATTGATCAATGGCGTTTATATTGGAGATGTTCGGCACTTTTCTTATTGGAACTGTGATGCTCCTTTCCCTCTGATACATTTAGAGGGCACCATTTTAATTAATGGTCTAGGTTTAGAAAATGTAAAAGTTGAGATTGTTGACAATGCCTCCGGGACAGCCCGTTGCGGATACACGAGCAATAGAGGAATGTTTGGAGGAAAAATGCCTCAAGACGCCAGCCTCACTCTAAACGTGTATGATGATTGCGGCAATGTCATTCATTCAGAACAGATCGGACCGTTTGCTAGCGACACCACTCTTCCCGCCATTAATATCAACTCTTCTTTGAATGTGGCAACTGTTTCAGGATCAATCGAAAACTGTAACGGCGATGATTTTGAGCAAAGCTATATCATTGTAAATTTTGATAATGGGACCACTAGAACTTTTGCTGCAACAGCGGGCAATTTTCAATTCACCTTAATCAATTGCACATCTAACTCGGCCACTGTGTTTGGTGTTGATGTAACAAATCAATTGATTTCTGAGGGAGTAGTTGTCCAATTAACAGGCGATGTCAGCTTAGGAGCATTGACAGCATGTGACGAATACATTACGAGTAAATTATTTATCGACTATGTGGGTTCTCCTTGGAACAATCCGTCTGCCCAAGATACAGTAGCCATGGCTTATTCGGAGCAAATCTTTCCAAATCTAAAAACCATTTATACAATCACAGTTATAGACTGGGTTTCGCAGGACGTTGGAGAAATCGTAGTCGTACTTGATGATGGAGCAACCGTGGCCAATTACAATGCATCTTTCTCTGGTGACGGTTTTGATTGCGCAGGTGTAGATGCCGAAAGTGGAATTATTTTGTCACAAACTGGGGAAGAATTTTTGATTCTAAAGGATACCACCACGGACATAACAGTCACAGACTCCAATTTATTTGACCCTGGCATTACTGAAGTCGAATTTGATATAGTATTGAAACTATAATAGAATACTGTTGAGTACTCAGTCCAATAATATATCATTACAACAATTGAAAAATAGAGAGCGAGATGCATTTAAGCATTTCGTTCTCTCTTATTCAACTTTGCTTTTTACAAAAGCAAAGCTCTATTGTCGAAACAATCAAGACGCAGAGGATGCCTTACAAGACGCATTCGTAACCATCTACCAAAAACTTATGGACTTTGAAGGGAATGAACTAAACGCTTTCATTTCTTGGTGCAGCAAAATTGTGGTCAACACTTCTATAGCTAAATACAGACGTAACTATTATGCGCTAGAAAGAAATGTGTTGGACGATAAAACAGATGTACACATTGATCCCAAAATATATCAAAAATTAAATAAGGACGAGCTAATGAAGCTGATTGAAAAACTTCCAAATGGCTATAGGCAAATATTTTTACTCTTTGCTATTGAAGGCTATAGTCATAAAGAAATAGCGGCTCAATTAAACATAGGCGAAAGTTCGTCCAGATCACAATATATACGAGCCAAGAAAAAATTGAAGGCGTTAATTCTTTCTTATTCCCCCACTTTAAACATGGTATCATGAGCTTTGAAAATCACTTAAAAGAAACGCTCCGAGAAAAACGTTCTGACGTAGATGCTGAAAAAATATGGAGGAATGTAGAGCCCCGGTTAAACGAAAAAAGAAAAAAAAGAGGCTTCATTTTCTGGCTTTGGGGAACGGGTGGTGCGATCATTCTTACCGCACTTTTATGGGCAATTTCTTACAACTTTCAAAACACCTCCACTCCGTCATCCGAGTTAACAACAAATCCGATGATCAATGAAACAACAAATAAGGATGAATTACAGCCACAGTCTTATCAAGAAAAAGAGGACACGTCCTTAGTTACCAACACCACAAAAGAATTTAAAAAAGCTTCCTACTCACCACCCTCTGGATCACATTTGGCTACAAGAAAGTCTTCGATACAAAGCAAGCTTTTGACCAAAAGCTACATAGAAACAAAAACAACCCAAAGCCCCAATTCCAAGAGATCTAATACTACAGAAGGAAGAAAAAGCTTGGCTAATTTTAGAAATCAAAAAGACGAAACGAAGGCTGCCACTATAAAAAATTCGCGTCGAACACTGCTTGAATTAAATCTATTACAATGGGCCAAATTGACTCCGCTCTCATTCCAAAGAGAAAAGAAAACCCTATTGCTAAATAAAGTTATTGAAAAGAAAAAAGCGCAAGTAAACGCTACGTCCAAATGGAATTTAGTACTACTTGGAGGAATAGGCCTAACCAATAAAGCTAGCTTAAGTCATGACTTCAGATATGAATTTTATCGCAACACCTACGAAGAAGCTTTAGAGAACTTATCTTTTGGTTTACTCTTCGAACGTAAGTTAAACCATTGGTTTAGTATTACAAGCGGTTTAGCCTATCACGTACAAAACGAAAGATTTGAGTGGAAAGGAGAATATCTTGAACAAAACAATGGAGAGCATATAGAAGCCATTTATTGGCCCTCACCAACTCAATCTTTACAAATTACAAGTTTTGGAAACTACGAAACCAAAGCATCTCGAGATATGCTCAAGTACAACCATTATCATATCGTATCCGTCCCTCTATATTTAGGGTTTACTTTAGGGAAAAACAAATGGAAAACTTCTCTACATCCAGGTTTAAAGATGGATGTACTTCGATTGACGGAAAGCGACCAGCTTAATTCGCAGGGAAATCCGGTACGCATTTTAAACACGAAATCATCTTTGAGATTAGTGCCCGCTACGTATCTAAGTTCGTCATATCAATTGTCCCACAAAATGGATCTTACGGGCGGCATTCACTTTGACCGCAGGTCCTTTTCTGAAACGGATAAAATTCAAAAGGTTGATCACAGTTATAAAAACCTACAGTTCAAGATAGGAATCCGATTGAATTTGTAATATCCTACAAACAATTCATAAGACAATCTACCCTTGGCTTGATTTGGAGTTGTTAATTTTAGATTATGACTTTACAAATTCAAAGCCTCGAGCAATATCAAAAGATTTATAAAGAAAGCGTTGAGCATCCAGAAAAATTTTGGGCTGCCCAAGCCGAAACGTTTACTTGGAGAAAACCTTGGTCCAAGGTAATGGAAACCAATTTAAGCGAGCCAAGTATCAAATGGTTTGTTGATGGTAAATTAAATATTACAGAAAATTGCCTTGATCGACACATCCCAACAAAAGGTGAGCAAACAGCCATTTTATGGGAGCCCAATGATCCCAACGAAAAAGAAATTCGTCTGAGTTATCGCGAACTTTTGGCTGAAGTTTGCAAAGTCTCCAATGCCTTAAAACAAAAAGGGATAAAAAAAGGAGATCGTGTAGTTTTTTATATGCCGATGGTTCCCGAATTGGCCATTGGCGTCTTAGCTTGTGCTCGAATTGGTGCGGTACATTCTGTGGTATTCGCCGGATTCAGCGCACAGGCATTAGCCGACAGAGTTGATGACGCGCAAGCTAAAATGATCATTTGTTCGGACTATAATCAAAGAGGAGCCAAAGTGATTCCAGTTAAGCAAATCGTGGATGACGCCATGGACATTTCATGCAATTCTGTAGAATCAGTACTCGTCCATCGAAATACTGGAGGAGAAGTTAACTGGAGTGATGAGATTGATCAATGGTGGCATGAATTGGTTGAGGGCCAAGAAGAAATTTGCACTCCAGAACCTATGGACTCCGAAGATTTGTTGTTCATCTTATATACCTCGGGGTCTACTGGCAAACCCAAAGGTGTCGTTCATACTTGTGGAGGATACATGGTTTACAGTTGCTATTCATTTAAAAATGTTTTTCAATATCAAGAAGGTGATATCTACTGGTGTACTGCGGATATCGGTTGGATTACTGGTCACTCTTATATCGTTTATGGGCCCCTATTGGCGGGTGCCACCACCATGATATTTGAGGGTGTGCCTACCTACCCTGACGCAGGAAGATTTTGGCAAATTTGTGCCAAGCATAAAGTGAATCAATTTTATACTGCCCCGACTGCAATAAGAGCCCTTATGGCATGCGGAGATCAACACACCCAAAACCATGATTTGAGTGATCTAAAAGTTTTGGGTTCTGTGGGAGAACCCATCAATGAAGAAGCATGGCACTGGTACAACGAAAAAATTGGAAAGAATCAATGCCCCATTGTGGACACGTGGTGGCAAACCGAAACCGGAGGAATAATGATCACTCCGTTGCCAGGTATAACCGACACAAAACCTTGTTATGCCTCTTATCCATTGCCAGGAATACAACCCTGCTTGATGGATGCAGAAGGAAACGAAATACTTGAAAATGATAAAGAAGGTTTATTGTGTATCAAATATCCTTGGCCATCAATGATTAGAACAACCTATGGTGATCATGACCGTTGTAAGCAGGTTTATTTTTCTGCATTTCCCGGCAAATACTTTACAGGAGATGGCGCTCGAAGAGATTCGGAAGGGCGTTTGCGTATTATCGGTAGAGTCGATGATGTGATTAATGTATCTGGTCACCGAATTGGAACAGCAGAGGTAGAGAATGCCATTAACGAACATCCATCCGTGATCGAATCAGCAGTAGTCGGGTATCCTCACGACATCAAAGGACAAGGAATCTTTGCATACATCATCGCTGAGCAAGGCACTTGGAATGATGACAGTTTTCAAAAAGGTGTCAAACAAACAGTGAGCAAAGTGATTGGTCCAATTGCCAAACCGGATATGATTCTAATTGTACCTGGCCTTCCAAAGACACGTTCAGGCAAAATTATGCGTAGAATATTGAGAAAAATTGCTGCCAATGAGTTGGACAATATGGGAGATACTTCCACGCTTTTAAATCCAAATGTGGTGGATGAAATTATAAAACTTGCCTACGGATGAAGGACACGCAATATTCCTTTTGAAATTAAACAGAGCAAAGAGGAGTATTATTTTGAAAACGGCCTGATGGTTATGACCGAGGCGTATCATTTGAAAAGGGGGTATTGCTGCGGATCCAAATGTAGGCATTGTCCTTATCAATGGGTGAACGTCAAAATACAATAATGCTCTTTGAGCAATACCCTTGCATTCCCGCCCTCGGCTGATGCCTCGGTTCCTTCCCTTCAAAGCAAGGTTTACTTGCTTTGATAAAGGCTTTCAGCCCTTAACGTTCAGTCATGCGGATCCAAATGTAGGCATTGTCCATATCAATGGGAAAATGTCAAAATACAATAGTGCTCTCTGAGCAATACCATTGCATGCCCACCCTCGGCTGATGCCTCGGTTCCTTCCCTTCAAAGCAAGGCATACTCGTCTATACTAACAAAGCATTATATCTCGTTATGAGCAAATGAAGACTATTTCGTTGTTAATATTATCGTTCCTTTTGAGCGTAAAGATGAGTGTAGCACAAGAGGCATATATTAATCCTCAAAGCAATAATCTCGAGCAACGTATTTTACCTCCTAAAAGATCATACCGGACAAAGGCAAGCAAACCTTTCGATGAGTATTTAAGGGCACTTCAACTCAAACCACATGGTTCATTGGTCCAATATTATAACGGAGAATCAAAAAACTCAACATCATTTTATTGTGCAGTCTTTGATCTTTTTATTGGAAAAAAAGACCTACATCAATGTGCGGATGCAATCATTCGCCTTAAGGCCGACTATCACTATACGCGGAAGGAATATGACCAAATCGCTTTCAATTTTTACCAATGGACATTGGGTTGGATTCGATAAATGGAGTAAGGGGTATCGCATTGAAACAAACGCCGCACAGACCAAGACCAAATGGGAACTTAACGCAAAGCCAAACGACGATTATCAAACGTATTGGGCATATTTAGAACAAATTTTTCTTTATGCCGGTACCGCTTCTTTATCAAAAGAAATGAAAAAAGTATCCTTTACTGAAATGGAAATAGGAGATGTTTTAATCCAAGGAGGGTTTCCTGGACATGCCGTTATGGTGGTAGATATGGCAATCAATCCTATAAACGGAAAAAAATATTATCTACTGGGTCAAAGCTATATGCCTGCTCAAGAATTTCAGGTGCTAACGAACCCACAAAATCCAACGCTCTCTCCTTGGTATGAATTAAAAAATATCGAAATAATAAATACTCCGGAATGGCAATTTGATGCTAGCCAGTTACGCCGTTTTAACTCCTTTTAAATAATTTTCAATTAAAGCCCAAAGGATTTCGTATTCCACGACTTCTATTTCATTGGGATGTTTTGATTTTAAGAAGGGCATGGTATGTAAATTTTTAAGATGCCTTGCGGCATGTCTCTCCACTGCAACAGGATGAAAATTTTGTTTTGGTACCTGTAGCAACATCTTGACAAAACAATTGCTTCGGTATAAAGGATCGTTTCTCATGTATCGAGTCAAATACTTCTCTACTGCTTCAAAACGATCATCAAGTTTATTCAAATCTTCAAGGATGATATAGTATAAAAGCTGCACAATAATTATAGATACATTCATTCCTTTCTTGTCCACCACAAAATCGGGTATGGAATTTAAAAATCGTGCAATCCGAACTTCTTTGATCAACGCTCTACCCTTCTCTTTACCCAACGCCAGTGCTTGACACATAATACCATACAACCATTGAAGCTCGATCCGATTTTGCATGACTGAACTAAGTTGCTTGTATCGACCTTCTGATTTTACTTCGTCATAAATGCCAATACATTTCTCGGGCGAAGAAGTTCTCAATGCAAAGAGCATTTCCAAATCTTTTAATCTAAACCATCGAGAAGAATTAGGAGGCGTAGATCTATATCCAATCTCCAACTGTTCTTTGGTAATAGCAAATGCCTTGACTCTTAGAGAGTAGTTAATTAGATACAAGCGAAGCATCAATATGGTATTCTCATCTTGAAATCTCTTAGAGATGGAAATAATGCTTTGCTCAAGAAATTTACACAATGATTCAAAGTCAAAAATGGATTCAAAATGTATAATAGCCACATTAAAGAAATGTCGATAGAACAAGCGCGTTCGTTCTTCTTCTGGAATTCTATTTAGCTCCTCAAAATATAACACGGCCTTTTCTCGAATTTCCTTAGTTATTTCTTTCGAAATACGGAAATGATTTCGAAGTTCGGAGGCATACCACTCTGCCTTAATTTCAAAACTAATTTGATGCAGCGCATTGGTACACTCGTGGTAATACTTTCTTGCTTTATTAATATTCCCCCTATCCGATTCTCCCTTAAAAAGCTCTCGTGACGACGAGAATATACCTGTAGTATGCGAATACTTTCTTGATTTCGAAAGAAGTGTTTTATTCAGTTTGTTACTATAGTTAAAAGCCCTAAATCCTTCCAAAAGTTGTGCTATAGCTTGGAGCTTAATTACATCGATTATATTTCTTTCTCGAAGAGAGAATTTTGATTTGGTCGGAATGTGCGAAAAAATACGCTCGTAAATTTTTGACCTTAATCCATAATTAACACGCAGTCTTCTGGAATCAATGGCATTTTTGGTCTTCGAAAGTTCTTTAATTTTTAAGTAGTTCTCATAGTCTTCAGACTCCAAATCCTCTTCTCCAAATGCCTCTTGATTTAGGATAACATTTTCTAAAACATAAATAAGCTCTGATATTTCATTCATGTGTATTTATATCTTCATTTTTCACCACTCAACGAAAATCTTAAATTTATGGTTTACAGAAATTTACATAATTAAAAATAAATATATTGACAAATATCTGGCACTTTATTTGTTTTTAACTGTCCTATGTAGGGGTTAGAATTGCCTTTACATTGCGTTATGGATTTTCGATCCATAACCAACAAGAGTTTTGATTTATTAAACCATAATAGAACAACTTATTTTATAGGTTTCTTTTCAAAATTCTGGTTCACCCTTTACATTTTATAATTAGTAAAACCAGAGAAATGTTACACATCATCATCGAATTATTACTTGGATTCATCGGAGAAGAAACTGGCGGATTTTAGTTATCATTTCCCACCTCAACAAAACCAGTTGACTTTAAGGTCAGCAAACAATCCCTTCTTGGTACTGTAAAGATATATTAAATATTTTTATATGTACAATTTTTAACAAATTAGAGTATACCTAAATGCTTAGTTAACAAGTATTTAGGTATAACTTTTGTGCATTAGGTGCTTTAAAATGAATCATTTTTAGTGCCGAACTGTCCTATTATATAGCACAATGTGCCCTTAACTTTGAAGTATTAAATCTAATAGCTATGAAAAATATTCCAGTACTTAACAATCAGAGAATACCAGTTTTGAATCAAAATAAGATTCCCGTACTAATCATTAAGCCCTAAATAGACACCTCCTTGATCTTTAGATCAAAGACACGTTGGTGCTATTGCAACTCTCTAGCCTATCTCCAATAGAAATCTACTACGGCCTTCCCAAAAACAGTATTGTACAAATTTTTGATTCTTACATAAGTGGATTATTGTCCACAAAAGCATTAATGAAAGGTTGATTGAATAATCTTCGACCAGACGCTTTAAATATCGCATTAGCCACAGCACCCCCAGCAGGAGGTAATGTCGGTTCTCCCAAGCCAGTAGGATCCAATTCGTTTTCAACAAAATACACCTCCACCTTTGGTGCTTCGGTCATTCTTATCAATCGATATTTATCAAAGTTTGACGCCGAAGGCTTTCCGTCTTTAAATTGAAAATGTCCAAACATACTATGCCCAACTCCATCGATCACACCTCCCTCAGCCTGATTCTTCGCAGCAATTGGATTTATTACAATCCCGCAATCTATAGCACAGACCACCTTTTTTACCATCGGTAATCCCTCCACCATCTCAACTTCAGCCACTTCGGCTACGTGCGTGTTGTGACAATAGTATGCTACAAACCCTTGATGTACACCCTCCTTGGCTTTGCCCCAGTTTGATTTTTCTGCGGCCAATCGAATAACATCCTGTAATCGTTCTGCAGAATATTCGATTTTCTCATCAGTGTTTCCTTTGACATTTTCTAATAAATCCAAACGCATTTGTACTGGATCCTTTTTTAAAACCAACGCGATTTCATCAAAAAAACTTTGCTCACAAGAAGCTAAGAAATTGGTATATGGCGCGCGCCAAGCCCCAGTAGTTATATTGCTATCATACTTGGCCACTTCTACTCGATAATTTTTCAAAGCACCTGCCGGAAAAAAATTAGGTATAAGTCCATACATGTTTCCATTGATGCAAGCTTCTTTTAATTTATAACCCGTCAATTGACCATCTTTAATTGATGCGCTGATTTTATATTTACTTGCAGGCCTATAGGTGCCTTGCGTCATGTCGTCTTCCCTAGTAAATACCATTTGTATTGGACGCTTCATCACTGAAGAAATCTCAGCTGCTTCCAGAGCAAAACCTCCATACAATCTTCGACCAAAACCACCGCCCATACGAGTCATGTCGATGGTAACATTTTCTGCTTCTATTTTAAGTAGTTCGGCTACTCTTCCTTGGGTCCATTTGGGCGTTTGAATAGGTCCAACTAATCGGGCACTACCCTCTTTGACATCGGCGAAAAAATTCATCGGCTCCATACAATTATGAGGCAAAAAAGGAGCAGCATACGTTCGTTCAATAACTTCATCCGCCTCCTTAAATGCTTGGTCAACATCGCCATCATTTCGCAATACTTCGCTGTTCTTAGCGCTCAGTAAAGTATCCAAAACAGAAGCATGATCTTCAGAACTTTCGAGCTTCTCATCGCTCGTCCAAACTGCTTCCACCAATTTTTGGGCTTTAAAGCTGGTCCATGTATCATTGGCAACAATAGCTATTTTGTCTCCAAACCGAAACACATCAACAACCCCATCGAGTGACTTGGCCTTGGTAGCATCAAATGACTCTAATTTTTGTCCAAACGCTGGAGGCCTGATCGCACAGGCGTATAACATATTTTCTTCATAATAATCTAAGCCAAACAAAGGCTCTCCTTTTACAATTTTATGTAGATCAACATTAGAAACATCTTTGCCGATAATCTTATACTCCTTGGGTTTTTTAAACTCCACCTTCTCAGGCACTTCTAGTTTTGCAGCATCTTCAACCAATTGTCCGTAGTGTAACTTCTCCTTTGTGGTCTGATTAACAATCGCGCCTTGCTCTGCCTCGACTTCTGCAACATCAATTTCCCAACGGTTGGCGGCCGCTTGTTTGAGCATTTCGCGTGCAGTAGCCCCAGCCTCTCTTAAGCCATCCCAACCTTGCCTAATAGATTGACTTCCACCTGCTACCTGTCTTTCATACCAATTGGAGTTCAATCCTGTTTGCTCGACGTGAACTTTTTCCCACGGAATCTCCAATTCCTCTGCTACAATCATCGGCATAGAAGTTTTAACACCTTGCCCAATTTCTGGATTTGCAGAATATATAGATACATAGCCGTCCTCCGAAATTCGGATATACGAATTAAAGTCTTTAAAATTCAACTTAGACAAGTCCTTTGGCAATGGAACATCCGCCTTACATGAAGCCAAAAAATTAATCCCCAAGAATAATCCTCCTGTGGTGAATGTCCCAGCTTTAATAAAATTTCTTCTGTTTGTTTTCATACTATTTACTCTGAGTCTACATTTTTTTTGACGCGAGCTTTACGCCATCTAGGATTCTATTATAAGTTGCACAACGGCAAATGTTGCCATGCATTGCCTGTTTTATTTCTTCTTCACTTGGCCTTTTATTATCGGCCAACAATGCACTGGCCGTCATCATTTGTCCTGCCTGACAATAACCACATTGTGGCACATCAAGCTCTTTCCAAGCCTGCTGTACAGGATGGTCACCATTTTGGGACAGACCCTCAATCGTTGTTATTTTCATTCCATTCTCAATCTGAGATACAGGCAATACACAAGACCTCATAGCGACACCATCAATATGTACGGTACATGCACCACATTGAGCAATTCCGCATCCATATTTCGTCCCAACCAATTTTAAATGATCTCTCAATACCCATAATAGTGGCATATCTTCTGAAACTTCCACAATTTTTTCAGTTCCGTTTACGTGTAATTTAAATTGAGCCATACCGCTAGTTTATATTTGCTTATTAAGATATTGATTAAAGTTTATAACCTTGTTTTTTGAATGATATTACTTAAGAATATTTTACACTTTTTACTTGTCCTATGCGCCATGTTTTGTTGGAGCTGCTCGAAAGAGCAAAAAAAGGAATCCATTATCGAAAATGAGCCCATCGAAAAAGCCTCGGTAAAAAAAACACCTAATGCAAAAACAAATATCATTTCACTAGAATCTGACAGCTCCATCGTCTTACCAAAAAAGCTTCTAGAAATATCCGGCCTGGAGTATGACGAAGTCGATCATTGTTTCTGGGCCATTAATGATGAAAAAGGACATGCATACAAATTGGATAAAACCCAAGGCAAAATCATTGATGATATAAAATTTTACAAACATGGTGATTACGAAGGCATAGCTTTAAGCAAGGAGCATATCTATGTCTGCAAGAGCAACGGAGACATTTACAGATTTAGTGAGAAGGACCCGAAACCTTTAGTTTTTGGAGGCTATTTAAGTCAAAAAAATGATATTGAGGGCATGTGCTATTTGGAGGAGTCGAACTTGCTTCTTTTAACAGCCAAAGGGCAACCAAAAGAAAGAAACCTGTCCGCCGAAGGAGGAAAAAAAGACAAAAAGGGCATTTATGCATTTGATCTCAAAGAACATCGACTTCTAAAGGAACCATATGTAGAAATATTCGATGAAGACCTTTTAGCTTTTGCGCAAGAGCATTTAGATAAATTAAAAAAAAACAAAGCAAAAAAGCTTCGTTCTAGACTAAAACAATTTGCACCCTCCGGAATAAGCATTCATCCAAAAACCAAAGACTATTATATTATTTCTGCAAAGGGAAGCACTTTAGTTGTACTAGGACCGGATTTGCACATTAAAAAAATTGCTTTGCTCAACGCAAAGTCTGTAGCACAACCCGAAGGTATTTGCTTTGACAAACAAAACAATTTGTACATCAGTACAGAAGGAAAGGGATTGGCTGCTAAAATTTTCTTGTATAGCAACACCCAAATTATTCAACTCTAAATTCCAAGAATCTTACGGTTCATGGCTTTGTTAGATTTAGATCCTGCGAAGTCGTCAAATGATTTTTGCGCAGCTTGTATAATATGATCAGCTATAAAAGGCGCACCCTCTTTGGCTCCTTGCTCACCAGACTTGATACAACACTCCCATTCCATCACTGCCCATCCGTCATATCCATATTGTGTAAGTTTTGAAAAGATAGCCGCGAAATCAATTTCACCATCTCCCAATGATCGGAATCTTCCAGGGCGATCAATCCAATCTTGATATCCACCATAAACGCCGGATTTCCCTGATGGGTTAAACTCTGCGTCCTTGACATGAAACATTTTTATAAAACTGTGATAATGATCGATGTATTGCAAATAATCTAGTTGTTGGAATACAAAATGGCTCGGATCATATAGCATTTTTATCCTTCGATGTTTTTTAGCCGCTGCATAAAACCGTTCGAAAGTGATGCCATCATGAAGATCTTCTCCTGGATGAATTTCATAACATACATCTACGCCACAATCATTGGCGTGGTTCAAAATGGGGGTCCACCTTTTGGCTAATTCTTCGAATCCTTGTTGAACCAATCCTGTAGGTCTTTGGGGCCAAGGATAAACTGTATGCCACATTAAGGATCCTGAAAATGTTGCATGGACCTTTATCCCCAAATTCTTAGAAGCGCTCAAAGCTTTTTTTACAGTATTGATTGCCCACTTGGTTCGTGCCTTGGGTTTGCCATGCACCTCCTTAGGAGCAAAGGCGTCAAACATAACATCATAAGCTGGATTAACTGCGACCAATTGCCCCTGCAAATGGGTGGACAATTCAGTAATAGCAATTCCAAATTCTCCTGCGATGCCTTTTAGCTCGTCGCAATAGGTTTTGCTTTTAGCTGCCTTATCAAGATCAATGAAACTGGGCTCCCATGTCGGTACTTGAACCCCTTTATAACCCAAAGAGGCTGCCCAAGCACAGATGTTTTTGAATGAATTAAATGGTTTCTTTTTATCTGCAAATTGAGCTAAAAAAATCGCTGGTCCTTTGATTGTCTTCATAACTTAAAACTTTGTCCATTTTTGTTTGGTCTTACTGGATTTAATGACCGTATCAATAAATTGCATGCCTCTGATGCCGTCGTCAATGCTCGGAAAATCTAAATACTCCGATTTTACTTTACCCTTTTGATTGTAGTCGTTTATGGCGTAAGCAAAGTTTTTATAAATGTTTGCAAAGGCTTCGATAAAACCTTCAGGGTGACCTGCAGGCAATCGTGTGGCTGACTGGGCAACTTTCGACTGACTTCCAACTCCGACCCTCAAAATCTGCTTCGGTTTATTGTCCATTCGATACACCATAGAGTTTGGTTCTTCTTGAGACCAGTCCAGTGATCCTTTCTCTCCATAGACTCTTAATCGAATATTATTTTCCTCTCCCAATGCAATTTGCGAAGCAAACAAAATCCCTTTGGCACCATTGGACAACTTCAAAAGAATTGCGCCATCATCATCGAGTTTTCTTCCCTTTACAAACACATTGAGGTCTGCACACATTTCTGTAATTTTTAATCCAGTGATGTATTCCAAAAGATTCTCCGCATGCGTGCCTATGTCCCCCATACACCCTGCTTTGCCAGATTTTTTGGGGTCCGTCCGCCAACTTGCTTGTTTTTGCCCTGTAGCTTCTAAGCGTTGACTTAGCCAACCTTGTGGGTATTCAACAATGGCCCTTCGTATTTTTCCCAATTTTTTGGAAGCAATCATGGCTTTGGCTTCTTTAACCATTGGGTAGCCTGTATAATTATGTGTAAGCGCAAAAAGTCTTTTCTTTTTTGTAATTATTTTCTTTAGGGCTTTGGCCTCAGCCAAAGTAAAGGTTACGGGTTTGTCACAAATCACATGAAACCCTTTTTCTAAGGCAAGCTTTGCTGGCGCAAAATGCATATGGTTTGGCGTAACGATACTGACAAAATCCATGCGCTCGTCCTCAGGAAGTCTGGATTCCTCTTCTAACATTTCTTGATACGTTCCATAAATCCTGTTGGTATCAAGAAATAATTTTTTTCCAGAAGCAATTGATTTTTTAGGATTACTACTGAAGGCTCCACAAACCAATTCTATCTTGCCATCTAAGCGTGCCGCCATTCGATGTACCTCTCCGATGAAGGCACCTTCTCCACCTCCAATCATTCCCATTCTAATTTTTCGTTTCATCGCAATTAATATTTGTGTTTTCCTTTGGTCCAACCTTTTTTACCTAATATCCGATCTGCATCTTCGGCAGCTGGTTCTTCGAGCTGGGTCCCCATGCTGTCGTTCCATCTGTTTAAATAACCAAAAAGAGCAACAACACCTAAAATTTCAACGATTTCGCCATCCTCCCAGTGTTTTCGCAATTCCTCTGCAATGGCATCATCCACAGCGTTTGGAACAGAGGAAGCTGCAATGGCAAAATCAAAAACCGCACGTTCTGCATCTGTAAAGGCTGGATATGTCTTGTAGTCCCAAATGTTATTTAGACGATCTTGCTCCGACCCATATCTTTCTGCCGCTCGGATGGTATGCGCTTCACAATATCTACAGCCTGTGGTCATACTGGACAAGTAAGCCAATTCTCTTTTTAACGAACTTGTTACTCGCCCTTTGTTTTCCATCACCGCTTTATTCATTTCTACAAAGGCATCTGAGATTCTTGGCCTGTGCATCATAGTGAAGAGGCTGTTGGGAGTAAACCCAAGTGTTTCTTGATAAAAGTTTGCCATTTCTTCTGCCTTTTTACTGGCATTTTTTTCTACTGGACTTACTAAAGGTTTTTTCAATTGAATTAAATTTTGACAATCTTAATAATGAATCGTCAAGATATAACATTGATCCCTATTTTTGGCAAACACAATGAGAACATGGAGGCATTTTTTAGTTCAATTTTAAAGATTCTACCGGCTGAGCGGCTTTTGCGTTCTGACCAATTGTCCGATAGGTATTATCACATTTGGAAAATGGATGAATCCCCTGCCGCCGTAGGTATGGCCTTTCCCGAATCTGTTGAAGAACTTTCTCACCTATGCAAAATCTGCTTTGAGTTTGACCAGCCCATGGTCGTTTTTGGAGGCTTAACCAACCTTGTTGGAGCGACCGAAACCAATGGCAGCGAATTCATAATCTCCATGGAGCGAATGAATAGCATTCTCGAATTGGATAAAGAAAGCCGAACAATCCATGTAGAAGCTGGAGCCATCTTGGAGCATGTCCAAATGGAAGCAGAAAAAAATGATTTGATGCTTGCCATGAATTTTGGCGCAAAAGGCTCCGCCCAAATTGGTGGCATGATTGCTACCAATGCAGGAGGTCTACGTGTCTTAAAATATGGTATGACCCGTAACTTGGTTAAAGGCTTAGAAGTCGTTATGGCCGATGGTACGATCATCAGTAGCTTAAAGAAAATTACAAAGGACAATTCTGGTTATGATCTCAAGCAAATGTTTATTGGAAGTGAGGGTACATTGGGCATTATCAGCTCAGCCATTTTGAGTTTGGAAGAGCTACCCAAAAGCAGAAACAGTGCCTTTGTTGGATTCAATTCGTTTTCCAAAGTGATTGAATTTTTAAAATATGTGGATCAAAACCTCTCCGGTAGTTTAAGCGGATTTGAAGTGATTTGGAAAGATACATACGAGTGCATTACTGCTGAAGAGACCATCTGGAAACCTGTCCTACCCTATGGATATGAATTTTACATCTTGGTAGAATCGCTCGGTTCTGATCACGACCTAGAATATACTAAGCTAGAAAAAACATTGAGCACAGCCTTTGAAAACAATCTGATTCTAGACGCGGCGTTGGCAAACAACAGCGCTGACTTAAACTGGTTTTGGGGGATACGAGAAGATGTGAGTCTACTCAATGCGGCCTGCACTATTGACCAACATTTTGACATCAGTGCTCCAATATCTCAAATGGAAGAGTATACCAAAAACGTATACCTACAATTATTAAAAATTGATGGTGTCCAAAAGGTATTTACGTTTGGGCATTTGGCAGATGGCAACATTCATTTTATCGTAGGTAAGGAAGACGACTCAGATGAATTACGTCTAGCTATTAACGACATCGTGTATAGTCCGCTCAAACAAATTGAAGGTTCCGTTTCGGCCGAACATGGCATAGGGCTTCATAAAAAAGACTATTTGCACCTTTGCCGCAATCAAAATGAAATTGAATTGATGAAAATGATCAAAAGCAAACTTGATCCCAAAGGCCTACTCAATCCGGGCAAAGTATTGAGCTAGACAAATCTTAATTGGCTGTTTATTGTTGGTGTGTGTCAACGCGATCGACTACTGTTTTGGTAAGGTAATCATGCAAGGTAAGTCGATCTTCGCGCAACCAAAATCGGAAAAATCCAATCCCAAAAGTAAGGACAGAGATCAACTTCGCAAGGCTTCTTGTCCAACTCCCAATAAGATCCAAATTGCCCCCACTATAGCCATCACGGGTACGCAAGCCAAACATGTACTTCCCTAGTGTTGCCCCAGAAATTTTGCGAGGAGAGATTATAATAATGAAATAAAAAGCAATAAATATCGCGATCACTAGAACACTCAAAAGGTTTCTGTAGACCATTGAATCCAATTGGTTTTGAAGTTCGTTGTGCAAAAGAAATAAGAGATAAGCAAAACCTATAAGGAAAAATAAATCCAGGGCATAGGCGAAACTCCTACGAACAAAGAGATTAAGATCACTGTCGGAGGATGAGTTTTCAATTGGAGCAAGCGGTTTGATAGAATGTAGTTTTCGCTGAAGGAGGGATTGACTCAAGGGGATTGTTTTGGACAAGGTAATAATGTCCTCATCATTGATCTGCGTTTGTTTTTCGATCCGTTTGTAGTTGACAAAAGTCCCACCCTTTTCACTCAGATTCTCAACAAACATCTGATTGCCCAAAACGCTAATTCGACAATGTGAGGATTCCACCTTTGGGTAATCCAATACGAGCCCATGCTCTTGTTCTGAAAACGCTGGTTTCGATCCTACTACAATACAGATTTCCTTTTTCATAGGCTAGATTTATCTGATGGGCCTAAAAAATTGTACTCCAAAAAACAAAACGAAATTAAACACATTGCTCCAAGCTGTCAATATCAATTTTGGTTAAGTGCTTTATGTTTCGGGTAATTTTTTCAATGGGCCAATCCCACCATTTGATGTCGAGTAGTCGTTGGATGTCGTTTTCACTAAATCTCATTTTGATCAATTTCGCAGGGTGCCCACCGACAACGGCATACGGAGGGACGTCTTTTGAAACTAAGGACTTTGTAGCAATCACTGCTCCATCCCCAATGGTGACCCCAGGCATAATCACACTTCCATATCCTATCCATACGTCATTGCCTATAACCGTATTGCCTTTATTTGGAAAGGCCTTGCCATCCATAGCTTCCGCCCAATTTTTGCCAAAGGCCGAAAATGGATAGGTACTGATGGCATCCATTAAATGATTGCCCCCATTCATTATGAATTCAACCCCAGATGCGATCATACAAAACTTACCAATGATCAATTCGTCCTTGTTAAAATCAAAATGATACTTTACGTTTTTTTCAAAATTCTCCACATTTTCAAAATCATCATAATAAGTGTAGTCCCCCACCTTTATCAAAGGGTTAGTTATAATGTTTTTGAGAAAGCATAGCTTGTCATGATGTTCAATAGGAAATCTTATATCCTTGTCTGGAATATTCATATTGGAATTAATCTCAATTAAAAACTACAATGGAGTATCCCTGATTTGCAGATTTCCAGTTTTCCGCATGGAGCGTTACCCCATTAAAACTGATAGGTATGATTTGACAATTTTCAACTGAAGTATACAAATCAATCCCATTTAAAAACGGGAACGTACCAAAAAACAGATGTTGATTGCCGCTAGAGACCATGTCTCCATTATCGTAAATAAAAAAAGCGATGTTGGTTTGGTCCGGTGCAGCAAGCGCAGGTGTGGACAACTCCACCGAATTAAAACTTAACTCATCCCGGCCATTAAGCACCGCTTGATTGGAAGCAAATATGGCAAAAACAGACTGATCTTCACTTTCTGGCAATAATCCAAGAAGCAAAGACACCGGGTTACCAGGAGGTGGAAAGCTTCGGAGATAGACCAAGCGATCAGACTTTACAAATCCCTCTCTATAATAATGGAGCTTTTTAAAATCCGGATCATCGCTGCTGATGACAAACTCGTAGCGCTGCCCCTTCTCAGCCTCCCATGGGCCCCAATTACCATTACTATCGGTGACTAAAATATCCACTGGGTCTTGAACAGCCCTCCCTCCTGTGTTGGCATCTATCTTAAAAATTTCTATAGTAATCCCTTCTTGCATTTCGTTGGAGCCCAAATCGACTACCCTGCCTTCAAGTATGACATTGTCATCTTCGAGTATGTTATGCTCCGGAATTTGTCCATTGTTTAAAAATTTAAACATTTCAATAAAGCTTTCTTCACTCGTCGCAATTTGATAATGATCCAAATCGCTCAAGGCTATATTTTGAGCCCCTGGTATGTCGCCACCTTGTACTACCTCATCTGCAAGCGAATACAAGTTTAAGGTAGGAATTTGTCCATTGGGTCCTGCTGGACTGGCATTAACAAAACTGCCAACATGTACATATCTCGCTACTTTTTCAGCCCGATTTTCATCCTCCAAATAGGTATACCCCAAATTTCCTCCGGCAGAATGGCCGATCAAAACTACTTGTGATTTGCCAGAAGTGGCCAAAACCTGATCCACAAAAAGATCGAGGTCAATTTCTGGAGTCCCTCCTTGGTCCAAAGAATTCCAGTCAAAAGCAAAAATCAAATCCGAAGCATAGCCATTGGAAACAAATCGTTGGGCTTGTGTGGCATAAGTATCTCCAGAACCCAACGCTCCATGCATCATAATAAGGGGATAATCTTCATTTTGCCCAGTGTTTTGCTCTACCACATCTTCGCTTTTAGTGCAAGAAAACAATAGAACAACAGTCAAAAAAAATAAGCTACATATTCTCATATCAAAAGGATTCATAACAAAGCTAAATAATCTTTGGCAGCCCAAACTAAAATTAAAAACTAGCATCCCTTAGATAAGATGCAAAGTATTTTGTTAATCTTTTTGAGACCTCTTACCTTGCAATGCTTTATGAAAAAATACGATTGTCTTATCATAGAAGGAGGTGGTTTCAAAACCTCTTTTACTGCAGGTGTTTTAGACGCTTTCATTTCGCATCGTTATTTTGATTTTGAAAAAATTATTGGAGTCTCCGGTGGATCTATTGCGGCTTCTTATTATTTGAGTGGTCAATATCGATATACCATAAATGCCATGCGTATCTTATCAAAAGATGCACAGTTTGCCAATTATCGTAGAGCCCTTACTGGAAAGGCGTATTTGGACATCGATTATTTACAAAATGTTGCCTCAAAAAAAGTTCCCTTTGATTTAGAAAACGCGTTTAAGCATTCAAAAAAAATGAAGACTTTTTTCGTTGCTACGCATCGTGAAAAGGGCAAGCCGGTATATTTTAGACCCTTCAAGAAAAAATGGATTCAAATGGTTATCGCATCGTGTACGCTGCCTTTTGCTACCAAGGGGGTTCATAAGATAAATGATCAAGCTTATTTTGATGGGGGGTGGTCAGATCCATTGCCTGTACAATGGGCGGTAAAAAATGGGTCAAAAAAAATACTGGTGCTTCGAACCAAACCCATGGAGGTTAAAGTCAAACAAGATTGGGCAGATTATTTTGGAAGCATCTATTTTAAATCTACCCCCAAGTTGGCTAAAACGTTTGAATCTGCTTGGCATACCTATAACGCCTCATGTGAGTTTATGCTTAATCCACCCAAAGGCGTTGTAGTAGACCAAATCGCTCCCAAGAAATTCTTAAAGAGTGGTACCTACTCTTACTCCAAAAACACGTTAATGTTAGATTACCGATATGGCCTCGACTGTGGTTGTATGCATTTGGTTGAAAACGGCCATAAATAATTAGAAAATGAAATATCAAAAATTACTTACTCCACTTGACTTAGGATTTACCACTCTTAAAAATCGAGTCTTGATGGGCAGCATGCATACCATGCTTGAAGAGCTTCCTGGTGGGCACGAAAAATTGGCCGCTTATTTTGGCGAACGTGCCAGAGGCCAAGTGGGTTTGATGGTGACAGGTGGCATTGCACCAAATGAAGAAGCAGTAGTTGCGGAAGGTGCGGCAAAAATGAGTACAGAAGAAGAAGCTGACCACCACAAAATCATAACAGAGACCGTACACAAAGAAGGCGGCAAAATTTGTATGCAAATATTACATACAGGACGCTATGCCTATAGCACAAAATCTGTGGCGCCCTCTGCAATACAGGCACCCATCAATATGTTTAAGCCAAGAGCGATGGAGTTGGAAGATATCGAACGCACAATCCAAGATTATGTAAAATGTGCCAAACTAGCACAATATGCAGGATATGATGGCGTCGAAGTCATGGGTTCTGAGGGCTATTTGATTAATCAATTTTTGGTCAAAAAGACAAATCATAGAGACGATGCATTTGGCGGGAACTATGAAAATAGAATGAAATTTCCGATCGAAATTATTCGTCGAACACGTGAAGCGGTGGGTCCAAATTTTATTATCATTTACCGTATTTCTATGTTGGATCTTGTGGAAGAAGGCAGCACTTGGGAAGAGGTCGTTTTGTTGGCTAAAGAAATAGAACGTGCCGGTGCCACCATTTTAAATACGGGCATCGGTTGGCATGAGGCAAGAGTGCCAACCATTGGATCGGTCGTACCTAGAGGTGGTTTTGCATGGGTCACGAAGCGTATGATGGGAGAAGTAAACATCCCATTGATTACCACAAACAGAATCAACACCCCAGAAATTGCCGAAAACATATTGGACACGGGTTGTGCAGATATGGTCTCCTTGGCACGGCCTTTCTTAGCAGACCCTGAATTTGTTTTAAAGGCAATCGAAGGAAGATCACATGAGATTAATACGTGCATCGCCTGCAACCAAGCCTGCTTGGATCACACCTTTACCATGCAACGTTGTAGCTGTATAGTAAATCCAAGGGCCTGTTATGAAACAGAGTTAAACTACTTACCAACAGAAAACAAAAAACACATTGCAGTAGTTGGTGGCGGACCTGCCGGATTGGCAGCGGCCAGCATAGCTGCAGAAAGAGGACATAGTGTGGATCTTTTTGAAGCAAGTGATCGGCTTGGCGGACAGTTTAATATGGCCATGGCTATTCCTGGAAAAGAAGACTATGCCGAAACCATTCGGTATTTCAGCAACATGCTCGAAAAACATAGGGTAAATGTAAACCTAGGTCGGAAAATAGAAGCAGAGGAAATAAACCAAGCCAACTATGACGAAGTGATCATTGCTACGGGAGTTACGCCACGAAAACTGGAAATAGAAGGCATAAATCATCCCAAAGTTTTGAACTATAGAGAAGTCCTTTGGGACAAAAAAGAGGTAGGTCGCAAAGTGGCTATCCTTGGTGCTGGAGGGATTGGTTTCGATGTAGCGGAGTATTTATCAGAAGCTCATGAGGGGTTAAAAAGCATCCCGTCCTATATGAAGGAATGGGGCGTAGATATGGAATACAAAAATGCTGGTGCCACCACAAAAGCCATTGACGAACCCTCCCCTAGAGAAATACATTTACTTAAAAGGTCTCCAGGAAAGCATGGCAAAAACTTAGGGAAAACCACCGGATGGATACATCGCTCTTCGCTCGTAAAGAAAAAAGTCAATATGCTTTCCTCTTGCGAATACCTTAAGATAGACGATAGTGGATTGCACATCAAAATAAACGACAAGGTTCAAGTCTTAGATATTGACCACGTAGTAGTTTGCGCAGGCCAAGAGGTATACAATCCATTTTTGGACAAATTAAATCTGGCTGAGGATCAAATCCATGTCATCGGTGGAGCTAAAAAATCCGCAGGGTTGGATGCAAAAAGAGCAATAAAAGAGGCGGCAGAATTGGCGGCGAAACTTTAGATGCCACAAGGCAATGCAATGAAGCTTCAAGTTTTCGTCCCTCACTTGGATAAATGAAGAATTGATTTTGGGTCGTCACATTTTTACGTTGATGTCAAACCTTATTCTTTGTCCATTTTCCTTTTCGATATGCATAGGTAACAACTGCTGTACGGAATAATACTTGGCTACAAGATTTATATTTTCCGAAATAGAATAAGCAATTGCGGCTTCTAATCCCTTATAATTGCTCAATCTTCCATCAGGTGAATTTGAAGAAGAATAATCCCATCTTGCCCAGTCATTTTGAGCCATGTAATCCAATAAAGCAAATCTTTCGAGGTAAGCAAAAGCTAGCGAATACTTCCATTTTTTTTCTGTACTTAATGCACCATATTGGATACCAAAGGTGAAGCCTTGATTTTGCTTTTTAAATCTCCCCGGAATGTCAACTTCTTCATTGTAATTTTCTAGATTGTTGTAATAATCTAGGGTAACAATATAGTTATTGATTTTAAGTTTACTCCTCAAATGAAAAATGGAGTAATTCAAAAGGTAAGTATGCGATCCATCTGGGATGTTAGGAATATTTCTAAATAGGTAAAAGGCAGAAGATATTTCATATTTGTTTTGAGCAGCAATTACAGTGGACTGAATCCCTTGTAAGTAGGCATCATCAAAAAAAGAACCATCATTAGATCCAAGAATGCAATGACCTCCGATTACATGCATTTGTTTGAATACCTCATTTTTAAACGTGATTCTTTTTTCTATTGCAACACCCTCGGGAAACACATTATCACTCCAAAAAAGTTCATTGTTTTTCTTAAATGGAAAAGTGTTTTTTCCAAGCCAAAAATTTAAACTCCCTCCGTTGTATTGAAAGTAAATCTTTTCAAATCCAAGGGGTAATGTGCCAAATTCTTTCCATCCTTTGCCCAAGGTCAATTGTGGATCTTGCTGTTTTCTTTGGTCTCCTGTGCGGATTCTGCTGCCAAAAGAAAAACGCTCGTGCGAATAAATTGCACCTGTTCGAAAGCGATACCTTAACCTTGACCTATCTGCTCGAAACGTACCATCCGCTTTGCGCGATTCCCAATCGTGCTCGGCCCTAAATCTAAAATCCATTTCAAAAGATACTTTGGAGTAGGTGGAATCCGTTTGGCCATACAACAGATTATAACTAAATAGGAGGATAAGAAGAAATTCAAATTGTTTCACGAATTCGGATCTTTCACTTTTAGGACATATTTTATTTACTGACTCTTACTGACAACTGTTTGCACCACCTGGGTAGCGCGACGTTTGGAGCCCAGATAATACAAAGTATAAAAAACAGATACTATGCCATAGCCTATAAGGACAATCATTGCAATTAACTTGTAACTAGCTATCAATGGCAACAACTCGACGTTTAGGATTAAAACCAATATCCCAATACTTTTAACAAATTCTCCAATTAGGGACATTTTATGCCCATCCATCAACGACGAATACGAAAATATTAGGCTAAATATTACTAAGCAAATAAGCACAAATACCCAGGGCTCAAAATTAGAAATCTGGACCAAGGCATAATATTGCAAAACATTAGCTACCACAAATTGCAAAACGATGAAAATCAAAAATCCTCGGCTGTATGAGGTAGTGTATTTGATTTGCTCTTGGGCCTTATCTACAAAAGAAATGGGGTATTTATCGATAACATCTTGCGGCCTCCACCCTGTGGGCATAAACCAAATTCGCAGCTTATCCCAAAAATTTTGCGTGCGCCAGGCATCCTTTATGAGTTGCCAGAGATGCATAAAATTTATCAACACTGGATTCCAAGTTTTTGCAGGCTTTTTGGTTCCATAAACTGCAGGAACTTCATCAAGCTCCTCTTGAAAAGTACCAAAAAGCTTGTCCCATACAATAAATATTTCTGCAAAATTTTTGTCTAGATACTCTTTATTTATAGCATGATGCACGCGATGATGTGAAGGCGTCACGATTATATATTCCAACCACCCCATCTTATCGATTAATCTTGTATGGTACCAAAATTGAGCAAAGAAATGAATGGGCGCTATGATTGCAACGACCTTCGCGGGAACACCTATTACAGCCATAGGTATGTAAAGAAAAAAGTAGAGCTCAAAAACAACGGATATGTTTTGGCGTAAAGCACAAGCAAGATTAAATTCTTCGCTGCTGTGATGTATAATGTGTCTATTCCAAAGCAGATTTAAACTATGATTCCACCGATGCTTCCAATAGCCCGCAAAGTCTAAGCCGATAAATGCAAGAATCACCGTCATCCAATTAAATTCCAGTTGAAAAACAGCTAAACGGTCGACCATCCATTCGTAGCTCAGAATAATTACGATGAGCCCAAGCATTTGTTTAAGAGTAAAGGTCATGCCAGAACTCATACTGCTTATCGTGTCCATGGGACGATTTACTTGGACACCTTTCCAACGAGCGATAAGGGCTTCAATAATTATGAGGCCAACAAAAAAAGGTATGGCGATACTTACGGCTTGTGCAAATGCTTCCACATGACGAAGCTAAAAAAATGATCTCATATAAAAAGAAAAGCGCTGCAGATTCCTGCAACGCCTTTCCTCTAGTGCGCATGTAAACAAACATGTTTGGGGCGCTTTGATTTGTCTTTCACCCAACTACCAGGTTGTATTCTTCTCGCGGTAGCATCCTTTCTAATATGATCCCTAAGAGTGACCAATTCGGGATATTCGTACATCAACCGAATCTTTTGATCAGCAATGCTATTGCCTGTAGGTCTGTTATTCTGGGTAACAAAGACGCTAAACACTTCTGCTACATCTTCGCCTGGATTTGTTGCGGCATATTCTGTAACAAATCGGTCCGGATATCTGTCGTAAATCTCATATCCATCAAAATTCAAATCCTCAAATTCCTCATAAATATCTTTCCAACCCAACTCAAACAAAGCATTGATATAGGAGTTAGAAAAACTACATCCCTCTCCGGTATGAAAAGTATTACAAGCGAATTCTTCCGTTGTAGGATCTACCTGATCCGCGTTAAGCGTTAAGACATGAGCAAATTCATGAATGACGGTATAAACAAAATCATTTTGCAATTGGATGTTATCGATGTCGTTTGCACTTTCTATAGCCAATCCCATATTCCAAGACCTTAGATCATTGCTTAAAGGCTCCACAAATCCTAATAAATCATTATTGCCGTGAAAGACTAAAAATTCTTTAAAATCTGCTCTATAATCTATAGGTATTAATCGAGTAAAGACCTCAAACATTTGTTCGTGCAAGAACTGATCGCTTTGAAAATCTTGCATTGCACCAGAAACGTCAAAGTCTTTTATCTTAAAAAGATCATTGCCATTGATCTTATAAGCGGTTAATTTGACAAAACCATCATCTTGACCATTTTCATCATCTGAAGAATGCTCACCATCTCCATCCACCCAAGTATCCTGATCTAAAAAATCGTCTTCATAATACTCTTGCGAACAAGAACTAAACATGACACAAAAGATAATTAGCAAAGCAAACACATTTAATTTCATCTTTCTCATAACTCCAATTTTTAAAGATTAATAATTTACACATTGAGCGAAGCCTATAAACTCTTTGGTCAAGGTGTATTGTCGTTAGGTAAAGGTTCTCTCCATCAATACTTTTTATTACTTGCAAACTAAATCAAAACACCCGCTCCCCTAGCTCTCTTTATACTTCTATCCGATTTTATTATACTTCTGTACCAATGTGTAATACTTTTTTTTTGGATCCACCCAACCTTTTTGATTTAAGATCCGATAAGCTTGATATAATTCGTAACCACTAAAATTTATAAAATGAAATACTTATTAAATCTGTTTGCTTTTGTTTTTGTATTTGGACTCACCTCTTGCAGTGATCCTTGCAGCGATGTAGAATGTGGCGCACATGGAACTTGTGATGACGGCACGTGTCTTTGTGACGAAGGCTATGAAGGCACTTTATGTGACGCCAAGCTCATCGACAAATTTGTGAGCTCCTGGAAAAGTACTTCCTTCCAATGCGATGGGGAACAAGAAGAAATCACCTTTGTCGTAGAACAAGGCAGCAGCATTACTACTATGAGTCTTTATGAGATCGAAGATCCAGAATTCGTGATCACCAACATTACTCAGAGTGAAAATGTATTTACGATACCAGCGCAAGTTTTGGACGGCACGCAGGTATCCGGGACTGGAACCATCAACGAAGACGGTTCAATGAGCTTCAACATTGATGTCGCAGAAGATGGCTTTGAGTGGACTTGCTCTGGCACATTCGTTAAGCAATAAGAACGACAATTAAGAATAACAACTAAAACCACTATTTAAAACGTCCAGTGTAAGGCATACTAATACTGGGCGTTTTTCTTTGGCTATTTTTCAAAGAAAGCAAAGGCAAGACCAACCCGAACACCCAAATAACTGTCGTTAAAATAGATGTTGTAATAATCGGATCCGAAGTAGCCTACTTGAGTAAAAAAAGCGAGGCTTTGCCAATTCTTTGGAATAAAGTAAAGGCTGTAATCAAAATTTAATCTTCGGTCGAATCTGAACCACTCCATGTCTTGCGTTTTGTTGGTCAACTCCCCTCTCGCATAATTTTTATCTGCGATATAACTCACATTTAGGCTGTGCCTCCAGCGTTCGTAAGATTTTTCTTGTTCAAACTGATACCACTGTTCTTCATTAGAAATATACTTTGCCAATTTCCTTTTGTGAGACCAAGTCAAATATAGATTGCAGCGATTTCTCCCATATATATTTAGTCGGTTAAGAATACTCAGCGTCAACGAGGAAGGGTGATATTCGTAGCCCACGCGCCAATTGAATTCGGTGTATTTGGACACTACCCGCTCATACTCAAACCCCATTGTGCCTTTTTGGAGTTTGGGAACCAAGGTATTTCTTCCAGTGGTGAATGGCATTTCTCGGCCAATCCGCCGACCGCCTACAATAAACTCAAAGACGATATCTTGACTAAAATCTCCGTTGTATTGATTTATAATTAAGCCGCCGTTACCACGAATGATAGTTGGTCCGTCCTGTCCATTGGAATGGTGAAAGGCATAAATCCCAATATACTTGTGCTTGAAAAAATCAGCGCTCGGCTTTTTCTGCCACCAACTTGGCAAGGTCCAATACCAAGCCACCCCAGGCATAGCACTTGGTGTCCTGACTGGTCTTGAAAAATCACCAATCCCGTAATGTGCATTTTTGTCATCTTGAAAAATCCTAAACTTAAACCAAGGGATTATTTGAAACGAGTGGTATCCAAATTTTTTAAATCCAAAAACACTAAGCGGCAACCTCCAATCAGCATCTAACAAAAATGGCTTTTTGTTTTGCCCTAAGGTGACAATCCTCAAATTGCTAAGCATCGAAAACTGTGAAGGTGTCTGGACGCTTCGCAAGTATTGATGAAAATTTTTAACGTCTTCGTCTTCATTTAAATAATCCAATATGATTTTGTCTTTTACTTCTACTATTTCCAGTGCTTTCGAATTTAATGGATCAATAGTAACGGGCAACAATGGATTTTGGCTCAAGAGAGGGAATGTCACGACTAAAAGGAAAAGTGTGACGGTTAGGGACGTAAGAAGTTGTTTCATAATATGGAATAGGTAAATATACAAGACTTGCTTGTCTCAATCTTTAGTATTACACCTGAATCAGTAAGTCTTCATCTATTCCTCCATAAAATCTAGAACCTCATCATCCGCAGATGCTAACACAGTTTCTAATTGAGACCGTACAGATTTGGCATCGTTCAATTGGTTTAACTTCCTTAAGGCCCTGAATTTTCCAATTAAAGACTTGGCTCTGTTTGGCATCCTATGCAAGGCTTTATCAAACAGTTTTATGGCTTCAGCATATCGCCCTTGCGTCAACAACCATTCTCCGTATTGTTCGTAGGAAGGCTTGGCAATTTTAGGCGGTCCAGCTGGGAAATTCGTTTGGTCTTCAAAAGCCACAGCTCTTTTCAAATGCATCTCAAAATCATTCTTGTTTCCTTCTAACAAAGCTTTGAGGCCTTCTATTTGTGCAACAATTACTTCAGAAATTTTGATAGAATTTTCGGAAGGAGCATACCTGCTGTTGCCTGCGGCACACATCGCAGCTCCATTTTTATCAATGATTTGAGAAGCAGCATCTATTTTGGTTCGCAACCAATTAAGCTCATCATTTATTAGGTTTACCTCCTTGCTTTCAAAAGCCAATTGTGCACGTAAAAAACTACGGAGTGCCTTGGCTTCTATGCCTATATCTTCCACCTCTGTATCAAGATCTAAATTAGTTTGTGCCCCTATTTTTCCACTTTCTAAAAGCTGTCTGCTTTGCATCCCGATAAGATATCCACGGGCCCCTTTGGTGGGGTCCTTTGGAACATGTACCAACATTTCGTTTAAAATCTTTTCTGCTTGAGCATACTTCCCTTGTTGCAAAAGGCCATAATGCAACCAAGCCAAAGAGTGATATCCGCGAGCACCATCCTTTAACTCTTGATCAACCATTCGTTGGACACTTGCTTCATAAGAAGCTTGGTTAGAATTTACCACCTTCTCCCATTGTCCCAAGGCCAAAAATATATGAGAAGGCATATGGAGTGCATGGGCAGCATCAGCGGCCACTTGTGCATATGCATCCGCTGCAGCAAGGGCATCCTCAGCAGAGGTCGGGCCATCGAGTGCATGTATTTTGTAGTGCAAGGCTCCAGGATGAAGGGGATTTATTTTGGTCACCTTATCAGCGATAGAAGCAGCCAATCTTAAATCCTCACTGCCGTCACCATATTCCTCAGTAGACCAAATAAGAGAAAGGGCATAAAAAGCAGCTATTTCTTGATGCTGGGGATATTTACTATGTAATTTTTCAAGATGAGTTTTAATCTTCTTGTTTCGGTCTTCAAATTCACCTTCTCCGTACATGATTTCGATAAGTTCCCACATCTCTTTTTCAATTGGGTCCGAAATTGCTGTCATACGTTCTTCTTTGGATTTGCCTAATCGTGAAACAATGGCGCTTCCCTTTTCGGTATTTTGTAATCTCCATAAAGCCTTGTAATGACACATGGCTTCTCCCCAGTGCGTGAGTATCTCCGTACTGTCCTGAGCAGTCGCTTCTTCAAATGCTTTTAAAGCATCATCATATTCAAAATTATGTAGCAACAATAGCCCTTCATCAAATTTTGCTTGGGTATTGGCATTCAGCGTAAAGCCATGTTGTAATTCACCCAATACAGTTTGAACTTCAGCCTTCTGGTTTGTATCGGATGGGGTATCTTTTGCACAGCCAAAAAGTACAAATACAAATAATAGAGCTATTCCACTATACGGCCTCATGAGTTGGTATTTAGTCCAGTTGAAGGTAATATCAATTTTATCGTTCGAGTAATTGTAATCTTTTTAATTGCTCCTCTTTCTTATGGATTTTCGAATCAAAAATTTTATTTGTTTTATAGTTTGGAATCATAACTCCGATCAAACTTCCTGTCAAAGCGCCAAGTAAACCTCCAACAAATCCATTGATTCTCTGTTCAAAATCTAACAATGACATTGGTACTTCAAGAGACCTTCCTATTTCTCTACCAGCAATTCCTCCCAAAATGGCACCCAATACTACAATCACACCCTTAGATTTAAAGTGTTTTTGTTCTACGACATTGATCCTAGAAAAAGGAATATTAAATGGTTCTGATAAATATTCATCGTGCAGATATTTTTCATTTTTCCCCAATAAAATGACTCTTTCTTCTTCTACCCCAAGAAATTTACCTGTGACCCATTTTTTATTAGTTAAAAGAATTTTCGTTTCAATTTTTTGAGCATTCGAACTAAGTGCAGAAAAAAATAGGATTATAAGAAGGATACTTTTTTGAAACAGTTGCTGTGGTATTTTCATCGTGGTAAGATTAATTTGTGACGCTTTAGAGCATTCACTTTTGCCCTTTTTTGTTTGAACAAAAGAATATCTCCAACAATGAAAATAAAAAAAATGATCGTGTAGTAATATAGGACTGCCTGCTGCCATCCTTACTAAATGGTGCTGACAGAGGAAGCGATTGTAGATGCTATATGTATCTACTATAATGAATGCACCAGCCGTCTCTGGCTGGCATTTAGAAGTAAACTAGGGACATGAACGTTTAGAGTTTTTCAGGATTGCCTTCGGCCATACTGTTTAGGATTTCGTAGCAAATAGGCAAAGCGAATCACCTAAAGTTTAATAAACACTAAATTTTGTTTACACAGGATTGCATACGGCCATCCTGTGTAAGGGTTCATGATAAACATCAAGCCTTTTTTGCTTTGCAAAAAGAAGGCTTTTTTTATTGCCACTTATGGAAGTAAACCGATTCTCCCCTTCGACTCTTAGGAGG